>NZ_LN913006.1:1510595-1983095 GCF_001487165.1 Blautia massiliensis (ex Durand et al. 2017)
AAGTAGAGTACTTAATGAGCACAAGCCGTAGGCGCAGTGCGAATTTAGTACGAACTTTGTTCCGAGGAACTTAATGAGAGGACACGATAGTGTCATCGAATTTAGTAATTCGGAACCCCTTCGTCTTAGGCTCATTTCTGTATGGTCCCTTGATAACTCAACAGTAAAACACATCTTGTTTCTCTACTTTTTCCTTAGAAAGGAGGTGATCCAGCCGCACCTTCCGATACGGCTACCTTGTTACGACTTCACCCCAGTCATCGGTCCCGCCTTCGGCAGCTCCTCCCTTGCGGTTAGGTCACTGACTTCGGGCGTTACTGACTCCCATGGTGTGACGGGCGGTGTGTACAAGACCCGGGAACGTATTCACCGCGGCATTCTGATCCGCGATTACTAGCGATTCCAGCTTCGTGTAGTCGGGTTGCAGACTACAGTCCGAACTGGGACGTTATTTTTGGGATNATCTCTCCTGTTTTTCTTTTTTTGATCTGGCGCCCACCTGCTCTCCCACACCGTCTCCAGTGCAGTACCATCGGCCGATTGGGTCTTAACCGTCGTGTTCGGGATGGGAACGGGTGTGTCCCCCAACCGCATCGGCACCAGAAATCTTTTAGCTTGATAGCTAAACAGTAAAACACATCTTGTTTCTCTACTTTTTCCTTAGAAAGGAGGTGATCCAGCCGCACCTTCCGATACGGCTACCTTGTTACGACTTCACCCCAGTCATCGGTCCCGCCTTCGGCAGCTCCTTCCTTGCGGTTAGGTCACTGACTTCGGGCGTTACTGACTCCCATGGTGTGACGGGCGGTGTGTACAAGACCCGGGAACGTATTCACCGCGGCATTCTGATCCGCGATTACTAGCGATTCCAGCTTCGTGTAGTCGGGTTGCAGACTACAGTCCGAACTGGGACGTTATTTTTGGGATTTGCCCACCCTCGCAGGTTCGCTTCCCTTTGTTTACGCCATTGTAGCACGTGTGTAGCCCAAATCATAAGGGGCATGATGATTTGACGTCATCCCCGCCTTCCTCCAGGTTATCCCTGGCAGTCTCCNGCGTTACTCACCCGTCCGCCACTAGAATTAAATTAAATCGACCGAAGTTTCAATAAAGTAATTCCCGTTCGACTTGCATGTGTTAAGCACGCCGCCAGCGTTCATCCTGAGCCAGGATCAAACTCTCTGATAAAATGTTTGATTCGTTTACTCAAGACAACCGTTTGGCTATCTCTCGTTTTTACTGCTTTTGGTTTGTTTAAACCGTTCTTTAAATGTAAAGAAATTTTCGAGAATCGTATGTGTTTCACTGTTTAGTTATCAAGGTTTGTTGTGTCTGTCTCTCAGACAGCTCGTTTATTTTATCTCATCTCTTTTTGTTTGTCAAGCACTTTTTTAAGTTTTTTTCAAACATTTTTGAGTTAAGATTTTGTTGTCGTTTCGTTGACGACTTGGATACTTTATCATATCTTCTGTCTTTTGTCAACTGTGAATTTCATTTTTCTGAAATTCTTTTTAATTGTTTGCTTTTCAAAAACAATTATTTGCGACAGCTCAGTTATAATACCACTGGGAGTTATGCTTGTCAACCATAAATTTCAATTTTTTTAGATTTTCCTGGAAGTTTATCTTTATAGGACAATTTTTTATTCTTATTTGTAATTTTAGGATTATCTTTATTGTTGTTTATTGTGTTGTTTATCGTGTTGTTTTTTAATAATAAGTCTCTTCGCTGGATGGCGCTATGCCGGTCGCATTTTCAATGCGGGAATATGCAGGGGGAAGGCCATCTCAGAGTTCCGTAGCCCGAAGGCCCTCCCCCTGCACCCCCACCCTCTTGGGCACGGAAGGAGTTCTGCGTTGTTGTGTGTGCTGCGTTGTTGACTTTTGTCTGTATGCTGCGGTACTCAGAATGGAACGTTGTGCCGATCTGGTTTCTGTATTCTTCGGTACTTATGGTGGTACGCTGTGCCGATCTGGATTCTGGATTCTTTGATGTTTTCGTTAATGTTTGCTTCTGTCCCATACTCTGGCTTTTTCCTGTCGGCTGGAAGCGTCAGCCAGAGGAAGGTGGCATCGCTCCGGGCTGCTGCGGAGGAGGGGTGATTACTACTTGGGCTGCGGGAGACGGCGTTATTGCGGCAGGGTCTGCTGTCTGAGCCGGAGGCGAGTTCTGGCCCTGCCGCAATGCTTTTAGCCGTCTCACGGAGCCCTAGTAGTATCCCCCCGACGGAGTCCCTGCCCGGTGCGATGCCACCTTCCTCTGGCGTTCCTCAACCACATCCACCTCTCAAAACCTCAAAAACATCCCCGACTGCATCCACTCCCGGAGCGATGCCACCTTCCTCTGGCGTCCCTCTCCATCCTTCTCACAACACCTCAAAAGCATCCCCGACTGCATCCACCGAGCGATGCCACCTTCCTCTGGCGTCCCTCGACCACATCCATACACACAAAAAAAGCCCAGCATCTTCATATTCCAAAGACACCGGACTCCCATCAGTCATATATAAGCTGGAAATGAGACTCGAACTCACGACCCCTTCATTACGAGTGAAGTGCTCTACCGACTGAGCTATTCCAGCTTGTGCTAAACACAACTGATATTATACCGTATTTTACAAAAAATGCAAGCACTTTTTCCTACAATCCACTTAAATCCTCACCACCCCAATCACCCCCAAACATATTCCCATTTAATTCACAAACCATCACTCATCCCCGGAAGCCCCCTTCCTGCGAGAAGCCACCCGTTTCACAACCTTTACCGCATCCTTTACAGCCACAGATTTTTCAACCACCTTCATTTTCGCCTTATCCATACGCTTTCCCCTGCTTTTCCCCACAGTCTTTTTCACATTTCCTTTCTTCACAGAGCTTTTCTTCACATCCCCCTTCTCCGGTGTACACCCAAATACCGCCACACCATAAGCCGGAAGCTTCAGCTTCAAAGAAAATTCCCTGTTATCACACTCCATATGAATAGCCGCTTTCGCCCGTGCGTTCACCACACCCTGTCCGCCAAACTTTTCACTGTCACTGTTGAAAATTTCCTTATATTTCCCCGCAAAAGGCACACCAACCCGGTAACTGTCATAAGATACCGGTGAAAAATTACACACCGCAAGAATCGTTTCTTCCTGCTTTTCCGTCTTACGAAGAAACGCAACCACATTCTCATCATAGCTGGTAAACTGGATCCACTCAAACCCATCCGAATTACCATCCATTGCATACAACGCCGGATGATTCCTGTAAAGTTCATTCAGATCATGCAGATACGCCCTCATTTCCGGCCCCACATCCCCATCCGGCGCAGTCATCTTCACACCCGGATGAAGCATCAGATAGCCATACGCAGCACGCAGCTGAGCATCCTTCTGCCTTGAAGATCCCGGAAGCTTCTCCAGAAACTCTTTTAACGTACCCACATCTCTCTTCCCCAGAGTCAGTACATAATGCTCACTATATGCATACATCATGGAAAGCGTCAGCTGATCATAATAATTTCGTCTGTCCAAAGGCTCTGCTTCCAGGTAAGAGAGAAGATCCTTTGTCCAGCCACCACTCCATTTATAGTCAAACCCCAGATGATCATTCTCCACACTGTCTGTAAGCTGCGGCCATAAACCATCCTCCTGTGCGATCAGAAGAATCCCCGGATACTGCTTCTTCACAATAGAATTCAGATGCTTCAGAAACTCCATTGCCTGAAGGTTCTCATTGGAACTATAAAGATTAGCCGTCCACTGTCCCGCCTCTCTTCCAAAATCCAGATACAGCATCGCATCTACATCATCCATCCGAAATCCGTCCACATGAAATTCATCCAGCCAGAAAAACGCATTGGAAATAAGAAAATCTTTGACCATAGGACTTCCGTAATTATAAAGCATGGTGCCCCACATCGGATGAACGGCCATAGCCGGATCCTGTACTTCATAAAGAGGAGTTCCGTCAAATTTCTCAAGCCCTGCATCAAACCGCGGAAACTGAGCCGGTGTCCAGTCCAGGATCACGCCAATCCCTGCCTGATGAAGATCCTCCACCAGTGTCCGGAAATCTGCCGCAGTCCCAAAACGGGTAGTCACAGCATAATACGCAGACGTAGAATATCCTCCTGAACTTCGGTCAAGATACTCCATCACCGGATGAAATTCTACATGCGTATAACCGGTTTCCTTCAGAAACTCCACCAGTTCACCACTGTTTTTCCACTCTGTTACATCCGTTTCATAAATAGAAACCGGAACTTCACGGCTGGCAAACCTTTCACGTTCCTTCATCCACGCTTCATCCTGCCATAAAAAATCCCCCAGCTCTGTTACAACAGAAATCACAGACGGCGCTCCCTGGGTTCCATTTCCGTAAGGATCAGACTTCCGCTGTACATTGCCGCCTTTGATCTTGATCTCATACTGGTAAGAGGCCCCTGCCTGTACACCTGGAACAAAAATCTCAAAAATTCCGGACATTGGCATCCGATGCATCGGAAGACGCCTTCCATCCCACCTGTCAAAATCACCGACCACACTGACACGGATTGCATTGGGTGCCCAGACAGCAAAATATGTTCCTTCTACCTCGCCACAGGTCCCCGGATGCGCTCCCAGCTTCTCATATGCCTTGTAATAGACACCGGCACAAAAAGCTCGTTCCTCCTCTTCCGTGATCTGGCATGGACATTCATACGCATCGTAAAAAGTCTCTTTCCTGCTTCCTCTTATCACACGGAAACGATATTCCGGAATCCTTTTCAGCGGAAGCATTACAGCATAATAACCAGCCTCATCTTCCAGGATCATCGGATAACTCTTTTCCCCTACAACAACCTCTGCAGCATCCGCTCCCGGAAAAAATCCCTGGATCAGAACGCCATCCTCTGTTACCCTTGGCTGCATCACATCACGAGGTGATGCCTCCTCCCCATAAACGATCGCCTCGATCCGGGGCCAATCCATATATTCATACGCTTTATCAGCCATAATCGTCTCCTCCATCATATTTGTTGTTTTATAGACTAAGTTTACCACCATTTTACAGAAAAATAAAGATAACAGTTCTAATCTTCGCAAAAAGCACCACAAGTAACCGGTAACAGAACAGAAAATAATTCGATTTGGTCCTTCCCAAAATCATGTGTAACGATTATAATATGAAGCAGAATATGAAACAAATAACTTATCAGGAGGAATCATCAATGGAAAACAGACAGTATGATGTAACAGCTCTCGGCGAGCTTCTGATCGACTTCACAGAAAACGGTGACAGTTCCCAAGGAAACCCTACTTTCGAGGCAAACCCGGGCGGAGCTCCCTGTAACGTTCTTGCCATGCTGAACCGTCTTGGCAAAAAAACTGCATTTATCGGAAAGGTCGGAAACGACATGTTCGGCAAGCAGCTGAAGGCTGCCGTAGAAGAATGCGGCATTGATACCAGAAATCTTGTCATGGACGATGAAATTCACACTACCCTTGCTTTTGTACATACTTACCCGGACGGAGACCGTGATTTTTCTTTCTACCGTAATCCAGGTGCAGATATGATGCTGACAAAGGATGAGGTAGATGCCGATCTGATCCGCAATTCCAGGATCTTCCATTTCGGCACGCTTTCTTCCACACATGAGGGTGTCCGTGAAGCAACCCGCTATGCTCTTGACGTGGCAAAAGAAGCCGGATGCATCATCACCTTTGACCCGAACTTACGCCCTCCACTCTGGAAGGATCTGAACGATGCCCGCAAAGAGATCGAATACGGCATGGAACGCTGTGATGTACTGAAGATTTCTGATAATGAAGTGGAATTTCTTTTTGACACAACAGATTATGATAAGGGTGCTGCCCTTATCGAAGAAAAATATCATATCCCGCTTGTGCTGATCACAATGGGAAAAGACGGAAGCCGCGCTTATTATCGCGGACGGAAGGTCGAGGCTGCTCCTTTCCTTCAGGAAAAAACCATTGAAACCACCGGTGCAGGAGACACCTTCTGTGCAAGCACCCTGAATTATGTGCTGGAACACGGTCTTGAGGATCTCACTGACGAAAATCTCGCAGAGCTTCTTACTTTTGCAAATGCAGCAGCTTCTCTCATCACAACAAAGAAGGGAGCACTCCGCGTAATGCCTGAAAGAGATGAAGTTCTTGACTTCATCGCATCCCGCAAGTAGTGTATGTTTTTCTTTTATTGAATTATTTTTTTGTTTATTGGCTTTGAAAAGCTGAGAAAACACCGCAGGGGGAGAAAGCACTCAAAGTTACGAAGCCCGTTTTTCTCCCCCTGCACCCCCTCTTTCCGGGCACGTACCGCAGAAACGACGCTTCGCGCCTATCCGCCAATTGTTGTGTATTCTTCATATTTTCCCTATTATATCATATATTTTTATTAATATCTTATCGTATAAAAATTTACAACCAATATCATTACGCATATTATATTTGCACATTATATTTGTATTTGATATATTTACATTTAATATATTTGCATTTAATATATTTGCATTTGATATATTTGCATTTAATATATTTGCATTTGATATATTTGCATTTGATATATTTGCATTTGATATATTTGCATTTGATATATTTGCATTTGATATATTTGCATTTGATATATTTGCATTTGATATATTTACATTTGATCATTTGATATATTTGAATTTGATATATTTACATTTGATCATTTGATATATTTGAATTTGATCATTTGATATATCTGCATTTGATATATTTACCGCTCAAATTCACTTCTATATTATTCCAAAAAATCCGCAGATGTGCCCCGCACATCGAGACCTACCAACGCCCTCCCACCCTCACTCTCGGCTCAACCTTCCACATCCAATACCGTCACATACCTACAACGGCCTCAAGACTTTTTCCCTCTCAACAACCCCTTCAGGCCGTTCTCCTCCATCGGCTCAACCTTTCGTTCCCAGCACCGTCGCATACAGACACAAGTCAACAAAACTCCCGTCCTCCACAACCAAGCACTCCTAAAAAAAGCCCGAGGGGTGTGCAGAGGGGCCGCGGCTTTGCGGCCCCTTTGCGGTTTTCCTTTTTTCCTCAAAAAAATACTGTGCGCCATTCGCCAAAAAAGCAAACGCCACACAGTATTTAAAAAAAAGTATTTCTAACCTCTTGTTACTTTACTTAACAACACGCACCCTGTACATTCCCTCAATCTCCTTGAGTTCATCTAACGCCTTAGCAGACGCCGCACTCTCAAGATCTATAAGAGTATAAGCAAACTCCCCTTTACTCTTATTCGTCATATCCGCAATATTCAATCCCTCAGATCCAAGGATCTTGGTAACCTGACTGATCATATTCGGTGTGTTGCTGTGCGCAAGAGAGATTCTTCCAACAGCCACACAGGTACCCATATCACAGTTCGGATAATTAACTGAATTTTTGATATTACCATTCTCAAGGTAATCGCGGATCTCCTTTACAGCCATCTCTGCACAGTTTTCTTCAGATTCCTCTGTAGACGCACCAAGATGCGGAGTTACCAGAATACCCTCACGTCCTGCAACTGTCTCATTTGCAAAGTCAGTTACATACTTCTTAACCTTGCCACTCTCAACAGCCTCGATCAGCGCATCCTCATCAACAAGAAGATCTCTTGCAAAATTCAGAAGAACTACGCCGTCCTTCATCTTATCGAAAGCTTCTTTGTTGATCATCTTCTTAGTGCTGTCAAGAAGCGGCACATGAATGGTGATATAATCGCACTGGCTGTAGATCTCATCCAGGCTCTTGCTGTGCTTGATGGTTCTGGACAGGTTCCATGCTGCATCAATAGAAAGATATGGGTCATAGCCATATACCTCCATGCCAAGACCGCATGCTGCGTTTGCCACCATGGCTCCAATGGCTCCAAGACCGATGATACCAAGCTTTTTGCCGCTGATCTCGCATCCTGCGAACTGTTTTTTCTGCTTCTCGGCAAGCTTGCCGATGTGCTCTTTATCTTTCTCCTGTGCAACCCACTCGATACCTCCTACGATATCTCTGGATGCAAGGAGCATACCTGCAAGTACCAGCTCTTTTACGCCGTTTGCGTTAGCTCCAGGCGTGTTGAATACAACAACACCCTTCTCTGCATACTCCTTAACCGGAATATTATTGACGCCTGCACCTGCACGTGCAACTGCACAAACGCTCTTCGGCAGCTCCATGTCGTGCATTTTTGCACTTCTTACAAGGATTGCGTCACACTGGTCAGCGGTCTCTGTTTTTTTATAATTATCGCCAAAAAGTTTCAGACCTTTTTCAGCGATCGGATTCAGGCAATGATACTGGAACATTATGCATTCTCCTCCTCGAATTTTTTCATGAATGCAACCAGTGCCTCTACGCCGGCCTTTGGCATGGCATTGTAGATGCTGGCACGCATTCCGCCAACAGTACGGTGTCCTTTCAGGTTTACAAGTCCTGCTTCAGTTGCCTCTTTAACAAACTTGGCATCCATTTCCTTGTCACCGGTTACGAACGGTACATTCATAAGGGATCTGTCTTCCGGAACTACAGTTCCTTTGAACAGCTTGCTGGAATCCAGGTAATCATAAAGGATTTTTGCTTTTTCCTCATTGCGCTGCTTCATCACTTCCAGACCGCCCATCTTCTTCAGCCATTTGAATACTTTTCCGCATACATAGATGCAGTAAGCATTCGGCGTATTGTAAAGAGAGCCTGCGTCTGCATGTGTCTTATAAGTAAGCATGGTTGGGGTTCCCGGAAGAACATCCTCTGTGATCAGGTCCTCACGGATGATCACGATAACCATGCCTGCCGGTCCGATGTTCTTCTGAACACCGCCATAGATAATACCATATTTGCTTACATCCACCGGCTCAGACAGGAAGCAGGAGGATACATCTGCTACCAGAGTCTTACCTTTTGTGTTTGGAAGTTTTTTGAATTTTGTGCCGTAAATGGTGTTGTTCTCACAGATGTATACGTAGTCTGCATCCGGGCTGATCGGCAGATCACTGCAGTCCGGGATATAGCTGAAGGTTTTATCTTCAGAAGAGGCGATCTTGTTTGCTTTTCCGTATTTCTGAGCTTCCTGATAAGCTTTTTTTGCCCACTGTCCTGTTACGATATAATCTGCGACCTTGTTTTTCATAAGGTTCATCGGGATCATGGCAAACTGCTGGGATGCTCCTCCCTGAAGGAAAAGTACCTTGTAGTTATCCGGAATGTTCATAAGCTCGCGAAGATCTTTCTCTGCAGTATCAATGATCTCCTGAAAAGCTGCACTTCTGTGGCTCATTTCCATAACAGACATTCCTGTGCCGTTATAATCCATCATCTCATCCGCTACTTCTTTGAGTACTTCCTCTGGAAGCACTGCCGGTCCGGCAGAAAAATTATACACTCTACTCATGTTTCTTCATATCCTCCTCGTCAAATACATCATCAAGGTTCGCACCAGCCGGTACCATCGGGAACACACTCAGATCCTGATCGATCCAGCAATCCAGAACGACAGGTCCCTCTGCTGCCAGTGCCATCTTAAGTGCAGGCTCCACATCCTCCATCTTTGTCACACGAATGGCTTTTGCACCCAGCGCCTCTGATAATTTCACAAAATCAACGGCGTCATCCAGTACTGTGGAAGAGTATCTCTTTCCATAGAAGAGCGTCTGCCACTGACGCACCATTCCCAGTACATGATTGTTCATAACAATCTGGATCAGCTGTCTGCCACAGCGTGCAGCTGTTGCCAGCTCATTCATATTCATACGGAAGCATCCGTCACCTGCTATATTTACAACTGTTTTTTCCGGTCTGCCCATCTTCGCGCCAATTGCAGCGCCAAGGCCGTAGCCCATGGTTCCAAGGCCACCGGAAGTAAGAAGAGTTCTCGGCTCTTTGTATTTATAATACTGCGCCGCCCACATCTGATGCTGTCCAACATCTGTGGAGATGATCGCATCACCGTTGGTCAACTCATAAAGCTTCTCTATAATATACGGACCTGTAAGCTGTGTGTGATCATAATTCAGCGGATATTTTGATTTCAATTCCTGGATATGTGCGATCCACTCCGGATGTTCTTTCTTCGGAATTTCCTCCAGAAGGCGTTTCAGCACTTCCTTCACATCACCGATCACACTGGCATCCACTTTGATATTTTTATTGATCTCCGCAGCATCCACATCAATCTGAAGGATTTTTGCATTATGCGCAAAAGTTTTGGTATTTCCTGTTACACGGTCACTAAAGCGTGCACCGAGAACAATAAGAAGATCGCACTCTGTTACGCCAAGATCGGAAGTCTTGGTTCCGTGCATACCTACCATACCTGTATAGAGAGGATCTTCTCCCGGGAAGGTACCCTTGCCCATCAGAGTATCGCAGACAGGAGCCTGGATCCTGCGAGCCAGCTCACGTACTTCCTGGTCAGCACCGGAGATCACACATCCGCCGCCAACAAAAATAAACGGTTTCTCTGCCTCTCTGATCATTTCCAGTGCCTGATCAATATCTTCTTTACGGATACTTTTGATCTCACGGTTAACCGTAGCCGGATGGCATGGCTCATATTCATATTTCATTCCTGTGATATCCTTCGGGACATCCACAAGCACCGGGCCGGGTCTTCCGCTTTTTGCAATATAAAATGCTCTTCTTAACGTATCTGCAAGATCTTCGATATTCTTTACGATGAAACTGTATTTTGTTACAGGCATTACGATACCTGCGATATCAACCTCCTGGAAAGAATCTCTTCCCAGGAGTGGTCTTCCTACGTTTGCAGTAATGGCTACCATCGGTACGGAATCCATGTATGCAGTCGCGATCCCTGTTACCAGGTTAGTTGCTCCTGGACCGGAGGTTGCCAGGCAGACACCCACCTTTCCAGTCGCTCTTGCATAACCGTCAGCAGCATGGGATGCACCCTGCTCGTGGGAGGTCAGTACATGTGTGATCTCATCTTTGTATTCATATAAGGCATCGTAAACATTCAGGATCGCGCCGCCCGGATATCCAAATACGGTATCAACGCCCTGTTCCTTCAGACATTCTACGATGATCTCTGCACCTGTAAGCTGCATATCTTTCGTTCCTCCTTATTTTGCTTTCGGTACTTCCAGGATCGCACCACGGTTTCCGGATGTTACCATGGAAGCGTATCTTGCCAGATATCCGGTTGTCACCTTCGGCTCTCTTGGCTGCCATTTTTCTCTTCTAGCCTGCATCTCTTCATCTGAAACCTTGATCTCCAGTTTCAGCTCCGGAATATTGATGCTGATGATATCGCCTTCCTCAACCAGTGCGATCGGGCCGCCTACTGCTGCCTCCGGTGATACGTGTCCGATAGCGGCTCCTCTGGATGCACCACTGAAACGTCCGTCGGTGATCAGGGCTACGGAAGAACCAAGTCCCATTCCCACAATAGCAGATGTAGGATTCAGCATCTCTCGCATTCCAGGACCACCCTTTGGTCCCTCGTAGCGGATAACCACAACATCTCCCTCTACGATCTTACCGCCCTTGATGGCAACAATTGCGTCATCCTCGCTGTCAAATACACGTGCAGGACCTTCATGTACCAGCATCTCCGGTACAACTGCAGAACGTTTTACAACACCACCATCCGGTGCAAGGTTTCCTTTCAGTACGGCAAGTCCGCCTGTCTTTGTATACGGATTGTCGATCGGGCGGATAACATCCGGATTCAGGTTTACACAGTTTTTGATATTCTCACCTACTGTTTTTCCGGTTACTGTCATACACTCTGTATGGAGAAGTCCCAGCTTGTTCAGCTCATTCATGACCGCATAGACACCACCGGCCTCATTAAGATCTTCCATGTAGGTCGGGCCTGCCGGTGCAAGGTGGCAAAGGTTCGGGGTCTTCTCACTGATCTCATTTGCAAAGCTGATATCAAAATCCATTCCGATCTCATGTGCGATAGCCGGAAGATGAAGCATACTGTTTGTGGAGCATCCAAGTGCCATATCTACTGTAAGTGCATTTAAAACTGCCTCTTTTGTCATAATGTCTCTTGGGCGGATGTTCCTTCTGTACATTTCCATTACCTGCATTCCTGCATGCTTTGCAAGACGGATACGTTCAGAGTATACTGCCGGGATGGTACCGTTTCCTTTCAGTCCCATACCGAGAACCTCTGTCAGGCAGTTCATGCTGTTCGCAGTGTACATACCGGAACATGATCCGCAGGTCGGGCAGGTTTTGTTCTCGAATTCTTCCAGATCATCTGCTGTGATGGTTCCTGCTGCATAGGATCCTACTGCCTCAAACATACTGGAAAGACTGGTTTTGTGCCCTTTTACATGGCCGGCAAGCATCGGACCGCCGCTTACGAATACAGTAGGAACGTTGATCCTTGCCGCTGCCATCAGAAGACCAGGTACGTTTTTGTCACAGTTGGGAACCATGACCAGAGCATCAAACTGATGAGCCAGTGCCATGGCCTCTGTGGAATCTGCGATCAGGTCACGTGTTACAAGGGAATATTTCATTCCAACGTGTCCCATTGCGATTCCGTCACATACTGCGATCGCCGGAAATACAACCGGTGTGCCGCCAGCCATTGCAACGCCGAGCTTTACAGCATTTACAATTTTGTCAAGGTTCATATGTCCCGGTACGATCTCGTTATAAGAGCTTACGATTCCTACCAGTGGTTTGTCCATTTCTTCCTTTGTCATTCCAAGGGCATTGAACAGGGAACGATGTGGTGCCTGCTGTGTGCCTTTTCTTACGGTATCACTTTTCATTTTTAAGGTCTCTCCTTTTTATTCTTTACGATAGGATCCGGTATCTGTTTATAGACTTCCTCTTCCAGGTACCGGTTTTTTCTGTTCTGTTTCGTTTTCTTCTCTCTGTCCCGCTTTATTTATGCAATGGCATCTGCGATCAGATCGCCCATCTCTTTGGTTCCGACAAGCTTGCATCCGTCAGACATGATATCTCCTGTTCTGTAACCCTCTGTAAGAACCTTCTGTACTGCTGTTTCCACAGCATCTGCTTCTTTATCAAGATCCAGAGAATATCTCAGCATCATAGCAGCGGAAAGAATGGTTGCGATGGGGTTTGCCTTGTTCTGGCCTGCGATATCCGGTGCAGAACCATGGCTCGGCTCATAGAGACCAAGCTTTGTCTCATTTAAGCTTGCGGAGGAAAGCATTCCGATAGAACCGGTCACCATACTTGCCTCATCAGAGAGGATATCTCCGAACATGTTTTCTGTAAGGATAACATCAAACTGCTTCGGATCACGTACCAGCTGCATTGCACAGTTATCAACCAGCATATGCTCCAGTGTTACATCCGGATAGTCCTTTGCCACATCCTCTACTACACTTCTCCAGAGTCTGGAAGAATCAAGAACATTGGCTTTATCTACACTTGTAACCTTATTTCTTCTCTTACGTGCGATCTCAAATGCCTTAATGGCAATACGGCGGATCTCATTCTCATTATAAGAAAGAGTATCTACTGCTGTGCGGACTCCGTTCTCCTCAGTAGTCTTTCTTGCTCCGAAATAAAGACCTCCTGTAAGCTCTCTTACGATGATCATGTCAAAACCATCTCCGATGATCTCATCACGGAGCGGGCATGCATCACGAAGCTCATTGTAAAGATAAGCCGGACGAAGGTTTGCAAACAGGTTCAGCGCCTTACGTATCGCAAGAAGACCTGCCTCCGGGCGTTTGGACGGCTCCAGCTTGTACCACGGGGATGTCTTGGCATCGCCGCCAATGGAACCCATCAGTACTGCATCAGAAGCTTTTGCCTGGGCAATGGCTTCCTCTGTAAGAGGTACTCCGTGAGCATCAATGGATGCCCCTCCTAAAAGAACCTCTGTGTATGAAAATTTATGACTGTATTTCTCACATACTCTGTCTAAAACTTTTTTGGCCTCGGCAACAATCTCCGGACCGATTCCGTCTCCCGGAATCAGGGCAATCTTGTACTCCATTTTATTCACTCCTCCGATTTCCCCTGTGCTGTAAAATTTTAACGCACTGGTGTGGATAATTGTTATTATCATAACGCACTTTTCGACGGATTTCAACCTATTAAATAGATAAAGTTATTTCCGGAATGCAAAAAATAAACGGCAATTCCCTGTTTCTGCCGCCACAGAGACATACTTTCGCACACAGAAAAAAGAAAAACTGCCTACCATTCCGGTACAGCAGTCTTTCTTTTTTTATCATATTCTGTTTTTCCTGATGATCTTCTCAGAATTTCCCGCTGGAACCACCGAAGGTATCACCGGAAGATGAGGTATGGGTGCTGGAACCACCGCTATTATCCTCATTTTTCGGTTTTGCGGATTTTGATACCGTACTGTAGAGGTAAAAATCATTACTTCTGGTCACATTCATACTGCCCTGCCGCACATAAGAAGCCGCCCGATCCTGTTTTCGCACAGTTTTCAGCTTTCTTCTCATATTTCCGGTCACCAGTAATCCTGCCACAAGCCCCACAGCAAGAGCGATCAGCAGGTTTATCCCAACCGCAAAAGGCTCATCTGGAAGGTTTTCCACATCGTATGGCTCTGCCTCATCTGCCTGCGTGATAAAATCATCGCATTCCGTGGCAAACTTATGAAACGCTTCGTTATAATCACCGTCACTTAAATAAGGCTTCACCTGATCCATGATGTAGGACTGTCCGGCATCCGTAAACACTTCTATCGCATATCCGTGTGTTGCAATGGCCCAGTTACGGTCTCCCATATCCAACAGGAATAAAATACCGTCACCATTTTCCCCCTGTCCATATCCATGGTCAATAAAATAATCCTCCGCATACGCCTGGGCTGTTTTTCCCTCAAGACTGTTAACGGTAACGACCACAACATCTACCTGATCTCGCTCACTGATCTCATCCAGAGTACTGCTCAGGCTCTCCTGCTGCTCTGCATCCAGAAGGCCCGCCTGGTCATCCAGACGGCTTACGGTGCCTGCCCATACTGGAAAAGCACATGCCAGACACAAAAAGATCGATATCAAAAATACAGATATTCTTTTTTTCATGGCATCCACCTCCCTACAAAGCCCAGATCAGATACAGGATAATATAAGTGATCACACCCACGACCCCCGTTGTTCCCAGGAACCATCGTGCAAAAGCGTTCTTATCTGTAGGCAGATTTCCCACAAATTTCCCTGTCTGACCATTCATAGCAAATATGTAATTATCACCCTTCCACTTCGTCTGCAGGATCCATACGGGATATAACGCATATTTCGTTGTCCCGTTATGAAGCCGGATACTGGTATTCTCCGGTACCACACTGGCGTATCCTCTCACCGTATCCCGGAATGCAGCCTCTGTGCTGCGGCGGATACGCTCATTGGCACGTTCCTCACACTCGCTGGCTGTCACATCATATTTATCTGCAAAATATCCAGCCAGATACGCAGTCTGAAAATCCACCGCTTCTTTGAAATCAAAAGGCTCTATAGACTCCATCAGATCATTTTCCATGCTGGCAGAGCCATCCACCGGTACATGATCAAAACCAAGAGAACCACTTCTGTGTACTGCATAATAGCTGGTCTCCGTATAATCATAATCACTATCGCTCCAGAACCGGGTCTTTGTTGCACGGTAACGGATATCTGCGTCTGCGTCTGTGTCATACAGCCAAAACGGAACGTAGATACCCTTAACCTCGCTGATATGATTCTCCGACTTAAACGCTTTCGGCAGAAGCCTCTTACCGGTAAGATGCTTTTTCAGCCTCTCCTTTGCCGCTTTCTTGTCCAGCTTAAACGGGATCACATAATCCGGCTTCAGTGCACCGGACAGCTGCCCGGTCATTACCACCGGACTTCCGCAAAACGGGCAGGCCGTTGCTGCCGTGTTGGCATCTCCCACGATCTCACCGCCACAGGACTTGCACACATAGGTACGCAGCCCCTCACTCTCCCCGTCCTGCCACTCACTGCCGGCCTCATCCGACCAGCTCATATCCTCAGGCTGCTCTTCCTCCACAGTCTGGGCATATTCCGATAACGTCCCGACATCAAACTCCGTATCACAAAACGGACACTTCATCTTCTGCACAGAACTGTCAAACTCTATAGAGCCACCACAGCACGGACACTTAAACTCCTGCATCTTCGCCATATATTCACCTCACTTCATCATTCTGTATCCAACAACCGGCAGGAGTTACCTTGCATTTTGCTCCTGACCATCTCTCTTTCTGATCTATACTGCATCCTCCGGTCCGAACGGATCACCGCACTCCGGGCAGAATTTCGGTGGATTCTCCGGATCTGCCGGTTCCCATCCGCACCTGCTGCAGCGATACTGCATCTTCTTCTCCGGTTTCTTCGCTCCGCAGTTCATACAGAACTTGCCTTTATTCACCGTACCGCAGGAACAGGTCCAGCTGTCCTCCACCGGACGCGATGCACCACACTCCGGACAGAATTTCCCCGAAGAAACCGCACCACAACTGCAGGTCCAGGAACCAGCCGCAGCCCCTGCTCCGTTCCCTGCCGGCGAAACCGGCCGCGCTGCCTGCTGCTGTACACTCTGCTGCTGCGCCTGTTGCTTCTGGCCCATCTCAAACAACTGCTGCGCATTCAGACCACCTGCATTAGCAGCCATACCCATGCCCATAAAACCAGTCATAGCCCCTGCTGAATTAGAAGCCGCAGCCTTCATAGCATCCGCCTGGGCCCCGGTCAGAGTAGCCGCAGCCATAGCAGGATCACGCATCATAGCCGTACGCTGAGCCTGCTTGATCATCTCGGCATCCTCATCCGGCAATGTCACAGAACCAAGTGCCACACTGACCACCTTAAGCCCACGAAGCTCCTCCCACTTGGCAGAAAGCACCTCATTCATGGCATTCTCCAGCTCCGTATTATGAGTCACGATCTGATTCGGACGCAACTCCAGCTCCGAAAGCCTTCCGAAAGCAGGCTGCAGCGCACTGATAAACTCCGCCTTCAGCTGTCCGTCCAGCTCCTCTCTGGTATACTCCCGCTCCACATTTCCACACACATTCGTATAAAAAAGAAGGGGATCCGCGATCCTGTAGGAATAAACACCATGACACCTCACAGCCACATCCACATCCAGCCCGATCCTAGAATCCACAACCCGGAACGGGATCGGATTAGCAGTACCAAACTTGTTATCCACAAGCTCCTTGGTATTAAAATAATACACCCTCTGATCCTTACCCGTATCACCGCCAAAAGCAAACCTCTTCCCGATCGTATCAAAGGTCTTCCTGATTCCGTCACCCAGACTACCTGAAAAAATACTCGGCTCCGTAGAAGCATCATACGTATACTCTCCCGGATCCGCACAAACCTCAACAACCTTTCCCTGCTCCACGATCATCATACACTGACCATCCGCCACAGCGATCCCGCTGCCGCTGGAAATGATATTATCACTCCCATGTTTATTGGAAGACCTGGAAGAAGACCTCTTCGTCCCCTTCACAACCATCACTTCTTTATCCATAGCCTCACAGTAAAAAAACTCCTTCCACTGATCCGCCAACGTACCACCCGCTGCACCCACAGCCGCTCTGATAAGACCCATAAATCCAACCCCTTTCTGAAAATTCATTCTTATTTACAATTTTACGATATTCCAAAGCCATCGTCACTCTCATTTCTGATAGTAACATCATTATTACACGAATTTTATCAAAAATCCACTTATTTCTATACAATATTACAATTGTCATATTCCCATCACATCCACAATTGTAGGCATATCCACACAGTCCATCCGCGCTGGCATCAAAGGCTATTCTAGGCACATCCACACAGTCCATCTGCGCTGGCATCAAAGGCTATTCTCCCATCACATCCGCAATTCTAGGCACATCCGCAATCCAGGCTGACAGCGCAGCGCCTCAGCCGTCCCCCCAATCAAACACAAACTCAGCCATTGCAGTCGTCCAACGCAACGCTGACGACCCACAACCAACCGTCAAACGACACTATTTCTCACCGGAAGCACCAGCCGGGGAAGGGGATGCTGGATGGCTCTGCTTCTGCAGGAGGGGAGCTGATTCTTGGACGGCGGGAATCTGCGTTGTTTTTCAAAAGTTCGCTGTCTGAGCGGCAGCAGGCCGCGAGTTCGGACTTTTTAAAAACGCTTTTAGCAGATTTCCGGCGTCCTAGAAGCCAGCCCCCGACGAAGCCGCAGACCAGCCAGCATCCCCTTCCCCGGCGTCCCTTCATCCGTTCGTTCGTCCGTTCGTCCACATACAAATACAAAAAAAGACACCACGTCACAAAAAACGCAGTGCCTCTCTCATATTCAAGTTATTGCGAAAAAAGCATCAAGCAGAAGCCTGATCAGCCTTCTCAACCTCAGCAATCGCCTGCTTCCTCATAGGAATACGGCAATTCTTATTATTACCAAACTCAACAATAACATCTTCCTCAGTCATATCAATAACAACACCATAAAAACCACTGGTAGTAACAACACTGTCACCAACCTCCATGCTGTTCAACATAGTCTGAGTTCTCTTCTGCTCCTTCTTCTGCGGACGGATCATCATAAAATACATAATTCCAAACAGAACTACGATCCAGACAATACCAAGACCCGCGCTAAGTCCGCCAGCTGCCGCTGTAGATGATGCGATCATTTCAAATTCCTCCTGCTAAAAACAAATAATCTGCGGTACCCCCGCCGTTACTGACCTCTAAAAGTGTCACTTCGTACTATCATACACAAAAACCAAAAAACCTTCAAGAGTTTTCTTATAAAATCAAAGTAATTTACACAAATTTTATAAATAAAACTTACCGGTTCCCGTTGATCCTGCCTTCCTCAAAGCCTTCCAGACGCATCTTCTTATAAGCCGCAAAATTCCCTGCATCCAGCGCATCCCGGATCTCTTCCATCATATGATTATAGAAATACAGATTATGCAGAACACAAAGCCTCATGCCAAGCATCTCCTTCGCCTTCAGAAGATGACGGATATACGCTCTGCTGTAATGACGGCAGGTCGGGCACTGGCACTCCTCATCGATCGGTTTGGAATCCAGCTCATACTTTGCATTAAAAAGATTCATCTTGCCATGGTTGGTATACACGTGACCATGACGGCCGTTACGGCTGGGATATACACAGTCAAAAAAGTCAATACCACGCTCAACCCCCTCCAGGATATTGGCCGGGGTACCAACCCCCATAAGATACGTCGGCTTGTTCTGCGGCAAATGCGGAACCACCTCATCCAGGATCCTGTACATCTCCTCATGACTTTCACCAACTGCAAGGCCGCCCACTGCATAGCCGTCCAGATCCATCTCCGCGATAGCCTGGGCATGCTCAATACGGATATCTTCATAAACAGCCCCCTGGTTAATGCCAAAAAGAAGCTGGTTCTTGTTAATGGTATCCGGCAGACTGTTCAGACGAGCCATCTCATCCTTGCATCTTTTAAGCCAGCGTGTTGTACGCGCTACCGATTTCTGTACATAATCCCTGTCTGCCACACTGCTTGGGCACTCATCAAAGGCCATTGCAATGGTAGAAGCCAGATTTGACTGGATCTGCATGCTCTGCTCCGGTCCCATAAAAATCTTATGACCATCGATATGAGAGTTAAAATACACGCCCTCTTCCTTGATCTTACGAAGCTTCGCCAGCGAAAACACCTGGAATCCGCCGGAATCGGTAAGGATCGGTCTGTCCCAGTTCATAAATTCATGAAGACCTCCCAGCTGCTTTACCACCTTGTCTCCAGGGCGCACATGAAGATGATAGGTATTGGACAGCTCTACCTGTGTACCGATCTCATGAAGATCCACAGTGGAAACTGCACCTTTAATTGCCGCAATTGTTCCTACATTCATAAAAACAGGAGTCTGGATCGTTCCGTGGACCGTCTTAAACTCGCCCCTTTTCGCTCTTCCTTCTGTTGTGATCAGTTTATATTCTGCCATTTCATTTCCCTTCTAAAAACATTTTAAAGTTGTCTCTGCCCGGCATCTGCGTCGCAGATACAGCCATAACCAGCTGTCGATGCAAATATCTTTCAAAACTTTTAGTCAATATCATAACACATTTTTTTCTTTACGGCTACTGATTGTTAAACTTTTACATTGCCATTTTTTAAACGATATCGTATAATATAGAATATTCGCTTAAAAATCCTTTATAATAAGAAGAAACAACTCCCATCTGACAGAAATGTCAGAGTCGGGCAACCCCTGTATAGATACAACGAGGAGGAAATCAATTTTTTATGAAGAAACACACACTTGGAATTGACATTGGTTCCACCACTGTTAAGATTGCGATCTTAGACGAAAACGATACGCTTGTCTTCTCCGACTATGAGAGACATTTTGCAAATATCCAGGAAACCCTTGCAGATCTTCTTCAGAAAGCTGAGGATCAGCTTGGTGAACTGACACTCTGTCCGGTCATTACAGGTTCCGGCGGACTGACACTTGCCAATCATCTGGAAGTACCTTTTGTACAGGAGGTTATCGCCGTATCCACTTCCCTGCAGAAGCTGGCACCAAAGACGGATGTTGCTATCGAGCTTGGAGGCGAGGATGCCAAGATCATCTATTTCGAAAACGGAAATGTAGAGCAGCGTATGAATGGCATCTGTGCCGGCGGTACCGGTTCCTTCATTGACCAGATGGCATCTCTGCTCCAGACCGATGCACCAGGTCTTAATGAATACGCCAAACATTACAAGGCACTTTATCCCATTGCGGCACGCTGCGGTGTTTTCGCAAAAACAGATATCCAGCCACTGATCAACGACGGAGCAACTAAGGAAGACCTTTCTGCCTCCATTTTCCAGGCAGTTGTCAACCAGACCATCTCCGGTCTTGCCTGCGGTAAACCGATCCGCGGACATGTTGCCTTCCTTGGCGGGCCTCTTCACTTCCTTTCTGAGCTGAAGACTGCTTTTATCCGAACCCTGAAGCTGGATGATGAACATATTATCGCACCGGACAACTCTCATCTGTTCGCAGCCATCGGCTCCGCCCTGAATGCAAAGCAGGATGTTACCGTTTCCCTGACTGAACTGAAGGAACGCATGCGGACTACCATCAAGCTGGATTTTGAGGTAGAACGTATGGAGCCGCTTTTTGCCACAGAGGACGACTACCAGGCTTTCCATGACCGTCAGAGTGCCTACAGGGTAAAAACCGGAGATCTTTCCACCTATAAGGGAAAATGCTTCCTGGGGATCGACGCCGGCTCTACCACAACAAAAACCGCGCTGGTAAGCGAAGACGGAACTCTTCTTTATTCCTTCTACAGCAGTAACAACGGAAACCCGCTGAAAACCACCATCAATTCCATCAAGGAGATTTACAGCCTTCTTCCGGAAGATGCAGAAATTGCTTTTTCCTGCTCCACCGGTTACGGCGAAGCCCTGATCAAAGCGGCACTTCTTCTTGACGAAGGTGAAGTCGAAACCGTTTCCCATTATTACGCAGCTGCTTTCTTTGATCCTGAAGTAGACTGCATCCTGGATATCGGCGGTCAGGATATGAAATGTATCAAGATCCGTAACCAGACGGTTGACAGTGTACAGCTCAACGAAGCATGTTCCTCAGGCTGCGGTTCCTTTATCGAAACCTTTGCAAAATCTCTGAACTACACAGTACAGGACTTTGCAAAAGCAGCTCTTTTTGCAAAACATCCCATTGATCTTGGAACACGCTGTACTGTATTTATGAATTCCAAAGTTAAGCAAGCCCAGAAGGAAGGCGCTGAGGTTTCCGATATCTCCGCTGGTCTTGCCTACTCCGTTATCAAAAACGCCCTCTACAAGGTTATCAAGGTTTCCGATGCTTCCGAGCTTGGCAAGCATATCGTTGTACAGGGTGGTACCTTCTATAATGACGCAGTTCTCCGCAGCTTTGAGAAGATTGCCAACTGCCAGGCCATCCGCCCGGATATCGCCGGGATCATGGGTGCTTTCGGTGCTGCTCTGATCGCAAGGGAGCGCTATCAGGAGGGTGAAAAAACCTCCATGCTTTCCATCGATCAGATCAACAGCCTCCAGTACACCACCTCCATGGCAAACTGCCGCGGATGTACCAACAACTGCCGTCTGACCATCAACAAATTCTCCGGCGGCCGTAAATACATCAGCGGAAACCGCTGTGAGCGCGGACTTGGAAAGGAAAAGAACAAGGATCATATCCCGAACCTTTTCGATTACAAATATAAGAGGCTCTTTTCCTATGAACCACTTTCCGCAGATAAGGCTACCCGTGGACAGGTTGGTATCCCACGTGTTCTGAACATGTTTGAAAATTACCCGTTCTGGTATACCTTCTTTACAGAGCTGAAATACCAGGTGGTACTTTCTCCTACTTCCACACGTAAGATCTACGAGCTGGGTATCGAATCCATCCCAAGTGAATCCGAATGCTACCCGGCCAAGCTTGCTCACGGACATGTCACATGGCTGATCCGTAACGGTGTGAAATTTATCTTCTACCCATGCATCCCTTACGAACGCAACGAGTTCCCGGATGCGGTCAACCATTATAACTGCCCGATCGTTACTTCCTATGCGGAAAATATCAAGAACAATGTGGACGAGCTCAGTGATCCATCCATCACCTTCCGCAACCCGTTCCTGGCATTTACTTCCGAGGATATCCTGACAAACCGCCTTGTGGAAGAATTCCAGGATATTCCTGCTGCCGAGGTCAAAGCTGCTGCCCATAAGGCCTGGGAAGAACTTGCAGCCGTACATATGGATATCCAGAAAAAGGGTGAAGAAACCCTGCAGTACCTGAAAGAAACCGGCCGCCGCGGAATCGTTCTTGCAGGCCGTCCATACCATATTGATCCGGAAATCCACCACGGTATCCCAGATATGATCAACAGCTACGGAATCGCCGTATTTACCGAAGACTCCGTTGCACACCTTGGACATCTGGAGCGTCCCATCCGTGTCAACGACCAGTGGATGTATCACTCCCGTCTCTACTCTGCCGCAAATTTTGTAAAAACAAGAGAGGATCTGGATCTGATCCAGCTGAATTCCTTCGGATGCGGACTTGATGCCGTTACCACCGATGAGGTTTATGAGATCCTGGATGGAAGTGACAAGATCTACACCTGCCTGAAGATCGATGAGGTCAACAACCTGGGTGCGGCAAGGATCCGTATCCGTTCCCTGATCGCTGCTATCCGTGCAAAACAGGCACAGAATAAAAAAAGGAACATCAAGCCGGCTTCCATCGAGAAGATATCCTTTACCAAGCAGATGCGTAAGGAGTACACCATTCTCTGCCCGCAGATGTCTCCATTCCACTTCGGAATCTTTGAGGCTGCTTTTAAGGCATCCGGCTATAACCTGGAAGTCCTCCCCAACGACAACAAGCATGCTGTTGATGTGGGCCTTAAATATGTAAACAACGATGCCTGCTATCCGTCCCTGATGGTTGTGGGACAGATCATGGATGCTCTTCTTTCCGGCAAATATGACCTGAACAAAACTGCAGTCATCATGTCTCAGACAGGCGGCGGCTGCCGTGCCTCCAACTATATCGCATTCATCCGCCGCGCCCTGAAAAAAGCCGGTATGGAGCAGATTCCGGTTATCTCCCTCAACTTAAGCGGACTGGAGAGCAACCCTGGCTTTAAGCTGACACTGCCGCTGATCAGGCGCATCGTTTACAGTGCCGTATTCGGTGATATCCTGATGAAATGCGTATATCGCATGCGTCCTTACGAGCTGGAAAAGGGTATCGTAAACCGCAAGCACAAGATCTGGGAGCAGCGCGTCATTGCCTTCGTAACAGGCAGCAGCGTCAGCCATGGTACCTTCAAAAAAATGTGCCGTGAGATGGTCCATGATTTTGATACGATCCCGATCTCCGATGAGAAAAAGCCTCGCGTTGGTATCGTAGGTGAGATCCTTGTCAAGTTCCTGCCTGCTGCCAACAACCACCTGGCAGATCTTCTGGAGGCAGAAGGGGCAGAACCGGTTGTTCCGGATCTTATCGACTTTATCTGCTACTGCTTCTACAACCAGAATTTCAAGGTTGAAAAGCTTGGATTCAAGAAATCCAAGGCAACCATCGCAAATCTTGGCCTCAGAGCCATCGACTGGCTGAGAAAAACAGCAAATGAGGCCCTGGAGCAGAGCCGCCACTTTACACCGGCCGCAGATATCCGTGATCTTGCAAAAATGGCTGCGCCCATCGTTTCTGCCGGAAATCAGACCGGTGAAGGATGGTTCCTGACCGGAGAGATGATGGAACTCATCCACGGCGGTATCCCGAACATCGTCTGCATCCAGCCTTTTGGATGCCTGCCGAACCACATCGTAGGAAAAGGTGTCATCAAGGAAGTTCGCCGTGAGCATCCGGAAGCCAACATTGTTGCCATCGACTACGATCCAGGTGCCAGCGAAGTAAATCAGCTGAACAGGATCAAGCTTATGCTTTCCACAGCACAGAAGAATCTGCATAAAGACGATAAAAAAGACGCATAACAAGAAATGCAGGTTACAAACATCTTTTTCCCAAAAAACAAATTCAAAGCTGCACAGCCGCAGGATCCCTGCCGGCTGTGCAGCTCTTTTTATTTCAGATATGATTCCTGTCAGACAGATTTTTTCTCTGATCCATCACTCTTCACAGGAAGCTTTGCACGGAGCATCAAAGCTCGGGTTAAAGGCATAGAAATTTTTGGCATCCAGCTGCTCCTGCACGGATCTCAGTGCTTCACCGAAACGCTGGAAATGGACTACCTCTCTTGCCCGAAGGAAACGGATGGGATCTGCAACCTCCGGGATATTTTTCACCACCCGGAGGATATTATCGTAGGTGGAGCGTGCCTTCTGTTCTGCTGCCAGATCTTCAAACAGATCCGTGATCGGATCACCCTTACTCTGGAATTCGCAGGCATTAAAGGGCACTCCACCTGCAGCCTGCGGCCAGATTCCCACCGTGTGGTCAATATAATACGGCCCAAGTCCGCTGTTCTCGATTTCTTCCATAGAAAGATCCTTTGTCAGCTGATGGACAATGGTGGATACGATTTCCAAATGCGCCAGTTCTTCTGTTCCCACATCATTGAGCACTGCCGCGACCATCCGGTTCGGTGCGGTAAAACGCTGGGAAAGATACCGCATGGAAGCTCCTATTTCTCCGTCCGGCCCACCTGAGTACAATAACAGATAATTTAACTTTCCGAATGATGATACAATCTGTCCGGCAGTGGGTACCTGCCGGACTTTTTCTACAATAGGAAGTTATTTTGTGTTGGTTTTCATGTGTTCGATCACTCTTTTCCAGGAATCAATACCGCAGGTTCCATTTGCCTTTACGCCTGTGTTTTTCTGGAAAACTTTCAGGGATGTTTCTGTATCGTCTCCGAAATTGCCATCCACAGTAACACCAAGTACAGACTGCAGCACAGAAACTGCAACGCCGGAATTCCCTTTCCGGATGATTGGAAGCTGGGTCTCAAACTTTCCCGTCAGAACTACTGCCTTTTTTGAAGTCTGTACCGGATACACTGCTTTTCCGTTCCAGTCATAGATGGTGTATCCCTGTTTCCACTCTTTCTTTGCATTCTCAAGGCTCTTGTATGCTCCGATCTGGCTCTTGCTGTCAGCCCAGGACTTTCTTGTGCGATAGTACTTATCTACCGTCGGTGTGGCGGTCTTAGCTCCGATCAGCTGCTTGAACCGGTTCCAGTCACCTTTTGCTCGAATTGCTGACGGGCAGTTCTTTGCACATACATCATAATGCTGCACAACTCTGTCTGCCGGGATTCCCAGCTGTTTCATAAGCTGTTTGCACACCTGGACTGTATTCTGGAAAGCTTTCTCATAGTTATAGCCTGCCTGGACGCACATCTCGATCCCTACTGAATTTCTGTTGTTGACAGTACCAAACAGCCGACCGCCGTAGTTAACCCCTACGTGCCATGCGCCACGGTTATATGGAAGCGCCTGATACGCCTCTGTGTCATCCACATATACATGTGCGGAATAGCCTTTAAAGTTGCCATCATGCTGAGCCTTAGCATGCGCTTTCGCATTTGCACCCTTGGCATAGTTATCTGTGTTGTGAATTACGATATATGCCGGTGTCTGGCCTGCATAGCTGTTATTGTTACTGATAAGACTTGTGTTGATATTCATGGTTGTACTCTCCTTTTCTGTTTTTGATGTCTTATTTGATGCCTTAATGGATAATATGCTATTCAGAATATTAATGATCTTCTGGCCGTAATTCCGGCCGGATGCCCACCCCTGACCTTTTGGATTCTCCTGAATGCCCAGATGCTCCACGTGCTCTGCACAGCCTCTGTTGACGTATGTATAGCGCGGATCCACGCAACGATTCTTTAGTCGGTCTGTGGATGCGTAGGCCTGCAGGTGCTGGATCTGTGCTCGGATGCCCTCTGCCGGGGTTTTGAAACTGTTGCCCTTCATGCCGATTTTAGTCACGCCCATTCCACAGAAGTTGTTCTGGCTGAGCGTCACCGCGGATCCGCTGAAAGTGAAGTTCCCAGTTTCCAAGCAAGACTGAGCAAAAGCAATGTCACCACGGACTCCTTCTGCCGCACCTTCTGCGATATACAGAGAAATCATCTTGATGACCGAATCGGACACCTTTGGGTTTACTTTTTTGATATAAGCCCGCATCTGTTCAATGCTGACCTGTGATTTTCCCATGATCTTCAGCATATTGTTTTCTCCTCTCAAAAAAGAGGACGATCACTCGCCCTCTGAATCCTTATATTTTGTTCTATCCCAGATTTCCTTAACTTTTTCCCAACCCCCGGTTGCAACTAAATAAACGATAAATGCCGCAATGACTGATGCTGCGATGTAGTACCAGGTAACTGCAGCTTTATAATATGTGCACATGACCATCAGTGCCAGTGGACACAGGATCATAGATGATACAAGCGCCACAATGCTGGTCTGGATGTTCTTCAGTCCCGGAAGGTCTTTGATTACCTGCACAATAGCTGATACGATGAAAGCCAGAATGCCGATCAGGGCAAGGGCGTAAGTTACATACTGTGTAATTGTATTAATATTCATGATCATTCTCCTTTTCTTTTGATATGTAATTCTTCAATTTCCTGTTTCATTTTTGTTACCATGCCGTTCCCGCCAAGTTCATGATAAGCCTCATACATCTCACAAAAGTTCTGATAAGCATAAGATGGGATATCTCCCATTTTCATGTACTTTGAATGGTATTCGATCATCTGAACACGAAGCAAGAGCATGGTTCCCTTACTATTTGCATCCCGGTCTTTTTTCTGGTTTTTTAGAAGCCAGACGATGTATCCTAAAACAATCGGAAGTGCAATAACGTATGTCTGTGTAAGCATTTCTTTCAATCATTCACACTTTCTCCGGTGTTGCGCCGGCGCAATTTTGCGTAAAACAAAAGAGCCTTACGGCTCTGCTCTGATCTTCATATATGTTTTCTCCTATTCTGTGAGGTGATTATCTTCGATATATTTCTTAATTTCGCTGATATGATTTTTCAGTTCTTTGTTAAGTACGAGGAAGTTTTTCTTGTTATTCTGGCTGATGATTGTTCCGTCCTCAGCTACTTCCGAATAGGTGAATGAGATTCTTTCACCTTCTCCTGTGTTTAATACTATAAAACTCGTTAATACCTTCATATTTCCTCTCTTTCTTCGATGAGCTTTTCTGTTTCTGCGATATACTCTTCGTCATATGCTATTTTTCTGAATCCTACTACTCTGTCCTCGCCTTCGTATCGGTTGTACTCATAACCTTTCTGTTTTGCCTTTAATTCCCAAAAAAATCTGAGACCAGGTGTACCAGTGACTATGAAGTAATCCGGGAAGCATTCTGATACGTACAGATCTCCCTCACCGCATTTCTGCAAAAAAACATAGTACTGCATTTCTGTGTTAATCATCTCTTTTAAGATGTCCTCAATGTCAATGTAGCACTTTCCATCCTCTGATATCTCTCCGGATCCAATGTCGCCGAAATGCGGCGTTGGGGTCTCATAGCAGTAAACGCCTTTTTCTCCGTAGTTTTCTGTTTGACGAACTGCCTGTTTAGTTCCAGCTGTCCGAAAACTATCTGCTACGTATAAATTCCCGTAAATGTTTGTATGTCCCATAGAGTGATGAGCTCCAGAGGAAAAACCCTCGCTGCTGTCATTTGTTTCTGCGTCTGATATCAGGTTTAATCTTTTTCCTCCACTGGCTCGCAGACCTCGTATATCAAATGTAATGTAGTCAGATGTTCCCGGTCCTTTTCGAAAAGTAAGGCGTTTATCCTTTGAAGAAAAAAATGTATCGTAATAGTTCTGTCCGATACCGCTTTCGGGGTTTGTAATGCTTTGATGCGATATCGTATCTGATGAGATCTTGAACCCGGCTATGCTTGCTTTCAAAGAGTACAGATCATCTACTTTAATTTTTTCAGCTGTTACACTGTCAGCTGCAAGTGCGGCCGTGGTTATAGACTTAGACTTGATGTATGTTCCATTCCAGTACAACTTGCCGTCGGTCATGTACATACCCTGGATGTTTCCGTTGTTGGTCAGTAAATTGAATATATCTTCCGAAGAATATCCGTGCCGCACGTCTGGCCGGTAAATATAGATAGTTCCATCACCGGTGCTGATTGAATTGCTACCGCCGAATATTATCAAACTTCCGGATGTTGCGATACTCGTGATATCCTTTATGAAGGAGAACTTTTTCCAGGTGGTGGTTAACGCTATGCTTTCACTGACCTTGTTAAAGGAGAATGTCACTGTCTGCGCTTTTGATGCCTTGGCCCAGAAGGTCACTGTATATCGGCCTGTGGCGTTGATTATCGTGTTTTCGTTTCTTTTTGAAGCCAAATAGCAATTCGCTGCGTCCGCAACGATAGCCACTGCATTTTTCCCACCATCTGGATCATTCTGTCCCGACTTGATTGTCCCGGCCGTGTTCCAGTATGCTTTAATGTTATCGTCAGAGAACCTGTATCCTTTGACGAGATTTCCTCCGGACGCTTCCAGCTTTCCGATTTCGGAAAGTGTGTAGCTTTTTGAGTAATCCTGTGAATCTTTAATCACTAACTTATCACATTCATCCGTGTACTTTTTTGCATCTGACAATGCCGTGATACTATAGTTTTTGATAGTATCCATAGCGTCGTTAGATATATCCGTGATACTGATGTTGCCCTGCAGGTCTATGATGTTTGCACGGATCTTGATCTGTTCTGCCGACTGATTGATCTGACTGATCAGTGATGCTTTGTCAGCCTTTTTTGTCCATTCCGTGCTCGATGTGACTGTTGATACTATAGCGCTGTCAGTGATCTTCTGAGACGCTTCTGTTTTCCATGTTTGCAATTCGCCAACAGATTTTTTTGTGGCGTACGTAGATGATACCTTACTTTCAATGCTTCCTGCCTTCTGGTCAATCATTGACTGTGTTTGCGTAACTGTGGCATATGACTTTAACAACTCTTTTGCTGAAGCCTGTGCGGTATCAACAGCTGCCTGTTTTGCCGCATCTGCATAGCCTTTTGCAGTTGCATCGGCAGATGCAAGCTTCTGTTGAACATCTGATCCTGTGGCATAAGTCTGTGATATAGTTGAGGACAGGCCATCTATCTTGGCCTGAATAGTAGCATTCATCGTGGCTGTGGTACTATAGTTGTCCCGTAGATTTGTCTGCACCCGCGAAAGGTTTTGCGACATGCCATCCACACCTGATTTATACTCAGCAACTTTGGCATCGAGGTCTGTGTACTTTCCGCTGACAGCATCGTATTTGGACGTTATGTCTGTATAGGTCTGCTCAAGTCCATCTACAGTAAGCTTCACATCCGCAAGTTTGCTATACATAGTAACCTTGCTGTTCTGCAGTTCGAGGATTTCGCTCTCGCTGATCAGAGCTTCAATCTTGCCTTTGACAACAGAAAAATTTGTCTCATTTGCCTGGAAGCGCTTTAATATCGCGTCCGGTGCAAAAATATTCACTTCTTTCTGAAATCTCATTTTTTCTCACCTCCTTTCTGTGAGATTAAATAGTAAGGTCTTCATTGATATTCGAAATCTCTCAACATTTTCTGTAAATATTAAGCTTAATACTTACACCTATGCATCGTTTCTCATGTACGGAGCGACTTCACGATATAATGGATTTATGTACATTGTCTTTGTTGATGTTGCATCGGAAAAACGGACAGTAAATTTTATTAAAATTGCAGACTTTGTGGCAAGCAGGACTTTTTCGGGTACATACAGTGATGACACATCTACATTGACGATAAACGCCAGCGAAACCATATGGGGAGGCATTAAGATGCTGATGCTTAAATAGTAACCGGTTTTCAATCTGTGAAAAAAATGTATCCGACTTAGATAATCCACCAGCTGCATTTATTTTAAATACGGATATAAATCCTAAAGGGCTTCCTAAATTGGACAGCAATGGGTGTTGCGTTATACAACATAACCCTGGTAATGAAATATATACTGCACAATTGGCTTTTTCGTTCGGCTGCGAAAAAATAGCAATAAGGACGAAAAAGACTGATTCTTGGAGTGCTTGGAAATACTTTTCAGCTCAATAAAATAGTAAGCGGTTCAAGGCCGATAGTTATATTATACATAGTGATGGCTCTACCAAAACAGTAAGCGTAAAGTGGAATAGTGTAAACAATCATATGACTTCGTTTCTACTAATTGATAACAACTGCATTACTTCTTTATACATAACAGGAAAGCAGACGGGAGCGACAGAACTATCAAAAAAATCTGAATACGCAGCACCACCCGTACTTGATACTTCTTCGGCAACATTGAAAGTGACACTTATTCCCTGGAGCACAGCACTTTTAATCTGCTTTGATCCTGTGACTATAAGTTAAATAGTAACCGTATTTCCAGTTATGCAAGTGCCGCCTACGACAAGATTCCAGACGGCAACGAAATTGCTTTTTTCCGTGCTGGTGAAAACGCAATTGTAGTAAACGAAAACCTTACTATACCTCCGTGGGCATTCTGCATCTACATTCCATTCGGACGGGATGCTGGATTGATAGTTGTTGGAATTGGTAAAGTAATAGCAGCCTACCGGATGAACAGCACTTGGACATATCGTTACGACATAAAATAGTAAGACGCCATCAAAATACGTAAATTCTTTGGAAAACTACATGAAAAACGCTCCTATAGGCGTGAATTTTTGTGATTGTCAAGGAGCAGACGATAATCCCGACAAAGGTACTATGTCAATATGTATGACATTTGTTAATGATGATCACAGTTGGGGAGTACAGTATCTTTTTGTATATGAGCGCATTCGTTACCGTATAATGAGTAATGGTGCTGTGGACGAATGGAGGCGAATAATATAGAAATTTTCCTCTTCCCATTTAATTGGTTTGTGAACAGAGCACTTCTTGTGGCAAAATAAAGGTAAAATAAAGCCATAGGAGGTGCACTTTTTTGACAAAAATCGAAATGATACAATCGAGGATAATGGAGAGGATGCAGGATATACTTTCGAACGAACAGTTGCAGCACTTGGAGAACGTCTTGGCGATAGAATTCCACGGGATTGAGGTGCAGGAGGAGTGTACGCAGCTAGTAACGTCAGAAATTCACTGGCAGAAGATTCTTAGGACCTTCATTGCTTCGAAAAGAATCGAGAACTGCAGTCCAGGAACACTGGAAAGATATAATGACTGTGTAGTTAAGCTTGTCACGGCTCTGAATAAGCGGCTACAGGATATCACAACGAATGACATTCGATACTATCTTGCAATGTATCAGGAACAGAGGAAGATCTCTATGAGCTATATGGATACGATCAGACGGTACCTAAGTAGCTTTTTTGCATGGATATCGGATGAGGGGTATATTAGCCGCAATCCTATGAGGCGCCTTAAGAAGATTAAGGTACCAAGAATGATTAAGAAACCCTTTACACAAGCTGAAATGGAGCATCTGCGCTGTAACGCGGAGTGCCAGCGAGACATAGCAATCATGGCGTTCCTGTACAGTACAGCGGCCAGAATTGGGGAGGTTGTGAGACTGAACCGGAAAGACATAAATTGGGCTAATAAGGAAGTGATTATATACGGAGAAAAGGGAAAGAAGGAGAGAAGAGTATACCTGACGGATGATTGTGCATATCATCTGCATAAGTATCTGTTATCCAGAGATGATACAAACCCGGCCTTGTTCGTGAGCAATAAGCGGCCACACACCCGCCTAGGAAAGCAGGCAATCCAGTCCATGCTACGAACACTTGGCCAGAAGACGGAAATCCATGCACATCCGCATAAATTCCGTCGCACATTACTGACGGACGCCGGAAACCGAGGCATACCACTTCAGGAAATCCAGATGTATGCCGGACACCAGAAGCCAGACACGACTATGATGTATGTGACGGTAAGTGAAGAAAACGTCCGAGCATCATTCAGACGGTATATAGCCTGAATTGTTCTAAATAAATAATATAATTTTTTGAAGCTGGCAGAAATGGCAGCCTTTTTGTCGTACCTAAAAAACTACAAAAAGGAAATGAGGATTAAGAAGATGTTCAGAGAGACGATATTATACAAAATGGGAAGGTGGCAAATTAATTCACTCTTTCATATGAATACTTCGCCCATTTCGACCATACGTTAGGATTTCCGGTGAAATCTCTAATATACATAACACCGCCGCCAATGATAACTATTTGTATATCATACACGTTCAGCAAAATTAATACGCCCCAATATTTCTCAGTGGATGATATTCCAGGAATGATTGCTCCGTCAATTTGATATTCCCCGGGTAATTTCCCGTTGCCCGCCCGGTATTCTTCCAGTGTGGTTGTACCGGTTATTTTCTCCCTATACCGCTTACTATTTAACTTATAGTCACAGGATCAAAGCAGATTAAAAGTGCTGTGCTCCAGGGAATAAGTGTCACTTTCAATGTTGCAGAAGAAGTATCAAGTACGGGTGGTACTGCGTATTCAGATTCTCCTGATATTGTTGTCACTCCCGCCCCCTTTCCTGTTATATATAAAGAGGTAATGCAGTTGTTATCAATTAGTAGAAACGAAGTCATATGATTGTTTACACTATTCCACTTTACGCTTACTGTTTTGGTAGAGTCATCACTATGTATAATATAACTATCGGCCTTGAACCGCTTACTATTTAATTCATTAAGTGCGGCTGGAAGTGTCTTGGTTCCCTGATCTAATGCAAATGTTTGCGATGTCAAATTTTTGAGTATCTGGGTGGTCAAATCCTCAAGTGTGATAACACCACCCTCATTTGTGGTTGGGTCTACAAATATCAATTTCTTTCCTGTTGGTACTTCTTTTACTGTGGCCAAGGCATTTGCGTTCTGGCCGTCCTGCGGTAATGCCATATTATCTCCTTTCTGGTGCCCTGATCGGGCACCTTACGCATCTACTTGTAAGCATATAGCCTTACTTCCAACTACCAGAATCTTGTCACCAACGACAAGAGCCATATGTATATATCTTGTGAATTGTCCGATAACTACTCCACCGAACATATAATCATTGTTATTTACTGTTACTGAATAGCCATACTGTAGGAACACTTCGCCGCTCTCTGTGCGTCTGCTCCAGGCAAACCATGCAGCCGGATATTCTTTTGTAACATCCTTGCCAGCTTTATATAGAACCGCTGATATCGTAGTAGTTCCGTCGCCATTGTCCTGATACTTCGCATTGTATAGGAGTGTTCCATCTGTAACACCATGCAGATCAGTTATGGTTTGAGATAGTTCTGTTTCAAACCCTTTGATACTGCTCTGGATATTAGCCACCTCCTGAGATGTCGTTTCAATTGCGCTCTTAGCTTCCTGTGCCTTCTTGTCTGCTGCGGCTATATCTTTTGCAAGACCTGCAGCATCTGATATGATCGATACCGTCTGCGTATCCAGGAGCTGCACACCAGATTCATCATACAGAGAGCATTTGATGATATTTACATCCGGGCCAGATGGAGTATATACCTTCATCAGCTCCGGAGATGTGGATCCATATTTGATATTGTAGGTCTTCCCGGAATCCGTTGACTCTTCGATCTGGAACTTTCCGGAATAACTGCTCACCATACCATTGTCATTTTTAAAAGCTGAGAACGTCACATTTGCTGGTTCCAGTGTTTTATCATCTTTCAGTTTCTTAATAATCTGTGTACTAGCTCTCAGGTCATAACTCAGGCCAATCTTACCGTCCTTAGCTTTGGATACAGAAAAACGCTTTGTGATCCATGAGCCCACGGACTTCACTACCATCGTTTTGCCACTAATAATCAAGCCTTTACCGCCTACCAGAAGTACTTTACTTTCCAGTCCGTACAGTGCCGATATATCAACATATCCGCTGTCAGTGGACATTGCAGTAACCTGATACTTTCTGAGATTCGGATCCCATGTTCCGGCTATGCCGGGAGATGTAGTAGCCTTGATCTCATCAATATGATCAGATACATCTGTATCACCCAGGAACACTGAAAAGACAGTGTAACAGGAACTGTAATCCCCTCCGGTTCCATCTGCGTAGGTATGGACCACATGAGCGTCATTATTGAGCGATGCACCAATAGCATCCAGTATTGAGATACCAGATAATGTTTCCATGGCCTTCTTAGCCGCATCTGTTGCCGCTGATGCACTATCTGATGCAGAACTTGCAGTGTCTCCAATCCGGGTGATATTCTGGCTCATCTTAGTGTATGCCTGATTAAGACTTTGGTTAGAATCATCCAGCCAGATACGGTTACTCTTGATTACCTTGGAGCTGTTATTGATTTCTGTAAACAGGCTGTTTATATCAAGTTTAGATGCTGCTATGTTGGCCGAATCAGACACCATCTTATTGACGATCAGCCCATCTGCTATCGCATCAGGCTTAACACCTGTTGCATCGATCAGGATGCCTTTTCCGGTCTTATCAAACAGGGAGAAGGTGAAATCTCCATTTGCGTCCCGTCCAGCCTGCATCCGGACTGTGCCATCTGTATCGGACCACTGCTGCGTTGCTCCCTGGATACGGATGCCGCCATCGTCGGAAGCTATCAGGAATTTGTTTGTTGAGATTGTGCCGGCAAGAAGATCTGCAACAGATACTGTTTGCATCACCGCTGACCGAATCAGAGCCGAGTCAATGACCGCATTCTGTGAGGTCAGGTGGATGTTCTGTATTTCACCAATACCAGCACCGCCTGATAAAAGTACCTTGATATTCCCGAATTCATTATCCAGGATACCGATTTTGGCGTTAACAGCTGTAAAATCAGTTGTTCTGAGGGTGTAGATATCTCCTTCTACAGCTTCCAGTCTTTTCGTATACGTTTCCTCAAACTGTGCCGTATTTGATTTCAGTATTCCAAATTCGCCTTCTACAGCTGTGATTTTTCCAGACACATCCAGATATTTTACACCTAGCTCTTTGATGTACGCTGATTCAATTATTCCATTTTCCAAATCAATAATCTGTCTGCTATGTATTCCATCGATTGCATCTCCGTCAATCTGGCCATTATCGTTCGTGATGTTATCCACCGTATCTGCGGTATCTTCATACTTTTGTGCCAGCTCATCAAAAGTCAGAACTTTATTCGCCAGTGTGCAGCTATTCTTTTCCGGCGCCTCCGGATAAATTTTCACACTTACAATACGCTGCTTCTCTTTCTCTCCAGTAACGTGATCGATTAAAGTTACCGTATCACCGATTTCGTATTGGAGTATTGAATATTTTTGGGAATTTCGTGATAAATCTACGATGTCTGCACTGTATGATACATACGGCTTGCTCATATCTGCCAGCTTTGCTGCAGCATCTTCTTTTAATGAATCTGCGATCGTATATCTCTCATCTTTCCAGATGCAGCGTTTTTTCTTGCTGCTGTACTGATGATTTTCCAGATAAATCTTTCCTGAATTAACTGTTTCAATGGTTAATCCATCTTTTCCGTATGGCTCTATCTCTGTGTAGAAATCATATGTGGAATACTGTACAGTAAGCTTTCGAAGATTCAGCTGGTCTGAAAAATACACTCCCTTGTCACTTCCGATTTCCGGATATATATCGATGCTCTGTTTTTTAGAATCAATCTTAATCTCAGCCCGATATGTTTTCAAAGCCTGTTTCAGGACATCCAGCGCAGACACATTTGCCATGGACAGTGTTCGTTTTTTTGAAACACTACACTCACCAACTGTCCAGCCAGTTCCTGTAAATGCCAGCTGCAATGCTGCTTTTATCGTTTGTTCTTCTGATCTGAATGTCCTGAACGGTTTTCCTTCCAGGCTTTCCAAGTCCAGTTGCGCCGTTATATTTGCTGTTCCCTCACTGCTTTTTTCGATTTCTTTAACAACAAATCGGTCTTCTTTTGTTTCTATGTACCCTTCAACCACAATAGCTGATCTGACATTTCTGTACGGTACTGAAAACGTAAGTGTCTTATCATCAAGCTCGATCGAGTTCTCGATACACAAATCACTGTATTTTCGCAAACCCTTCACGGGGACTTTATTTTTATCTAATATTCTAAGCATGTTATCCTCCCCGCTTTTTCATGATTATTTTGCTATTTCAAGTAAAGTCATAAGCTGATTTGGAGTTGCGTTCATTTTCTTGAATTCTTCTTCTGAAAAGCGCTCAACATTCACATCGGTTTCTGTATTCATCAACGTGGTGATTTCCGTGTTATATCCAGGGATATCTGTGATACGGATTCTTCCGTCTTCGTCCATGACGATCTTGCCTTTTTCATCTTTTTCGCCATATTTTCTTAAGATATCGTTTTTAACTTTCAGAACAGGATTTAATACCTGAGTAAGGTTATAGTTGTTTCTTGCAATTTTAAGTGCGAGAACGGGATTATCAATTTCTTTATTTCCAACTGCCGTAAGCACGTTCTGCATGTTCTCAATCTTCTGATTTGTAAATCTCATTTCAACTCTCCTTTACATATATCGTGGTTTGTATTTAATAACAATATCGCACTGATCACTTGTGCAGCTGATTGTATTGCTTCCTGGTCTCAGGTGCGGAAACGCCCAGAACTCTGTGTCTGAAAATTTGTTCTTTCCCTCCTGAAGAACTGTGCAATCATCTCCGCTAATCACTATCTTTTTTCCTTGCTTCAGATTTTTGATAATTATTCCTTCATCGGATCCGGAGACCTGGTCGTAAAATGCGCCAAACAACTGAATCTGTGCTATATCTGTTTTTGGAGTGATTTCAATATCGCAAGGAGCCGCTAGATTTCCTTCTGCAAGAATAATCTGTACGGTACCATTCACCGCAACCGTAATCTGCTCTGTACTCTTTTCCCATCCCTGCATTGTTATTGTCACTTTATAGTCCCATCTTTTTATGAATTCTTTTTCGACTCCGGTAACTTCTGCACTGATATTTATATCAACATTGTCCAGTCTGATCATACTTCCGGTCACAAAGTCGTTAACTACCTCACTGATTCTCAGCTCTGCCTCTGTTTTAGTGCTCCCGGATACAATCATTTCTATCTGCACTTCGAAAAACCGCGTCTCAGGGAACCATGATCGGGTCGGATCCGCATTATGATCCAGCCACTCTGTGTAAGTATTTACCTGTCGTGGCTGGATGGTCTGCTGGCCAAATTTTATTTTTCCTTTATATTTTTTTGTCAGATCTTTTCCATCTACTATCATTAACGTTTCCTCGATATTCTCAGTGCTGCCTGGTTCATTAAGTAGTCAATCTCCTGCGCATCTTCAAACTTATAATTTCCGTAGAAATTTACGTTTGTGGTTCCGGCAGTCTGAACACCTGTTACATTTGCAGATACAATCAGGTCACTACTAAGGCCCTGTACTGCTTTCTGTATCATTCCCCGGCTGTTCTCAAGGCTTTTGGCAAGTCCCTGAACGAAGTCCGGCATCCAACTTTCATAGTCAGTCAAAGGTCCTTCATCTGGTACAGAGAAATGAAGGAAAGCCCGAATCTTACCTGCCACGTCCGAAGCAGCGCTTGTCACGGCTCCTATGGCGCTTCTGATTCCATTTGCGATTCCGTTCACGAAATCTACACCCCAGTTCCATGCTTTCCCAGGAAGAGAAACGATAAAGTTAATTGCCGACTGAAATCCATTCTCGACTACGGTTCCTAACCCGGACAAGGCAGTGCCAATGTTTGATACCATGCTTCTAAACGCATCAACAGCTGAATCCTTCAGCTTTCCAGCTGTAGTCGTAACTTTTTCTTTAATAGATTCCCAAATTCCATTCGCTATATCTCTTATGCTAGTGAATAGTGTTGAGACATTCGTTTTTAGCCCCTGTATCAGTGTTGTTACAACCGTTTTGATTCCTGTCCAGATCCGGCTTGCTGCATTTTTGATATTATTCCAGATAGCCTGTGCATCCGTGCTTAATTTGCTGAAATCTCCTGTTACGAGATCTATCAGTAAAAGAACCGGTGCGAGAATCGTGTTTTTCAAAAGCTCCCATGCACCTTTTGCGATATCAACAAGTCCGCTCCAGATTGACTGAATTGTATTAACTCCGGTCTGCCAAAGGCCTGTTATGGTTCCTATAGTTTCTTGTACTACAGGATTCTGCATGATCGTATTCCATGCGTTTGTGAAAAAATCCGAAATCTGGTTCCAGATTCCAGCCCACCATTCCGGGATACTTTGGAATTTTGCCACCAGGCTGTCCCATGCCTGCGGTATCGTTTCGGTAAAAAATGAGCAGATTGATTCCCACACTTGTGAGCATTTCTCTTTCACTTTTACCCATAAATCTCCGAACCACTCCGATATAGCGCCCCAGTTTTTCACAATGGCTATGATTGCGGTAATTGCTGCAGCTACACCGGCAATAATTCCGATGATTGGTCCTAGGACCGCTGTTCCTAGCGTTCCCACAATCATCATAACCGCTGTTATGGCAGGGGCTAAAGTGGTAAAGGCGGCAATCACAGCCCCCAGTATAATCACAAAATTCTGTACCGGCTCTGGCAGTTTTCCGAAAAACTCTCCCGTCTGTTTCAATCCTGCTGCTATCGGTGGAATGATATTGTTTGCCAGGTTCATCAGTGCCTCTCCCAACGGAATCAGGCTCTGCTCCAGCTGTCTCATGCTTGCCTCAAACGTCTGGGAGTCTGTCGTGGACTGGTCGAACATATTCTCTGCTGATCCAGCCACGTCATCATAGGTGTCCCCTACCGTAGTGAGCGACTCGATAAACTTCGCATTGCCGTCCTCGGCCATTGTACCGAATGCCAGCGCTGCTTTGTTCAGTTTGTCCTGCTGGTTCTCTGTGTTTTGAATATCTGTCACAATGGCATCAATAACATCTTTCTGTGTAGCTCCGCCCTGCTGCCACTGTTTGAATACATCCTCAACTTCTTTGCTCCAGCCTCCGGTTCCGGCTTGTACCTCCCCGGTCTTTTCATCAATTTTGCTCAGTGAATCCGCTATAGTTCCATCAACCAGTCTGGTCGTGACTTCGTTAATGGCATCGTTTACCTTGTCCAGGTTATACGCTCCATTGTCCAGTCCGTTCTGCAATAGCTGGAAATACTCCTGAGCGGAATAACCGGCCTGAGCGAACTTTCCAGAATACTCTGAGAGGTTATCCCCCAGCTCGTTTGTCTTATCCAGGCCATTCTGTGTACCCTTTACGATATAGTCCATGGCCTGCTGTGCCGTGAGTCCGTACTGCTCCATGAGGCTGTTGACACCTCGGAGAGTCTCATTCATGTCAATTCCATACAGCTCATCCAGCGTGATTGCCTGCTCTGTCAGATGTGTCAGTGTAGTCTCATCCAGATCTTTCAGGTTCTTTTTGACCGTAATGACCGCATTTGATACAGAGTCCATGGAATCTCCCACGCCCTCAGCATATACGTCCTTGATGACTCCGGCTGTTTCCTCAGCCGTTTTCCCGGTTTCTCCAAAATAAGTGGACGCTTTTACTGTGGCATCTTGTGTCTCCAGAAAAGCGTCCTTTGCTTTGTCTCCTAATTCTGTTATTTTATCCCCCAGTCCAGAAAGCTGATCGGCAGCCTCCATCAATGCGCCTGCTGAGAGGGTTTTTCCCATCTCGTCCAGTTGTTCTGCTGTGTTGTCTGTCTGTGTTCCTGCTTCTTTCAAGTCCTGGATGAGGTTCTTGATTGCCTGTCCATCGTCTACCGTATCCAGAGCGTCTGTCATCTGTTTGATGTCAGCTTTTCCGTCTGTGGCTGATCTTCCGATCTTTTCAATGGCCAGTTTTAACTGATCTGATGATGCAGATCCGTTTTTGATTGCTGTTACCAACTTGCTGCCCAGGACGTCCGCATAATCATCCACGTCCGCTCCCAGAGCATCAAATAATTTGCTGAGACGTTCGGTATTTGTAGCCAGTCTGTCCTGTTCGGTGTTTAATCCGTCCAGTTCTGACTGATACCGGCTCAGTGTTGCCTTGGTTGCCTCAACTTCCCGCTGGAAAGCCATGTACTCCTCCTGACCAATCTTTCCGGCCTCCAGAGCCGCCGTCACATCTTTCTGTGCCGCCTCCAGCGTATTCAATTTGTTTGCTGTGTCTGCTATCGCATTTTTCAATAATTCCTGTTTTTGCGCTACCAGCACCGTATTTGATGGATCTAATTTCAGCAGAGTGTTCACGTCTTTCAGCTGTGCCTGGGTATTTTTCAGCTTGTCGTTTACACCGCTTAGGGCTTTCTGCAGGCCCGTGGTATCTCCGCCGATTTCAATCGTTATTCCTTTGATATTCCGGCCTGTCGCCATCCTGTTCCACCTCCTTAGAACTTGTCAAAATCCTCCTGTGTTGCCATCTTCGGATATTTGTACGAATCATTCTGTTGCTCAGTAAACATATCCATGACCATTCCGACTGTTAGCAGATCAAGATCCCGGATAGAGATTCCGACCTGACAGCATCTCAGGAGGAACAGTGGAGTATTTAACTCCCTGCTACTCGGTCTAAGTTTTTTTTTGCCCGACTTTTCGTCTCCTCATTCATATTCCAGAGTTCCAGAATGGCAGGCAGAATCTGGTAAATAGAGAATGTGTTGAACTGCTCCAGCCAGTCCATAATGTCCGGCGGCACATTCTCCGGATCCGCGTGCTGTGCCATGACATACGCGATATTTTCAAACATTTCCAGGTCCTCAATCGGAATCTCGCTTGACTCCTTATCCTCTTTTTTGCCTTTCTTTTTCACAGACTTTGCAATTTTCTGCAAATCCACGAAAAGATCTCTGCGGAATTTCATCCGGTAGATTCTCGGCACCGCTGCTGACGCCTTGAACTCCACCTCTCTGCCATCAATTTCCACCTTTTTTCTCAGCATAATCTATCCCTCCTATCTCTTTGCTTCAGCTGTCTGTGCCACCTCGCTTGTCACGGCAACCGGCTCATATACTTTGTTGTACCAACCTGTATATGTTCCATCTGCTGTGTCCGGTCCTGTCTGTACTTTTACCAGACCGTCTTTTCTCGGACTGTTTGTGATTGTCAGAGTCTCTGTTCCAGGGTCTACTGTCTCCTCTTTTGTCTCGGATGCAATAGACGGTCTTGTGCATGTGCAGTTATATAAGCATCTGCGGATTGCTTTCACATCTCCATCAAACTCAAACAGTAGAGCGAACGGATTCGTTGTTTTGTCTGCATTTTCCGCCAGAACACCATTTTTATCCTGCTCCTCATTGAGAATTTCCACGCGGAACCAGCTCGGAATGAGTGCCATTTCCAAATCTCCCTCATATCCATTGTTTGCACTTGTCACATAGTACGCAATTCCGTCCGCGTAGAACTTGGAAATCTCTCCTTGCGCGTCCAGGCTGATGCTGACCGCTCCAGGAATACTTTTCGGAGCATCATACGTGTATGTAGTAGCTCCCTCTGTGTTCTTTTCTGTCTGCTTGGCCACATGAACGTTTTTAATGTTGTACTTGACTTTGTTCTCTTCTCCAGTCATTTTCTATACCTCCATTTCATATAATGACTCCCACATTTTCTCCGACTCCAGCCATTCAGATGCCGTCTGTTCCCAGGCAATGCCATATTTGTCCAGGACTTCCTCCAGCTTTTTCTCCAGCTCCCAGTCTTTGTCATCTGTGTAGAGTTCAATATCCAGTTTCGTTATCTTTTTGTATGTCTTGCCATCTGCGAAAAAATTATCTGTTCCCGGTGTTAGCCATACAGCAATAGGGAGCGGGATGCCCTGCATCTCTTTCTGTGTGAAATGATGATATCTGAATGGGATTCCCATTTCTCCCAGCATCTGTTCAATTTGATTTTTGGTCATAATCTCATCCTCAGCTCCTTTTCCAGCTCATCTACTGCTTCCTCCTCTGCAGGTGCAATATGCACTATTGCCTTGGTTCTTCCACCGCCCCGTTTCTGGTGTCCTTTCTCCAGTAGATGTGTCAAAGCATATTCCGGTTTATCCGCGTAGACAACCATTGTATGCTTTGTCCTTTTGGTCTCTCCCGTCCCATAGGTCCATGATGCTGCATAGTCTCCTGTCAGCTTTGGAGATGTTTTATTCAGTATTTTTGCTGTATCCTCGGCAACTTCCTTGGACACTTTCTCGACTTCCAAGCCGACCGCCACGCCATAATCATCCAGCTCTTTCATGACTGCCTTGGCTAGGTCTCCGATTTTAATTGCCACCAGAATCCCTCCCATCTTTGAACGGGTGCATCAGCTTTTCCAGTGATAAATACAACGCCGGCGGTTTCGTATCATACTTCGGTTGTACCTGCTTGATCTGATAATGCCCGGCTCTGTCTTTCATCTCTGACTCATCAAATGTCATATTGCCACATAACCAGTCCGTCTCGTTTTCCAGAATAATCACATCATTGACCTCGATCTGCTCTGCATCCAGTACCTCCAGCGGAATTGCTAGAAGCTTATCCACCTGGTTTCCGGCCGTTTGCGCCTTCCAGTATCTTGTTACGCCTACCGTTCTGTTTCCAAAACGTATATGCTCCAACTTTGTTCTGGTCAGACTTCGTTCATCCGCTTCACAGATCGTCAGCAGGCCGTCTCCAAAATTTTCAAAATGCTTACTACTGATCCGCGGCATATCCGTCCACCTTTCTGTCTATCTGCAGAGAAATGATCTCATCTCTGTAATTCTGCCAGAACTGTGGTATCTCCCCCGCTCTGGCATACATGACATAATCAAAAAGGAGTGCTTTTTCCTGAGTTTCCTCATAGAAATTGCACTCCCCTATTTTCCCGCTTATGGCAGCCATTCCTCTTTTGACCATGCCCCTGATTTTCTCATCTCCCAGGGAATCATCCCAGGTTATCTCCAGATAATTTTTGATCTCGTTTAGGAGCTTGTTGTCTTTATCGTCTGCCATAATTCATTTACTCCTTTGTCACTGTTACTTTGTAGCTCTTTGTCTGTGCTCCGTCAGTCGCTTTTACAGTCACAGTATTGGAACCCTCGGACCAGTTTGCTGCTGCTCCATTTGTCACTTTCACATCTCCCACCGTGATCTCAATTTCCGCTGTGGAACTTGCCGGTACTGCTGTGATTGTGTTGGACGCATTCTGTGTGGTTGCTGTGTATTCTGTGGTTTCTGCTGTAAATGTCGGAGACAGTTTCAGTGCACCAATTTTTAAGTCGGCCAGTGTTGCATCATCTGTCTTTGTTTTTTCTGTCTCGCTTACAACCTTAAAACGTAACGGCTGGAGATCCTTGATATCCAGAACCTGGAAAGCATTGTTATCCAGTGCGAAACCATGAGCATACAGCTTGATGAGATATACCCTCTCATCTTCCAGGAATCTGTATTCGTCAGAATATTCAATTTTTCCATTTTTTGCCATTCCGACTCCCAGGAAATACTTGGTTGCCATTCCATATACTGCTTTTCCCTCCGGAACAGCTGCGCTCTGAATGATTTCAGCGTCCACCGGGAGCACAGATGCATAGATTCCATCCGGAGTCAGCATCCTTGTGGCCGGGAGCACTCTGCGGAAATAATCTACCGGATTAACCAACAAAATGAGGCTTGTGACAGTTCTTGCCTGTCCTTTGTCGTTTCTGGCCATGATTGCTGTAACATTTCCCATCTGTGTCATGTCCAGTGCAGTCATTTTGATAGCGTTTTTGTCCGGATATTTTCCGCCTGTCACTACAACGCCCTCTCCGACCTGTTTCATCATACCGATTGGCTCATCTTTTCCAGTTCCCTGTACAATACCGTGCTCCAGCCCGTTTGCCAGTGCCTCATAGAGCACCTGACGCACGTATGTATCCAACCATGTCGGTCCTAAATCCAGCATAGCCTTGGAAACTGGCAGGAATGCGCTCAGTTTTTCCTGTGTTACATCTACCTCTTTGAATCCAGAGGTCAGCTCCTCGATGATCTTGGCTGTCAGCTTGCCCCATGCTGCTTTCTGCTCGCCGTTTATATTCATCATCATTCTTGTCAGACCTGTCACTGTGGTTGCATTCAGCTTGGACAGGAGCGGGTGGTTTGTCTGGAGTTCATCAAAGACAGAATCAATGATTGTTTCCGGCATAACCACCTCAACGTCATTAAGAGCCTGTTTCGGATCTGTGGATCTCATAGCCTCAATGATTTTCTCATAATACTGTTTTTCCTTAGAGGTCAGCTGGCGCACACCTCTCTGTGCCAGGATTGTTGCATCCTGCTCAACCAGCATCTCTTTGGCCTGCTCCAGAACATTGTCCTCAATCTTCTGGCACAGCTCAGTGAACGCCTCGCTGAATGCTTTTGTATCGTCATCTTTGATGGCCTGATTCATTTTTTCAACAATCTTGGCCTTTTCCATTGCTAATACGTCTTTATTCTTCATATCAGTTCTCCTTTACATATTTTGGAATAATTTTGCTAACTGGTTTGTGAGTTTCTTTTCTTCCGGCTCTGGTTTTGGAGTCGGTACCGGAGGTTTTGGTTCTCCTCCCTGCTGCCGCATAGACTCCAACTGTTCCCGGAATGATTTCTGCTGTGCAATCACACCGGACAGCTGCTGCACGCGGCTCATCAGTCTCTGCTGTACATCCTTATCATCAGCCTGGTAGCTGTCTACCCTGTCAATGAGGCCGTATTCCAGAGCTTTCTCCGGTGTTAGGAATGTTTCTGCCTCCATCATGTCAATGAGCTGCTGTTCTTCCAGGTTTGATTTTTCCAGAAAAATCTGTCTGTTTGACTCCATGAGCGTATCCAGATCATCTGCTGCTTTTCTGAGTTCTTTGGCATTTCCATCCACGCTCATCCACATATTGTGAATCAATGCAGATGTTCCCAGTCCCATGACGCGCTCATCACACGCCTGCAGGATCAGGAACGCTACGCTGTAGGCAACTCCATCCACATATCCAACCTTTTTGCAGTTCTTCTGTTTCAGCTGGCTATAGATCGCCACGCCCTCTTTGACAGATCCTCCGTTTGAGTTGATATGCAGCTCAATGGTTGCTGTATCAGGAATTGCTGCAAGCTGCTCCTGGAAATACTTTGCAGATGTCTCCGATTCCTCATAGCTCCATGTGCTCCAGTTAAATGTGCCGTATGCTGTCACATCGTCATAGATGTATAATTTGTGAGTATCGTCCTCTGCTTTCTGAAAACATACAAATACTTTATCCTGTCTTGGCATTCTTCCCACCTCCTTTCTGCTGTTCTTCCAGGATTTCCTGGATAGTTGAGTAGTTTTTCGTGATGAAATGCTGGTCTGCCCAGTCCTCATCTATCGGAATCTCTCCCAGTGCTCTCAGAATCATATTCACTGTATAAATTCCGGAGCTGATGAGCTTGTCTGCTGATGTTGCAATGTCGAACATGTCAATATGTTTGACTCTCATGGTGTCGATCTGTAGCTTTGTTCCTTTCTGTATCCCGTTTTTTCCAATCCTCTTGCGGTTGATCTCCTGCATGAACATCTGTGCAAGCGGGTCCAGGCAAAACGTCAACATCTCGTCCACTGCTTTCTCGGTGTCCTGCACGTCTCCCTTGGCCAGTGTAGGCGGCATGGAGAATCCTCTGGCTGTAAAGTCAAAGATGTCATCATACTGACTCTTGATATCACGACTGGTTCCCTCACTGTAAGTCTTTGAGCCAATGTCTGTGTATGAATATCCCTCAAACAGTGGCAGGACAGCGTTTGGACTTTCAAAGAATGACTTAAAATACTCATTCATGAGCTTTTCCAGTTTCTTATTGAACAATTTGTCACTCTGAGCCATTGCCGAAATGTCCAGGATTCCTCTACTGCCTCTGCTTTTGAGATACGATTTTGCAGAATAATCAATCAGCTTGCTGTATGAGTCATACAGGTGCTGTATGATCCGGTTTACATTCTTGTTGTTGAGTGTCCAGTGAAGCACGTCTGAACTTCGAAATGACCGCGAAAATGTGTAATTATCCACCTGCACATTGGTATAAGTGTCTCCATACAGTGCATTTTTCGTCACAGAAAAATCATCAGCCACCAGGAGCTGTCCGTCATAGCTCTCTACAATCAAAAGCTCATTGTTTCGGAACAACTGCTCCATAGCCTTTGATAAAAATTCTGCTTTGTTCTGGTTGCGGTTCGGTTCGTAGTTCCATAGATAATATTCATCTTTGAACAATTCCTCTCCCTCGTAAAATGTGCGAAATTCACATTTTGTCAGAGCGTTGGCAATCTTCCCTACACAAGTCCAGAACGCCAGCTCTCTCAGACAAATTTCTGTTACCGCATCACGAACCTGTTGATCTGTAATCTCCACAGTTGATACCCGCTGCACATCTTCTCCCGGTTTTTCTCTTGCCTTGAACAGCTTTCTAAGACTTAATCCCATGTCAGTTTCCTCCTTTCTGCGCTAATATGTGAATACGCCCAGATCCGGCGCGCTTACGCTCTGAGCATACGGCAGGTCATCCTCTACCGTCATAGATGCAGCCAATGCCATGAAAGGGTCTGTCTTTCTTGACTTTGCCTCAATCTTTGCATATACAAAGTTTCCAATATCGGCATCATCTTCCTTTCCCAGTTTCCGGCCGTATCTGACCATCTTTGTGTTATTTGTTGCCCAGCGCAACACTGGGTTATCTCCCCATACGAAATAGTCATTTGCAAAACAGCTGTCTATAACCGGCGCAACTTTCATGATATCTGACGGTCTTACCAGTTTTAGGTTTTTGTACGCTTTTGCATCAAAACCAATGTTCTGCAGATACTTGGCCACCAGAGCATAACGGAAATCATCTATTGCCATTTTCTTGATCGAATAGTATTCCATCTGTGCTTCAATATAGTCCACAATCAGCTCTGGGTGGATTTCCACATCATCAACCAGCGTGATATGCCCCCGATCCGCCCACTCTTTCCATGGTGCCTTTATTCTTGGCAGATCTTTTGACTGCAGGCAGAGCCAGGAATGGTTTAGATCATACCTGGTATCCACGTCTCTGAAATGGAGATTAACAGAAATCATATCAGTGACTTTTGAGAAGTCGATGCCACAGGTGCACATTCTTCCCACCAGATCATCTACTGGCACAGGTCTATTAGTTGCCTTGATTCTTTCATAGGCGCACACTTTGATCTCGCTGGAGCCGTCTGGGAGGTTCATTCTCTTTGTCATGAATGCCGTAAACTTCTCAGGCCGTTTCAACCAATCTCTGTATTCTTTCCGGATTTCCTCCATGAGATCCGGCAGGTATCTCAATGATGGGTTAGCCTTTTCCCAGTTCTTCTCATCGTGTACCTCTTCCTTGCTGTCCAACCGGCAGATAAACGGTAGTAGGCCGTTGTCCGGTTCTCCTCCGAACAGGATTTCCTCTGTTGTCCCCAGCAGGTCATCCAACGGCCCCTCCCTGACATCTCCCTGGGTAGTGTAATAAGACCGGCGCGGGTGTTTTTTCTTACCCAAGCCGGTCGTAAATACATTGATGTTCTTATAGTCCTGATACTGATGGATCTCATTGAGCACTACCATCCCGGAACGGAGACCATCTTTTCCGCCTGGATTGTTTGTGTGCCCCTTTATGGTTGACCTTGTATCCTTACAGACTACTTCTTCCCTCGTCCATTTAAAAAATCGCTGGAGCTTTTTGAGCCACTTCGGCTGCTCAAATGCTCCAACGATATCCTTCACCGGCCGGAGAGCCTGGTCCTCATTATTCGCACAGATATCAACGTCATATTCTCTGATTCCGTTGTACTCAGATGCCAGTGCTGTTGATTCCAGCGCTATTGTTCCGTCCTTTCCTGCACCTCGTCCAATCAAGCAGAACAAATCCGGCCACCTTGGCCGTCCATTTTCCCTCCAGTACGTGCAGTCATGCAATCCAATCACGAACTGCTGCCACGGGAAAACCTCATCATACGGGAAATATCGTGCCAGTCCCAGGTAGTCCGTCAGTTGCTGCTGGTCCACATAGATGTCCTCCGTCTCAAAACACTTTCTGACATGTTTCATCAGTGCCTTGACATCTTTGGACGCCTCCACTTTTCCTGTCTCCACTGCCTCCATGTAGGCTTCTATTCGTGGATCACAGTTTGTCATCATCGTCATCCCTTATGGTTTTCTCCGTGGTTAGACCAAGCTTGTCCAATATCATAAGCATTTGCTTATTTACGGCCACCAGATCTTTGACGGATTGATTTTGTTTTATGATGGTGGCCTTGCCGGATGCAGATTGTGCCTCATAGGATACTCCTCTCTTTTTTATGTCTGTTTTTAGCTTTTTCTTGATATCGTAGAGGGCCATATAGTCATCTATGAGGTCCAAAAAGCATGAAATATCAGCCTGTTTTTTCTCAAGCTGAGAAATTAAACTTTCTAATATATCCGATTTTTTTTGCGCCATATTCCCGCCCCCTATTTTTTATTTTTTATCATGTGCGAACTTTCTCGGCGTTGTCGAGGCCTCCCACCGGTCTCCGTAGTTGAAATTAAAACGCTAATTTTTTCGACCGGGGGTATACGCTTTTTTCTGTGCTTTCTGTCCACTTTCCAGAGCAAAATCCGGATTCGTTGTGTGATCGCACAGCCCGTCTATTGCATTTATATTATGCACACAGAACTCTTTGTCACATTGCGTATTCTTTTCCGGATCACAGTTGAATACCTTTATCTTTTGTCCTCCGCATTCGATGATCTGTTCCTGCTTCATGTTGTCCCTCTTTTATTTTCCCTATCTTCTGAGCGATTTTGTCCACAGTGTCATTGACTGCTGCTACATCATCAATCAATCTGTCTAACTGGTCACGTTCCACGTCTACCTGCACCGTGATTCTGCTCGTTGGTCTCTCCTGTAGTATTGCGTATCCCACGGGCATCAATGGCCCTCCGGAACAATTCGCGCACACTTGACCGTCTTGATACTCTCTCGGTATCACATTCAGCATTCCACACGCCTGGCATTGTGTAACCATATAATCTGCTGCATCGCTTGTCCTTGCCATATCAATCCCACCTTTCCTCTGTCAGAGTTTCTTTCTTCTCTGGTTTCCTGTATCCATGCACTGCCTCATGGCAGTCGTGACACAGACTGACCAGGTTCCTTTTCCGTACACCATGCCACTCATACCATATCTCCAGTGCCATATCCGGATGTTTCCTCACGTAGTTCACGTGATGCACGGTCGTTGCCGGTGTGTATTTGTGATGTTCTCTGCATCTCTGACACTCACTGTGATCCATCTTCAATACCTGCTTCCGGATCTGTTTCCATCGTGTCCACGTGTAGAATCTATGTATGTCGTTCTCCACGCACCAGCGCGTAAATTCTTTTTCCTGTTCTGTCATTCTTCTTCAACAGCAAAGAGCACCCGGATCATTCCGAGTGCTCTTCGTTCATTTTGTCTGTAAATTCTTTCATCATTTTCATTAGTTGTCCTGCCTGGCTGACGTTTGCTTTCCTGCAGGCTTCGGCGTATTGTTCTGCTATATCCCGTTTCAGTTTATAGCTCTTTGATATCCATCCGGCTTTGTCCTGATATTTCTTTGACGCTACCGTCTGTGGCTTCGGATTACCTGTTGGCACTGTTATCCCTCCGTTTCCGGATGAGATAATACACCAATTTGGCTAAACCGATCGCTACAAAGAATATTCCCAGTTTCCACAGCATACTTTACACAGATGAGTTATTGTGTTATATTTTGTTTAAGAGAAGGGCTTTCGCCCCTCTCTGCTAATTTAATAGCTTATCGAGAATCAGTAGAATGATTCCGATGACCAAGTCCGTTATCGCTCCGAGTAGCCAGCTCTTTAAGTCGATATCGGACTTTTTCTTTTCCGGATGCTTCCGGTTCTTGTTACTCATCTGTTTCTCACCTCCTTATATTTATATTATACAATATGGTGCACCATATGTCAAGTAATATCATAAAAGCACCTAACATAATGTCAGATGCTTTACAGAGGTGTGCTATTGGCCAGATATGGGTATATCTGATCGGAATGGCAGGATTCGAACCTGCGACCTCACTTTTGTAGTGCGCTCTTCCACCTGAGCTACGTTCCGAAACCACTGTCTGTGGGTTGACAGTGGAATTTGCGAAAGGAGGATTTCATTTATTTTTCCTGAAATCCATTGTAATAATAACACAGATATTGTGTGTACTTCCATGTACTCTTTTCAGATTTTAAAATTTTGTAATGCTCGACCATGAATCTTATGTATCCATTTCCAGCTATAATTCATCTTCAAGGCTACTTCCTCCCATTTCAGTCCTGTTATATATCTCAATCTCAGCACTTCCTGTTCATCCTCATTTTCCATCTGTTTGATTTGCCTTTCAATCTTCTGATAACATCTGGCTTTTTCCAGGCGTTCTACCTTCAGGAGCTCGATCTGCTCATCCAGAATAGCTATGTAGTCTGACAGATCGGACTGGTTGCTGCCTTTTGGCATCCCGTCATTGGCCACGGCAGGGAACATCTTGTCTGCCCTCAGTCTCTGGATCTCGTCAAGGATATCTTTTTCTCTCTTCACTGCTCTTCGATAGGATTTCAGATATTCTTTTTTCTCTTCGTTTTCTTTCTGGATTTCTGTTTCCACTGGTATCCTCCCCTTTCGATGCTTTTAGCCGGGAGCATACACGTTCCCGGCTTTCTCTGCATTTCTTTTATTTATCCGCGATCACGGCATCGGCTCCCTGGACTGTAACCCAGCCATTTTTGTAATGTGCTTCTGCTTCCTTCATTTTGATCAATTCATCTGTAATGGATGCACTGAGTTCTTTATTAGCCTCTGCCTGTGCTTTTGCCTTGGTTTTTGTGTTTTCTGCTTCAGCTGCTGCTTTAACCTTAGCTTTCTTTGCGTCTGCCTCTGCCTTGGTCAGTTCGATCTGAGCGTCCGCTTCTGCCTGGAGCTTCTCTGTTTCCTTCTGGACTTTTACTTTTTCCTGCTCTGCCTGCGCCTGCTGTTTTTCCTGCAGGGCAGTAACACGATTATCAATGGCCTGTTTCAGCTTTTTATCCGGATGCACGTCCACGATGGAAGCATCCAGGACTTCAATGCCGTATTTTTTATGAAAATCTTTGTTAAGATATTCCGTGATAGCGTTATTCAGCTCAGATCTGTTTCCGGAATAGATGTCCATCATTGAATAATCGGTTGTAACCTCAGAAATCTTTGACTTCAAAACAGTTTTGACACGGTTTTCGATAATATCTTCCCCGTCCATTCCCTTGAAACGTTTGTATGTATCAATCACTGTATCTGGATCGTATCGGTAACTCATCTGGAAAGATACTGTAATGCTGGCATCGTCTGATGTGGCTACTTTGAAAGAATCATCCTCTTTACTGCCATCCCTTTTGTCCTTTGTGAGAACGAGGATCTCATTGCTGGTACTGAATTCTTTTACTTTGTTCATCGGTGCGATAAAATGCATTCCCGTGGTGAGTACTGTGTCCTGTACTCCATCTTTATAGTTGTAGACGATACCAACTTTACCTGTGCCGATAAAATCCATTCTTGATACAGTGTATCCTCCGCCAAGAACTGCTACTGCTGCCACGATTCCGATAATAATCTTACTTTTCATTTTTGTTCTCCTTTTCTTTGATAGCTTCTTTTACTTTGTTATATGTTTCATCTTCAATCTCGAATTTCTTCTGCTGCCGCCTGATCGACAGGATCACTCTGCTTCCAATCCAGGCCAGCACCAGGGCTGCGATTCCGAACACCATACCGGAACCAAGAAATATTACCCACATTGTTCTCACCTCCTCTGTGGCCATTCTTTTCCCGTTTTCTTATCTCTCAGGCCCATGATTTCCAGTCCATGGAGCCCCGCCACAGCATTTAAGGCGCAGCTGACATTATAGATGTATGTCGGCATCCGGCCTGCTGCCTGGACTGCCTTACCAGCTGTCGGATCTGGATAACCTTCATTGTTCTTGTAGCTCATTTCACACCTTCTTTCATTTCCGCAAGTCTTTCTTCTGCATCCTCTCGGCTAGAAAATATGATTTGCTTGACTTTACCAGCCTTTATGTAGTGAATCGTGTTTCCTGTCAAATACGGATAGTGTATCTCCTGCCAGTCTTCTGGAGGAAGATTTGATGTACCTGGGCAGTGCTGGTACAGGATGCAGTTACTGCAGGTTCCATCTTCACTGGCCGGCTGGCTTCTACAGAACTGGATCAGTGTGTTGTATGCTGCCAGTGCCAGCTCTGGAGTAATGTCCAACTTCTTTTCATGTTTCTTCATTCTGGGTTTCTCTGCCTTCCGATACCGGTCACAGTGGTCTCCGTCTTCTACAAGGATTCCTTTACGATCACAAAGACCATCGTCGTTATCGATACAGTTTTTGCATGTCTTCATACCTTTCCTCCTTACGATATCCTGATTGCTCTGTTTACCCGGCGCTGGCCTTTTGGCCTGGGTGTGAAAATCTCTTTTTCTTTACATTCCATCGGACTGCAGCCCCTTGGGTGACCTGTGATCAAAAGATATTCGCAGAACCTGGAACCAGTCGTGTTTGTGTCTCCGCCTCTGGAAAAATACAGGCATTTCTCGCAATGTTTCTTTTTGTTATGATTAATCTCTCTTTCTGTCAGTTCTGACCATTTCTTCATCATTCTCTCCTGACGGACCTAAAAAGTTTCGTCCGAACACTTCCATAAATTTTGCGTGATCATATCTCTTTTCAAATTCTCTCTGTGCCATGCGCTGCATCTCATGCCGGATCCGGGCGTTGTTGTGTACAGCCTCCGGGCCGTAGATGTGATGATCATTGCACAGGTATACTTTCAGACCATATTCCTCGGAGTTCTTCCGGTTTGGTCCTCCGAACACATGATGCTCATCAAGGATCCTGTGTTCATTCCAGTTATCGTGAAGCGCAACACAGAGATAGCAGGTCCGGCTGCTCTTGTCATGCAGGATGCTGGCTGGATGGCGCATTCTCTTTTTCTTACTTTTTTGTTTTGGAAATAACATTTCTGCCCCTTCCCGGGGAGGTCAGGGCCTCCCCTTATGTAGTTGTGATATATTTGGATTTTCAAAAACACCCTTTACTCAATCCATGGACGTCCTTTTTTGTCCACTTTTCCACGCAGCCATTCTTCCCAGAAGCTGATCTCTCGTAACCTGGAGAATGGTATGCTTCCAAAGGTCCGCATTGCTGCTGCCACGTAATCCGCCCAGCCGTATAATGTGAGCGTTTCAAGATATTCTTTCCGGGTTATTGCTTTTTCCGGAATAGCTTCCGGAATAGTTTCATTGTTTTCCGGTACTGGGTCGGACTTCTGTTCTTCTTTATGGATCCCCGGTACAGAATCTTCTGGTTTCTTCGGGATATCTGGTTCTTGCACCGGTTCCGGCATATATTCCGGATGCTGATCGATACTGTCCTGTCCAGGAATCTGTTCTTCCTGTTGCGCCGGCGCAATCTCTGGTTTTTCCATCACCTTCTCCGCCGAAATATCCCCATGTACATTCCCGATGTTTTTACCGCTATGCTCTGGCATTTTCGGTTCCACAGGTTCTTCCTGCTTCTGGGCTGTTGTTCCCTCGTCCGGCAGTACCCCGAAGCATTTCTCCCAGGTATGGGCCCCTGCATCGTACTCATCGAACAGGCTATGCACAACATCGAGGAAATATCGATATGTGATATCCACCGGCGTCTCTCCGAACACCTTGACCATGATCCCTTTTGTTTCCTCGTAAAACATCAGATACACAGTGCCTTTCCGGTAACTCCTGCTGCCGGACGGGCTGATCATCTCTGCCAGGTCTTTTGGTTCCATAATTGAGCTGTACACTGCGTTGAGGATATCTTTATTCTCCCTGCAAAACTCCTGTATCGTTGCTTTCAGCTTTTCTTCCGGGCTTTTTGCATCCTTCCAGTCAAGCAGCCGGGCCGGATCTGCTTCATTTTCTTTTTCAAACCTCTGGAATTCTCTGATATCCTCCCTTTTCACTTCCGGCGTGAACATCTGCCGGTCTGCTTCCTGGACCTGCAGGAGTTCGGTCAGCTGCGAGAACTTAAATTCCCGGTACTGTTCTTTCAATTCCGGTGTATCCCCATCTGTAGAATATGTTTCATATACGTTCATAAAACGGCTTACACCGGTCCTGGTCATTCCATATTCTGCGGCCGCAAATTCGGCTATGCTGCTGTATCCGTCATTTTTATAAGCACCTGACCGGTCGATCCTCGTCAGCTGCCATCCGATCCGGACAAAACTCTTTACGATACCCCCAAGATTATTTTTGATGTCATTTTTACTCTGGATGTATTCATCCATGCTCAGCTGTACATATTCCATGCTTTCCTCCTTATGCGGTCACTGACTTTATCTGATCTTTTTCCTTTAATGCTTTTATGTATCTTCTCAGATGCCTTTCTATCCTGATTTCATCTGGCTTTGTATCCCGGATCCCATACCACTGTAGGATCTTTGTCCCGCAGATCTCTATTGTGATATACGGTGTTTCCGGCGCTAACTTTGAACGCAGGAAAAGGATCGTGCTCCGGCCGGTGTTATGCTTATTCAGATAGCTGTCCCCGCCGACGCAATGATGGAGGATCCTTCCTTCTGCAACGATCTCTTCTGCTGATCTTGCCGGCCGTATCAGATAATCCTCGTCTTCGTAAATATATTGATTCCTCAGACCCCTGTAGTTCTTTCGGATGTCCGGATATTTTTCGCTAACTGCCTGTTCTCTCTTGCGGATCTCTTCCGCATTTGTCTCAATGACCATCTGGTCATGGGCAAGCCTCAGGTCTCTCGGAAAAAGGAAAATCTGGTTATGCAGGTCATACCCCCTCTGTATCCGCATATGCAGATAATCCACATAAGTGCGGGTTACGCCGCTTACAGCACCTGCTGCCCTTCCACACATGGGTTCCTGCATAGTATCCGGGATCCCGCATCCGGAATACTGCTCTATCCTGTGCATGAACTTTGCTACTGTGGTATATTTCAATATTTCTTCCAGATCGTTCTGCCGTACCTGGCTTTCCGCAAGGAATATGCTTTCCTGTACTGTCACGTGGAGTCCCATCCGTTTCTCCATCTGCCACACTTTCAGATAGTCAGGGTTTCCCTGCAAGGTCTTCAGGTCCCTGAGCCTTCTTTTATAGATTCCAAGAAAACATTCCGGCTTTATGGCATCCTTGTCTGCTATGATCCCGCAGTAGCCCTCTACTATGGATTCCGCTATATGATGTAATCCCATTTTCGCAAACATCTCTATCTGCGGCCATTGGATATATCTTTCGAGGTATTCTTTCAAGTTGTACATGGTCTTATGTTTTCCATACATCTCTGCTGCCGAATATCTCAGGAATGTGGTCCGGAGTTCTTTGTAGCTTTCCGGATATATCTTTGCTGCTTTGATCGAAATGTTGTTCATTCCGCACAAATTGCAGTCATCCCAGAATTCTCCGGAGTAAGAACTAAATTTATGATAATCTGTCTGTGGCCTTTTTCCTTTTTCCAGGTAAGTCCTTGCGATCTCAGTTATGATCATCTTTTCGCCTGCGCCTATCATGATCTCTTTTTCATCCAGGAAAGTATCCAGTCTGTATATTTTTTCTATCTCCACGTATCTGATCACTGCTCCGTCGTCCTTATATCTCTGTGCAATAAAGCAGTTCATCCCATGCCCCCATACTCCTTTGGCCTTTCCCTGGGCTTTATACACCCCTGCAGCACCACAATGAGGGCACGTTCCCACCGAATCATGTTGCGGGACCGGGATTATCTTTTCAAACTGTCCCTCGTAGGTGTCTTTTCTTCTGACCGCTGCCTCCGTCACCTGTCCGCATGCAGAGCAGGTTATATCCGCATATCTTCCATGACGCTTGTAGTACAGGAAGTGTTCTGTTCCGATACCTGTTTTTTTCGCCCAGTCTTCCAGTCCTTTCGGAAGCGGCGGGGTGTTCTGTTCCCGTTCTTTAAGCCTGTCCGCACGTTTGTCTTCCCTTTTCTGGACTCTTTGCGCTTTGATGTTATAGATCAGGCTCTGCAGGGCACCTACCCAGGTGGTGTATTTCCGTTCCCACGTATCTCCAGTAAACTTCCACACCATATCTCCCTGGGACCTAGCCATATAACACTTGTTGTCTCTTTTTTTGCAGTTACTGCCGATCTTTTCCCTTTCTTCATCCAGACCTGCTGCCGACCAGACCCCTGCATCCGGATAATACAAGCCCCAGTCCTTCTGGGTAAACACCATCCGGATCCACGGGGTCTGCAGCTCCCGTTTTTTGTTTTCGTAAACTTCAACAAACAGATGGCTCTCTCCACGGATATCCTGCAAAAATACAACTGCTGTGTTACGATACTGTTTGTCTGCCCTGACGCCACCCCGGAAAGGGATCTTTTCTATCTCCTTTTTCTTCATTTCCTGCTGCCTCCCAGATAGTAATCACGGATCAGTTTTTTTGCGGTACCCATGTCCGGATCTCCGAAGGTCACTTTTCCGGCGTTGACTCCTGCAGCCTTTATGATCTCCTTGTCCACAGGTACCTGGTTCTTAAAGGCATGCTTCAAGATCTCTGCGATGCACTGCTTCAGGCTCTTTCCTTTCTTGCGGACCTGGTGTGCGACCATCTCATCCTCCATGCAGAGCCCACGGATATACTCCACCCAGTCATTCATCAGACCGGCCAGTTTCAGGGATCCGCATTCCACATCCAATTTCCCCATGGCGGCCGTCACAGCATCGCAAAGATACGGGATATCGCCGGACTGATACATCTCAACATAGTCTTCCGGGATGCCGTTCTCCTGCGCCATCACTTTCAGGTTCTGGATATCTCCTTCATTCAGCAGGTTCTCTGCAAGCTCGTTGATCTCCCTGCAGCTGCTCATCTCTCCAAATCTTTCGAACATTTACATCTTCTCCTTTCGTTTTTTCATAGCTTCCTGAAGCCAGTTTGAGTAACTATGCTTCCCGGCTTTTGCTGTTAATGTTAAGCGATGCTCTTCTATCAGCTCCCAGATCCTTTTCCAGAGTTCTGCGTTCCCAATCCTGGTGCCTCTGGCATCTTCCCAATTGGCTGCTGCCATTTCCGGAAGTTTCCGGATACGGGAGACCACATAAACATCTTCTGTATGGACGCAGACATTGCTTGTCTTTCTGATCCGCGATAATGCTGCCACCAGATTTTGAAGGGTTGCACTATGGTATGTTCCAGAAATACATTGGAACCCTTCTGCTGTTTTAATTGCGCCGGCGCAAATCGTTTCCAGGATATATGCACATTTTCTCTCTGTATTCTTCTGGGCCTTGCTGTCTGCCTCCAGATATATGTCTACTTTCCACATGTCAATCCCTTCTATTCCCTGTTCTGACCAGTATGTAATGCCGGTATGCGTAGCCTGTCACCTTGTTTTTCCCATGTTTTACTGAACCAGGAACAATCGCCCATCCCTTTGGTGGTTTCGGATCTCTCGGTATCCCCTGCCTGTCCACCAGGCTCCGTTTCTTTATCTCTTCTTTCTCCGGATCCTTGCGGATCAGGTTTCTGGATGGGTGGTACCGTTTCAGGTCCTCTGGCTCATGTTCTTTTAACGGCTTGGTTATGTATTCTGCCAGTTCTCCGGAATCTACGTCATATACTCTCTTCGTCTGTGCATGGCCATGGTTCCATAACATTTCCACTAGAAGCCCTGTATCTGTCTCATTGTTTGATTTCCGGTTGACCAGGATATGTACGTGGGGTCCGCCCTGCTTTCCAATCTCCAAGCGGTATATGTACTTCAACTCCCATCCATATTTTTTATACTTGTCCCGGAGCTTTCGAATGAATTTTGACATATCTTTCTGCATCTGTTTCCAGGGCGGCCGTGAGCCTTTCTTGTACGTCAGCGTGAACCAGTAATCTCCTATTCCGAAATTCCATTTAATCAGACGGCGGACATCCCGTTCCCTTTTCCATTGGTTCTGTTTAGCAATCTCTTCCGGAGTGGCTTTTCTCCTCTTCTGTCTTTTCTGTCCCCTGGCTCCATATCTGCCCGTATGCTTTTCTTCAACTTCCCTGGTGTTCCCACAGTCCCAGATCCATCTTATATATCCACACTTCATAAGCAATCCTTGTCCTATCTCTAATACGTTTAATCAAGCCTGTAAGGGGATTCATACCCCAAAAATAAATACGGGCTTTTCACCCGTGCCGCTTGACTGTTCTCCTCCCAGATGCTATGATGATGTTGAACGTTTACATCTGGGATTTTTCCCTTTGCCAGCACACTGCTATGTGCTGGCATTTTTTATCTTCGTTTCTTATACCCCGTCCCGACCACGGCCACAAACGCCACCTGCCAGAACAATCCTACCATCAGGAGCATCTCTGCCGGGCTTCTCCACTGCCAGAACGGCAGATTTGCCACCGGGAGGGCTATACACAGGGATATGATCGCATCTCGTTTCATTTCTTGCCTCTTTTCTTATGTTCTTCATCCACCAGAGGGCTGAGCTCTGCAAGTTCCTTCTCGATCTGGTTCAATTCCAGGCCGTATTCCGGTTTCCAGTCCACTCCACTGTGGTTCAGGATCTGTGTCCGTCTGTTTACCAGCTCTATGTATCTGCTTACCTGCTGTGCTGTCATGTGTTCCTCCTTTATGCTGTCTTTTCGTAGTTCATTCCTTCCAGGGCTTCTTTTACACGCCGGAGGATCAACTCCGACGCTTCTTCTTTTGTGAGCTCTCTTTTTTCTCCGTTTACCTGGATTCTTGTGATAAATTCAATATCTTTCATGTTTATCACCTCTGTTATATCTTATGAATGTATTGATTTTTGTGTTTATAAAATTTTCACTACTTTGTCGAACGCTTTTTCTTGCAGTTTCGACGGTGCGCTCCTATTCTGTATATACAGGACACTGCCATGCCTGAGTAAAATGAAAGGAGCGATTTCTATGGAAAAAATCACAACCAATGATCTTCGCGAACATCTTGACCATTATTCCGCAGAGTTTCAAAAAATGATCAATAATCCTTCTATTCCACCTGAATATCAGAGTCTTTTTGACACTCTTTCCAGGAATTGTCACTATATGTTCTCTGAAATTATTGATTATCTAAATCAGGCCGAATAGCATCTGATTCTTTTTCTGTACCGCCTACCTCAAATTCAATTTTTGTTGGCATGTGGTACAGAATCTTTCCAGCTTCATCAATCAGCTTTTTTGCTTTTTCCAGATCCTGTAGCACTTCTGTTTTTCCTCTTATATTAATCAGCATTTTCAACTCGCCTCCTTCTGATCTGACAAAAGATATTCCATGGTTACTCCTAAGTAGTCAGAAACTTTCTTGAGTTTCCCTATTCCAGGCTGATGTGTATCCCATTTATAAATAGTACTTCTCGCAAATCCTAAATCGGCTTCCAGCTTTGTTACCGAAATACCTTTTTGTTTACAGGTTTTCTTTATATTTGTATAAATTGGCATTTTGCACCTCCTTTGTTTTTTTCGCAAAATATTGCGTTTTTCATTGACAAATTGCGCAAAATATTCTATATTAAAAGCGTGACCAATATAATATAGAACGCTATTTTTTATCTTTGACTTTCGCAATATCTTGCGCAACTTGTAATTTTATTATACACAAGATATGGCGTATGTCAATAGTAAATTGCGCAAAATTTGGAGGAACTTACTATGGGACTTTACGAAAACGTAAAGGAAGCCGCCAAAGCAAAGGGATATTCTATAAACAGACTGGAAAAAGAACTTGGATTTGCAAGAAGTTATATAAGTAAATTCAAAAATATAACTCCCAGTGCTGACAAAATTCAAAAGATTGCAGACTTCCTTGACGTAACATCTGAATTTCTACTGAACGGAAAAGAAAGCAGTTCTGAATCCGTTCTTACTTCAAAAGACAACCGTGACATCGCCAAAGACCTGGACAACATCATGGAGAAACTCACTGCCGGTGAAGATGGCCCTGCCAGTTACAACGGTGAAGAGCTCAGCCCAGATGCCGCAGAGCTGTTCCGGGATGAGTTAGAGATTGCCCTGAAGCGATTGAAGATCATCAACAAAGAAAAATACACGCCAAAGAAATATAAGAAGTAGGTGAGATGCTTGAATCGTGACATCAAGAAGATCGTTTCGTACTATAAAAGAAAAACAGGAACATCAGACCCTTTCGCCATTGCCGATCAGCTTGGTATTCTCTACCAGATCTGTAACCTGCAATTCGAAGGATGCTACATGTTCCTGAAAAATCACCGCTACATATTCATTAATAGAAATCTTCCGGAACACGAACAACGTCTGGTCATGGCTCATGAGCTTGGTCATGCTCTCCTGCACCGGAAAGAGAACTGTTACTTTATTAGAAATAAAACGCTTTTATTAAATTCAAAGAAGGAAATCGAAGCGAATAAGTTTGCTATGGAGCTACTGTTGCCGGATTCATTCTTAGATGAATACAGAGACTTTACTATTGATCAAATTTCCAGAATGACTGGATATGAACAAAAATTAATCCAACTTCGCATTGAAAATTAGTATTTATTGGAGAATATTATGGAAAAGAACGTATTAGATAAGATTGTTGATAGTAAGAAACTTCCTGTTTTGTTTATAGGGTCTGGAATATCCAAAAGATATTTATTTAATTATCCTACTTGGGACGAACTGCTTGAATTATCATTTAAAAAATATAATTCAGATATTTTCCAGTTGCAAAAACATAAAGATGCCCTATTTCGCCAAAATTTATCCGACTTTGAAATAAATGCTAAACTAGCATCTATCATAGAAAATGAATTTAATGCCGCGTTTTTTGACCGAAAAATAAAATTAAATATCGGTAACGCCAAAAACCCCGAATGGGTAAAAAGAGGGATTTCACCTTATAAGATGTTTCTTTCTTCATATTTTAAAAAGATGCATTTACGCAGAGGTCATTTAATAGAACAAGAGCTTGAACGCTTTAAGCAACTAAAGAACAAAATTTCAGCAATCATTACAACAAATTACGATTTATTTCTTGAAACATTTATTTTTCCCGATGACTATACAGTATTTACAAACCAAACTCAGCTTTTCAATTCGGATAGTTACAATATCGCTGAAATATATAAAATACATGGTTCTGCAACTGATGCTAATTCTATTATCATTACTGAACAAGATTATAGAACTTTTAATGATTCTCGCAAACTTATTATTGCCAAAATGTTAACATTATTCGCTGAATCTCCAATTGTATTCTTAGGATATTCTTTTACTGACGAAAATATTCAAGGAATAATTAGCGACTTTTTAGGTTGTTTATCACCAATTCAGCTTCAAAGTATTCATAACCACTTTATTTTCATTAGCTATAAAAAAGGAGAATTAAATTTACAACAAATTCAACGAACCATTACCACTCGTCAAGGAAACGAAATTCCTATTACGGAAATTCAAACTGATAATTATTTAAAGGTATATGAATCACTTAACAAAATTACACCCGGTATTTCGCCTGTCAAAATCAGAGCAACAAAACGAATAGTTAAAAACATCGTTGATAACAATTTATCTTCTGATAATGTAGAAGCAACTATTGTAGGATTAGATGATTTAAATAATATGAATTTTTCTAATAAACCTCTAGCAATTGCAATTGGTTATCGTGAAAGTATATTAAACAAATTTGGATATGGCATTTTTGATGATACACTGATATTTGAAGACATTTTATATGACAACAAACATTTTGATGCTGACTCCATGTGCTCGGATCGATTTAAGTCAATTCCTCATACAAGATTACTTCCTGTATTCAAATATGTAAAAGCAACAACTTTACATATAGATCCACTTTCACACTTAGGTGCCTATATAGAAAAACATAATTCTATTGACTTAATTATTACTAAAAAAATTCAAAAATCATTAAAGAACGTTCCAACCATTAATAATTTTAATGATCTTTTAGCTGAAATAGATAATGTAACAGGTCTTAATAAAAAAGCCGGACTATTATTAAAAAATATTACTTCTTTTAATATTTCAAAGATACGAGAAATATGTAAACGCTTATATTCCTCTGATAAAGAAGAAATTAAAACCTCTACTCATTTCAAAAGATGTGTTATGTATATTGATTTAATGGAAAATTATTTCTAAGCAACAGAAAAAGTCAGTAAACCTTTTCTGGTAAACACCAAAAACATTACTGACTTTTTCTAAATAATTATTCAGAACACTTGAGGTTCTGTGTTCTACTTAATCAACTGTCAACAAAAGGATAAATCCTTTTTTTCTCTTGACAATCTGAATAATACTCTTTTTATATCGATTTGTCAAGAAATTTCCGTCGACAAAAACCGGCTCCTGCGCCAACAGGAACCGGCATGTAGCTTCCGAAGATGCTACTCATTTCGCAAAAATATTGTATCATCTTCGGAGCGGCTGCACAATCAGAACGTTTGTGCGCTGTTATTTTTGTACCCTTTTTTACATAATTTTAACCGAGGTGATAAAATGCAAAAAAGAATGGCTGCTTTATATGTCCGTGTTTCCACAGAAGATCAGGCGGAATTGTCTCCGGATGCTCAAAAAAGATTGTTGCTGGAATACGCAAAGAAGAACGATCTCATAACCTGTGAAGAATTTATTTTCTGTGAGAGTGTTTCCGGCCGTCACGCCCAAAAACGTCCAGAGTTTCAAAAAATGATTGCAATGGCAAAACAATCCTCTCATCCCTTTGATGTGATACTGGTATGGAAATTCTCTAGGTTTGCTAGAAACCAGGAAGAATCCATCGTATATAAAAGTATGCTCAAGAAAGATGATGTGGAAGTTATCAGTATCTCTGAGCCGCTCGTAGACGGTCCGTTTGGTTCTCTTATTGAGCGTATCATCGAATGGATGGATGAATATTATTCCATACGGCTCTCCGGTGAGGTAAAGCGTGGCATGAAAGAGAAAGCTTTGCGCCATGGTTATCAGAGCACCCCTCCCCTTGGTTATAAGGCGGTCGGTGGCGGAAAGCCATTCGTGATTGACGAAGCCAGCTACGCTATTGTGTCCTATGCTATGAATTTATACGATTGCGAAAATATGGATGAAACCGCTATAGCAAGGAAGTGCAATGATCTAGGATATCGCACTAAGCGTGGAAACCTCTTTGAACGAAGAAGTATTGACCGTATTTTACGAAATCCTTTTTACTGTGGGACAGTCACATGGAATGGAATGGAATTTGAAGGTTCTCATGAGGTCAGAATCTCAAAGGAACGTTTTCAGGAGCGTCAAAAGCTGATCCAGGCCAGGATGCGCCCAGCCAAGTCCCGTAGCGTATCCACATGCAGGCACTGGCTGTCTGGACTTTTGAAATGTTCGATCTGTGGCGCCACTCTTGCCTATACCGGTGGCGGCAAAGATGGCTATCATTATTTCAACTGCTGGCAATATGCAAAGGGCTATCACAGAGGCACTTCTTCTATTCCGGTAAAAAAGGCTGAAGAAGCTGTTATTGAATATTTTGACAAGATTCTTGAAGGTGCTGACTTTTCTTATGTCCGGAAAAGTAATTATTCTGTCAATAATGAAGTTACAGTTGATCAGATTCACAAAGAGTTATCCCGGATAGATATGAAAAGCAAACGAATCCATGATGCTTATGAAAGTGGAATTGACTCTCTTCAGGAATACAAAGAAAATAAAGAACGTCTGAATGATGATCGATCAAAGTTAGAGTTTGAACTTCACAACCTACTGCGCAAGAAAAAAGAAAAGTTTACAGATAAATCAGAGGTTTTGAAAGAGATTAAATCTGTGAATGACGTACTCAAGGATCCGGATGTTGGATATGAAGAAAAAGGCATGCTTATCCGGACTATTGTTGATCAAATCGTCTGGAATAAAGAAAATAACAAGATGTATTTTGATATTATTGTACATTGATTTTTTATCTGCTATTGCACTCCGGCCCGCCATACTGGCTGGATATAAACTGTGCCAGCTTTGCGTTAGGCGTCTTGATATTTACAGGATACTGGAGTCTTTTTTCATAATTCCACATACCTTATCTGCACCCTCCTTCCTGTTCCCATGGAAACGGCTGTTCCATCCACTGCCATGACTTAAGATTGCTGTCGTTTCCGGTATCAATGGTCAGCGGTCCATAAAATTTTGCATATTTTTCCAGAAGCTCATTTCTTCTTGCTGAAAGCTCACTGTAATATTCAAGAGCTCTTTTTTCTTTTGGATGCGTATCCAGAAAAAGGAGAAGATCGTCAATGGCAAAGCTTACCTGGTCAATAAACTGCAGCAGTTCTTTTTTGGAAGTACAATTTCCATACATCATCGACTTCCTCCTCTCCTGCCGCAGAACGGCTTGCAAAGCTCAGGGAAAATAGTTCCGACCTGAAGAGCTTTTTTCAGCTCAAAGGTAGGCGCAAATTCCTGGTATGGCACATACGCCATTGCAGGAACCTGTTTTGCCATATCAGAAAATGATCGATCCGTCCGGCCTGCCATCCCGCTATTCATCCCACAGGTATACTGATATGGCCGGCAGCCCGAACGATTCATCTGAAATCGGTCCATAATCGAAATCCTTTCATTCATGATCACGCTATATTTTATGACCGTTTTTTAAACTTGTGAAAACAGGAATGTTCACTTTCCTTCATATATATCTATCTTTCTGCCATTTTTTTCTATATATACAGGAAAATATTACTGTTTAAAAATCAGATATACAGTGCTATAATATCCTTGCCTATCTTTACACGGATGGGCGCTTTTACTTATGATTTGTAGCCCTGACCGGCTATTGAAGGAGGAAATTATGCAGGTAATTATTGTAGGCTGCGGAAAAGTCGGTAGAAATCTTGCAGAGCAGCTTCAGGCAGAGGATATTGATATCACTCTTGTCGACGTTATTGCCGACAAGATCAATGATCTCTGCGAAAATATCGACGCTATGGGAATCGTCGGTAATGGTGCCAGCATCAATACTTTAATGGAGGCAGGTGTTGATACTGCAGATATTCTGATCGCAGTTACCGCTTCTGACGAGTTGAACCTTCTCTGCTGTCTGATCGCGCAGAAGGCCAACCACTGTCAGACCATCGCCCGCGTCCGTAACCCCATTTATGAAAAAGAAATCGGATTCATCAAAGAACGTCTTGGTGTTACCATGATCATTAACCCGGAGTTTGCCGCTGCCCAGGAAATTTCACGGCTTCTCCGTTTTCCATCTGCGATCAAGATTGACACCTTTGCACGTGGTCGTGTAGAACTTCTCAAGTTTAAAGTTCTCCCGGAATTCAAGCTGGACGGAATGAGCGTTTCCCAGATCTCAGATGCTTTCCGAAGTGATATTCTGGTCTGCGCGATCGAGAGCCGTGACAATGTATCCATTCCTGGTGGTGATCACATTATACACGACGGAGATATGGTTTCCATTCTGGCTTCTCCGCTTAATGCAGCGGCATTTTTCCGTAAGATCGGTCTCAAGACCAATCAGGTCAAAAACTGTATCATCGTAGGTGGCGGAACCATTTCCTATTATCTTGCCCATGCACTTCTGGGTATGAAGATCAGTGTCAAGATCATCGAGCAGAACAAAAACCGCTGTGAGCACTTAAGCGAACTGCTTCCAGATGCGACTATCATCAATGGTGACGGAACGAACCGTTCTCTTCTGCTAGAAGAAGGACTTTCCGAGTCCGAATCCTTTGTCACTCTGACAAATCTGGATGAGGAGAATGTATTTCTTGCTCTCTTTGCCAAAAGCATCTCCGATGCCAAGCTGGTTGCCAAGGTCAACCGTCTGGAATTTGATGATGTCATCGACTCCCTGGATATCGGAAGTGTCATCTACCCGAAAAATATCACTGCTGATTATATCCTGCAGTATGTCCGTGCCACTCAGAACAGCATCGGCAGCAATGTAGAAACCCTTTATCATATTCTGGATGGCAATGCAGAAGCACTGGAATTTGCGATCCGTGAGGAATCTGCCGTAACTTATATCCCTCTTGCAGAGCTGAATCTCCGCAAGAATCTTCTGGTGGGATGCCTGAACCGCAACGGCCGCATCCGCATTCCCCGTGGTCAGGATATGATCCAGGTGGGAGATACCGTGATCATCGTAACCACTCACAAGGGGCTTCGCGACATCACAGATATACTTGAAAAATAGAGGTACTGCCAAATGAATTATTCGATTATTATTTATATCCTGGGATGGATCATGAATGTGGAGGCTGTCTGTATGCTGGTTCCCGGCATCACTGCCCTTATCTACCGCGAAAAATCCGGTATTGCCTTCCTGATCACGATTCTGGCATGTCTGGCCATCGGTGTTCCACTGGTCAGCCGCAAACCGTCCAAGAAAGCGTTTTACGCCCGTGAAGGCCTTGTGACTACTGCTTTAAGCTGGATCGTCCTCAGTATTGTCGGTGCTGTGCCGTTTGTGCTCAGCGGGGCTATCCCGAATCCCATTGATGCTTTTTTTGAGATTGTTTCCGGTTTCACTACAACCGGTTCCAGTATTCTCTCCGATCCATCACAGATGCCTTACAGCATCAATATCTGGAGATGTTTTTCCCACTGGATCGGTGGTATGGGTGTTCTGGTATTTATCCTGACACTGCTTCCGCTTGCAGGTGGCTATCATATGAACCTTATGAAGGCAGAAAGCCCCGGTCCTTCCGTAGGAAAGCTTCTTCCAAAAGTCCAGTCAACTGCCAAGATCCTGTACAAGATCTACATTGCACTCACTGTTGCACTGATCATCCTCCTGCTTCTTGGGGGGATGCCTCTTTACGACAGTCTCTGTGCAGCATTTGGAACTGCCGGAACCGGTGGGTTCGGAATCAAATCCGACAGTATGGGAAGCTACAGCTTATATATTCAGATCGTCATCACCATCTTTATGATCCTGTTTGGCGTAAACTTCAATGTCTATTTTCTTCTTCTCACCAGGAAGTTTTCTCAAGCATTGAAATCTGAAGAGGTCCGCTGCTACTTCTTTGTGATCATCGCTTCTGCCCTGATGATCACATTCAATGTCCGACATCTGTTTGACAATGTGTGGGAAGCACTTCAACAGGCATTTTTCCAGGTTGGTTCTATTATCACCACCACCGGTTATGCCACTACGGATTTTAACCAGTGGCCTGCGGTATCCAGAACGATCCTGGTACTGCTTACCTTCTGTGGTGCCTGTGCCGGCAGTACAGGCGGCGGAATCAAGATTTCCCGTCTTCTGCTTCTTGCAAAATCCGTCCGCAAGGAACTGCATCTTTATCTGCATCCCAATGCAGTAAAAAAGATCAAAATGGACGGAAAAGCGGTGTCTCACGAAGTTATGCGTGCCACCAATATTTATATGATCGTTTATCTGATGATCGTGGCTACATCTATCTTTATCATCAGTTTTGATGAATTTGATCTTGTAACAAATTTCACAGCCGTAGTCACCACTTTAAACAATGTGGGTCCCGGTCTTTCCCTGATCGGTCCTACCGGAAACTTCGGGATCTTTTCTCCGCTGTCCAAGCTGGTCCTTTCTTTCGATATGCTGGCCGGCCGACTGGAGCTATTTCCGATCCTGATCCTTTTCCTTCGTGAAACCTGGAAGAAATTCTGATAAATATTCGTCATATTTTGCTATGTTTGTGGCATAAATTGTTCTTTTCACATTTATTTCAAATGTTAGACACACTTTCTTCACATTTTTACTGTATATTATAAACCATAGAAGGTGATGAACTTTCTATAATATTTTTCTTTTTCATACGCGCCGGTACGAAAGTACCGGCCTCCTTCCATTTATGGAGTATTTTTTTCCACTCCCTCATAATCGAAATCCGGAATAAAGCTTTCTGAAGCAGTTTCTCCTTCCTGTATAAATCCATTCTGAATCCCCATATCCACAGCAGCATCCAGAACTTTTTCATACTCTCTTTTTGTAACTTTCCGGTTTAATTCCTTAAATTCCACAAATTTTCTCACCGGCGTATACTGATTCATAATACTGATATAAATATCTTCCCCATAGGTTTCATGAAGATACCTCAGAGCCTTTATGGAATTTCCTGTATGTCCCGGCAGGATCAGATGACGGACAATAGTTCCTTTCCGGATGTATCCATCCTCTCCAAACTCACATTTCCCGGTCTGACGCACCATCTCTCCAATTGCAGCCTTTGCAGCCTGCACATAATCCGGCGCATAAGAAAATTTCTGTGCAAGCTCCGGATCCAGATATTTCAGATCCGGAAGATAAATGTCCACATATCCTTCCAGAAGCTTCAGGGTTTCTGTTTTTTCATACCCGCTGGAATTATACACCACCGGAATATCCAGACCATTCCTTCGGGCCATATCCAGTGCCTCTATGATCTGTGGTACATAGTGTGCACCTGTTACCAGATTGATGTTTGCAGCTCCTTTTTCCTTCAGTTCCAGAAAAATCTCTCCAAGCCGTTCCACACTTACAGCCCGTCCCCTGCTCCCGATGGCAATATCATGATTCTGGCAGAAACAGCAGCGCAGCCCGCACCCGGAAAAGAACACTGCCCCGGAGCCTTTTGTTCCGGAGATACAGGGTTCCTCCCACATATGAAGTGCAGCCCTTGCCAGATAAATTCTCTCATCCATGCCACAGAAGCCTTTTTTCCCTGCACTCCGGTCTGCCAGGCATTCTCTTGGACAAAGAGCACAAGCTGACATAATTTCTTCCGTACAGTGCGCGCTCCCTGCCATACTGCTGATTTTATTTTCATTCTCCACTTTCACTTTTCTCCTGATCTTTCTTCCAATATCGTTATTTTCTGTTATCTAGTACTAGTTTAGCACATCACGTCTGCTGCCAACAAGGCTTTCTCTGTTTACACTATATACTTAATATAGTACAATGGATTTCATGGAATCTTAAGAATTTACCCCTTTCGTCTTAATTTCCGGCTGCTATTCTAATAACATCAGGGAGGTACAAAAAAGTGGCTAACATACTTGTTTGCGATGACGACAAAGACATCGTGGAAGCTATCGAAATCTATCTTACGCAGGAAGGCTATCACATTCTGAAAGCCTATGACGGACAGGAAGCGCTGGATATCCTGAACAGCGAAACTGTAGATCTGCTGATCATCGATGTGATGATGCCCCGTCTCGACGGGATCCGGGCAACGGTCAAGATCCGGGAAAGCAATCCTCTGCCCATCATCATCCTGTCCGCAAAATCTGAAGACACGGACAAAATCCTGGGCCTTAACATCGGTGCAGATGACTATATCACCAAACCTTTCAATCCTCTGGAGCTGATCGCCAGGGTAAAATCCCAGCTGCGCCGGTACACACAGCTTGGCTCCGCTGCACCGACAGCATCGGAACATATCTACACAACCGGAGGTCTTACGGTAAACGACGACAAAAAAGAGGTGCTGGTAGATGGAGAAGCGGTACGGATGACGCCCATCGAATATAATATCCTGCTTCTTCTCATGAAAAATCCCGGACGTGTTTTTTCCACCACGCAGATCTACGAGAGCATCTGGAATGAAGATGCTCTGGCCGCGGATAACACGGTAGCTGTCCACGTCCGTCACATTCGCGAAAAGATTGAGATCAACCCCAGGGATCCCCGCTATCTGAAAGTTGTCTGGGGCCTGGGTTATAAAATCGAAAAACTGAGCCGGTGAACCAGCCGGCCATGAAGTATCTGTACTTCAGAAAGGGGTATTATGAATAAAAATAAACATACGGAAAAAAACCGTTCATTTATGCGCATTCCTGCTCTTGTCCTTGCCCTTATCCTGCCTCTGATCATGGTCTTTTCAGCGGCACTGGTGATCCAGGCAGGTATCCGGATGGACTCTGCAGAAGATCTTAAAACAAAGGATTATTTCCAGACCTCTGCTTTTGCTGACAGCTTTTACTCAAAAGCTTCCACAATCCTGTCCGGAATCTCAGCCAGAGAAATCCTGGATAAAACAAACGAAGATGCATACATTGATCTCGGAGAGCTTTATAACGGAGATTCCCTCTCCTTCAAAAACACCTCCGGACTAGCCTATTCCTTCAATGATCTTAAGGAATGGAGCTCACAGACCATCCATTCCAATGATGACTGGATCGTCCTGGGCCTTACCACCCCGGAGGGTGAAAAAAAATATATGTACTATTCCGATTTCAAAAAAGCTCTGGAAGACGGAACCCTGCAACTAAATGCCAACTCCGGTGCCCTGAAATACGAGGGAATTTCCCAGAAAGACTGGACTGAGAGGATTCTTTCCGCTCTGAGCGCCGAATATGCAGACGGCGGCATCCAGTCACAGGAACCTCTGAAAAACATTACAGACAAAAACGGAAACGTGGTTTACACAGACGTGGCAGATATGCTCACTCCGATCCTTGATATCCCCTGTGCACCGGAAGGTTACGACAGTCTCCTGGATTACATGAATTCCACCTCATCCAAAACCAGGAATTTCAAAGGGAACCTGAACGATGCCTTTGAGCAGCTGGATAATGCCCGGGATCTTTTTTCCAGCTGGACAGAAGCTGCTCAGACACTGGATGAATACAGCAGTGATAATTCCAATATCCATTATGCCTATACGGATAACACCTCACAGAAAATCTTCACAAATACAGATGCAGCCTATACTTCCGACCTGACTGATATTTCCGGTTTTTCAGACAAAAAGCCTTACGTGTTCCTAAATGTCAACGAAACTGCCACAGATGAGAAAAATGCCCGGAATGGTCTTATGAATCTGAACCTTTCCGCTGCTGCAAACCCTTCTGTAGGAAACTGGATCGATCTCCTTCGAAACTCCACATACGATGAAAACTGCAGTTTTCTTGCCTGGATCGATGATACCAGCCTTCCTGTACAGGATTCCATTAAAACTGACAGACAGCATTTCCTGACTTACCGTACTTTATTTATCCCGGCTGCTGTGATCACCGTGATCAGTTTTCTGCTCTTTATCATAGATTTTATCTGGCTTACTGTCCACACCGGAAAAAGAAATTCCGCTAGCGGTAATACAGACACTGCTCAACCAGAACTGAACTTTTTTGACAGGATCTATACGGAAGTAGCAGCCGGACTTGTGTGTATCCCGGCACTTGGTGTATTGACTGCAGGACTGAGCATGCAAGCTTCCACCTATAACCTTGTCTCCTCCCTGATCATCCTGGGTATCACGATTTTCCTGATCACGTGCCTGTTCTGGATCGGCTATTTAAGCCTGATCCGCAGGATCAAAGCTCGCACCCTGTGGAAAAACAGCCTGCTTCGCAAATGTCTGAAGCTTCCCCGTCTGTGTCTTTGCAAAGCCGGTAAACTGATCGATTTTTTCTCTAGGAATACCATCAGCAGAATCCGCATGATAGTGGGACTTGGCGTATTTCTATTTCTTGAATTTTTCTTCAGTGCCCTGCTCGCGGCATCTGATGGATGGTTCCTGATGTTTTTGCTTCTATTCCTTCTGGATCTGGGTGCGCTTTTCTGCGTCTACAAAATTGCTCTTGGACGGGAACTCCTCCTTGATGGCCTGAAACGGATCACCGATGGAGAGCTCACTTACAAGATCCCGGAAAAGGAACTCCGTGGTGATCAGAAAGCAATGGCACAGTATATCAACCGCATTGGTGACGGGCTGGACGCTGCCGTGGAAAAAAGCCTCAAAGATGAGCGTATGAAAACCGAATTGATCACCAATGTCTCCCATGATCTGAAAACGCCGCTGACTTCCATCATCAATTACATTGATCTGCTGAAAAGGCTGAACCTCAAAGATCCGGAAGCACTGAAATATCTTGAGATCCTGGACTCAAAGGCACATCGTCTGAAAAGTCTGACCGAAGATGTAGTGGAGGCTTCCAAAGCCAGTAGCGGAAATCTTTCTCTGGAAATGACGGAACTGAACTTTGTGGAAATGCTTTACCAGGTGATGGGTGAATTCGAAGAACGGATGGAAAACAGACATCTGACCCTGATGACACATCTGCCTGATTCTCCTGCCATGATCTATGCCGATGGCAGACGGATGTGGCGTATCCTTGAAAATCTTTTCGGCAATATTCTGAAATATGCCATGGAGAACACAAGGGTCTATGCAGAAGTTCTTCTGGAAAAAGATCAAGTCATCTTTACCCTGAAAAATATTTCCGCACAGCCTCTGAACATTCCGGCTGAAGAACTGACCGAACGTTTCATCCGCGGCGATGTTGCCAGAAATACAGAAGGCAGCGGACTTGGATTATCCATCGCACAGAGCCTTACCCAGCTTCAAGGTGGCACCTTTAAACTTTATCTGGACGGTGACCTTTTCAAAGTCTGCTTAAGTTTTCCACAGAAGATCTCTCCCACAGCCTTATCCGCACCGGAAGATCCTCATTCCGAAGCATATTCTTAACCATTCATAAAAAACAGCAGCGGAAGCCCTGATGATATGATGAATCAGGAGCCAGGCTGCTGTTTTTCTCTTATTTTTGTTCTCTTTTACACTTTAATGGTGATCTCACGGTCTGTCCGGTTATATTTATAATACCGGACTCCGGCTGCATCCAGCATTTTTTTGGATGCGATCACCGACGGAGTATCTGCATATTTATCACAGTCGTATACGATAGTCCTGATCCCTGCCTGGATAATAGCCTTGGCACATTCGTTGCAGGGAAACAGGGACACATAAAGCTTGGCACCTTCCAGACTTCCTCCTCGGTAGTTCAGGATGGCATTGAGCTCACTGTGTGTCACATAAAGATATTTGGTATCCAGCGGATCTCCTTCTCTTCCCCAGGGAAACTCATCATCGGAGCATCCCTTTGGAAATCCATTGTACCCCATTGACAGGATCTTGTTATCTTCACTTACGATACAGGCACCAACCTGTGAATGCGGGTCCTTGGAACGCATGCCGGAAAGCATGGCAACCCCCATAAAATACTCATCCCAGGAAAGATATCCCTGTCGTTTCTGTCCTTTTTTATCCATACAGAATCCTCTTTTTCTATTGGTTTCTTACTGATCGATCAATCCTCGATCATGTTGATCCTTCTGATATGACGCTCATCCCCGGAAAATGGTGTATCCAGGAATGTATCCACGATCTTCAGAGCAAGTCCCGGTCCTACTACACGACCGCCCATGGCCAGAATGTTGGCATCGTTATGAAGTCTTGTTGCCTCTGCAGTAAAGCAATCTGTACAAAGTGCAGCACGGATTCCCTTGAATTTATTAGCAGTGATGGAAATTCCGATACCTGTTCCGCAGATCAGGATTCCTTTCTCACACTCACCATCCACGATCGCCTGTGCTACTTTCTTTCCATAAACAGGATAGTCTACAGATTCCGGACCATTGCATCCAAAATCTTTGTACTCCAGTCCTCTCTCTTCCAGATGCTTCTTTACCTCCTGCATCAGCTCATAGCCGCCATGATCACATCCCAGTGCTATCATTTTCTTTCTCCTCCTCAACGTTGATAATTTTATGACCAGCCGCTTTCAGTAAGCGGTTCATGATCGCCTGTCCCATTCTTGGTGTAAAAAATGCCTCTGAATAAATGGCACTTACATTACAGCTGTCAAAATCACGCAGGACCTCGTACAGATGATGCGCGATGGTTTCTTCCTGCTCCCGGCTTCCGATACTCTTTACGATTCCATGTGAATATCGGCCTTTTGTTTCATCTGTTGCGATGATCCCCACCGTCAGTCCCTTCTCCTCAGCCTCTCCGGCTCTTTTTTCGATCTCCGCGATCACACCCTCTGTGGCCCCCTCCACAATGGCAAGATCTGCCTTTGGTGCATAATGACGGTATTTCATTCCCGGTGCTTTTGGATGGACCTTGCTGTCCGGTTTGATCAGTCCCTTATCCATCCTTACATCTCCAAGTGTTTCCCGGAGCATTTCCAGGGAAATATATCCCGGCCGCAGGACTACCGGTATGTCTTCTGTAAAATCTACGATCGTAGATTCCAGACCGATATTTACCTGTCCTCCATCAATGATCATATCAATGGCTTCTCCCAGATCCTCTGCCACATGTCCTGCTGTCGTAGGACTTGGTCTTCCGGAAGTATTGGCACTTGGCGCTGCCACATATCCGCCAGCCGCAAGGATCAGCTCCTGTGCGATAGGATCACTTGGAAAACGTACTGCCACACTGTCCAGTCCTCCGGTTGTTTCCTTTGGCACGATATCTGCCTTGGGAAGGATCATTGTCAGCGGACCCGGCCAGTATTTCTCAGCCAGTATTCTGGCTTTTTCAGGAACCTCCGTAACGATCTTATCCAGGTCACGGATATCTGCGATATGTACGATCAGCGGATTGTCCGAAGGTCTTCCCTTGGCTGCATAGATCTTCATCGATGCTTTCGGATCCAGGGCATTTCCTCCAAGGCCGTATACAGTCTCTGTGGGAAATGCCACAAGCCCGCCGTTTTTCAGGATCTCGCCACCTCTGGCAATTGCCTTTCTGTCTATATTCTCCGCTGTCATAACTGCTATTTCTGCTTTCATTTTACGCTCCATTTACTGTCTGATATAAATCCCCTGCTCTTCAATAAAATCTTCCAAATCCTGAAGGGCATCCTGTGCCCAGGTTTCGGATTTCTGAAAAGTCTCCGGGAAAAACATGTCTTTTACTATTTTTTTACCTGTTTCTGTTTTAAAGATCTTCTCTACACTTTTCTTTATATGTTCTTTATCCAGTCCATCTTCAAAATAATTAACCAGAAAATCAGCTTCCACAAGGATCTGATAATCCAGCCCGTCAATATCCTTATAGGTATGATGATGTCCTACCAGATATTCCACTCTGCGGATCACCCTCTCCTGAAAGCCCAGTGCGGTAAGCATCTCTCTGGCAGCTGCCGGACCTTCTGCTTCCTGCGTCTTTCCATCAGAGCGTCCGTATTTTTCCATACCGACTTTGATCCCGATATCATGAACGAGAGCCGCGGCTTCCAGAACATACATCGTATCTTCATCCAGACCCTCACTCTGGCCGATCAGCCTTGAAAGATCATGCACCTTCACAAAATGCTGGATATGCTTCGGATCCCCCTGATAATAATGGATCATTTCCATATAAAGTCTGTCGATTCTGTTCATAATATCCTCCTCTCTGCTGCCATCCTGCAACTGCCACTTTTTTCAGTATACTGCTCAGCAGAAATCTCCTGCTGAGCATATCCGTTAACAGATAGCCACATAATAGTTACATTATAGCGTTATTATGGAAAAAATGTCAATCCTGCTCCACTTTCACAATGTAGGTTCCTGACATATCATCTTCAAAGACAATGCTTCCCAGACTCTGAAGAACACGGTCATTAAGCTCTGTTCCGTATTTTTCTTTTTCCTGTCCTCCTACAAAGATATAGGAAATATCATAACGGCTGATCAGTTTTTTTACCGTCTCTGCATCAGTAGCTGTATAAATAGTCTGGATGTCCGCACTTTTTTCATTGAGGTCAGGTACATTATTTCTCCAGAGCCATTCATGCACATACCATCCCAGTACGGTCGGAAGCCCCGTAGATGCAGAAACTCTCTCATATCCGGTATAGCTGTCCCCGTTAGCCTCGAGCACCACAGGAGAGCCCTTGATATTCTGCTTCAGCCAGCGAATCGCCGACGCATCCTGAGGAAAATCCTGCTCAAGAAATGTAGTTGCATCCAGTCCTTGATACTCCGAAACCTTCCAGACATCCCCAAACCAGGAATGCACGGCATTTCCGAAATAGCCCACGGTCCAGAGCAGTACAAAAAGCCCCACACCTGAAAGAATCCGGATGATCTTCTGTCTGGATATCACCAGCATACGATAAATCCCATATCCCATTGTCATTCCGAAAAGGATATATGCCTGATACGTCAGCTTGAACATAGTATTGGCTCTGGCATTTCCATTTTCATAAATATCCCGCACATATACAAGCTCCGGGATCAAAACCAGTCCGATAGCACATAAGCCCATGATCACTGCAAAAAGATCCGGAACTGTAATCGCCTCCAGCAGCCTGTAAAGACTTTTATGCTTCAGTCCCTTCATTTTTTCTGTGATGACAGACAGGATCAGCAAAACAGTAAGGAGCACCGGAAGTCCCCAGAGGATCAGAAGCTGATACCACAGTGAATGATGCTGTGCCAGTGCCACCCCCTGTACCATCGTATCAAATTTCAATGTAAAGGGCAGGATCACCAGATAAGAGAGACCTATGATCTCCACTGCCTGTACGATCGTCACTGCCAGGATCCTGATTATCTTTCCCTCAAATCGTATGATATTTGCGATCAGGACAACTCCACCGGTCACTACAAAATAGATCACAAAATCCCAGTAATTGGTCCACTGGAACATGCCAAGAAAAACTGACGCCAGAAGGATATGCGGCATCAGAAGCTGTCTCAGCCAGAAAACACTGCGTTCCTGTTTTTCAGGCTCAGGCCCTCTTTTTCGGATCATTTTCAGCCATGCATAGAGCATTCCCACCAGAAATGTCACAAACATCACATTTACCACATGGGCATGAAGATCTCCCAGAACAAAGGAATAGCATGGGAATTCATGTATGGTCTTATCACTGTCATTCACCGGATTATACCCTATGTAACGAGTTGCATCCGGGAACCAGTAGCTGGCTGTTTCTGCCACTCCCTGTATCTTCCGGATCAGCGGCAGTACACAACGGTAGACGATATAATGTACATTTCCCGCGATAGATACTGCAATGCCTGCAGTAACTCCTGCCAGTGAAGGAAGATATTTCTTCTTTCCATCCAGCCGTCCATACAGCCTGTCCTTCGTCATCTGACGGACCAGGGAAAACGGATACACAAAGGCAAACGCTGCCACAAAGGTACGCATCAGATTATAAGTCACTTCCACTCTGCTTCCTGTAAGCTTCGTAAGAAATACTGCAAAATACTGCCCGCCATAGTAATAATTGATGGTTCCCTGTGAATACCAGAGATCACGTGCAGGAAGAGTTTTGCTCCGCATCATGGCCTCCATGAATCCATAATCCATAAATTTCTCTGTTCCGTATGCCTGCGGCCGGAATCCTGCCAGATAAGTCCACAGCAGAAAGATTCCAAAAAACAGAAGCTCCTCCCGAAAGATCAGCTGCATCTTTCCTGACGGATAACATTCAATGCCATGCTTCAGCTGAACATGAAAAAGTACTGCACATAAAATGCCAACAGCCACAGATACCCCTACACACACTACTGCTGTAAAAGAAAGGATTTCCACCGCTACCAGAAGCCAGGTGAGAAATCCGGTAACTGCAATGGCAAGTACCTTTGAAAAAAGCCATCCCCGGTCTTCAAAACCTCCGAAAAGCCTTCCTGTGACCGGCATTGCCACCATTCCCATGAACAGTGCAAGCAGCCACCAGGTCCAGAATGTCCATACATCTCCTCCCAGGAGATACGCAGAAAGTACTGTCAGGAGCACTGCTGCAGTCAGCTCCGGAAATAATTCTCTGATCTTTTTTTTCATCCTTCTGTTCCTCCTGTATCAGATTCTGCCCCGCAGACGGTAAAAGTCCGCAAATGCCTGTCTTCCGATCTTTATGATCCGTTTCATGTTGATAGAATTTTTTCCGGCCTGTCTCGGTCGGAATGTGATGGGGATATATTCCACATAAAGATGATGTTTTTCATAGATCACGGTCATCAGCACATTGGAAAGGAAAAATCCGCCTGGGATACGCTTCAGTACTTTGGCGAGCTGTTTTCCCTCCATCAGCCGATATGGCGTATTTGCATCTTTTACCCAGGTTCCAAAAATAAGGAAAAGCACAAGCCGCAGTATTCTTGTCACAAAAATCCTGGAAAGCCCATCCTCTCTCTTCTGCCGGTAACCGATAAGAAGCCCACACTTTTGACGTTTTTCCCAGAACTGCCAGAATTCCTCCGGAAGTGTCTGGCCGTCTGAATCCGTCTGAAAAATATAATTGGCACCTTTTTCTACTGCGTAACGATATCCCCTGAGTATTGTTCCTCCATGTCCTTCATTCGGTTTATCGATTCCGATAAGACGGTCATGATTTTTCTGATAATTCTGTATTTTTTTGTAGGTAGCATCTTTGCTGCCATCATTCAGGATCACCAGGCGGCTGTCCCCGCCGATCCTCTCCACTACCGGATACCATTGCTCGATCACGGTCCCGATATTTTTTTCTTCATTATATGCCGGCATAATGATATATAAGCTGTCATGTTTCATAGATTCTTATTCTCCCATCCTCTGAGGTATACACCAGTGGATATGTCTCCCTGATGATATCCTCACGACATTCCTGCTGTTCAAATTCCATATCCTCCTCAAACAGGATATATGTGATCTTTTCCTGTTTTACGGCAGCTTTCAGTAGCTCCGGATCATCCGTGGTATACATGAGCACTGCCTGGCCGGCACGATAGCCCGTATCGTACCCTGCAGACCATGCATAATAAGGCCATCCGCAATACAGCATGGCACCGGACATAGTGACCTCGTTCATGGTATATTCCGGTGTCAGCAGAAGATCATTTTTCTTAAGATTTGCACTGAGCCAATCCGTCAGGCTGCTTTCCATATTTACAGTCATCCTGTGTGCGGAATCGTTGTCTCTTAAGATGATCACGTAATCATAGATCCCCGTTGCACTAAGACAGATACAAAGGACCGCTGCCGCTGCGCGACCGGCCCATTTCTTCCAGCTATTTTTCCCTGCAAGGAAAACACATCTTATGATCCATCCCCAGAAAACTGTCACAAAGGCATAGGAAATCATCACATATTTATGATTGACATTGATGTCCGGAGTCAGAGATACCAGAAATGCAAATGCCATTGGAAGCAAACAGCCCATCAGCACTACCCGCTGACCTCTCTTCAGAAATACTGCTGCCACGATCATTCCCACAAAGAAAAATCCACTGATTTCCACCAGATACCAGAGTACACCGGAAATGCTTTTATTGTCTGCCAGAAAGCCCCAGTAAAAGGATGGACTCATAACACTTCCCGACACAAAGATCTTCGACTGCAGTTCCGAAAAAAGCACTGCCAGTCCGGCACAGATCACATAATCCAGCTTACCGTCAGAAAACACTGCCAGTCCGGCAAGGATCAGAAGGCCGCCGATCAGCGCAGCTCCGTTCCAGAAAGCAGTTAATCCCAGAAACAGTCCCAGAAGGATCGCCGTATCCACATTTCTGCAGATCCAGGCTTCTTTTGTAAAAAAACGATTACGGACCCACAAAAAGCCCTGCTCCTTGTGACTGCATCCGGCTTCCACCCAATCCATAAAGGTCCATACCGCTACAGCTGCCATCAGAAGGCCGAAAGCCAGATGACGCTGGTTCAGATATACATTGAAATTCCATAATCCCCAGTTTTCATTGGTAGTATAACCGATAAACGCCGTATTTTCTTCCAGAGTCCGTACAAGGTCCCCCGCCTGAAGATGTTCCCACAGATAACGCCAGAACGCTGTTCCGCTGCGGAAAAAAAAGAAAACAATGGCAGCTGCCCCGGCCCAGAAGCTTTTGAACATCCGGTAGCTGATCCCGTAAAGCACCATAAGAAATCCCGCCAGAGACAGGATGCTTACCAGATTATATCCCAGATCAAGACGAAGGCCCAGATACTCCAGATTTCCCACAAGGAACTGGAACATAAAATGATATTTCACATCCTGCCCGCCATAATGCGGATACTGGGTAGGAAAATTATTTCCCCGTGAAAAAGATCGCATCATTGCCGTGTGGGGTGCATAATCTCCGTATACCGAAAAGCCGGAGTACAGAATGCCGTCTTTCATATGGAAAACGTAAAACATCATCCAAGTCACAAAAACCGTCAAAATGCCAAAAAGCAGAAGCTCTTTTTTCAGGATCCATTTTCTGCTGATCATCCGTTCGGATATCACAAACATTTTTTGCTGTTTTTTCTTTTTCCACCGGAAGATTCCCGAAAGCAGCAGGATATCTACCAGAAATACGATCAGATTTCCATAAAAAAGAGGATGCTCTGCCCCCGCGCATATGCTGAACATCCAGGAAAGAATATAGACTGCCCAGGTCAGCATCAGGATTCCCATCCCAAACGCTGCCGGCAGGACCACCCATATCCTGTTTCCTCTTTCAGTTGTTTGACGCGGAAACAGACATCCTGCCATTTCCATTCCTGTTAACATACATAATATAAGATAAATGATTCCAAGCATAGGATTCTCCTTAATTCACGTAAAGTATAGCAGAATCACCTTCCTATGAAAAGGCTATTCACATTTTTTTCAATTATTTTCGTTTTCCTTCTGTTTTTTCAGATATGTAACGATTCCATCAGCCACAGCCTCTGCTACCTTTCTCTGATACTTCTCTGTCTGCAGCAGGGCGGCTTCCTCCGGATTTGTAAGAAATCCACATTCTACGATATTGATCACACCCGGACTTCTCTTCAGAAGATAATAGGTTCTGTTTTCTTTTGCCACCCGCGGCCGTGCAATGGAAAGCTTCCGGTTCATGTTTTCCTGGATCGCAAGTGCCAGTTCTTTTCCGCCTTCCGAATCCTCATAATAAAATACCTGCGGACCTTTTACTCCGGGATCACTGTAGCTGTTCTGGTGGATACTCACAGAAAGCACCGGTTCATATTTCCGGATCTGTTCAATACGATTCTGCAGATCCTGTGCTTTCATATTTTTTGTACCATTTTCATAAAGACCTTTATCTTCTTCCCGGGTCATTACTACGGCAAGGCCTTTTTTTTCCAGGATCGTTTTTAGCTTCATGGCAATATCCAGATTGATTCCTTTTTCCTTCAGTCCACCGATTCCCACCATTCCGGAATCCACACCCCCATGACCGGCATCCACCAGGATCACCTGATCTGCTTTTATATTTCCGGATACATCTATAAGTCTGCCTGCAGTTTCTGCCGCTTCCCATGACAGAATATAAAAACAGACCAGCATAAGAACTGCCATTGCCAATTCTATGAAATGTTTTTTCAACGCAAAACACCCCCGGCATATTTATTTTAATATATGTTGCCGGGAGTGTTTTTAGCATTGTGAAGATCACAATGTTTTCTTCTGTTTATGACAGGTTTTCTGTGATCACGCTCCAGATCCCGCTGTTCTCGAATCCAAGCTTCCACTCTGCCACACCTGCTAGTTTATATTTTTTGATCAGTTTAACCTTTTCCGCAATAGACTTAGAGTCCTCCAGCCAGATCTGGTATGTGGCACCGTCCCCTTCATAGGTTCCATAATTCTGGCTTGTCTTCTTGTCCCAGTATGTTTCTGCTCCGTTATCACTGATCGTCTGCTGTGCCTGATCCATACCGATGGCCTCACTTGTCAGTGCACCGCCATCTGTAGTCTTCCAGAGCCTTGTGTAGAACGGAATCGCAAGGATCGTCCGTTGAGCCGCTACTTCTGAAAGCGTATCCTTAACCCCCTGTTCTACCCATGGCAGAGATGCCACAGAACCGGCATCGGAGCCTACGTAATGCTCATCATAGCCCATAATGATCACATAATCCACAACCTTGCCCTGCTCCGCACGGTCATAATGACTGGTAAAATCTTCCGGAACCGGATTATCTACAGACAGTACCAAATTATTGGCGTGACACTGGATAGAAAGCTCTCTTAAAAACTGAAGGAAATGGATTCCTACTCCTTCGCTCAAAGATTCAAAATCAACATTGATTCCATCCATTCCTACTTTCAGTGCATAAGTGATCAGCCGATTCTCCAGATTCTGCCTTGAACTGGTTTTTGAAAGAACTTCTTTGGTATTCATGTTCTCATTAAAATTATCCACCAGTCCCCATACCTTCAGTCCTTTTTCATGTGCCTGCATCACATACTCCCCAGATGCAAGACTTGAAATATTTCCGGAGTTATCTGTTACAGAAAACCAGGTTGGAGAGATCACATTCACGCCTGTCATATTCTGTACCGCATCTGCGAAATAGCTGTTTGCATCTGTGCTGGTAACCTGGTGCCATGCCAGGTTCACCGGTTCATCCATGGTAAGATATGTATAGGACTCTGTTTTAAAATCCCTTTCATAATCCGTTGTATCCACAGCACTTACTTTTTTCTTCTGAACATAACCGATGTAACCGTCATCGGTTGCCACCTGATCCCAGTCCTCTCCTTCATTCATCAGCCGGAGAACTGTATTCTTCGCCAGTTTGGAAAGGATCGGCGCCTTGATCCCGCCCCGGTAACGGATCACGGTATCTTTCTTCGTGGTCACGGTCTCCACATTGGTAAATTTGTACTGTATCGCAATCCTTGCAGGATCCTGCTCTATATAAGAATCGATATCTGTATACTTTTTTACATAATCCAGTTTCAGATAAACCGTGTCATCCTTCAGCCACACGTTTCCGTCTGCCTTATCTGAAGCCGGTTCCTCTGTGAGACTGGATGGTGTTGCATACAGTATCTTCTTGTTTTCGCTATCCCAGTAATATCTCTGATTCAAATATCCGTTCACTACATCCAGCGGAAGATATACATCTTCTCCTGAGATAAGTGCCTTCTCTTCCAGTTTCTCAGTTCCAAGTATCAACGCAGCCTCACCGTCTGCATTCTGGCCGTAGTATTCTGTCAGATCCATCTGTTTCCTGCTTGGTATAAGCTTATTGATCCCGTAAACAGCCCCTCCGGCAAGAGCGACCAGAACGATCAGCAGACCTACCACAAGGACCGGTATATGTTTTTTTGTCATGTTTTTTTCCTTTCGGTATAAAATGTCATAATTTGCTCTATTATAACATATCTTGTCTACATTTCGTTATAAAAATCCACTTTTAATAATTTTTCACAATTTCTTTAGAATTTCGGTTCCCCGCATGGTATGCATGAGTGCAGGGGATGATCGTTATCCGGGGAACCGTTTTTTCTTATGTACGGTCATTCTTTGCGAATAAGATCAAAGCTTACACAGGCGATATGGCCGTCTTCATCTTCCGTATAATCCCGCATATAGACCCCGTTTTCCGCAATCTGACAGGCTTTTGCGATTTTTTTCGGAGTGCTTGGTGCTCCATTGAGATAAAGAGAAACTCCGTTCTCACGATAAAGCTCCAGCTCCCTTCGAAGGGGTTTTGCGGATTTCTTTTTTTCCTGTGATATATTTGGCGTATCCCGACCTCCTTTCCTGGTTAGATTTTCAGAAAACACCAGCAATGGTTCTCGAAAAGCTGCAACTTCCCTATTAGGATGATACTTGTAATAAAATATAAATAATAAAATGGGGGAAATTTCTCTGTGTACCGACAGACTCGCCGATGAATTTCACACAGAATCCTTATCTTCAGAAAAATATGACTTTAAGTTATCGTTACTGTCTTCTTGTTTCCGGGAGGAGACAGCTTTTCTGCTTTTCATTATACCTGATTTCCCTTCAGATGCAAGTCTTTTATAAAAGAATCAGAAATTTTCTTTTTTCTCCGGTTTCTACATCTTTACATCTTGTGTATAACTGTTATATAATACAGTATGTAAAAGATTAAATTTATTTACCTATAGGATGTGATCATATGAAAATAGAAAAAATCAATGAAAATCAGATCCGCTGTACCCTGACGAAAGAAGATCTGGACAGTCATCAGATCCGTATCAGCGAACTTGCATACGGTACCGAAAAAGCCAAACGTCTCTTTCGTGATATGATGCAGCAGGCACAGATACAATTTGGTTTTGAAGCAGATAATATTCCTCTGATGATTGAGGCTATTCCTGTCAATGCCGAAAGTATTATCCTCATTATCACTAAAGTGGAAGATCCTGAAGAACTGGATACACGTTTTTCCAAATTTGCACCCTTCAAGGGCAACAAACCTTCCGATACCGTAGAGATCGATGGCGCTGACAATATCATCGATATCTTCCAGAAGCTCTGTGAATCCAAGCTTAAGGATCTTTCACAGAAACCGGAAGAAAAAAGGGCGGAAACTTCCGCCCCTCAGGCAACAGAAACTCCGGATGCATCACAGCAGCCGGGTGAGAGTTCTGTAAAGCTTATACGCCTGTACTCTTTCCCGGGGCTGGATGATGTTATTGCCGCATCTCATGGTATGAATGGTTTCTTTACCGGTGATAATACTCTCTATCGTGAAGGAGAAGACGGTGTCTATCAGCTGGTACTTCATCAGTCAGACTGTACACCTGAAGAATTTAACAAGGTCTGCAATATCCTTTCCGAGTATGGCATCGGCCGCGCATTCACACCAGCCGGTGAAGCCTACCTCAGAGAGCACTGTGCACTGATCGCTGATCATGCACTTCAGAAGCTTCTGAATATCTGACAAACCAAATATCCTACAGACAAACAAACCGCTGTCGGAATGCGATCCATATGATCTGCATTTCCCGACAGCGGTCCTTTTGTTTCAGCAAAAAAGCTTCTGTTTATTACTCACCAAGAAAATCATTGATCTGAGCTACGAGGACATCTGCGTCCAGGCCATGGACCATTGCTGCTTCTTCCAGAGATTCCATCTGTGAAGACGGGCAGCCAAGACAATGCATTCCTGCTCTCATCAGGATCGGTGCGATATTCGGGTCTACAGTGAGCAGTTCTCCGATCAGCATGCTCTTTGTAACTTTTGCCATGATTGTATTCTCCTTTACTGTTTTATCGAAATATTTCATTCCGTTCTGCTATTATAATACGAATCCGGAATGGAATCAACGGGTTACGAATTTTCAGTTTTGTTTATAAATTTATACTTGTATTCTTTATGCAGATATATTAGAATGGGAATAGAATCCCTGGTAGGGGATACATACAATACACAATTTAAAAGGAGGATATCAATTATGGCATATGTAATTTCTGACGAGTGCGTTAGCTGTGGAACATGTGAGGGTGAGTGCCCGAACGAGGCTATTTCTCAGGGAGACGAGCATTATGTAATCGACGCAGACGCTTGTGTTGACTGCGGAACATGCGCTGAGGCCTGTCCAGTTGGTGCTATCTCTGCTGAGTAATGCATCATTAGCTTGATAAGCTGCTATAATGAATGAGGCTGCCGGTTTACCGGCAGCCTTTTCTGTTTTTTTTATTCTTTTTTCCCTCACAGGAAGCTGCCGCTTCTCTTCTTGCCTGCTGCTGCCTGCGGATCGCTTCATCCAGAGAACGACACCGGTACTCTCCTTCTTTCTTTCTCTGCATTTCCTCACGGATCAGGCGTTCCATGATTTCCTGAAACTCCAGTATCTTATCGTTATCTGCTCCGCACTTCTCTGTATTCCCGGATTCCGTTTTTTCCATGAACTCCTTTTCAGATCCCGTTTTTTTCATTGGGATATCTTCAAGCTCAACAGCTTCTCCATCCAGGATCCTGATACCAGATTCTGAAAAATCCGGTGTATCTGCCTTTCTTGCCTCCGGTGGGATCAGTGTACGGATTGCTTTCAACTGAAGTCCTTTACTTTTCAGCTCATTTATTTTAAGAAAAAGCTGGATATCAAACGGTGTATAATAGCGATGTCCCAGTTCATTGCGTCCGATCCGAAGCTCCAGTTCTTCCTCCCAGTAACGCAGGACATAAGATTTCACTCCGGTCAGTGTTACGGCCTGTCTGACTGTATATCTTTTTTCCATTGTGAACGCCCCCTTATATAGAGATTCACTGCTGCTGTCTACAGTATAACCCCTGAGATCAGGAAATAGCAAGAATAATCGGTTGACATAATTTTACCAAATATGACTCTTTGCCTATATCCATAGCATCCCGAACTCCACGATCACACAGACAAAAATACAAAAGGCCATCAGGATAACTATAAGCTTTCATCCTGACAGCCTTTCATTTACCGTCTGCACGGCTCTATTTTTTCATATTTACAAACTGGGTATATCTCGGCAGCCATACCAGCTCCACAGTTCCGATCGGGCCGTTTCTCTGCTTGGCTATGATAATTTCCGCAATGTCTTTCTTCTCGGTATCTTTGTGATAATAATCATCTCGATAGATAAACATGACCACATCCGCATCCTGCTCAATAGCTCCGGACTCTCGAAGATCTGAAAGCATTGGTCTGTGATCCGGTCTCTGTTCCACTGCACGGCTAAGCTGTGATAACGCAATTACCGGTACATCGATCTCTCTTGCCAACGCTTTCAGCGATCGTGAAATATCTGAAATTTCCTGCTGTCTGGAATCCGATTTTCCACTTCCGCTCATCAGCTGAAGATAATCGATCATGATGATCCCCAGATTATGCTCAAGCTTATATTTTCTGCATTTGGAACGAAGCTCCGCAATGGAGATTCCAGGTGTATCATCAATAATAAGATTGGAGCCACCGATAATATCCGCTCCTTCTACCAGCTTCGTCCAGTCCTCATCTTTCAGATTTCCGGTACGGAGATTCTGGGAATCCACGTGAGATTCCATAGCAAGAAGACGGTTTACCAGCTGCTCCTTGGACATCTCCAGACTGAAAATAGCCACGGTCACATCTTTACGAAACGCCATATACTGGGCAATATTCAATACAAAGGCAGTTTTTCCCATGGAAGGTCGAGCTGCGATCAGTACAAGATCGGACGCGTGCATACCGGAAGTCTTATAATCCAGATCCACAAATCCGGTCGGGATCCCGGTAACGGAGCCCTTCAGCTTGGAAGCCTTCTCAATATTGCTGACTGCATTCAACACAACCTGCTGGATTGGCACATAATCGCTGCCATTTGTTCTCTGCAAAATATTAAACAGCTTTTTCTCGGATTCCTCAAGTATGGTTTCCGTACTGTCCTTTTCCAGATAACAGGCATTGGCAACTTCTTCCGTAGTCCGTATCAGCCGCCGGAGAACTGCCTTTTCGCTTACGATATTGGCATAGTATTTCACATTGGCTGATGTAGGAACTGCTGCGATCAGATCACGGACATATTCCATACTGCTGATGTCCGGCGGAAGCTCTTTCTCCTTGAGACGATTCTGCAGAGTGATCAGATCTACCGGCTGTCCTTCATTACAGAGCTCCACCATGGCATCAAAAATGATGCCGTATTGTTTTTGATAAAAATCATCACTGGTCAGGATCTCGGAAGCCACCAGGATCGCATCACGATCCAGGATCATGGATCCGATCACTGACTGCTCTGCCTCAATGCTGTGAGGTAGAATCCTCTTGATCAGTGCTTCTTCCATTGATTACGCCTCTTTTACCCAGACTTTGAGACTTCCGGTTACCTTCGGATGAAGTCGTACCGGAACATTGGTAACACCCAGGTTACGGATTGGATTCTCCAGCTGGAGCTTTTTCTTATCGATATCAAGATTCAGCTGTTTTTTGGCTGCCTCTGAGATTTCTTTTGAGGATACAGAACCGAATGTTCTTCCGCCTTCACCTACCTTCAGAGTAAGGATAACCTCCTTTGTGGAAAGCTCCTCTGCAAATGCCTTGGCAGCGTCCAGGTTTTCCTGTGCAACCTTTTCTTCATTTGCCTTACGGAGTTTCAGATCATTGAGATTCTTGGATGTAGCTTCAACACCAAGCTTTTTTGGCAGGATCATGTTTCTTGCATATCCGTCACTTACATTTACGATCTGTCCCTTTTTACCCAGGGATTTAACATCTTCCAGAAGAATTACTTTCATTTCTATTTGTCCCCTTCCTGATATAACTGGTCTATAATTTCTTTCAGCATTCTTTCGGTCTCATCCATGGTGTCTTTCACCTGTGCACCGGCAATATTCAAATGTCCGCCGCCGCCCATCCGTTCCATCATGACCTGTACATTCACTTCATCAATGGCTCTGGCACTGATGTAAACCTCATTATTATAGCTGGTAAGAACAAAAGATGCCTTGACTCCTGCGATATTGAGCAGCTCATTGGCCGCCTGTGCTCCTACAACGGTAGGACTTTCCAGACCTTCACTCGGACATCTTGCAATGGCAAAATAATCTCTGTAGATCTCCGCAGTACGAACTGCCTCCGCTCTCGCCTTATAGGAATCAATATTATCCCGGAGCATCTTACGTACACGTGTCACATCTGCTCCGCATCTGCGCAGGAATGCTGCTGCCTCAAAGGTACGCACACCCGCTCTTGTTGTAAAGTTGTTGGTATCGATCATGATACCCGCATAAATACAGTCCGCCTCAATACTTCGAAGCTTCAGCCCGTCTGCAAAATACTGCAGGATCTCTGCGATCATCTCGCAGCTTGAGGATGCATATGGCTCCACATAGGACAGAACTGCATTCTGGATCACCTCGCTGCCGCGGCGGTGATGATCCAATACCACAATGGTCTTTGTCATATAGAGAAGATCCTGGCATTCGGTATAGCTTGGCTTGTTGGTATCCACCACAATTACTACCGTATTATTATCCACCAGTTCTTTGGCCTGATTACTGTCCACAAACATGGACGGCTCATAATCCGGATTCTCCATAAATCCACTCATCAGCGGCCGAATGGATGTGGTCGGATCATTGATCACAATATGCACCGGCTTACCAAGAGTCTTACCGGCACGGTAAATACCGATCCCAGCTCCCAGAGCATCCACATCTGTGATCTTGTGTCCCATAACCACCACTCGATCCTTGGTGCTCATAAATTCCTTCAGAGCCTGAGCCTTCACTCGTGCCTTCACTCGGGTTGATTTCTCCATCTGCTGTGCCTTGCCGCCAATGTAGGTAATATTATTTTCATTTTTGATCACTACCTGATCACCGCCACGGCCCAGTGCCATCTCAATGGCAATTCTGGCATATTCGTAATTCTGGATATACGTAGAAGCATTCAGACCAATTCCGATACTTAATGTCACAGCCATTTCATTTCCGATGTTAACCGTCTTAACCTCATCCAGGATATGAAAACGCTGTTCCTTTAGTGTTTCCAGTGAACTCTGGCGCATGATCAGAAGATATTTATCTTTCTCCAGTTTCTTCACAAGGCCGTCAAAGTTGGAAAAATACTTGGTGATCTTTCGGTCGATCAGTGCGATAAGCAGAGATCTTCTCACATCCTCCACGCTCTCCAGTGCTTCTTCATAATTATCCAGATAAGCCAGTGCTACAACAAGCTTGTTATCCTCATTTTTCTGGATGTATTCCTTAAGCTCTGTTTCATCATAAAGATACATGGCGATCAGACTGACATTCTGGGACATATTCTCCAGAATATCCGCATGGCTGACTACTTCCCCCATAGTCACCCGCTGCATGGAAACCCGATAGATCCGATCCCCGAAATGTATACTCATCTCGGAAATTTCCGGTTCATCGGCTACAGGAAGCTTGTCCGGAGTAATATCCGGGAAAACTGTGCTGATATTTTTTTTATAAAACTGATCTCTCCCCGTGATCTCTGAAAAAATACGGTTGGACCAGATCATGCGGCCTTCCATATCCATAATGGCATAAGGAAGCGCCAGTTCTTCCAGCATCCGCTTTTCTACCACATCATACTGATTGGCAAATGCGATCATATCATTGATGATCAGCGGTTTGTGATATCGAAAAAGCTGTACTGCGATAAAAATATAGATCACAGTACCTACAGACACCAGAATTCCGGCCTTTACACTTACAATAAACACCAGCAGGTCCAGCAGCACGACCAGGACCGAAAGGTACAGCGGCCAGCGCATGAAGTGTTTCATAGGCCCCTTGAATTTAACTTTGTTGTTCATTGCTTTTTCCTGTTCTTAATGTAATTTAACCCACAAGTTATTTAACATTATACCAGATTCCTTATTATAATTCCATAGCAATGATAAAATCTGTTTTGCTCATAAAAAAAACAGGGCCGCTGCCTCCAGATGACTGCTCATCTGTTTCGCAACGACCCCGTATAAGATCAGAATTAGTCCTGAACGTATGGCATCAGGGACATATGACGTGCTCTCTTAACAGCAACTGTCAGTGCTCTCTGATGTTTCGCACAGTTACCTGTAATTCTTCTCGGGAGAATTTTACCTCTCTCGGAAACATACTTTCTTAACTTTGCTACATCCTTGTAATCGATCTCGTTATTCTCTTTACCGCAGAATACACAAACTTTTTTTCTTCTGCGTCCGCCTCTTCTCTTCATCGGAGAATCTGGTCTCTCGCCTCTATTGTAAGCCATGATTGTTTCCTCCTATCTTATTCGTCTCATCTGTCTTGATCAGATGTTCTAATTGAACGGCAGCTCCTCATCAATTCCATCTGGAATGTTCATGAAGCCGTCGGCGCTTGCTGCGCTCGGACTCGGCATAGACGTTGCAGGTGCTGCCTCTGTTCTCGGATGAGCTGCTGCATAGCTGTCGCTTGATGCTTTGCTCTCAGCAAATTCCTGATCCTCAACAACAACCTCTGTCGTATAAACCTTCTGTCCCTCACGGTTCGTATAGCTTCCTGTCTGGATACGTCCCGTAACTGCAATTTTCAGTCCCTGTCTGAAATACTTTTCCGCAAATTCTGCTGTACGTCCGAAAGAAACACAGCTGATAAAATCAGCACTTGCCTCTCCGTCACGACGGAATCTGCGATCAACTGCCAGTGTATATCTGGCGATTGCCAGGGCATTTTCTCCTGCGGAATATCTTACCTCAGGATCTCTTGTCAAGCGTCCCATTAATATTACTTTGTTCATCGTTCTACCTCTCTTATGATTTCACTTAACTGAACAGGTTCTTAATGGTGTTTTCGAAAAATCCGCTGCAAAAATTATGCCTCTTTCTTGACAACCAGGTATCTTAATACATTGTCCATGATGCGGACATGTCTCTCGATCTCCGCCGGGCACTGAGAATCTGCTTCAAACTGAATAAAATAGTAGAAGCCTTCATGCATTTTCTGAATCTCGTAAGCTAATTTCTTCTTACCCCATTCTTCAACTTCTGTGATCACGCCGTTGTAACGTGTGATGTAGCCTTTTGCTTTCTCAACTACAGCGTCACGTGCTTCGTCCTCAAGCTTAGCGCTCACAACTAATGCTAACTCGTACTTGTTCATGCTTGTCTTAACCTCCTTATGGTCTTTTGGCCCTTTGCCTGTCAAAGAGCAAGGATATGAAATATATCACGATTGTTGATTCTAGCACATCTCTCCCGTGATGTAAAGCATAAATTTAATTTTTTTCAATTTTTTTCAAATCTCGTGTATTTTTCTCAACCAGCTTACGTGCCACCATGATCTGATGTCCGCAGCCCTTGCATTTCAGGCGAAAATCCGCTCCTACGCGAAGGATCTCCCATTCTTTACTGCCACAGGGATGAGCCTTCTTCAGTGTGACAATATCTCCAACTTCATAATTTAATCCCATTTGATACTCCTCATTTTTAATTTGCAGATCATCCCAGGTTCCCATATTTTCAGACTCTTATCTGAGAAAACACCTGCCCGATCGGTTCTTTAATAAGAAGATCCGCATATTTATCCCTCGGTGTCGGTGCCTTGTTGATCACCACCAGATGATTTCCCCGGAAATAATCGATCAGACCTGCTGCCGGATATACCGCCAGAGAAGTTCCCCCGATGATCAACACCTCCGCCTCTGAGATCACTCTTACTGATTCCTGGATCGTATAGTCATCCAGTCCTTCCTCATAAAGGACCACATCCGGCTTGATCATGCCGCCGCAGCTGCACCGCGGAACACCTTTCGATTCCTTCATATATTTAAAATCATAGGATTTCCCGCATTTCACACAATGATTTCGGTAAACGCTTCCGTGAAGCTCCAGGACCTTTTTACTTCCTGCCATCTGGTGAAGATTATCGATATTCTGAGTGATCACAGCCTTCAGCTTTCCTGTTTGCTCCATCTCCGCCAGCTTAAGATGTGCCGCATTCGGTTTTGCAGTATCACAAAGCATCTTATCTCTGTAAAATTTAAAGAATTCCTCAGGTTTTCGCATAAAAAATGTATGGCTTAAGATCGTCTCCGGCGGGTAATCATATTTCTGGTTATACAGTCCGTCCTGGCTTCGAAAATCCGGGATCCCGCTTTCTGTTGAAACACCTGCGCCGCCGAAAAATACAATATTTCTGCTCTCATCAATGATCTTTTGTAATTTTTCTATCTCATTTCCCATATCATTTCCTCCCAAACTTATCCGCAAAAGCTCTACTGTGGGTTCACCGCATTCACTCTTTTTCCCTGTACCACAAAACGTGTTGCCTGATTGCCGGTACAGGTTGATAATGTAACGATCTTATCCTTCACATTGGCTTCACTTGCAGTGGCATCTGTTCTGATCTCCGAATTCTGGAACATTTTTTTCTCATATTCCAGAAACTCTTTGCCAGGTCCTTTAAATAAGGTATACGTATCGCTGTTTACAGAAGTCGTATACGCTGCAATGATCTCATACCGGTAATCTTTTTCCGGTGTGAGGATCCAGAAATATTTGCTGGTATTATAAAGCGTCTCATCCGCTCTGTACTTTTTCAGCATTCCAAACATGGAACCATTCTTCATGTTGTGTCCGTACACCAGGGTATTACAATCGCTGAAATCTCTTTTGTTCTCATAATCAATAAAGATCGTTCCCGCAAAATTATAATTTTTCTCATATGTCTGGTGCAGATAAAAATTATTATCCTCTCCCTGTACCACCGGATAACTGATCTCAGGCAATGCTTCCATATAGATCCAGCCGATCACATCCTCATTGATACTCCTGAGAGAATCAAAATCAATGCTCACAGGTGCTACAGGCTGTTCATCCGGCTGATCTATCTCTTCCACCTGGTCCGGATCACGTTCTGTCACTGCCATTTCGGAAATGCTGTTATATTCATCGGTTCCTTTTTTATATTCTGTATAAATATGATAAAGGTTAAAAGCTGCATAACAGAAAATACAGATTGCCACGATCAGAACGATCGTCAGAATATGATCTCCAACTGTTTTTTTCTTTTTCACCTTGTTTTTCCTGCTCATAATCACACTCCTTTAAATCTGTCAGGATCATCTGGTTTCTGTATTTATTATAAATATCCCTCCGTTTTCTTGCAACCGTTTTGTTTTTGTCCTGTTTTATACAGAAAGAAGCCGCCTCGGAATGGGTATCCGAAGCGGCTTGTAAGGTATGTTCTATTTCAGAGCTGCTGTTATTTTTCAGGCCAGTTCTTTTCCTGTAAGCATTTTGTATGCCTGGAGATATTTCTCAATAGTCTTGTCAACGATCTCCTGCGGAAGTGTCCAGTCGTTGTCCGGATTGGCTTTCAGCCAGTCACGTGCAAACTGTTTGTCAAAGGATGGCTGACCATGTCCTGGTTCATAGCCTTCTGCCGGCCAGAAACGGGAGCTGTCCGGTGTCAGCATCTCATCACCGATGACCATGTTTCCGTCCTCATCAAGACCAAACTCGAATTTTGTATCTGCAATGATGATTCCCTTGCTGAGTGCATACTCTGCACATTTTTTGTAAAGAGCAATGGTGTTGTCACGAAGCTTTTCTGCATACTCGCGTCCTTTTCCTGGGAAGTATTTCTCAAGATGATCGATACTCTGCTCAAAGGAAATATTCTCATCGTGATCACCGATCTCAGCCTTGGTAGATGGTGTGTAGATCGGCTCAGGCAGCTTGTCGGATTCCTTCAGTCCCTCCGGAAGCTTGATGCCGCATACAGTGCCGTTCTCCTTATAGCTTGCCCAGCCGCTTCCTGAGATATATCCACGTACGATACACTCGATCGGAAGCATGTTCAGTTTACGGCACATCATGGATTTTCCTTCGAATTTCTCCTGCTGGAAAAACTCCGGCATATCCTTGGTATCTACAGAGATCATGTGGTTCGGAAGAATGTCCTCAGTCATGTCAAACCAGAATTTGGACATCTGGGTCAGTACAGCACCTTTCTTTGTAACTTCGTTATTCAGAATTACGTCAAAGCAGCTGATACGGTCTGTTGCAACCATGATCAGACTGTCTCCATTGTCATAGATCTCACGTACTTTACCTTCTTTGATTGGTTTTAATTCCTGCATGTTCTCACACCTCATCATTCGGTTATTTGATTTTTGTTTTCGACACCGTTACCGTATCACCTCACAAGCCCTCCTGTCAAGATGTCAGGCCCCTTTCAGTCATAAGTATTCGTTAAGGGATCATTCATATTTCTAATAGTGATGCACATTCCTCCTGAAGCTTTTTCTCCTGTTTCCGGTAAAGAAGCTTCTCACTGCAGGCAAAATAAGGATCACAGCCATACTCTCGGATAAAGGCCGCCGCATGGCTGTTCCGGGTCAGTCCGGTGACAAAAAGCACCGTTTCCTGTCCGTCCCCGAAGCATTCCTTCATAAATGCAAATGCCTGTTCCAGCTCCCCGCTGATCTTTTTCGCACAGGCTTTTCTATTCTCCGCCATTTCCGTAAACAGCTGCCGGATCCGTTCAAAGCCAGCCTCTGTTTCTGTGATATGCTCCTTTCGGATAGTAAGGCTGAATTCCTCCAGAGTGCGGATCACAAGCTCTTCTGTAGTCTGCTGATCTGCGGTAAGAAGCTCCGCCTCCAGACGGACAGCCAGACTTTTCTTCTTCATATCTGTAAATTCATCCAGCGCTGTCATGTCCTTTTTATCCTGAAGAAAAGCTTTCAGATGCAGAAGTTCCTGATAAACAGCACCTGTCTCACCATCCATCTTCTCATAGGTCAGAAAACCTCCGTTCAGACCGTCAAGCAGAAGCCCTGTCACAAGGAAGCGTTCCTCAAAGGAAGCTTCCTTCGCCATTTTTACCTTTTTCTGCTGTTCCTCCTCCGGCATCTCTCCGGAAAGCAGACGTTCCAGGCCATAGTCCTCTCCGTACTTCCGGTACAGCTGATAGCTGGCAAAAAAGCTTCTTGCGATCTCCTCTCTGCATAAATACTCCCCGACCAGATTCTCTGTGATCTCCACGCCCAGCTCCTCATAAGCCTTCAGGATCTCAGACAGGTCTTCCCAGCCTCTTGCTGTCACGAAGAATTTCCCGTCCACTGTATTTTCCACAGAATAAAAATGATCCTTTTTCATGCCGAGATAAGCCAGGATCGATCCGTGGATCTCCTTTTTCCAGGCATACTCCATCCACACCTCAAGATCTGCCTCGATATCCATCCTCCGCACACGGTCCAGTGTTACAATATCAAACTCCCGGACCGATTTATTATATTCCGGAGGATTTCCTGCTGCCGCGATCAGCCATCCTTCCGGCACACTGTGGCTTCCGAAGGTCTTGTTCTGAAGGAACTGCAGCATGGTAGGCGCAAGTGTCTCGGAGACACAGTTGATTTCATCGATAAACAGGATTCCCTCCTTCTTTCCGGTACGTTCCATACAATCATACACAGAAGCAATGATCTCGCTTAAGGTATACTCTGTGATGCTGACCTCTTTTCCGTTGTAGCACCGGGTCACGATCCTTGGCAGTCCTACCGCACTCTGTCTTGTATGATGGGTAATGGTATAGGCTACCAGACCTACATTACATTCCTCTGCCACCTGCTCCATGATCGCTGTTTTCCCGATTCCGGGAGGCCCCATAAGCAGGACGGGACGCTGCCGGAGTTTGGGAAATGTGTAGCGTCCGGCTGCATCCTTCCGGTTGTAAGCCAGTAAGGTATGTTTGATCTCTTCTTTTGCCTCTTTTATGTTCATGTTCTGTAACGCACTCCTTCCTGTTCTGCCACAAGCCGGATCGCCCAGGGCGGAACAAGCTCCATTTTTTCTGTTTTATGTAAAAATACAAAGGCCGTTTCATAATCCGGTTTGCTTCCGGGATATATCCCATCCCCGTCTGTAAAATAGATCAGAGCCTTAAGACTGCGGATTTCTTTTTTCTCCTGCTGCTCCTTCACATACCGGAACACCGGCCGGAAATCTGTTCCGCCCCGGCCCTGTATGGTGATATTTTTGCTGTATTCCTTCCATTCTTCCTCGGAATGGATCACCTTAACATCCTGGATACAGCAGTCACACTGGATCAGGTACACCTTCATTTTATGGAAAAAATTCTCTTTTTCACTGAGAATGGAATACGTTTCTCCAAGGAATCTCCGCACAGTCTCTCCATCACAGGAGCCGGAAGTATCAATGGCGATCACCAGCTCCTCCAGACGGTTCACTTCCTTATATTCCAGCGGCTCGATCAGCGGAAGATTTCCATAATGCTCCATCCCGTAATTATAAAAAATATAATCAAAGCTTTCCGTATCCAGCTCCACCTCTTCCCGCAGCACAGAAAACTGACGGAGAAATTTTTTGTAATCGTATCTTCCGGATCTTACCGTTCCTGCCTCTTCCTTCTGGTCCCCTTTCTGACTTCCCCGCCGTTTCCGGTGATCCTGACGGTTTGCGGCAGTATAGGAAAGAAGCTTGTTCCATTTTTCCTTTGTTCTTTTTCCTTTTTCTCCTGTGCAGGCATCCCATAGTGAGTGATCATCAAAATGGAACGCTTCTTCCATCTCTTCCAATCGAAATGGAAATACCTGATCTTTCAGTTTCTGGCAGATCTTTTCTGCGGAATCCGCGCCGTTTCCAAGCATATGGAAAACTTTTTTCCGGATTTTTTTTTCATTTCCACCTGTCTCCAGAACCGGGATCTTTTCTCTGGAAATGATCTGTTCCACCGCAATATCACAGGCTAGGTTCCATAAACGTCTGTCTTCCTGATTTTCCCGAAAAAGATGCAGATACAGGCAGTGCAGCAACATATGCAAATACCCTCGTCGCACTGCCTCCGGCTTTTTCACATAAAGTTCCAGCAGATATTCCGGAGAAAAAAGGAAGAACTCTCCGTCTGTTCCAATGGTTCTGGTCTCTTCCGAACCCTTCCCGGAAATGCAGGCAAAAGCACCGTCCAGATATGGAAAATAGTAGTACAGTTCGTTCCTCACATTTTCCAGGATATGTATTCCCAGTTCTTCCTGATTCCGGTCCACCGAATCCGCCTCCTGTCCTTCTGATCAAACTATAGCACTCCAAAAAAATACTGCACACTCTTGACAACAGGACTATGATAGAGTCAAGAGGTGATTATTATATTACATGATGAAACACGTAAACTACTTATTGAAGCTTGGAATAAAACGCACAATGCAAAAGAAATCCCAGAGTGTTTTTCTGTGAATACCAGTACTGTTTACCGCCTGGAAAAACAAATGCGTGAAACAGGTTCTGTAAAAACAAGAACATCACAGAGAGGACGTAAACATGCCCTGACACCGTAAGATATCCAAAATATTGACCGGGTGGTTCAGCAGGAACCAGATATCACAATTGATGAAATCATCGATAAACTTGGTCTGCATGTTTGTAATGAAACAGTCCGCAAGGCAGTTATTAAACTCGGGTATTCTTACAAGAAAAAATCTCTTCATACCTCAGAGCAGGAGCGTCCCCGATGTCAGGGAAAAACGCAGAAACTGGAAAAAACATATGTCGGAGAGAGACATAAATCATCTGGTCTTTCTGGACGAAAGCGGAGTAAACATCAATATGACGCGACATTATGCCAGAGCATGGAAAAACCGGAGAGCAGTAGATAAAACTCCACTCAACACGCCCTGCAATACAACCGTTCTTTCTTCCATACGTCTGAATGGAGACTGTGCCTATACAGTCTATCAGGGAGGAACTACTGCAGAGCGGTTTGCAGAATACCTGAAAACAAAGTTGCTGCCGACGCTTTCAGAAGCAGACATTATCGTTATGGATAATATGCGTTCCCATCATGCAAAAGTGGTGAAACAGCTACTGGACAGCTCAAAAGTAACCTATCTGTATTTACCCCCGTATAGTCCGGATCTGAATCCGATTGAAAAGATGTGGTCAAAACTCAAAGCATTTTTAAGGAAAGAAAAGATACGGATTGCATCGGAATTACCATCAGCTATTTCAAAAGGATTTTTAACAATTCGTCCAAAGGACTGCATAGGGTGGTTTCATTCGTGTAATTATGTGCAATAATTTATTGGATTGCTATAATAATGTAGAAAGCCTCTTAAGAGAAGAAACTAAACTGTCAATATTGGAGGCTGTTACAAAGTCTCCTTCTTTTACATTCGTATATCCAGAATATAGTGCTTTTTCATCTTCTGTCAGTTTCGAACTGTCTTTCAGGAAAGAAAATCGCAAAACTTCCATACCTATGATATTTGCCAGGCCCTTACATGCAGCCTCAAAAGACTGACCTTCTACACCTTTCAGACTGATGAAAATGACAGGAAACTGCCCCATATAAGTCTCACACAGTTCTTTTTCTTTTGAAATATTCAGACTCTGAAACAGGTTTTTATCACAGCCGATTTCAAAAAATGATTTAAGCATATTCATATTAAGGCTTTTTCCGAAACGACGTGGACGAGTAAAAAGATTCACTTCACCCCAGTTTCTCAACAAATCTGCAATCATCTCGGTCTTATCCACATAGTAAAAATCTTCTCTTATCAACTTTTCAAAATCATCCACACCAATGGGAAGTTTTTTTCCATATACCATGATCCTGCTCCTTTCAAAAGATTATTACATATATCTTATCATTTGACCTGTTTAATGGCAAGTTACAAGGTGATTTTCCACGTGTAAAACACAAGCCCTCCACCTACAATTTGTAAGCGAAGGGCTTGTATTATTTCATGATTGATCTAACTTTCAAATCAGATATTCAGCAGATCGCTGAATACTTTCAGTGCTCCATCTGTCTCATGTGCAAGAACACGTTTTGCAAGAACTTTACCAAGCTGAACACCTTCCTGGTCAAAGCTGTTCAGGTTCCACAGGAATCCCTGGAACATTACTTTGTTTTCAAAGTGTGCAAGGAGTGCACCAAGGCTTGCAGGATTTACCTGATCACCAATGATGATGCTTGACGGACGTCCACCTTCAAAGTTCTTATTGCTGTTTTCATCAGATTTACCACATGCAAATGCAACGATCTGAGCTGCAACGTTAGCGCAGAGTTTCTGCTGGCTTGTGCTGTCCTGGATCACTACATCTGTGCCCATCTGGTTATTTCTGTATCCGATGAACTGAAGCGGTACGATATCAGTTCCCTGATGAAGAAGCTGATAGAAAGAATGCTGTCCGTTTGTTCCTGGTTCTCCAAAGATTACCGGTCCTGTTACATAATTTACAGGATCACCGAAACGGTTTACAGATTTTCCGTTAGATTCCATATCAAGCTGCTGCAGATGTGCAGGGAAGCGGCTGAGTGCCTGTGAATATGGAAGAACTGCTGTGCTTGGATATCCAAGGATGTTTCTTTCATATACGCCGATCAGCGCATCCAGCATAGCCGGGTTCTGCATAACATCTTCGTTTTTAGCAAGTTTATCTTCTTCTGCTGCACCTTCAAGGAATTCTGCAAATACTTCCGGTCCGAATGCCAGAGATAATACAGCACCGCCAACTGCAGATGTGGAAGAATAACGTCCACCGATATAATCATCCATGAAAAATGCTGCAAGATAATCATCACTCTTAGCAAGTGGAGAAGTCTCACTTGTAACAGCGATCATATGCTTGGAAGCATCCAGTCCTGCATTTTTAAGAGCATCTTTTACGAAGGATTCATTTGTCAGTGTTTCAAGAGTTGTACCTGATTTAGATACCAGTACGAAAATGGAATGTGCAACATCAATAGAATTCAGGACTGCTGCTGCATCATCAGGATCTACATTGCTGATGAATCTGGCTTCCATTTTAAATTTGTCATTTTTCTTTGCCCAGTTCTCAAGTGCAAGGTACATTGCACGCGGACCAAGGTCACTTCCGCCGATACCGATCTGAACAACAGTTGTGAATTTTTCTCCTGCTGCGTTTGTAATCTCACCTGCATGTACTTTATTGGCAAAGTCAGCAATCTTCTGCTGCTGTTCTACATAGAAAGCACGTTTGTCAACGCCGTCAGCTGTAACAGTATCACCAAGCTGGCCACGTGTCAGCTGATAAAGAACGAGACGTTTCTCACCTGTATTGATCATTTCGCCATTGTAGAGAGCTGCGTATTTTTCAGTAAGCTGTGCTTCTTTTGCAAGCTTTTTGAGACCTTCAAGTACGTCGTCATCTACCTGTTTTGCAGCATAGTTATATGCAAGACCAGCAGCCATCGGTACGCTGTATTTTTTAACACGTTCTGCACCATTTTCTCCGGTCATAGCTTCTACAAGGTTTACTTTCTTTACATTTGAAAGTTCTTTGAAAGATTCAAGAGTATCCAGGTTGTTCCAGGTACTCATAATAAGATTCCTCCTTAAAATTAGATGTTCCCGCTGTTTTCAGGATTCGTTTCAATCTCTTTGATTATAATATCAAATGAAGGTAAATTCAAGTCTGCAAACGGAGGTGTGGATATTCTCTCTATAAAATCAACGCCCTTTTTCCCTCATCTGGATCGTACACCTTAAAAAAATTACAGAGAAAGCTCCTACAATGCCATTCAACACTATAGGAACTTTCTCTGTAATTTTTTTTATTCTATTCTGTCGTTTGCCCTTTCACCAGACAAACATCCTTCAAAATAATATCTTCATGTAATTTTGCACCATTTATTTTCTTTAATAATACATCTACCAATGTATCTGCCAATTCTTTTATTGGCTGTGAAACATAAGTCATTGACGGATAACTTATCTTTGCAATCAGCGTTCCATCATATCCTACTGCTTTAAATTCATCAGGAATACACATTCCCCTCTCACCTGCACATTTTAACGCATTCATAATGATCAAATCTTCCGAAAACATTGCATCCATTTCCGGATATTCATCAAAAAGTTTATTCATTTGCTGATGATATTCTTCTGTTCTTTGTTTTGTATTCCAGATATAATCGATACATTTTACACCATTTTTCTTCAATGTTTCTGAAAAAAACCTATGACGATTAATAGAAGGAGATTTATCTGTTACAACAGCCGTTACATTTAAAACGCATTTGCAGTCATTCTTTATAATTTCATTTGCAGCCAGCAAACCACCCTTATTATGGTCAGAATAGATGGTTGGAATCTCTTCCGCAACTCGATAATCAAGTGCCACAATAGGAAGATCCAGATTCTGATATTCGGACTCTGCTAACATATGCGTTCCAAGAATAATACCATCTACCATATTTTCTCTCATCATTTTTATATAATCTCTTTCTTTATCTTCCGTATCTCCGGTATTACATAAAAAAAGTTTATAATGATGTTTATAAAGTTTTTTTTCGATGTATTTCGTTATTTCCGCCCAAAAAGGATGCGAGCTGTCAGGCACGATCAGACTAATATAATAAGATTTTTGTCTAAAAAGGTTTCTAGCAATCTGATTTGGGACATAATCAAGCTGATCAATTGCTTTATATACACTTTCGTATGTATCCTGTGATATATACCCTTTATTATTCAATACTCTTGAAACAGTTGTTACAGAAACTCCAGCCAGTTTGGCCACATCTTTAATATTTGCCATTCAATCCTCCGTGATTTTACAGATTCGCTTGTTTCTTTATATTATAACTATTTATTCATGTATTTCGCAAGCCAAACTCTACTTTTGCACACAAAATCTTCAAAATGCTCTAGTCAACCTCTTATTCTGTTTCTGCTCGGATCAATAATACCCTATTTTCCAACAATTTCTTTGAGAACACCCTGAACAACAGCTTTTACAAGTTCATCCTGGGATGGCTGGTCTAATACACCTTTTCCATTGCTTGAGAAAAGTATCATCTTCTTCATGGTTTCCTGTTTAACAGCCTCAACTGCCGCCGGAATCAAATCAATGATACCTTTATTCATACTTTCAAATTTGCGGAATTCAGCCTCTACTGCTGCCACATTGATATCCGTAAAAATATTGATCTTGCTTATACCTTCCTGAATCGCACGTTTGAAGTCGTTGTCTGTAAGTCCGGAACCGCCATGCAGAACAAGCGGTACATCTACTGTATGAGCAATGGTATTAATTCTCTCAAAATCAAGCTTTGGAGGCAACTTATATGCCCCGTGGGCAGTTCCTACTGCAATTGCAAGAGCATCCACACCTGTTTTGTCAACAAAGTCTTTTGCCATCCTCGGATCTGTATAGAAATCAGCCGGATTGATATGGGCGCTTCCCTCTGCAGAATCCGGGTTGTCACCTACATGTCCGAGTTCGCCCTCGATGGTTGCTCCATAAGAATGCGCGATGTCTGCCATTTCTTTAACTTTTCTTACATTATCTTCATAAGAATCTGTAGAGCAGTCATACATAATGGATGAGAATCCAAGTTCCAGAGCTTTCAGGCATGTTTCTTTCTTAAGGCCATGATCCAGATGAATAACTACCGGAACATTTGCTTTCTTAGCCATAGGAATAAGATAATAGGAAACCTCTTCCAGTGGTCCGTATGGAAGAAGTACTTCCGCAGTTCCCATGATAACCGGTGACTGAGAATTTTCTGCTGCTGCAATGATTCCTCGCGCCAGTTCCAGGTTTACCGCATTAAATAGTCCTACTGCATATTTTCCCTTTTTTGCCGGATAAAGCACATCATTCATATTAACTAACATTTTTTCTACCTCTTACTTTCTTTTTTCCCAACCTGCGGCAATCTTCTTCTGTACTTCATCAAGTGGAATGATTCCACTGAGCGCATCATAGGTCTGTACACAGAGCGCTCCGGTCGCTGTTGCAAGATGAAGAGCATCCTCCCAGCTTTTGCCTTCCAGGATAGCACTTAAGAATGCAGCAATCGTCGTATCTCCGGCGCCTGTTCCAGATGCGACTTTGTCTTTTTCTACGAAATAACTCTTCTCAAAAGCTTCTTTGACTGCCCATGTCTCCGCAATCTCTTCTCCGATTCCACCACCAATCTTCAGAAGCTGTTCCTTGGCTGCTGTGCGAAAATAGATGCCCGGTGTACCACATTTGATCAGGATAACTTTTGCACCATAGGAGAGAAGCTTATCTGCCAGTGGCCTGATATCTTTTTCAACATCAAGGAAGTTCGTTACATCTGAACCATTTGCCCTTTCGTTCCATTCATGATAACGGTCACGGTCCAGCATAATGCAGAGTTCTTCAACACTCGGCACAAAGAAATCAATGTACGGAATCACAGATTTCAGAACTTCGTTCCAATCCTGGGTACCTGCTTCTGTACTTTCTTCAAACATTGCCATATCAACAGAGATTGCAACTCCCTGTTCATGAACAGCCTTTAAAAGACGAACCAGTTCTTTGCCGCCATCAATATACATCTTCCGCATCAGCGATGGATAGCCAAAATGGAACAGATTTGCTCCTTTTACCTTTTCCAGATCGATATCATCCAGAGTAAATGTATCATTAGCACCTGAGCAGTGAAGGAAGATCCTGTCAATGCCTGCCGGTGCAAGGATTACAGAATAAGAAGTTCCGACTCCTTTTCTTACAATCATGCTCTCCGGAGATGCACCATATTTTTCCAGTTCGTTGAGAACCATCTGACCAAATGCATCATCTCCGACCATTCCCATTAGTTCTACATCTGCGCCAAGACGTTTCATGCCAACACCTGTGTTGGATACCGATCCGCCAAGACTTACTTTGGCCGCATCCATTGCGATTAGTTGCCCCGGTCTGAAAAGGTCTTTGATGTTTTTTTCTTCCTTGCTCTTAAAAGCCGGTGTAATATCCAGACAGATATGTCCGGCTGCAATTGCTTTCTTTATGCTCATGTTCTATCCTCACAGTTATTTCTTACCATACCGATTTTATTCAGTTTCATAAGCATATATATCCACCTTATGCTCTCCTGTCATTTCCTTGCCAAAGGAACCTTCCACCAGATTTCCATCCATTTTTACTGTATAGCTGTCACCATGCCCATGTATCTCAAATACAAATTTTGCATTCTGATATGGAACAGAATCAAGTACTGCTCCCTCAAATTCATCCAAAATACATGGATGTATCTGAATTCCCTGTTCACTATAACGTATTCCAAAAATTCCATTAACAATAAATCCAATAAAACCTGCCGCATGCCATGGCAGGTGCGGCCATCTCCACGCTCTTCCTGTATCAACATCCATTACTTCATGAAAAGATTTATTCAGGAGCACATTTCTCACCTGTGCATAAATAAGTTTTTTCAGAAACTCTTTATTTCCACTTTCACCAGCTGCCTCTGATAACCCAAGCGTCCATGATACCCAGCATGCTCTCCAGAAATGGTTTTTTTCTTTGCGGAACGGATACCAGTTAATTCCAAACTCAGAAAATGCCTCTGGATTACTTTCGATTGTCTTCAAAAACAGATTTCTCTGTCTCTCAGTTGCAATACCAAATCGTGGCCACAAAACCATTTCTGCCCCAGTCGTCTCCCACCAGCCTTTTTCGTATGCTTCACTTCCTATTGGTCCACTTGTAAAGCATTCTTTTTCTTCATTCCAGTATTTTTCCTTTATGGATGCAAGCATTTCCTTCGAACGACTTTCCCAGAACTTAATTCTCTCCGGATAGCATCCTGTCACCTCACATATTCTGGCGACATCCTGATACATCAGGGCAAATGCAATTTCTGTTCCAAGACAGTATCCGCCATTCTCCGGTTCTTCAAAAGCATCCTGCGCAAGACACATGGTTGCATGAACCAGCTGCATTTCTTCATCATAACGTGCATCCGCTTCTTCTGCATATTTTATAATTCCAGGTAACATTTCATACAAAAGCTGGATATCTCCAGTTGTTATATAATGATCCCATGCTGCAATCGCCGGCATGGCAGCACAGTCAACACCATTATTAAATCCATGTTCAGAAATATAGGATAACGACTCCCTGGCTTCATCCGGTGCAAGTAGATTCTGACATCGAAATGCTGCATGGCAGGTATCTCTTACCCAACTTCCAAAACCTTCTCCTTCTCTTTGAAAAACAGCCGCATTCATCAGACCTTCTTGTCCTGGCAAGGCATACTTTTTATTTCTGTTCTGACACATAATATCTGTTGCAAGCGAAAATGCTGCATTTATGACGTTATGCTCTGTATGTAATTTCGGGTAGGCTGAATCTTCCGGTGCGTCCCAACGCTCGGTTCGGTTCTGGATTCTTGTCATGTCTCCCCACGGAGTATCTCTCCAGCAGAATTCTTCCACCGCGCGTACAGGTGATAAAACTATTTTTCCACCACGCAGTGCCCATGCTGCAGGTTCTCCATAAATACGATCTTCTACACATTTCTCATATATTGTGTAAGATTCAGATTTAAACAACGGCTGTCCTTTTTCTTCCTGTTCGATCAGCCTTCTGTTTTCTTCTTCATATCTCGTAGATCTTAAACCCCATATATTCAGACAAATGACAGAGGCTGTTTTTCCATTCGTATGGATTTCAAAATACGGGTCCGCATTATATTGCAGATAAAATGATGGATTATTGATATTTTCCACCTGCTCACTTCGAATCTTATAATCTTCTTTTTTCGGTCCATTATCCTGTACTATGAGCATTGCATTCTTTCTGTCTGCATATAATTCCTGAATTGCCATGTCCCTGTAGAAATGCAGATACAGTCTTCCTTTTTCCGTTGGAATTTTCATTTTATATCCCTGACAGTTCAGTGTCTGATCTAATGCCTTCCAGACCCACTTCACTCCACACAGCTCAAACTCAATTTCCGGTTCCTGTCCGACAAACATCTCCAGTTCTACCTCACAGGCCTTTGTCTGAATATCAGATAAAATATTTTCAGGTGCCAGAAGTCGGACTTCCGGCCATACGTCTGGTCCCTGACGAAATCTCATGAGAAATTCAAACTTTTTATCAATATGCTCATTATGCCACTGTCTAACCCACACTCGCAGATTATCCATCTGTGCAGCTGGCTTTATCTGTTCTCCTGAAAAAACGGATGGAATACTGATTGCATTAGATGATGCAACACCTTCACACGTTTTTTTCGCAGTCTGACCTAGAATCCAGATTTTTCCATCTTCTTCAAATTCTATTTGTTTTTCGACATCTCCAATCCATTTATCTGATTTCCGGCAGTTGATTTCAATTTCTTCTAACTCATTCTCCTCGGATTTCCAGTGCAGCAGATCCTTGCTTACAAGTCTCATAGCTGTTTGATTTTCTTCATTTCCTGTCAGTGAACATGGATCGGTTACACAATCTAAAACCCACTGTTCTCCTGCTTTTTTTACACTGTTCAGTTCCCGGATACATCCGGTTGGCGGCATATAATGAATGACAGACTTAGACAGTTCTCTTCTTCTCTGTTTTTCCGGATCATCAGAAAGTTCTATTGCATTGATCCATCTGCTCGCCGGACCTTCTGCCTGAATATCGTCCCCGAAAAAATCTTTCAGGGGATATGCCATCCAATAGTCCACTCTTGTCTTAGATACTTTCATCTGAATAGTTTCTTTTTTTCCAGTACTGTCTGAAATAGTTATAATACATGGATCTGCATTCTCTTCATAAGGAATGCGCAACCAGTTTTCTTCGTGCTTTTTCAGAAAATGCTTTTTCATTTCTGTCTCTGTTCCTTTCTGTTAGCAATCTTCTTTATTCCACTACGTCAATCTTTTTACTTCTGTAAACTTCTTTCAACAGCTCCAGCTGTTTTTCATCAGGTGCTTCAAACATCTGCTGATTCACTCCGACATGTTTTGCTTTTTCAACTCCAAAATCATGATACGGCAAAAATTCCACACTCTTGATGTTTCTTCCAAGAGCTGCAAAAAAATCTGCTGTTGCAACAGCATTTTCTATCTCATCATTGATTCCTTTTATAATTGGAAGCCTGATCATGATCGGTCTGTAATTCACCAGTTTTTTCAGATTCTCTTTGATCAGGGTATTTTCTGTTCCTGTATATTCTTTATGTTTTTCATTGTCAAACATCTTAAAATCTACAAGAAACAGATCTGCACATTCTGTCATTCTGTGTATCACTTTCCAAGGAAAAGCAAGTGCTGTTTCAAAAGCAACTGAAATATGCTCTTTCTGAAGTCTGTTGCACAAATCATATAGAATCTCTGCCTGCATCATTGGTTCTCCACCGGAAAAAGTAACACCACCTTCTGAAATTTCATAGAGTCTTCTGTCTCTGAGCAAAAGTTCCGATAATTCTTCAGCAGAATAATAACTTCCTACGATTTCCAATGCTTCTGTGCAGCAAATTTCCACACACTTTCCACACACAGTACAAAGAGTTCTTTCATAAATATGCTGCCCGTTTTGTATCTGTTGTGCTCCTGAGGGACAGATTTCAATACACTGACCACAGCCAATACATTTATTTTCCGTATAACTCAGTATACTTTCCTTTTTCCATGTCTCCGGGTTGTGACACCATTTGCACCGCAAATTACATCCCTGTAAAAATACAGTTGTCCGTATTCCCGGTCCGTCATGCAGAGAAAAGTTCTGTATCTGACTTACCAGTAATTTTTGCTTCATTTTACCGCTTACCTCTGTGTACGCTGAATTACCTCATTCTGCATTTCCGCAGTCAATGTATGGAAATATGCACTGTATCCACACACTCTTACTACAATATTTTTATGTGTTTCCGGATTTTTCTGTGCCTCTAAAAGTGCATTCCTGCTGATAACATTAAAATCCATAATGCTTCCGCCATTTTCACAGAAGGCCCGCATCACACTTGCAAACAATGACGGCTGCGGAGTTTTATACATCAGTGGAATGTCCATATAAATAACTGCCCCACCCGGATATTTCGTGTAATCCATTGTTTTTATTGCATCAAGTAATGCTGCAATATTGATGTTTTCTGTACTTTCACTTGGGTTAACGCCTCGTGAGAGAGCACTTTCACTTTTTCGTCCATCGGCCGTTGCAATCGTTACATTTTTAAACCAGTTATAAGAATAAAAAGCAAATAATGACGGCTCAAATTTTCCGCCTCTGTAATTTGCCTGTCCTCCAAGACATTCAGCCAGATCATCCATAACCTTTTTTCCAAATTCTGTAGCATCTTTATCCTTGCAGAATTTTGGGACTTTATGAAGCAAATATTGTCGAAGGATCTCATCATCTCTGAAGTCTTCTTTCATCGCTTTAAGCAGGTGACCAAATGTCGTAATCTTATCTTCATATACTGCCTTCTTTATCGCATATAACGAATCAATTACTGTCCCTGCACCCGCAGCAGCAAAATTATCTGTATTATAGACAGCACCGCCTTCTGAGACATCTTTTGCCGTCTCAGTACATGATGGCATAGTTGCAGAAAAGAACAACGACGGATTTATTATTTTCCACCATGAACCATATTCGTTATATTTTTTCACAAAGAAATTCAGTTCATTTCTATAATTTTCAATTACAATATGATAGAATTCTTCAAAATCGCTCGCATTCGCAGCTGGAATAAATTTAAATCCATCCCTTTTAAATACGTCATTCCAGTACTCTGGATATAAGGATCCATTTAACATCTGCACAAGATTAAGATAGGTATATGCTCTGCTGTTGACTTCATTAGAAAGACAGATTTCCTGGCAGCCACCTGCGACATAAAGTCGACAGTCTTCCAGACTTTTTCCCTGCTTCTGATTTGCTGGAATTATCACATCATCATTAAAGACAGACAGCACATTCAGACCCATTCCTGCCAATTCACCAACCTGCATCAGAAATTCATCCGGATGCTTTGCCGATATTCTCACCTGTAGTTTCGGATTTGCAAAATGATATTTTTTATAACTGTTTATGATCATCCTGCTTATGTCATTATAAACAATATTGCCATTTTTATCACATCCGCCTATAATAATATCTGCATTTGTGCCCCCTGGCAGGTCTGCTTCAAGATCCCATCTTGCATCTGTCATTGATACAAAACAGTCAACCAGTTCCTGCGCCTCATCCGGCGTTATTCGATTATTTTTCAAATCTCTTTCATAATAACTAATCAGGATTCTGTCCAAATGGCCAATCACAGCAAATCCAAGACCATCTAACGCATTGCACATCTCACGCGTAAACCAGATTGCACACATTGCTTCATAAAATGTTTCTGCCGGTTCAGATGGAATTCGGCGTGCCGTAACAGCAATCATTTTAAGTGCCTTTACATGTTCCTCATCGTGTTCTGTTTTCAGCATTTCCTCCGCTTTTTCTGCAAATCTTTCAGAAATTTTTTGCAGACTTCGGCATACATCGACCATACATTTTAAAAAATCCTGCTGATGATCTGTAAGATTTTTCTCTTCCAGACGCATCATTGCATGTCTGATTATTCCTGATAGACCATATTTCAACACAGTTTCACAATTTGCATAGTGATGCGCCGCATCCATAAACTGTGGTCCGTTCATGACACCATATTTTCCGTAGTATCCACTCCATTCTCCATATTCATCTACAAAATCTGGGTATTGCTTCATTAGCCAACATCCAATGCCTGGCTGTGGCGGGAACGATGCCGTAACACTGTTCTGTTCTCTTCCTGTATCAATTTCTGCATAAAACGGACTGGATGGAAAAAGAATCACTTCAGCATCCCTGGCTGCAATTCTGTAGATCCATGTTTTTTTCTGAAAAGAGCTTGCCTTTGGATTTTCTTTCTGGAGGCGGTCCAGTTCTTCTTCCATTCTGGAAACATCGGTTGGATAATTAGAATATACCTCTTTGGTCTCTTTAAAATATTCTTCTTTATTGAATCGATAACCTGCCATCATGCGTTCCTCCTGAGTTGCCTTAAAAATTTAAAACTACCTTCAATGCAGTTCTGTCTTTTACTGCCTGAAATCCTTTTTCATAATCATCTATTGAAAATCTATGTGTCACAAATAAATCGATGTCTATTTTCCCATCCATAATCGCATCACAAACCGGCTTATGTACTTCTGCTTCTACCTCAGGCACCGGCCACTGCACATACTGAATATTGAAATTCCTGAGTTCCGGTAATGGTACATTCAGATTTTCTCCGCTTTTTAAGCCATATACAGCAATTGTCCCTGTCTCTTTAATATAGTCCAGACACTGCGTGATTGTCTGATTTGATCCAATCGTATCTATACAGATATCGGACTTTCTGTCAAACAGATCAGAAGCTTTTTTCTTTTCTTCTTCGTCTTTGTTAAGAAATGTACCTGCTGCTCCCAGTTTTTCTGCTGTTTCCAGCTTGTCTCTGTGATTTCCCAGGACATAAATCTCCTGAATTCCCATCAGTTTTGCACAGCTTAGAAAAGCAAGCGCAACCGGTCCGTCTCCGAGTATGACCATCTTCTTTTTATCTTCAACGCCGATTCTTTTTAATGCACTGTATGTTTCCTTTAAAGTTATCAGCATAGAAGCAGCTTCTGCCTGCATTCCTTCCGGGCACACCTGCTGTGTAATTCCAAGATTAATATCTTTTACATCGGCCTGGTCTGCCATGGCTGCTTTATAATCTTTTACAATTCCATATTCAGCAAATCCGCCCCAAGCGCTGGAAAATTTCTCATTATCCGGTTGTCCTGCCCTGACTACAAGATCTCCCACTTTAAAAGAAGTAACTTTTTTGCCAATTTTAACAACTCTTCCTGCATCTTCGTGTCCTAAAACCGCCGGATATCTCGTTACTTCTCTGACTTTTCCTCCAATAACTCCCAGATCCGTTCCGTTACAGATCATACAGCATTCATTTTTTACCAGTGCTTCATACTCTCCGATCTCCGGAATCGGAAGCTTTTCTTCCAGGTACAGTTTATTGTCTTCTGTTACCACTAAACCTTTCATAACTGATCTCCTTTTTACTATTTAATGCCGGTTGCAGCTACAGACTGCATAAAATATTTCTGGAATGCAAAAAACAGAATCAGAACAGGAATCATTCCAATCACGATAACACCCATGATCAGATTCCATGTCGGCTGTTTGATTACAGATGCGCCACAGATTGAACTTATTCCCAATGTTACTGTCCATTTGCCTTCACTTCTGACGGATAACAACATCCAGATCAGATTATTCCACGCAGAAATAAATGTATAAATTCCTAATGTTGTCATACTTGATTTCGTATTTGGCAGTAAGATCTTCCAGAATATCTGGAAATGATTTGCTCCATCAATTTTTGCTGCTTCATCCAGTTGCTTCGGTATTCCCATATAAAACTGGCGCATAAGAAATGTTCCAAACGGAATGGACCATGCTACCTGCGGAAGTATCATCCCCATATATGTATCCAGCATATTGAGATTTCTACACAGATTATAAGACGGAATCAGTCTTACAGTAATCGGAATCATCATCGTTGACAAATAAAGAATAAAAACAATATTTCTGCCTTTGAACTCAAGTCTGGTAAATACATATGCAGCTAAACTACAGAGGAAAATAGTAAGTGCGGTCACTGCTATCGCAACAATAAATGAATTAAAAAAGCACTTGGGAAAATCCAGCAGCTGCCATGCTTTTGTAAAATTCTCCCATTGCGCTGCTTTCGGCAAAATTCTTCCAACACTTGTTGCAAGATCTGTATCCGATTTCAATGCAGTAGATAATATATAAACAAATGGAAACAGCATGATTACTACAAATGCAGCTATAATTACCCAGATTAAGCTGTCTCCCAGAATTTTATTTCTTAATTTTCTGGTCATAATCTCTTCTCCCTTCTCAATCTTTGTCACTTGTCAACTTTAACTGTACAACCGAAATAATAATCGAAAGAATAAAGATAAATACTGCCATTGTACAGGAATATCCCATTTTCAAAGATGAGAAAGCAGTCTTATATAATGTCAGCCCAGTTAAATACGTACTTGTTCCAGGTCCACCATTTGTCATCGTATAAACAAGATCAAATTCCTGGAACGTACCGATTACACACATGAGAATAATATATGTAAGAACTGGTTTCAGCTGCGGCAATGTAATATAAACAAATTTATGCCATGCATTTGCACCGTCCAGATCTGCCGCTTCAAAAAATTCCTGCGAAATTTCCAGACGTCCTGCAACAACCATAACCATGTAATATCCTGCCCATCTCCAGATTGTTACGATTGCCATAGAACCCAGTGCAATCTTGCCATCTGTCAGCCAGCCAATTTTTTCGAATCCCAATACACTCAGGAAGTTATTGATAACACCATAATTCGTTCCCATCAGATATCTCCATGCAACACCGGTTGCAACCAGAGAAAGTGCACATGGTAAAAAGAAACTGCCTCTGATAAATTTCGAAATAACTTCACTTTTATTATTTGCAAACAACACAAGTTCACACATAATGATAGAAAAAATGACAATTGGCGGAACATTCATCAGGATATACTTGATCGTGTTGCCCAGACTTGTCCACCAGAGTTTATCTTTCAGCAGATTTTGATAATTCTCTAATCCTGTAAATATCTTACCTTTTAATGGATTCCAGTCATAAAATGACATGTGGATGGAATCTACCATTGGCCAAAATACAAACAATCCCAGCAAAATCAGGGACGGCAACAGAAACAAAACAGCAATCCGCCAGTCTCCTTTTTTACGTTTTACTACTGTTTTTGCGTTACTCACATGAATCCCTCCTAGTTAAATCCAAGGGATGATACAGAGTATTTTCCATATCATCCTTTTATTCTTAGTTACTGAGCAAGTAAACCATTTAACTGATCTGCCATGCTATCCAGCGTACTCTTGATATCAGCATCATTATGCCAGATTTCATCAAAATACTGTCCAATGATCGTCTGCTGGTCTGCAAATGTTTCTGTAAGGTCAATATATCCTGCATATTTCAGTCCTGTATTAAACAATTTCATATCATGGTTTTCGTCAAACATAGATACGGAAAGATCTGCCTGAGACTTTCTTACTGCAATCTGTGGAGATGTATTATCTTCAAGATATAATGCAAGCCCCTCTTCGCTGGTCAGATATTTAATAAACTTTTCTGCTGCTTCCGGGTTTTCACAGCTGCTTGAAATGCCAATACCATTCAGGAAAAGTACTTCTGCCTGTGTACCATCATTTGCACGTGGCGCATTCATTGCTTTCCAGTTTACATCGTCCTGAAGATATGTTGAATTCCAGAGAGCCACACGACACATAGCAATCTGACCCGCATTAAATTTTGTAATCAGTGCATCATAACCGTCTCCCAGTTTTTCTATTGCCGGCACATAACCTTCATCTACAAGACTCTTGACATATTCGAAAGCCGCAACGGTTTCATCTGAATTCCATCCACAGGTTTCATCATCATTCAAGTAGCTTCCACCAGCTTCTGTAATCCATGGATACATAGTATCGATTGCGGAAGACAGATCATTGATAATTGTCGGATATTCGATTCCAAGTTCATCTTTGTGTTCCATTAATGTTTTACATGCATCTGTAAACTCATCCCATGTAAATCCATCTTCCGGAACTTCAATTCCACACTTGTCAAACATATCGACGTTGTAAACCCATCCATAATTTCCTCCGTCCAATGGAAGTGAATACCAGTCACCATCATATGTACAATAGTTTTCTGCAGCATCCCAGAAATCATCAAATTTATATTCTGTATCTGCTTTCAGTGCATCTACATCGAATTTCTGTAATGCCCCGGCATTTGCAAGAATCTGTGTAGTTCCTGTATTACAGTTGATAAGATCCGGAAGGTCACCCGCTGTAGCTTCTGTCAAAATTTTAGTTGCATAATCTGATACTTCTTCAAAATTAATTTCAATATCCGGATTTTCCTTTTCAAAAGCTTCGACAACTTTCTGATATTTATCATAGCTGTCATAGCTCTGCCAGTTTAATGTAATTTTATCCCCGGAATCTCCCTTGGCAGCCATTACATCCACCCCACTACCAACTGGTACCATACATGCTGTTAATGCAAGTGCAATTACCTTTTTCTTCATTTTGTTCTCCCTTCGTATTGTGACTTTTTCCATATGTCAACCGGTTTCATATTGTTTGTTTTTTTTAATATATCATTTAATTTTTATTTTGTAAATATGCTTTTTTCATTTCATGCATTATGTATGGTTTTATCAAATTATTTTTGTATATTATTCACAATTTCGCGGTTTTTAAAGAATATAAAAAGCCCCTACAATGCCTTTCGACACCATAGGAGCTTTCTCAGCAATTTCTCTTTATTCTATTTTTTACATTGATTGCCATTATGATTTTCCTTTTTATTTCGTAAGCTAAAATCAGTTCAGAATACTATCCATCTCATGCCAGGCTTCTCCGCCCCACACAGAATCGCCGATCCCATGGTCTTTAAAGCCAAATTTCTTATACATCTCAACCTTATCCGGGAGGCAGGTCAGGATCAGCTTCTTTCTTCCCCTGGCGCGCTCTCTTTCCTTATATTGTTCCATCAGTTTTCTTGCCAGCCCCTGGTGTTGGTACTCTGGGAGCACATCCAGCCCAAGAAGCATAATGTTTACGCCCTCCGGATCATGTAGATTCGCATCTGTAAAAAAGTCATCTGTCAGATGTTCTCTGTCTGTTGCAAGTCCGTTAAGAAAACCTGCAATCTTGCCTGTCTCCCGATCCACAACAACCAGAAAAAGATCCGATGCTTTTTTTATTCGTGACTCCATATGTTCATAAGTACACGCTTCATTTGGCGGAAAACAGATGCTTTCAATCTCTGCAGCCTGTTCAATTTCATCCTTATGAATGTTTCTGAATTCATATTTTTCATGTATTACTTTGCTGTTCTGTTTCATCAATCCCTCTCCTGCTCATGACAGGTCAATACTGTTATGCTGATCACCTGCTACTATTTTAATATCTGTTTTACATTGTAACATATTTTGTCCCTCACCACATGTAAATAATACCAGCCGACTGGATTACTTCCTGATTTACTTCTCTCAAAAGATCCACTATCTGTTTATCTGATAGTCCATTTAGTTCTATGTCTGAAGATTCTTCTTTCATAGTTTCTTCATCTAGTCAAGCATGTCCTTCATCTTATCATATGATCTCTGACGGTCTGCCAGCGCCTCCTCCAATGAAACATTCTGGTATACATCTTTGACCTGCTCTTTCGTCCAGATATCACCCATTTTACCTGTTTCTCTGATAAAGTTGTTTATTTCCTTATCTTTCATGCTTTCCTTCTCCTTTACTTATTCTTTTTTATAAGTATAGTTCTTTTTAATTCTCTTTGTATTCACGATTCGTGAAGTCTTCTTCCATCAATTTTTCCATTTCGACATGATAACGCTGTGCTATCGCATATGCCGTTATAAGATCCGGGAGACGTTCTCCGCTTTCATAATTAGCAATAGTTGTAGAACCATAACCAATGCTCTCCCCCAGTTCTGCCTGAGTCTCATTATGACTGATTCGCAGTCTTCGTATGTTTTCTCCTATTATTTTGTTCCATGTTTTTTTCTGTTTTTCCATAATATAAGCCCTTTCTGCACTTTGTTTTTTCTTACGTGCATAAAAGGACTTGTATTTTTCGCGTACCACCTGTAGAGGAAAGGGGCTGTCTTTCCGACAGCCCCAGTTCAATACTCACAATATTTTCTTATAGCACTCCAAAAAAATACTGCACACTCTTGACAACAGGACTATGATAGAGTCAAGAGGTGATTATTATATTACATGATGAAACACGTAAACTACTTATTGAAGCTTGGAATAAAACGCACAATGCAAAAGAAATCCCAGAGTGTTTTTCTGTGAATACCAGTACTGTTTACCGCCTGGAAAAACAAATGCGTGAAACAGGTTCTGTAAAAACAAGAACATCACAGAGAGGACGTAAACATGCCCTGACACCGTAAGATATCCAAAATATTGACCGGGTGGTTCAGCAGGAACCAGATATCACAATTGATGAAATCATCGATAAACTTGGTCTGCATGTTTGTAATGAAACAGTCCGCAAGGCAGTTATTAAACTCGGGTATTCTTACAAGAAAAAATCTCTTCATACCTCAGAGCAGGAGCGTCCCCGATGTCAGGGAAAAACGCAGAAACTGGAAAAAACATATGTCGGAGAGAGACATAAATCATCTGGTCTTTCTGGACGAAAGCGGAGTAAACATCAATATGACGCGACATTATGCCAGAGCATGGAAAAACCGGAGAGCAGTAGATAAAACTCCACTCAACACGCCCTGCAATACAACCGTTCTTTCTTCCATACGTCTGAATGGAGACTGTGCCTATACAGTCTATCAGGGAGGAACTACTGCAGAGCGGTTTGCAGAATACCTGAAAACAAAGTTGCTGCCGACGCTTTCAGAAGCAGACATTATCGTTATGGATAATATGCGTTCCCATCATGCAAAAGTGGTGAAACAGCTACTGGACAGCTCAAAAGTAACCTATCTGTATTTACCCCCGTATAGTCCGGATCTGAATCCGATTGAAAAGATGTGGTCAAAACTCAAAGCATTTTTAAGGAAAGAAAAGATACGGATTGCATCGGAATTACCATCAGCTATTTCAAAAGGATTTTTAACAATTCGTCCAAAGGACTGCATAGGGTGGTTTCATTCGTGTAATTATGTGCAATAATTTATTGGATTGCTATAGTTTTTCACCAGATTTATTTACAATTCAAATTCCTTCTCTTTAAATCCATAATTTGCTTTTTTCAAATGGAGAAGTCCCATCAGCGCTGCAGGTCTCCTCCACTCTTCAGCCAGTTTCAGGAACACCTCCAGCTCCTGTTCCCCAAACCATTCGTTCTCATAAAGCTTCTCGATCTTTTCCCAGTCATCTTCCAGGATCAGGCGTTCCACAGCCGGACGGATCCTTTTCTTAAGATATGCTCCATAATGCGCGCGTTCCTCTTCCTCCACACCTTCCTCCAGAAAATATCCCCGCAGGGCAACTGCCAGCCGCAGCGGCTCCTGCTTGGTACTTCCGAATTTCCGGTAAAGATGAATGGCCTCTTCTTTGGCATCCTCGTTCTCCGCCCGCATTTCAAGAGCAGTGGCAGCAACTTCCACATCTTTTTGAAAACGGCTTAATTCTGTCATAATGATCCCTCCTGTCTGCTGTCTGTTTATAGTGTTCGAGAAAATGCTTTTGTATGACATTATCATATCACGTACCGCTTTGTTTGAACATTATTTTTTGATAAAAAAGAAGCCGCCACTGCCTTTTTTCTGACAGTGACGGTCCGAAATTATTTTCTCAGATTCCCTTTTTATAAAGAATAAATGAATAGATCATTGGCACAAGGATGACCAGCAAAATTACCGCAAAAACAATTTCCGTTTTCAGGAGCAGCGAATTCATAAGAAAAAGCAGCCCTGACAGGATCAGTATCCAGCCTGTCATACGGTTGGTACGGTTCCAGTTCTCCTCGCTGTTCAAGGTCCAGGGAAGCTTCATTCCCACTGTATAATTCTGTTTCACCTTATGAACGTAATTTCCGAGAATGATAAACATGATCCCCACCATGATATTCACAATCACACCTATATCAATGTCCATACCCAGAGCAAGACCATAGATTGACATGCAGGTGATCACAGACACCACCGGAACCAGCCACAGGACCATGGTAAAAATACGCCTGTTGATATTTTTTCTCTTTGGATCATTGGCTGTAAAAAACACGCAAAACAAATGGATCAGCAAAAGCAGAAATGGAATTCCAAAAACTGCCATCGGCTTGCTGCTCCAGCCGTTGGCCACATTGTGCTGATCAAAATGTGTTGCGATCTTCTCCGGCAGACGGTTCCACAGCAGGATCCCTGCCAGTGACGGTGAGATCGTAAGGATACTCCCGGAGATCAGGGACATTTTATATTCCTTCAGAAACTCTTTTCTTTCTTCACCTTTCATCATTCTTTCCCCCTTTCAGATCACTGAGCCACAGAAGCAGCTCCTCTACAACTGTGGTATTCAGTTCATAATACACGAAATTCTTCACCTTCGTTTCCCACACAAGATCTGCTTTCTTCAAAATTTTCAGATGATAGGATATGGTTGCACCCGTCATGTCAAAATGTCCTCCGATCTCACCGGCTGACATTTTCCCGTTTTTCAGAAGCTGCAGGATTTCTCTCCGCACAGGATCCGAAAGTGCCTTGAAGGTTTCCGCAAACGCCATCGTGTATGTCTTCCTCCTTTCAGATAGTATTTAGAAATATTTCTAAATAGAATATAGCATTTTCGAATTTCCCAGTCAATAAGTATTTAGATTTTTTTCTAAATACTTACATTTGTCATCTATAAAAAAATGAGGATACCGATCATCGCCTCTGCGATCTTACGATATCCTCATTCACCATCGATCAACCATTATTTATTTTTTCCCCTCTTAAACCTACCTCATGCAAAAACCAAGACTGGATGTGATCTCCGGCGCAAGCTCCGGCACATGTGCACAAAAGTCCATCTCTCTTCCAAGGCCAATGGATGCAACTCCAAGAATGGATTTGCCATTTACCGTTCTGCTTCCCCTTTTCAGATCCACTGCAAACGGAAAATGCTCCGTCACATCAAGAAAACGGTTCACTTCATCCATGCTCTCAAACTGTACTTTTTTTACTGTCATCGTTTTTTTCACCTCTTTTCTCTATCTATACTACTATTTTACTATGATATAATTATTTGTATAGAGTAATTTTTTTATAAAAAAGGTGATTTTTTTAGATGTTATCTTCTCCTATTTCTGTTACAATATAAAAAAACAACACCCAGGAGGTATCAGAATGTCAAAAAAGAACCTTATCGCAGGACAGTCCGGCGGACCGACCGCAGCTATCAACAGCAGTCTTTACGGTGTGGTATCTGAAGCACTTAAACATACAGAAGAGATTGACCATGTTTATGGTATGGTCAACGGCATTGAGGGATTTTTAAACGGAACAGTCCTTGATTTCCAGGAAGCACTTCCGGGAGAGCAGCTTCTCGCTCTTACCTGGACCCCCGGCGCTTACCTTGGCTCCTGCCGTTACAAGCTTCCGGAATCCCTGGAGGATCCGGTTTATCCGAAGCTTTTTCAGAAATTCGAGGAGATGAACATCGGCTGGTTCTTTTATATCGGCGGCAACGATTCCATGGATACCGTCAGCAAGCTTTCCCGCTATGCTGAAAAGATCGGCAGCGACATCCGTATCCTCGGTGAGCCGAAGACCATTGATAACGATCTTGTAAACACCGACCATACTCCCGGATTCGGAAGTGCTGCCCGCTACGTAGCCTCCACCGTCCGTGAGATCACCCTGGACGCCTGTGTCTATGAGAAAAAATCCGTCACTATCATCGAGATCATGGGACGTCACGCAGGCTGGCTCACCGGAGCTGCTGCCCTTGCCCGGAAATACGTTGGAGACAATCCGCTTCTCATTTATCTTCCGGAAACCGATTTCGATGTAGAAGAATTTCTCCAGAAAGTTCATGCTGCCTTCGAGAAAAACTGCAACGTCGTAGTCTGTGTATCTGAGGGAATCCATGATAAAGACGGCACTTTCATCTGCGAATACGACAGCGCTGCCGGAACCGACGCCTTCGGTCACAAGATGCTTGCTGGCTGCGGTAAATATCTTGAGAATCTTGTACGCAGCCGTCTTGGTGTCAAAGCCCGCTCCGTAGAGCTCAATGTAAGCCAGCGCTGCTCTGCAGCTATGCTCTCCGGAACAGACCAGCAAGAAGGCATCCTCGCCGGTGAATTTGGTGTACAGGCTGCCCTGAACGGCGAAACCGGAAAGATGATCGCATTTAAACGTCAGAGTGATTCTCCGTACTCCATGAAATGTACACTGGAGGATGTCAACGTTATCTGCAACGAAGAAAAGACGGTCCCTGTGGAATGGATCACAGAAGACGGCTCAGATGTCACCGAAGACTTTATCCGCTATGCCCGCCCGCTGATCCAGGGAACTGTAAATGTTCCGGTTGGTGAGGATGGACTGCCGGCGTTCGTGTATCGGAAATAAGATTTGTGGTAATGCGGATAAAAATATCCACATTTGCTGCGTAACTCTGTCCTGAGTAACTGTTTATCCGTCATTCAATAAAAAATGCACCGGGAATTTCCTAATAGTTCCCGATGCATTTTCTTTATTTCTCTCTATATATTTTTCTTTTTTATTTCTTACTGCGATATGCTTCTGCTTCCCAGTGTGTGATAAAATATGTGATCTCATCAGTCATCTGCAGCGGACCGCCAAAGCTCTCTGCATACACTGCAAGCTTGATCGCATCCTTTACCAGAAGCTGTGCCTTTGCTGCCTTTCCTTTGTCATCTTCCATGATAAATGCGCCAACGCCCTGTACCAGGATCAGTCTTGGCTCTTTATCATGCTCTGCCATAAATGCATCCATCGCATTTTTCGCCTCATCAATATTTTCTACAAATAACGGATAAGGTCCGCAATATACAATATGATCCGGAGTAAACGGCTTCAGAAGAGGTGCCGCAGCAGTTTTATCTTTTACAAAATGATCCGCCTCCGCAGCCGGTACGACTTCCACCGCATGTCCAAGCAGACTGGAAAGCTTCTGTGCTGCCTGCTCTTTTTCAGGTGTAACTGCATCACTTACATCCGCAATTCTCTTTACCTGCTTTTCCAGCTTTCCGATCACACCATCGAATAAAACGCCGATCTCCTCTACAGTATCAGCCGCAACAAAAATTCCGTGATTCTGAAGCAGAAGAACCTGCACGTCTTTTCCTGTTTCTTCTTTATAGGCATTCATTTTCTCGAAGCAGATGCGGGCAAGTGTGTATCCCGGTTTGCAGATATCGATCCAGAGTACATCTTTTCCAAGAAGCTCTTCGCAAAGAGCCTTTGCGCCCTTTCCGCAGGTCAGTCCATTGATAAGTGTCGGATGAACATGCAGGACATACGTATAGGCAAACAGATTGTGGAGCAGTGCTTCCACGCTGGGACGTTTGGTTTTATCCTCATCGGTCACTGCCGCCATTACATCTGCAAGATATGCAGATTCACGCTTCACATCATCCGCCGGATATTCCGTTTTCATGATCTCATTCAGACGGGCTCTGTCCATTTTGACAAATTCCTCTGCCTTAATGGTAGCAAGCTGTGTACCGGATCCCTTTACATACAGTGTTGTATCGTCTTTTACAGAAGTATTACCGCCTCCTGCCAGAACATAGGCCGGATTGCTTCCGTAAGTGTTTGACATTTTTACCAAAGTTGAAAGCTCCATAAGTAAAATTCCTCCCTGTTGTGTCATTATATAATTTTTCCATATATTTATAGTACACGATACAAAGTGAATTATCTATATGAATATTTTTTCCAAAATTAGTACTTTCGTATCCTTTTTTTATTTTTCCAAATGTAATATCTATGCATCTTGTGCATCTACTCTTTCCAAAGGAAATGATCTGTTTCTGCTTTTCATATTTTTTCCAATTCTCATCATCTCACGTCAGCAGTTCAAAGGTATGATACAGATCCACCTTCCCATACCCCCACTCCGGGTTTGGGTACTGCATGTTTTCTTCTCTTCTTGCGCCTCTCTGCAGATAATATTTCACGCTGCTCCCGGTAAAAAACGGCTGGTTATCCCGTATGATCGCCCATTCAAACAGAAGTGCCGCGATGCCGGCGGTCTGTGCGGCGGAGATACTGGTTCCGGAGCGGGTTCCAAAGTCGCCTCGTACCAGCGGCACTTTTACGTTAACGCCAGGAGCTGCCAGATGTGGAGTGATCATGCCATCTGGCGTATAGCCTCTGCCTGCTGCAATGTAGATGCTTCCGTCACGATGCTGGTAGGCAGTTGCCGTAATGCTGTTCCTGGCGTCTCCCGGCGCTGTCACCGTGGTATAGGGGGATGGTTCCAGAAAATAGGTATCCTGGGAGATCAGCCCTTCCACAGGAAGCCATATATGGAACTGTACGTTCTGTTGATTTCTTGCCTGGGTAAAAATTTTCCAGATACCGGACGCCGGATGGAAAAATCGGATATACACCAGGGAATATCCGGTCTGACGCTCGATCAAGATATAATTCACATACACCTTTGTTTCCACAAAAACAAATGACAGCTCCTGGGTTCTGGAACCTATGGAACTGCTGACTTCCAGTATCTCACCGGTTGGTGACTGGATGGAAAGCTCATAGATTTCCGGCGGTTCTCCCCAGAATTCTATGGTAAAGCCCTGCTCTCTTTCCGCTACACGGAGTTCTGTCACGATCTGTTCCCTTCCCTGAGAAAAAATCCCCGTGCTGTGGTTTCTTGTATTTCCTTCGTTTCCTGCTGCCACAGATACGGATACCTGGGAAAAATTTGCCACATAGTCCACATACTGGCTTAACGCATTGGTCCCCAGATGCGCGCCCTGGCTGCTTCCGATCCCCAGGCAGATAGAAAGTGGCATCTTCAGCTTTTTGGCCTGGGAAATCGCAAAAGCAATGGCCATCATCACATCATTTTCCTGAAAAGCTTCTGCCTCCGGAGGATAAAGATAAAAATTCCGGAGATATTGCTTTGCCGGCTTTACCTTGATGATGATCAGGGTTGCCTCCGGCGCTGCTCCGGTAAAATTTTCTCCGGGTACCATATTTCCGGCAGCAATACCCGCCAGTGCCGTGCCATGGCCGTTGGTATCTCTGGATGGCACGATGGCAAACGGCTCCTCGGAAGCCAGTGCCCGGTCGATATCCTTTTTCCGAAATAATTTGCCATATGGAACTTCTGTATCTGCTATATCATCCCCCGGCAAATTATCTGCATCTCCATTTTCAGCTTCCAACTCCCGTCCAGACTGATTTTGTTCTTCCTCTTCTATGGACTGATCCCATAAATAAGCGATTCTGGAGCCGCCTGCATTTCGAAACACTTCATTCTGATAATCAATCCCCGAATCGATCACCGCCACCGCAGTACCTTTTCCACGCAGCTTCAGATAAGGGTGATCGTGCAGCCTGTTGATCCCTGATTCCCCTGCTGCCTCCATATCCATGTAGGTATAACATTTCGGGATCGAATTATAGGAGGTTCCCGTGACCTCAATTTCTCCCATACTTTCCAGCGGAACATAAAGAACCCCGAAAATTTCATTGATCGCCCGAAAAGATGCCCCCGGAAAAAGTTCCATAGTATCCTGGACATTCTGCATATATTTCACGATAAAATCCCCGAAGCGCTGACTCTGTGCCGGATTTTCCGTCTGCGCTCCGGGGATCTTATCCTCTGTTTTCATATTTGGTTCAAAATCTTCTTTTCTGAGCATGACAGGCCTGCTTTCGCCTTTTTCATAGATGTATGCAGCGAAAACCTGTCCTTATACCACTATTGTCCAACTTTTTCCTGATACATGTTCCTGATACATGGGACTTCCCTGATCCATTTAAACACTGCTCTTGCTGTCTCTTTTTTTCCTGATCCGTATCAGCAGCACGATCCCCGCAATCCCTGTAAAAATACTGATAAACTGGGAAGTCGACAAAATTCCCACACTTCCACGGATAATATCCCCACGGAAAAACTCGATCACAAACCGTCCAATGCTATAAAAGATCAGATAACAGGCAGTAACCTGACCATCTTCTTTTTTGTTCCGTGCGATCAGCAACAACAAAAGAAAATGCAGAAAATCCAGTCCGCCGGAATACAACTGCATCGGGATCAGCGCCACGTGATTGGGCGCATATTCGGAATTCTGAAATATCACAGAAAAAACACTCTCTGTCTCTTTTCCATAACAGCAGCCCGCCAGGAAACATCCGATCCGCCCAAATCCCTGGGCCAGTGCCACAGATGGCAGGATCACATCCGCGTATTTAAAAAATACAAGCTTTCTGATCCTGCAATACAGAAGCCCCGTCAGTATCCCGCCGATGATACCGCCAAACACCACAAAACCGGAGCTTAAAGTTTCCATTATAAATCCCGGATCCTGAACAATTGATTTCCACTCTGTGATCCAGAAGAGAAGCTTTGCACAGAAAAATCCACCCACCAGGCACCACAGAATCATTGGAAAGATCTGTTCACTGTCAAGCTTCTGTTTTCCGGCTCTGTATTCTGCAGTCAGGCAGCCTGCCAAAATTCCAATGGCGATCATCAGACCATAACCGTATACCGTAAATGGCCCGATGGTAAGAAGTTCATTTTTCATCGGTTTCCTCCTGTTATCTCATTCTTATTTCCGTCATGATCTTCGCTCCCGTATGCGGACAGAAAACACTCCAGCAATGCAGCATTGGCCCGGTCATTCAAGGTGCTGTTTCCAGATTCTGCTACATCACATTCACCACAGATATCCACGCCCAGGATTCCCTCTGCACATATTTCTCTGACTCTCTTCAGACATTCCAGCATCGTATTCAGGCGCATATCCCCCTGGCTCCAGTTCGTGTCCGCATCATCCTTGCAGAGAACATCTTTATCCACAGAAATGTACAGCGGCAGCTTTCCCACATGCTTGCTTACAAACGCACACACCTGCGCCTCTTCCATTTCCAGAAGCTTCTCTCTGCTCAAGAATTCCACCTTTTCCTGAATCTCCGATTCCACTCTGGAAAAGGCTTCCTCATCCGGGCCGATCAGGATCACCCTTTTAAGCAATGGAAGTTCCATAACAGAATCGTAGATCCATCCTCCGCAGGAAAGCAGACCTCCGAATGCCGGCGGCTGCATATCCGTGTGATTGTCAAATACAAGAAGCGAGAAAGGCTCCGATATCTTTTCCAGCCAGATTCTTGTCATATAGTGATAGTTTCCGGAATCAATAAAATGGATTCCTCCGGAAGAATAAGGGGCAATACGGCTGCGAATGGCATTCATCGCATCCTCATCACAGTAGCAGTTGGTTCCGGGAATGTCCCTGGCCTCCACCCGGGATACTTCTTTTCCCCTCCAGAACTGCTGATCCTCATATATTCCGGAAAAATCCATCATCAGTATCTTTATATTTTTATCTGTATTTTTCATGTGCACATCTTACCACGGAATGGCAGATGATGCAAGAGAAGGGTCAGTCCTTCCACTCTTCCAGTTCTTCATCGGAACCGTCCAGAAGATCCTTCAGGCTGCCGGTTTCCGCCTGGTCTTTGCCTACAGCCCAGAGCTTCATCTCCACATTCTCCGGTTCTTTTTCCCATCGGGAATTCTTCTGCTTTTGCTCTTCTTCCGGTTCTGTGGATTCTTCTGTCTCTTTTCTGTCCGCAGAATATCCGTCTGCATCCTGCGCCGGCATAGCCGCTGTAGTCTCTGCTGTAGTTTCTGTTGGATATTCTGTTTCCTTCCCACTCTGCTGCTCACTCGGCGCATTTTCATCCTGGGTTCTTGTATCATTTGGCACATCCATATCTGCCGTTTCATTTACAGCATCTGCACTGTCTGCACCAGAATCTTCCTTCTCTGTCTCCGCCTTTTTTGCGATCTTTCGAAGCCCCAGCTTCATAATAATATAGAATACGATATCCGCAGCTCCGTCACACACCAGCACCCAGCCGGAAAAGATCAGCAGAGTCATGATCTTCGGAAATCTTCCAAACAGCATCACGATTCCAAGTGCAATGAAAACAAGACTTCCGATCAGAAGCACGCTCCATGCGCCGTTTCCTCCTTTTTTCAGAAGGAAGGCTCCTTTAAACTTCCACAGACTGTCAACCAGTACAAATGCGCTGAGCATCCATGGAAGCAGTTTGATCACGATGGACGGTGTCATAAAAAGAAACACCCCCAGCACAAAAACAACCACACCACTTAGAAGATCCATGATCGTAGCTTTCGCTTTTCCACGTATGTAAATATAGATATGATAAATGCCAGCTCCGATGAGGATCAGCCCGAATACTACTTTGCAGATCACGTCCACCGTCTGCGTGGGGATCAGGATCAGGCAAAGTCCCAGCAGTATATAAAATACTGAGGAGATGATCTCACCCTTTAGAATGTTGTTGATTTTTTCACCCATGTTCCTTCATACCTCCTCTGTTATTCCAACAGTATAGCTCTTTTCCACTGGTCAGTCCACCCTGAACCGTCAAAAAAATTTCTTTTTTCCAGAAAAATATTCTTATAATTCAATACAGCCCGAAGGACTTTTCCGGCGTCATTTCGCCTTGTTCCTTCAGGCTGCATTTTACTTTTTATGTTTCTTCTTTTTTGTCATAAGACCACCGATCCGTCCGGTTTCTTTTGCAGAAAGGCTTTTCCACCCGTCTTTGATCACTTTATCCAGAACTCCCATCTCATCGGCAATCTCGTATTTCAGTTTTTCCGCCTGGGAAAGCTTTCCCTCAAGATATGCTTTTACTTCTTTCTCCCTGTTCATCTTCCACACTCCTCATCTTTTTTATGGAGTATGGACAATTTCCGGAGAAATTATGCATTCTGAAAAATATGTCCGTCCTTTATGGGTACTGTCATTTTTAATCCGGGATAATGATCGCCGCAATGATATACGCCAGGATTCCGGCTCCGCCCATCAGCGTGATGATCACCCATACCAGCCGGACAAGAGTCGGATCGATATTAAAGTATTCCGCAATTCCGCCGCAGACACCACATAACATACGGTTTACTGATGATTTGTATAGTTTTTTGTTACTCATAATGCTTCCTCCTTTAGTCTTCTTCAAATTCAACCTCAACGTTTCCCATTCCGCAATCCAGTTTTATATTTTTCGTGGCACCTTCATTTGTGATCTGTTTATTTCCGGAAGTAATGGATGTTTCCAGAGAATCATCCACCTCCAGATTTCCAAGACCACATTTCAGCTCATAATTATACTCAGCAGCTTTTCCTGTAAGTGTAAGCTCCATATCTCCCATACCACAGCTTCCTTTTAAATTCTCCACCTGAAGTTCACTGATGTCAGCAGTTCCCACTCCGACTGTAAAATCTGCTTCCTTTATATCCAGGCTGCTGGAATTTTCAATGGTTCCAGCCCCCACATTTACTTCCATCTGCTCCGCTTTAAAATCACCATCCAGTTCGATGGTTCCGGCTCCCATCTGAAGTTTTATCTTCTGAAAGCTTAAGTTTTCCGGGCAAAAAATTTCTATGGAACGGTTTCTCACTTTTTGATTGCTTGCAATTCTCAGACTACCGTTGTCATTGCTAATCTGAATGCGATTGTGATCCTTCCCTGAAACTTTCACCTGAACTTTATCCTCATTCCATGTTTTCAAAACCAGTTCTTCGTATCTCAGATCACAGAAAAGGTCTGACACAGCCGAGGCCTCATATACTTTCGTATATGCGGAACTGTCTGCACTGTCTGCCAGAACGCCCTTCTCAGTTACCGCGCTCTCTGCAGCTGCCTGAAAATCGTCCTCCTGCTCATCCATATCTTCCTCGGAATCTTCCACTTCCCAGCTGTCTTCATGATCCAGAACACGAAGCACCTGCGTGATTCCATGATCCAGAACACTCACATCTCCCATAGTCGCTCCCATGGCAGCTCCGCCGGCAGTAAGTCCCAGGCCTGCTACACCGAATACTGCTGCAAGGATCAGAATTACCTTCAGAAAACGTTTCATACTTTTTCCGCCTTTCTTCCATTCAGGAGATTACTGCAGAATCCCGTAAATTTCCGCAGGATCGCCGGCAGTATCTTACCTGTAAACCACACCGTCAGTGCCAGTAACAAAAGTCCAAGTGCCATCATCAGGCATCCAATGCCGATCGTCAGGATCCCGGCCGGTGGAAGAGACACCGTCATGGCAATCCCAACAACAATGCACGCAGTTGCACCGATCACAAGGATGATCGATCCCGCTCCTGCAAAAAATGTCAGCAGGAAAGGCAGCAATGCCAGTGTCACCAAAATCCCCAGTACTCCGCCAAATAATCCTTTTATCAGAGGAGCCGCAAAAACAAGAACGATCAGCGCAAGAATGATTCCTGCCTTATTCTGCTTTTTCTCTGCGTGATAGCCGCGCTGGGCACGTCTTTTCCTGCGGTCTTCGAAATTTTCTGTATTTCCCGTATCACGATGGGCCTCTCCCTGTCCATTTCCGTATACGGTTACTTCTGTATAATGGTCCGGCATTTCCCCGTTCTCTTTCACACGGGTATCCTGATATCCGTTCTCTGTGTATTCCCCGTAATCTTCACTGTTCTCCTGAAGATCTGCCTTAATAATCGCAGCAACCTTCCCCGGATTTCCCAGTTCCCGGATCACTTCTCCTTCATTCTCAGGACCTGCATCATCAAAATATCCTTCATAATATTCCAGTGCTTCCTGTCTCTCTGCCTCTGAAATATCGGAAAGCAGCCGTTCAAGCTGTTCCATAAACTGCTTTCTGTTCATAATCAAACTCCCTCCTCAAACATCCTGGTGATCTTGGATGAATAGATCTCCCATTCACTTCTGTAAAGATTCAGCTGCGCTGCGCCCTTATCTGTCAGCTTATAATATTTCCGGTTTCTGCCTGCATATTCCATATTGTAGGCTTCCAGACATTCATCCTTCTGAAGCCTGCGAAGGACCGGATACAGCGTAGATTCTGAAACCTCCAGAACACTTCGCACATCCTGGGTGATCTTGTACCCGTAGGTACCGTCCTTCTCTCTGGAAATAACAGCCAGGACGATCGCATCCAGGAGGGCTGCTCCTGTATTAAATACCATCTGCTCACCTCTCTATGACCTGTAAAACGGACATCCACATTCCGTCTTACTACATGCTGATGAACGCGATCACTTCACGATCCAACGCTCACATGATAAGTCATGTAATATTGTTCTGTGAATAATACTATATATCGTATAATATAGTTTTGTCAATAGTATTTAGAAAAATCCCTCTATACTTTATAATATTTTTCGGAAACCACTCTTTTCACACAATATCCGAGAGAGTCAAGTTTATATTATGGAGGAAATTATGACAGATTCAGATAAAATACAGACATTACCGCTTCCTTTTCTGGAGCGTATGAAAGAAATGCTGGGAGATGATTATGATGCTTTCCTGAAAAGCTACAAAAATCCCCGCACCTACGGTCTACGTGTAAACACCGCCAAGCTCTCCTGCCAGGATTTTCAGGCGCTTTCCCCTTTCCCTATCCGGCCGATCCCGTGGATCAATACCGGATACTTCTACGAGGAGGAAAGCCGCCCTGCACGATGTCCTTACTACCAGGCGGGTCTTTATTATCTCCAGGAACCAAGTGCCATGACACCGGCTTCCAGGCTTCCTATCGAACCTGGAGATTTTGTCCTGGATCTCTGCGCAGCTCCCGGAGGAAAAGCCACTGCCCTGGGTGCAGCCTTAAATGACACCGGATTTCTCCTTGCCAACGATATCAGTACTTCCAGAGCCAGAGCCCTTCTTAGGAATCTGGAGCTTTTTGGCATGAAAAATATGCTCGTCACCGACGAAAAGCCCGCCAAACTTGCCCAGCGTTTTCCTGCTTTCTTCAATAAGATCCTTCTGGACGCTCCATGCTCCGGGGAAGGCATGTTCCGAAAAGAGGAAGCCCTTGCCCGCGACTGGACACCGAAAAAATCTGCTGAGCTTTCTGATATCCAGAAAGACCTGGTCTTAAAAGCTGCCGATATGCTCCGTCCGGGCGGAATGCTACTTTATTCCACCTGCACTTTTTCCCCATGTGAAGACGAAGAAGTGGTAGCCTATCTTCTCAGACAACGCCCGGATATGGAACTTATGGAAATGCCAGGATATGAAGGCTTCTCCAGCGGCCGCCCGGAATATGCCGGCACAGCAGACACTTCCGATTCCGAAATCGCGTTAAGCTTAAATGCATTTAATCCGGAAGAACTTCAAAAATGCGTCCGAATCTTTCCACACAAAATGGATGGCGAAGGTCATTTTCTCGCCCTGTTCCGCAAAAAAGGTGACTCTCTTCCACCCGTTTTCCGCTTTTCCGCAAAAGGACCGGACAAAAATACCCGGAAATGGCTGGAGGAATTTTTCTCTGAGATCGGTCTGAAAACCATTGGCGGTCAGGAATTTGACTGGAACCGTGTGGAAGTCCGCAAAGATAAAGTATACTATCAGCTGCCCTTCCCGCTGGATCTCCGCGGAATCTCCTTTCTTCGAAACGGCCTCTACCTGGGTGATCTGAAAAAAAAACGTTTTGAGCCGTCTCAGCCTCTGGCGCTGGCGCTTCACAAAGGAGATGTGGAAGCAGTTATCTCCCTGCCGGTTTCCGACGAGCGGCTTACCCGTTATCTGAAAGGCGAAACTCTTATGATCGAGCCGGAAGAGGCCGCTCACAAAAAAGGCTGGCACCTTCTCTGTGTGGACGGTTATCCTCTCGGCTTCGGAAAGCTTGTAAACGGGATCTTGAAAAACAAATATCCTGCTGGCTGGAGAGTGTAATCTCTCCGCCGCAGGATATCTGCCCACATTAACATATCATTTCATTTTCAGATCAGAGACTGAACGCTTCTCCAAGAGTAAACGAATAAATATACCGTTCCTTCACCTTCCGGCCTGTCATCCGTTCCAGCGCCTGGGCGTAATCCTCCAGCTGTACATGATAACGGTCGATCAGCTTCTGTTCTTCTCCACGTCTCACAAAGTCCGTTTTATAATCCACCAGAACGATTTCTTCATCCTCTATAAAATACGCATCAATGATTCCCTGTACCAGAACATTTTCCTCACACTGCCACTGCGGATCGAGCTCCGAAGCTTTTCTTGCGATCACAAAAGGCTGCTCCCGGAACAGAAGTCTCTTCTCTGAAGCTGCTTTCATCCGCTGTCCGAGAGGTGTTTCCACAAAATTCCAGATATCCTTTACCCGGACCGACTCAGCCTCTTTTCTTTCCATCTTCCTGGCGTCAACCCATTCTCTCAGCTGTCTGCGGATCTCATCCCTATTTGCTGTCTTCTGATAGTCCAGGCATTCCATTACACGATGATAAGCCGTTCCACGAAGTGCCCCTGTATACCCTTCCGCTTTCTTCTCCTCGATAAATCGGGGAACCAGCGGCTGGATCTCTTCTTCCGTCTCATAATCCACCGTTTCTTCCAGATCCTGCTCACTGTGGTAGCTTCGCTTTTTCAGTTCTGATACACTCACCTTCACAGGAAGATCTTCCAGATATTGATAGGGATATACAAAGGAAAAACGTCTCTGGATTTCCTCCCGGATCTCACTGTCAAAAACTCTGCCCGGATTCCAGTTCTCCAGTGTTTCCTTCTTCATTTCCCGCTCTGCCTGTTCCACAACCTCACTTTCTGTCAGTTCCCGTGCTGTGACCCGTGTAACTTTGAATTCTGCCGGATCTTTGTACAGAGGATTTGCGGTATTCATAAAGATGCCATATTCATGAAATAATGGTGCCATGCAGCGATGTCTTGCCAGTGCCGGAAGCACATAATCCCAGTAAGTCTTCCCGCCAAGCCTCCTGCCCAGAGAAAGCAATGGTTCCTCACTGTCCCTTAATGCGGACAATTCCCCCAATTCCGGTTGCAGGGCTCCAATGGTTCCACTGAGGATCAATTTTTCCTTTGCACGTGTAAGCGCTACATAAAGTACCCTCAGCTCCTCTCCGAGGCTTTCCATCAGAAGCGCTCTCCGTATGATCTGCTTACACAGGGATGGAGCGATGATCCTCTTCTCCGGCAGGATCGCATCCGCACCGATCCCCAGCTCCGGATGGATCAGGATACTTGCGTTCATATCCCGGAAATTAAAGCGTTTTCCCATTCCTGCTGCAAACACTACCGGAAACTCCAGTCCCTTGCTCTTATGGATCGTCATGATCTGTACTGCACTTTCCCCGGTTCCGGAAAGATTTACCTCCCCGTAATCCACCTGATACTGCTGAAGCTTCTGGATATATCTTACAAAATTAAAAAGGCCTCGATAGCTTGTCTTCTCATATTCCATTGCCTTTTCCACAAGCATGTTCAGGTTTGCATTCCTCTGTTCACCATTTGGCATTGCCTTTGCATGGTCTCCATATCCGGTACGTGCAAGTACCTCCAGGATCAACTGATGGACCGGCGTGTAAGCCGCCTTATCACGAAGTGCATTCATGGTGTCCATAAAACAGGACAGCTTCTCTCCGAGGATTTTTTTGTTTTCCTCAGAGCTCCCATGCTTTCTGTAGTCCTCCACAAACCTGCGCACACATTCATAGATCATTCCTTCCGGATATGCGATCCGAAGCTCAGCCAGCTCTTCTGTGGTACATCCAACGATCGGTGAACGCAGTACGCCGGTCATGGGAATATCCTGCAGCGGATTATCCAGGATCCGGAGATAATTCAGCAGTGTCACAACCTCTGTTGCAGAAAAATATCCGGTTCTGGAGGCCGTATATACCGGTATCCCTCTTGCACTCAAAACCTCCCCGAAGGTTTCAGCCCAGCCTGAAGCAGATCGGAGCAGGATCACGATATCTCCATATTGAAGAGGTCGATACTCTCCCGTTTCCTTATCCAGCACCCGTTCATGCCCTACCATAGATCGGATTCTTCCTGCAATGGCAAGGGCCTCCAGCTCTCTCTCATTCTCCGTTACTTCTTCATCCTCCTCTTCCAGCAGCGGACTGTATTTATCCACAAGAAGGATCTCTGTTTTTACAAATTCCGGATCCTGGCCTTCCGGAAAAGAAGCTCCGGGATACAGAGCTGCCGCCTCGTCGTAAGCAATTCCTCCCAGATCTTCCCCCATGATCTGCCGGAAAATAAAGTTGACACTTTCAAGGACTTCCGGTCTGCTTCGGAAATTTTTGTGCAGGTCGATCCGCTGTTCCGGACTGTCTTCCAGTGAATAGCTCTTATATTTTTCCATGAACAGTTCCGGACGGGCCAGACGAAAACGGTAGATGCTCTGCTTTACATCTCCTACCATAAAGATATTTTTGCGTTCATTGACCCAGCCGGAAACTGTCTGCATCAGGATCTCCTGAACCAGATTACTGTCCTGATACTCATCCAGCAGGACCTCATCATATTTTTCAGAAAGCTCTCTTGCCGCCTGGCTGGGCACATAGGTTTCTCCTTCCTTTTTCAGAAGGATGTCCAGGGCAAAATGTTCCATATCTGAAAAATCCAGAACATTTTTTTCACGCTTCTTTGCCTGGAAACGTTCTGCAAAATCCTTTGTCAGCTTTACCAGCATCTCCAGCGGTGGTGCAGATGCTTCTGTTAGTTCCGTCAGCTCAGCCAGATTTCCGTAAAAATATCGGATTCCCAGTTCCTTCAGATTATCTTTTGCATCTTCGCGAAGAGCTTTTACCAGATTTTTCAGCTGCTCCGATACTCCCTCCATTTTTTTTGAGGAAAGCCTTGCAAACTTCAGATTCCGGAGATTCTGCGCTATCTCATCATAATCCCTTTTAACGGACAGTTGTTTTAACTGCCGGATCAGTATCATATCTTTTTCCAGAGCCTCCAGATAAAGCTCCGGTCCATCCTGGAGCTGACAGGTCTTCATTGCGGTTTCTGTAAGCTCTTCCGCTTCTTTCAGTGCGCAGTCTGCAGCCTCCCACAGATATCGGAACCATCGCGTTCCCTCAAGACCTTTTTCCGGATCCAGATGATAATTCTCCACACAGCTGTCCAGCCATTTTTCGGGCCATGGATTACTCATCGCAGCATTATAAAGCTCCAGCACATGTTCCTTCAGTCCTTCATCCGTTTTTCCTGGCGCATAGCATTCCACAAATGCAGTAAAATCTGCCTTTCTTTCTGCATAATGATCTTCAAAAAGCTCCTTCAGCACATCTTCCTGCAAAAGCTTCAGTTCACCCTCATCTGCAGTCCGGTAACCCGGATCCAGTCCGATCAGATGAAAATAATTTCGGATCACATAGGCGCAAAAGCCGTCAATGGTAGTGATCTGTGCCGTATGGATCAACGTCATCTGTCTCTGCAGATGCTCATTATCCGGATCTTCAGCCAGTGCCTGATCCAGTCCACGTTCGATACGTTCCCGCATCTCTCCCGCTGCCGCCCTTGTAAATGTCATGATCAGAAGACGGTCAATGTCCACCGGTTTCAAAGGATCCATGATCTTACTTAAGATTCTCTGCACCAGCACTGCAGTTTTACCGGAACCGGCTGCTGCGCTGACCAGAATATTCCGGTCCCGGAGCGTGATGACCTTTTTCTGCTCCTCAGTCCATTTCACTGCCATTCTCTTCCTCTCCCTTCATGATCTTTTTCCACAGTGCATCTTCTTCTATAGACGACAGCCTGTGAAACTCATATCCCGGTATCTTCCTGTCGAAGCCGCACACAGTAAGATACGGACAATATGTGCAGGCATTCTTTTTTCCAAGTTCATAGGGTTCCACTGCCGCATTTCCATCCAGGATCGATTCCCTGATGTCACAGATCTTTCTCCGCACATACGCTCCCAGAGCATCAAACTGCTTCCTTGAGGCAACAGAAGATCTTTTGCTGAAGCTTCCGTCCCGGTTCAGGGATACCGGTATGGAGGCCATAGTGCTGTCGATTTTGGTACTCATATTATCATCTGCCTGTACAAGCCCGTTCATTTTCATTTTCTTCAGCATCTGCTCATTGATGCTTTCCATATCCGCATGGATCTTCTCCTGTATCATAGGATCCTTCACATTATAATAAAACACACCAGCCGGAACGATCTCGCGATCCGGATACTTCCGTTTTTCCACCTGTAATGCTCCATCCAGATAGACCATCAGCTGAAGCTGAAGGCCATGATACAACGCCAGCAGATCAAACGAAGTATTTCCAGTTTTATAGTCGATCACCTTCACATAGACCCGGTTGTTCTCCGGCTCTTCCATGATATCCACACGGTCGATCCTTCCGCCCTGAAACCTCACCTCAAATCCTTCCGGCCGGAATGCTCCATGCTTCAGCTGTTCCTGCAAAGCCCACACGGTACGCCGCAAAATACGTCTGGTCCGTTCGATCATATATTCATTTCTCGCACTGCTTTTAAGGATCGTATTTCCGTAATCTGCGGAAACCTGATCCAGACAGCTGTCTATGATACGGTTTCGCTCTTCCTCCGTAAGCTCTGCCCAGTCCAGTCCCTCTTTTCGGACTTCCGCCGCAAATTTTTCCAGTGCCATATGCATGACATTTCCCATATCCATAGCCCGGAACTCATACTCTGCACGTTCTGTAATCTTCAGTCCATACTGCAGAAAATGTGCAAATGCACAGGCCGCAAAACGCTCCAGCCGGGTAGCACTGTACGGGGAAATTTCTCCATAGAGAATCTTTGCCACTGTTTTTCCGATCTTGTCTGACGGTCGTTCTGAAAAAGATGCCTCTGTAAGATTTTTTACAAGGATCCTGTATTCCGGGCTCTGAAGATACCAGCTGTACAGTTCCTGGAAGACCGCATTATCCTGGTAAGCTTCTCCTGCAAGCCCTCTCAGGAAATAATCCAGGCTGATTCCCGGAAGCTCCAGTAATTCCATAGGTTCCTGCATATCTCCGCACTGCCGGATCTCCATTTCCGGAAACATCTCCCGGATATTACTGACAAGAAAGGCCGGACTCAGGGCTTTTCCCTGGCTGTCGGACTGACAGAAGGACAGACAGAGCAGTTCTCTTGGCTTGGTCATGTTCAGATACAGATAAAATCGCTGCATGTTCATCAGTTCCTTTGGCCCCGGTGCAAGCTGGATCCCCTGATCTTTAAAAAATTCTCTGTCAATCTCCGTAAGCATTCCTCCACCGGATGTATTCTTCGGAATATTCCCTTCATTTACTCCCACAAAAAACAGTGCACGGATATCCTTCAGCCTGGTTCTCTCCATATCTCCCACAAGTACCTGGTCCATACTTGGCGGGATCAGAGCCACCTTGGCCTGGTTCAGTCCTGTTTCCAGAAGCTGACGGAAATCCTGGCGGTTCACGGTTTCCTCTCCAAGGATCTCCACCATATTATCCAGAAGTTCCATAACGATTCCGTAGATCTGGGCATATTCCTTTTCCATGGCCTTGTCGCCCTGTTCCTTGAATTTCAGTTCCTGATGCTTCAGTTTCTGCTGCACCTGGCTCCGCACTGCAAACTCGTAGAGAAAAGTACAGTATTCCCGCACCGTCTTTTTCCCACCTTTAAAGCTTAGCGCAAGCTCTCTGGTCTCATCTGCGAACCGCTGCCGGATCTCATTAAGCCTCTGAATGCTTTCCGGCGGCATTCCCCGGTAAATACGCACCCACACTTCATCCCATTTCTTAAATCCACGGATACCAAGAGCCAGCACATAATTCTCCAGAAGGTCTGCTTCCTCCCTGGTCACACAGGACATTCCGCACCGGAGATACCGGAATACACTCTCATAGGAAAAATCCTGCACTGCCATCTCAAGTGCTGCCCGGAAATATTCTACAAACGGATTCATCAGGACCGTATGCTTCTCATCAATGAAATACGGGATCCCTGCTGCTGTAAATACCTGCTTTGCAAGATTTCCATACTCCTCCAGGTTACCTGTGATCACGGCGATCTCACCGTAACGGCAGCCCTTTTCCCTTACAAGTCTGGCGATCCGGCGGGCAGCTTCTTCCATTTCCTTCTGCGGGTTCACTGCCGAAAACATGCAGATCTCATCCTGCGCTTTTTTATATATATTTTTTCGGTAACGGAAGATATTTTTTTCAAGGAAATGAAGGGCAGGTGCCTGGGAAAAGCGGGATTTTCCCACATCCTTCAAAAGAACCGGTGTCTCGATCTCCCTGGTCAGCTCCGAAAGCCCGTGGATCATCTGACGGCTCATATAAAAAAGCTGATAAGGTTTTCCTCTCATGCTCAGATTCTCATCCGCATCCATGGTCACCGTTACCATCACCTTCTCACAGACAGCAAGAAGTTCTCCCACAACACGCATCTGAATAGGCGTAAAACCGGTGTAACCATCCAGAAGGAGTACACTGTTTTTCATTTTTTTAGAAAACGGAAGAGCTTTTTCCAGCGCATCCATTACTTCTTCTCCTGTCATATAATGATTCTTCAGATATCCGGTAAATGCCTGGTAAAGAACAGCTACGTCTTTCAGCTTCATCTGAAGTAACGCTCTGTCACCGGAATCCTCGATCATCTCCTGGATCTCACTGTCCCGGATATCGTACTGCATAAACTCCGACAGGATAGACTTCACTTCATCCAGGTATCCCGCTTTACGCATCTGACCTCCCAGATAGGAAAGCTCCTTTCCATGCTGCTGTACCATCTTCTGCAGCACCATACTCTTACCGGTTTCTTCCAGAAGGATGCGGCTGTCTCCTCCAACTTCCTCCAGAACACGGTATGCAAGACGCTCAAAGCTCAGGATATCAATATTCAGGATTCCCCTGCCCGGACTCATCTCCACCAGTGTCTTCTGGGTCTGCATGGTAAACTGCTCCGGCACGATCACATAAAAAAGCTTCTCAGGATGCAGCCCTGCCTGTTCTATGATATTCTGATAAGCATAACAGGATTTTCCGCTTCCGGAACTTCCTATGATAAACTGTAATGACATCTTCATCCTCCCGATCACTTGCAGATTTTCAGTCATTCCGGCGCCATCCTGCGCCTGAAGTATTCCTATCATACCACAAATTCTACTCCTATAGAACGGTCGTTCTTTATATTCTGAAATATCAGCCTGCTCTTTTCCTTATTTTTCCAGGCACAGTATCGAATGACCTGCGCACAGCTGTGGCATAAATCCTCCCTCCCGATAATAAACTATATAAAAAGCTTTGGGAGGCGTGTGCCATGAGTTCCAAAACCAGGATCATCGTCCTACATATGAAAGAGATCATTTACACAGCTGTCTTTCTGGCTCTGGCTGTCGTTCTGGCTGTCGTTCTTTTCTTCATGTTCGGTCCCGGAAAAAATACCAGTCATACAGCCAGCGAAAAATCCCGCTACAAGCCGGGCGTCTATACCTCTTCCATCACCCTGAACGAGAATACCTTCGATGTGGAAGTTACTGTAAATGCTGACAGGATCAAGGCCATCCGTCTGGTGAATTTAAATGAAGCCACAAAAGCGTCCTATCCTCTTATGGAACCGGTTCTGGATTCTTTGGCAAGTCAGATCTATTCCAGTCAGTCCCTGGAAGACATTCAGTATGCAGGAGACCGGAAATATACCTCCCAGGTACTCCTTTCAGCTATCACGGATGCAGTAAAAAAAGCGGAGAACACTTAAGCTCTCCGCTTTGCGATCTACGTTCAGATTTCAATCTTCTCCAGCACATCCTGCCAGATCCTTGCACTTGCATCACTTGGCATTCTGAGATCTCCTCTTGGAGAAAGTGCCACACTACCTACCTTCGGGCCATCCGGCAGACAGGAACGTTTGAACTGCTGGGCAAAAAATCTCCGGTAGAAGGTTTTCAGCCATTTCAGGATCGTCTCTTTATCATAAATCCCATCAAAGGTCAGGCAGGCAAGCCTGTAGATCTTATCCGGTGTAAATCCTGCACGCAGCATGTAATACAGATAAAAATCATGAAGCTCATAAGGTCCTACCAGATCCTCCGTCTTCTGGGCGATCTTGCCATCCTTAGGAGGAAGAAGCTCCGGGCTTACCGGAGTATCCAGGATATCCAGAAGAACCTCCTTCAGTTCCTCATCTCCGCAGGTATCCGCATAATAACGTACCAGATGACGTACCAGTGTCTTCGGGACAGAAGCATTTACACCATACATGGACATGTGATCGCCATTATAGGTTGCCCAGCCAAGAGCCAGCTCGGAAAGGTCTCCGGTTCCCACAAGAACGCCGCCTTCCTTGTTTGCCGTATCCATCAGGATCTGAGTACGCTCACGTGCCTGGCTGTTCTCATACGTCACATCGTGGATCTCCGGATCATGTCCGATATCCCGGAAATGGATATTTACCGCCTCTTTAATATTTACCTCGGTAAGCCTTGCACCAAGGCAGCGGCTTAACTTGCAGGCATTCTGATAGGTTCTGTCTGTGGTTCCAAAGCATGGCATGGTCACACAGTGGATCTGTTCTCTCGGCATTCCCATCCGGTCAAAGGCACGTGCCATTACAAGAAGCGCCAGGGTAGAATCCAGTCCTCCGGAAAGTCCTACCACCGCACTCCTGCTGTGGATATGCTCCATACGTTTCTTAAGTCCCATAGCCTGGATGTTCAGGATCTCCTCGCAGCGCTCATCACGCTCTTCCTTCACAGACGGAACGAAGGGATACTGTGGATATTTTCTGGTAAGTCTTGTTTCCTCCTCTGCTACGGAAAAATCAACTCTTGTATGACTGCAGGTAGAAACTGCCGGATACGTGGACATTCTTCTTCTCTCATCAGCCAGTCTCTGCACATCGATCTCACTGTAAATAATGCCGTTCTCAAAGCGTCTGCTTTCCGCAAGCATGGAACCGTTCTCTGCGATCATATTCTGTCCGCCAAACACGAGATCCTGGGTAGACTCCCCTTCCCCTGCACTGGCATAAATATATCCACAGATCAGTCGTGCTGACTGCCCGCTTATCAGAGTTCTCCGGTAGGAATCCTTACCTACCATCTCATCACTGGCAGAAAGATTAACGATGATATGCGCACCGTTGACGGCATGACGGATACTTGGCGGCGCAGGGACCCAGAGATCCTCGCAAAGCTCTGCTGCAACGGTGAATTCCGGAAATTCCTTACATTCAAAGATCAGCTCTGTTCCAAAAGGAATTTCATCCCAGAACTCATCCTCCTCATTTTTCTCGCACTTCAGGAAGTCCACAAATTCCACATCTTCTTCCTCTGCACCTGCAAACTGTCTCTGCTCATAAAACTCATTATAATTCGGAATATGCGTCTTCGGCACAAATCCCACGATACGGCCATGATTCAGAGCTGCTGCCACATTATAGAGCTTGCCTCTGTGACGCAGCGGGAGTCCCACAAAGATCAGGGCGTCCGTCTCCCTTGTCTCCTCTGCAATATGCAGAAGCTCATCCCACGCACTGTCCAGAAGACATCTCTGGAGAAAAAGATCGTGACAGGTATATCCTGTGATACAAAATTCCGGAAATACCATCAGCTTGACATGTTCCTTTTCCATTTCATGAATGGCCTTCAGGATTTCCTCTCCGTTTGCCTTGCAGTCTGCAACGGTAACTCTCGGCGTTGCCGCTGCCACCTTGATAAAACCATGCTTCATTTTTTCTTCCTCCCGAGTTTTATCGCTTGCACTCTCTTATGATCCTCTTAAGATCTTCCACGGTAAAATTATAATTCTTATTGCAGAAATGGCAGTTCATCTCAATGTCCTTGCCTTCCTGGATCATCTCGTTAAGTTCTTTTCTTCCGATGCTGATCAGCGCTTTTTCCACACGCTCTCTGCAGCAGTTGCAATGGAACTGTGTGGGCAGTGTATCATTGATCTCTATGTCAAAGCCTTCCAGTACTTTTTCAAGAAGACTTTCCGGTGTGTGTCCCTGCTCCAGAAGATTGGTAACAGAATCGATCTTTGATACGTTTTCCTCAAGCTTTGCGATCACCTCTTCCTCTGCAAAAGGCATCAGCTGTACAATAAAGCCTCCCGCCTGACGGACTGTATTATCCTTATTCATCAGCACACCCAGTCCTACCGCAGACGGAACCTGCTCGCTGGTTGCAAAATAATAGGTGAGATCTTCTGCGATCTCGCTGGTCTGAAGAGCAACCTGTCCCACATATGGCTCTTTCAGTCCCATATCCTTGATCACATCCATAAAGCCTACGCCGACAGCTCCCGCAACATCCAGCTTGCCTTTGCTGTTTGCCGGGATACATACATCCGGATTCCCCACATAGCCCTTTACATTTCCGTGAGAATCTGCAGTTACTGTGATTCCCTGCAGTGGTCCGCCTGCATGGATCCGAAGTGTAAGGAGATCCTTTTCCCCTTTCATCATAGCTCCCATCATGGCACCGCCGGTAAGGAGACGTCCCAGTGCCGCTGTTGCCACCGGACTGGTGTTATGATTCTTTCTCGCTGTCTCCACCATATCGGTTGTAACAGCCGCAAATGCACGGATCTGGCTGTTTGCCGCTGTTGCTCTTACAATATAATCACTCATATAAAAAATTTCCTCCTTTATTTCTCGTCTGACGGAATTTCCTTTCCATGTTCTCTGGCCACAAAAGTCAGTCTTCCGCTGTCCGGCTTCGGTGCATCCTTGGTGTATGCGTCATAAACCGCCAGCGGGATCAGGCCTGCCTTTTCAAGAAGTTCCCTTACTTTCTCCGAATCATAAGCCTTCTGGTAATGAATTTCCTCGTCTCTCTCATAAAGACCATCTTCTCTCGGAAGAAACAGAGTCAGATCATACACATTGATCCCGGTCTCCTCATCAAATTCATTTTCCCAGATAAAGCTTCCCTCTTCCCGATTCTCTGCAATAGTCGTATTTCCAAGCATTTTCCGGTATTTATACGGGGTGTTCATATCAAATATGAAAATTCCATCCGGATCAAGATAATTGTTCACCAGTTTAAATACAGTAAGCAGATCATCCTCCTCTGTGATGTAATTCATACAGTCACAGACGCTGACGACAGCACGTACTGTTCCATAAAGTTCAAACTCCCGCATATCCTGTTCCAGATAAAGGATCTCATGACCGGATTCTGCACGTTTTTCCATGGCTTCGCCAAGCATTTCCTCAGAGTTATCCACACCGATCATATCATAACCGGACTCAGCCAGAAGCTCTGTCATCACTCCGGTCCCACAGCCAAGTTCCAGCACGATCCCGTCTTCAATTCCGTATTCTTTAAGACTTCCTATAAGATATTCCGCCCATTTTTCATATTCCACATTGTCCATGAAAATGTCATAAACTCTGGCGAAATCACTGTATGCTTCCATAAAAACCTCCAAATATTTTCCGGGCGTTCCATCGCCCGCAGCGTTCACATTATACCATGTCTTCCTGTATAAGTATACGCCTCTGACATAATATGACACAAAAAATCCGGGACCGCAGCCACAAAAGCTGTGATCCCGGAATTCTTATCTAACCGAATCTCCTGCTACTCCAGGCTTTACTGTACAGGCATATAGTATACGTCTGCAGCCTCACCGTGCCAGTAGAAGCTTGTTCCATCCTCTTCATATACATCACAGTCATACTGAGAAGAGAAGGTGAAACGGTTTCCTTCGTTATCCATCCATGCACCGTTTCCGTCCGGAACGATAACACGTGGTTTACCATCGGAGTTTCTGTAAATAGTTCTTGTCTCATCTGTGTTGCCAAGCTGCTCATCTGTAAATCCGCCATTTACGATAGCACCGGAGGAGCTGCTGTCAGTGGATGCAGTTCCATTGGAAGAACCATCAGATGTACTGCTTCCGTCTGTAGATGTTCCGTCAGATGCTGCACTTCCGTCTGTAGATGTGCTTCCGTCGGCAGCTGTAGTTCCATCTGCTGCTCCGTCAGAAGAAGCTGCTGCATTACCATCTGCAGATGCACTTCCGTCAGAGGAAGCTGCTGCATTACCTTTACCGGCAGTCTTGGCTGCGGAACCATTTGCCGCACTCTTCAGAGTGGAATCACCAAGGATCGCAAAGCTGTCGACAGACTCCTGAACCTTTTTCAGAGCATCCTCTTTTTTAACAGATGCCACAAGGCTGTAATACTCACTGTCATTTACAAAGTATTTATTGATAGCATATACATAACCGTCACTCTTGGTCGTATCCTTATATTTCACAGTATAGGAATAAATGTTGATTCCGTCTTTCTGATCTGCCTTGTAATCCTGGATCTCAAAATCGGTTCCATTTACCATGTTCTCTGCCTGTGTCATGGAAACTGCCATATCCTGGGAGTTCGGGATCACTGCGGATTCCAGATCTGCGCCGGATCCGTGAAGGATCAGGATCCTGCCCTGGTCCGGAGACTCGAAGCTTACCATATCTGTCTCGTCGGACTTGTTGGCCCAGGTTGCATCCGGAAGCTTGATCGCTACGGATTTATCCTTGGATGTATAGGTTGTATTCTGTGCGTCTGCTGCAACAGTCGGTGTAACCTTCGCTTTTTTCGCCGGTGTCGGAGTAGGAGTAGACTCCACAACCACGCTGTCCTCTTTTCCTCCTCCGAAACTACATGCCGTCATGACACCAGAAAGAGCAACAGTCATAGCTAAAAGTGCAATAAATTTTTTATTCTTCATAGTATCCTCCTCATAATCATCATCAGTCACAAAGTGTGTCCGGAACATTCACTCCTGAACACACTCTTTGCTATAGTTTACGATTTTATTACAGCTTTGTCAATTGATTTCTCCCTGTACTTTATGAATATCCTGTAAGCAGATATCCTGCTCCGTACAGGATTTTTCTAACATTATAATTTTCCCAGATATACCTATCTTATTCTCTTCTTATGCTGATCCTGTATTTCCCGTTTTACGCCTTCATTACGAAAGTTCTGATTTATTCCCCACCAAGTAAGCCTCCTGTTTTAATGACAAATATCTCCTTGAATCTGTCCCCTCTTTTTTTTCTATAATTGTGTCTTTATTCATGTACACTCATGTTGTAAAGTATACCCAACCAAAAATATATGAAAAGAGGACATCCATACATCGATGTTTTCGGGAAAGGATCTATCACTATGGAAAAAGCAGTTCAGACATCTCAGAGAACTGACCAGGAGCTTTCATCTGTTCAGTTTCTCACCATTACAGCCGCATTTGTTGCACTGACTTATATCTTCACCGCATTTATTAATGTTAAGCTTCCGATCGCAGCCAACGGCGGACTGATCCACCTTGGAAATGTACCGTTATTCATCGGTGCCATTTTATTCGGAAAGAAAACCGGAGCCATTGCCGGTGGGATCGGAATGGGGCTCTTTGACCTTCTCTCCGGCTGGACCCTGTGGGCACCATTTACTCTTATTATTGTAGGGATCATGGGCTTCACAGTAGGTAAGCTCACAGAGGATCCCCGGCACCAGAACATGAAATGGTATGTGATCGCCATTGCCGCAGCCTGCGTGATCAAGGTTGCAGGATACTACATTGCAGAGGTTATCATCTACGGAAATCCACTGGCACCGGTATCTTCCATCCCAGGAAACCTGGTCCAGATCGGTGTTGCAGCTGTCATCGTTCTCGTAGTGATCACACCATTAAACCTTGCAGCAAGAAAAACCGGATTAAAAAAATAGCTGTAACAGCTGCCGTAATTTGCGGAAATAATATAAAGATCAAGAGGTGAGCTTATGTATAAGATCATGACACCGGGACCTACACAGGTCGCAGAAAATGTCCGTCTGGCAAGAAGCATGGAATGCACAAATCCGGATCTGGACGAAAATTTTGTCGAATTTTATAAAGAAACCTGCGAGAAGATCAGCACTCTTCTCCATACCTCCAACGAAACTCTCATCTTAAGCGGTGAGGGTATCCTTGGACTGGAGGCTGCCATTGCTTCCATGACTGAGCCCGGAGATAAGGTTCTTGTTCTGGACAATGGTATCTACGGAAAAGGCTTTGCCGATTTTGTTTCCATGTACGGAGGCAGACCGGAGCTTTATACCAGAGATTATCAGAACACTCTCAATGTAAAGGAACTGGAAGCCTTCCTTGCGGATAACCATAACTACAAATATGCAACCGTAGTACACGGCGATACTCCAAGCGGCATGCTCAACGATGTATCTGCCATCTGCCCGCTTCTTAAAAAATACGGGATCCTTACCGTTGTAGATTCTGTTTCCGCTTCCTTCGGCGAGCCTCTGAACATTGATGCATGCCAGATTGATATCATGTGCGGCGGATCACAGAAGGTGGTATCTGCACCTCCGGGACTTACCTTTGTTGTAGTCAGCAGCGATGCAAAGAAGGCAATGACTGAAAGAAAGACACCCATTGCTTCTTTCTACGCAAATCTCACAACCTTTGCACATTATTATGAAGAAAAATGGTTTCCATATACCATGCCGATCAGCGATATCTATGGTCTGCGGGCTGCTATTGACAACATTGCCGATGATCCCGGGATCCTTACACGCCATGCCAAAATCGCCGCAGCCTCCCGAAAGGCCATTACAGGAGCCGGACTTAAGCTGTATCTCCACAGCGGCTATTCCAACACGGTAACTGTTTTTGAAGTCCCGGAAGGCACCACTGCCGCTGCGATCCTGGACGGAGTCAGAAAAGACTATAACATCATGCTGGCAGGCTCCTTCGATGTCCTTGCCGGAAAGGTTATCCGCATCGGTCACATGGGAAATAATGCAGCTTTCTACAATGTACGTGAAGTTTTCCATGCTCTTGACGGAACCCTGCAGAAGCTTGGCGTTCCTCTTACCGGATCCATGGAAGAAATCTTCTGCGAAAATATGAAATAGACAAAAAAACGCTGTAAAAGGAAATTTATCACTGCTGTTTCTCCATTTTGCCGGTATAGCCGGTAAGATGAAGAGACAGCTCACATTTCCATTTACAGCGTTTTGTAATGTTATTTATTCTGTTATTTCATACATATACAATTCATGCAGCGCCCTGGTTGCCGCAATATATCTGGCTCTCTGCACGATCGGACTTCTGTCAGTCCCCGGAAATACAGAAAATACCTGATCAAATTCCAGTCCCTTTGCCATATAAAACGTGGTAACAGTAAGACCTTTTTTGAAATTTGTGCTGTCCCTGTGAAGCAGTGACAGCCTTTCCTTTGTGTCAAAGCCCTCTGCTTCCAGTTTTTTCTGAAGAATATAATATGCCTCTCTCGCTTCATCTGCAGTTCTGGTGATCACCGCTGCTGTCTCGTAAGAAAGCTCCTCCCCGGTCTCAGTCCCATCTGTCTCCGAAGCCGCATTTTCCGGCATGTCTTCGTCGGCTTCCGCCACTGTCTGCTTCTCCAGTCTCAGTTCCTTTACCACACGCTCCAGTGCCTCGGTAAGCCCCGTAAATTCTTTCTCTTCCACCGGTTTTCCATGGCGTTCAAAAAGCTCCACCTCTGTGATCCCCGCAAGCTTATTCGCATAGGAAGCAATCTCAATGGTATTACGGTAGCTCTTATTCATCACGATCCTTCTGATATCCTTGCCAAAGATCTTCGGAAGGAATGTAAGCACATCCTGTTGGTCCCCATCCATGGTCTGCTCCCTATCTCCCAGGATCGTCATTTTGCATTTAAAAAGCCTCTGGATGATGAGATACTGGATCATGGAATAATCCTGCATCTCATCCACGATCAGATGGCGGACACCACTGTCTTCCTGCTGGGTCTCCAGACGGTATTTCAGATACAGAACCGGATACACATCCTCATAACGAAGCTTTCTTTTTTCGTACTGTACCTGTGGAAGCGCCGGAAATCCCTCCTGCCTCAGGAAACGATTGTATAACACATAAAGATCTCTTGTCTCATACATCCGGTAAAAACGACTCTTCACAGCATCCCTTTCTTCCTCCGGAAGGTCAAAACCCTTCAGCGTTTCCACCTCATCAATGAAATACTCTGCCACTGCATCCATTCTGGAAAGTAGCGGGATATCCATAAATTTAAAATAAAACAGTTCAATAATTTCCTGTTCTTTTTTTACTACGCCACGATGTTCTATATCCCGGAAATTCATAAGACTGTCTTCCAGTTCTGCCAGATACCCTTCCATACGGTCCAGAAAATCCCGGGACTGTTTTTCCTTCAGAAGCTCCTCATCACATAAGCCTGAGATCTGCCGCTCGATCAGATCATAACGATCCTCGCAGTCAGACACTGTATTTTTCAGTCTCTTATAGGCAAAAAGATCAAAGCTCATCTCCCGGATGTTCTCCTCACCAAGCTCCGGCAGGATATGGGAAATATAATCCGAAAATACTCCGTTGGGCGAAAGTACCAGCACAGAAGAGGATTTCAGATTCTTTCTGTCATGATAAAGGAGATATGCGATCCTGTGCAGGGCAATGGAAGTCTTTCCGCTTCCTGCAGCCCCCTGGATCACCATGATCCTGTCCGAGGTGTTTCGGATAATGGCATTCTGCTCCTTCTGAATGGTTCGGATAATGTTTTTCAGCTGTACATCTCCGTTGCTTCCAAGCTCTGCCTTCAGGATCTCATCATCAATTTTCACATCGCTCTCGAACTCGTAGATCATTTTTCCGCCACGGATCTTATACTGCCACTTTGCCGCAATATCTCCATGGATCTCACCCAGCGGGGCCTGATAGGAGGCCGGTCCTTTGTCAAAATCATAGAACAATCCGGACACCGGTGCCCTCCAGTCATAGATCAGAGGCAGACCACCGTTTTCCTCCGCAAGGTTTGCGATACCTATATAAAAGATCTCCGGCTCATCATCACCTTCATAGCAGAAATCCACTCTGCCAAAAAATGGTGAATCCATCATCTTACGGAATCTGCGGCGCAGCTCGATCTTTTCATTGCTGGCATTGATCTCATGGAGAAGTGCCTGCTGGTTATCGAAATTTTCGTAGCCATACTGGTCCATCTCTGTGTAGTTTTCCCAGTAATACTCGTGCATTCCTTCGATTTCTTTCTGACCAGCCTCTATGGAATCATCCAGCTGTGTGATCCGGTGCCGCAGAGTTCCTGTTACATGTGCAAGATATTCCCGTCCGTTTTTTACTGCTGCCATACGCCTTAATCCACCACTACCGCTGTTCCGCTTGCTGTAACCATCAGCATGCCATTATCTGCGCCAAGTACCTCATAATCAATGTCCACGCCAATCACTGCATTGGCGCCCATTGCTCCTGCCCGCTGTTCCAGTTCTTTCAGTGCCTCTTCCCTGGCCTTCTGAAGTTCTTCCTCATAACAGGCACTTCTGCCGCCAAAGAAATTCCGAAGACCCGCGCCAAGATCTTTCATAAAATTTACTCCTGAGATCACCTCTCCAAATACGATTCCTTTATATTCACGGATTGCTCTTCCCTCTACCGATGGTGTTGTCGTTATGATCATGGTAAAATCCTCCCGTTTCTGTCATTTTTCATGGACACTCCAGGATTATTTCCGAAAACATGCTCCGGAGTGTTTATTACAGAATTATACCCGAAAGCGGAACAGATGTATAGAGTAAAAAAGCGAAGCGGACATTCGAAATCCGCTTCGCACCTTTTAAATAATAACGATTGATCTCAGTCTCACGCCTGAGCCTCTTTTTTCTCGAACTGACTGTTATACAGATCCGCATAGAAGCCCTTCCGTGCCAGGAGCTCTTCATGATTTCCCTGCTCAATGATATCTCCGTCCTTCATGACAAGAATCAGATCTGCATCCTTAATGGTAGAAAGTCTGTGGGCGATAACAAAGCTGGTTCTGCCCTTCATCAGGTTATCCATAGCCTTCTGGATCTGCATTTCTGTTCTTGTATCAACGGAAGATGTGGCCTCATCCAGGATCAGGATCTTATTGTCTGCCAAGATCGCTCTTGCAATGGTAAGCAACTGCTTCTGCCCCTGAGAAACATTACTGGTCTCCTCATCCAGGACCATCTGATAGCCGCCGGGCTGCTGCATGATAAAGTTATGGATATGGGCCGCTTTTGCTGCTGCGATCACCTCTTCATCCGTTGCGTCCAGTCTTCCATAGCGGATATTTTCCATAATGGTTCCGGAAAACAGCCAGGTGTCCTGCAGCACCATTCCGAACATCTCACGGAGATTGCTGCGGTTGAAGTTCCGGATATCATGTCCGTCAACCTTGATGCTTCCGCCATTTACATCATAAAAACGCATCAGCAGCTTTACGATCGTCGTTTTTCCTGCACCTGTAGGTCCTACAATGGCGATCTTCTGACCGTCATGCACATCTGCGGAAAAATCATTTACAATGATCTTATCCGGATTATAACCGAATTTCACATGCTCAAACTGTACATTTCCTTCCAGTCCCTCAATGGAATCCGGGTTCTCCGGCTGAAGCTCCTCCTCCGGCTCCTCAAGAAATTCAAATACCCGCTCAGAAGCTGCCGCCGAAGACTGCAGAAGGTTTGTAACCTGGGCGATCTGCTGGATCGGCTGTGTAAAGTTACGGATATACTGGAAGAAGGACTGGATATCTCCAACCTCGATAGTTCCTTTGATGGCAAAAAGCCCTCCGAGAAGTGCCACCATCACATATCCCAGATTTCCCACAAACTGCATGATCGGCATCATCATCCCGGAAAAGAACTGTGACTTCCATGCAGACTCATAAAGCTTCTGGTTGTCATGCTCAAATTCCTTCAGCGCATCCTGCTCTTTGTTGAATACTCTTACCACATCATGGCCGCCGAAATTTTCCTCAACCTGACCATTTACTTTTCCCAGATACTCCTGCTGTGCCTGGAAATATTTCTGGGAGTGTTTCATTACTTTATTAATGATAAGCATGGAAACCGGCAGTATCAGCACTGCTGCCAGTGTCATCCACACGTTGATGGAAAGCATCATGATAAATACACCGATCAGTGTTGTTACGGATGTGATCAGCTGTGTCATGCTCTGGTTGATGCTCATCTGCAGGGTATCCACATCATTTGTCACCCTGGAAAGGATCTCACCGTTTGTTCTGCTCTCGAAATAATTCATTGGCAGACGGTTGATCTTCTTTGAAATATCCTTTCGGAGATTGTATGTAACATCATTGGAGATCCCCGTCATGACAAATCCCTGGATCAGGGAAAAGCATGCACTTGCCACATACAGTCCCAAAGTCCACAGAAGGATCATTCCAATCTTACTGAAATCAATACCGCCTGTACCGTTTACCTTGGCAACCAGACCATTGAACAGCTCTGTGGTAGCTTTTCCAAGGATCTTCGGGCCTGCAATATTAAACGCTGTACCTGCAACTGCAAAGATAAACATCAGGATAAAACGGAATTTATATCTGCCCATATAGCCAAAGAGCTTTTTCATGGAGCCTTTGAAGTCCTTGGCCTTCTCTGTTGGCTGCATTCCGTGTCCGCCCATCGGGCCTCTTCTTCTCTGCTGACTCATGCCAATTCCTCCTCTGATAACTGACTCATGGCAATCTGGCGATATACCTCGCAGGATTTCATCAGCTCCTTATGGCTTCCGATCCCTGCCATATGTCCATCGTCCAGTACAAGGATCTTATCTGCATTTAAAATCGTACTGATACGCTGTGCCACGATAATGGTTGTTGCTTCTTTTGTATGTTCTTTCAGCGCTTTTCGAAGTGTGCTGTCTGTTTTGAAATCCAGTGCGGAAAAGCTGTCGTCAAAGATAAAGATCTCCGGATCCTTTGCGATAGCTCTGGCAATGGAAAGCCTCTGCTTCTGTCCACCGGAAACATTGCTTCCTCCCTGTGCGATCGGAGTCTTATATCTCTCCGGCTTGGTGTCGATAAACTCCGTAGCCTGTGCAACCTCTGCTGCTTTTTTCACTGCGTCTTCCGAAATCTCTGTCTTTCCGTAACGGATATTGGAATCAATGGTTCCTGAGAAAAGTACACCCTTCTGCGGAACGTAACCGATCCTGTCACGGACATCCTTCTGTGTCATTTTCCGGACATCCACACCATCCACCTTCACAGATCCTTCTGTTGCATCATAGAAACGCGGGATCAGATTAATCAGTGTACTCTTACCGCTTCCTGTACTTCCGATGATCGCTACTGTCTCACCTTTTTCTGCCTTGAAGGAAATGTCTGTGATAACATTCTCTCCTGCCTCCGGATATGCGAAGCTTACATGATCAAATTCTACAGTACCCTTCACATCCTGGGAAGGCTGTACCGGATTCTCCGGATCCTGGACACTGACTTCTGTCTCAAGCACCTCGTTGATACGGCGTGCAGATACATTTGCTCTCGGCAGCATGATAGACATTGCTGTGATCATCAAAAATGACATGATGATCTGCATTGCATACTGGATAAATGCCATAACATCACCAACCTGCATACTTCCGCTATCTACCGCATAAGAACCGCTGTAGATGGTCAGTACGGAAACTGCGTTCATGATCAGCATCATCACCGGCATCATAAATGTCATACAACGGTTTACAAAGAGGTTTGTCTTCGTCAGAGTGATATTTGCATCCTCAAAACGCTCCTCCTCGTGTTTCTCCCGGCTGAATGCACGGATAACCGGAATACCGGTAAGGATTTCTCTTGTTACCAGGTTCAGCTTATCTACCATGGTCTGCAGGGCTGTAAATTTCGGCATTGCGATCCTGAACAGCATTGCCATAAATGCCATGATCAGTACAATGGCCACCCCAAGGATCCATGTCATGGAGGAATCTCTCTGAAGCACGCGGATCACACCACCGATTCCAAGGATCGGCGCGTAAAGCACGATACGGAACATCATAGCCATTACCTGCTGGATCTGCTGGATATCGTTCGTGCATCGTGTGATCAGGGATGCTGTTGAAAACTTATGGTACTCTCTGCTGGAAAAACCTATGACTTTGTTATAAACCAGTCCACGGAGATCATGTCCCATAGATGCAGCAACTCTGGATGAAAGAAATACCACACATACTGCAGCCATCATGGTGACCAGTGCCATCAGCACCATGCGGATACCTGTTGCTTTCATGTAATCCATCTGTATGGCATCCACATCTTCACCCATGGCTTCATATTCTGCACGAACATAGGAAACACCTGCCTGTGTGATGATGGATTCCTGCATCTTGTCGATCTTTTCTCCGACCTGGTCCTTCATAGCAGCCAAAGCCTCTGCCGGCATCTGAGAAAGAGCCGCCAGTGGATCCGTCCCTTCCGGGATTCCCATTTTTGCAAGAGCTGCCTTTGATTCCTCACTGTCGGACGTCAGAGTAGAAACGATCACCATCGGTTTGCCGAAGATATCGTTGAGTTCTTCTCTGTCTTCTTTGGAGATTTTATCCTTTAATACCAGATCATCTCCCTCTTCCTCATAAAATCCATCCACAGTTTTCGCATCATCCTCTTCCATAAACAGCTTCAGACTGTCCATGGACGTCTTTCTGATCTTCTCAGGAACACTGTCTTCAATACCGTTCTGCTGAATTCCCACATTAATGATATTTGATGTGTAATTCGGCAGAGACAGATCACAGTATGCCTGAAGAAAAAGAAGCGCAATGATGAGTACGATGTAACCTGCAGATCGTTTCAGATATTTCATCAGTTTAATCACGTTTCTGTTCCTTCCTTTCTGTCATTTCATCCGGATGAAGCTTTTCTATGGCTTCCTCCGGCTGGATCTTTTCAATATTTACAAGGATCTGCTCCAGAAATCTCCGAAGCAGGCACTGTTCCGCCTCACTGAAGCCTTCCATCATCACAGCCTCATTTTTATGGATCCGTTCCAGTGCTTTTGCCTTGATTTCCTTTCCCTTTTCTGTCATGTAGATCCTGGTCACACGCTGATCCTTTTCATCCGGTTTCTTATAAAGAAAGCCTGCTTTCTCCAGTCTCTGTATCGATACATTTACCGTAGGCGGCTTGATATGCAGGATCTTTGCAATTTCCCGCTGACTCAGGCCATCCCTTCCGGACACAAGCCCCAGAACCGGGATCTGTCCCGGATAAATCCCAAGCTCCTGCATCTGACCAAAGCATTTCGTCATAAAATGACGGTCTACCTTCATAAACAGAGATAAAAAACTGCTCTGCCTTTCTTTCTCATCTTCCTCCTTACAAAACACGCTGTCACTCCTCTCTCATCCGATCAGACACCTGCTCTTTGTTAATGATATACGAAGCAGTGATCTTCTTTTTTAATTAGTCGGCTAACTATATATAATATACATCTGCACAAAAAATGCAATTGATTTTTGTGAATTTTACACTTTTTTAAGATTTACAGCTTCTTTAATTTCCACCTAAAATCTATTAATTAATTTGTTAAACTAATTTATTTTCTGCTGTTTTTCCTATTTTTCCACAAAAAAATACCCGCTTCGTTTTTTTATTCGAAACGGGTACTTCTTTCTGTTCCTGATTTTCTTATACAAACTGATTCACAGCCGGATCATAAGCATAATCGATCATGTCAAGCTTATCCTCCAGTTCTTTCCTGTCAAGTCCTCTGTCCTCGCAGAAAGCATTCAGGGAACTGTAAAAATCCCTCAGCTGCGTGTTCACATAGCTTAAAAGCATTACCGGGTCCTTTGGTATCATAATCTGTTTCCATCCTTTTATCTGATATTTATCCAATATCCCAGATGCTGCTGTATAGCTGTCTGATCTGAAATATCAGATTTACTATCTTACCAATTTTATTTTTTGTCAAGAGCCAGTAAAAAAATTTTTCAGGATTTTTTATTTCTTCAGTATCTGATAAAAATATTCCATTCCTTGTCCCAAAAAAAGAACTGCCTGGTTCCGATTTTCATCCTGAAATGGATTTCTATCAGAACCGACAGTTCTTTTCCTTGTCAATCTATCATAACTTTATGGAGTTATTTTTTACTTCGTGCTGACGGTAAACGCTCCATCCTTCACATCCAGCACAATGGTATCTCCGGCATGCACATCACCGGAAAGGATCTTCTTGGCCGTCAGTGTCTCCACATAATTCTGGAGATAACGCTTCAGAGGACGTGCGCCGTAAACCGGATCATAACCGTTATCCACTACCATCTGTTTGGCAGCATCTGTAAGCTCCAGAGAAAGCTCCTGGTCAGCCAGACGGTCGCTGAGCTCTTTGACCATAAGATCTACGATCTTACCTACATTATCCTTGGTCAGCGGCTTGAACATGATGATCTCATCCAGACGGTTCAGAAATTCCGGACGGAAATGACCACGAAGATCATTCATAACCTGTTCCTGTGCCTCCGGTTTGATATCTCCCTTCTCGTCGATACCGTCAAGAAGGTACGGAGAACCAATGTTGGAAGTCATGATCAGGATCGTATTCTTAAAATCAACCGTACGTCCCTGTGAATCCGTGATACGTCCATCGTCCAGTACCTGCAGAAGTACATTGAATACATCCGGGTGAGCCTTCTCGATCTCATCAAAAAGAACAACACTGTACGGTTTTCTTCGAACGGCCTCTGTCAGCTGTCCGCCTTCCTCATATCCGACATATCCTGGAGGCGCTCCAATCAGACGGGACACGGAATATTTCTCCATGTATTCACTCATATCGATACGGACCATATTCTGCTCATCGTCAAACAGTGTGGCAGCCAGAGTCTTGGCAAGCTCTGTTTTACCAACACCGGTTGGTCCGAGGAACAGGAAGGAACCAATCGGCTTTGTGGGATCCTTGATTCCGGCTTTGGAACGAAGGATCGCATCTGTTACAAGACGAACACCCTCATCCTGTCCTACTACACGTTTGTGCAGCTCATCCTCAAGGCCCAGCAGCTTGGTTCTCTCACCTTCTGTCAGCTTGGTTACCGGAATACCGGTCCATCTGGAAATGATACGAGCAATCTCATCATCTGTGACAGCCTCATGTACCAGGCTTCTGTCACTCTCCTTAACCTGCTTCTCCTCAACTTCCAGCTGCTGCTGAAGCTTCGGCAGCTCGCCGTACTGCAGCTCTGCTGCTTTCTCCAGATCGTAATTCTGTTTTGCTTTCTGGATCTGTTTATTGATATCCTCGATCTGCTCACGCAATTTCTGAAGCTTCTCTACGGAATGCTTCTCATTATCCCACTGAGCTTTCTGGGTATTAAAAGTATCTCTCAGCTCTGCAAGTTCTTTCTGCAGATCAGCCAGACGCTCTTTACTTAAGTTGTCAGTTTCTTTTTTCAGGGCAGACTCTTCAATCTCCAGCTGCATGATCTTACGTCTCTGCTCATCCAGCTCTGTAGGCATGGAATCCAGCTCCGTCTTGATCAGCGCACAGGCCTCATCAACAAGGTCGATTGCCTTATCCGGGAGAAAACGGTCTGTAATGTATCTGTGTGAAAGTGTGGCAGCTGCAACCAATGCACTGTCTGTGATCTTAACACCGTGGAATACCTCATATCTTTCCTTCAGGCCACGGAGAATGGAAATGGTATCTTCCACTGTCGGCTCATTTACCATAACCGGCTGGAAACGACGGGCAAGTGCAGCATCCTTCTCAATGTACTGTCGGTACTCATCCAGAGTTGTTGCTCCGATACAGTGCAGCTCACCTCTGGCAAGCATAGGCTTCAGCATGTTTCCTGCGTCCATGGCGCCGTCTGTCTTACCTGCACCCACGATCAGATGAAGTTCATCGATAAACAGAATGATCTGTCCTTCGCTCTTCTTCACTTCCTCAAGTACCGCTTTCAGACGTTCCTCAAACTCACCACGATACTTGGCACCTGCAACCAGCGCACCCATATCCAGGGCAAAAATCTTCTTATTCTTAAGACCTTCCGGTACATCTCCTGCCACAATACGCTGTGCCAGTCCCTCAATGGCTGCTGTTTTACCAACGCCAGGCTCACCGATGAGAACCGGGTTGTTCTTGGTCTTACGGGAAAGGATACGGATAATATTACGGATTTCCATATCACGGCCGATCACCGGATCAAGCTTCTGATTCTTCGCCTTCTCCACAAGATCCTCACCATATTTATTCAGAGTATCATAGGTTGCCTCCGGGTTGTCACTGACAACTCTCTGATTTCCTCTGACTGTAGATAATGCCTGAAGAAAACGCTCTCTGGTGATTCCAAACTCATTGAATATTTTCTTCATGCTCGGGCTTGGATTCTTCAGCATAGAAAGAAAGAGATGTTCAACCGATACATACTCATCTCCCATAGCCTTCGCTTCATCCTCTGCACTGACCAGTGCCTTGTTCAGATACTGGCCAAAGTGAAGCTGTCCACCGGAAACCTTAACTTTGGCATCCAATGCTTTCTTTACTGTGTCAATAAAATATTCCTTCTGGATTTCCATCTTCTCGATCAGCTTGAGGATCAGGCTGTCCTCCTGTGTCAGCAAGGCATACAGAAGGTGTTCCTCTTCGATCTCCTGATTGCCATATTCATAAGCAATCTTTTCAAGATCCTGGACAGCCTGTACGGATTTCTGTGTAAATTTACTGATATTCATAGGCTTTCCTCCTATTCTATGAAAAGCATTTCCAATATTCGCATACTGGAAATGCTGTGCTTTTTTCTTGTTCTAGGAGAACTATAACACCGTTTGTTAGCACTGTCAAGAGGTGAGTGCTAATATTTTGAGATTTTTTTTGCAAACCTTGATTTTACGAGGTTTGCAACACTTTTTCTTCCTTATAATCATCACTTTTTCTTGATTTGACACCATTTTGACACCAATTTTTTTATTTTTGGTGTCAACTAATTGCTACGCTTTCCAGCCTTGTGATTTCACTCTCAATTCTGGACATCTCACTTACATGGTTATATACGTCCATTGTTACATCTATGTGGGCGTGTCCCATAATATATTGAAGAACTTTTATGTCTATCCTCTTTTCTGCCATTCTGGTACAAGCCGTATATCGCATAATGTGAGCGGATACCGTTGGTAACAATTCAGCATTTCTATGTTCAGTCTTTGCAATTTGAACTTCTTTTTTGTTATATGCGTCTACAATATTATATAAGATATTGTTTATTGCACTAGGCATGAGCGGTCTGCCGGACTTTGCCATGAAAATGAATCCTTTATAACCGTCTATCTCAACATCTTTTCCTTTTTGAAGCATAAAGTTTAATTTCTTTTGTTCTTCAAATGCTCTTTGTACATCTGATGTCATAGGGATATTTCGGATTCCAGAATCCGTCTTTGGCGTGGAAATATGGAATTTATAGCCATCTCCTAAATCTTTATAAATCAACTGATGGTCAATACTTACCGCTTTTGTTCTGACATCTACATCTTCCCAAGTCAATCCAATCAGTTCTCCGCACCTTACACCAGTTCCTAACATGATTCTGAGCATTGGATAGTAGGTGTTGTATACTTGATTATTTTTCACAAATTCCAGCATTTTTTCCTGTTGTAAAACTGTTAAGGCAATACGTTCTTCTGCCTGTCTACCATAATCACTGATAGAAAACTTTGCCGGATTCTTGCGGATAATATCATCATCAACAGCCATTTCCAGTGCCGGATAAATCATATTGTTAATAAATTTTATTGTAGAATATGCGTATCCCGCTTTAGAAAGTTTTGAGTAAAACGATTTGATGTGTGATGGTAAAATCTGAACAACCTTGATGTTTCCAATTTCGTCTTTGACACGATTCTCCCATGTTTTCAGATAATTTGCTCTAGTAGATTCTTTCAGCTCCCCAGTGGACATATATCTTTCAAACAATTTATTAAGAGTAAGTTTTTTGATTGCTCCATCAGTTAAAATGTTATCTTCCAAGTCTTTTGCAATCTGCTTTTCCTTTTCCCTTAATTCCGGTAAATCCTTTGCATATACTGTCAGACGTTTTCCGCTTCTTATATCTGTATAACGGTAACTGTATCTACCATCTTTACGCCAGCTTTCGCCCTCTCTTAATTTTCTTCCTTTATGGTCTTTTCTGCTATTTGCCATGAGAAACATTCCTTTCTGTAATAGCCCCCTTTTTTGTTCTCATGACGTGGTTATGTCTATAAATATTATACCATATATCACAAGAAACATAAACGAAAAAGGGTGTTATTCTTCCAGATATGAGAGGTAATTTTTGACTTTTTCTACCGAATAAAGAACCCTACGTCCAATCACAATTTTTGCTCCTGCCTGTTCTCCAATCTTTCTTGCAGTAGCATGACCACAAGATAACATTGCAGATAATTTATCTATATTTACCGTTATCGGCTGTGAAGTTGGTCTTTCTTTTGTTTTGTTCATCTGTCAGTCCTCCTTTTACCGACCTGTATTATCGTCATTTTCTGCACACCAGTAAAAGTATCACTCTCCTTTACCATGTGCTTTTTATAAGCAGTCAGACGGCTTCGGCAAGCTCCGCTGGTATCTCAACCATTCCCATTCCTGTGGGCTGAACCGTGTCATACGGGTGTATCATTATCCTGTGTTGCAGGTCATGGCAGAACGACTTTTCCAACGGTCGCTCCCAGATCATTGCATGAATCGCTATCTCCCGATTTGAAAAGTCACGGCGTACAATCTCTGACGGCTCACTGCAAGCACAAACGTATCTGACTACTTTATTCACTTGTCAAAGAACTGTTAGGCTCTTGTCAGCCTGTATCAATTCATTTTTACAAATGGACTGATACAGAATGATAAGAAAAAGCGGAACAGGAAAGAGGGGAGTTTGTTAAATCATGCTCCGCTCAAATATTACTTAATGTTCGTCTATTTCAAATTCACATATCATTTTCAAAAGGGCTTCTCTGATACGTCCCTTTAATTCCATATCAACCACAATGTATACGTTGCCGTATTCATCGTAGAATGGGCGTAAACAGCATTTTGATATGTACGCTTCATAGAACAGCAACAGCTTCTCTATGGCGTTTTCGTTACCGTCTACGGCTGATGATATGAGGTAGAAAGATGGAAGTGTATGTTGCTTATTCTTCATCTTGTTTTTTCTCCTTTAATTGTTTTCTGATTTCTTCAAGTGAATTTCTTCTGTGCCTGTATGATGTACTTCGGTTGATGTTCAGCTTTTCGCCTATCTCCGAATCACTCATATCCAAGAAGAAAAACATCAATACAATGTTCCGGCTCTGCTCCGGCAACTGTTTCAGTGCTTCTGCAAGTTCTTCATCAAGTACACGGATTTCTATACCGCACACATCGAACGTTGTATATTCACTTTCGTAATCGTCCCATACAATCAATTTTTCAACAACAATCTCTGGAAGCTCACAAAAGGATACTTCCTTTGCCTGTCGTCTGGCTAATTCCTTGCGGTAATTACGGACAATTCCTTTCACAACTTTTTTGAGCTTACAGTCGAACTGACACTGTATCGTCTTTTGGAAGTCTGACGGTTTCACAATCACACCCCCTTTCCGCTATGAAGTGAAAAGTATGTATCCCTCTTTCCGCACCATATCTGTACAGCAGGGTGTGATTTGTTGCAGAATCAAAAAAATTCTTTATGTTATAAAAAAGACAAAATGCGTCTGCTCGCAGAACGCAAGTAAACGCATAGGAAATAAAAAAGCCAGTATATTGAATTGTCAGTTCGTATTTATAGTCGAAATTACCCGGAGAGGGAGCTACGCTTTTTTTAATTGATGTAACTCATGTACACTATGAATAACCAAAACAGACACGGTAAATCAACCTCCAATCGGCTACCGTGTCCCTGCAAGTCGTCATAGGTTTGTGTAAACGCAAAGAAACGGCGGCTCTGAAAATCAAAGTCGCCGTTTCATACGCGCATGAAAATATGTCTGCTCCACGACGGCTTTTTTTCTTTTGCCGTCGTCCGGCAGATTGCATTTTTATTCTTTACTTATATGCTATATGTTAATTTTGTGGATTTCATAAAGATTTGAAAAATAATGAGCGATACCGCAGTACCGCTCACCAAATTTCTAATATGGAATTTTGATAATAACCTGTGCGCCGCCAGTCTTTTTAGAATTGCTTAAAACAAGCTGCCCGCCATGTTGCTTGATAATGCTGCTTGTGATATAAAGTCCCATACCAAAGTGCATATTAGAAGTACGGCTTTTGTCGCCCATGAAAAACTGTTCCTGTGCATGATGTAGGGCCTCCGGTGTGAAGCCGCCTCCCTCGTCCGTTATAGATATATGTAAAAAGCAGTCCGTTTTTTGCACCGTTACATAAATTGTCCCCTGTGGTGGAGAATAGTCTAACGCATTGCTTATCACATTCATAATTGCCCGTTCCAACAGCAGCTTATCCGCCTTGAGTGTGCCCAGGTTAGCCCCCGTTTCCAGTTGCAGACAAATTCCTTTGGTAAGGCATAAAGAGCTTGCCTGCGCTTTAATCTGGCCCATGTAATCAGCTATATCAAATTTCTCCAAATGAAGCTGATACCCGGCGATTGTCCGGGAAATGTCAATTAACGCTTTAATATAAATGCCTATCTGTTCGGAGCTTTCAGTAATGTAACCCGCATATAGACGTTGTTCGTCGTCAAGCTCCGTTTCATTTATCAAATCAATATTTCCTTGAATGACGGTCAAAGGTGTTTTCAAATCGTGAGCGAGTGCTGCAATCTGTTCTCTCTGTAACTGTTCCGCGTTCCATTGCTTCTCTAAAGATATTTTCAGATTATCTTTCATATTTGCAAAAGAACAAAGTACGTCCTCAAATTCTTTGATTTTTGAATGTTCCACTTCAAAATCAAGATTTTGTTCTGCTACCTGCCTTGTCGCTTCAAAAAGCGGAGAGAGCTGCGTCCGCATATTTTTTGCAAACTTCGCTGTCAATATCACGCATACTGCAATACAGTTGATTGCTATAAAAATATAAAGCAGAATTTCCGGTGAGGGCAAATGCTCATAAAGCCATTCATTTGTAAACTGTGAACCTATGTAATATTGCAGCACTACATATTCATTTTTGCGGGTCACAAACAAATACTGTTTGTTGAGGTTTGAATTTATCTTCCCGGATATTGCGTATTCCATAGCCCGGTCCAAATCGTCGCCCTCTAAGGTCGTTTCCGTCACTTGATAGTTTTTATCCAGCACCAAATATTTACAGCCCATAGGAAGCTGCACATCTGCCAAATCCGGCGTTGCGGCAATAACAGGAGCAAGATCTTTTGTGCAGCGTTCTGAATAATCCGCATAGGTAATAAGCCCTGTACTGGTTCCAGCTAAAATAAGACTAAATGGTATTGCCACCGCACCTATTAGTCCAATCAACAGCATACATAAGAATTTCCAAAAAGACGCTTTCAGTGATGTTGTTTTTTTCATTCCCATTTATACCCAATCCCCCAGACTGTCGCTATCGGCTGAATATCCAGTTTGTTCAATTTTGACCGGATATTCTTGATATGAGTAGAAATCGTAGAATTATCACTGTCGCCCTCTAAGCTGAAAACAGCTTCGTAAATCTGTTCTTTTGAAAATACCTGTCCTTTATTCCTTGCAAGATATTCACAAATCAGATATTCGCTTTTCGTTAAGGCAACAGGCGTGTTATCTACCCGTAATTCTTTTGCAGATAAATCAATTTTTATGCGGTCAAAGGTAATTGCGGTATGTCGTTCCCTACGTTCACGCCGTAAGTGGGCGTTTACTCTCGCCCGCAATTCTGCAATACGAAATGGTTTTGTCAGATAGTCGTCTGCTCCCAGACCAAGCCCAAATGTGATGTCATGCTCCATTGTCTTTGCTGTCAGAAAAAGAATAGGACAGTCTACAAGGGAACGAATTTTATCACAATAGGAAAAGCCGTCTACATCTGGCATCATAATATCCAGTATAATCAAGTCATATCTGTTCAGCTTATCAAGCGGTACCTGCGCGGCAGAGGTATAAGCGGTCACGAAATGCCCATCCTTTCGCAGCCCGTTTTTGACAAGCTCTAAAATAGCCCGTTCATCATCAATCATAAGGATCGCCGCCATATTGTTGCCTCCTTTCGTTGTCCTTTTTAGTATAGCACAAGCTCCAAGGGCAGGAAAGTTGTCATTGTCGCTTTGCAATATAGTAGTTATCATTTACATTGACCGCAACCGCTTCCGCTTTATCGGTTCCGTAAATCTCATAGACATCTGTGTAAAACCAAGACTCTCGCCCCTGTCCGCCATTTTTCCCGTACCAGTCAATCTTGCTTAAATCTTCTTTTGACAAAGGGATTTTCGTTTCTGTATCGAATGTAACACTTTCAGCGAGAATATCAATGTAGCTGCCTAATTCATCATCTGATACCATATCAGACGTTACTTGATAAACCGTCCCGCCCCAAAGAAGCTGTGTCGCATTTTCTGGATTGACTTCAAAGCTGTCATTTATAGATTCTTCTGTTTTCTTAAAATCAAAAACAGTATCGCTATCTTTGACATTTTCACTGATAACAGCTTTATGATACCCTCCGTTTACATCTACAATAAGATAATCGTCTGCGTTAGGAGCCGCATATACATTGAGAAAAGGAATAATGTAAGCGGCTTCTGGTGCTTTCTCCGCCAAATCCGCTAAGGATTGAAAAGTTGCCGATTCAACATTTTCTTGCAGCAATATTTTTCCGTTCTCGTCTATGGCGGCAAGCTGCCGGATATATCCAATCCATTCTCCAAGCCCGCCATTTGATACGGTATCTGCCAAAATGGTGTAATTGTTACCTTTATAGGAAAAACGTGTTACATTTTCCGTATTCAAATAGCATTGTTCCTTGCCACTGGAATATTCTTCGATTCTGTCCTGTAAAGTACAGCCTGCAAGAGAAAAGCATAAAACAAAAGCAAACAGAAAGACGATAACCATTTTTCTATTTTTATTCATAATTTTTCCGTCCTTCCCAATGAGAAAACCACAATAAGGTCAGCAACAAGCCACCTGTCGTTAATGCTGCAATCCATATTTTTTCCGTTCCATAGTTGAAAATTTGTCGGCTCAAAATATCCTGTACCCAATTCATAGACCATGCAAAGGGGATATACCGGGCTAGACCTTTCAGCTCAATATTGCTATATAAGATACATTGCAGACTTTCAAACACGCCCCAAAACAGGGATAACCCTAATCCAAATTTGAAGCTAAGGAACAGGTGCAAGATGTATATTATAAAATTACAAAAGGCCATCCCGGCGGCGGCTCCAATGAGCATTCCGAGCTGCACTGTATCAGCCATTCCCAAAAGATGTATGCCAATCACAAATAACAGGAACAGAAAGAACAATGCAAATACCCCCGAACCATAAAGATAAGTTAATTTTGCAAGCATATTTTTGTGTCTGTTTGGTACAGCAAGCAGCGTTTGGAAGTGTGAAGCCTTTTCTTCCAGTGCAACGTTCAGACCAACAATAACGCTTATCAACAACGGAAAAAACGTTGTAGTAATTTCCAATATCATTTTGAGCTTTTTACTGTCTGCGGTGCTGGCATACAGGGAATAGTAAGCAAGAAATAACAATGCCCCCATAACGGGTACACAAAAATGAATAGCCCAAAACGATGTATGCTTCGTTTTTTCCTGTTCAGAACGAAGCGCATAAATAAAACCCATTTCTGTCTACCTCCCTTTGGAAAAATCCTTTGCGTCGGCATAGGATAAAATAAGAAACAAGAGTATTGACAACAAAATGGAAATCATAATGGCTATAGAAAATCCACAATTCCCCGCATAAGTTCCGTTCATTTCAATTCCCATAAGTGGCTCTGCCAGTTTTGCTGCCCAACAATACGGTACAAACCACCATGCTATTGTATTTCCTAATGCGGTAGCAGTAGATAGGACAATCCCAAGTATTGTATTTAACACAATCGGCACAAACATTCCCGTTTTGCGTGCTAAGTACAGACACAAAGGGATTTGCCAGACAGACGCAAGGATAATTCCGATACTTCCTGTAATGCTGTGTAAAAGAGAATATACTGCCGTTACCGGAGCAATGATATTACTGATAGAAATAAGCAATGCTAAAAATATCGCTGAAACAAGCAGTTTTTCGACTAAGATAATGCACTTAGCAAATTCAAATCTCGAAAGGTTTACAGGCATAGAAAATACCGAATAGTATTTTCCGGCGTTTTCTTCTTTTCCGTGTGACAAAGAACACAAAATTGCGATTGCTCCCGGAAGCAAGAACGCATACCACCAGTAAAGCGTCATGTACTGATACCCCATATATCCACCCATAATCCATGCAAAAATAGCCGTAATTAGCGGAACAATGAAAATCAGTTTGTTCGATATTGTCCTCTTGAATTTCAAATGTTCTGATTTTAGATAGTCCATGCCTTAACCCTCCCTGTGATTGCTTTTTACAACGTCCATAAAAAGCTGTTCCAAATTTTCGTTTGCATTAAGTTTCCCCTCATAGCCTAAGACACCGCCCGCAATAATGCCGATGTGGTCAGCGGTCTGTTGTACCTCGGAGAGAATATGACTTGATAAAATAACGGTAATACCCTTTGCAGGAAAGGAACGGATAAGCTCTCTAAGTTCTTCAATCCCAATCGGGTCAAGCCCGTTGGTTGGTTCATCAAGTATGAGCAGCTTCGGGTTGTTTAGTAATGCAACTGCAATTCCAAGACGCTGTTTCATACCAAGAGAAAACTGTCCGGCTCTTTTCTTGCCTGTTTCCGTCAGCCGGACGATTTGCAGCACTTCGTCAATCCGCTTATCTGTCAGTCCTAAAATAGTAGTCCTTACTTTCAGATTTTCATAGGCGGTCAAATTTTCATAAAGCGGCGGCATTTCAATTAACGCTCCAATATGGTTTAAGTCGCTGCGTTTCCATGCGTGGCCGTCAAACTCAATACTCCCAGATGTGGGTCTCAAAATACCTGTTATCATTTTGAGTGTTGTAGATTTTCCGGCTCCATTTGGTCCTAACAATCCATAGACGGAATTTCTTTCAATGTTCAGCGATATGTTATTTACGGCTGTCTGCCCGTTGAACGATTTGCAGAGATTTGTTGTTTTCAAGATTATACTCATATTTTGTACTGTCCTTTCTTTTGATTATGCTAAAAGGATAGCTACAAATTTTGAAGATTTAATAAAGAAAATAGAATTTCCCTGAATACATAATGAGAAATATTGGGGTCAATGATAGGAAATATATAGACACATCCAAGAAGAGAGGGGAACAGTAAAATGTAACTGGGTGAATGAATATGGCAAAAAGACCAAGACATAAAATAGACTTTAGCCCTTATGGGGCAGCAATCAAAACAGCGAGGACAGGACAGAAAGAGTCCCGCAATAAGGTAGGTAACGAAATTATCTTTCTCCCCGTTATCTCGCTAATATCGAGAATAACGGGCAACATCCGAGCCTTCAAATCTTTTTTGAACTTATGCTTCGTTACAATATATCCGTAGACCAGTTTCTTTTAGATACGCCCACCGGAAAAGATACAAAGTGGCGGCAGCTTGACGCTCTCCTTGATGATATACATTTCTGGAAAAACTGCTTTTTCACATCTGCTCCAAACAGCATACCGTACCCCAATTCGCTGATACGCCCAAGTCCCACACGGAAATTGAAGTTATTGCAACTATATGTCGCCAAACGAATTCGAACGAGTGTATGAAAGAACGCACACTGAGGCTGAGCTTCTGGCAGGTTAAAATGGGGAGAAATTTCTCATTTTAACTTGTACTAAATCTTGACATAGGACCATAATATATCCCCAGATCCAGAAATATTGATTTTCTTGCATATCATCAATTTCTCTTTTTGCTTTACTTCAGGCTTTTTGAATTTCCAGCTCAGCACGTTTCTTTTCGTTACAGGCTTTGGATTCTGCCTGTTCCATCTTTTTCTCTGTTTCTTTTTGTTTCTTCTGTGCTTTGTCTACTGCCTCAACAGATGATTTATTTACCTGTATCTGTAATTTAGAGTTCTGGTCCCGAACGTCTTTTATTTCTTCTTCGAGCAGCTCTTGCTCGCTTCTGCTCTTCAAACCGTTTCTGTTCCTCAAAGCCACATAATGATAGGCACACTAGCAACTTCCAGTAAACTGAATAGCTCTCATTTCTTCTATAAAGGAATCTACACTGAAATAATATCCGTCATCTTCCTGCACCAGACAAAGTGCCTGATAACCTGATATCACAATATTCAACGCAATATCCTGATTGTCCACCAGAAAAATATAGGTCTGTGCTGTCCCTTCTGGATTGGTTTCCATATAATGCTTCAAAAACTTCCTGTTCAAACTTATCACTTCCTTTCAGGCAAAGAAAAAGACGCAAGCCATATTTCTATGACTCACGCCTTTCTCTGCACTTATTTACTTTACAATGCCTATTAGTTCCAATTCGCTACGCACTGCGTATCCTTTTAGAACTTACATTTATACATAAATCAATTCCTTGAGAATAATCTCTTCCGCAATCGCTTTGTGTTGATTAGCAGCTCTTACCCATGCCATTTAATCTGCTTTTTTATCCGGCAGTGGTTCTTTTTCTTCCAACTGTTTCAGAATCATTTCTTCCCGTTCTCTGGCTGCCTTGTCCACTTCCAGAAGATGCTTTCCAATCGTATCCTGCAGAAGCATCACCTGATACGTTGAATTTCGATGGTTCTTCAGATAATCTCTGCGAAGAAAACCATACTTGCCAAGTTGCTCCATCTGCTCACCGGATTTATAGGTGAGATTCGGGATCAGATATCCATTTACATTTGTATACGTTATATAAATAGGACATTCGCAATCCGCTTTCGCTACTTGCTCATGAACGCAGTTGCTTCGCTTCCTGCATTCATTTTATTAGCACTCTCCATTTCTCATCATTTTTTGACCACAAATTTACGACATTTACGACAAATCTGACACTGCTTTACAATACCAGACAAAATGACTAATGCCCCGGAAATCCTGTAAAACAGGCACTTCCGGGATACACAAGACAGGACAAAAATCGACTTCCATTATCAAGAGGTGAGTGCTAATTTTTTTACAAAGAATTTCGCCCGTAAAATGAAAAACTAATTTTCATCTTTAGCCCTTTATGTTCTTTTGTTGGAAGGTGTTTCTTTACGAGCTCAAGTTTCAACTCCTTACTATACTGTTTCCTAGACATAAAAATATGCTCCTCATATGATAGATTTTTGGATATTTCCATTGTCTACCATATGGGGAGTATATCAATCCAACGGTTTTCAGTGCTTTTTTCATATTACTTTATTGAATATCCCTCATTCTGCCTATATAAGTGAAACTTAGCGAAACTTAAATTAAATCTCTTTCAGACAATTCAATTTGGATATTCACCAACTGTGGATTATTTCTCAGTGCACCAGTTTCCAACTTACCGCCTGCTGCCTTGCATCCACAAATCTCTTATAAATACCTTCCTGTTTCATTAATTGCTCATGTGTTCCCTGCTGTGCAATTCTTCCTTTTTCAACAACCACAATCTGGTCTGCATGTCTGACTGTTTTTAATCTGTGGGCAATCATAATAATCGTTTTTTCCTTTGTAAGTGCATCTACTGCATCCATCAGCTCCTTTTCATTCTCCGGATCAACATTGGCTGTTGCCTCATCTAATATAACGATTGGTGCGTCCTTCATGATCGCTCTGGCTATGGAAATACGCTGCTTCTCACCACCGGAAAGTGTGGCTCCTCCTTCTCCGATCACTGTGTCATATCCATTCGGAAGTTTGCTGATGAAATCATGACAACATGCTTTCTTCGCCGCTTCCACCACTTCCTCATGACTTGCATCCTGGCGTCCGAATTTAATATTATTCTCAATGGTGTCTGCAAACAAATACACCGACTGAAACACAAATGAGAAATTACGCATCAGACTGTTCATGCTGTAGTCTTTTACATTCACACCTCCAAGTGTCACTTCCCCGGAATCCACATCCCAGAACCTGGCAATCAGATTGCAAAGTGTTGATTTTCCTCCACCAGATGGTCCAACGATTGCTGTCGTCGTTTTCTGCGGAATAGAGAGCGATATATCATCAATGATCTTCCGTTTGTCATAAGAAAACGAAACATTAGAAAGTCTGATATCGTAATTTTCCGGCTGTATTTCTTTACCGTCGATATCCATGGTATCCAGCTCCAATATTGCATTTGCTTTATCTACACATACGCTTACCACATGTAAAAGAGATGAATAATTCCCTGCACATTCCAGACTGGCATAAAGCATAAATGCTGAAATTGTCATACCGATCGCATAGACCGCACTCATAGTTCCATTAATATAAAAATATGCACTGCATGCTACGATCACAGCACCTGTAATTTTGGTTATCACACTTTGCAGAAAATGATAGGGCACAAACAGCATTTCCATCTTTGTATTGATCTTTTCACATGCTTCATTTGCATCATTTAATCTTTTCGCCTGTTTCCCAAGCAAGTTATATGATTTAACTTCTGATATTCCCTGCAGATACTCCATGATCTGGTTTACAAGCTCCGTATCGCATACCACTTTTTGCTCTGAATCTTTTTTACCCGCATTCTGCATCACAGAATTGACCCCAAAGAAAATAAGTACTCCTGCTGCAGCTATCAGTCCGATTCTCCAGTCAAAAAGAAACAGCATAAGAATGATCATGGATGTTTCCAGAATTCCCTGCATGGTCAGCATAACCACTCTCGCAGCTACATCGCCAAGTGTTTCCATTGTATTCGTCGTAATAGAAGAAATTTCCCCGATGCTGTTGGCATTAAAATATCCCATCGGCAAATAACGCAGATGTTCTGCAATCTTGATTCTCATAAAAGCACTCGCATTATATCCGCCTTCTGTCTGAAGCACTGTGGAGTATCTCTTACAGATGACATCAACTACAATTGCAATCACCATGATCGCAATTGAACCACCAATATATTTTCCTATTGGTTTTCCACTCATCAAACCAATCAATATGTACATAATAGCCGGTATCTTCATTGCTGAAGCGAGAGCCTCTATAAGTCCGATCACTATCGACAGTTTAAATTTATTACCATTTTCCCTGCCTGAAAAACGAAAGAATTTTGCCAGAATCCCAAACATATCATTCTCCCTCCTTCACCGTATCTTTTACAGAAATATGGGCATTCCACATTTCCTTATAAAGCGGGCATGACACCAGAAGTTCCTCATGTGTGCCATGTACTGTTACATTTCCATCATTTACAACAAAAATCTGATCACTGTCCTTAATGGTAGATAGCCTGTGTGCAATTACGATCAGTGTCTTCCCTGCTACCAGTTTTGCGATAGAATTCTGCAGAATCGCCTCGTTTTCCGGATCCGTGTAAGCAGTTGCCTCATCAAGGATCACGATCGGAGCATCCTTCAGCATCGCTCTTGCAATGGAGATACGCTGTCTCTCGCCTCCTGACAGATGTCCTCCTGCACCCCCTACAACCGTATCAAATCCGTTCTCAAGCTGCATGATAAATTCATAGCATCCGCTTTTCTTTGTCACCTCGATGATCTGTTCATCTGTAGCCTCCGGATTTCCCTGCCGGATATTTTCACGGACCGTTTCATTGAACAGATAATTATCCTGTGCAACATATGCAATTTTCCGATTAAAATCTGCAAGCGACATTTCTTTGACATCAACTCCACCGATTTTAATACTTCCGGAATCCACATCCCACAAGGACGCAATCAGCTTTGCGATGGTCGACTTGCCGCTTCCGGAAGGTCCTACGATTGCATTTACCGTTCCTGCTTTCAGCTCCATAGTTACTCCATGCAGAATCTCTTTGTCGTGATAACCAAATCTGACTTTTTCAAGCGTAACGGAATTATCTTTGGGAGCTCTTTCACTTTTCTCCGGACGTTCAAGCTCCGGCTGTTCCAGAATTCCCGCCACTTCACCGACGATTACTCCAATTTTTCCAAGATCATCTGTGTAAGATCCCACTGTAATCAACGGTCCAACGATTCCAAGTGATAAAATAATACAGATGACAAAATCAGGAACCGCAAGTGTTCCATTCGCTACATAATGTGCCCCCAACGGCAATACCGTAAGAAGCGTATAAGGTGTGACCACCATCATCAGTCCATGAAAAATCGAGCACCGTTTCATCCAGGAAATAAAGGAATCCGCATATTCAAAAGCCGCCTTTGTAAATTTGGCATAAGAACTTTCTGTCTTTCCAAATGCCTTGATTACTTCAATTCCGTCAATATATTCCACTGCCGCATCATTCAGATCTTTTGTTGTCTGAACTGTTCTTTCAAAACTTGACTTATAATCCAGCATCATTCCAAAATAAGAGAAAAGTCCAACGATAACTGGAACCAAAGACCAGAGTGCCAGTCTCCAGTCTGTCAGAAAGAAATAAATTAAAATCACAACCGGCGCCAGCAGATTTGACGTGAATTCCGGGACAATATGCGCCAGTGTTGTCTCGATACTGTCGATTCTTTCCACCATGATATTCTTAAATGTGCCGGAGGATGTATCCTTTACATAACCAAGAGGTACCCGTGCCAGTTTGTCACAGCAGGATTTTCTTATATTTGCGAGTACTGCAAACGTCGCTTTATGCGACAATGCTGTCGAGAGTGAATGAAGCAGTTCTGCAATGATAAACGATAATGCAATCAGAACCGCTTTTGCAAGATATATTTCAAACTCCTTTTCACCATTTAAAAACAGCTTTACTACATCTGCAATAATAAAATACGGCAAAATCTTAAAAATCACATTTCCTATTGCAAGTAACACACTCCACACATAGGCAATTCTTTTTTGTCCGGCCCACGTCAGGATCCAGTTGACTGCCGACTTCTTTTTTTCTTTCACATCCATTCACTCCTTACTTTCGTTTTATTGTTAGTTCTATCTAACTTATGTATAATAAAACAGGCGGCCTATTGGCACCAGCCACCTGATATTATTATCCTGTCGGATTCTCGTTCAGAAATCCAGAACATGCAACACATACATTCTATTCCGGATTCTTACATCAGTTATACCGGAAACTCAATATTCCACAATCGTTCCCAGCCACCTGTATTGAATTCTTTCAGCTGATGCACATTTTTCTTTGCAGTCTCTCTATCTATATCATGCTCAATGATCTGAAATACTGATGAAAAAAATCCCGTATAGATCATATGCATAAGGCTTTCCTCTACAATCGGTATTTTCACACCGTTCTCTTTCATCTTTTCCATATAATTCAGGCTGGACTTCATTTCCCGCTCTACCATATTGTGTATGAATAGTTCAAATTTTCCACTGTCTCCGCATTTCAACAATAATCTGAAATTATCATAATGATCATAGATATAATCAACCATCTGTTCCATCCCATCACTGGATGTATCCGACATATTCCTTGTCTGATCACTGGCAGAAAGCTTTTCAAACTCCTCAACGATCTGGTCATAAATCTGATAAATATGTTCCATATAAGGATCCGTCAGTGCATCAAAAAGTGCCTCTTTCATCGGATAATATTTGTAAAATGCGCCAGTAGTAAGCCCTGCATCTTTTACAATATTTCTTAAAGATGCTCCTGTCAAACCATCTTTCAGAAAATGTTTTCTGGCTGTATCTAATATGTTTTTCTGTGTATCTTCTGCTTTCGTCGACATTCTTTTCGTATCCTCTAAACTTCTTCCCAAAATATAGCAGTGCTATATAACACTGTTATATTTTAACTCATTACAGGAATTTGTCAAGTCTTGGTGTTTCAATTTTTTATTTTTCTCGTGTATTCAGTTTCCACTCCGCAGATGCTTTCTGCAGTTTTACAAGTCTGTTCTATTCAGACAGATTTTCTTTGCAGAAAAGTTCTATACAGTTCTCAACCATTGTCTGATCATAGTCTGTTGAAATACCTGAGCCAATCCAGTATGCATAGTCTCCTTCATCATATTTTCCAAGTACCTCCAAATCACTGCCGTAGCGCAATTCAATATGATAGGTTGTATCATTTGTATCTGGTGCTATGCAGAAACATGCTCAGAATTATTTTTCTTTAAATCAAATCCAGTTAATACTAATAATAGTTCCAGAATTTTCACACGAATATAACCATATCTGATTTCTTCAGGAATTTTATACAATTCCAAAAAGATATGTTCTATTGACTGATTTGCCCGTATAATAGTAAAACTATGTGTTTTTGAAATGTTACTAATCTTTTCCAGATTTACAGACAATAATTGCAGTATCCTTTTCATTTCGTCTGTAATCATGGAAAAATCAAGCGTAATGGTAATTCCATGATAACGCGATGTTGGAAACTCTGACACATGCCCAGTTTTTTTCAAAGAACAAAATGACAAGTCTCCTGCCGCTATATAACCATATTCATTTTGTTCAAACACGCATTCGCAACGGCCTTCCATGCAATAGTTTATTTCCATCACACTGGAAGCCGGCTTTTGCTCCTTGTTGCAATACTCCATATGTATATCATTATAAACCAGATCAATTCCTGGAAACACATGATACAATGTAATCATTCCTGTACCGCTCTCATTTTCCAAATGAAAACATTCACAGAATTCCGTATCCTGTACCTTTTTGCAAGCTGATGTACCATATAACTCAATACTGGCAAAAGAATCTGATGATTTTAATTCTATATTCTTATCGGGTTTGGACTTCAATATATTTTCAGCAAGCTCATAAGCATTTTTCATAACTATTTTCCTCTGTACCACATCGCAAATGCCAATTCCGGTAATCGGTCAGTCTCAATAATTGTTTCGAGCATTCTGGCAAATCCCTCCGGATTTTGAATTTGATACTGCATATGGTTGAATCCCTCAAAAACCGGAAAGTTACTGTATATATAAGTCTGCATCACTGCATTTCTGTATTTAAAATGTTCTTCTATACTTCCAAATTCCCAGAATGTATGTTTCTGCAATTCTTCTGACAATTCTGAAAATGGCTTATCTTCCAAACTGTCTGTCAGCTGTCTTCTCAGATTTCCATACGTCAAGTTCTTTCCTGCCTCTATAAAATAAGGTTTAATTTTATCATCGTCACACCACATGATTCTCTTTAGTGTCTTTCCTTTTGACCAATATAAACTTTTCATTGCTATATATAAGAACGGAACCATGATTCTGCGTGTTGCCTTTCCAATCTGTGCAAACTGCCTGCCATCAAAAAAACATGCTTTACCGGTATTTTTATCTCTGTCAGGAATGCCATGGCGAGATCTGCTCCAATCGAAGATGCAACTATAAGTTCTATTTCTTTGATTCCATGGTTCCCCAAAAATCGTACAATCTGTTGTATCTCATCTCTTTTGCTTTGATACCTCTGTCCGGAGCAATACACAGTCGATGTTGGCATAATGCAATAATATTTTTCTGCCATTTTCTCTGCAACCGGCATACTGCTTTCCCCAGTTACTCCCATTGCATGGAAAAACAGAATGACTGAATTTGATTTATTTCCTGTTGTTTTAAATACCACACTTCCACCTTCTGTCTATTTTTTATCTATCTACTCTCTTCCATTTTGCAACAGCATTTCTTACCCGCCAGTCAATATCCAGACGTGCTCTGCGACATTCTTTCGGATGTTTTCTTGCTGCCTGAAATGCCAGTTTCACAAAGAGTCCGGATCCAACCGGGAGCATTGTCTTTAGCATGCTCTCCGGAAAAACGAAATGGGTTCCATGCTCATAAATGACATAATCCAATCTGCATGTGTGTGAATGTTCTTTCATACGCTGCTTCATACGGCGGATATATTTTGCAGTATCCCACAACACATCATCTTCCGCACCAATCAGCAATAACGTTCCATGGATTTTTTCAATCTTGATCATCTCGTCTTCTGTGATTGGGTGAGCCTTTTCCGAGTCATCAAACAGTTTTCTTGAATTAATCATATCACCGGTCCGTTTTGTTTCTTTCTCAATCACATGCCAGTAATCCGGATGTTTGTAGCAAAATGGCATATACGGAAGGGGTTCTCCTTTGTAAGAAAAAAGAGATTCTCCTTCAATCGGCCATTCCTTACAGCCATCTTTTTTGCCCTGCATAAACCCCTGCCAGATAAAATCACTCGGTGTCAGACCTATCGTTAATGTAATATCCTCAAAATAAGAAGCGGCAGTCAATGCCAGTGTTCCTGTAGTAGATGCCCCGACAATTCCTATCTTCTGATCACCATGTGCTTTTAACCAATTGATTGCTTTCTCTATACGTTCCAATGGATAATTATGATGTCCATAATCTTTTTTTCCAGGTGACATTGTCATCACATTCACACCGAGTTTATGTAGCCATTTCACGGATGTACGCGCCAGATAATCCTCTGGATCATCCCCGATCATGGCAATCATTGCACAGTCTGATCCTGTTTTGCATTTCCAGTATGCACCATAAAATCCATCTGTTTCCACATCAAAATGTCTTTTCTTCATTTGTATCATCTCTTTAATATCGGCCACGTTTCTCCAAAACTATTATTTTGTTTGAGATATTCCGAACGATTTGAATCTTTCCTATCACATGATAAATCGGCATAAGCTTTTTCATTCCTTCAACCAGACTGACTTCCTGTTGAACAGAAAATCCCGGCACAATTCTTTGCAGTTCTGTTCCGTTCTTAACTCCCCATGTGAATTTTGCATTGCTTCCCTCTATGGATTTTTCTTTCACATGGTTTACAACAAAAGGTGACATGGTTTCGACCATTACGGTTACTTCCTGAAATGATTTTTCAATAATAAAAAACATCTTTCTGATATCTTTTTCACACAAATACATTGTAAGCCCTTCGATTATTACCAGAACATTCTCACAGTGATAATCTATATCATCTACATAGGAATCATCCATTGCAGACTTTGCAATCTGATATATCGAACCTGTTTCTGGAAGAAATTGCCGCCTTATCTTCATAGTCTCCGGCAAATCTATATTGTACCAATGCAGATATTTCCCTTTCATTCGATAACATCTGGTATCCAGTCCACATGCAATATTTATAACAATTGTATTTGTATTTTTCTCCAAATATTGCTCAACCATCCGGTCTAATACAATTGTTCTTGCAATCACGCCATAGTTCATGGCTTTATCTTTATCCGCTTTAGAAAAGTCATAATCAAGATTTTTCACAAGTTCTTCTGCAATTTCGTCGTTTATTTTAGCATTTTTCTTTCTTGTTTCTTTTGCTCTTGCATACAGAGTCTGTACCATCGTTTCCGGCACACCTGTCACATTCACTTTTTCTTTCATTATCTGTCGCCTTCCACTGCCTTTCTTACTTCTTCCACCCACTCTGCACTATGACAGCAAAACAGTTCTTCATGCTGCATGTTATGTCTCCGAATATCCGGATTTTTAAAATAAGTACAATATCTCTTTTCATATTTTCTGCCCATCTTTGTTGCGTAAAACACGTGTATCGTAGTTCCCGGCACATCAATTCCATGCTGGACTTTCGTAACCAGATCAGAATAAAACTGATTATAAACACTCTGTTTCGTAATCCATGGATTTCCTCCCTGCTCAATGCCGAACATATTTAAAAATCCATCAATCATTTCTTTCTTTGATTTATCTGCTTCATTTATTTTCTTTTGCATAAATTTAGGCAATTTACCAGTATGCACCATTTTATACATAATCGGCACAACTACAGATGACTGAATTTTCGCCATAAACTGACCAGCTTCATCCATATCACTGCTCCCAATGATGCCATGATCTATATGAATTCTTTTTCGCTGAATCAAAAGGGATACAAAACTTCCTCCAAGGGAACACCCATACGCTGCTTTAATTCTTCCATCATACTTTTTCTTGATTTCCTGCTCACTCTTTTCGCATTCATCTTCCATTGAATAAAATTCTGTTTTCTCATTTGGATCAAATCCATCATAAGAAACTGTTACCGTGTAAAAATAAAAATGTAATCTATCCAGTATATGATCAAAGCTACTATACAGGCAACAGGTACCAGGAAATAAAAATATCACTGGTTTACTACTGTCTCCACTTTCATAAAATTTCATATCTGGCCTCCTTTAGTTTTTTCATATAAGCATAAAATTACTTATGCAGCTCCCTCATTTCATCTGGTGCTTGCCCGCCTTATGTTCTGGTTTTTCTTATAAAGCAGTCCATTTTTCTTTAAAAACTCAAGTCTTTTACCTCTGGCATAAATACTCGTATCATAACCAGTTTCTGCAAATAAGACCGCATACAAGGATCCAATCACACCTGCACCATAAATCAATATTCTCATAGAAATCCGTCCTCTTTTTCATTTTCAAAAAAACTGCCAGTGTTCATGTTAGTAATGTCTAACTCTCATTTTCTAAAAAACCGTGTGAAAACAAAACTGTAATTCCACACGGTTTCTTTTCTTATGCATTCAGTATATCACTTTTACCTGGTTAATCAACCAAATTTTGTCTTCATAATATTTAAAATTTCATGTTCATGCGCATTATATTCACTGCACTTGGAATGCAATTTATACCCTCATCTGGTCATTAAAATAATAATTTACATGCTCCCCCACTTCCTTTCCAGACAGAAAAAGACGCAAGCCATATTCTTATGACTCACGCCTTTCTGCATAACTTACTTTTCTATTCTTCTGTTTCTAATTCCACTCTCTTTAAAATATCTCTTACAATACCTGCATCTTCAATCAGATTAATTCCAAAACATTTTTTACCTGCGTCCTTCAAAGACGCACCAACATGATATGCTTGCCAAGTTGCTCCATCTGCTCACCGGATTTATAGGTGAGATTCAGGATCAGATATCCATTTACATTCGTGTACGTTATATAAATAGGACATTCGCAATCCGCTTTCGCTACTTACTCATGAATGCTCTTATCACATTTTCTTTAATCCACTTTCACCATGAGGATTTCATTATTTACTACATTCCATGACAAGCTTCTCACATCTGCCATATCCAAGCTGTGAACTATTCAGACACAACGTATAATTACTGGCCTTTCCCCATTTCTGATCGGTATAAAAATTATAATTCGTCATACGCCTTTTATCTGTATCTGCCATCATTTTGACAGCTTCCTTCTCTCCTACATTATATAAACCCATAATACGCTGTGTTTTTTCCGGCATATCCCCATGGATAAATACATTCAGTACATCATCCCTATCTTTCAGAATATAATCTGCATTTCTTCCGATAATCACACAAGATTCCTTATCAGCCAGTTCTAAAATAACCTTTCTCTGTGCCTCATACACCATGTCTTCTACTGATTTTCCTGTGATATCACGTCCGGCAAATGCATATGCAAACAAGCCTTTTTTCGGAGACAGTTCCGCACTTTCCTGAATATATTCCGGAGATAAACCAGACTTTTCTGCGATCTCATTGATAATGTTTTTATCATAATAAGCGAGTCCCAATTTTTTCGCTAATTCTTCTCCGATAAAGCGTCCGCCGCTTCCAAATTCTCTACTGATCGTAATGATTCTTTTTGCCATTTCCAGTTCCTCCTTAATTCAAAACATCTACTTTATTTTTTCTGATTCTCTTTAAAAATACATATCCTACAAAACAGGAAACTATTTCCGTAATCGGAAATGCCCACCAGATCAGTGAAACTCCCATCTGTGCATTTCTGACAAGCATAGAAAAGATTCCAGCCAGCGGCAAGATAATAGTAAGCTGTCTCAAAAGCGAAATAACCAGCGATTCCACACCACCATCCAGTGCCTGATAAATGCCCTGATAAGCAACATTGATTCCTGCGAACAGGAAACTTATAGAAATCACTCTCATTGCTCCGATAAAATATTCTCTCGACTGTCCCGCATTAAACAGCGTTGCAAATGCCCCAGGGAAAATCTCTGTGATTGCAATTCCCAGAATCATTAACACAATTGTATAGATCAGACCATATTTGATTCCATCCTGAATTCTCTTCTTACTTCTCATTCCATAAGCAAATGCAATGATTGGGGTGATTGCATCTCGCAGACCAAAAGCAAGAAACAAAACAAACTGCTGTACCTTATAGAACAGACCATAGGCCGTCTGTGCTGACGGATCGAACTTCAGGATCAGGTTCATTACATAAACCATAATGGACATCAGCGCCTGAGCAATGATTGCCGGAAGTCCGATTGCATAGATCTCCTTGATAATTTCGCCATCTGGCTTCATATATTTCGCCCCATGCTCGAATTCCTTATTTAATTTGATGTGAAAAATGAACAGTAATACTGCTGACGCTACCTGTCCAATTACAGTTGCGTAGGCTGCGCCTTTCACTCCCATTTCCGGACAAGGACCAATACCGTAGATCATGATCGGATCAAGGATGATATTTACAACCGCTCCAACCACCTGACCAATCGTGGAATAAAGAGAACGGCCTGTTGCCTGAAGTAACTTTTCAAATAGAGAAAAGAAAATAATACCAAAAGAAATTACGCAGCATATCCTCAGATAGCTGATTCCCATCTCACGTACTTCTGTATCTACTGTCTGCGATGAAATATATGCTTTCACCCCAAAGATACCAAACAATAAGCAGACCACATAAATGATCACTCCCAGAAACAGACTGTTTCCTGCTACCTTTGCAGCTTTTTTACTGTCGCCCTGTCCAAGTGTCCTTGCAAGAAGTGCATTGGTTCCTACACCGGTTCCAATCCCCACTGCCACCATAAGCATCTGCACCGGAAATACCAGTGTCAAAGCATTTAGTGCTGTCTCACTGCCTGCTTTCATATTTCCCACAAATGCACTGTCTACAATGTTATAGACTGCCTGCAATGCCATAGATAGGATCATCGGGATTCCCATTTGGACCATCAGCTTATTTACCGGCATCTCCTTCATCTTGTTGCTTTCCGCCATTTTGTTCTAACTCCTTTCTTTTTAGCACAAAAAAAGTGCGCACCTTGTCATATAAGCTGGACTTACGCTGACACGCTACACACTTTTTCATGGCGATATTCATTTTTTCAAAATGAAAACGAGTAGCCGGTAAACTGGATTTACGCTTACTTGCTACTCGTTTCTTGTAATTATATTGCCTCTTTTTCAAAAAGTCAAACAAAATTTTTCTTACATTGCCGCAACCAACTTTCCCGCAGTAAGTGCAGCTCCATATGCAGCCTCTTCTTCATATTCAGGAAGCTCCATCGGCATTTTGAACATTTCTTCTGCCAGTCTTCTCATCAGCGGGTTTCGGCGAATTCCGTTTCCGGAGCCAGTCAGGCGTGTGGCCTTTTTTCCGGTGAGCTGACACATCTGCTCATACTGCTCATGCAGTTCGTTAAGGATCCCACAGATCACACCGACCGTCAGTGCACCAGGATGAAAATTCTCTACACCGATTCCTGCGATCATGCCCGTGTGAGACGGATCACTTCTTGTCCCTGAAAAAGCTGTATCTACTTTCCATGCAGCTTCTTTTCCGTATGTTTCAATAAATTTTTCTGCCTGCTCCTGCATCCGGGAATACAGTCTTTCTTCAGTTTCTGCAGTTTCTCTGTAAAACTGTTCCAGCATCGCATACGCACGACCACCACACAGGGAAGCTCCCACGAGGATATAGCTGTTTTCGGTACAGGGGCGAAGCTCCACACTGCCGCTGCATTCTATAAACTTCTCTGTCACTAAGGAAACCTGGCTGCCGGTTCCCACATTCAGGAGTACGGTATCTTTAAGATCCCGGACGGAACCAAACAGACTCGCCTGATTGTCACCGATTGATCCCATTACCGGCACACCGGCTCTTGTTTCTCCGATAAAAAAATGTCCCTTTCTTACTTCCGGCAGATAAGAAGTATCTACGCCGGCCTGCTCCAGGGCTTCATACAGAAACTCCTGTTTTCGCAGGTCAAAGCAGCCCCAGCTTGCCGCCATGTCAAGTCCGATAACAGGGACAGTATTTTCACACAGCCGCATAGCAATATAATCACTGATCGTCGTCATCCTTACAGCATCCTTCGGGATCTGATCTTTCTTCTGAAGATAAAAATGTGTCACTACACCATATCCGGACGCCGCCGCACCTACTCCCTGCAAAAGCTCTGCACAGGTTTTTCCGTTTTCCAGCGGAATCTCTCCGCTTCCATCCTGCCAGGTATAGAGAGGACTCACTGCCTTGCCGGAAGCATCCACATACAGCATTCCATGCATCTGCCCTGTAAACCCTATTCCATCTGGCAAACCATTCTCCTTCTGCTGCTTTATAAGAAGCTCCCGGACGATCTCATAGATCCGTTCCGGATCCTGCAGCTTCTGTTCCGGCTTACTGCTCTGCAGAAAAGAATTATGCTCCACTGTTTCCTTTGCAAGCAGCTTTCCCATTTCTGTATCTGTCATTACGACACTGACTGTTGTTGTGCCGATATCAATCCCCATGATCTTCATCGTCTGTTTCCGTCCTTTTCTGTGATCTTTACTATAGAAAAAAACTGTCATCATATGAGATGATTATATTATCGTTTGAGGATTAATGCTATCTTTTTTGGTTTCCTGCTCAGGTTTCTCGATTCTGAGCATGCGATATCCAATTCCTATGTGCGTCTGGATATATTGTACACCGTTTTTTTCAGGCTCCAGTTTTTTCCGCAGTGTTGCCATAAAAACCCTGAGAGAAGCAACATCGTTTTCCGAGCAGCGTCCCCAGATCTGCTGAGTAATATATGTATGTGTCAATACTTTTCCAACATTACGGGATAAAAGGCAGAGCAGCTTATACTCAATGGGCGTCAGATGCAGTTCTCTGTCCTTCAGGAATGTGCAGCCAGCCGTGTAATCTATCTTTAATCCACCATTTTCAAAAACAGATGTTTCCGGCTGTTTTCCTGACTGCGTTATGGCAAGCCGTCTTTGGCTGACACGGATACGCGCAAGTAATTCTTCTACTGAAAATGGTTTTGTGATATAATCATCTGCACCCGCATCCAGTGCCTCTATTTTATCCATATCTTCACTTCTGGCACTGATCACGATGATAGGCATATTCGACCAGGTACGGATTTTCTTTATTACCTCTACTCCTTCCATATCAGGAAGGCCCAGATCCAGAAGAACGATATCCGGATTGTGTGATGAAGCCTCCAAAATGGCTGAAGCTCCATTTTCTGCAGCCAGATATTTATAGTCATGTGTTTTTAATGTGGTAACGATCAGGTTCCGTATGGGTCTGTCATCCTCAACCACCAGAATTAATGTCTTATTCATTTAATGTCACCTCGCTTAATGGTAAAGTAAAAGTAAAATTACATCCATGCGGAGCATGATCTGAAAGAACCAGTGTTCCATCGTGAGCTTCTATGATAGAGCGGCAAAGTGCCAGGCCAAGCCCCAGACTCCGTTGGCTGTCTGCAACGGTTGTTTTCCCTGTATAAAACATCTCAAAAATATGTGGCTTCATTTCATCCGGGATCCCGGGGCCGTTATCTTCCACGCTTACCTGTGCTTTCCCGGCTTTTTTGAACCCCCGAATGCTGATGACAGAGCCTGACGGCGTATATTTTATCGCATTATCGATCAAATTTACCAGAACCTGTATAATAAGATGCACGTCCATACGTGTAAGAACAAGTTCTTCACAGTCCGCCACGATCTTATACGCATCATGCTTCCGGCCGATATGTCGGAGTGACTCTGCTATTACCTCATCCAAAAGCTGATCCGTAAATTTAAACTTCAATCTTCCATCATTGAGCCTGGTAATGGAAAGCAGATTTTCCACAACTCCGATCAGCCACTCTGAATCCTCATGAATGTCCGTGTAGATCTGATACCTTGTAGCTTCATCCAGACGATCACTGTTACTGAGAAGCATATCTGCATTTCCGGAAATAGAACAAAGCGGAGTACGCAGGTCATGGGAGATTGCCCGAAGAAGATCGCCACGCAGCTGCTCATTTTTTGCTAAAACCGCATTTTTTTCTTTTTCTATGGCATTTTGTACATTCTCCATTGCAAGTGCACATTCATTTATTACAGACAGCAGGATGCTGTATTCATAAGAGTCCAGTGTTTCTTTCTGCAGAGGGATCCCGATTACGCCATAAACATTATTCCCGCTTCGAATTGCCAGATATAAGCATTTTGCCTGTGAGAAATACTGTGTGGATGCGCCGGCACGCTGTCTGTTTTCATAAGTCCATCTGGCTGCCTGTTGTTCTTCCTGTGTCAGAAAATCCTCTGTGCTCTCTTTTTCCCCGGAAAAAAGCTTTCCTTCTGATAAAGTTCCATTTTCCACAACATATGCCGTGATGCTGCGGTTTAACAGGCGTATCAGCTGTGTACAGGTAACTCCGAGGATTTCTGTCTCACTTTTTGCCTTTTGCAGCAGACGATCCGTATCAAACAGAACCTGTGTGCGAAAGGCAATCTGTGAAGACAGCTTTGCATGCATTTTCAGCTTTGCCGCAAGGGTTCCTGTAAGTACAGACGAAATAAGCATTATGAAAAATGTCACCGGATATCCCACCGCGTATGTCTCAAAAGACATCCTTGGCTCCATCAGGAAAAAGCAAAATAAGAATACACTTAAAAAGGAGCCGGCTACACTGCAAAGATAACCATCTGTCACGATCGAAGTGATCAATACGCCCAAAATGTATATCGTTACAATATTTGTATCTGTAAGATCCAGTTTCTGAAACAGCAGGCCGATCAAAGTGCATACTGCAAATATAAAAACCGTCAGCAAGTAATCTTTTGCAGACGGTTTTTCCACATACCATGCAAATGGCCGTTTCGGATAGGTTCTGTTTTTTACTGTATCCTTCATTTTCAAGCTCATTCTGTCATTCTCCTTCTACTGCTGTTTTCTGGAATTATATCACGCAGCTGTTCTGTGGTCAAAATTTTTTCTTCATGGCAATGAGCTATATGCGGAAGCACTTCTGAAGAGCTCTGTATTCTCCTAATACCAGTAATTTATCATTTTCTGCAAAATATGTTTCCGGTGAAATTGCAATACTGAATTCCTCTTCATTTTTTACTGCCAGAATATTAATATTGTAGCGTTTTCTGATGTCAAGTCCACCCACTGTTTTTCCAACCCATTCTTCCGGCACTTCCACTTCAAAAATTGCATGGGAAGCATCCACCTCCATATAATCCAGTATATGATCATCTGTATAACGGAAGGAGGCCCATTTTGCCACCTGCTTTTCCGGATAAACTACCTTATCGGCACCATTGCGTAAAAGAAATTTTTCCTGAACATCACGTTCAGCTCTGGATATCACCAATTTTGCACCCAGTTCTTTTAGAAGGGATGTTGTTTCAAGAGAATTTTGAAAGCTCTCTCCAATGGTCACAAAACAAATGTCATAGTTTCCAATTCCAAGGGACTGTAAAAATTCAGCATTGGTGCTGTCACCAATCTGAGCATTCGTCACAAATGACAGTACTTTGTCCACTCTTTCTTCCTTCCAGTCAACTGCCATAACTTCATGTCCCAGCTGATTGAGCTGCATGGCAATATGTCTTCCAAACCTTCCAAGTCCAATAAGCAATACATTTTTCATAATATTATTTTTCTCCTTCTTATCCAACTGTGATTTTTTCCAGAGGGAGCTTTGCATTTCCCTTATTTCTTCCGGAAAATACCGCATAGATCAGGGTCAGACCACCTACACGTCCCAGATACATCAGTATGATCAGCACGACTTGTGAAAAAACATGAAGTTCCGGTGTGATTCCCAGAGTCAGACCTACCGTACCAACAGCTGAAGCAGCTTCGTACAGACAATCTAAAAGCGGAAGGCCTTCGTACACACTGATCGCTATTCCGCCGCCAAAGAACAAGGCAAAATATAACATGGCTATTGTCGCTGCATTTTTTATCACATGATATTCAAGTCTTCGCCCAAAAGCTCCTGCATTTTCCTGACTTCGAAATGTCGCAATTGCATTTAAAATAAGTACTGAAAAAGTTGTTGTTTTCATTCCACCTGCTGTAGATCCCGGTGAACCACCAATTAGCATTAACAATATCATAACTGCTTTTGATGCCTCACTCATCTCTGAAATGTTTATAGTATTAAATCCGGCAGTTCTTGTCGTTACCGATTGAAACGTTGCTGCTAACAGGCGTTTTCCCATGGGTAATTTTGTCAGATCACAGATATAGAAAAAGACTGCCGGAAATAAGATCAGACATGCGGTAGTCATGAGAATGATCTTGCTTTGCATGCGGTAGCGTTTAAAGTTCAGTTTATTTGTATAAATATCATCCCATGTGAGAAAACCGATTCCTCCTGTAATGATCAACAGCATAATTACCAGATTTATAAGTATATTTCCTGAATACCCGGTCAGCGATGGAAACATACTGGAATCTGTCCCCAGAATATCAAAGCCGGCATTACAAAAAGCAGAGATTGAATGAAAAACTGACATCCAGATTCCCTTTTTTCCATAATCTCCCATAAAAACCGGCAGCAGCAACACCGTCCCTGCAGCTTCGATCAAAAATGTTCCCCTCAAAATAAACCTTGTCAGTCTGACGATTCCTCCAACTTTAGGTGCTGAAATTGCATCCTGCATGGTGCTTCTTTGCATGAGGGATATTTTCTTTCCGGAAAGAAGGGAAACAGACGCAGCCACAGTCACTACTCCAAGCCCACCTGTTTGTATGAGTGCAAGAATGATCGTCTGGCCTGCCAGGGACCAGTAGCTTCCAGTGTCCTTTACCACAAGACCTGTAACACATACCGCCGAAGTGGCTGTAAAAAGTGCCTCATGAAATGGTGTGATCACTTTCTCCGCAGAAGAAAATGGAAGCATCAGCAGAACGGTTCCCAAAAGGATCACTCCTGCAAACCCCATGATAATCAGCTGAAAAGATGTCATATGTTTTTTCTTATATGATTTTTCCGGCATAAATGATCAGAACTCCTTATCAATACTTTTAACAGTGCTATCCTCGTAATGCATTTTATTATATATAACTACTTTCAAAGATAGTATAAAAGTCTCTGCTTTCGTATTAAGATTTTATAAAGATATGATATTGAATTGAGAATTATTTTAACTGAATCAAGGAAATTACCTGCTTTGATAAGTCTAAGCAATACCTTAATACTACAGTTTTTAATTGTAAACTCATTTTATTTTTATAGTTGACAATAGATATTTCTATGTGATAAAGTGATACCCGTACAAAAAAATCAAAAGGAAGGTATTGACATGAACACTGCAGCATGCGAAAAAGAAGCTCCATCGCTTTCCAGAGATGAAGCCATTGCAATTTTAGATACTCCGGACGAAGAACTTGAGGCACTGATCGACCGTGCCAGCAGTTTACGTTACAAATATAAGGGAAACCGGGTAAGCATCCACATCCTTACCAATGCCCGCAGCGGTAACTGTTCCCAGGATTGTGCCTACTGTGCCCAGTCATGTCGTTCCACTGCCGATATTGATAAATACAAATGGGTAGATGAAGACAAATTATATCAGGACAATGATTTCGTAAATGATTATCATTTATCCAGACATTGTATCGGACTGAGTGGTATGAAATTTACAGATAAAGAGATCGAGGAGCTGGCCCGCAGGATCCGCAAAATGAAAGAACACGGAACTCATCTCTGCTGCTCCATAGGCTTTCTCACAGAGCACCAGGCAAAAATGCTCAAAGAGGCTGGTCTTGACCGGATCAACCATAACCTGAACAGCAGCCGTTCCTTTTATCATAATATCTGCAGTACACATACCTTTGACCAGCGTGTCCGGAATATCCATATGCTTCAGGGACTTGGTTTCGAGATCTGCAGCGGCGGTATCATTGGCATGGGTGAAAGTAAGGAAGACGTTGTTGACATGCTTCTGGAATTACGTGAGATCCAGCCGGAAGCACTGCCGATCAACTTTCTTCTTCCGATCAAGGGAACTCCTCTCGGAAATGCAGATATTTCCCAGCTGACAACCGAATACTGTATGAAGGTCCTCTGCCTGGCAAGACTTCTTGTACCTAAAGCAGATATCCGATGTGCTGCCGGAAGAGAAGTTTATTTTAAAGGCGAAGAAAAAAAACTACTCAGTGTTGTAGACTCTATTTTTGCTTCCGGTTATCTTACAGAAGGTGGTCAGGGAATCGAAGACACTCTGAAAACCATTACGGATGCAGGATTCACCTATGAGATTGAATCTGCGTAAGCATCCTTATGGACATATGACCTATCATACACACTTACAGCATTTCATTACTTACCCGAACCAGTAAATATATTACCTTTTTCAAAGGAGGCTCTTTCAATATGAACCAGACAAATACTGTCTCTGCACCACGTACAAAAACCTACGAGATCACCATGACCGCTCTTATGGCAGCTGTCACTTGTATTCTTGCGCCGCTGTCCATTCCGATCGGTCCGGTTCCGATCTCATTTACCAATCTTGCCATTTATCTGTCCCTGTATCTTCTCGGATGGAAAAAAGGAACCATCAGCTATCTGATCTATCTTCTGCTTGGACTTGTAGGTCTTCCGGTATTTTCCGGATTTACCGGCGGCCCTGCAAAGCTGGCCGGTCCTACAGGCGGATACATCATCGGCTTTATCGTTATGGCTGTTATTGCCGGACTGGTAATTGACAACTGCCATAAGCCTCTGATCCAGCTCGTTGGTATGATCGCAGGAACAATTGTATGCTATCTTTTCGGAACTGTATGGTTCTGCATCGTTGCAGATTCCACTTTCAAAGCAGCTCTTGGAATCTGTGTAATTCCGTTTATCCCGGCAGATCTCATAAAAATGATCATCGCCATGATCATCGGACCAATGATAAAGAAACGAATCCGATAAGCTGAAACTCTGATACTCCCAAAAAAGGCAGCAGGAAATGTTGGAAATTTCCTGCTGCCTCTTTATCGCGTTTCATTTTTCTTATCTGAGTTTTTTCTTCAGTTCCTGGATCAGTTCAAAATAATCTCTGTGCTTCATCTCCGGGAAAGCCTTAATGATTCTTCCCTGGCCGAATACCGTATGGTTTGTGATAGAGCTTGACAGCTCATCAAACTGTGCCTGAAGCTCCGCTTTCTTCATTCGAAGCATTTCGGCAGATTTTTCTCTCTGAGCCACAGTCGCATCTCTGAGCTCTGCCTTAGCAAGAGCAACCTGAACCTTTCCTTCTCCCACCTTCTGTGCTGTATCAATGGTAGTTGTTGCCAGAGTATCACTGAGCTTATCACTCACGATCCGCAGATCCGCACGTACCTTATCTAGTCGGGTAAGCTTCTTATTCAGTCCGCGGATCACCGCCACTGTTACAATAAGATCAGCCAGATACACCGCATACAGAATTGCCATAACAACCCATTCCAGTGTGGAAGGTGTATGAGAAGCCTGACGCTCCACATACTTCTGAAAAACCTTTACGACCATCACAATGGCAAGTCCCCATATCAGGGAAAACTCAAGACAGATATAGCCGTGAAAATTCAGCGGCTTATTAGAATAATCCCACCATCTTGCATGGAAGCATACATCCAGAAGCCATCCGGCAACCAGCTCTACCGCAGTTGCAAGAACGATTCCAAACAGAAAGATCATTCCCTCACTCATCTGATGTCCGCCGCTCTGAAGCGTATTAAGCAATGCAAACACGGAAAGTACACCAAATCCGTACACCGGGCATACCGGACCGTTGAGAAATCCCCGGTTTATAACCTTTCCTAAGGTTACTGCATGGAAGATAACTTCAACGACCCATCCTCCAAAAGAATAAAACAAAAAATACAGACATATCTGAAAATACGTCATCCCGCAAATCATCCTGTACTCCTCCTTTACAGCTGTCAAGATTCCGGCAGCTATTTCAGGGGTCAGTACCATCACCTCTGCCGGGGTGATTCTGATTATATCATATCACCCATCTCATTTACATCCCTTTATCCGGTCATTCTTCCGAAACAATTTCTTTTTTCACACGGGTGAAGTACAGAAAGAATCCGATGTTCAGAATGATTCCCACTGTGGTAGATACCGGTGCTGCAAGACCGATCTTTGTCAGGCTGGCATCCGGCTGGATACTCATAAAGTACGCCATTGGAAGTCGTACCAGAAGCGTCTGGATCAGGCCCTGGACCATAACCCATATGGTCTGGTTGTTTCCGTTGAAATAGCCTATCATACTGAACAGAACAGCCGTTACCAGTGTCTCCGGAGCAAACCCCTTCAGATAATCAAAGCCCTTTTGGATAACGCCGGCATCTGTTGAAAAGAATCCTGCCAGCACATCACCCTTCAGCAGGATCAGGATAAATACCAGGCATCCCACAAACAGGCCAACTCCAATTCCTGTAAGCATGGATTTTCTCGCACGTTTCGGCTTTCCTGCTCCTACGTTCTGTGAAACAAAGGAGGCCATGGACTGCATCAGGGAGCTTGGAACCAGCATGGCAAAGTTTACGATCTTACATGCAACTCCGTAACCGGAGGATGCTTCCAGACCCAGGCGATTGACAAATGCGCACAAGGCCAGGAATGAAATCTGTGTCAGGAATTCCTGAAGTGCCAACGGCAGTCCGATCTTAAGAAAACGTCTGCACTGAGGATTCAGCCGGAAATCTTTTTTTGTAATGGTAAACGGAAGCTTCTTCTTTATCAGCAGAACTACTGCAAATACAACACTTAAGGCCTGAGCAGAAACCGTAGCAATAGCTGCTCCTGCTGCATCCATATGTAAGCCGGCTACCAGTACCAGGTCTCCGATCACATTTACAATACATGCCACCAGCACAAACAGTAGCGGAGATTTGCTGTCACCAAGACCACGGAAAATAGCAGACAGCAGGTTATACGCAACAATAAAGAAAATTCCGCTGCCACAGATCCGTACATAAGATGCAGTCAGCGCTACCGCTTCTTCCGGTGCCTGCATCAGCATGGAGATCGGATGTGCAAAGCCTACCATAACAATAAACAGCACGATAGAGATCATGGTAAAGACGATCGCAGCCCCACCGATAACGGAGCCGATCTGCTCCGGTCTTTTTTCTCCAAGATAACGTGCGATCAGAACTGTGATACCCATAGCAAACTGGATCACTACAAAGGTAACCAGATTCAGTACCTGACTTCCGGTGGAAACCGCTGACAGTCCGGATGTGGAACCGAATCTTCCAACTACAAGAAGATCGACCGCACCATAGGCAGCCTGCAGGATCAGCGCACCGAGTACCGGCATCATAAATGCAACCAGCTTCTTCAGGATATTTCCCTGGGTAAAATCTGCCTTATCATTTGTCATAATGTTCCCTCCTGTCACACATGATCTGATAAAATTTCCCGATGGTCCGGATCATATTGTCTGCTTCTTCTTCGGAAATCTCTGAAAGATAGGGCGCCAGACTGCTGAAATAATCCTGATCATACTTCCTGGAAAGCCTCTCTCCTTTTTCTGTTATGGAAATGTAAGTAACGCGCCCGTCATCCGGAGACATGAGCTTCTGAAGATATCCCTTTGTCTCCATTTCTTTCACTGTTCTGGTGACACCGGGACGGGGCAGGTTCATGGCATCACTGATATCAGAGAGCCGGATATCCTTTTTTTCTCTCTGCAGAGAATGGATCACATCCAGATACTGTATGTAGGATGGCATCACCCCCTGGGGCAGTGGCGGAAGCATATCCCGGATCCGCTTTGCCTGATAAAACGCATCAAACATCCGCTTGATCTTTTCATTTGTCATAAAAAAACTCCTCATATAATTATCTTAGTTAATTACCATCGATAATTATACGAGGAATTTATGGTTTGTCAAGCATGTTTTATTTTTCTGTTACAGAGTAGCATTCTATTACAGAGTAGCATTCTATTACAGAGTAGCATTCTATTACAGAGTAACTTTCTATTAATCTATGCTTCTAATGCCTCTTTCAGAGAAGCTTCAAAGATCTCAATTCCTTTCTCCATCTGCTCATCGGTCATAGTAAGCGGTGCAAGGTTCAGATATCTGGCCTGTGCCATCACGCTCTCGGCTTAAATGTTCTGCATCCAGAATAGAGGAAGACAACTGCTCTGCGGCGTTTCTGTCCTTTTCCTCCAGCACGAGTTTCTGGCTGTCGTTGGTGACACTGGGATTTGTCAGAACTACGAATTCTCCTCCATGGATATAGTTATTCAATCCTGTATTCACTTTTGACACACTGCAGGCAGTCTGCAAAATAGCCCCATCGTACAGACTACTCCAGACCGTTTTCCCCTGCTTTCAGCTTCAGAACTTCTGTAAGCTCCGGGATCTGCATCATATTTCTACTTTCTATAATTCATAAAACACTACTCCTCCCACTGATACTGCTTCATATCTACACATCCATTTGCCTTAAACTCCACACCCTCGTCTTCCAGAAGCATCTTCTGCTCTCTCCAGCCTGGTGCAGTACGCCCTGCATGGTTCACAACTCTGTGGCAGGGATACTTCCCGTAAAATTCTGCCATACCTAAGACTTTTCCTACAAGACGTGAATTTTTATCCTGCCCGATCAGACGTGCGATCTGTCCGTAGGAGGCCACTTTTCCCTCAGGTATCTCTTCCACCACGGACAGTATCTCGTAGATTAAATCTTCATCCAGTATTTTTCCCATAATTATTCCTCCGAAATCCTGCTGGCAATTTTCATAGCATGCTTTCATAAATAAAATATCTGTCTTTTCGTGGACGCCTGCACCAGACCGTCCTCTCAGCCTGAGTTTTACAGTGCAGTTCCTTTCTTTGGAATAAACAAACGGCTCATATCTGTATGTTCCAGCTTGAGAAGTGAAATTTTTTTGTCAATTCCTCCGGCATAGCCCGTCAAGCTTCCATTTGTTCCTACGACTCGATGGCAGGGAATGATAATGGAAATTTCATTATGTCCAACCGCACCGCCTACTGCCTGGGCGGACATATGGGAAGTGTTTTTCATCACTGCAATTCTGCGCGCAATTTCTCCATATGTAATCGTCTGTCCATAGGGAATCTCCAGTAAAATCTGCCACACTGCCTTTCTGAATGTTGAACCGTTCGGATGAAGTGGTGGAGTAAAGTTCGGTTCTTCACCGGAGAAATATACATCCAGCCATTTTTTTGCTTCTGTGAGAATTTTCGTTTCCTGTGGAACATAATCTTCCGGAAGTGTATTTGCAAAATATTTCTGTCCTTCAAACCACAAACCGGTAAGTCCGATTTCATCTGCAGCAAGTAAAATATCTCCGATTAGCGATTTATATTTGCATGTGTATACCATATTTTCCCCCCCACATTCATTTATCTCTACAATATTTTCTATAGCATTCCTCTTAATTAACACAAATGTCACATGCGCGTCCCCTCTGCGATTTCCTCGACATTGTGAGTTTTATCCCAACAAGCAGCAGGAGATTGCTGATATTCTTGACAATTTATAATATTATACCATTTTTGTTTTGAACATGCTATAATGCTGTTGCTGCCGAACCTCCAACTGAAAGGATGTAAAGTCCTATGACAAGTTCTATAATTACTTTCTTTGTTTCTGTTATGGCAACTGTGGCTAGGCTGGACAGAAACGACAGGCAGTAACAGCCTAAAGGATTAAACCACCTTACATAAACGGAACAAAAAACCCCCGGAAGTCTCGACCACTTCCGGGGGTTTTCGTATCAAATTCGTATCACGGGATCGTCAAACCCAGTGTTTTTCCTGCTTTTAAAAGTTTTTCAATACTCTCTCCACAACAATATAAAAAGCGGCAGAGCCTCTATTTTTGCAGGCTCTACCGCTTTCTATCTGAATTCCCCTCAAAAAATCTTTATATTAGAACAGTCCTGTGATCTTACCGCTCTCGTCTACGTCGATCTTGGTTGCTGCCGGTACTTTCGGAAGTCCTGGCATGGTCATGATCTCACCTGTCAGTGCAACAATAAATCCTGCACCTGCGGAAATCTTAAGATTTCTTACTGTTACCTCGAAATCTGTCGGAGCACCAAGCTTTGTCTGGTCGTCTGTTAAGCTGTACTGGGTCTTAGCCACACAGATCGGGCAGTTGCCAAATCCAAGTGCCTCCAGCTGTTTCGCCTGCTTCTGGGCATTTGCTGTAAGAACCACTTTCTTTCCACCATAAACCTTCTGTACGATCTGGTTCAGCTTGTCCTCGATGGAGCCTTCCAGCTCATAAGCATATGTGAAGTCATTCGGCTCTTCAACAAGACGGATTACTTCCTCAGCGAGCTTGATTCCGCCTTCGCCACCTTTTGCCCATACCTCTGAAAGTGCTACGTTTACGCCAAGCTCCTTGCATTTTGCTTCCACAAAATCAAGCTCTGCCTTGGTATCGGTCGGGAATGCGTTAATAGCTACCACACATGGGAGCTTATATACATTTTTGATATTGCTTACATGCTTCAGAAGGTTCGGGATACCTTTTTCAAGAGCCTCGAGGTTCTCATTGTTAAGATCCGCTTTTGCAACACCGCCATTATATTTCAGAGCACGTACGGTTGCTACGATAACAACGGCACTTGGTGTAAGACCTGCCATACGGCACTTGATATCCAGGAATTTCTCTGCTCCAAGGTCAGCACCGAATCCAGCCTCTGTGATGGCATAATCAGCAAGCTTCATAGCCATCTTTGTAGCTGTTACGGAGTTACATCCGTGAGCGATGTTTGCGAATGGTCCGCCGTGAACGATCGCCGGAACATGCTCCAGTGTCTGAACAAGGTTCGGTTTCAGAGCATCCTTCAGAAGTGCTGTCATAGCACCCTCTGCGTGGAGGTCTCCTGCTGTTACCGGTTTCTGCTCAGCAACCTTACCGTAAGTATATCCGATGATGATTCTGGAAAGTCTCTCTTTCAGATCTTTGATATCACTTGCCAGACAGAGAACTGCCATGATCTCAGATGCTACGGTAATGTCATATCCGTCCTCACGCGGCATACCGTTTGTTCTACCGCCAAGTCCGTCTACTACATTACGAAGCTGACGGTCGTTCATATCCACGCAGCGTCTCCAGGTGATCTTTCTCGGGTCGATGTTCAGCTCATTTCCCTGGAAGATATGGTTGTCGATCATTGCTGCAAGAAGGTTGTTTGCCGCACCGATTGCATGGAAATCACCGGTAAAATGAAGGTTGATATCCTCCATCGGAACTACCTGTGCATAGCCGCCGCCTGCCGCACCACCTTTGACACCGAATACCGGTCCCAGGGATGGCTCACGAAGAGCTACCATAACGTTCTTTCCGAGTTTCTGCATTCCATCTGCAAGGCCTACGGTTGTCGTCGTTTTTCCCTCACCTGCCGGTGTCGGGTTGATAGCTGTCACAAGAATCAGTTTGCCGTCTTTTTTGTCTGTTTCTTTCAGGAGATTATAGTCGATCTTTGCTTTGTATTTACCATACTGCTCCAGATATTTGTCATCAATACCTGCTTTCTCTGCAATCTTGGTAATTGGCTCCATTGTGCACTCCTGTGCAATCTCGATGTCACTTTTAAATCCCATAATGTTCTCCTTTCTCCGCTGCAACCGTCTGCATCTTTTATCCCATAAAAAAGAGCAGTATCTGAAGTTTTTCAAATACTGCCCAGACGGTCGACTCATCGAATCTCCGGCTCCCTCGTGGTTATCCCACAACTCCGTCAGTCACCGAAGACTTTATTAATTTGATGATTGAATACTAACATATTTATTAGTACTTGTCAAGAAATTATCAAATTATTTTTTCACTTTTAAAGTGAGTTAAGTCTAATTTTCTGAATCATTTCCGTTCTATGTATTAGTTTTCTCTCCAACATTCGTACATATCTTTTTTCATCAAATCCTCTGTTATTTAATCGTATCTTGTACCGGTCATCCGTTAATGCGACTGTCCAGACGCCATAAACATATTACCACACTTATGAAATCAAATCTGCAAATCCTGTAGATACCAGGAATAATATCAGCATTACAACCGGCACTACATAACGGATCATAAAGCGATATAACCCTGCCCGTTTGAAGTGTTCCCCATTTCGTTCCACTTCTCCTATGATCCAGTCAGGGCCGATCACCCAGCCGATCAGAATGCTTGTCAAAAGTGAGATAAACGGCATCAGAAAACTGTTGCTGATATAATCCATCACATCCAGAAGCTGTCCAACGGAACCATTTGGCAGTTTAAGTTCAAAATACAGTTTGTTATAACCAAGGCAGATCAGTACTGCTGTAACAAGAGAATAAATTCCGACAGCACCACACATTTTCTTACGTGGTTTATGATAAAGTTCCATGCAGTTTGCAACCAGTGTCTCCATGACAGACACGCAGGAAGTCAGTGCCGCAAATCCCATCATCAGGAAAAATGCAATTGCCACCGGACGGCCAAATACTCCCATGGCATCAAAAACCTTTGGCAGTGAGATAAATATCAGGCTTGGGCCGGAAGCCATTCCATCCTTTCCGAGAAATACAAAAACAGCCGGTATGATCATCATTCCTGCAAGAAACGCAACGCCGGTATCAAAGATCTCAATCTGATTTGTTGCTTTATTTAAATTAACTTCATTTTTCACATAAGAACCATATGTAATCATGATTCCCATAGATACACTTAAGGAAAAGAATAACTGGCTCATCGCATCCAGAAGGATCTCCAGGAAGCGTTTTACCGTCAATCCATGAAAATCCGGTTTGAGGTAAACAGCCAGCCCCTGCATACCGGTGCGGACAGTTCCATCCGTATCAGTATGGGACAGTGTCAGTGAAAAAATGGCAATGATCACGATCAGAAGAATCAGCCCCGGCATAATGATCCTGGAAAACTTTTCGATTCCCTTTTCCACACCACGAAATACGATCCAGGCAGTCAATGCCAGAAAGATCAGCATAAATACAACAGGTGCAATATCTGATGTAATAAATGATGTAAAGTATACATCTGAAGCCGCATCTTTCCCATCAGAAATAATATAAGTAAAAAAATATTTTACAATCCATCCACCGATAACAGAATAATAGGTCATGATCAATGCCGGAACCATAAACGTTAAATGTCCTAAAAATTTCCACTTTGGATCAAGAGATTCAAAAGCCCTCAATGCATTTTTCTTTGTCTTTCTCCCAAGTGCTACATCCGTTGTCAACAGTACAAATCCAAAAGTCAGTACCAGTACCAGATAAACCAGCAGGAAAAGTCCTCCGCCATCTTTGGCACAGAGATATGGAAATCTCCAGATATTTCCAACTCCTACTGCACTTCCGGCTGCCGCCAGGACAAAGCCTATTGAGCCGGAAAAGCTACTTCCTTTTTCTTTCATTTCAATTTCCCCTCTTCAAGTATATATTTGATATAGGCTGAAACCTTCAGCCTAACAGCCATATCTTACCTTAAATAAAGATAAGTGCAAATGGCAGAAGTTTCTTTTTACGAAATTTTATTCCAAAAAAGTTTCTTACTACTTTACAAAATACCGGTTTTTCCGATATAATCGTATACAATAAAAATTAATAAGAAAAATAGATAGTATGAGGAAACAAAATGAGTAATTTTACCTGTTATGTAGGTGAACAAATAAGAAAATACCGAAAAGCCGGAAAGATGACTCTGCAGGATCTGGCAGATGCCATCCATAAAAGTCGAGCTACCGTATGCAAATATGAAAATGGAGATATCTCCGTTGATATCGAAACTTTATATGAGATCAGCCAGATTCTCCAGGTATCTATGTCCCAGCTTACCACTGGTCTTCCTGAAACAGCCAGTAAACCGTCCAATGCACCGGGAAAAGGACAAAAAAGCCCATTTTTTCAGGCACAGCGGCTATATTTTTACTTTTACGATGGACGCTATCAGCGTACGAAGGATGGCGTCATCGATATTTATGAAAAAAAAGGCGAATCCGGAAAATACGAAGCAACCTTAACGATCTGTTCTGTTTCTGCCAACGGAAGAAGCAGTGAGATTTTTTACACCGGAAAAGTTCTTTACAGTGATATGCTGATCCGTTTTTCCTTTGTAAATCAGTATAACCCACTGGAAGAAGATCTCCTGTACATTTTTAATCCTCTGGAGCTTCGAGATTTTACAACAGGACTTTTGTGTGGGATTTCCAGTGCGGATCTGATGCCCTGCGCATTCAAATGTGTGATCACTTTAAAACCACAGGAGCTTACCGAAGCGTTCCGCCACCAGCTGCTTTTTACAAAAAAAGATCTGAAGCGCTGGGAACAGCTGAATATGTTACTGATAGATAATATGGAAAAGTAGTTTTCTGCAAAAAACGGTACACCTTATATTTTATAAGCTGTACCGTTTTCGTATTTTTCTGTATCAGGGTTTGCCTGCAAACCCACACCGGATCGCCTGTGTCGGACATATCTTTTTACATCTTCCACATCGGATACATTCTGTACTGTTTGGATTTTCCGTCGGATCGACCTCCATCTGGCAGATATTTCTGCATTTTCCGCAGTGAACACATTTTTCTTTATCTACTCTGTAACGAAAAACGGAAACTTTATTAAATACCGAATAAAAAGCTCCCAACGGGCAGATATACTTACAGAATGGCCGGTATATCATAATTGATAAGATAATGGTGATCACCAGGATCGTATTTTTCCACATGTACAGCCAGCCTACTGCACTTCGCATGGATTTGTTCAGCAGCACCAGAGGGATACCTCCCTCCAGCGTTCCTGCCGGGCAGATCAGCTTGCAGAAATATGGTGCTCCCTGGCCCATGATATCTACTACAAACATGGGAAGTATGATCACAAATACAAGAAAGATCACATATTTCAGTTTTCGCAGAAGCTTATCTCCCCGAAATGTCCGAATCTTCTTTGGAAAAGGAATCTTGTTCAACAAATCCTGGATCAGTCCAAAGGGGCAGAGAAATCCGCACACCAGTCTTCCAAGCAACGCTCCTACAAAGATCAGAAATCCAGCTACATAATATGCCAGCTTGAAGTTCCAGCTTCCGATCACAGCCTGAAGGGAACCAATGGGACAGGCCCCTCTTGCCCCGGGGCAGGAATAACAGTTCAGCCCCGGAACACAGACATTTTTCAGTTTTCCGGTATAGATCTTTCCAGTTATAAAGCCTGATATGTGACTGTTTGTAAGGGCCGCCCACAATGCCTGGATTCCATGCCGCGGCCATTCATTTATTTTCATCTTCTTATTATCCAATGCCAATACACTCCATACAGATGTTGATCGCTTTTGTAAAAACTACAGATGCCTCACCTCTGCAGATTCCCAATATCATCAGTAAAATTCCAAAAACTGCCAGAGCAGGTCCGATCCACCTGGATTCTGTTATTTTCCGAATCATTTTTTCACTCTCCGTAATGATCATCTTCTACTTTGAAACGTTTTTAAGCTCTTTTTCCACGATTTCCTTCCATTCGTCCAGTGTATGGCTTCCTGTATAGGTATCGCCTACAATGTTTCCATCTTTGTCAACAAAAAATGTTTCAGGAAATGCGGAAATCCCCTGCAGACGGCCGTTCATCATAGTAGTATCCGGTATCAGGAACGGATATTCTGCTTTTGTTTTTTCCTGAAGAATGCCTGCTTTTTTTACTGCCTCCTCGTCCTGATTTCCCTTTTCATCTGTAGTATCAAGCACCACGCCTGCTACTCCGACGCCTTTATCTTTCATTTCTTTATAAAGCTCCTGAAGTTCCGGAATCTCTTTTACACATGGTGAGCACCAGGTTGTAAAAATATTTACCAGCGTCAGGTCATAGTCACTGAATACTTTTTCTGTATATGTTTTTCCATCTATTCCTGTTGTTTCAAATTTTCCTACAGATTTTACATCCTCCGGGTTGACGCTGGTATCCTGAGGCTGTTCAAACACGGAAATATTCTGATACGGTGTCATTTCCGTAATGTCGGTTTTGATCTTTTCCAGCTCCTTTGTCAGCTTTTCATCTGCATCTTTGTTGGTGCTCAGATAATATTTGTATTTCCCGTCACTACTGCTTCCAAGCTCTTTATGCTCTGTACAGCCAGTGATCTCATCCAGCTTTTTCTGTGAAGCTTCGTCATAAACACCAATTGTACCAATTCTGTCCAGACCTGCCACCCAGTCGTCATATCCTGTTCCCATCTTCTGTATTTCGGCGTTTTTCTGTTCCTCTGTCATTTTGCTCCAGCTTATATAGGCATATGTCACTGCATTGGTCTGATTCTCAAAATCTTCCGTGGTAAGCATTGCAATGCTCTGATCCTTGATCTGCTTTAACAGCTCCTTTGAAAGTGAAAGCTTCAGTCCCAGAAACGGATATTCATAAGAATCCTGTGCCTTGCAGGTTACGTCGGAAGGCTTAAATGTACCTGCTACCAGATCTGATGAAACTGCCTCTCCATCCACCGCCATTGCCTCTCCGATATCTGCTGTTTCCGTGCTTTCTGCCGCTGTTACCGGCACACTTCCTAATGCAGATATTCCTAATACCGCTGCTGCCATAAGTGCTGTTATTTTCTGTGTTCTTAATTTCATTGTTTATATTCTCCCTTCTGATATCACCGGCCCATATCCGGAACCGGCGTATATTTTATATGTTAATTTTGTTCTCTATAGCCTTACTATATCATCCCCTGTATAAAATCTCTGTTAAGAAATAAAAAAATTTACAGGAATTTTATGCTATACATGATATGATAGATAACAAAGCAAAATCAACTGTTTTTTAGGAGAATTTACTATGCATATATTGATAATCGAAGATGAAAAGCAGCTTTGCCAGTCTATTGCGGAGGGGCTTCGCATGGATGGCTATGAAGCGGACACATGTTTTGACGGGGATGAGGGACTGGAATTATGTCTGGTGGAAAATTATGATCTCATCCTTCTTGATCTGAACCTTCCAGGCGTTGATGGGCTGGAAATCCTGCGCCAGTTTCGGGAATCCAATACTTCCACTCCCGTTTTGATCCTATCTGCTAGAGGACAGATCCAGGACAAGGTTGAAGGGCTTGATCTCGGTGCCAATGACTATCTCACAAAGCCTTTTCATTTTGAAGAGCTGGAGGCACGGATCCGAAGTCTGACACGAAGGAAATTTATCCAGCAGGATGTATGTCTGCAATGCGGACGTATCAGCTTTGATACCCGTACAAGAAAGGCCAGTATCGATGGACTTCCTCTTTCTCTGACCCGAAAGGAAAGTTCTCTTCTGGAATATTTCCTTCTTCATCAGAACCGTATCATAAGCCCGGAAGAAATGATCGAGCATATCTGGGACGGAAGCGTCAACAGTCTCAGCAATTCCATTCGTGTCCACATTTCTTCTCTTCGAAAAAAGCTGCGCACGGCTCTCGGCTTTGATCCAATACAGAATAAGATCGGCCAGGGTTACATTTTAACGGAGGATATAAAATGAAAAAAATAACCGGAAAGCTATCTCTTCAATGGCGTCTGACACTGATCACCGCACTGCTTATGACAGTCACCTGCATTCTGATGTATTTTTTTATCAGCCAGTCTGCAGTTGCCGGAATGGAGAATCTGGGAGATTACATGATACGGATCGATAACACAGACTCTGCTCCCATCACCTTTAATATGGATCCCTCCGTCTTATTTCCGGAGCTTTCCGATCAGCTGCAGCTAACAAAAAAACTGTTTCTCACCAAAGGACTCATGGTAACAGGGATCATCATCCTTCTCAGCAGCATCTGCACTTATTTTATCAGCCGTCAGGCATTACTTCCGCTTCGCAGACTCAGCCAGGAGGTAAACCAAATAGAGGTCCAGAACCTTTCAGAGGCTCTTGAAGTTCCTGCTACCAATGACGAAATTTCCCGCCTGACAATTTCATTTAACAAAATGCTCGCACGCCTGGATGAGGCCTTTACTGCACAGAAGCAGTTTTCTGCCAATGCAGCCCATGAGCTTAGGACTCCTCTTGCCGTTATCCAGACAAATCTGGAGGTCTTTGCCCGCAGGGAAACACCTGCTTTAAAGGATTATCAGGAGATTTTTTCCATGCTCCAGGAACAGACCGGGCGACTTTCCCATTTGGCTGAAATCCTCCTAGATATGACCGGTGTACAGACTGTTGAACGTTCCGAAAGGATCTCTCTGGCAGCACTGACGGATGAGGTTTTCTGCGACCTGGCTTCTGTAGCGGAACAGAAGGATGTTGAACTGATCCAGCAGGAGGGGGACTGCATTATTACCGGAAGCTATCTGCTGCTGTATCGCGCTGTGTACAATCTTGTGGAAAATGCGATCAAATACAATCACTCCGGTGGAAAAGTAACCGTAAATATCCATCCTTCCGAAGAAATAACAGATACATCCACCTCTGTCAATTACGTCTTTCTTGAAGTCTCCGACACCGGAATCGGCATTCCTCCTGAATATCAGGAAAAAATCTTCACCCCGTTCTTCCGTGTGGACAAATCAAGAAGCCGTGCTATGGGAGGTGCCGGCCTGGGGCTTGCACTTGTCAGCGAAATTGTCCGACAGCATAACGGACAGGTAAAAGTACTGGAAAGCAGCAAAAAAGGCAGCATGATCGCAATCATGCTGCCAGTCTGAACATTGATGCCGCCGTAGCAGCCGTACATCAGCACAACAGCAACCGTTACTGCCAGGGATTTTGATACAGCGAGAACTCCCATAGCGATCACTGCCACGATCAGCACTCCTTTGATGCAGACGATCCTTCCCACTTTATCTGCCAGTGTCGGAAGCACCAGTCTTGCTCCCGCATTGACAATGGATCCAAGCATAACGGCGCTGACTGCCACTGCCGACGGGATCCCAAGGTCGATCTGGTGGGTCTGAGATACCGGTGAAACCATAAAATAAGAAATCAGTCCAAAGAACATGGTCGCAAGAAGAAGATAAAAATTTCTTGTACGCATCATCTCTCCGGATGTATACTGCTTCATCTCCGATGTCCCGGACTTTGCCGCAGAGCCACCTGCGTTCACCAGTCGCTTATCGGGTGCCTGAAAAAAGATGCCGCACAGGATCCAGGAAACTGCGATGGCTGCCCCAATGATCAGAAAGGTTTTCTGCACGCCCTCTGCCTCCAGCAGCTTTCGACTCAGCGGCGCCAGGAAAAATCCGCAAAGTCCGTTGGCAGTTACCACAACGCCGGAAGCAAATCCGGTACGGTCCGGGAACCATCTCTGCACAGTTGCCAGGATCACCGTGTAGATCATTCCCTGTCCAAATCCCTGCATCACGCCATAGGACAGATACATAGGAAGCGGTGTAGGAACGATCAGAAATGCGGATGCCAGGATTCCTGCCGCAAAGATCCCGCCTCCGATCCATACAATCGTCTTTTCCTTAAAGCGGTTCTGCATCCTTCCGCCTATGATATTTCCGAATACAAAGGTGCTCAGTGCCAGATAAAAGCACATGGATGCCTGTCCCTGGCTCCAGCCTGCCTGCTCCATCACATAGGGCTGGTAAATAGAGCATACATGAGGATATCCGGTAAAAAAGATTGCAAAAGCTCCGAATATCATAGTCAGCAGACGCTGTTTTTTCTGTATTCCTGTCATAATTTCCTCCTCTGAAAAAGATTTCAGGCCTGCTCTATATTCTCTGCTCACAGAATGCAGCCTGTTTCTGTACACACGATCTGCACGTTTTCCTGCACATTAGCTCCGCTTATTACGTTTTTTCATTTTATATTTCTTTATTTACGCAAAAAGCACGCCATGTAACAGGCGTGCTTTCGTGATTTTATATGATTTCTGTTGCTTATTTGATTATCTTCAGCTCATATTCCCTGGTTCCCAGACCGATCTTTTCTGCCTGATCCAGGGTTGCCTTCCACTCAATATTCGGATTGGAATCCTTAAAGTGGTCATGATGACAGTGCCATCCCGGCTCTGCCAGATGCTCTCCAAGCTGGCTGTTGGCGATCGGTGTTGCCTTCAGGCAGGCATCTGCACAAGCCTGATCCAGTGCAACCGGGTCAAAGCTTGCGAACATTCCGATATCCGGAAGGATCGGCGCATCATTTTCACCATGGCAGTCACAGTTAGGGCTGATATCCTGTACCAGTGCAATATGGAAATGAGGACGTCCGTGACAGACAGCCTGTGCATACTCTGCCATCTTGCGGTCAAGAAGCTCGTTTGCACTGCTATTCGGATTGTATACGGCATCATAGCTGCAGGCCCCGATACAGCGGCCACAGCCTTTGCATTTATCGTAATCGATAACTGCTTTCTTGTTTACATATGTAATCGCATCACTTCCACACTCTTTCGCACAACGGCGGCAGCCACGACAGACATCTTCATGGATGGCCGGCTTTCCGCTGGCATGCTGTTGCATTTTTCCGGCACGGCTTCCGCATCCCATACCGATATTCTTCAGAGCACCGCCAAAGCCGGTTGTCTCATGTCCCTTGAAATGGCTGAGACTGATAAAAATATCTGCGTCCATGATAGCATGTCCAATCAGGGCAGTTTTGCAGTATTCTCCGTTTACTACCGGAACTTCTACTTCATCGGTTCCTCGAACTCCGTCACCGATGATGATCTGGCATCCGGTTGTGATCGTGTTAAATCCGTTAAGATTTGCACAGTCCAGATGCTCCAGTGCGTTCTTTCTGCTTCCCGGATAAAGGGTATTACAATCTGTCAGGAACGGCATTCCGCCCTGCTCCTTACAGAGATCTGCTACTACCTTTGCATAGTTCGGACGAAGGAATGCCATATTTCCAAGCTCTCCGAAATGCATCTTGATGGCTACGAATTTTCCATCCATATCGATATCTTTGATTCCTGCGGCAACGCAGAGTTTTTTCAGTTTGTCCAGCTGGCTGGTTCCCACCGGACAACGAAAATCAGTGAAATAAACTGTTGATTTTTCCATTCTGGTTTTTCTCCTGCTGATTCTTTTTATGTAATTACATTTATTTAAACTCTACACGTTTTTTCTGTTTCTGTCAACGGATACTCGCATTCGTAAAACTCCATCTATTTCTCCCATATTCCTTTACAAAATCCTTCATCTTACCCACGGAAAAGAACCTGGGAAAAATAACGGATCATTCCGTCGCTGGTCCAGCATAGCATTCCTGCAGCGTCTGCCATTTTCTGTGCATCCACACAGTAAGCGGACATGCAGGAATTATGTTTATAAGGTCCCGCACTCATGATCAGAAGATCAGTTATTCCCTCTTCTTTCATCTTCCCTGCCAGCTGTTCTGTCAGTTTGTTATGAGCAAGTTTTGCCTTTTTGTAGTCCATAAGGCCATCCTGCATTGTCTGGAGTATCAGCGTTTTTTCATATTTCAGCGCATGCTCTTTCATCTCCTCTACAGTGCCGCTCTGTGGTGGACATGCCGGGTTTTTATCATAATTCCCGCAAAGATTGTCCTCGCAGAAAACCCGGTATTCCGGCACAAATACAAGCTGATCGGTACTTATGACCGCTGCGTCGGAAAAACCAAGAGCTTTTGCTTCTTCAATAAGATTCATTTTTTTCTCTCCTGTGTTTTTCTTTTATAGTGCCACATTTTATTTGTTTTTACAAGCTCTGACTTTCACTCTGCCGCCAGACGGATAAACTCCTCCATCTCTCTCGTCTTAAACTTATTTTTATGGTAAAAGATCTGCCGGTACATGGATATCTCCACATCTTCCACATGTAAAAGGGCAATTCTTCCTTTCCGGATATCCCGCTCCACAGCCAGATAGGGAAGAAAGGAAAGTCCGTGGTTCTTTTCCAGCATGCGGATGATAAAAGCGGTATCGCTGATCTCCAGTACCGGTGACAGGGCCTGCTTCTTAAGCGCCAGCTGCTGATCCAGGGCCTGGCGATAATTGGCATTCTTTTCCGTGAGAAAAAAAGGCTCTTCCAGGATATTCTCCATCTTCAGCGTCTTTCCCGCAAACTCCGAATCTGCAGAGGCCACAAATACTACCGGCTCCGCCTTCTCCATGACCTTCACCCAGTTCTGGTCCCACCTTGGGGTATCCAGTATATAAATAAGATCCAGCCCGTTATGCTCCATCATCCGTATCAGCTGCTCCGGTGTATCAATAGTCACCTGCATATTTACTTTCGGGTGAAACTCACGAAATTTGCTGAGAACAGCCGGAAGCTTTGCTGTGCAGAGAGATTCAATCGTCCCGATATGTAATGGATTTTTCAGTTCCGCATCATCATTCATTGACTTTTTTGCTTTATTTACGTCATATAAGATCCGGCTTGCATGCCCCATAAACTCTTTTCCGGACGGAGTAAGCACCACACGCTTTCCGGTTCTGTCAAAAAGTCTTGTTTCCAGCTCATTTTCCAGAAGACGGATCTGGACAGTGATCGCTGACTGAGTGTATCCCAGAACCTCTGCTGCCCTGGAAAAGCTCTGAAGCTGTGCTACATGTACAAACGTCTCCAACTGACGGATTTCCATGATTTTCTCCCTTTTACTATGAAATTTTTTCATCGTGATGATGAAATCTGTGAATTTGCCTTATTTTTATGTCAATGTTACAATACAATCACGAGGACGTCAATCGTATTTTTGTGCAAAATGAATAAATTCATACTTCGGAGGAAAGAATCCAAATGGAAAAGAAAAAAATCAAGATCGGACTTGTGCCGAAGCTGATCATTGCCATCATCGTAGGTATCCTGTTCGGCCAGTTCCTTCCGGAAGGCTTTTGTCGCTTTGTTGTAACCCTTTCCGGATTTTTCAGTACCTTTCTGAAATTTGTCATCCCGCTGATGATCCTTGCCTATGTGACCATGGGTATTGCGGATCTTTCACAGGGTGCAGGGAAGCTTCTCCTGATCACAGTGGCTCTGGCTTATGGCTCCACTCTGATCGCAGGTTCCGCATCCTATCTGGTATCATCCAGCCTGTTCCCGCACTTTATGAGTGAAGGTGCACTGGATCAGATCGCAGCTACCGCAGACGCATCCCTGACACCGTTTTTCTCCATCACACTGGAGCCGGTCATGGATACTCTTTCTGCTGTTGCTCTTGCCTTTGTCATGGGACTGTGCCTCTCTTCCATGCGTGGAAAAGAAATGGGAAACAGCCTTTATAACGGAATGAGTGACTTTTCCAAGATCATTGACAAGGTCCTTCATACCATTATCATCCCGCTGCTTCCGCTTTACATCTGCGGAACCTTCACAGATATGACTATTTCCGGAAAAACCTTTGCCATCTTAAGCATCCTCTGGAAGGTATTCCTTGTTGTTATCATCATGCACCTGATCTGCATTACGATCCAGTTTGTGATCGCAGGTACTGTCAGCAAAAAGAATCCTTTCACTCTGATCAAAAATCAGATCCCGGGATACACAACTGCTCTGGGAACCCAGTCTTCCGCAGCTACCATCCCGGTCAATCTGGAATGTGCAAAAAAAGACGGCGTGTGCGAGCAGATCCGCAACTTCGTAGTACCGCTCTGTGCAAACATCCACATGGCCGGTTCCATGATCACCATCACAGCCTGTGCTACTGCAGTCTGCCTTATGAACCAGCTGCCCATCAGTCTTGGGATCATCGTTCCGTTCATCATGACTCTCGGTGTTGCCATGGTTGCATCTCCCGGTGCTCCCGGTGGTTCCATCATGACTGCCCTTCCATTCCTTTACATGGTATTCGGAGCGGAAGCCGGGGATCCGGACGGTGCCATCTGTGCTATCATGGTTGCCCTTTACATTACCCAGGATTCCTTCGGAACTGCCTGCAATGTATCCGGTGACAACGCCATCGGCGTGATCGTTGACACCATTTATAAGAAATTTATTGCAAAAACACCACAGGAGAATTAAGCAAAATGTCTTTTATCAGTGTATTTGACGTTATGGGTCCCAACATGATCGGTCCTTCCAGTTCTCATACCGCAGGGGCTGCACGCATTGCTTTCCTTGCCCAGAAGATGATCACGCCGCCCCTGAAAAAAGTGGAATTCATCCTTTACGGTTCCTTCGCCAGAACATACAAGGGACACGGTACAGACCGTGCCCTCCTTGGCGGGATCATGGGCTTTTCCACAGATGACATGCGTATACGGAATTCTTTTGACATTGCCAGGGAACAGGGGATCGACTTTTCCTTTACTCCAAATGAAACAGAAACCGATGTCCATCCCAACACTGTCGATATCCACATGGTTAATGACCAGGGACAGGAAATGACAGTCCGGGGGGAATCGCTGGGCGGCGGCAAGGTCCGTATTGTGGAGATCAACCACGTGAAAGTGGATTTCACCGGCGAATACAGTGCCATCATCGTGATCCATCAGGATACTCCCGGTGTTGTGGCCTACATCACCAGATGCTTAAGTGAACGTAACATTAACATTGCCTTCATGCGCCTCTTCCGTGAATCCAAAGGAACCACAGCCTATACGATCGTGGAATCCGACGGTCATCTCCCGGAAGATATCGTAGAAAGCATTCACCGGAACACCAACATCCATGATGTCATGGTTGTTCAGATGTAGGGAAAAGGAGGATGTGTTTTATGGATTTCAAAAATGCCAAGGAACTTCTTGCTCTCTGCCAGGAAAAAAAGCTTCCGATTTCCGAAGTAATGCGCCAGCGTGAGATCCTTCTCGGTGAAACCACTGCTGAAATCGTGGACCAGCGCATGGACCGTGTTCTGGAGATCATGAAGGATGCTGCTTTTTCCCCTATCAAAGATCCGGTGATATCTATGGGCGGACTGATCGGCGGTGAAGCCCGAAAGCTCTGCGAATTTCATGACCTGGGAAAAAGCCTGTGCGGAAATGTTCTCGGAAAGGGGATCACCTACGCTATGGCAACCCTTGAGACCAACGCTTCCATGGGACTTATCGTTGCCTCTCCTACTGCCGGCAGTGCCGGGATCGTTCCCGGAATGATGCTTGCTCTTCAGGAGGTCTATGGCTTTTCCGATAAAAAAATCCGCCAGGCACTATTTAATGCAGGCGCGATCGGCTATCTTGCCATGCGTAATGCAACAGTTGCCGGTGCTGTTGGCGGATGTCAGGCTGAGGTCGGAATCGCTTCCGCAATGGCTGCTTCTGCTGCTGTGGAACTTCTTGGCGGTACACCTCTTCAGTGTACTTATGCTGCTTCCACGGTTCTTATGAACATGCTTGGACTTGTGTGCGACCCTGTAGGCGGCCTGGTGGAATATCCCTGCCAGAACCGTAACGCAGCCGGTGTTTCCAATGCCCTAATCGCAGCGGAAATGTCACTGGCCGGTATCCCCCAGTTCATCCCGCTGGATGAGATGATCGATGCCATGTATACTGTGGGCAAAAAGCTTCCTGCAGAGCTTCGTGAAACTGCTCTCGGCGGTTGTGCAGCCACACCGTCCGCCTGTGAAAAGTGTCATCTTTGCAGTTGAAATGCAACTATGGCAGAGAAAAAGCAGTTGGATATCTTATGCCCCATTTGTTGCACAGCTCTATATTGAATAATAACTTCATAGTTTGCTCAGTCAGATAATAAAACGGAGAATTCCTTAAATTTTTCTTTCGGGAATTCTCCGTTTTCTTTTGGGCATGCGGACATTTTACAGCCCTGCTGTTTTTTCTGCTGCCAGCTTCTGATTTTCTGGTTCTATTGGCTCCGGACCTCTGTTCTGACTTCTGAGCCGGAGCATCCTTTTTGGGATTCTCCTTCTCCTGCTCTTCTTGGTCCTGCTCGAATCCATCTTTAATGGATTTCTGTTTTTTTCTTATTTATTTCTTTGATTTCTTTTTTGTCATGTCTGCCTTATCTATTATTTTTAGTTTTCGTGTACATCTTATATATTATACTGGCCACATGCTATTTTTCATCAAATCAACGTAAAACTATTGTTAAATCTGTGGTAAAAAAGTCCTCCGAAAAATCTCAAGATCATATCTCCTGATATCCCTGTGATTTCCTGAAAGACTCTTTCACACATAATTTACATATTAATAAAACAATTTACAGAAATTCCGACTGCAGCGCATCGTATCCGGTCTCACCTGTACGGATACGAACAGCGTTGCGTATCTCATAGCTAAATATCTTACCATCGCCCGGATCACCGGTGAATGCTGCTTTCTGAATAGCATCAATAACTTTAATCTCCCAGTCTTCTGATGATACTACAATCTCAAACTTGATCTTCGGTTTCAGAAATACATCGATTTTGGAACCACGGACATACTCTGTGTAACCACGCTGTGTTCCGCAGCCCATGAGCTGGGTTACTGTAAAACCGTTAACCTGGATCTCATTTAACGCTGCTTTTACATCTTCCATTTTTTCTTCTCTTACGATTGCTTCTATCTTTATAAGCATACGATTTCCTCCATTTTCACACGATCATTGCCGAACAAATTCTTTTATCAGTCAAATCCATTAAATGACGGATATGCATTCTCTCCATGCTGGGATGCATCCAGCCCGACCATCTCTTCCTTCGGATCTACACGAAGCGGTGTAAAGATCCGCACGATCCCGATACAGATCAGCGTTCCCACAATAGCAACCGCAATGGTGATCACAATACTCAATACCTGCGCTAGGAACAGACGGTGATCTCCAAACACAAGGCCATCCCATTTTGCAACAGAGTTAATGGAAGTTTTTCCGAAGAGACCTGTTGCGATTCCTCCCCAGATACCACCGATACCATGGCAGCCAAAAGCATCCAGGGCATCATCGATCTTCAGCTTCTGTTTCAAAAGGATCACAGTAAAGTAACAGATCGGGCTTACCAGGATCCCAATGATAAAAGATGCCCATACCGGTACGAAACCAGCTCCCGGTGTAATGGCTACCAGTCCGATAACAAGACCTGTGGATGCACCAACCAGTGTCGGTTTTCCCTCGCGGATCACCTCGATCAGCATCCAGGTCAGCAGTGCACAGGCAGAAGAAATGCTACTGGTCATAAAGGCATGTGCCGCAAGGCCGTCTGCCTTCAGCGCACTTCCTGCATTAAAGCCGAACCATCCGAACCACAGCATAGCTGCTCCGAGAAATACAAACGGGATATTGTGCGTACGATAGGTTGCTTTTGCATAGCCTCGTCTCTGTCCAAGATAAATGGCAAGAACCAGTGCACTGACACCGGAACTGATATGTACCACGTTTCCTCCTGCAAAGTCCACAGAGCCAATGGCTGCCAGAAATCCACCGTCTCCCCAGACCATATGTGCCATTGGATAATACACGATCAAAGACCAGATCGCAATAAAGAAAAACAGCGCCTTAAAACGCATCCTTCCAACCACGGCACCGGTGATCAGTGCCGGTGTGATCATGGCAAACATCATCTGGAACGCCACAAATACCAGATGCGGGATCGTATCCGCATAAGGTCCCGGCTCCCAGCCGACACCATTCAGCGCAAACCAGCGAAAATCTCCGATGATCCCGCCATGATTTCCTCCAAATGCCAGCGAATATCCAAACAATGTCCACATAACTACGGACAGTCCCATGATCGCCCCACAAGCCATCATGGTATTTACCACATTTTTCCTGCGGACCAGTCCTCCGTAGAAAAACGCAAGCCCAGGTGTCATAAAGAACACAAAGGCTGTACAGATCAGTATAAAGCCGGTATCTCCTGCATTCATCATTCATTTCCTCCTCGATTCCCTCAATTATTCTGCAACGCAAAAAGCGCCTGGAAACTCAATTTCCAGACGCCTTTGTCATGTCAGTTAGCATAGCAGATAATTTGTGGGTTTTCAAGAGTTTTTTCGCTATTTTTCTGTTTTCTTACAGAATTACTATGTTTTATGTGGATATGAAATTTATTTTCGGCAATCTATCCGGTTATAAATATTGGAGAGATTTTATTTTATCTCTTACTGTACTATAACACGGACTATGCTCAGGATCAGCAGATGTGCCGGATAAAAGATATAGAAAAACCACTTGGAAAACTTCGGTGCTTTTTCGGATTTTTTGCCATTATAGAAGCACAGGATGATGATTCCTGATGCCACGATCCCTGCTGCCGAAAACAGAGCATGGAGCATCGCCGGTCCGGCTGCCATTTTTTCCACGTAGGAGCTGTAGTTAAACAGCACAAAAAGGGCAGCACCGACTCCGTACGCTGTTATCATCCTCTTCCTGTTCCCCCAGCTCTCATGGAACCAGATGGTAAAAACCGGTGCCAGGATTGCCCAGTCCGAATAAACGGATAGTAAAAGGAGCAGGATCAGAAGTGGAATTCTCCATTTACTTGCCATCATCCTTTCCTGAACAACCAGGATCATAAAGCAGATAAACAGAGTAAAGATCATATTCAGCTGTGAATTCCCAAAGGCTATCATATAGGGAACCTGGGAGATTCCGGCAAAGATCAGAAGTCTTTCGCCATATTTTCTCCGGGAATGTGTATAGTAAAAACCTTCCACAAGAAAATAGCACATGGTAATGGCTGTGAAGTAGCCAATGTCTATAAACACTTCCCACAGGATTGTGTTTTCCGGCAGAAGCACGTTGGCGATATGGTTCAGAAGCATGGTAAAAATTGCCAGATATTTAATGGCATCCCGGGTCAGTCCCGGCTTTTCTGTTGTTGGCATGATCTTCTCCTTCTGTGCAGAAAAATTTTCAGACCTTTCACATCTTCTGCACAATATAATACATTTATCTTACACTGATTTTCTGACTCATACAACTTTTTTTGTTATTGCTGGAGTTGCCTTTTTCTCAAGGTAAGCTTATACTGTAGAAAGCGTGCTGTATTTTATATGGCAAAACTTCTCAGCAAACACTGTAAAACAATAAATTCGGAAAGGAATTATCGATCATGATCCAGGATATCGCACCACATACCTATCACAATGAATACAAACCTGTGGCCCCGGATAAAGAAAGCCACATCCTCGCCTATGAAGAAGGAAAGATCCTTATGAAAAAAGATGGCGAGACTATGACTCTTCCAAGCTTTGGAGAACTGGAAGGAAAAGTTGAAAATCTCTATGAGAATTATATCTATCTCTTCTCCATTGACGAAGAGCATTTTTATCTGATCCCGGATCTTGACACCAGTCTCCTTCCTGGTTATCAGTTTGAGATCACAAGAGTTCTCCGCACAGCGGAGCCACAGTATCTGGCTTTCGCAGGAATCACCGGATATCAGCTCTTTCAGTGGTACAGCAAGCGCCGTTTCTGCGGTTGCTGCGGCAAACCGATGGTACATGATAAACATGAGCGCAAGATGATCTGCTCTGCCTGTGGAAACGGTGAATATCCGGTGCTTTCTCCGGCTGTGATCGTAGGCGTTACCAACGGTGACAAGCTGATCCTCTCCAAATATGAGGGCCGAAATCACACCCGCTACGCCATGATTGCAGGTTTTGCCGAGATTGGTGAGACCATCGAGGAGACCGTTCACCGTGAAGTTATGGAAGAGATTGGCGTAAAGGTCAAAAATCTCCGCTACTACAAGAGCCAGCCATGGTCCTTCTCCGGAACCCTTCTGTTTGGCTTCTACTGTGATCTGGATGGCGACGACACTCTGACTGTAGACCACGATGAGCTTTCCATGGCCTCCTGGTTCAACCGGGAAGACATTCCGGATGAAGGAGATAATATCAGCCTTACCAAGGAGATGATGATGGCATTTAAGCATGGAAAAGCCTGAAGTATCGCTTGCCTGATTCCGTAAACAATTTTTCGCAACCAATTTCACAAAAAAACACCGGCCATTCATCTGTAACATGTCCTGTCCAGGCTGCCAGATCATCTCTGACATCTCAGCCCCAGTACATATTCCAATGAATGCCGGCGTTTTTATTTTCTATTTTTCTATTTTTCTTCCGAGCCGGAGCAATCTGCCTAAAACCGTTTTATTTCTCCGGTGTCAGATGCCAGATATCTCTGTTGTACTCTTCGATGGTTCTGTCTGAAGAGAAGTATCCTGCTTTTCCGATATTTACAAGCATTTTCTCTGCCCATGCGGTTCTGTCCTCATAATCGGACAGTGCCTGATCCTTCACCTTCGCATAATCCTCGAAGTCAAGAAGAGTCATGAACCAGTCTTTGCTTACGATCTCATGATGCAGTCTTCTTAAATGCTCCTCACTTCCAATAGAAAGAAGCTCGTTTCCTACGATAAAGTCTACTGCACGACGGATGCGCTCGTCTTTCTCATAAAAATCTCTGGAGCAGTAGTCAGCCTTTTCATAGTGTTCGATAACCTGCTCACTGGACTCTCCGAAGATATAGATATTATCCTTGCCTACCAGCTGGCTGATCTCCACATTTGCACCATCCATGGTTCCCAGTGTTACAGCACCGTTGAGCATGAACTTCATGTTTCCTGTTCCGCTGGCCTCCTTGGAAGCAAGAGAGATCTGCTCGGAGATATCGCAGGCAGGGATCAGCTTCTCTGCTGCACTTACGTTGTAATTTTCCACCATAACAACTTTCATGTACGGGGAAACCTCCGGATCATTGTTGATAAGCTCCTGTAAGCAGAGAAGCAGGTGGATAATATCCTTTGCGATAACGTATGCAGGAGCTGCCTTTGCACCAAAGATAAAGGTTACCGGGCGCTGCGGCTTCTCGCCTGCCTTGATCTTCAGGTAACGGTCAATGATGTAAAGTGCGTTCAGCTGCTGACGTTTGTACTCATGAAGACGTTTGATCTGGATATCATAAACACTGTGTGTGTTGATCTCTTCACCTGTGTTGGCTTTGATAAACTCCGCACATCTCTTCTTTGCATCCTGCTTGATCTTAAGGATATTTGCAAGAACGTCCTGATTTCCCTTGAAGCCAAGCATCTTGTCAAGCTCAAAGGAATCCTTGCGGAAGCCGTCACCGATCATGGATGTGATGTACTCTGTCAGCGGATGGTTGCAGTGAAGGAGCCATCTGCGGAAGGTGATTCCGTTTGTCTTGTTATTGAATTTCTCCGGATAGATCTCATAGAACTGATGAAGCTCTGTCTCCTTCAAGATATCGGTATGAAGGGATGCAACACCGTTGATGGAAAATCCGTAGTGGATGTCCATATGTGCCATGTGTACCAGGTCATTCTTATCGATGATGGCAAGATTTTCCTGCGGATATTTTGCTTTGATACGCTCGTCCAGCTTGCGGATGATCGGCATCAGATGCGGAACAACTTCCTCAAGATAGGAGATCGGCCATTTCTCAAGTGCCTCTGCAAGAATGGTATGGTTGGTATAAGCGCATACATGAGATACGATCTCGCATGCCTCCTCGAACTCGATTCCACGCTCTGTGAGGAGACGGATAAGCTCCGGAATTACCATACTCGGATGTGTATCGTTGATCTGGATCACTGCGTAATCGGCAAGGTCATGAAGATTGCAGCCTTTTGCTATTGCCTCATCCAGGATCAGCTGTGCCGCATTGCTTACCATGAAGTACTGCTGATAGATACGAAGCTTTCTTCCTGCATCATCGCTGTCATCCGGATACAGGAACAGTGTCAGGTTGTGGAGCAGATCCCTCTTATCAAAGGAGATTCCCTCGCCTACAATGCTCTCATCTGCAATATCAATATCAAAAAGGCGAAGCTTAATCGCTTTGTTCTCATAGCCTGCAACATCAATATCATACAGTGTGGATTTCAGCATAAAGCCCTTAAATGGGACATAATAGGAAACGCCTGCATCTGTAAGCCAGCTCTCCGGCTGGATCCAAGGATTCGGTGTCTCAAACTGAAGATGATTCTTAAACTCCTGTTTGAAAAGTCCGAGGTGATAATTAAGTCCGATTCCTTCTCCCGGAAGTCCCAGAGTTGCAATGGAATCCAGGAAACATGCTGCCAGACGGCCAAGTCCGCCGTTTCCGAGAGATGGCTCCGGCTCGATCTCCTCGATCATGGAAAGCTCTTTTCCGTTTTCTTTAAGATATTTCGCAACTTCATCATAAACGCCCAGATTGATCAGGTTGTTGGAAAGAAGCTTACCGATAAGGAACTCTGCGGAAATATAATAAATTTTCTTTTTTCCATCCTGGTAGCCGCGGCCCTTCAGCTGCTCCTTTGTCCAGGAGAGGAGTCCGTGATAGATTTCCTCGTTTGTACAATCTTTTACATTTTTATTATATTTGTCTTCAAATACTTTGCTTAATGTTTCCATTTTTGATCTCCTTTCATGGATCTTGATGGGATGAAATATGTTTTTACAAGGTTGTTTGCTTTGTTTTTGATGATATTAGGATATCACGCATTTCTTTTCAAAAATATAACAATCCTGTCATGATATGCAAGATATTTGTCAGACTGTTTTTCACTTTTTACGATAGCTCTGCATAAAAACGTAACCGATACATATGCGGTTACTTCGGGAGCTTTCTCAGATCTGTCTCATACGCTTCCTGTACTTATGCGGTGAAACCTTATTGGACTGCTGAAATTTCTTTATAAAATAACTTGTACTGTTAAATCCCACCTGCATGGCGATCTCCGTCACAGGTGCATCGGAATGCGTAAGAAGATACTTCGCCTTCTCCATACGGAAGTCATTGATGTATTCCACCAGGGTTTTTCCCGTATACTGGCGGAAAAGCTTCATAAAATAATACTCACTGTAATTGGAAAGTCCGGAAAGCTCTGAAACGGTAAGATTCTCCTGGTAGTGAAGGCTGATATGATCCAGCACTTCCTTTACTGCTGCAAGGCTCTTGTTCTGCTCTGTGCTTACCGGGATAATATAATGCTTCGTCAGCATCTCATAAAAGAAATCAAAAAACAGCATTTTCAGCTTCACATAAAAATATGGCTTCTTCTCCGTATGACAGTCATGGATCTCCAGAAAAATTTCCCGTAGCTTCTCATATCCGGAATCTCCCTCTTCTATATGATGGCAGAATTCTGCCTTGTTTTCTATTAATGGTGATACCACACATTCCTGGCAGATATCTCCCGGCTGACCTGCAAGGAAGCCCAGGCTGAAAACCACACTCTTATAATAAAGAGGCTTCTTAAGATCCGTGCACATACTATGGAGAACTCCGCAGTTCACGATCAGGATATCCCCCTTTTTCAGGCGGATGCTCTCCCGGTTCAGTCTGGCAAAGCCACTGCCTTTTTCAATATACATGATCTCCATCTCACTGTGCCAGTGGTCATACAGTGCATGAAAGATTTCACAGTTCGCCATATAGGTTTCCACCGGCAGCTCAAAGGAACCGTGAGGGCTTAATTCTTTTAAATTATCATCCACTTCGGATACGTGAAGAGGATTTTTTGCGGATGTGTCTGTTTCTGGCATGATTTCCTCCGTGATCAATATCTATCCTGCGGACATTTGCCTTCCGCTGGATATCCAATCCTTACATAATGATTCTGTTTGACTCCCTTAGTGTAAAGGATATTTACAACCATGACAATATTATATTTCCTGTTTTCTTTTTTATGACGTTACGGTTACTCTGTTCTCAGCAACACGCTTCGCGATGCACTTCCATAAACGGCAATCTTGACTTTTCCCCTTCCAACTGCTATATATAATATTTAGAATAAAATAATTTGACTTTAAAAGGAAAAAAAACTACCATGAATCCATTAAAAAAAGCTTACTGCCGGGTTTTCCAGAATGTCTTTAAATTCGCCCTTCCACTGCTTCCTTACCGCAATCCGAAGATCATCGGAAGCGTCAAAGGTATTCCGGAAGTTCTGGAAAAAAGAAACTATAACAATGTACTCATCATCACAGATGCAGGGATCCGAAGCCTTGGCCTTACAGAAAGACTGGAGCAGACACTGAAGCGAAGCTGCATCTCTTACCACATCTACGACAAAACCGTTGCCAATCCAACAACCGTCAATGTGGACGAAGCCCTTCACATGTATCTGGACAATGACTGCCAGGCGATCATCGGCTTCGGCGGAGGTTCCAGTATGGACTGTGCAAAAGCCACAGCAGCCCGCATTGCCAAGCCACACCAGTCTCTTGCTCAGATGAAGGGAATCCTGAAGATCCACAAAAAGCTTCCTCTTCTCATCGCCATCCCCACGACTGCAGGAACAGGAAGTGAAACAACACTTGCTGCTGTCATTACCGATGCAGAAACACGGCACAAATATGCCATCAACGATTTTCCGCTGATCCCACGCTACGCAGTCCTTGACCCGAAAGTGACTTTAAGCCTTCCGCCGTTTATCACAGCTACCACCGGCATGGATGCCCTGACTCACGCGGTGGAAGCCTACATTGGAAATTCCACTACACCTGGCACAAGAAAAAATGCCCTGGATGCTGTCAGACTGATCTTTGAAAATCTGGATACCGCCTACACAGACGGCAATAATATTGAAGCAAGACGAAATATGCTCCGCGCCTCCTATTTCGCAGGCTGTGCCTTCACCAAATCCTACGTTGGATATGTCCACGCAATTGCACATTCCCTCGGCGGAAAATATAATGTTCCACATGGGCTTGCCAATGCAGTGATCCTTCCTATGGTACTGGAAACATACGGAGATTCCATCACTCACAAACTCCGCAACCTTGCCGTAACTGCCGGTCTCTGCGATAAACATGAGGACGATAAAACTGCTGCCCGGATGTTTATTGATGCAATAAAAGATATGAAAAAACGCTTTAGCATCGGAGACTATATTCCGGAAATCCAGGAAACAGACATCCCGGAGCTTGCCCATTACGCAGATAAAGAAGCCAATCCTCTGTACCCGGTTCCTGTACTGATGGATGCCGGCGAACTTGAAACACTGTATTACAGACTGATGCCTCCGGCAGGCAATTGCTAAAACAGCCATTGGCATAGAAAGATTTTTTCGATATTTCGAATACAGTTTTTTCAGAAAGGACTACAATTCCATGGAAAAAGAACAGATCAACCAGCTTTTAGATAAACAGCGCCAGTACTTCTACTCCGGCGCAACTCTTGACCTTGATTTTCGCATCAGCGCCCTGAAACGTCTCCGCGCTTCCATCCGGAAACACGAAGATCAGATCCACGCCGCGCTGAAAAATGATCTTGGAAAAAGTAATTTCGAAAGCTATATGTGTGAGACCGGACTGGTGCTCTCCGAGATCACACATATGCTGAAAAATATCCGCTCCTACGCAAAAGAACAGACCGTTCCAACTCCACTGGCACAGTTCCATTCCCACAGTTTCCGCAAACCATCCCCCTACGGTGTGGTTCTCATTATGAGTCCGTGGAACTATCCGTTTCTTCTCACCATAGAACCACTGGTAGACGCCATTGCAGCCGGAAACACAGTCATCCTGAAACCAAGCGCCTACTCACCGGCAACAAGTGAAGTGATCCGTCTTCTCATCCATGAATGTTTCGATGAAAAATACGTTGCAACTGTCACAGGCGGACGTGCGGAAAACACACATCTTCTCAGTCTGCACTTTGATTACATCTTCTTCACGGGAAGCCAGTCTGTGGGAAAAGAGGTCATGAGAAAGGCTTCCGAACACCTCACACCAGTCACTCTGGAGCTGGGTGGAAAAAGCCCCTGCATCGTGGACAAAACAGCCAATCTCCGCCTTGCGGCAAAACGTATCGTATTCGGCAAGTTCCTGAACTGTGGCCAGACCTGCGTGGCTCCGGACTACATCTACTGTGATCCGGAGATCAAAGAAGCCCTGGTCGCAGAGCTTCGCAGACAGATCACACGCCAGTATGGAAAAGAAGCACTGAAGAACCGGAATTATGGAAAGATCATCAACGAAAAGCATTTCGACCGTATCAACAGTCTGATCGATCCTTCCAAAACTGTCTGCGGCGGTGGTTCCAACCGTGAAACACTTCAGATCGAGCCGACGGTTCTTGATAACGTAACCTTCGAAGATCCGGTCATGCAGCAGGAAATCTTCGGTCCGGTACTTCCGGTCCTCACCTATGACTCTCTCGGAGGTGCCGTAACAAAGATCAATTCCATGGCACATCCGCTGGCTCTTTATATCTTCACCGAAGATGAAAAAAATGCCCGGGAAGTTACTTCCCGATGTGGTTTCGGCGGTGGCTGTATCAACGATGTCCTCATACATCTGGCAACCAGCAATATGGGCTTCGGCGGCTTTGGTGAAAGCGGCATGGGATCCTATCATGGCATCGACGGCTTCCGGACATTCTCTCATTATAAGAGTATTGTAGATAAAAAGACCTGGATCGATCTTCCTATGCGGTATCAGAAATATCGGAAGATTTATGAGAAAATGGTACGGTTGTTTATGCGTTAGATATAAAGGGAGGGCGCTACCTGATGCATCGCCCTCCTGTTACTTTAGATTTTCTTATTATTTTTCCCAGATGATCTTTACCGGCATGATCCCGGTCAGTTCTTTGCTTTTTTCATCCGGCTGGCTGCAGCCTGCATAAATTTCAAATTTCTTTCCTTCTTCCATCCGTTTTCCTGTTTCATCTACTACGGTGAATGCTTTTTCCCATATTGGGATTTCTATTTTTCGGCATTCTCCCGCCTTCAGGAATATCCGATGAAAACCGGCCAGCATCGGATTTGGAATGGCATTTTTGCTGTCGATATTTTTTACATAAATCTGAACAACATCCTCTGTATCATATGCGCCGTTATTCTGCACTTCTACCTCCACGTTTATCTTCTGTCCACATGTTTTGACCTCTGCTTTATCTACTGCCACCTTACTGTACGTCAGACCATATCCAAAAGGAAACTGTGCTTTTCGTTCCATATAGCGATATGTTCTGCCTTTCATGGAATAATCGGTAAAATCCGGAAGTTCTTCCAGGCTTTCATAAAATGTCACCGGAAGTTTTCCTGATGGCGAGATTTCTCCAAACAGTACCTTTGCCGCTGCCTTCCCGCCCTGGCATCCAGGGTACCACAGCATCATGACGGCATCAAATTTCTCTGCCGCATATTTCAGATTAAGGTCACTTCCTGCCAGCAGACAGAATACTACCGGTTTTCCTGTGTCTGCGATTGCTTCCATCAGTTCTCGCTGTACTCCGGGAAGTTCAATATCTTCTTTATCTCCCGATACATAGCTGTTTCCGGTGTCTCCCTCTTCTCCTTCCAGTGTCTCATCCAGTCCCATACATAAGATCACCACATCGCTGTTTTCCGCAACCACCTTCGCTTCCGCAATACGATCTCTGGTAAACGCAAGGTGCTCCGTCCGGTCTCGGAACAGATCACAGCCTCTGGAAGTAAGGATCCTTACATCGTCTCCCACATAATCCTGGATGCCTTCCTGTATGGTAATATACCTGGAAGCTGTCCCGTGATAATTGCCGATCAGCGCCTGTCTGCTGTCCGCATTTGGTCCGATGATCCCTATTGTTTTCAGTTTTTCTTTATCAAGCGGAAGAATCCCGTTATTTTTCAGCAGAACAAAGCTTTTTTCCGCTGCTTTCTCCGCTGCATCCAGATGCCTGGGAGATTCTACCTCCAGATAGGAGATATTGTCATATTCGCTTCCATCAAACAACCCCAGCAGATACCTTGTGGTAAAAAGCCGCACTGTTGCCCGGGTTATGGTTTCTTCTGTGACAAGCCCCTTTTCGTATGCCTTCATAATGTGAAGATAGGTATTTCCACAATTCAGGTCACAGCCATTATTAATAGCCAGTGCTGCAGATTCAACGGCTGTATCCGTTACCATATGGTGTTCATGAAAATCACGGATTGCCCAGCAGTCTGATACAAAATGCCCCTGAAATTTCCATTCGCCTCTGAGTTTTTTCTGTAATGTGGGACTTCCGCAGCAGGGTTCCCCGTTTGTCCGGTTATAAGCTCCCATAACCGCTTCTACTTTGGCTTCTTTTACCAGACCTTCGAATGCCGGCAAATACGTTTCTTCCATATCTTTTGCGGATGCTTCCGCATCAAATTCATGACGGAGTGCCTCCGGCCCGGAATGTACTGCAAAATGTTTGGCACAGGCTGCTGCCTTCATTGTATCCCCATTTCCCTGAAGTGCTTTTACAAAGGAAACTCCCAGTTCTTTTGTAAGATACGGATCTTCCCCATAAGTTTCATGGCCTCTACCCCATCGTGGATCACGGAAAATATTGACATTAGGAGACCAGAACGTCAATCCCTTATAAATATCTCTGTCACCGTTTACGGAATATGCATTATACTTTGCTCTGCCCTCTGTTGCCACGATACCGGCCATCTCTGCCACACTTTTCCGGTCAAAAGCAGCCGCCATTCCGATCGCCTGTGGAAAAACCGTTGCCTGCCCTGCTCTGGCAACACCGTGAAGTCCCTCATTCCACCAGTTATACGCCGGAATTCCCAATCTTTTTATTGCAGGTGCATCGTACCTTAACTGACTGGCCTTTTCCTCCAGAGTCATCCTGGCAACCAGCGCTTCTGCTTTCTTCTTTGCTTCTTCCCGATTCATCCCCAATTTCCTCCTCACCTTTTTTTATATCATCTATCATTTGGTCTCTGACTGTCAAGTAGATATTTCCTGCAATTTTTCCGGCCTCTGTTCAGAGCAGAAAAAAATCTGCTTTACCCTTTCTTTGGGATAAAGCAGATTTTTATTACACTTTGTGATCTGTGTTCCAATTTCAGCCGGGAACTTATCTGATTGCATCCTTCATCTCTTTCACATAAGCCTTCACCTTCGGCACGCAGTCTTTGCCGTAGGCACCACAGAGCTTCACGATCGCAGATCCTACAATGGCACCGTCTGACTGATCTGCCATTTTTTTTGCCTGCTCCGGTGTGGAGATTCCGAATCCTACTGCACATGGAATGTCTTTCTGAGCTTTTACTAATTTCACCATAGCTCCGATATCTGTGGTAATGCTGGTACGCATTCCTGTTACACCAAGGGAAGATACGCAGTAAACAAAGCCTTCCGCCTCTTTTGCGATCATGGCGATCCGCTCATGGGAGGTCGGTGCGATCAGGGAGATCAGGTCAAGGCCGTACTGTTTACACACAACATCAAACTCTTCTTTTTCCTCAAACGGAACATCCGGAAGAATCAGTCCATCCATTCCAACTTCCGCTGCTTTCTTGATAAAACGCTCTGTTCCGTAAGAAAATACTACGTTTGCGTAGGTCATGAATACCATTGGGATTTTTGTATTTTTACGGATTTTTTCTACCATTGCAAAAACTTTATCTGTAGTCACGCCGCCTGCAAGTGCCCGGACATTAGCTTCCTGGATCACAGGTCCCTCTGCGGTAGGATCTGAGAACGGGATCCCAAGCTCGATCAGATCTGCTCCTGCTTCTTCCATTGCATAAACCAGCTGCTCTGTTACCTCCAGAGACGGATCTCCGCAGGTTAAAAAAGGAATAAATGCTTTTCCGTTTGCAAATGCTTCTGTAATTCTCTTATTCATGAATATCCTCCCCTCTGTAGCGGGCAATTGCCGCACAGTCCTTATCTCCACGTCCTGAAATGGTAACTACCATGATCTTGTCCTTTCCAAGTGTCGGTGCGATCTTTTTCGCATAGGCCACTGCGTGGGCACTTTCAATCGCAGGAATGATTCCTTCTGTTCTGGAAAGATATTCAAAAGCCTCTACTGCTTCGTCATCTGTAACAGGAACGTACTCTGCTCTTCCGATATCATAAAGGTGTGCATGCTCCGGACCTACACCCGGATAATCAAGACCTGCGGAGATGGAGTATACCGGTGCGATCTGTCCGTATTCATCCTGGCAGAAGTAAGATTTCATACCATGGAAGATTCCGAGACGACCGGTTGCAATGGTTGCCGCAGTCTCCGCAGTATTCACGCCACGTCCTGCCGCCTCACAGCCGATGAGACGAACGTCTTTGTCCTCAATGAAATTGTAGAAGGTTCCGATAGCATTGGAGCCGCCGCCTACACAAGCCAGGACAACATCCGGAAGTCTGCCCTCTTTTTCCAGCATCTGTTCTTTGATTTCCTTGGAGATCACGGCCTGGAAATCACGTACGATGGTCGGGAACGGGTGCGGGCCCATAACAGATCCCAGTACATAATGGGTATCTGCAATACGGTTTGTCCACTCACGCATGGTCTCGGAAACGGCATCCTTTAAGGTTGCGGTTCCGCTTGTGACTGCATGGACCTTTGCTCCGAGGAGACGCATTTTATATACGTTCAGAGCCTGACGCTCGGTGTCCTCTTTTCCCATGAATACCTCACATTCCATTCCCATCAGTGCTGCTGCGGTTGCAGTTGCAACACCGTGCTGGCCGGCTCCTGTCTCTGCGATGACACGGGTCTTGCCCATTTTTTTTGCCAGGAGCACCTGACCAAGTACGTTGTTGATCTTGTGGGCTCCTGTGTGGTTTAAGTCTTCTCTTTTCAGATAGATCTTGGCTCCGCCAAGGTCCTCGGTCATATGTGCCGCATAGTAAAGACGGGATGGTCTTCCTGCGTATTCATTGAGAAGCTCTGTGAGCTCACGGTTGAATTCCGGATCGTTTTTGTAATGGTTGTATGCTTCCTCAAGCTCCAGAACGGCGTTCATCAGTGTTTCCGGGATGTACTGTCCGCCATGGATGCCGAATCTTCCTTTTGACATGTTATATTTCCTCCTTTATGTTCCTTACTGCGTATACTGCTTCTAATATTTTATCCGGATCTTTGTGACCGTCGGTTTCTACACTACTGCTTAAATCTACTGCCCAGGGGTGAAGCAGATGTATGGCCGATTCCAGATTTTCACAGCCCAGACCTCCTGCCAGAAACCAGGGCCGTTTGATCGCCGGTACCAGACTCCAGTCGAAAGTTTCTCCTGTTCCTCCTGCGCCCTGATCCAGCAGAATATAGTCTGCTTCCGAACGGATCGCTTTCTTTATATCTGCTTCTGTTTTTATGGAAAAAGCCTTTATCAGAAGCTGGTCTGTCATGGTCTTAAGCTGTCTGATATAATTCTCGTCCTCCTGGCCGTGAAGCTGTGCCAGTGCGATGGTTCCCTCGTTTAAAAGCTGTGCGGGAAGCTCCACCGGTGCATTGACGAATACGCCTACCGGCAAAATGCTATCATCCAGTTCTTCCCGGAAAGCCTTCAATTGCTCCACGGTGACGTTTCTTCTGCTTTTTGGGAATTCTACAATGAATCCTGCAAAGTCCGGTTTAGCCTGGTTCACTGCCTGGATATCTTCCGGGCGGGTCAGGCCGCAGATCTTGATCCTGGTTCTGCTCCCATGTTTCAACGGTTGTTCTCTCATATTCAGCCAATCCTGCCCTTTCTGTCTGACCCTGCCCCTTCCTGTTTCGTTACTATTTGCTGCTGGTCAGCTCTGTTACTTATTTGCTCTATCCTTTCGTTTGGCCTTTATACAAGCGCTCCACCATTCAGATTTTCCAATGCAGCTTTCTTATCCGGGCTTCGCATCAGAGTCTCACCGATCAGGACTGCACCTACCCGGTTTCTTTCCAGGATAGCGATATCACCTGCGTTTTTGATTCCGCTCTCAGACACAAATACCACATTGTCCGGTGCCAGGTTTCGAAGACGGATGCTGTTATTCATATCAACCTTAAAGGTTTTCAGGTCACGGTTATTTACACCGACGATCTTTGCACCTGTCTTTAATGCTCTTGCCACTTCATTCTCGTCATGAGCTTCCACCAGTGCATCCATTCCCAGAGTTTCTGCAAGCTCTCGGTATTCCAGGAGTTCCTGGTCATTTAAGATAGCACAGATCAGAAGCACTGCCGATGCACCGAATGCTTTTGCCTGATAGATCATGTACTTATCCACCGTGAAGTCCTTCCGAAGGACCGGAATATCCACTGTTTCTGTGATCTCACGGAGATAAGTATCACTTCCCATGAAATAAAATGGCTCTGTGAGGCAGGAGATCGCAGATGCACCTGCTGCTTCGTATTCTTTCGCAATTTCCAGATACAGAAATTCCGGTGCGATCAGCCCCTTGGAGGGGGAAGCTTTTTTTACTTCACAGATGTAGGACATACCCGGCTTTTTCAACGCTTCCAGAAAGGACGGCTGCTGTGGCGCTTTTTCTGCCAGGGTTTTCAGCTGATCCAGGGGAAACTGACGTTTTTCCTTCCGGATACGTTCTCTTGTTTTTTCTGCGATTTCCTCCAGAATGTTTTTTTCGCTCATTCTTTGTTTGTCTCCTTGATATTTCAGTTCAACTCTCATTCGGCAATTTCAAGAAGTCTGACAGATTAATGTTTCCGTTCGTATCTCTTCCGATAGGGATTGCCGATTTCTCTTCTGCCGCTATTATTTTCAAATCTCGTTACTTAATTTGATAAATTCCGCAAGCTTGGCAGCAGCTGCACCACTGTCGATCAGATCTTCAGCCTTTCTTACGCCGGCTTCCAGGCTCTCTGCCTTTCCTGCGATATAAAGTGCTGCACCTGCGTTCATGCAGACCGCCTGACGCTTCGGGCCTTTTTCGGTTCCGTTTACAATGGCTTTTGTGATCTCTGCGTTCTCTGTCGGTGTGCCGCCTGCCAGATCTTCTTTGCTGCAGCGTGTATAGCCGAACTGCTCCGGTGTGATCTCATAGGACTGGAACCATCCGTCCTTGATCTCGCACACAGAAGTCGGTGCGCTCATGGAGATCTCATCCAGCTTATCCTGTCCAAAAACTACCATTCCACGGTTCACGCCAAGCTTCATCATAACCTGTGCCAGCGGCTCTACCAGAGACTGGTCAAAGACTCCCATCAGCTCCATGTTTGCGCCTGCCGGGTTGCTTAATGGTCCGAGGATATTAAATACCGTGCGGATTCCCAGCTCTTTACGAATCGGTGCCACATATTTCATGGCAATATGATAATTCTGGGCGAACAGGAAACAGATGTTAATCTTTTTCAGGATCTCTGCACTTTTTTCCGGCGGAATGGTGATCTTTACGCCAAGTGCTTCCAGAACATCTGCTGCACCGCTCTTGGAAGATGCTGCACGATTTCCGTGTTTTGCTACCGGAACGCCACCTGCTGCGATCACAAGAGAAGATGTCGTGGAAATGTTAAAGGAGTTTGCTCCGTCACCACCGGTTCCTACGATCTCCAGAACATTCATATCGTGGAGAAGCTTGATGCAGTGTGCACGCATTCCGGCTGCTGATGCAGTGATCTCATCAATAGTCTCTCCTTTCAGGGAAAGTGCAGTAAGGTAGGATGCCATCTGTACCGGTGTTGCCGCTCCGTCCATGATCTCATTCATTACGGCTTCTGCTTCGTCATATGTAAGATCTTCTTTTTTTGAAAGCTTGAGGATTGCTTCTTTGATCATTGTTGTTTCCTCCTGTTTTGTAACGATTCTATCTTTTATGGATTGCTGTTCTCTGTCTTATCTGTCTCTGATAACCTTCATAAAGTTCTCGATCATTGTTTTTCCATCCGGTGTCATAACAGATTCCGGATGGAACTGTAATCCGAATATCGGATATTCTTTATGCTCCAGTGCCATCACCTCTCCGTCCTCAGACTCAGCGGTAACAACCAGTTCCTCCGGTAAAGTATCCCGGATAGCTGCCAGTGAGTGATATCTGGCTGCCGGAAAAGTTTCCGGAAGTCCTTCAAACATCCGGCTCTTTCCAACTTTATGTACCTCTTTCTGCTTTCCGTGCATCAGCTCTTTTGCGTAGGATACTGTCCCTCCGAAGGCTTCACAGATGGACTGATGTCCAAGGCAGATACCCAGGATCGGCAGCTTGTCTTTGAAATATTTTATGGATTCAATACAGATTCCCGCATCCTCCGGTTTTCCCGGACCAGGGGAAAGGATCAATGCCTCCGGCTTCATGGCCTCCAGCTCTTTGATGGTCACTTCATCATTTCTTACCACCTTGATATCCGGCTCCACAGAACCGATCAGCTGATAAACATTGTAGGAAAAGCTATCATAATTATCGATCAGTACTATCATTCCAGTCCCTCCTGTGCAGTTTCGATTGCCTGTACAACGGCTCTTGCCTTGTTGCAGCACTCCTGAAATTCACTTTCCGGAATGCTGTCTGCTACGATCCCTGCTCCTGACCGGATACAGATCTCACCGTTTTTCTTATAAACCAGGCGAATGGCAATACAGGTATCCAGGTTTCCGGCAAAATCCAGATATCCGATAGCACCGCCGTAAATACCTCGCTTGCTCTGTTCCAGTTCCTGGATGATCTGGCAGGCACGGAATTTCGGTGCTCCGGAAAGTGTTCCTGCCGGAAGGATGGCATCCACTGCATCCACCGCATCCCTGTCATCCCGGATCTGGCCGGTAACTGTGGAACCAATATGCATCACATGAGAAAAACGCTCGATGCACATATATTTTTCTACGTTCACAGTACCGATCTTACTGATCTTTCCGATATCATTTCGCCCAAGATCCACCAGCATGTTATGCTCGGCACGTTCCTTCTCATCAGCCAGGAGTCCTTTTTCCAGCACCAGGTCTTCTTCTTTTGTCTTGCCTCTTGGTCTTGTTCCTGCAAGCGGGAAGGTACTTAATTCTGTTCCTGCAAGCCTGGCAAGTGTTTCCGGGGAGGCTCCTGCAATCTCAATATCATCACTGGAAAAATAAAACATATACGGCGAAGGATTGGTAGCCCTGAGAACACGGTATGTATCAAACAGACTTCCCTCTGCTTTCGCTCGCATCGGATTGGAGAGCACCACCTGGAAAATATCTCCTTCGTGGATGTAATACTTCGCTTTCTCAACCATCTCACAGTATTTTGCTTTCGGGAACTGCGGCTCAATGGAAGATTTCAGCTTCAGTGACGGGAATTCATCCTGCTTTCCATTGCGGATCAGATCCGCCATCTCTTTTAGTTTCGCTTCCGCATTCTGGTAGGCATTTTCCAGATCATCTGTCATCACTCCGGTGATCAGAAGCACCTTCTGTCTGTAATGGTCAAAGGCGATCACCTGGTCAAAAAGCATCAGATCCATATCCCGGAAATCCTGTACTGTCTCGTCAGTAAGCTCCAGCTTCGGCTCGCTGTATTTGATGTAATCGTAGGAAAAATATCCCACCAGACCTCCGGTAAAGGTCGGCATATTTTCCATCACCGGGCTTTTGTATTCTTTCAGGATCTCCCGAATAGCATCTCCCGGATGCTTCACCTGCTGTACGGTTTTTTCTTCAGTTCCGTCCTCATGGATCCTGCGGATCTGAAGCTTTCCGTCTGTACAGGTGATCTCCATGGATGGCTCATATCCCAGGAAGGAATAGCGTCCCCATACCTCTGTCTGGCTGGCACTTTCCAGAAGATAGCAATGTCTGCTGGCTGTGCGTAAGGTCCTCATGACTTCTACGGGTGTATAGCGGTCGGAATACAGTTCTCTGCATACGGGAATACGCCGGTATTCCCCTGACTTTGCGATTTCTCTTAATCCTTCTAATGCTGGATACATATTCAGTCCCTCCTGATCTACATTTATGTAACAAAAAAAACCCGTCTCCGGCAGAATCCAGTTCTGCCAGGGACGAGCGTTCAAAATCCAATACACCCGCGGTGCCACCCTGCTTCACAGTATGACCTGTGCACTTGTCGGAATACCTGCATATTCCCGGCAACTGACGTATGCCTTCACGTCACAGAATACTCGGTATCCGGGATACCTTTCCCTGTGCCCTCAGCGGTCCATTTAGTAAACTGCTTCTCGACCCGGCTCTCACCCTCCCGGATTCTCTGTGCGCGCATGAAAACTTTTATCTCCGCTTCAACGGTTTAGTGGTTTACTTGATTAAACTCTTCATATAAAATAGCACAGGATTTTTAATCTGTCAATACAAAAGTTGAAAAAAATGTCATTTTATTCTATAATTATCTTATCACATTGCCGAAAAATAACAGGAACAGATCAGAATCTGTCTTTACTGTTTTCAGCAGATTTCACATACGAAAGGAGTTTCTCTCAAAAAATACCATGGCAAAAGAAAATACCAATAACTGGCTGGATACACCGGATCCCCGGGTTTTTATCAAAAATTCCGCAAAATTTAACGACCTGATGATGATGTACCGCTGTACTGTCCGGGAGGTCCGTACCAAGCTGGAAGTCCTCAACGATGAATTTTCCGTGGAATATAAACGTAATCCCATTTCTTTTATCAAAACCAGGATCAAAAAACCGGAAAGCATTTACAAGAAGCTTAAGAAGCTTGGCTATGAATTTACAGCCGAGAATATCCAGAATCAGCTGAATGATGTAGCCGGCATCCGGGTTGTGTGCGCTTTTATCGATGATATCTACACCATTGCGGATCTGATCTCCAAGCAGGACGATATCACTGTTATCCAGGTAAAAGATTACATCAAAAATCCAAAGCCCAACGGCTACCGCAGCTATCACATGATCGTAGAAATCCCCGTATTTTTCTCCAAAGGAAAAACACCGATGAGAGCCGAGATCCAGATCCGTACCAACGGCATGGATTTCTGGGCCACACTGGAGCATCAGCTTCGTTATAAGCAGAATATCGAAGAAATGGATGGATATGAAGAAGTCAGTGATGAACTTCTCAACTGCGCCAGAGCTGTCATCGACATGGATAATGAGATGCAGCGGATCAAGGATAAGATCGGACAGTTCCACGACATTTAAAAAGCAGGTGGGGTTAAAGCCTCACCTGCTCTTTTTCGCTGTTCTTTACCCGAAATGCTCTGGGTGTCATATGATAATGTTCTTTAAATACCCGGTGAAAATAACTGTTATTCTCATATCCCACCGCGGCAATGATATCACTGATGGGAAGATCTGTGTCACACATCAGTTCCACCGCCTTGTTCAGACGTTTTCGCTGAAGAAGTTCCTTAAAGTTAAATCCTGTCGTTTTTTTGATCATCTTGCTTAATACATGCATGGGCAGATGAAGACGGCTGCACAGCTCTGTCAGGGTAGCTGTCCGGTATTTTTGCTCAATGTAGTCCAGTGTGGTCATGGAGATCATGTTTTCGTACTGGTTGGGAAGACGCATCTCCACGTACTGTACGGATTCCACCAGATACATAAAGATCAGGCCCATTGTGGTCTGATTAATCCGTTCCCGGTTCTCTTCTCCATTTACCAGGGAATAGATGATGTTTTCCAGAAGATTCTGGATCTGTAGCACCTCTGCCACCTTAAAATGCAGATATTCTCCCCGTTCCTCATCCTGTCTGAGCACATTCACAAGAAAATCTGCCAGCATATTATCATTGCCGGTCATGGAATAAGCCACATCAAAAAACTCCGGCAGCACCATAAAGTTAATGGCAATATCGTTCTGTCCAGCCTTCAGGATCTCATGTTTCGTAAACTGGTTGAGAAAAAGCAGCTCACCCTTATTAACGATGACTTTTTTGCCATCAATGATGTTAGTCAGAGAGCCTTCGCAGACATAGAGCACTTCCACGAAATTATGCCGGTGTGCCGGAAAATGCACAAAACGGGTATGGGTACGGACCGCGATCAGCCGGCCTTCCTCCAGCATTTTTCCGCTGTCCACGGTAAAGTCCCTGCCGGAGGTATAAAGGTCTCTGTCCACCTCTGCCTCTCCATCCAGGATCTTTCGTTCTTCTTCTGTGATCTTTCTCAGCTGATCCAGTAGCGCCTGCTGCATGCCTTCCTCTCCTTTATCCGTTTCTTCTTTCTTTGTTCCTCTTTATCCTCATTTTAGCACTGCTGTCACATCCACACAACTAAAATCCTCATATAAAAGATCTGCGCAAAAGAACCTCCAACGTCTCTGCACACAGAAACAGGCGGAGTCCAAAGACCTCGCCTGCTCTGAAAGGATTTATCATATGAATATTACAGTCAATCTGAGGATTGATTAGTACAGCTTAGCCATCTCCTCGATGTTGCTTGTATCGAATTTCAGAGGTGCACCAAGAACAACCTCTGTACCGCCGTCATCTGCCTCTGTTACTGTGTAGTCACCAAGGTCACCAGCTGTGAATTTGTCATCTTTAGCACCTGTGATGTCTTCGTTGATCAGAGCGATTGTTGTGTAAGCGCTGAGTTTTCCAAGGCCCTGCATATCCCACAGATAGAAGTATGGGCAGGAATGAGAATCATCATCACCTGTGTACTCCTGCATCTCAGATGGAAGTCCAAGTCCGGTCAGCTTGCAGGAAGATCCGTTATCCTGAAGATATTTAGCTGCTGCTGCGATACCAACTGTTGTAGGTGCGCAGATAACCTTCAGATCCTTGTAGTTCTGAAGAAGAGCTGCTGTCTGGTCTGTGGATTTCTGCGGCTCATCATCACCGTATACAACGTCTACAAGCTCAAGCTTGCTGTATTTGTCATCGCCTTCCATGATGGTCTTCATTGCGTCGATCCATGCATTCTGGTTAGCGGACTGAGATGTAGCGGAAAGGATAGCGAACTGTCCTTCACCACCGGAAATATCAAGAACTGCATCCATAAGTGCCTGAGCAACTTCTTTCGTACCAGCCTGGTTTACGAAAATCTCACGGCTGTCTTTGTTCGGTGCGGAGTCGAAGGAAGATACTTTGATTCCCTCATCCATAGCTTCCTCAAGCTTAGCCTGAAGAGCGTTAACATCGTTAGCGGAAATACAGATTGCATCGAAGTCCTGGGAAATCAGGTTGTCAAGAACCTTGATCTGTGCATCAGCTGTAGCTGTCTCAGGATAAACGACCTGAACCTCGCCGCCTTCAGCCTCTACTGTCTCCTGGAAAGATTTCGCTGCGATCTCGAAGAATGCGTTACCGGCTGCTTTACCAACCAGAGCGATCTTTTTGTCTTTTGCGGAATCGCCAGCTGCTGCTTCTGTCTTAGTATCATCTTTTTTGTCATCTGCTGCAAGAACCGGGCAAACTGTACCAAGAACCATTGCTCCACAAAGGATTGCGCTAATTACCTTTTTTTTCATTGTTGTTCCTCCCTATAAGAATATAATTTTTTTATATGCTGCTGCCTCCGCTACACCAATGGAGGCAGCTAACAATCATATGAGTTTCAAAAGTGATATTTAGTTTTTCTTCATTGCGACTGCTTTTTTCACATCGCCGATGATATTCGGAAGAGCTACTGCTGCTACCAGAAGTACACCGATGATAAGAAGGATCACCTGTGCATTTACGTTCTTCTGTCCAAGGCCAACTCGTAAGCATACGATGATGAATGCAGAAATGATACCGCCGGCCAGGTTACCTTTACCACCTGTGGAGGAGATACCTCCGAATACTGCCATTGCAATGGCATCCATCTCAAATCCGTTACCGGTTGTTGTATTTGCACCGTAGGAAGAGGATACCAGGAATACTGCACAAAGTCCGGACATAAGTCCCATAACTGTGTAGATGATGAAACGGATCTTCTCTACGTGAACACCTGCGTAATAAGCTGCCACACGGTTTGTTCCGATCGCATATGTACGGCGTCCGAATGTGCTCTTTCCAAGAAAGATCGCAAAAAGTACACCAAGGATCAGGACCAGGAAAAGAATATATGGAATATTTCCAACCTTTCCACCGATAGCACGGAAGCCATCTGTGTTTGTGATTGCAATACTTCCGCCGGCTCCAAGTGTTACCTCAGCGATACCACGGAAGATGATCTGTGTTGCCAGTGTTACGATCATTGGAGGCAGCTCCTTGAAACGGGTAAGGATAAATCCGTTAACCGCACCACAGAGGGCACCAACAGCCAGTGCTGTAAGTACTACTACAATGAACGGAGCGTTTGTGTTGCAGACCATACAGCTTAAGGTAGCGGAGAGACACACGATCGCACCTACGGAAATATCGATCTCGCCTAATACCAGGATGTACGCCATCGGGAACATCATGAATACCTCTGCAAGGTAAACCGGCATCTGACGAAGAACACTCTTCATATTATAAAACTCAGAAAATGATGCGCAGAAAATATTTACCAGGATAAAGAGAATGACCAGGATGCCTTCCCAACTGAATATGATGTGTTTCATCGGATTTTCCGGCACATTGTTAATACTTCTTCCAGATTTTCCAGCCATGATTTACATCTCCCTTCCCTTTAATGCGTTTTTATCTGCGATTCTCTGCAGAACAACGTTGATCACAACTACTACCAGGATGATAACACCCTTGATCATGTTCTGCCACAGTGAACTGATACCTACAAGCGGAAGAGCTTTTGCGATCGTTGCAAGGATAATGGAACCGAGGAATGCACCTACTACGGTTCCACGTCCACCGCTCATGCTTACACCACCGATAACGCAGGCTGCGATAACATCCATCTCACCGCCGTACTGCATATCAGGCATTGCAGAAGCATAAACAGATACCTGAAGTGCTCCGCCAAGACCTGCGAGGAATCCCATGATCACATATACAAGAAGGTTGATATTCTTTGCATTGATACCGGAAACCTGTGCTGCGCTTGCATTACTTCCTACTGCGTAGATCCTTCGTCCTGTTCTTGTCCATTTCATAAAGAAGAAGAATACCACATAGCATACGATGATCACCCAGATAACCTTGTTGATCCCAAGGAAGCTGGTTGTTGCAAAATTCTTAAACTCACCAAGAGCTGCGGCACTTGCCCACTCACCACCGTGGGAAACAAGATAACCCATTGCTCTGTAGATGTACATAAAGCCCATGGTTGCAATGATAGGCGGAACGTTTGCTCTTGAGATCACAAGACCTACAACCAGTCCGCAGGCAATACCGATCGCCATTGCAATGATGAAAGCAAGTAATGTACTTGTGATATGTCCGTATTTCAGGAGCATACCGATGGACATACCGGAAAGTGCCAGAGTTGACATGATGGAAATATCGATTCCGCCTACCAGCATGACACACAGCATACCAAGTGACATTACCATTGTTACTGCATTATTTTTCAGCATCTCCATGAGTGACTTCGGCGTAAGGAATGACGGGCTGATCACTGTGACAACGGCAAACAGCACGACCACGATAATTGCCAGCAGAGCCTCTCGGGAGCCTGTAATCTTCTTGATAACAGATTTCTTTTCCATTATTTAGTCCCCTTTCCAGTGCTCTTTTCCATGGACAGCTCAAGGATTCCTTCCTGTGTTGCCTCTCCCCTGTTCAGTTCACCTGTCTTACGGCCGTTGCACATAACAATGATACGGTCAGACATTCCAAGGATCTCAGGCATCTCGGAAGAGATCAGGATGATGGCATAGCCCTTCTTCGCAAGATCTCCCATGATCGCATAGATCTCGGCTTTTGCACCAACATCGACACCCTTTGTCGGCTCATCCATGATAACGACCTTCATTTCCTGAGCAAGTGCCTTGGCAACAACAACCTTCTGCTGGTTACCACCGGACAGTGAACTTGCAGGCTGGAAAATATCAACAGCCTTGGTATCTACTTCTTCAAGAAGCTTCTTGGAAAGCTCTCTTTCTGCTTTCTCGTCATTGAATCCGGATTTTGCATATTTGCTGATGATCGGAAGGGTTACGTTTCTTCCAAGGCCCCAGCTCATGACAAGGCCCTGCTTCTGTCTGTCCTCAGGAAGAAGGATGATACCTTTTTCCATTGCTTCGGAAGGAGTCTTGATATAAACCTCTTTTCCCTCAAGGAAAACCTTTCCTTCGTCCGGATGGGTGATTCCGCTGACAGCTTCCATAACCTCTGTACGTCCTGCACCGACCAGACCGGTAAGACCTACGATCTCGCCTGCACGTACATTGAAGGAAACATCCTTGAAAAATCCTGTTCTGGAAAGATGTTCAATACGAAGCATCTCATCTCCCAGCTTAACCTCCGGCTTCGGGAACAGATCATTGATCTCACGTCCAACCATTGCCTTAATCAGATCTGCGTTTGTGATCCCGTTTACATCATAGGTTCCGATATACTGAGAATCACGGAATACGGTAACTCTGGAAGCCAGACGATACATATCCTCGAAACGGTGGGAAATAAAGATAATGGAAACGCCATTCTCTTTCAGCTTATCAACCAGTGTGTAAAGCTTCTCCGACTCGTTTCTGGTAAGTGCTGCTGTAGGCTCATCCAGAATGATGATCTTTGCATTTGTGGAAAGCGCTTTGGCGATCTCAACCATCTGCTGCTGTGCAACAGAAAGAGTTCCCATCTCAGCGGTTGCATCAAAATCTGCATCCAACTCACCTAAGTACTTGTTCGCCTCCTGATTCATCTCTTTCCACTGGATCATATGATGTTTGATGATCTCGTGACCCATAAAAATATTTTCTGCAACTGTAAGGTGCGGATATGATGTCGGATGCTGATATACGGCTGCAATACCTGCCTCCTGGGCATCCTTCGGACCCTTGAAGTCAACCTTCTGTCCGTTCAGGAACATCTCACCTTCTTCTGCTTTATGTACTCCGGTAATAACCTTGATAAACGTAGATTTACCAGCACCGTTCTCACCCATCAGTGCGTGAACCTCACCAGGCTTGAGCTGGAACTGTACATTATTCAGAGCTTTGACACCGGGGAATATCTTCGTAATACCTTTTAATTCAAGAACATATTCTGACACGGCTCTTTCTCCTCCCTTTCCTTTAATCTGATTATATTCTATCATCCGGCCCACAGGTTGATAATGGGAATATTTTTGGATAAGGGTAAAATATTCTTCTTTTCCCTGTAAAATATTACTCATAAACCATTGTCCCATTCTCGTATTTCTATATACTTTATGCTATAATGATAACGCTGACGTTACAGTTTTCTGGGAATATAAACAGAACTGTAAACATCCGATTTACGAAGCTATAAAGCTATGCTCGATTGGAGAATTGTATATGAAATTACTGATCGTCGATGACGAAGAACTTACGCGTACCGGACTGATCTCATCTATCGACTGGGATTCTCTGGGGATCACCGAGATCCTTCAGGCAGATGATGGTGTGAACGGACTGGAAATGGCCAGACTGTATAAACCTGAGATCATTCTCTGCGATGTACGGATGCCGCGGATGACAGGCATTGCCATGCTGGAGCGTCTGGAGAAATTCCTGCCGGACAGTATCCCTATCTTTATGAGCGGATATTCTGACAAAGAGTATCTGAAAGCTGCCATCAAACTAAAAGCCATCAATTACATCGAAAAGCCTCTGCATCCCGAGGAAGTACAGGCGGCAGTTCTGGAAGCGCAGACTCTTTACAAACAAAAGCTCCGCTCCCATCGTGGCGAAGCGATCCATTCTCAGGAAATCGCTACCCGGCTGGCACAACAGCTGACTCTTCCACCTTCCGATAACAACAAAATTGCAGATCTCTGTCTGGAACTGGGGCAGCCGGAGCTTCTTGAGAACGGCATGAATTTTACCTCTGTGATCGTAAAGCTTAATGAATCTGTGGAGGCTTCCGGTATTTTCCTGGAAGATCTCCAGAACGACATTTCCTGTTTTCTGGAGCATTACCATCTGAAATGTCTTTTTGTGGAAAAAAGGGTTCAGTATCTGGTCCACCATATATATGGAAGGAATGCCCTTTCCCCAACTACCCTTTCCGCAGTGGGAAGCTATATTTCCAGACAATATGACACCTGCGGAAAGCATCTGATCGCAGCCGGAAATACCGTAACGGATATTTTCAGGGTTTATCAGTCCTACGCTTCTGCCGTGATCCTTCTGCAGAACTGTTTTTTCTTTCCGGAAAAAACATTTCTGACAGAAAATGCCATCCGCCTGCTTTCACCGAAGGGACCGGTTCCGGATTCCCTGCATTCACCGGAAAATACTTTTTCCAAATATCTCCTGGCCGGAGAAGAAGAACCCTGTTTTCAGTTTCTTGATGAGCTTTTCCGGTATTATAGCTGCAATCACACATTTATGCCTAACCAGATCCGTGATCTTTATTACCAGCTATTTAATACACTTTCGGCTTCCCGTAAAAAAAATCAGCTGGAAACCGAACTTCATGAAAAGCAGGATCTGATCGTAGATACGTTAAACAACGCCTTCACCTACGAAGAACTTCACAAAGCTCTGAAAGAAAAAACCGCCCAGTATTTTGAAGATGCGAAAAATTCCCAGCCGGAAAATTCCACGATCTTTATGATCAAGGATTATATCAGCCGGAACTATATGAACGATACACTTTCCGTAAAAGATATCAGCGGCCATGTATACCTTTCCGCATCTTATGTATGCACTTTTTTCAAAAGTGAGACCGGACAGACTCTCAATCAATATCTGACAGAATACCGAATGGAAAAGGCCAAGCAGCTGCTTTCCGATCCCAAATACAAGATTTCCGAGATTTCTTCCAAGGTAGGCTATACGGATGGCAATTACTTCGGAAAAAGCTTCAAAAAATACTCCGGCTTTTCCCCGTCTGAATACCGGGAGAAAATGTCATGAGGGCCCTCTGGCGCCGTTTCAAAAACGGCTACCTGAATTTAAACCTGCAGACAAAATTCACCATTGCCCTGATCAGCATTGTGGTAATTCCTGCCTGTCTTACCGCCTTTCTTTTTTATGGACGACTTTATAGCATGGTGGTTTCCAATACCATCCGGCAGGAGCAGGACGCCTCCGCAAAAACTGCACCTCTGATCGAACGGACTATGGATACGATCCTCGCTACTACCCGGAATATTACAGGACAGAATTTTTTTCAGGAACTTTTTTATATGCCGGTCAGCGATTCAGCAGAACAGCTTGCAACATCTAACCATGCCACTGATTTTAAAAATGCCGTTCAGCGTCTGACCACAGATTCCATTGTTACCGATGTACAGATCTATGTGGATTTTCCTGATGATCTGAAGACACTGGATACTTATCCCAACACTGAGAATATCCTTGCTCCCTTAAGTCAGGCGAAAGGTACCTACTGGTACGGTATCTTTCAGGGAAACCGGAACACCCAGGAAATGTTCTGTCCTTCCTTCTATCTTGGTCCCAGGGAAAAAAAGAATTATGGTGATATGGCATATATCTGCCCTTTAAGCCTTTATTATCACTCCACTGCCTATAAGGCTTATCTGGCAGTGTATTATTCCGATGACAAGCTTACTTCCATTCTTTCCGACAATCTATCTCTGGAAGGAAGTGTTTCATATATTGTAAACGAACGTGATGCCATTGTTGCTACCTCAGATCTGTCATTATCCGGAATCTACCAACTGGATTACGACACCATCAAGGCTTCCTTTATGTCTTCCAATAACTTCATTGAGCGGAACATTCTGGACACAAAGGTTTATGCCGGTTTTTACAGCATTTCCAATACGGACTGGTTTATGGTGACGGTCCTTCCTTCCCCGCCGCTGATCCATGCGAGCAACCGACTGATGATCCAGATCGTACTGATCTATGCAGTTTTTCTGGTTCTAGCACTTATTTTTGCCAATGTACTGGCTCATTCCATTACCGGAAGACTTTCTTCTGTGATCCGGCAGATGCAAACCGTCCGCCACGGCCCGCCTACTCCTATGGAAAGTCCACAGGCACATGATGAGATCGGTAATCTTATCGATACCTACAACTATATGACTCGAAAAATGGAGGAACTGATGGAGAAGCAGGCTAAGGCTGCAGAAGATCTCCGGATCGCAGAATTCAATTCCCTCCAGGCACAGATCAATCCACATTTTCTTTATAATACCATGGATATGATCAACTGGATGGCACTGCAGGGACAGACCAATGAGATCAGTCACGCAGTGCAAAGTCTTTCCCGTTTTTATAAGCTGACTCTGAGCCGCAAAAAAGGAATCTCTACCATTGCAAGGGAGCTGGAGCATGTAACCATCTACGTGCAGCTTCAGAATATGCGCTACCACGACAGCATTGAGCTGATCACGGATATCCCGGATGAGCTTTCAGAATACCAGATCCCGAAGCTGACTCTTCAGCCTGTTGTGGAAAATTCCATTCTTCACGGGATCCTGGAAAAAGAATCAAAATCCGGAACTATTGTTATTACCGGATGGATGGAAAATGAGGATATTGTTCTTCTGATTTCCGATGACGGTGTTGGGATTTCGCCGGAAATCCTGTCAACTATCCTTTCCGGAAAGGGAAAAAGCCAGTCCGGCGGCACAAATATCGCAGTTTATAATACCCACCGGAGACTCCAAATTCTCTATGGAAATAATTACGGACTCACTTATTCCAGCAAGCCTGGAGAGGGGACAGAGGTTGAGATCCGCTTCCCTGCACATCGCGAAAAGTAACTTATGTTCCACAAAAATCTTTATTCAGAAATGAGGTATGACACTATATGAATACACAGCCAGAAGCTCTTTTATATAATTTTAACGACCCAGAACGGCTTCGCCAGATCCGCCGCTATCTGAACCGTCAGAAGGTTAAGACACGGATCGTCACTGCGCCGGAATTTCTTCATCCGCTGGGATATCTTTTTGAGATTCCGGGATTTCATCCCTCATCCCAGTTTAATCTGGGAAGCAATTTCAGTGATGAGATGATCGTGCTGAAGGATTTTTCCAGTGCACAGATGGATGATTTTCTTGCTTTTTTCCGTGAAAACCAGATCCCGCCTGTTGCACTGAAGGCCATGCTCACACCGGTAACTCAGCACTGGTCTTCCATCCAGCTGCACGATGAGCTTTCCAGGGAGCACACACTTATGCATAAAAAATAACTGCAAAACCAAAATCTGCCGAATCTGCCTGCTGCATTTCCGGCAGATCTTTTTTATCTTATTTTTCCCACTGAAAAAGGAGACCGCTCCGCGCAGTCTCCTTTTTTGAATATGTTTTAGGTTGAATACATAAGAAAGAATTTATCTTGTCACGATATCTACCGGTACGTTAAAGATTTTTGCAACCTTCAGGATCGTATCGATGTGTCTTCCTGTAGCAGCTGCCATATGATGTGTCGGGCCAGCCTCGCTCCAGCGGTTAACGAACTCTCTTGCTCCGCATGTGAAGCGTGTTCTCATGTTTGTATCACCGAAGGAAAGGATCGGTCCCTCCTCGTTTACGCCCTCAGCTACAACGAATTTGAAGTTTCCGTCTTTATCCTGAGTGATTGCAAGGTAGGTTACAGGGCCTGTGTATGGATAGAACTGTGTCAGGTATCCGCCGCCTGTTTTGCCGTGGAATACCGGCACGATTTTCATGGTTGGTTTCTTGTCGGAGATGTCAGCGTCACCGCTTCCGGAATGTCCGATGATGCAGATGTCATCGTTGAAATCGATGGAGTACATCTCAGAAAGCTGGCCTGTACCGGAAATTGTCTTTAAGATACTCATTGCCATGGCAACCTTCATGTCACCCTCTACCGCACATGCAGTACCCTGTTTGATCAGCATGGAGAAAGCCGGGATCAGCATACTGTCAAGGACTCCTGCTTTACCCTGTGCAAATCCGTCGTAATGGGAAGCGATCATTCCAAGATGCTCGTCTTTTACCCACTCCTCAAAAGCAACTACATATTTTGCCATATCCCATACTTTCTCAATGGTGCCGCCGCCCTCAATATCGAATGTATCAAGGATATCCTGTGCTTTTGCCCGGATTGCCTCCTCATCTGTAATATCATCAGCGATCGCCCACATCTTCTCCCAGTCGAACTGTTTTGTGTAGAGGAACATTCTGTTATAGAGGTTTGTCTCATCAATATACAGATCCATCATACCCGGATATGGTCTTCCGATCTGCGCAATGTTAGTCTCACGGAATCTTCTTCTTACCTGAGCAGCCTTGCACCAGTCTTCGATCTCAGCCTGAACTGCAGGATCTCCGCCTTCTACAACGCCTGTGATAACCGCATGTCTCTTGCCTGCTCTCTCAAGGTCAGCAACTGCCTCGCCTACAGCACCGCATGCATAGCCTTCACCCAGCCAGGAGGCAATGTCAGTGTGCTCATAATCCAGCGCTTTGATCTTCTGAACGTTTACAAGAACAACCGGAACATCCAGATCACGGATCGCCGGAAGCATGTTGTAGGATGTTGCGTATGTCAGCATCTGAAGAAATACAAGGTCAACATCTGCTGCACGGAACTTATCTCCTGCCACCATTGCCTGCTCTTTTGTTGTCACCATTCCGCCGTCAACGATCTCTACTGTATCCGGGATCGTTTTCTTGAATGCGTCGTACTGTGCCTCAAATTCCGGCACCAGTGACGGAAACTGCGGAAGATATGCGCCTAAAGCAATTGAAAATACACCAACTTTTGCCTTTGTGTTAACTAACATAATAAGACCTCCAATTATTTATGCTTTGTATACTTTAATACCGAAGGACTCATGGATGGTTGTACGAGCCTCCTCGATCGTTTTAAACTCCTCGGCCTTCAGCATCTGTGCTGTGATATTACCGATTGCAGTAGCCTCACCAGGGCCTGCATGGATTTCTTTCTTTGTAGCTTTTGCAGTCAGCTCATTTAAGTATCCTGCATTGGAACCACCGCCTACGATATGGATACGGCTGTAGGTTCTTCCTGTCATCTCCTCGATTTCTTTTGCGATCTTAGCGTAGCAATCTGCAAGGCTTGTATAGATAACGGTTGCAATCTCGCCAAGAGTTTCCGGAACCTGCTGTCCTGTTCTGCGGCAGTAGTCCTGAACCTCTTTTGTCATGTTCTCAGGAGAAAGGAAGCACTCATCGTTTGCGTTTACTCTTGACGGGAAGTCTTTTGCCTCCTCAGCCATCTCGCAGATCTGTGCAAAGCTGTACGCATCATCAAACTCATGACGTACAGACTGGATCATCCAGAGACCCATGATGTTCTTCAGATAACGGAAACGTCCTGCATATCCACCCTCGTTTGTGAAGTTCATCTCACAGCTCTTCTCAGAGCAGTCTGCTTCTTTTCTCTCGATTCCCATCAGAGACCATGTTCCGGAACTGATATAAATGAAATCGTCATCATTTGCAGGCACAGCCAGAACTGCAGACCCTGTATCATGTGTAGCCGGTGCTACAACCTCAAGATCAAAGCCAACTGCTTCCTTCACTGCATCTGTTAAATGTCCGATGCTTGTGCTAGGCATGATCAGCTTCTGGAATATCTTTCTTGGATATCCCAGCATATCGATCAGCTCATAATCCCAGTCCTTGGTTGTCGGGCATACAAGCTGTCCTGTGGTTGCCTCTGTGTACTCGCAAGTTTTTTCGCCTGTAAGAAGAAAATGGAAGTAGTCCGGTACATGAAGAAGTGTCTCAGCCTGCTCCAGATACTCAGGATGTTTCTTCTTCACTGCCATCAGCTGATATACTGTATTGTAGATTGCTTTCTGGATACCGGTTCTTGCATACAGATCTTTCAGGGAAATTGTCTTATAAACTTCCTCGTCCATTCCCTCTGTACGATGATCACGGTAGCCTACCGTGTTGCCAAGAACCTTGTCATCCTTGTCAAGAAGTACGAAGTCAACACCCCAGGTATCAACACCCATGCTTACCGGGATCTTGCCGATCTCTTTACATTTTTTAAGACCGTTTACGATCTCGGTGAAAAGACGGTCAAACTCCCAGCAGAGCTCTCCATCCTTCTTAACCATACCGTTCTCAAAACGATAGATTTCTTCCAGGATCATTTTTCCGTTTTCCATATGTCCCAGAATGTGACGTCCGCTGGATGCTCCGATATCTACTGCTAAATAATATGTTGCCATTTTTAAATCCTCCTCAATATGTAAGCTTCTGATCACTTTCATATCTGATGTTGTATTTATCATACATCAGGATCCTTCCGGTGATAAGAACCTCTTTTGTCAAAAAAAGTGTCTTTATTTGCCAATAATACAGCGATTATTTATGAACTACTACATTATTTGTTTAAAAAATCCGCTGACTGAATCAGCCAGCGGATCTCTTATTTCATACGTCCGTGAACGCAATCCGCGTTCATTATAACTTCACGATCTGATCGATTATATGATTAGTCATAAAGGTTAGGAGCGATATCCTCGTCTTCCATATTTGTTGCATCATACCAGTAACCGTCTGTAGGAACATCCTGAAGCTCCTGGCCGTTTGCTGCTGCTGTCAGAGCGTAGATTGCATAGTATCCCATCATAAGAGGAGACTGTGTAACAGCACCGATGAATGTGCCATCTTTAACAGCTGCTTTGATGATAGAACCAGCATCGAAACCAACACCAACTACATCACCGTTTGCCGGGTCAGAACCAAGAACGTTAAGGTTAGCATTTGCTGCAAGAACACCCTCTGCGGAAACCTGGTTAGAACCGAATACTGCGATACAGTTCTCCTGGGAAAGGATTGCCTGTGCCTCTGTGGAGCAGAGCTCTACAGTTGTCTGTGCAGGTACAGCTACCTGGATAACAACGTCTGCGTCTTTAGCATCTGCGTCAGCACCCTCTGCTGCGTTTACATAGAACTCGTTACCGCTTACTGCTACAGTCTTGCCATCAGCCTGAAGAAGCTCGATCATCTTGTTGATGAATCCTGTACCACGCTGCTGGATGTTCTGAGCTGTTGCATCCTGGTTAACCTCACCGATGATAACCTGTCCGTCAGCATCTTTAACAACGTCTTTAATGCTGTTGTACATATTCTCAGCTGCTACTGCACCAGCCTGTGCGTTGTCTGTACAAACCTCGCATACTACAGATCCTTCCGGAGCATCAGCGATACCTGTATCGAATGTTACAACCGGGATTCCTTTTTCTGCACATGTCTTAAGTGCATCTGTAACAGAAGATGTATCACAAGCTGCAAGTCCTAATCCAACAGGATTGGAAGCGATAGCTGTGTTGATCATGTTAACCTGGTCAGCGATATCGGACTCACTGTTCGGTCCCTGTGGTTTATAAGTAACGCCCAGCTCCTCAGATGCTTTTTTCATACCTTCCTGAGCTGCATCCCAGTATGTGGACTGGAAAGATTTAACCATCATCGGGAACTCATAAGCTTCGTTTGCTTTCAGTCCGTCGAACTGTGCGGTAGGATCCTCAGCTGCTGTGGAATCTGCGGATTCCTCTGTTGCTGCATCTTCTTTCTCCTCAGCTGCAAAAGCTGCTGTTGCGCTCATGCTTGTTACCATTGCTGCACAGAGCATTAATGCCATAACCTTTTTTGCTTTCATATAATATTTCCTCCTTAAAATATATTATATAGTTTTTTTATGTTCATACGCCGTTGCTACCCCTTGGCGTTTCACATCTTTGATTATCGGGTGCTGTTCACATTTCTCTGTAAACAGCACCCTTACTTATTATACACACTTCTTAATATCAATGTGCTGCTTTTTTCTCTTTCAGGATATCGATCAGAACGGCTACGATCAGAACGATACCTGTGATGATCTGCTGCCAGTTTGCCTGCAGGCCGATGTATGGAAGACCTGTTTTCAGAAGCATGATGACGAAGATACCAACGAATGTACCGATTACGGAACCATATCCACCGGTAGCTGCTACACCACCAACGAATACACCACCGATAGCATCCATCTCAAGTCCGGCACCAGTACCAGGCTGTACAGTAGGTGTTACTGCTGCGTATGCGATTGCTGCAAGACCTGTAAACAGACCGCAGACAACGTATACCATTACGTGATAGAACTTTGTATTGATTCCAGAAAGGGCTGCTGCCTCTTTGTTGGAACCGATTGCAATTGTGTAACGACCGAATTTGGTGTGGTTCAGGATGTACTCCATAAGAAGAACCAGAATGATCATCCACAGGAAACCGAGCGGATAACGTGAAGCACTTCTTCCTGTACCAACGGTTACTTTAAAGATTGTGTGGAACCATCCACCGTCCTGTGTAAGTCCCGGCCAAGGTGTCGCACTGCAGAGAGATCCGGCACCACGGGTAATCATACAGGTACAAAGTGTTGCCAAAAATGGCGGCAGGTTCATAACACCGATCAGTACACCGTTCAGTGCACCGACTGCGATACCAAGAACAATACAGATCAGCATTGCCAGAGCTACCGGGCAATTGTTGTTTCTGATCAGTGTTCCGCCGATCAGTGCGTATGCTACCATACCAGTTCCGATTGACAGGTCAACACCACCAGTGATAAGCGGGAATGTAACTCCGATCGCCATAAGAAGATCGTAATATGAGAAATCCAGCATACTCAGGATCGTGGTGTACTGTCTGAATTCTTTACTCAAGCCTGAGAATATTGCACACAGGACAATGATAACGAGCAAAACAATAAATCTCTGATCACTTAAAATACTTTTTTTCTTCTTAGTCATGACTTTCCTCCTTAATCGATATTCCGTGTGGCCTTGTCCATGATGTTTTCCTGGGTTGCCTCGGAGATATCAATACATCCGGTAACTTTACCCTCACACATGATGATGATACGGTCACTCATTCGGAGAACTTCCGTCATCTCAGAAGAAATCATGATAATGGATTTTCCTTCTGCTGCCAGTCTGTTCATTAATTTGTAGATTTCGTTCTTGGCACCAACATCGATACCTCTTGTCGGCTCATCGAAAATAAGGATATCACTGTCTCGTGTCAGCCATTTAGCAATAACAACCTTCTGCTGGTTACCACCGGAAAGGTTTACTACCAGCTGATCTGTTGTAGGTGTCTTTGTTGCAAGCTCTTTTACATATTTCTCAGTAACTTCTTTTTCTTTTGCTTTATTAATGAAGAGACCGTTTGTAAAGTTTTCCATTGTAGCAAGTGTTGTATTCTCTGTTACAGATTTCTGTACAACAACACCGTATCTTCTTCTGTCCTCTGACAGATAACCGATACCACATTTAACAGCATCCTGCGGGCTGTTGATAGTCACCTCATGAAGCTGACCGTCTTTACCCATAACGGAGATTTTACCACTCTGCTTCGGATCTGCTCCGAACAGTGCTCTGGCTGTTTCGGTACGTCCTGCACCCATCAGTCCTGAGAAGCCAAGGATCTCGCCTTTTCTCAGCTCAAAGCTTACATCCTGGACCATCTTACCTGCGTTCAGATGCTCAACCTTAAGAACTACCGGTGCATCTGCCGGAACCGCACTCTCCTGCTTCGGATCCTCATAAATAACACGACCAACCATCATGTTGATGATATCTTCTTTTGTACTGTCTTTTGTGATGAGGGTTCCTACGTAACCACCATCTCGCATGACTGTTACACGGTCTGTGATGGTTTTGATCTCATCCATACGGTGTGAGATATACACGATACCAAGATTTTTCTTACGAAGGTCACGGATGATCTCAAACAGATCCGCGATCTCTTTCTCGGTAAGTGCTGCGGAAGGCTCATCGAAGATGATAACCTCAGCTTTATGAGAGATTGCTTTTGCGATCTCACACATCTGCTGTTTTCCGACTGTCAGGTTTTTCATCTTTTCCTTCGGATTGATCTCAATGTTCAGATCCTGGAAAAGCTTCTTTGAATCCTCGATCATCTTTTTGTCATCAATGCGGAAACCTTTTTTCGGCTCACGTCCGATGAAGATGTTCTGAGCAACGGTAAGATCACCTACCATGTTCAGCTCCTGATGTACGATTACAACGCCGGCATCCTGTGCCTCACGTGTATTGTGGAATTCTGTTTCCTGTCCTTTGTAAACGATGGAACCTGAATCCTTCTGATAAATACCGGTAAGAACCTTCATCAGTGTTGATTTACCGGCACCGTTTTCTCCCATAAGTGCATGTACTTCGCCGCGTTTTACTTCGAAATTAACGTGATCCAGAGCATGAACTCCAGGAAAGGACTTATCAATGTCCTTCATAGTTAAAATAACTTCACCCATTGTCGCATCCTCCCTCTAAGATCAGTTCTTTCTGCGTCTTGCAGAAACGTCGATATAAACTGCAACGATAACGATGATACCTGTGATGATCATCTGCTGTCCTTTACCAAGGCCAAATGCCATGATGCCCTGCTGAAGAAGAGAGATGATAAATACGCCGATTACAGTACCGCCGATGGAAGCAAGTCCACCAACCATGGATGTACCACCCATAACGCAGCCTGCAATAGCCTCATTGTTGTACTGATCGCCATAACCAGGCTGAACAGTTGTGTATGTAGCTACAAAGAAGAGTGCTGCAATACCTACCAGAAATCCGCAGATCATATAAGCAAGCATTTCCCATTTCTTTGTGTTGACACCGGAAAGACGGACAGCCTCTTTGTTAGATCCAAGGCAGAGGATGTAACGTCCTGGTTTTGTGTTGTAAAGAACGATACCGCAGATAACTGCCATTACCAGGAAAATAATAATTCCTACAGGGAAGCCGTTTACGGAAACGATATTACGGAACCAGCCGTTTGCATCGCCAGCTGCCGGCCAGCTTACGGACTGTGTTTTTGTGAATACAGAAGCAATACCTTTTGCAATGTTCATGGATGCCATGGAAATAATGAATGGTGGCACTGACATGTAAGAAACCATCCAGCCATTGAAAATACCAAAGCAGAGACCGATCAGAATGCAAAGGATCATGGCAACTGCACATGGAACCTTGTAAGATGTCATGCAGTAACCGGATACCAGTGCACAGCAGAACATTACAGGTCCGATGGAGAAATCAATTCCTCCTGTAGCGATTACGAATGTAACGCCAAGTGACAAAAAGCCCAGGAAATACACATAGTTCAAAGTAGACTTGATACTATCAACAGTCGGAAACTTGTTTCCAAGAACTACTTTAAAAACCAGGAACATAAGAATCAGAACACAGACAAGAAGTATTCTGTTCAATCCGAGCTTCTTAACGATTGGATTTTGTTTTAAGTTTTCCAATTTTTACCCTCCTCACGTTTTGCACGTATCTTGTGTTTTCTTGGTTATTATAATACCGTCAAAAATCAATAATTGTAATAGAATATCTTTCAAAAAAAGGTTAAATATTTACTGTCTGGTAAATATTTAACCCTTTTCTTTGTGCATTTATGACTATTTACGGTGTAAGATCACCATATGTTTTTAACGTATTAAACGGGAAAAGCAGTTTTTCGATCTCACTGGTATACATATTGTCAGGAGTTACCAGCTGGCACCCGGAATTAATATTCTTTTTATAGTTTTCTCCACGCAGCATCTTAACTGTTTCCCGAACACCCACATACCCCATTTTAAATGCCTTCTGTACAACGATTCCCTGGAAGATTCCGTGTTCCATCAGCTGGACGGCCTCCTGTGAGCTGTCTACTCCCACCACCCTGATCCGGTTCTCTGCTTTTGCTGCCTTTACTGCTCTTGCAGCACCTACAGAGGAATATTCATTCATCCCCGCGATCATCTTGAGATCCGGATATTTTTTCATCAGCTCTTTTGTAAGCTCATAGGACTTATCATACTGAGAATCACAGTATACCACATCCACGATATTATCCTTCAGACTGCCAAGTCCTGTCCGGAAACCTTTTTCTCTTTCAACTGCCGTAGATACACCCTTTACATGTGAAACGATCGCGATCTGATCATCCGCTCCCACAAGATCCTTCGCAAACCTGCCAAGGATCTGCCCCGCTTCCAGATTATCGGTCGCAACGGTAAGATCCTGGACCTCTTCCTGTGTGTAAGAATCAATAAATGCGATATGTATTCCCTGTTCCTTTGCCTTCTTCAAAAGCTGGTCGGATTCAGTGAAGCTGGACGGCGAGATCAGGATCGCGTCCGGTTTTTCTTCTGTTGCCCTTTCGATCAGCTTGTTCTGACCATCCACATCATTCTCTTCCTCAGGTGCCCATACGCGGATATCTGCATTATATTCCTTTGCAGCCATCTCCGCCCCCTGGATCAGTGATGTCCAGAAATCGTTGGTACCGTCCACAACCTTCGGAATATAGATCAGCGATAGTTTTCTCTCTTCTTCTACCTGTTTATAATAGAATATTCCGGCTACAAGCCCCGCCACAAGGCAGATGACCACTCCAAAAGTCAGGAGTTTTCTATGTTTTTTCATATTGATTCCTCCTGTATTCCCGGAATGGTGATCGTGGCAGTGGTTCCGACACCTTTTTCACTTTCATAGGTGATCCCGTAATTTTCTCCATAATAAAGCTTCAGACGTTTCTGTACATTGTAAACACCCACACCATTGGAATGATAATTCACCTTATGCTTATCATAAATATGTGACAATGTTTCCTCATCCATACCTACACCATTGTCGATCACCTGAAGAACTGCATTTCCGTCCTTCATAAAGCCTTTTACCTGCAAAAGTCCCTTACTCTCTTTATATTTCAGTCCATGATAGATGGCATTTTCAATGATCGGCTGGAGAACCAGCTTGATCAGAGGGATATTTAATATAGAAGGTTCTACATCAATCTCGAATTCCAGCTTGTCCTTGTAACGCATCTTCTGGATTGTAAGATAACCCTTGGCATACTCCACTTCCCTTGCAAGAGGAACCACTTCATCTTCATTACTGATGCTCTGACGAAGAAGACGTGCCAGGGATGCTGTCATCAGAACAACCTCTTCGTACTTTCTGCCCTCTGCCATCCAGATGATCGAATCCAGGGTATTGTAGAGAAAATGAGGATTGATCTGGGACTGAAGGGCCTTAAGCTCACTTTTTCTCTTTGCTTCCTGTTCCTTCACATTCTGCTCCATAAGATCCTGTATCCTATGTGTCATCACATTGAAAGATTTCGTCAGGCTTCCGATCTCATTCTCTGAATCGATTTCCACATCTGCTCCGTCAAAATGCCCTTCCTGTACTCTGGACATGGAATCTCTGAGACGCTGAAGAGGATATGTAAGACTCTTTGCCAGAAATCTGGAAAAAAGCAGTGCCACGATCATCAGAAGTGCGGAAATAAGCACATAAATACTCTGTGCCTGATTGCTTTTGCGCAGGAGTTCGCTGACGCTCATACAGCCCACAACGGTCCATCCGGTTTTATTTGATCTGGAAATGGAATACAGCTTTCCTCTGTTTCCCTTTTCGGTACGCACCGTATCTTCTTTTGATTTCACGATCAGGTCGATATTCTCAGTCTGCAATTCATTATAAAGCTGCTGCTGTTGGGGATGGTATACAATATTTCCGCTTTCATCCAGAATGAATGCGTATCCCTTTTTCCCGATCGTATTCTGATCACAAAGTTCACTGATGGCACTGTAATTCAGATCAATAAAAAAGACTCCCTCTTTCTCACCGCTGTTGGAAAAATTACGGATTCCCCTGCTTAAAGTGATCACCCACGGACGCTCTCCGCTGATGATGTGCTGTACATGAGAAGATGTAAGAAGCGGGCCTTCCGGCTTCTGTAAAGCTTCCAGATACCACTCCTGGGTGGAAAGCTTCAGATCCGGATTCACAGACTGTTTGCCGTCGTTGATCAGCTTCCGTCCATTACTTCCAATGATCCCAAGATTTCGGATATCACTTCGTCCATCCAGAATAGTCTTGAACTGATTGATCAGACGCTCTCTTGTTCCATTGTCCACATTTTCACCAAAAAGATATTGCTGTACATCCTCGTTACTGGAGATCATATAGGCTATATTTTCCATGTAATCAATATAGGAATCAATATTCTGATTCATCTGCTGCACGATATTCTGGGTGTAGACAGCAGAATTTTCAAAAATAGAATTGCGGGTATATCTCATGGAAACACCTGTTATGACCAGCACCGCACTTAAAAGCAGCACCGTCACTACCGCAAAGATCGCACTCTGGATACTCTTAAATTTTCCTATGATCTTTGCCGCAAACCGGATATCTCTCATTTACGTTTCTCCCTTGCATATTCTGTTGGTGTGCAGCCGGTCATTTTTTTGAAGGAGATCCCAAAATAATGGGGATCTGCAAATCCGACTTTCTCGGCAATTTCATAATTCTTCATAGTTGTATTCTCCAGAAGTTCCTTCGCTTTCTCCATGCGGGTACGGATCAGAACCTCTGTAAAAGTCTCTCCCGTAAGATCCTTAAAGATCGTACTGAAATAGCTTGTACTGATATTCAGATAGGAACAGATACTGTTCAGGCTTAAATCCGGATCCACATAATTCTTCTGGATATAATCCAGGGCAAGTCTGGCCTGACGCTGTCCGCTGGAGCTGTTTGCATCGGAAAGTGTCTGGAAAATCTCTCCGATATGATTCCTGACCAGTTCAACAGCACTGTCAAAAGAATTCTGCTCCGTAACCTGCTGCAGAAGTGCTTCTCTTTTGGAAAAAAGCCTGTTGTCCGGAACCATATCCTCACAGGTCTCATCTGCTGCACGGATGATCTGCTGAAGATACACGCAGGCACGACTCTTATCCACCCGCGCTTCCTTGATCTCAGAAGAGATCTGTTCCAGAATATGCTCTGCGTTTTCCTTTTTACCCGCTTTCAGAGCAGCTGGCAGCTTCTCTACATAAACTTTAATGGAAAGATTTTTTTCCTCCGGCTGTTCTTCCATATCAATAAGAAGGCTTCCTCCAAGAAGATAACGATATTCAATAGCTTTCTCTGCAAGTTCATGGGATGCACGAAGCTCCTGCTGAGTTCTGGCCCAGCTTCCCACACCGATAGAAATATCCAGCGACATCAGTTCCTTCAGCTTATCCTGGATCGTCCTGCAGATCTCCATGATCTTGTGTTCAAACTCTCTGGTACGGTTTCCCATGAAAAGAGCACCAACCTTGTTATTTCCGGCCTGATATGCCACTCCTGCTTTTTCTTTGCTGATGATCTCATCACTGATATTAAAAAGGACAAAAGACATCAGTGCACTCTCCTGACGTTTCTCCGCAGTAAGCTGACTACCGTCCGAATACAGATCCAGATCAAAAACAGCCACACGATAGCATGCTGCCTCAAGATCGATTCCCAGTGCTGCAAGCTCTTCCAGACTTTCCTGCCGTGTCTTGATATTATCCACAAAGCCCTGCAGCGCTCTGGAACGGATCACAATGGCGTTTTTCTGATAATTCTCGGAAGTCTGTGTCAGACGTTCCAGCTTCTCTTTTTCTTTTCTTTGCTGGTCTACCTTCTCCTTCATTTTTCCGATAACATTTCTGAGTTCCATGGCTGTCACCGGCTTCAGCATATATTCACTGACACCATACTGGATTGCCTTCTTGGCATACTCGAATTCTCCAAATCCGCTGAAGATCACGATCACGATGTCCGGATAATTATCATGGAGAAAACGGCTCAGTTCCATACCATCCATATATGGCATAAGGATATCTGTAAGCACGATATCCACCGGATGGTTCTGTACAAATTCCGCTGCTGCTTTCCCGTTATCACAGTCTCCTACCAGCTCACAGTCCATTGCTTTCCAGTCAATATTCTCCCGGATCGCATCTCGAACAAGTATCTCATCATCTACCAGTAAAATACGATACATAATTTCTGTTGTCCCCCTCTGATCAGTTTCTGTTGTTTTTATTGCACATCCCCATGACAGATCCTTCCCCCGTCTCTGTCATTTTCATTGGTAAGATTACTGTCCTTTCTGTGAACAATAACTATTAATTCTTTTTATATGTTAACATGTTTGGTTAAAATTTACAACGGAGTTTCTTAGTCCAAATTAAATACAAAGAAATCCCGCATCCAACATATGGGATACGGGATTTTCCTGCATATTTTTATTATTTTACGATAACGCCATCCTCATCCCAGAGGTCATGCCAGTCATTTGCACCATGCCACAGAAATACCTGTCCTTTTACAAGACGGTTGCCTTTTTCCAGAGTTGCGATGGTTGCCATTTCTTTCTCTGTAAGGGGATCCTCTGTGACACATTTCAGGTTGCTTGCATAGTTGTGCACAGAGAACGGAATGGAGATCTCGCCTCTCTGATGTGCCCACTTCAGAGCGATCAGAGCCGGATGAACACCATGTGCCTTTGCGATCGCCTGCATCTCCGGAACCTCCAGATCCGCAACATCCTCCGGGCAGATATCTCTCTCCGGTCTGCGTGGAGAACCGATTGGCATATAGCCTACCGGCTGGATGTTATGCTCTACCAGATAATCATAAAGCTCCTGCTGCTGGAAGCATACATGAAGCTCAAGCTCACAGGTTGCAGGTTTGATCTTCATAAGCGGAAGAACTGCCTCAAGCTTCGGAATGGTCATATTGGAAATACCGATGTAACGGATCTTTCCTTTTTCTACCAACGCCTCACACTGGCGGTATGTATCCATAAACTCCTCCACACTGAAGGGTTTGGAATCCGGATTTCTGGAATCCACATCACATCCCGGTGCATGATAGTTCGGGAATGGCCAGTGGATGAAATACATATCCACATAATCGCACTGAAGATCCTTAATGCTCTTGTCGCAGGCTTCCTCTACTCTTCTGTGCATGTCGTTCCATACCTTTGTCATGATAAAAAGATCCTTACGCTCTACAACACCTTCGTCAAAAGCGTCCTTAAATACCTGGCCGATCTCATGCTCGTTTCCGTAGCATGCGGCACAGTCAAACATACGGTAGCCACTGCGGATCGCGCCTGCAACAGCTACAGATACATCCTCTGCGGATACACGGTCGGAACCGAATGTTCCCATTCCGACACACGGAACCTGCTCGCCGGAAGGAAGTGTCACTTTCGGCACAATTGCCGAATTGATAACTTCTGCCATCTTTACATCTCCTTTTTTATAAAAATTTTTTTATTATAAGCTTATCTTATAAACGCCTGATCTCGATCTTCGGAAGAAGAGCCTCCATATCCTCCATCACAAAGAATCCCGTTTCCTCACGCATGGCTGCCGCCGCTGAGATCGCACTGGCTCTTTGCAGAGTCTCTTCCAGGGAAAGTCCCTCACTTAATCCAAGGGCAAAGCCTGCAATCATGGAATCTCCGCAGCCTACGGTATTTACCGCATCGATCTTCGGAACCACCGCACGGAAAATCCCTTCCTCTCCGACTGCCAGGGAACCATCTGCTCCAAGCGAAACCGCCACGATCTCCACACCACCGGCATGGATGGCTTTCGCTGCTTCAATGATATCGTTGATATCGTCACAATGCTTGCCTGTCAGCATACGGATCTCATCAATGTTAGGCTTGATCAGTGTCGGTGCTGCCTTGATTCCCTCTTCCAGAAGCTTGCCGCTGGTATCCAGGATCACCGGTTTTCCGGCGTCTTTCACAATCTTCACAAGGCGCTGGTAGGCACTTCCGTCAAGTCCCTTCGGCACGCTGCCGGACATCGCCACAACAGAAGCGTCTTTTACAAGCTGGCGGAATTTTTTCTCAAAGCCCTCAAAATCTGCCTCTGTCAGTGTAAATCCCGGCTCCAGGAATTCGGTCTGTACATGATTCACCTCATCCCAGATGTTGATACAGGAGCGGCTCTCCGCATCTACATGGTAAAAAGCACTCTTAATGCCAAAGGGTTTCAGGGCAGCTTCTATATAATTGCCTGCGTGACCGCCTACAAAGCCGGTGGCAACCACTTCAGCACCGTAAATGGACGCCGGCTTGGAAACATTCAGTCCCTTTCCGCCGGGAACGTAGGTACATTCACGCACACGGTTCACTTCGCCCACTTTAAAATCATCCACTACATAACGCTTGTCAATGGCAGCGTTTAAGGTTACTGTCAGGATCATATCAGTCTTCCTCATTGGAAAGAAGGATCTTTCCTTTTACAAGGCCCGGTGTCTTGAACAGCTGGAATGCTTCCTGTGCCTGGCTCATCGGGATTTTCTTATAGATGAAGCCCGGGTCAAACTTCAGCTGGCCAGTTGCAAAATAATGCGCCGTCAGCTCCCACTCACGTCCCGGATACGGGGCACTGTAGGACATCCAGGAACCGGTAAGCTTGAACTCCTTACGGTTCATGTTCTCCCACTCCTTCGGTGTAAAGGTAAGGTTTTCATGAGGAGTACCGATGAAGCATACATGTGCCTTGTTTGCTGCAAGCTCAAATGCCATATGCATGGTAGGAACCTGTCCGGCTGTCTCAAATACGAAGCCGTAGCCCTTTCCACCTGTAATGGCCATGGCTTTTTCCATATATCCCTCTTCCTTTGTGTTGATCACTTCATCTGCGCCGAGACGCTTTGCAAGAGCAAGTCTCTCATCGCTGATATCAAAGACCACTACCTTTTTGGAGCCGAAGATCTTTGTCCACTGCATGGTGAACATACCAACTGTACCACCGCCAAGGATCGCCACATACTCACCACCGTGGTAATCGTTCTGGAATACACCGTGGATGGCTACGGTTGCAGGCTCAAACATGGCTCCCTGCTCATATGGAACATTGTCTGCGAATGGTACTGCATTCTGCTCAGGAACCACTACATAATCTGCGTTTGCTCCCTGCTCTCTGGAACCGATGAAGCTGTAATGCTTGCAGAGAGAGAAATTACCCTTCTGGCAGTCGTCACACTTCATACAGGGAAGAAGTGGTGCACCGGATACACGGTCGCCGACCTTCACCTTGGTAACGCCTTCTCCCACTTCCACCACATCGCCGGAAAATTCATGTCCAAGCACGATGGGATAAAAATGTACGCCGTGATTTAATACACGCGGGATATCAGATCCGCAGATCCCGGAATATCTTACCTTGATCTTCACATGGCCCGGTGTTACCTGAGGTTCTTCCACTTCCTGATATTGAACATCCTCATTTGCTACTACTACTGCTGCTTTCATGATCACTTTTCCTCCTCATTTCTCATCATAGGTTCAAGAGATTTATAGAGATTTAAATAGGTTTTATAGGTTTTCTCATAAACGTCCCAGTTTTCCGGGTTCGGTTCATGTCTTCTTGTTTCCTTTACCGTAAGACGGATGGCCTCATCATAATCCTGATACATTCCAACACCAACACCTGCCAGAATCGCTGCACCAAGTGTTGTTGCCGTATCAGAGGACGGCACTACGATGGGTTTTCCTGTGATATCGGATTTGATCTGTGTCCAGAGAAGAGAATTTGCAGAGCCTCCCATTGCACGGAGAACTTCCACATCTGCTCCTGCTTCCTTTGCCACCTCAAGGTTGTGTTTCAGAGAAAGTGCTACGCCTTCCATACAGGCACGTACCATATGTCCCTTGGTCTTGGCAAAATCCAGTCCGTAGAATACACCCTTCGCATTAGGATTCCAGATCGGGGAACGCTCACCGGACATATATGGAAGAAATACCACTCCGTCACTGCCTGGTGCAACCCTTTCCGCGATCTCATTGAGCTGGTTCAGAGAAGAGCCTTTTTCCCCTGCTACAGAGCGCTCATAATCTGCAAACTCACGTTCAAACCAGCGCATGACACCACCACCTCCGGTGGTTCCTCCCTGAAGGAGCCACTGTCCCGGAACCACGTGATAGCCAAGGATCAGTCTGGGATCTGCCTTGTACGCATCCATGCAGATGCTCATTCCGCCGGCCTGTCCTCCTTGCTCCTGTGTCTCACCCGGATGGATCACTCCGGCTCCCAGTGTTCCGCATGCCGCATCCAGACCACCGGCAACAACCGGTGTTCCCACAGCAAGGCCGGATTCCTCCGCCGCCTTCTCTGTAACTGTTCCCACAACATGATCACAGGCACAGATCTCAGGAAGAAATTCCATGGGAATCCCAAGCTTTCTGCACATATCCTCATCCCAGGCTGCCTTTCTCATGTCAAAGCAATGCAGGCCATAGCCCTGGGAAACATCCTGGCTCATCACACCTGTCAGCTTATATGCAATGTAGCTGTTAGACTGCAGGATCTTGTGGATCCTTTGGTACACCTCCGGGAGATTTTCTTTATACCAGAGGATCTTTGCAGTTGTGTAGGACGGCTGAAGGGAATTACCGGATACTTCAAAAATCTGCTCTGCCCCGATTTCTTTATTCAGTCTGTCACAGATAGACTGTGCTCTGGTATCCATCCAGATCGGAGTGTTTGTCAGTACATTTCCGTCCTTATCCATGGCAATGGCTGACCAGCTCTGGCCGTCAATACCGATGCCTGCGATCTCCTCAGGTGCTATCCCCGCTTTTTGGATGGCCTTCTTTACCGCCTGACAGACAGCACTCCACCATTCTTCCGGATCCTGTTCTGCCCAGCCCTCCTTCGGATAGTAAACCGGATAATCGCCGTTGGCCGCAGCCACAACCGTTCCCGATTTTTCAAAAACCGCAACCTTACAGGCACTGGTGCCGATATCAATACCTAATAAATATGGTTTCATTATAGCTTCTCCTTCTCGTCCAGCACACGGACGGATTTTCCCATGATGATCTCTGCGCCAAGCTTCTCCGTGATCGGTTCTGTTTCTTCACTTGCAGCCCCTTCCAGCCGTTTCAGCATGATTCCCGCCACTTCTCCGGCAATCCCCTGTGTAGGCTGTGCCACAATGGTAAGCTTGGGATTGCATGCTCTGGCAAACTGCAGATTGTCAAAACCGATCATAGACAGCTGTTCCGGGATCTTAAGACCCAGCTCATTCATCCCGATCACCGCCCCCATGGTCATCTCATAGTTGGTAACAAACACGGCCGTCATATCCGGATTGTCCGCAACAAGCTTCTCAATTCCCTGCACACCGCCCTGAATGGTATAATCGCCGTGATAGATCAGAGATTCCCGTACCGGTATATTTTCTTTTTCGTATGCATTGCGGTACCCCTGGAGACGTTCCTGAGCGGTGGAAATTTCCTCCGGTCCGCCAATGATCCCGATCTTACGGTGTCCTGCCTGAAAAAAAACTCTCATTGCGTCCTCAGCCGCCTTCTCGTTGTCTACAAGAACACTGTCACAGGAAAGCTCCCGGATCCTGCGGTCAATGAGTACGATGGGCTTTCCGGTTTTCTGAAATTTTTTCAGATGATTGCCTTCCGCATCCACCGGCATGCTGATGATCCCGTCCACACGCTTCCGGCTTAAAAACTCCACTGCATCCCGCTCCAGCTTCTTATCAGTACGGCAGTCACAGACAATAGTCGCATATCCGTGACTCCTTAAGACATCCTCCATTCCTGTGATGATCTCCGCGCAAAAGGTATTGTTAAGCTCCGGGATCACCACGCCGATGGTCTTGGTAGCATTGGTCTTAAGCCCTCTGGCCACCTCATTGACCTCATAATGCAGCTCCTGAATGGCCTCCTCGATCTTTATTCTGTTTTTTTCTCTTACGTTTCCGCCGTTAAAATAAGAAGAAATCGTTGCGAGCCCAAGTCCGGTCCGCCTGGCAATATCTTTCATGGTTGCTGCCATACAGATCACTCCGTTTCTGTTTTTTTACAGAAGATCATTCTGCCTTTCCATCACAGCCGCAAACCTTCATACGCGCCTCAACCAGCTCCTTCACTGCCTGGATTGCTTTCTTTCCGTAGGCTTTCGGATCGATGGTGTTCTCATTCTCTGCAAAGGTCTCCTTCACTGCCCTGGAATATGCGGCACGAAGCTCTGTTGCAAAGTTAACCTTGCAGATACCACGTTTTACACAGTCGCTGACATCCTCATCACTGAGTCCGGATGCCCCGTGAAGAACAAGGGGGATATCTACGACTTCGCGGATCTCGCTTAAGCGTTCCTTGTCAAGAACCGGTGTTCCCACATAGAAACCATGTGCGGTTCCGATGGCAACTGCCAGGGAAGTAACACCTGTACGCTCCACGAATTCCTTCGCCTCCTGCGGGTCGGTGTTAGTGTCTGCCTCAGCCTCAAGATCATCCTCTTTACCACCGACCTTACCGAGCTCAGCCTCACATGGGATATCCAGGGCTGCTGCCACATCCGCAACTCTCCTGGTCTCTCTGATATTATCCTCAAAATCCAGCTTGGAACCATCGATCATCACAGAGGTATAGCCTGCATGCATTGCCTGCATCGCAAGCTCAAAGCTGCTGCCGTGGTCAAGATGAAGGCATACCGGAACGGAAGCCTTGGCTGCCTCTGCTGCTACGATCGCAGCGTAAGTCTCAACCGTACCATATTTAACAGTAGAAGGTGTTGTCTGGATCATAACCGGTGCTTTCAGCTCCTCAGCTGCCTGGATGATCGCCTTCACCATCTCCATATTCTCTGCGTTGAATGCTCCTACTGCATATCCGCCCTTCTGTGCCTTTAACAGCATTTCCTTCGATGTAACCAGTGGCATAATCTTCTCCTCCTTGGAATCATAATCATTGTGTTTGTTTTGTATTATTTTCTCATTTGGTTCAGAAACCGAAACGTTTCCGTTTGAGTTCATCATAGCGCTCCATACGTTTTCTGTCAACCATAAAATTTTCATCATTTACAGGAAAATATTCCCTTGAAAAGGAGACCAAATACCGTTAGATTAATTAATAAGAGTTCTAAAGCCTGTGGCCGGGCAGGTCTGTCTGATACTACCGGCGTCATAACAGTTTCGGAAATCCATGTATCCTGTTCTGATCATCTGAGCCTGATGCTATAATTTCCGAAATGCTGTAAGTACACAATGATCTTAGGAGGATATAAACTATGTTAAAAGGAATTCCAGAAATCTTATCACCAGAATTACTGAAGGTTTTATGTGAGATGGGACACAGTGACCGTCTTGTTATCGCTGACGGAAACTTCCCTGTAGAATCCATGGGAAAAAATGCCATCACCATCCGTTGTGACGGACATGGCGTTCCGGAAATCCTGGATGCCATCCTGAAGCTCTTCCCGCTGGATACTTATGTAGAGCATCCGGTAAACCTGATGGAAGTAATGCCTGGCGATAATGTGGAGACACCGATCTGGGATACATATAAAGAAATCGTTTCCAAGCATGACGAGCGTGGCGAAAAAGCCGTAGGAAACATCGAGCGTTTCGCATTCTATGACGAAGCAAAAACTGCATACTGCATCATCTCCACAAGTGAGAAAGCACTTTATGCCAACATCATGCTCCAGAAAGGCGTTGTGATCAACAACGACTGATCTTTTTTTGAACTGCCTGATATAATCATATATATACACATATTCAACCAAAACATAAAACGCCCGGATCTGGAATGTTTCAAGCCAGATCCGGGCGTTTTATATTTTAACACTTTTATCTCTTTGCTGCTTTTGCAGCGTATCCTCCGCAGAGTACTTTTCCACCGGAGGTTTTTATCCCTGCACGCACCGCATAGTAATACGTTGTTCCCTTCTTTGCGGTCTTATCCTCAAAGGAGGAACGGCTGCCTCCGGAAACTGTACTGATCTTTTTCCATGAACCCTTTCCGGTCTTACGGTAGATCTGATAGCAATCTGCTTTCTTCTGCGCTTTCCAGCAGATCTTCAGCCCCCTGGAGGTCTTCCTGACACTGGATATCTTCTGAAGTTCCGGATAGGACAGGATATAGCTGCTTGCCTGATATCCTCCGAAAACTTTTTTCCCGTCTACATTCTTATATGGCCTCACAGCATAAGCGTAGGAGGTGATTCCCTCAATCTTCGTGTCCTGCCAGGACAATACTTTGTTGTTCACGGTTCCGATCCGAACCCAGCTTTTCCCCTGGAGCTTCCGGTAGATATGATAGCCACTGGCTCCGGAAACCTTCTTCCAGGATACCCTGTTACATGGTCCGCTGACAGCTTCAGCCACTGCACGGGCCTTCCCCAGCTCCGCTTTTGCTGAGAACGGCGAAGATGCGGCTCCATAAACAGTCTTCTTTCCGGAACGTACATAAGAAGCCCGGATTCGATACGTATAAGTGCTTCCTGTTTTCACTGCAGTATCCTGCCAGGTCACTACATCTGCTGCCACGGTTGCCATTTTTTTTGAATTTCCGCTTTCATCCCAGCGATAGATAGCATAACGATTGCAGCCGGGAACTGCTTTCCAGGAAATCCGTATCCTGTTAAATGCCTTGGAAACCAGTTTTACACCTGTGGTCTGACGAAGCTTCACCGTAACCTTACAGGTAGCTCGGATTCCCCTGGCATTTTTTCCGTAGCAGGTTATGGTTGCTGTTCCCGGATTTTTTGCAGTAACAACGCCGCTGCCATTTACAGCAGCCACACTGGTATCTGAGCTTTCCCAGACAATGCCGGAAGCATCCATCTCGGATCTGGTAGCCGAAGCATTCAGTGTTTTCTGATCTCCGGAATACAGACTTATCTCAGACGAAGAAAGCTGCATCCTCGCCGCACTGCTCAGAGTCCTGGTATGCACCTTGATCCTCGGCGTTACCGATGGATTAAATTCAACTGCATCCATCCAGGTATCCTCCGCATTATATCGCAGAAAGCTCTGACCGGATACGATAGACGGAGAAAAGCTGCACCAGCCATAACTGACCTCTGCCTCCACACAGTATTTTATATATGTGCTTCCTGCATTTGTCACCACAATAGAATACAGACTGTTCTGGCTGAGCAGGACCTCCGGGATCTGAAAGGTCATAACCCCAGCCATCGGCTGACTGCAGAAAACCGGTGTGGAATACGCCGGTGTTCCACTGGTAGGATCACTGGCATCCTTCAGATTTGTGTACACCTGCACAGTATAGGAATTATTGGCAGACATGGAGCTAAGCGTCACCTCGCCAAGCGATTCCGCTTTTCCATTTCCTGCACTGGCACGAAAAACCGTGGACAGCTGTTCCCCTGCATACATGCGGATAGAACCAAGGCCCGACGTTCCGTCATAAAAATAATTGTTGCTATATTTCGGTGTATTGACAGCCGTAGCCGCAACCAGCTCACTGACAGACTTATCCTCATAAGACATATAAAAATATCCGGATTTTCCCCAGCCTGTGCCCCAGCTGTTCTTAACGATCCAGGCTCCGTCTCCCTTTACCTTGGAAGATGCCCGGAAATTCTTTGCAGAATAATTGTCATCCCAACCCACCACTGTAACTACATGATTCACGTTCTTGGTGCTGGTAGGATAGGAATAGGCCGCTGTACTTGCATTGTAATAGGCATTCTGTGCATTATACATCACAGTGACCGAATTATTTGCAACCAGAAGCTTCTTCATGGCATTTACGGAATAATCGGAAAAATAGGCATTTTTCAGATAAGCAGCTGCATTGTACGCCTTGGATGCCGCCGGAGTCACACCGGTTTTCTGTGTATGCGTGGAATCTGTTGCCAGAGGCACATCCCCTTCTGTTGTCATTCCGGACCAGGTGCTCAGAAACATGGAAGCCAGAAGATCATTTCCGCCCTCATGATAATCTGCGTTTCCTTTATCATCTGTCCCCATATGCTTATTGACATCCCCGTAGGTATTTCCAAGCGGGTCATTCTTTCTGTTTGCAAAAAAATACGCCAGATGCTCTTCCGACAGATCATAAGTCCCAAGGCCCTGGGTCAGAAACGAAGTTTCCAGAAGAGAGGCCATTCCAAATGCCCAGCACATACCGTAGGGCTCCTGATTCTTTACGGAAGTGACATATCCCTGATCCGCTGCATTATAATAGGACGGATAGGCCGCAGCTCTTCCCATCGGTACCTCATCCACATCATTTCCGATCTCCACGGCGGTGGAATAAGAGGTCAGATTATCAAAGGGTGCCAGCTGTTCCTGCTCCTCTTCCTCCGTAAGCGGACGGCCCTTGATATATTCGATGCCGGACTCACCACTGTCTGAGGCATCCCCGAAGCTCTCCTCACCGTCACCAAAGGTATCCTCCTGGGAATCCTCCTCCTGGGAATCAGAATACAATCCTTCTGATGTTTCGGGAGTCTCTGTATCCTCCTCGGAGCTCTGCAAGGCTATATCCTCGGTATCCCCGTCGGCTGCCTCTGCAATATCCTCGGTCTGTTCATCCGGGATACCGGTGTTCTCTGTGGTATTCCCTTCTGCGGTCTCCGTCGTATCCTCTGCTTCCGCCGACTGCGTCTGTGTATCTTCAGACCATTCTTCATTGAAGCCTTCCGCAGAATCACTGAAGCCTTCCACATCGGCTGCCATGACCGGAACCTGGCTGCCCGCAACTGCCACACACAGAAGAAGCGGCAGTAATTTCTTCCTGACAAGCTGTAATCTCTTCACAAAATTCTCCACTTTTCTTATATTGATCTGGTTTATCTGTTAACGTTTCTTCAAATGATAACCCAGAATTCCGATTACTGCAAGTACTGTTGCGATCCCGATCCAGATAAACGGACTTTTATACCAGGAATTTTCTTCTTTAAAAGATGTCGCAGCTGTGCCATTGACCGGCTTGGTAACAGCTTCATCCACAGATCCCCCACCTTCTGTTGTTCCATCCGCTGCAGGCGGTCCCTGGACCTCGCCTCTCTGAGCCTGAGAACTGCCTGTATTGTCCGTCCCTGCTGCTTCCCCCTGAGTCTCGCCGGCTGCGGAATCCTGCGTATCGGATGCGTCTCCCTGATTCACTGCAGAAGTCTCTTTCTCTGTGCCCCCTGCGATTCCGGCCTTCGCCAGCTCCGCATCCTTTGAGGGCCGCAGCTCCTCCAGCGGCACATAACCGTATCTGCCATTATACTCTGTATATCCCCAGGTCTCACCATTCTTCTCTGTCTCCCCTTCGATATGCAGGACAGTACCATCCCTTACCGTCTTATCATTGAGCTTTTCACCTTTTCCGTCGGTGGACGGATAGATATCCACACCAACTCCACCGGAATCCACCGTCATATAATAATCTGTGGTATCTGCCGGAGCTTCCACCTTCACCACAGCCGACTTGTCCGCATACACCGGAACACTCATACTCAGCATCAGCATTCCTGCCAGAAGCACACCTTTGCATCTTCTCATTGCTCTTTCCTCCCTCAAAAAATCTCACTGCCATTCTATGCATAAAATCCCCTTATATTTCTCTTTTGCCTTGGCTCCGAAATATAAGAGGATCTTATCATTAGTTATATCCAGTATCTTTTTTATGCAAGCTCCCGCTCACACATATCCAGCGCAGAAGCGATCACCGCATCCATGTCATAATATTTATATTCGCCAAGACGGCCGCCGAAGATCACCTTCGGTTCCTTCTCTGCAAGCTCCTTATACTGTCCGTAAAGCGCTCCGTTCTTCTCATCATTGACCGGATAATACGGCTCATCTCCAGGCTTCCACTCGGAACTGTATTCCCGGCTGATCACCGTTTTCGGAAGATCATTCCCCTCCTCATCCTTTCCGAACTCAAACCATTTATGCTCGATGATACGGGTCCATGGAGTCTCCACATCCGTATAATTCACTGCTGCATTTCCCTGGAAATTAGGTTTATCCAGTGTTTCATTCTCAAAACGCACAGAACGATACTCCAGAGTTCCCAGCTTATAGTCAAAATATGCGTCGATGGCACCTGTGTAGATCACTTTCTCCGCCATTGCATCGTACTGCTCTTTTTTCTCCAGATAATCCTCATTCAGCCGTACCTCGATACCGTCCAGCAGATTGGCAACCATCTTCGTATAACCACCCACCGGGATTCCCTGGTACAACGCATTGAAATAGTTATTGTCAAAGGTCAGACGCACCGGAAGCCTCTTGATGATAAAAGCAGGAAGCTCCGTACATGGACGTCCCCACTGCTTCTCCGTATAGCCCTTGATCAGCTTCTCATAAATATCCGTACCTACAAGACTGATAGCCTGTTCCTCCAGATTCGAAGGTTCCGTGATCCCTGCAGCCTGCCGCTGCTCCTCGATCTTTGCCGCAGCCTCCTCCGGAGTCACCACGCCCCACATCCGGTTAAAGGTATACATATTAAACGGAAGACTGTACAGCTCCCCGTGATAATTGGCAACCGGACTGTTGGTAAAACGATTGAAGGTGGCAAACCGGGTGATATAATCCCAGACCTTCTTATTATTGGTATGGAAAATATGTGCACCGTATTTATGCACGTTGATTCCTTCCACCTTCTCTGTATATACATTTCCCGCAATATGCGGACGCTTGTCGATCACAAGCACTGACTTCCCGGCACGCTTCGCCTCCTGTGCAAAAACCGCACCGTAAAGACCGGCACCTACGATAAGATAATCGTACATTGATTTCATTCTCCCTGTTCTTTCATTGATGCTGTTATTTTAACACCGGAAAAGGGTAGCTGGCAAGAAGCCACTGTAAAATCCCGGTAAATCTTATGTAAGAATGTTATCAAACAGATCTCCGCAAGCTGCAAAAATGATAAAATATCAGATATCCGCTTCTCAAACGCCAAAATGTATGATACCCTGTAACTGGATCAGATAATAAACTACTCTGATCACATAAACAGATCGAAGGTGGTGAAACCTATGGGTACAAAGGATACCATCACCAAAGATTACATGGCTGACAACCGCGTTTTTGCGGATGTGTTCAACCATATGCTGTACAAAGGAAAAAACATCATAGACCCTGACACTCTTCATCCACTGGATACCACAGCTCTCGCTGTCCCCTACGGATCCGGCACTTCAGAAGTTCCTGTCCAGAAATTCCGGGACGAATTCAAATCTCTTAATGTTATGCACGATGATTCAAGGATTTATCTTCTCCTGGGGATTGAAAATCAATCGGAAACACACTACGCAATGCCGGTCAAAAACATGGTCTATGATGCATTAGAATACGCAGGGCAGGTAGAAAATTCCGCCAGATCCCACAGAGAAGCAAAGCAATGGCCTTCTACATCCGGAGAATATCTCACCGGCTTCTACAAGGATGACCGGCTCATCCCAGTCATAACCACGGTCGTGTACTTCGGTTCCGACACCTGGAACGCTCCTAGAAGCCTCCACGAAATGCTCTCTGTCCAGGACCCCGAAATTCTTTCCATGGTCCCGGATTACCGGATCAATCTCTTCTCACCTGCCGAGATAAAGGATGAAGAACTTGACAAACTCCAGAGCAATCTCAAAGAAGTCATGCTCTTCATCAAATATTCCAAAGATAAACGGAAGCTTCAGGAGCTTACCTCACAGCGTCCCGGCTTCCGGTCACTCGAGCTCAAAGCAGCCCGGGTCATCGACTCCATAACTGGTATCAACTTACGTTTCACAGAAACAGAAGGGAGGGTTAATATGTGTCAGGCTGTTCAGGAAATGTGCGATGATGCACGTGCCGAAGGCCGTCAGGCCGGATTGGCAGAAGGTCGTACTGCCGGACTCGCAGAAGGCCGTACTGCCGGACTTGCGGAAGGCCGTACAGAAGGCCGCACAGAAGGCCTTCAGGAACAAGCTATGCTGACAGCACAGCGTATGCTTCAGGATCCAAGATTCTCCCCTGAAGACATCTCCAGATTTTCAGGCCTTTCTCTTGAGGACGTGCTGAAATTACAGAAGAAATAGCTTGTATTGGAAATGCTCAGATCCTTTGTGGGGGATCTGAGCATTTTGCTATTCTTCTGATTAAGGCTGAAACCGATTGTTATCTATTACCCTAAATCAGCTTTTTTTGTAATTTTACAATTGTGTATGTCAAAAACAAACTTATCAAAATACAAAAAACATAATTTTGAAAATAAAATGTCTTTATCCCTATAACATTCATAAGTGCTCTAATTGCAACATGAGTCAAATATAATTCATAAGACATTTTTCCAAACTGCTCCAATATCTTTACAATTCTTTTAGGCATCTTTCGCATACTTACAGCAATACAATACAGCAAAAAAATCCCCCAAAAACACATCAAAATCCTAAATCCTAGTTTTGACACAACTATTTTGGTTACCGGTAAAAAGTCGCACAGCATTATCAGTACTCCAAAGAAAATTCCCATTTTATCTATATTATTAATACAAGCATTCTGGTAAACTTTTTTTCCACACCAACACCCTATGAAAAAAACAAGAAATCTTCCCAATAGAATTTCTATATTTAAATTCAATACAGGAGCTACAATTCTCGGTAAAAATTGAATAACTAAAGCCATAATCAGAAGAATTAACAGTTGCCCCCAATCTGACCACTTTTCTTATAAATAAATGGATAAATTAAATATGCAAAAACAATAAATAACACATACCAAAAGGTTCTTGTCCCTTGTGTAAAAAATGTAGCAAAGCCAAAATCAAATGCAAACATCTTGACACCTTTTTGCATGATAATAAGATCAACCACAATCCAATATGGAATAGCAACCATAAGATAAGCTGGCAAAATTCTCTTTATTCTCTTCTGAAAAAAATGCAAAATATTGGAATCTTTTGACATCGAAAAATATAATCCAACACCGGACAGAAAAACAAAGAACTCAACTCCAACACTACCAATGAATGTGTTATACAACTTGCCTAAAAATCCCAATCCCCCTCCGGACAAATTTGAATTTGCTATATCTTCAAAAAAATGAAATATCATAATTGAAATTATCGCCACACCATAAATTGCATTACGATTTTTGCTAAATATATTCCAATTATCCTTCGAATTCATCACCGATATATTCATCACAATGTTCCTTTATTTCTTTATATATTGGGGCCATTTGCAAATGATTCTATATGCCTTCTATATAAAATAATAGTAACATTATCCCCATTTACTGACGGCCTCGCTTTTATACAAAAAGCTCCTATAAATCAGCAAAAAGCTCTTCTCTGTAAATTCCTTTTTCCAACATTTCTCTGAAACTATCCTTCACTGCAGCAACATCCTCTTTATAAGTCATACCATACCAAGTATCATTGGTACGAAGAACCTTTACGGATATCCTGCCTTCTGTCAAAAGTTCTCCAATAAATGTGGGAATCAAAAATTCCGCCTTTATAAGATTCTCCGGGACCACTTTTTCAAAAAAATCTTGAAAACCACTTTCCAACGTTTCCAGAAACTCCGGTGCCAATCCCCACATATTCATAGAAACAAGTGACTCTGTATCCAGCTTTACGCCGTCCGCCTCGGCACCTTCTGCATTCTTCACAATATTGGAAGTCTCCACAATCTCCGCCAAATTATTATGCTTATCCATTTTGCAGATACCACGTGTCACACCACCATTATCAGACAGCGTATTCTTCAACACAAAACCCGCCATACAAGACTGCCCGCCATTTACAAGATAATCATGAACCTCACGAAAGCCTTCTTTTCCATAATAATCATCCGCATTGATCACAACAAAGGGCGTTGTCAAAACATCCTTTGCAGCCAGAACTGCCTGTCCAGTACCCCAAGGCTTCGTACGTCCCTCTGGAAAATCACATGGAATATCTCTGATATCCTGAAAAGCATAATCAACAGTCACAGAATGCTCTCTGCAGACAGCCTCGATTCTGTCTCCGATTACATCCTTGAACTCCTTTTCAATATCCCTGCGGATAATAAAAACCACTTTATTAAAGCCTGCTTCGATCGCATCATGAATCGAATAATCCATGATAATATGACCCTGTTCATCAACCGGCTCCAGCTGTTTGATACCACCGCCAAAACGGGAACCGATACCAGCAGCCATGATAAGTAATGTTGTTTGCATTTAATTTCCCCTCATTTCCTGATCTTAATGTAATTCTTTTTCACAGCGGTCTAATACAGCCGCAATAACCTGATCCATGTCATAATATTTATATTCACCAAGACGTCCGCCAAAAATCACATTTGTCTCAGCTTCTGCCAGCTTTTTATACTCTGCGTAAAGAGCTCCATTCTTTTCATCGTTAACAGGATAATACGGCTCATCCCCCGGCTTCCACTCAGAACTGAATTCTCGGCTAATCACTGTCTTAGGAAGATCGTTACCTTCCTCATCCTTACCAAATTCAAACCATTTATGCTCAATGATACGCGTCCATGGAGTTTCCCGATCCGTATAATTCACAGCTGCATTTCCCTGGAAATTCGGTTTATCCAGAGTTTCTGTTTCAAAACGCACGGAACGATATTCCAGTGTACCAAGCTTATAATCAAAATATGCATCGATCGGACCTGTGTAAACTACTTTTTCAGCCATCGCATCTAATTCATCTTTGTTTTCCAGATAATCTGTACTCAAACGAACCTCAATACCTTCCAGAAGATTTGCTACCATCTTCGTGTAACCTCCAACTGGGATACCCTGATACAAAGCATTAAAATAGTTATTATCAAATGTCAGACGAACCGGCAGACGTTTAATAATAAACGAAGGAAGATCCTTACAGTCACGTCCCCACTGTTTCTCGGTATAACCCTTGATCAACTTTTCATAAATGTCACGTCCGACCAGTGAAATTGCCTGCTCTTCCAGATTCTTTGGTTCTGTAATTCCAGCTTCTTTTCTCTGCTCCTCAATCTTCGCTGCAGCTTCCTCCGGTGTTACCACACCCCACATTTTATTAAATGTATACATATTAAAAGGAAGACTGTAAAGTTCCCCTTTATAATTAGCGACCGGGCTGTTTGTAAACCTGTTGAACTCTGCAAACTGAGTGATATAATTCCATACTTTCTTGTTGTTAGTATGGAAAATATGTGCTCCATATTTATGTACGTTAATACCTTCTGTTTTCTCTGTGTAAACATTTCCAGCAATATTCGGTCGCTTGTCTACTACAAGAACTGTCTTTCCTGATTTTTTTGCTTCGTGCGCGAAGATTGCTCCGTATAAGCCGGAACCTACTACTAAATAATTGTATTTCATTTTTCTTTCACCTCTACAGCCTTTCTTTTAACCAAAAATTTTCCTTTCAAAAAAATTGTAAATTTCTCTAAATATCTTCAACCATGAAACACTATATTTATCTATAATTCTCATATACCTTTTCTCAAATTGATTCTTTCTTACTAAATCAATCATTGTACATATAATATAAACTATAGCAACTACTCCAATAGAATAAGGAATGATCATAATAGAATCCTGATACCTGTAATTTTTGAATAAGCTCATCCACAAAAAAGATCTGACAATTTTATTATCATGAATCAGGTACACTCCAAATGTTGCAGATGCAGTTATATTTATCCATTTACGATAATTCATTTTCCACCTTGTGAACGCTAAAAACAATGTCAAAGATATTAGCAACATAGGTAGTTTTTCTTGTCCATAAAGATATGTTTCATGTGTAGCAAATATATTCCATTTTTTACCAATTACTATGAATACAATGCCACATAAATATGTTAATAAAGAAAATAAAAAACATAATTTAAAATAATGTTTTGATGTAAATTCAGTCTGGAATTTATATTTTTTCTCATATCCGGCAATTGCATATAAAGTCATAAACCATAAAAATGAATTCCCCTGATATTCCGAATTAGTAAATGTTGGAATTATGGACCAGCATACAATAAGTAAAATTAATAATTCCTGATACGATTTTTTTTTCAAATTATTTAAAAATTTATTTAAAAATGGATGTATTAGCAATAAAACAAAATATGTACTTGCAAACCACCATTCAGAAAACGTAATAGGAAAACACATTTTTATTAATGACTGCATTTCAAAATTTTTAATATCTACTATTACAGATATAAAAAAAATTACAAACGAATAAAAAAACACCTGTCCCCAAAACTTTAAGATTCTTCTTATGTAACTGCATACTGATGTTTTCCGATCAATTAAAAAATATCCAGAAATTAATACAAATATATTTACGCCTATTTTCCCCCCACCATAAATAAAATTATACCAAAAATGAGAAATCGTAACTGAATTTGTCTGCCATTTAAATCCACCATGAAAAGCAAAATGATGAAATACTATCAATATCATGGATATAATCCGTAATAATTCTATTGAAGAATTACGATTGCAAATTCTGTCAGTAAAATTCTTATTCGACATCTTTCAATATTCCTTACCTTTTTTCATAACACACCAAACAAATAATATTTTAATCATATAATTGAAGTATTATAAAATATTAAACAGCTTTTCCGAAATTTTTGTTAAAATTGGAAGAAATTCTATTATTTTGATATTTGATGTATGATTTTCTACTTTTTGAATATTTATTTCTTTCCATTAATACTGAACCAATCAAAAACCAAAATGTATTATAATGCAAATATAAAAACAAATCGTCTACAATACAATGTCCAGCTATAAATGTAAGCATGAACATCAAATAATAATTTTTATTTTTTAGACATTTAATGAGAGTATAAGTAAGCAATAGTACTACTATAATCATCACAATGATTCCAAATCTTTGCATGATTGATATATAAAAATTATCTACCCATAAATATGTCTTCGTACTTTTATTTCCTGCTGAATCAAGACCATTTCCGATCCATTCCATGTTGTGTTTTCCCCAAAAGGACACTCCATATAATATTAATGATCTTTTTCCAAATTTCAAACGATTATTTAAAAAATCATTAATAGTATACATCCAATTAATACTATCACTAAATTTTACGGTCATCATAATAGACCCGACACATGAAATAACAAACGATAATGTCATTCCAACATGAAGTATTTTAGATTTTTCCAAAATAGATGGAAAAATCTGAAACAAAAACATACATAAGATCATTACTACGGACATATAGAAAGATAATCTTGAATTTGTTTTGTAAAATATAAAACTATTTGAAAGCAATAAAATCAATATGTCATGAATTTTTAATTTCTTTCTTTTTTTATAAAGAATCAATGCTGTGATATTAAATATAATAGCAGCTGGATACAATGCATATCTAAAGCCTAAATATTCCCTATATCTTCCATCAAATAATTCTGTATAATTTTGTATTATTCCAACATAAGCGCTCAAAATAATAGCTATTAACATTACTGATGAAACATATTCTGTTAATTTGGCTATTTTCTCAAATGCAATATCCCGTCCGCAATATACAAAAGCAATCAACAATACAATATCATTAAATAAACTGGTGTTATATATTACAACTCCACACATCATACTACATATAGCTAATCCCCAAAATGCCTTAATATTCTTTTGACATTTTATAATTTCACTTATAAAAATCAAATATAGACATAATACTTTTAGCGCAATGTATACTCTGCCTTCAAAATATTTATAATAAAACGACGTACTTAACAATGCAAAGATCAAATATAAAGTATATGCTACAAAAAAAATCAACTGACTCGTTGGTATTTTTTGTACCTTCATTTTTGTTTTTATTTTCATTTTAATTGATTCCTTCCTTACAATTAAATGATCTCTTTACCATTATACATTGTATTTTATCAATGAATATTATTGTAATAAATGGACTTTTACTGAATCTTATTTCTGCTTACTTATCCTCATTTTATTCAATAACAATTCAAATATTTCTACAGCTATTTTTTCTTTTAGTACAAGTAAAGTGCATCCATATGTACCAAAAAATAAAATTGCTGATAATATTAGTGTTCCAATGCTTCCCCATTTCAAATTTTTCACCCATAATGCAGCACCACTTCCAATCAAAGCAGCACATATAATTTTCAAATATGGAATCTGTATAAAAGCATCTTTTACTTTCTCTTTCAATGCATAAAATTGAACTATCAAAACTACTGCTTCGGCTACCAATGTCCCTATTGCAGCTCCTACCGACGCATATTTAGGAATCAAAATTGCATTGATAATAACATCTACTACGGCTCCTGCGATTTCAGAATATAATACACTTTTTTCTCTTCCCATAGGAACTAACATTTGTATTCCCAATATATTTGTTATTCCTATCAAAACCAGTGTTGGCATAATCAATTTCATAGGCATAACTGCACCTTCATAAGCATTTCCTGACAAAAATATAATTCCTTGTCTTGCAAAGTAAATAAAATAAATTGTCATTGGAATAGCTATAACCATTACAAAATTTAATGATTTTTTTGTAATTCTATAAAATTGTTTTATTTCACCTTTCTGGATATAATAAGACGCTCTTGGCAATAGAACTGTTCCTAAAGATGTTACAATACTTACAAGTATCACTTTTATTTTAATGGCAGCATTATAATATCCAACGTCAGTATCTGATGACATAAAACCTAACATCACAGTATCCAGATTAGTATAAATTGTTGTGGCGCAGGACATTGCAAAAAAAATCAATATAGGTTTTATATGACGTTTTAAATTATATTTTCCAACAAATCTCAAATTTATATATTTATGTGCATTAATAAAATTCAATATATTTGACGCTGAAGAGGCAAATATTGTTATTCCTCCATAAATCACATAATCCTTTTGTTCATGTACCAGCAAAAACATAGCTATTAATGCTACAAATTTAAAAATTACCGATCTCACTGTAATGTAAGTATATTGTTCAAGTGCTTTATACAACCATTCCATACCTATAGATGTAAGTATAATCGTAAAGCTCAAAAGAATATACAGCTCTTTTTCTAATGTCAATTTCTGTATTGTAAATATTGATACAAAAAGCGCCGCATACGAAATTACATTCATAATTAGATTGATAATTAATAATTCCTGCACTACTCTCGATAATTCTTCACGGTTATCTCTCACTTGCGCGCAAGCTCTAATACCATATGTTGGAATACCTAATTGTGCAAACATCGAAAAATAGTTAATAATTGATGTCGCAAATGAAACTTTTCCCGTTCCTATTGGCAAAAGAACACGTGACACATAAGGAAATGTAATTAATGGAAAAATAAAAGAAGACATTGTCAAAAATGCATTCATAACAAAATTAACTTTTAAAGATTGATTTTTTTTCATTATAATTCCTTTTTATTGATACGTATCATCTACATGCATACTTTCTATCTTATCATTCAGATTCAACATTCTTTCATTATTTTTTTTGTATAAAATCCTGAACGTAATTTTTCTCCAACCTCTTCCGCATTCTTTTTCATTGTAGCATACTCATCTTGAGATATTTTATCAACAACATTTTTAATTTCATATAACGACTCAACCATCAATCCGCAATTATTTTCTTTTACAAACTCCGCTAATGCAGCATTTTTCCATATTATTATCGGAATTCCAGATGCAAGATATAAAGATGTTTTATGTGGATTATTAATTCTTAAATACTCGCCAAACACTCCTTCACATGTATTCGAAGATGTACCATCCCATACTAATCCCCATGCCCCTTGCATTACATATGGAAGTTGCTCCGGCGGAAATGCTCCATAATATTTTATGTCTTTGTTAGTATTTCCAGTGTACCCTACACCGTACAAATTAAACTTTTGATTTTCAGGCAATTGATATGCATAATAGGCCTTATGTTTTCTAAGTGCCCCTGCAATAATAATTGGTTCATTTTTATCTAATACATCTACTTCTTTTTTTTCCAGATCGTACTCTGGAATTAAATAATCAAAGATTTCTAAAACTGCTATTTTAGAAGCATCTATTCCACATTTGATAAGATATTCTTTCATTTTTGTATTGTGTGCTACTATTTTGGAGCAATTTTTTAAAACTCTTTTTTCTTCTAAATATATACGTAATCTTTTTTTCTTTCCCAGATCACTCCTTTTGGCAGAACGAAGAATTTCCAAGTCATGTATAATTAAAACTATTTCTATATTTCTTTTACAAAAACTTTTAATTAAATCTGCAAAAAAAAGTGAATGTTCAATAATGGGGAACTGTATAAAAACTCTATCTCCTGCTTTTATTCTTTTAAATTTGTTCTTCCAAATTGACAATATAGAAAAATGTTCTTTCATTTTTCCTATAATACTTTTAGAATTTCTTTTGTTTTCTTGTGATGGAATTTCTATTTCATTCATATTTAAGCTCTGCATGATAGAATACAAATCATCTCTAGCCTTGATGCCCGCTGTTTTTTTTACTCCATCACCGATTTGTATCTCTTTCACATAATAATCCATCGTGCTTATTCTCTCCATTCTATTTCATTAAAAAACTTCCTGTTTCATATAATCCAGCAATTTTGCATACGACATTTTCAAATCAATATTGGCATTCCATCCCAATTTCTGCATTTTTTCGGCACTTAAATGCATTTTCACATCTGGCGCATATCCGTTCTCATTCAAATTTGGGGAGATATCATAAACGACCTTTTGTTTTCCATTTCCAAATTCATCAATTAACATTTCAGCCATCTTCGCTATTGTAGTATGACAGTCCTCATTTGAAATATTATAAGAATCTCCCTTAACACCTTTGAGTAGCAATATCATTATTCCTATTATAGCATCCGCCGAATATACATAGTTCCCTTCTGAAAGACCTTTTGTATGCAAAACAACATCTTCTCCATATAAAATGCTTTTTGCAAATTGTGCAAACACTCTGTTTTCTGTTTTTAAAATTCCAGCTCCAAAAGTTTGCGCCAATCTTGCCGTAACTACATTAACATTATACTGGGCTGCATATGCATTACATAAGCATTCACAATATCTTTTTCCTTCTGGATAACAACTTCTCACTGACGCCAAATTCACATATCCCAGTTGATTTTCTGTAATTTTATGATCCTGAGTGTTTAATATTCCATATACTTCCATTGAAGAAATAAACACCATATTTATTACTGATTTTGTTCTTGCCAGTTCCAATAAATTCAATGTACTATTCGCTGCAAGTTTGAGGCAATCCACAGGATATTTAATCATGTCCTTTGATGCGGTTACTGCCGCGCAATGAACAATATAATCAACTTTTTCAGCTATATTTAAAGAATTCTTTTCCAAATCACATGATATATACGTAATATTTTTTTCGTCGTACAATTCTCCAAATACGCTCTTTGCTTTATCCGTGTTTCGAATTATTGCTATAATCTTTAAATCCAAACCATACTTTTTATTGCAGTACGCAAAATTTTTCACTAATAATGATCCCACCAAACCAGTTGCACCGGTAATAAGAATCACTTTATTTTTGAATCTATCAAAACTTATATTACTATTCGAAACATATTCAAAATCTTTTTCTAATACTCCCATTCTATTCCTCAATTCCATAAATCTGCGCATTTTCTTTTGCATCTAAAATAGCTCTCATAATATAAAAATCATCTGGTGTCGTAATTTTTATATTTTCAGTTGGACCTTCGATCAAATAAATCTTTTTTCCATACTTTTTCATCAAAGAGCAGGAATCAATAGCATTTGTTAATCCTTCATTAATTGCTCTCCGTTCAACTTCCATAATATCATTCAAAAAGAAGCTCTGAGGGGCCTCCGCCAATCGAACGCAATTCCTATCTGGAATTGTATTAATTTCTGCATTATCTTCATTCTCTACAAGAAGAATTGTTTCTTTTGCTTTTACACAAGTTATGGCAGACCCGTTTTCCTTTACAGATCTTATATTATCGGTTATTAATTTCGAATTAATCAAAGGTCTGACTCCATCATGAATCAATACAATATTTTTCTCTTCTTTATCTACCACTGATTCAGCTGCACAAAGTCCATTATAAATTGAAAGCTGTCCGGTTTTTCCTCCAGGAACAATTTTCTTCACCTTTCTTATATTATATTTTTCTAACAATTCGTTCAAATATTGAATTCTGTCTTCAATGCATGAAATTACTATTGCATCTATCTCATCATGATTCTCAAATTGTTCCAATGTATGAATTATAACTGGTTTTCCTCTCAACATTAAAAACTGTTTAGGTAACTCCTTGCTATGCATTCGACTTCCTATGCCACCAGCAAAAATCACTGCAATATTCATATATTTACTCCTCCGTACAAAATACCGTCATTTCATGACAAATTCTTTGGCTTTCAGGTGGTAATTCCATATAATCTTTATACAATCCTGTTAAATACTCATCATAATTAGATGGTGCATTGAAAAAATATTTTTCAAATTCTACAGATATAGGTTTCATATAGCCTTTTTTATGTATTTTTTCCTGCGGACCATATCCCCACAGAATTCCTCCAATAAATTCTGAATCTTCAAATTTATAGGTTTTTGCTAATTCATCTATTTTTTCACAAATCTTCTCACTACTTATAACAGATAAACATTTTATCACAACAGGCTTTGCAATCCTTTTAAAAAGATTTTTCCCTTTTCCGATTTTAGCTATTTTTAAAAAAATAAGTTTACGTAATTTCAAAGATTTTTTATATATTTTATCAGTTTCTTTTGAATCATTTGGATTTCCATCAATAGGAAAAACATCTATCCATATACCATTTACATTCAAATCATCATCATAAAATTCTGTGGATATTTTTGTTCTTTTATCAACCAATTTTATAAACGGAAATTTCAAAGTTCCATCTTTCCACGAACAAATTTTTAAATGATTTGGCAAACTTGAAAAATCAATATCTTTTTTTTCTAATAATCGATCATAATCTGGTCTTGGCATCAACACATCAATGTCATCATCCCATGGAATAAATCCTTTATGGCGAATTGCTCCCAGCAATGTTCCACCGCATAATGTATAATACAGATTATTTTCTTTACATAGCTTATCAAAATCTACCAGAATATTTAATTCTGTTTCTTTTATTTCCTCCAAACTCATTTTTCTCATTTGTTCACCACACCATCCAACAATAATTTTTCTAATTTTTTTGCTTCGGTATGAATTTCATATCCTCGCATTGTAAAATTTTCCACTATCTCATTTATGGAAACTCGGTTTATATTTGCTTTAATGTTTAATATTTCTTCAGCCCAGGACTCCGCTGAATTTTCCAAATTCCAAAATATAAATGATGGATTAATTTTAACTTCTTTAGGAATTACGCTGTCAGATGCTAACATAGGTACTCCATTTGCCTGCGCTTCCATCGCAGCCATACTGAGTCCTTCAAATTTAGATGGAAATAAAAACAGATCGAATGTACTCAACCATCCACATATGTCTTTCTGAATTCCGGCCATATATACATACTTATTTAGTTTCTTTTTATCAATCTCTTTTTCAAGCTTTGTCCTGTCTTCTCCATCACCTATTAAAATCAATCTTACTTTTGGTTCTTTTTTTATAAGTTTTTCAAATATGTCTAAAATAAACATTTGATTTTTTTGGAAATGCAACCTTCCTATATTTCCTATGATATAATTTTCTTCCCACTTCAAATCTCGCCGCAATTTTTTTCGCTTCACATCATCAAAACAATATTTTTCTACGTCTATTGCATTACTGATAATAATAGATTTTTTTATTATTGAAGAATCATAAAACCATTCCGAAGCTTCTTTTGAACAGCTCCAAAAATCCGTTGCGTAATGAGCAATTCTTTTTTTATTATATTGATGTAAAATTCCTCTTAACCTGCTATCCATATTTTGAGAATTATGGCTATGTATAATTCTTCTTTTTACCCCATATTTTTTTGCCATTTTCAGATAATCAATATTGGCAAGACTACACACATTCACCCATATTGCATCATACTTAGAAGCATTATTTTCAAAAAAATTTTTTAATTCTTTTTTGTATTTTTTATAATTTTTACTTCTCGCAGGAAAATGAAATGTTTGTGAGCCATTGGAAATAATTTCATCTTCGAAAGCGATTTTATTATATGAATTACATAAAAAATCAAAATGAAAGATATTCTTATCCATGTAATGATAGTAATTCATAATAACACTCTCTACCCCACCTGGATTTTCTGTCATACCAAAAACTAATATTTTATACATAGGTTTCCTCACAATTTAATGTTTGACTATTTTAATTTCTACTTTTTTCGTAAATATAATTTTGATATGCCCGCACAATATATATGATACTTGCAATATGAACCAATTTATATTTCATAAAAAAAACAGGCAATGTTCTCGCTGAAAAATTATTCTTTATATGGAACTTTTTTATCGCATCTTTGAATACAGGTGTATTTATAATTTTTTTTATATGCTCTATTTTTTTTACATAATTTTCTTTATTATTAACGCAAAATATACCTCTAACACAGGCTATATTTAAATGCATTAAAATATAATCATTAAATGCCAATTGTACATTTTCATGTTGTTTTTCAATATACTTACTCGTTATATTCATAGCTTCAATATATTGAAGCACTTTTTTATCTGCGTTACTCCTCATCGTAGACTCATTGTCTATAGAATAATGGTAAAATATCGTATCACTTATGCTAATTCTGGAACAATGCATTAAATAATGTAATGTAAAATCACTATCCTCTGAAAGCTGCATTTTTGTATTAAAGCTAATTCTATTTTCATAAATAATGCTTTTCCTAAAAATCTTTCCCCAAACCTGCATGAATTTTGTTGGATTTGCGATCATTTCCAACTTCATTTTTTCTGCAGAGTCATTAAAATAATATGTTTTCTCTTCTTTATTGTTTATATAATTTGCTCTATTACCAATCTCGTAACTATATACATACAAATCCGCTTTAGCATTTAATATATCTTCGTAAATATATTTTTTGCTTTTAGATACTATATAATCATCTGCATCGACAAAGACAATCCATTCTCCTCTGGCGTTTTTCAATCCTTCATTTCTAGCTCTTGACACTCCTTTTTCCGAATGAATTAGTTTAATATTTTCTCCATATTTTTGAATTAATTTTAATGCAACACTATTGGTGTAATCAGTTGATCCATTTTCAACAATCAATATTTCATATTTCTCCATGTTACAAGTATGTGTAATACTTTCCACAGCTCTTTCTAATGTATCAGCCGCATTATATGCTGGAATAATATATGAAATTAATATTTTTTCATTCATAATCCTCTTATTTAAAAGCTCCCCTCATATCTTTTTCCAACAAACTTAGCTTTTAAAAACGCTGTACTCTTTTTCCACCAATTAATCTTTTCCATATGCTGGTAAGGCAACTCTTTAATCTCATTTTTCTTAATTTTCCCTAGTTTAATCTCACCATCAAGCCACACATTAAATATTATCTCGCTTACTCTTCCATAAAATCGCCCCTGAAATGCTGATAATTCCTGTGGATCGATGCGTTTTTCTAACTCGAAGAGAATATCAAATAACCATTCACAATAATCATTCAGATATCGTTTTTGCATGATCATCATATTGAACATATATCCGTAAGTGTGTTTTACAACTTCATCATAACTTTTCAGATAGTCGGGATATTTTTCAGCGATTATCTCTCTGGTGATATCTAATTGAGATGCATAATGTGTATGTTCATAATGGGAATATAAGGTTTCTATATAATACTTTCTTTTTTTAGGTACAAAAATTTTATATTTTTCCAACATTGGGCGCAGCTCATTATACGTAAGAACACCTTCAAATGGTGCCTTGGTTTTCTTTCCAAAATGGCGTCTATAATGTGCCAATCCTGTATAATCCGTGTCAAGATTTTTCCATGCCCAATATAAGCCTGTAAGCTCACAATACGCAGCGTTTTTGTTTGAAATGTTTTCTCCTGTATTATCTTTTTGATACCCTAAATCCAGCGGATTTCCATTCTGATCTGTTTTTCCCTCTGCGCCAACATGCAGTGGAAGATACATTGCATCTTGAGGCATTTCATATTTTTTATGTGTTGCTACTATAATTTTTACTGTAGGCGTATTCTTCGTCATTTCAATATTTCCTTACATGCTTTCTCTCTTTTTTCTATTCATCCTCCATATGCAAGTTTTTATTTTTCATAACTTCGAATACACTCCCCAACTCAAAAGCCGGCACATTCTTCGCCGTGCCCGCACCTTCTTCAGGTACACACACGACAGGCGGTATTCAACCCGACGGTGTTTATCACTGATATACACCGTGTTTTGCTTTCGCTTTCTTTTTGTCAGCACGGCAAAGCCGATGCACTGACCTTATGACATCTGTTTTCTGACATGCCATAAGGTCAATCCACCTGCTCGCTTTTCATACTGATATTCTGTTTCCTTTGTTCTTCCCTTCATGCTCTGCGTCCAAACTGTGTCAGGCACTTTTTCCCGAGATTTCTCACAGCATTCAGATATCGGTCCGTCTGATGTCCATTGGCGCAGCAGCATAGTTCTGTTCTGGTGTCAGTCCGAATGATTTCTGCACCGCACTTTGCACAGATTTTGCTGATGCCGGTGGCGTGGACTTCGATAACGATGATTCCGTTTTTCCAGGCTTTGTAGTCCAGGTACTGGCGGATCCTGGTGCTTAAGTGGAGCGGGCCCCAGTTTCCTGAGCCTTTCATGACGTTTCTGGAATATTCCTGGTTATAACGTGGAAGTACGATCACGGAGACGTCCTGCTCTACGGCAAAACGTAAGATCTGGCTTGTGACCTGGTGTCCATAGTGTTCAGAAAGATGTTTCAGATGCATCCAGTATTTCTGATCAACTCTGCCTGTCTGTCTGCCTCCGGTTGCTTCCTGGGACTTCTGGATCTTTTCCAGAAGCTTTCTGCAATGGTGACTGTATTCCTTTCCGCCTTTCCAGAACTTCACTGCAATCTCCTGACCGGTTCCGTCCAGAACAACGCCTGCTGCAAAGGCATCACTGTTTGTAAACTGAATACAGAGTATCCTGCATCCTGCCTGCATCCTCTGACGTACGGTTGCTGTATTTTCATTGTTCTGACGTACTGGAACATGCAACATGTCATATTTGTATTCAAAAACTACGGATGGTGACATGAGTCTAGCGTTTTCCGGAAAGTCTCTGCCTGACAGCCGGCAATGCATCCAGGTCCATGTGTCTCCTGTCCAGACACGCAACGTGATCTCTTTAGCGGAAAAATCCTGATACATTCCTTTGTAATAGGTAACTGCTGCATTTAGTTTCTCGGCTCTGCCGATCTTCTCATCCTGGGCAAAACGGCTGATATAGCTTTTGGCTGAAGCAATTCCTTCATTGGCTGCTGCTCTTCGAAAATACAGTGGAACCTTTTGCCAGGGGAGGGGATCTGATGGTATGCGTCCGCCTCGTCCCGGAATGCTCATGATCTCCAGCTCGCGTAAAGTCTGCTGGCTTCCCAGTTCCCAGAGATCCGTATGATCCAGAAGCAGGTTGTAATAAAATTCAGCGATCCGGTTATAAAATTCCTGTGTGGTCCGCAGCCATTCCGGATGTCTGCACCAGAGATGCAGTCGCCAGGTTGTGATGCTGTAGCCGCTTTTTCCGGTGTTTTCTTTTTTTCCGGTTTCCGGTTCTTTCATTTTGGTTCTCCGTTTTTCGCAAAGAAAATTCATTATAATATAACTTATCTAAATTATTATTTTTGTCACTTATCATTTCCATAAGCGACAAGCAGGCCGGAAACCCGTATAAATGCGGACTTCCGGCCTGCTTTGACCATAATTCTGACTGCTAATAGTTCAGCTTTTCCATGCACTTCTGTTTTTGTTTTATGCTGCTGTGCACATAAATATCCATGGTGATCTTGACGGACGAATGTCCCAGAATTTCAGAAAGTGTCTTACTGTCAAATCCCATTTCCGTACAACGGGTGGCAAAAGCATGCCGGAGAGAATGAATGTTGATACTGGGGATTTCACATTGCTGAAGGAGCTTCTGGAATTTACGCTGTATATTTCTGGGCTCCATACATTTACGATTCGTACCCGTCAGCAGGTATGAATCAGGTTCAGCAGCAATCCGCTTCATTTTTTTCAATAAAAAATCAGGGATTGGAATATCCCTGATGGATGAGACTGATTTAGGAGGACCTATCATTAAAACGGTTTTGGGTTCGTCATCAGATTCACCAGAATAATCAAGATTTTTTATCCGTGAGATCGTTCGCCTTATATGAAGCAGTTTTTTATCAAAATCAATATCTTCCCACCGGATACCGCTGAGCTCGCCAACGCGGATCCCTGTATAAATACATAGCAGGATGCCGATGGGAAATTCTGAGTCCTCAGCAGAGAGAACTGTGATCAGCTTTGTGAGATGTTCATGAGAAATAAGCTGAAAAGGACTGGTATTTATTTTGGGATACCGAAATTCAAGCTGTGAAAGATTCAAATACCCCTGTTTTTCACCATAGCGTAAAATACTGTGGAACAGGATCAGAAGATTTTTGATGGTACGTGGCGAAAACCCCTGCTGTTTCAGCTTTTCAGAGAAGGTATATACAGAAGCAGAAGAGATGTATTTCAACGGCATATCACCAAATTCCGGAAGGATATGTGTATCAAGAAGTGTTTCGTAGCAGGCATAGGTGCTGAGCTTTACAGCGTAACGCATGGATAACATCCATTCTTCACTGAGGTTTCGAAATACATAACACTTTCCCGGAGAGTTTTGAAGATTATTCTGACATAAAATAGCCAGCTTTTTCTTTTTTACAGCCTCGTATGTACGACCATACAGATATCCGTACTGGATCCGTCCATTCTGGTCACGACATTTTTCATAGCGCGCCTCCCATCTTCCGTCTTTCCTTTTTCTGATATTTTCCCCTTTTCTAGGCATAATCGTAGTCTCCTTTTCGCACTATTATAGCAAAAGTCTGACCATTTTTGTGACCACTAATAAGCGAAAAAAAGAAAAATTTGTCGTATATAAAAAAATTTAACCGAAAAAAACTGCATTTTTGGTCGAAAGTGGTGCATTTTTCGTATCTTGACAGTGACAGGGTGCAATGCTATCATTGATTAAGATTCAAAAACTATGCAATTTGAGAGAAAATCACCTGTCGCTTATGGAAATGATAAGCGACTTTTTTACCCTCAAAAAAACAACACGGCAGACATCCCTCCGGGGCTGTCTGCCGTGTTTTATATCGCTTTTATATTTTTATGTAATTAAGCTTTCTGTTCCTTAAGCCTCATATCCATTAGGGTTCTGGCTCTGCCATCTCCAGGAGTCTNCGACTTTTTTACCCTCAAAAAAACAACACGGCAGACATCCCTCCGGGGCTGTCTGCCGTGTTTTATATCGCTTTTATATTTTTATGTAATTAAGCTTTCTGTTCCTTAAGCCTCATATCCATTAGGGTTCTGGCTCTGCCATCTCCAGGAGTCTGCACACATCTCGCGGATTCCGTTCTCTGCTTTCCAGCCGAGTTCTTTCTCTGCCTTGGTTGCATCGGAATAGCAGGTTGCGATGTCGCCTGGGCGGCGTGGTTTGATCACATATGGGATCTTGACGCCGGTAGCTGCCTCAAAGTTCTTAACGATATCAAGAACACTGTAGCCTTTTCCGGTTCCAAGGTTGTAGATGCTTAATCCAGAATTGTCTTCCAGCTTCTTAAGGGCTTTTACATGGCCCTTGGCAAGGTCTACTACGTGGATGTAGTCACGGACACCTGTTCCATCCGGTGTATCGTAATCGTTTCCGAATACGCCAAGCTCTTTCAGCTTGCCTACTGCTACCTGTGTGATATATGGCATCAGGTTGTTCGGGATACCATTTGGATTCTCACCGATGGTTCCGCTCTTATGAGCACCGATCGGGTTGAAGTAACGAAGAAGAACTACGTTCCACTCCGGGTCTGCCTTCTGGATGTCTGTAAGGATCTGCTCCAGCATGGATTTGGTCCAGCCATATGGGTTGGTACACTGTCCCTTCGGGCACTCCTCGGTGATCGGGATCATTGCCGGATCTCCGTATACGGTTGCTGAGGAAGAGAAAATAATATTTTTAACATTATGTTTTCTCATCACGTCTACAAGAGTAAGGGTTCCTGCGATATTGTTCTCATAATACTCCCACGGCTTGGCAACAGATTCACCAACTGCTTTCAGTCCTGCAAAATGAATACAGGAGTCGATCTCTTCTTTGTCAAAAACTTCATTTAATGCTTCGCGGTCCAGAATATCTGCTTTATAGAATTTCACCGGTTTGCCTGTGATCTTGGATACTCTGTCCAGAGCCTTCTCACTGGAATTGCATAAATTGTCAACTACTACAACATCATATCCTGCGCTCTGCAGCTCTACAACGGTATGACTTCCAATGTATCCTGCTCCACCTGTTACTAAAATTGCCATAGTTTTTCTCCTCCTCTATTGGATCTAACTGTTCCTGTTTATTTTAGCACTGTTCCTTTGTTTCCACAATAGCAGAAAACCAGGTTTACTACTTAATCCCAGAGTCCCTGCGGATAAAATCCCTGATCCTTCAGATTCTGGATCGCGGCTACCACTACCGGTTTGTCCTCTTTATAGGTCACTCCGTACCATTTATCCTGTGTGGTAAGGACCCTGACTGCTGCCTTTTTTTCCTGGAGGAGCTCGTCAACTACAAACGGAAGGAAATATTCGCATTTCAGAGGATTTTCCGGAATGCTCTTTTCAAGGAATACCGGGAAGCGTTTTACCAGCTCTTTCATAAATCCGCCGGTGAAGCCCCACATATTCATGGATACCGGAGTCTCTCCTGGGAGACTTGTCCAGGTTTTTCCATCGTCCTCTGTGTAGGCTGCTCCGCCGTCACGTTTCTCAATGTGTGTTCGCTCATTGATATCTGCAAGATATCCATTTTCATCTGTCTCACAGACACCTCTGGAAACGTAGCCATTGTCTGTCAGGGTATTCTCAAGACGGTAGCCTACCATCATATACTGGGCAGGTACGGTGTCCTCCTGGGCCTGGATCAGGAAATCATACGCCATCTTAAAGGCATGGGTTCCATAATAATCATCTGCATTGATCACCACAAACGGTCCGTCGATCTCTCCGGCACAGCTTAATACCGCATGTCCGGTTCCCCATGGCTTCACACGGCCTTCCGGAACCTGGAAGCCTTCCGGGATGTTGTTAAGATCCTGATGCACATAAACGATCTCCACCTTGTCACTTAAGCGGTCGCCGATGGCATCGCGGAAATCCTGTTCATTCTCTTTTTTTATGATGAATATCACTTTCTTAAAGCCTGCACGTACGGCATCATAAATGGAAAAATCCATGATGATATGACCTTCCTGATCTACAGGATCGATCTGTTTCAGTCCGCCGTAGCGGCTTCCCATTCCTGCTGCCATTACTACCAGAACCGGCTCTTTCATAATCTTATTCCTCCTGATTTTTAGAAATACAGGGATTTTTTCCCATACATAGTTTAAGCCGGTCAGATTCTCATCCGACCGGCCTTTGAACCTTTTTTTATTATACTACACTTCACCGTGAAATCCTACTGATTATTTTCAGTTTATTTTCGGTCAGAAGTATTCTCCGGGAAAACGATCTCCATCCTGGTTCCAACTCCCTGTTCACTTTCCACGTTGATCTGTGCATGATGAAGCGTTGCTCCATGCTTCACAATGGAAAGCCCCAGACCTGTTCCGCCGGTCTGTCTGGAATGGCTTTTGTCTACCCGGTAAAAGCGCTCAAAGATCCTTCCCTGTTCACTTTTCGGGATTCCGATCCCGTCATCTGCCACACAGTAGAACGGATGCCCTTTCCGGTTGCCTACCATGATCCGCACATGACCATTCTGTTCTGTATAGCGAACTGCATTGTCTGCAATATTAAAAAGCATCTCATAGAGTACATGGCGGACACCCTTGATCTTCTCTGCACTTCCGGCAAGCTCAAGGAAAATATTTTTCTTTCCGGCAGGATGTCTGAGATTATTTCTTACGTCTTCCGCAAGCTCATAAAGATCCACCTCTTCAAAGGGAACCTCACTGTTGCTTTCATCCAGTCTGGAAAGCTGGATGATATCCGCTACCAGATTGGAAAGTCTTATTGATTCATGGTAGATCCTTCCGGAAAATTCCCGTATATGATCTGCCGGAACCATGCCGTTCATCATAAGCTCCGCATAACCGGAAATGGACATCAGCGGGGTCTTCAGCTCATGGGAAACATTTGCAGAAAATTCCTTCCGGATCTCCTCTGCCTCCTTCAGTTCTTTTACCTGCTGCCGGATCTGCCGGTTCTGTTCATCCACCCGCACAAGAAGGGGACGCAGCTCCTCATAGCACACATTGTTCAGCGGATGCTCCAGATCCAGATCGTTGACCGGACGGATCAGCTCTCTGGTCTGTCTCTGTGCAAAAACAAACTCCAGGATCAGTACCAGGAGCATCAGAAGTCCCAGCACAGCAAGACTTGAGATCCATGTGGAATATATAGAGTCTACGGTTTTTCCTACACGGAGCACGTTTCCGTCATCCAGCTTCACCGCATAATAAAAGGTCTTTTTTGCAAAGGTTTCTGAATAACGGATACTTTCGCTTTTTCCATTTTTTTCTGCCTGTATAAATTCCGGACGATCACTGTGATTTGCCAGTTTTTTCGGAGAGGCCTCAGAATCGTAGAGAACGGTTCCGTCTTTACGGATGAGAGTCACACGACTTGATGATACTGTCCGAAGCTTTTTTGTGAGAAAGGAATCTCCATACTCATCCATGGCAAGGCAGATATACTGCGCTTCCTCACGGACTCCCCGCTGCATGTATGTGTTTAATTTACTGTAGGTGACCACACTTGCTGCCAGAAACGTGACAAGAACAGCAAAAATGATCATAATGCTTGTATGATGCAGAATTTTCTTTTTCATACATGATCTCCGATCCGGTATCCCACGCCACGCACTGTCTCGATCAGATTTCCGGCTTCCCCCAGCTTTTGTCGGAGAGTCCGTACATGAACATCTACAGTCCTTGTTTCTCCGTCAAAATCATAGCCCCACACATGGCACAGGATCTGGTTTCTGGACATGACCAGTCCTTTGTTCTCCATAAGATATTCCAGGAGCTCGAATTCCTTTCTGGTCAGCTCCTTCACCTCACCCTGATAGCTGACTTCGTGACGGGACACATTGACACGAAGACCCTTACAGTGCAGCTCCCTCTCTTCGCTCTGCCTTGCGCAGCGCCGAAGGACCGCTTTGACCCTGGCTACAAATTCCATCATCCCGAAGGGCTTGGTGATGTAATCATCTGCGCCGCCCTCCAGACCTTTTACCTTGTCAAACTCCGCTTCTTTGGCTGTGACCATGATCACCGGGATATCCCGGGTCCTGGTATCACTTTTCAGTCGTTTCAAAATATTATACCCATCTTCACCCGGGAGCATGATATCCAGCAGGATCAGTTCCGGCATATTTTTTTTCATGGCTGTGTCAAGTTCTGCCCCGGTTTCAAAACCTTCTGCCTCAAAGCCTGTTGTCTCCAGGGTATAGACAAGAAGCTCTCTGATATTTCTCTCATCTTCCACACAGTAGATCATTCTATATCCTCTCTGTTCGTTTTTTTGCCGTTGGCACTTCATAATCGTCTGGTCTTTTCTGTTCCATGCCTTCAGTATAACTGCTTTCTTTTTACTGCACAAGCCCTGGCCGTCTGCTGATACAGATAACCAGGGCATAGCATTATTTCGATATCTTTTTATTGGCTGCCTGCCGCTGCCATCTGGGCTGCCGCCGGCTCATCCTTTATTTCCGGAAGCTGATACTGACTCCGGATCACCTCCAGCGCACGGTAGAAGGTTTCGTCCGGCCCATGTTTGATCTGCTTCAGGTGCTGATGTGTATCAAAAGCATCTTCATGAACCTGTGTCACACAAACACCGATATTGGAACAGTGATCTGCCACACGCTCCAGGCTGGTAGTCACATCGGACAGGATGAATCCCATTTCAATAGTACATTCTCCGGCGCGAAGTCTCTGGATATGCCGGTACTTCAGTTCCTTGCTGAGTTCATCGATCACTTCCTCCAGTGGCTCGATCTCTCTCGCAAGCTGCACATCCTGATTTTCGTAAACCTTGTAAGCAATATCAACAATGTCTTCCACCGCATGCTCCATGACACGTAACTCTTCCAGCGCCTTATCTGAAAACTTCAGACCTTTTTCATAAAGCTCCTGTGCGGATTCCATGATGTTCACACCGTGATCGGAAATCCTCTCGAAATCACCGATACAGTGGAGCATGATGGAAACACTGTGACTGTCATGAACGGAAAGATCCTTCTGGTTCAGTTTTACAAGATAGGTTCCAAGTTCATCCTCATAACGGTCTACCTTTTTCTCTGCTTCTTCCACCAGAGCCTTTCCTTCTGCGCTGAAATTCTTCAGAAGGTCCAGGGCGGTAAACAGAGTTCTGTGAGAATCCTCTGCCATTTTTTTCGCTGCATTCCTGCTCTGCTCAACTGCAAATGCAGGTTTCTCCAGAAAACGGCTTTCCAGGATCATGAAATCCGGATCTGCTGCCACCTTCTCCTCCTCTTCCTTCCTGTCGCGGATAGTAAGACAGGCAAGCTTCTCCAGAGCCTTTCCAAACGGAAGAAGAACAAGAGTTGCCGTGATATTGAAGGCACTGTGCAGGATCGCGATCCCGGCCGGAGTCGCTGCCTGTGCCATAAATGAAAAATGTACTGCTGCATTTATCGCATAAAATACTGCCATGAACAGCATGGTTCCGATCAGATTGAAATACAGATGGACCATAGCCGCACGTTTTGCGTTTTTGCTGGCTCCGATGGCTGAAAGGATCGCAGTGATACAGGTACCGATATTCTGTCCCATGATAATAGGAAGTGCTGCACTGAACGGTACCATTCCGGTAAGGCACAGTGCCTGGAGGATACCAACCGATGCGGAGGACGACTGGATGATCGCTGTCAGCACTGCTCCGGCCACAACTCCAAGGATCGGATTGGAGAATTTCACCAGCATTCCGGTAAACTCCGGTACCTCTGCAAGAGGTTCCACAGCTCCGCTCATGGCATTCATTCCATACATCAGGATCGCAAAGCCTACAAAGATCGCTCCCACGTCCTTTTTCTTCTGGCTTTTTGTAAACATGATCAGAACCACGCCGATCAGTGCCAGGATCGGTGAAAATGACGTCGGCTTAAAAAGCTGGATAATAAAGTTATCACTCTGGATACCTGTAAGACTTAAGATCCATGAGGTTACGGTAGTACCGATATTGGCACCCATGATGATTCCCACAACCTGGGACAGCTTCATGATTCCCGAGTTTACAAAACCAACGACCATAACGGTAGTTGCCGAGGATGACTGAATCACTGCAGTCACACCCAGTCCAAGAAGAACGGCTCTGATGGGATTGGAGGTAAGTGTCTCCAGGATCCGCTCAAGCTTTCCGCCTGCAACTTTCGCAAGCCCGTCTCCCATTAAGTTCATTCCATAAAGGAAAATAGCAAGTCCGCCAAGCAATGCCAGTACGCTGAAAAAGTCCATAATACTCTCCTTCACTTTCTCTTTTTGATATGTTTGATTTCCTTTTTTCTCATTTCAACGATTTTCATAATAGCGGCCTATTGTAAAATTTTCCCCACTGGAATGTAAAATCTGTGTAAAAAAAATAAAACAGAGGATCCTGTTACGGGAAACCGATTTCCCGTCAGGATCTCTCTGTCCTATATATCGTACAGTGGTTTTTATCCTTATGATGTGTTTTGTGCTGCGGACATTCTCATTCTGCTGAGCTGCATGCTCATGAGCAGAGCTGCCCTGCGATCTGTGATCAGAATCCGCGGATCTCCTCATCCTCAGATCCAGTCTTGTCGATGGATTTTATTACAAGGTAATAGCTGTAATCATCATTGACCTTTACTTCCACCCGGTCTCCTACACGATGACCGCGCAGTGCCTTGCCGATAGGCGATTCAATACTGATACGGTTTTCCATGGAATTTCCGCGGATGGAAGTAACCAGCTTGTACTTCTCCACCTCATTATCTTCTTCAAAAAGAACTTCCACGATATCGTCCATTCCCACTTCGTCAGATCTGGAAGCATCGGATACAATGGATGCAGTCTTCAGCATCCTCTCCAGATAACGGATGCGGCTCTCGTTCTGATTCTTATGCTTCTTGGCTGCATAATACTCAAAGTTCTCACTTAAGTCTCCCTGGGCACGTGCCTCCTTGACCGCCTCAATGGCTTCCTTACGTACTACCAGTTTACGGTGTTCGATCTCCTGCTCTATTTTTTCAACATCCTTGCGGGTAAGCTGTTCTCTCATTTCTCTGGCATCTCCTTTTCTTTATAACATTCAGACTGATCCTGAATCTGTTCTCCACTTCCTGTGAAGCTTCTGTCACAGATACAGGATTTCTGGAAGGTTACCGGAAATACCATAGCAGATACGCTCTGCTTTGTCAAACAGCGCATACCTGTTCTTCGGCTTCCTTCTGCTGGTGTACTCGCTGTTCAATATAATCTGCCATATGTTCTTTGGGGATATCCAGTAACATGGAAAATTCAGAATAGAGATGATCCTCTGCAAGCTTCAGATACCGCTCGTCTGTAGCGGTTGTTTTTTTGCCATGAGATAATCTGGCCTGTTTTCTGACGTAGATCGTCTTGATGATCCGAAGAAGATCTCTGCATTCACAGGTACGGATGCATTTCTTGTAGCTATCCTCCCGGAATTTCTCATTCTCAATACTCAGTGTCTCAATGGATGGGATCTCATCGATAAGCCTCTCCGCTTCTTCCCTCGTAATGATTCCGCGAAGCACCTGCTTTCCACCTTCCACCGGTGTAAATATCTTCCCATCTGTTTCTCCTCCGGGCCTCAGTACATAATAAAGCTTCTCGCCGGAGGAACCATCCACCCTCATTGTGGTAACTCCTGTTACCTGGCAGATGCCGGTACGACCATACACAACATATTCGCCTGTTTCAAACATTTTTCCACTTCCTTTCATTTTTTTACTTTTCTTTTGTTATCCTGGCGCTTATTGTGCTCTAATGAAAGCTCCCTGCCAGGTTATATATCCAGACAAGGAGCTTCTCACTGAGGATTCTATCCTTATTTTACTACTTTTCCCATTTATTTGCAAAAGAATTCAAAAAGTTTTTTTATTTTTGTGAAATATGCCCACAATGAAGGCATATATTTTTTGTTATAATTCTTCTTTTTTCTTTCTTCCCAGACGGATGTCTTCCATATGAGATTTCAGTTCCGGTGTCATACTGTCAAAGAGATAGGTTTTGCTGTTGTCCCTGCGCTCCTGCCATTCTTCTCTCATCTGCTGTTTTGCGGAAGCGATCTCTTCTTTGAATCCGCGTGCTGAGATCCTGGCGGCTCCCTGTCCCATAATGATGATCTGCTCCAGTCCGTCTGATGTAGCAACTGTCACGTTATGCTTCCGTCCGATTTTATGGACAGTGCGTTCAATATACTGGTCTGCAGTTTCCGCTTCTTTTGTATAGACAACATGAATGTTATGATACTGGAAGGTTTCCTCCGGATGGCCCTCCACACGGTAGGCATCAAATACCAGGATCAGGATGCAGCCCTTGATCCCCTGATAATCGCTTAATATGTCCATTAACCTGGACTGTGCCGCATGAAAGTCTGCCTGTGCCAGATCTCTTAAATCCTCCCAGGCAAATATGATATTGCAGCCGTCCACCAGCAGATAGTCCTCTCTGTGGATGGCCGGACTGCTGTTTCTCCAGGCGCCGTGACCGGATTTTGCCGGAAGTCCGGAATCTGCTGCACCTTTGCCTCCCTTCCCGGAAAAGCTGCTTCCGCTTTCCGGATTTCCGAAGCTTCGGCTGTTACTGCTGTATTTCTTTGAGCTCACCGGACCAAAGGTTTTCTCAAAGATTGCCTTCAGTTCTTTTTCCTCTTCGTAGCTTCCATACATGGAGGTATATTTTCCACGGCCGGCATTGGCTGTTCTGTGATCCGGACTGTTTTTGGCTGTTCCCTGAACTGAACGCACTCCTGCAGAGCTGTTGTCGGAATCCTCATAGGCATCATTACTGTCCGGAAGCTGAGTTCCTTCCAGATGCATATATTCTTCTACCTCATACCAGGGAACCACGAAGCCTGCTCCATGGGCACAGAATACAGAGCCTGTAGGATTCTCAAGATCTCTCTCGGAATCATATCCGATCTCCTCTGCGATCTGCTCCTGATCCTGACAGGGTTCATAGCCATTCAGAGTACAGGTCATATGACCTCTGCCTCTTGTGTAGGAAACTACCTGGCTCTGATAATCCCTCATTTTTGCCACCGGCGCACTTCCTGTGAGCACCGACAGCTCTCCCTGGGTTTCCGGCCCCTGAAAGGTTCCCTGCATCCTCTGGATATCCGTCATGGCACGTCCTACATTTTCTGCCGGAACCTCAAGTCGGAAGCTGTAATAGGGTTCCAGAAGAAGTGTCTCCGCTTTCTTGAGGCCCTGGCGCACAGCACGGTAGGTCGCCTGCCGGAAATCTCCACCTTCCGTATGCTTCTGATGTGCCCGTCCGGTGAGAAGTGTGATCTGCATATCGGTGATGGGTGATCCGGTAAGGACTCCCAGATGCTCTTTTTCCTCCAAATGTGTCAGGATCAGCCGCTGCCAGTTCCGATCCAGCTGATCTTCATTTGCCGCTGTGAAAAACTGCAGTCCGCTTCCTCTCTCTCCCGGTTCCAGAAGAAGATGCACCTCCGCATAATGACGAAGCGGTTCAAAATGTCCCACACCTTCCACCGGTGCGGCAATGGTTTCTTTGTATACGATATTACCGGTCCCAAATTCTACTGCCACATGAAAGCGCTCCCAGATCAGATGCTTCAGGATCTCGATCTGTACCTCGCCCATCAGCATGGCGTGGATCTCTCCCAGCTGCTCATCCCACATGATATGAAGCTGCGGTTCTTCCTCCTCCAGCTCCTTCAGGCTTTTCAGCATCCTGTGGGCGTCACAGCCCTCCGGAAGGATGATCTGATAATTCAGTACCGGTTCCAGCACCGGCATAGCAGAATCCGCCTCAATGCCAAGTCCCTCTCCCGGATATGTTTCGGTAAGACCTGTAACTGCACAGACGGTTCCTGCCTCTGCCTCTTTGAGCATTTCAAATTTTGCACCAGAATAGATACGGATCTGATCTGCCTTTTCCTCCCAGATCTCCTCTGCCGGAATACCATTTCTTCCTGCATTGGTCAGCGTCTCCTTAACCTTCAGGCTGCCGCCGGTGATCTTCATATAAGTGAGACGGTTTCCCTGCTCATCTCTGGCGATCTTAAAGATCCTGGCTCCGAATTCTGCGGGATAGGACGGTACTGCCATGTAGGTCTCCATTCCATGGATAAAAGCATCTACGCCTTCCATCTTCAGGGCAGATCCAAAGAAGCAGGGAAAAAGCTTTCGCTCCAGGATCAGCTCTGCCACGTCCTTTTTTGTGATCGTTCCTGTTTCCAGGAAGCTTTCCAGAAGGTTCTCCTCACACATGGCGATATTTTCCAGAAAATCATCAGTTCCATTTATTTTATCAGAAGCGCCCTGCGTTTCGGATATATTCTCTTTTTCTGCTTCATTGGCGTTGTCTTTCAGCTGCATTCCTTCAGCTGACGGAGATTTCCCGGAGTTATCCACAGGATTCTCCTTTTTCCCTGCTGCTTCTGCACCGGAACATTCCAGTTCTCCACTAAAATCCACACAGCATCCGCTTAATTTCTTCTTCAGCTCCTCAAGAAGTCTTTCCCTGTCTGTTCCTTCCTGGTCCATTTTATTTACGAAAAGAAATGTTGGGATCTTATACTGTGTCAGCAGTCTCCACAATGTCTGTGTATGCCCTTGCACACCATCTGCGCCGTTGATCACCAGAATCGCATAATCCAGCACCTGCAGGGTACGCTCCATCTCAGCAGAAAAATCCACATGCCCCGGCGTATCCAGAAGTGTCACTTCCATATCCCCCATGGAAAAAACTGCCTGCTTTGAAAAAATGGTGATTCCTCTCTCCCTCTCAAGCTCATAGGTATCCAGATACGCATCCTTGTGATCGACTCTTCCGATTTTCCGGATCCTTCCGCATTTAAAAAGCAGGCCTTCCGATAATGTCGTCTTTCCTGCATCCACATGGGCAAGCACGCCCAGGCTTATATGTCTGTGTTTTATATTCTGAGGTTTTTCTCCCATTGAAAATACCCCTTTCTGTTGTAATGATATCCAATATCATAACATAGAAAGGGGTATAAGTCGAATTTTGTTTCGGTCTGTGATTTAGGAATCCAGGTAGGCTTTCAGCTTCTCCAGATCCTTTTTCATATCTGCTCTTCCTATCTGGTAGATCCGCTCCAGATTGCTCTCATCACGCTCGATCATCGCCGCCTGGATGGGACTGCTCGGACGGATGATATGAACGCGACCCTCTTTTTCCAGAGAAGCCAGTTCCTCCAGTGTTTCATTATAATGGATATGCCGTTCCTCCAGATCCTTCAGAAAAGCCGGATATTTATGTAATACTGCTTTCAGAAAAAGCTGCATCTTCGGGTTTGCTTTTTTTCGGTACTTCACATCTCTGGTAAGCACCACTACGTTTTTTTCGTATCCCCGGGAAAGCATCCACTTAACCGGGATCGGATCAGACACACCACCATCCAGAAGTCTCTTTCCCCCAAGCTTCACCGGTCGGGAGGCTATCGGGATCGATGCAGACGCACGCATCCATTCAATATCCTCCACATCTCCGTTGGGACATTCATGATACACCGGTTTTCCTGTATCCAGGTCCGTACACACCACTGTAAATTTCATGGGATTTTCTGCGTAGGTCTGACGGTCAAAAATATCCAGCTTCCAGGGCAGTTCATAATATCCGAATTCCCGGCTGTATACATCTCCTGTGGTGATCCAGTTCCGGATGCTTGCAAGTCTTTTATCCTTGCAGTACTTTTTGTTATAGCGAAGAACTCTTCCGATCTGCCTGGACTTATAATTGCATCCAAAAACAGCTCCAGCCGATACGCCCACCGCACTGTCCGCGTAAATCTCATTTTCCATCAGAACATCGATCACACCGGCGGTATACAAGCCTCGCATACCGCCGCCCTCCATAACGATACTGAATTTTTTCAATTGTGTTTCTTTCATTTATTTGTCCTCTGTATTCTGTCTGGCAGACTCTGCTGCCCTTATGCTGTCATCTTTTATGTCCCATTTATTGTACTTTTTGAATTATATCTGTCTTTTCTGCCATATATCTATATCCATTATCAGAATATCTTGGTTGTCCACTTGCTCATATCCCAGACTTCATTTACCACATCCTGGTAAAATTCCGGTTCATGGCAGATGAGAAGGATACTTCCGCGGTATTCCCGGAGAGCTTTTTTCAGCTCGTCTTTTGCATCTACATCCAGATGATTGGTAGGCTCGTCCAGAAGAAGAATATTGGTGTCACGGTTCACCAGCTTGCAAAGACGCACTTTTGCCTGCTCACCACCGCTTAAAACTCGTACCTGGCTCTCAATATGCTTGGTCGTCAGGCCACATTTTGCCAGCGCGGAACGCACTTCATACTGGGAAAATGACGGGAATTCCTGCCAGAGCTCTTCGATACAGGTAGTTCGATTCTCACCTTTAACTTCCTGCTCAAAATATCCGATCTCAAGGTTCTCGCCCTGCTCCACGCTTCCAGAAAGAGGCTTGATCAGTCCAAGAAGGCTTCGAAGAAGTGTTGTTTTTCCTATTCCATTGGTTCCCACCAGTGCGATCTTCTGTCCTCGCTCCATAGTAAAATTCAGCGGCTTGGAAAGCGGCTCATCATAACCGATCACAAGATCATGGGTCTCAAAAAGCATCTTTCCTGGTGTTCGGCCATAACGGAATTTGAACTCCGGCTTCGGCTTCTCTGCTGCCAGCTCGATCACATCCATCTTGTCCAGCTTTTTCTGTCGGGACATAGCCATGTTTCTTGTGGAAACACGGGCCTTATTCCTTGCTACGAAATCCTTCAGCTCACTGATCTCCTGCTGCTGTTTGCGGTAAGCAGCCTCCAGCTGTGCCTTCTTGACCGCATAGACCTCCTGAAAATGATCGTAATCTCCTACATAACGGTTCAGTTCCTGATTTTCCATATGATAGATAATGTTAACTACAGAATTCAGGAACGGAATATCGTGGGAAATAAGGATAAATGCATTCTCATAATCCAGAAGATATCTTTTCAGCCATGCAATATGCTCCTCATCCAGATAGTTGGTAGGCTCATCCAGAAGCAGGATGTCAGGCTTCTCGAGAAGAAGCTTCGCAAGAAGTACCTTGGTTCGCTGTCCGCCGCTTAGATCCGTAACATCACGGTCAAGCCCCAGATCCAGAAGGCCCAGAGCTCTAGCAACCTCCTCCACTTTGGCATCGATCGCATAAAAATCGTGAAGTGTCAGTTCGTCCTGGATCGTTCCAAGCTCTTCCATCAGACCATCCATCTCGTCAGGATCTGCAGTTCCCAGCTTGTCGCAGATCTCGTTCATCCGTTCTTCTTTTTTGAGAAGAGGATCAAAAGCGGATTTCAGCACCTGGCCGATGGTCATCCCCTTTTCCAGAACTGCATGCTGATCCAGATAGCCTGCATGGACATTTTTTGCCCACTCTACCTTACCCTCATCCGGCATCAGTTTTCCGGTCACGATACTCATAAATGTGGACTTTCCTTCGCCATTAGCGCCTACAAGTCCGATGTGTTCTCCCTTAAGAAGCCGGAAAGATACATCTTCGAAAATCGCTCTGTCTCCAAACCCGTGGGTCAGGTGTTCTACATTTAAAATACTCATTTGTTATATTCCTTTATCATTGTGGTTTTTCTGTTTTCCCGGAAGGGATTTTTAATAATGCTATAGTATTATACTTGATATTTTTCTCTGCTGTAAAGTCAAATCTCTGTATACACTACAATCGGCTGACTGGCAGCTTTTTGTATTACCGGTTAAGCTGCTGAATACTATTGAATAATTTTCCATCTTCCTACCTCATTATCTTCTGTAAAAATCCTGTTCTTATTTATTATGCCATCGGATCTCACCGTTTAATATGATCGGATAACGGATCAGCTTGTCTGAATCAAGGTTTTCCGCATACATATCTACTGCGGTTATCTGGTGATTATCATATGTGGTATAATAATAGATCCCCTTTGTCGTGTTGCAGCATGAAGTATAGATTGTGATCTCATATGCGCCCTCTGATACCTCACAGCATCCCCGCTGCTGATCAACAGAGCCTAAAATATGGAAAAACTGGCTGACACTTTCGTTTTCCCCATCTCCGGATATTGCGTTTAATTTTGTAAATGCAACCTTTACAAATCTTGACTGGCTTGAAAGATCTCCCGGAATTCCCATTCCGCCCATTCCTCTGCTGTATGGATCCAGCTCCAGCACTCCTGCAAATGTACTTTCCGGCTGCTTTCTGGATACACCCGCATAATTGTTAAGTGCAAACATCTGACCGGGGAATGGAGGATTATTTGTAAGTACGCCAACAGGATCGTCATAGATGTGCATTCCGTCTTTCATAGATTCTACAACGATGCATTCCTCCTTGTCTGCGATCATCCAGTGAAGCTGTGCCGTTGGAAGCTGTTCACTGAAGGGTGTTCCCATAAGCTCCATATTGGAAAGCATCCTCCTTGCTTCAGCCACCGAAGCACACTGGGTAAGGATCCATGGAATAAATTCATATTGCGCCACCTGGACAAGATCTTTATTTGCCTCTGTCGCTTCATCTGCATATGCCGCATTCCCCACAAAGTTAAGTCCTGCCATACCCAGTCCCTTTTCATTAGCCGCATCATAATAAAGCGGATAATCTCCTGCTACAAACGCCATTCCTATAAGAGCATAATGTGTTTTTGCTTTTCCTGCATATCGGAAATCGAACTCATAATTTCTTGGGGTTATGGTCACCTCTTCCCCATAGGAAAACTCATAGTCAAGAGTTCTTCCCATATAAAAATCCTTTGTCTGATACGTTGCTGCTGTACACATAGATCTACACCTCTTCCTTACAATAATCCTGCAAACAATCTCATGAAAAGCTGTCCCAGACGAAGATATGCACTGCGTCCTGTACGGTATTGTTCTGTTACTTCCCGACATTCCTTCATTGTTTCTTCCAGGTCATTTCGTATGGATAACACAGCCGGACTGTCTGCCATAAAGCATCCGTTTTCAAAATGATGATAAAGACTTCTGTAATCCAGATTTATGGTTCCGCAGGTTGCCATACAGTCATCTGCCACGCTCATCTTGGCGTGACAGAAGCCAGGTGTCCACTCGTAGATCCGCACCCCATTTTTAACCAGTCCATGATAAAAGGAACGTGTAACACTGTAAATCATTTTTTTATCCGGGATACCCGGTGTAATGATCCTGACATCAATCCCCCGCTTTGCAGCAAGACACAGCGCATGTGTCATTTCATCCGTAATGATCAGATATGGCGTTATAAACCAGCAGTATTTTTCAGCTTTGTTGACCATGCTGATATAAACTTCCTCTCCTACCTGTTCATCATCCATTGGACTATCTGCATAAGGCTGTACAAATCCGTTCTGATCTGCCTTATATTCTGATCTTATAAAATATTTGCTGAAATCCTCATTATTATTCCTGTCATTGGCTGCATTCCACATTTCAAGGAATGTTGCTGTCAGCGACTGAACTGCATCGCCTTCAAGACGAATCCCGGTATCCTTCCATTGTCCGTAAGGATTGGTGTAATTAAAATATTCATTTGCCAGATTATAGCCGCCTGTGAAAGCTACTTTTCCATCGATCACAGTTATTTTTCGATGATCACGGTTGTTCAGAAATACATTCAGACCCGGCATAAACGGATTAAATACCCGGCAGTGGATTCCGATCTGCTCCATCTTTTTTACAAAATCCGTATTAATAAAGCCAATAGAGCCCATATCATCATAAAATACTCGCACTTCCACGCCTGCCTGTACACGCTCCTCCAGCACTTTCTGGATCTTTTTCCAGGCCTCTGCATCTTCTATCGCATGGTATTCCATAAAAATAAACTTTTCAGCCTTTGACAGTGCTGATAACTGTGCTTCTAATCCCTTTACCGCCTCATCATAATAAACAATATCCGTATTCTGGTATACAGGATAACCTGCATTTTTCCAAATATACTCACTGATATTTCCTGCTTTGGGGATTTTATTTTTGATATTTTCCAGTTTTTCCCGATTGTCCGGCAGAAGCGGCAGAAGCTTTCTGTCGATATCCGCATATCGTTCTCGCATTTTACGGGTTCCGCCATTTAATCCAATCAGAAGATACAGTGCTACACCCATGATCGGAAACACAAGTATCAGAATGATCCACGGCATTTTCATGGAAGAGGTCTGATCGGATGCATATAGTGCCAGAACCAGAATTCCTGCAAAGACTCTAGTCAGCAGATTAACGATCTCCGCATATTCATTCAGCCTTGTGATCACGATAATGATAAAAGCTGCTTCCAACAAAATACAAAGCACCGAAAAGCATAATCGAATGACACCGTTTTTCGTTTTTGCTCTACCCTCCAGTGTATCCTGCTTCATAAAACCGCCCCTTTCTGCATTGAATGAGAATTTTCTGTTGTGCGTAAGCCTAACTGAATATTCCTGTTGCGTAATAAAATCAACAATTATCTTCTATACTGCAAACAGCGCAGCGCTGACCTGATGATTCCTTGTCCACTGTAATAAAAAATGAAATAAGAAGAAAGCCCTGGAAGCTGCAACTTCGAGGGCTTTTGCTTTTTTCGTTATAAATACTTTAATTCTTTTTTTGCCTGCGAGCATTATATCATATGCGATTTTTCTTCGCAATATACTCTGTATACTTTTTAAGATGTTTCTGTTTTTACTGAACTCTTTGCTTCTATCATTGCAATAACTTTCTCCGCTGGTTTCCCAACTAGACATGTGATTGTTGGTATTCTTTAACCTGTTTTCACTTACCGCTTGTACCGCAACATACCATTTTTCAATTCAATAAATTTTCCGTTAAAGATTTCCTGCAACACCTGTCTGCATGGTATCCGTTGCAATCTTCTAACCTCAGACGCTTCCATTACTCGGAAAGTAGTTTGGTGATGATCTTGATAAAATGCAATGAGCGATTCAATATACGGCTCAGCATCTTCAAACGTCCAGTTTGCTTCCTCCTTCAAACGCGAGAATACCGATACCAGACTAATACATCGAACATCTTCAAAATTTGTAGCGCCATTCCGAGCATTTCGGTCATCGGAGCAGAACACATAAATCTGCTCCCCAAGCATCACCGACAAGACCTGCAACAGCACAAAAGACTTGATTTCTCCAAGATTATTTTTCTTGCCCACTTCGATATCGAGTCGTTCAAGCTCTTTCAAATAATCCTCTCTCGATATCGCCGTGTAATCAGCATCTTCCAATGCTCGATAATGTTCCGAAAAGTAATCTTTAGAAAAAACATCACAGGCCAATTTTAACATCTGTGTATAAGTCGCACACGCCAGCGGCCCTCGTACATGTGACAGGCTTTCAAGAATTTCTTGATCCGTGTAGCTTTTTATCTTTTGCGCGCCAATCTTTTCGCTCAACCAGATTGGCGCATCAGCATTATACCGATTAAGTTCTGTTACGATTTGCGCATGACAAAAGAACACATATTCCGGCAATTCCATGACCCGGTCAATCAAATGATTATCGCCGCCATCTTGAACAGAGTGCGTTTTGGAAATGAAATCGGTATCTAGCAGTGCATATTTTTTCACTTCGCTTTGACACCCCTCAATCCAAACCGTACTCTTTTTTCAGTTGAGTAATGTAAGCCACATCGTCATTTTCTCTGGATTCTGTCAGATACTCATGCTGTCTGTTATACTCAACTTTCTCAAGGAGTGTGCCAAAAGATTCTGTTCCCCTGCCATCAAGCTGCCAGCGCTTTGCCTTACCTATCAGTGATGCCCTTTTCATTACATTCGCAGAACTTATCTCCAGCAGCTTTTCAGCCTGCTGGTGGGATATGTTTCCACTTTCAAACAAGCGCAGTACAACTGCCTTGTAGGGCATAGCAAACATATCCATAAGTATCAAAACGGAATCTACCGAAACCAAATCTTTATCAATTCCATACAGTAGAATTTGCTCATGGAGAAGTTGATCCGGCATCAAAAGCAGACCTGCGAAGGCATTAGCTTCCAAGTCCTCCTGTGTTCTTCCTGTTTCATCACCTGTTGCCGAATCCAGCATAGAACCATTTTTTATATAGCTCTGGTCTGCATTTTCTACATAACAGTAGATATGATACAATTCATGCGACGCAGCGAAAAACTGCTTACATAGTGGAAGTGCCGTATTTACGCACACAAAAATCGTATCCTGCTTCAAAAAAGTCAATGCCCATAATTCATCATCATGAATTGGAAAACGAAGCAGTTCCAGTGCAATTTCTTTCTTTCTTGCATAGTTCTGTATAACAGCAAAAATATTATCTTTGATAATAGAATTACCGACATACTCTGCCGAAAACTGCCTGACAACAGATTGAATTTCATCAAATTTCCTGTTTTGGCTTACAAAAAGGCTATCTTTCAGAACATTGTTCATCACTTATCCTCCCAGAGCTGCTCCATCTTTTTGCCATTCTCGCATGCCCTAGTGTGGAACAGAATCATGTCGGACAGTTCATCCGCAAGCCGGATTCCCTTTCTTGCTTCTTCTGTTTTAACACGCCCCATAAACGCATGAATCACATTCGTATCCATCGGCTTTTCTGGCATCTTCATCAGAGAATCCATCGACACATGCAGATATTCAGAAATCTTATGAAGTTCAATCGCATTGATTGCTCTTGCACCATTCATAATTTTGCTCATTGTCTGTTTGGAGACTCCAATTCCTTCTGCCAGATCAACCTGCTTTTTGTTTTCTTTTTTCAGTTCAGCCTGAATGTTGTTTGCAATTATCATATTTACATCCAGCATATAATCGCCTCCTGTTCTTGTACTTATATTATACGCTCTTTCACATAGAATATCAATTATTTAGAGACTGATCTTAGTTTTTAATTTATTTTGTCGCTATTTTAGTTACAAGTCATCGCTAACCTTCAGAAGAGTGGTTTACACTAACGCTATAAACCTGTATTTTCCTCATTCAAAAGACCTTCTACAACCTCAACAGAGAGATTTCTATGATAGAACAGCTCATTGCCGAAGCAACAAAATTTGATTTCAAAGTTGCTCTCAAAACGAATCCACCAAAAAACCGGTTAAAAAACACCCCATTGCTTTTCCAACGAGGCTTGTAATTGTTGCAGGTCGACAAAATGCTTGTTTCTACACCCCTTGACCTTTCTTTCTTGTTTATAATGAGAAAGAAAGAAAAAGAAAGGAAAGGCAACCTTTTCAAATCTGGATCGAACTGACAGAAGAGATTATCCAGAGGATGCAATCAGAGAATCTTTACTGAACAGCATTGTTCACCGTGATTACTCTTTCAGCGGAAGCAATCTGGTCAATGTCTATGAGGATAGAATCGAATTTGTCTCTCTTGGAGGTCTTGTATCCGGTCTGGAACTGGAATCCATGCCTTTTAGATTTTCTTCGCAATCGTAGACAGCTCCGAAAAAGAGCCTCATGACGGTGAAGAAAAAATCCAGAGCTGTGTTTCTTTCCACTTAGCCTTCGTTAGTTTCTTTCTGTCCCGAACACACCTTTTACCTGAATTCTGAAATCCAGCTTGTTGTTGGTCAATCCCTGCATGAGCTACACATTCTTATATCTGGGCAGGAAGATTGGACTGATAGACTGAATATCTTGCTCATTAATACAATGAGCCGTCATGAACTTTTTCGTCATATGGGGCTTTATATCTGACAGTACCTGTGACATAGAATCCTTTTTTTCTTCTATCACTCATCTATATTTTCCTATCATTGGTCAGTCAGTGACTTGCTCCCACTGGGCCCAAAAGCATTTTGCTGGAGCTGTCATATTCTTTTCCAGTGAGTTCAGACCGAACAATATCATCATTCAACATTTTAATAAATGCCGCTGCCTCTTTTTGTGAAGAAATCACAATATGATCTTCTTCAAACTTGAACATAGTTTTGTAGCGAGAATGCTTTTTCAGATTCTCTAACAAATCGTTCTTTTTCATCTGCAAAACAGGCGAATTTTTTGCCTTTAATAACTTCTTTGCATTTGTCAACTTACTTTTATTTTCAAACGCAACAAACTTTTCAAGGCTATCTACAATATCCAGATCGCGAATAATCTCAATCGTCTTCTGTGCCCCCGCTCGTATGTATTGCTCAAATCCAAAAAATCTCTGCATAAGATCCATTTTTGCCGTAACAACACTTGAAGAAAAGATAATTACATCTGCTCGTGAATCTATCTGCACAATATCGCTATCAATTTCATCGTATGTATCACCAACAAATAGGGCTATAACATTTTTACTTCGATCAATTCTTGATACAGAGTATATATGTTGATAAACCCAAAAGTACTTGTCATTCAAATTGATTCTAAAAAGAAATCCAGACAGTTTATTTCTATCGCTTTCCGAGTAGTACTCCGTACGCTTTTCAGCATCATCAAGAAAAGTAAAGGGTCTATAGTTCTCTATCAGACTAATCTCATAAAATTCTTTCTTATTGTCTGCAATATTTTCTGATGTATCAAATTCGACATCATCTGCAAGATAGGTACAATTGATAAAACCTGCCACCTTATCTTTTGTGCTAGAAAGCAACTTATCTGTTGCTCTGATTTTTTTGGTTTGATATCCACTTTCATCGCGTAGGCAGGCATATATTTCAATACCGCAAACTGAACCAGAAAACATTATCGACTTAATCGATGCCTGAATTTCTTCCTTGGTCATTTGTTCATCTCCTTCATGTAGAGGACTGTATCATTAATCACTTTATATTCTACTGTACTAGGATTTTTTAAAAACCTGCCTTTAACTACAGCCAAACAAATTTCATTATTAGTAAAACTGGGAAGAGGAGTTTTGTATTGTCCATGAATGCTCCAAGGAACAAAACGCCATGTGAACCAAATATCTTTTCACCCCAGTTGTCGATTTTCCAGTAATGTAATTTGTGATCCACTTCTGGTTCTTCAAACTGGTTCCAATATTCAACATCACGTAGATATTTATCGATATCAGCCTTGGTCTTTTCCAACGCTTGCCCCTTCGCCTCTCTACTTTCTGTAATACAGATATTGAACTGCGATAACAGCCCTGCCAAGCTCATCAAAGACTTCAAATAACTATTGATTTTTACCGCACGGACGATATAAGTCAGATATCCCTGTTCATTGATGAACTTTGTAATTCCTTCACGATCTATTGTTGGAAGCATCGACATCTGCGATACAGCCGGTGTTAGCACTGGCTGCTCGGTTTCGTACCTTACAGCCATAATATAGCGATTTTCTTTTGTGAAGTGGTCGCATAGAAAACGACATTTCTTTGTCCTTATGCCCCGATCAGGCTCTGGTCAAAAGCAAACAATGCCTCGTTGATTTCATACACATTGTAGTTTCCCCGTTCGACAAAATATTCTACAATGATATCGAATTTGCTCGAATGGGAAAGGGTAAACCCTGCCTTACCGAGCATCTCCTGCATCTGGGCAAGCGGCAGTTCCAAAGCAAGAGCAAATGCCAGCACTGTTGGTTTGGATGGCCTATAGAATTTATCAGAGCGAATTTTGGAAAAGAGCTTCCGGTCAATGTTTGCCTTCTTGTAACACTGGACATCCGTCATGCCGCTTTCGTCAATCTTCCGCAGCAGCATTTCCGAAAAGCTCTCATCAATCTGCCCCAGTGCCTCCTCCAGAGATTGACTGCTGCAAGATTTACAGATTACTTCGGACGGCAGCGGGGCAGATGCAGCTTCAAAGCAGGATTCCTCTGACAGCGCTTCAAGCCGCCGTCTCTGTTCTACTCGACTGTCGGTATGTTCATCCACATACCAGTCATCTATGTACGCCGCGATATCAGCAAACAGTTTTCCGCTAATCTGATATGCCTTCTTATCAAAGATAACGATGTAGACCATCATCTCATTTTTCAGCAAGAATGCACTGATGGTATCGACTGCAACCTTCAGAGCCTGGTCTTTTGGATAGCCGTAGATGCCGGAGGAAATCAGCGGAAAAGCCACCGCCTGACAGCCATTTTCTTTTGCCAGGTTCAAAGATGTCCGATAACAGGATTCCAGAAGCTGTTGTTCCTGATGCTTGCCATCTCGCCAGCGCGGGCCGACTGCATGAATCACATATTTGCAGGGCAGGCGATATCCCTTTGTGATTTTTGCGCTGCCAGTCTCGCAGCCATGCAGCGTACTGCATTCTGCAAGCAGTTCCGGTCCGGCGGCACGATGAATGCAGCCGTCCACACCACCGCCGCCCAAAAGAGAAGTGTTGGCAGCATTGACGATTGCGTCAACGCGCATTTTTGTAATATCGTTTCTGATAATCTGTAACGGCATGAAGCATACCTCCCATTCGTCCGATCAGAGTCCTTGTCTGATCAAATATCTATTAAAGTGTCTCATACATTGCTTTCAATTTTTTCGGCGCTACACTGTTCCTGCAAATACACTGCCATAAAGGGCAAATATATTTGCTTCCCGTCCGTATTGTTCTATGCTATAATACTATTGTTGTCCAACCGAAACCCGGCAACGGGAGGAGGTGAACGTTATAGACACTTTAATTACCTTTATCATCACTGTTGCGGCAGGTGTTACTTGCCATCTCATCTGCAAATGGTTAGACAGACATGATAGGGACAACAAATAGCCTAGTGGTTTCTTATCCACTATAATAAAATAAGAAGAAAGCCCAAGAAGCTGCAACTTCAAGGGCTTTCACTCTTTTTGTTATAAACACTTTAATACCTTTTGCCTACTGGCATTATATCATACGCAATTTTTCTTTGCAATATACTCAATATATTTTTTAAGGTGTTTTGTGCGCTACGTGTGTTCTACACTTCAAAATCGCCCACTTTTTTAGAAAATCCAAGAACTTTCAGGCATAAAAAAACCCCGGAAAATCAAAAATTTCCGAGGTTTTGATAAATTTCCGTATTCGATTGGAATTATCGCTTGCTGAACTGCGGTGCGCGACGAGCAGCTTTGAGACCGTATTTCTTACGCTCTTTCATACGTGGATCACGTGTAAGGAATCCAGCAGCTTTAAGAGCTGGTCTGTAGTCTTTGTCTGCCTCAAGGAGTGCTCTGGAAAGACCATGACGGATTGCTCCAGCCTGTCCTGTGTATCCACCGCCGTGAACATTAACGATCACGTCGAATTTACCCTCTGTCTCTGTTAAAGCCAGTGGCTGACGAACGATAACCTTCAGAGTCTCAAGTCCGAAGTACTCATCGATATCTCTTTTATTGATAGTGATTTTACCTGTTCCAGGTACCAGGTAAACTCTTGCGATTGATTTCTTTCTTCTTCCTGTTCCGTAGAATTTTGCGCTAGCCAATGTTTTCTACCTCCTATTAAAATGTTAAAACTTCAGGCTTCTGAGCCTCATGTTTGTGCTCTGGTCCTGCGTATACGAAAAGTTTCTTGTTCATAGCTCTTCCAAGAGGTCCTTTCGGAAGCATTCCCTTAACTGCGAGCTCGATAACCTTCTCAGGTTTCTTTGCTAACATTTCTTTTAATGTGGTTTCTTTCATTCCACCAACATAGTCGGAGTGGTTATAATAAATCTTCTGCTCAAGCTTCTTGCCTGTAACTTTGATTTTATCAGCGTTTACAACGATTACATAATCTCCTGTGTCAACGTGCGGTGTAAACTGAGGTTTGTTCTTTCCTCTTAAAACACTTGCAACACCGGATGCCAGACGTCCCAGAGTGCAACCCTCTGCGTCAACTACATACCATTTTCTTTCGATTTTATCCGGATTAGCCATATAAGTCTGCATGGTCCTACCTCCTGTTATTTATCAACGATAATGTTTCTCAAACCGCGGTACTTCCGCGAAAAAAAGTAAATGGAAACGCGGGTGCAAAATAAATCGCGGAAATGTCCGAAACCGCTGATAAAATGCCGTCGCCGGGGCTATTGGCTCAAGCATCTTCGCACTACGTCACATTGAGTTATTATATTATAAGGCACCTTGCCTGTCAACTGTTTTTTCTTGTAATTTTCAACAAAATTCCTGTTTTCAGAAAAACTCGATTCCCATCAGCGTCAACCCCTGAGCCGGAGCTGTGGGGCCTGCTGCCCCGCGGTCACAGGCTTTCAGGATCTTATCCATGCGTTCCGGCGGATACTGCCCGTTTCCGATCTCGATCAGGGTTCCGGAAATGATACGCACCATATTGTAAAGGAAACCTGTTCCTGAAATGCGGATGGTCACCATGTCACCATCTCTCCACACGTCCATGGAGGTCACGGTGCGGATGGTGGTCTTCACCTGTGCGCCGGAGCCGCAGAAGCTGGCAAAATCATGGCGTCCGATCAGATAAGATGTTGCTTCCTTCATCTTATCCACATCCAGTTTATAATGGTAAAAATAAGAGTACAAACGCTCCGTTGGCACCGGAAACCGCCGGTTCAGGATACGATATTCATATGTTTTTTCACTGTCACAGTAACGGGGATGAAAATCCGGCTCCACCTCCTCAGAAAGCTGGATACGGATATCCTCCGGAAGTCTCTGGTTCAGTGCATAGGAAAATTTTTCCCCGGGGATCCTGGATTCGGTATCAAACACCGCCACATTTCCAAGAGCGTGCACTCCTGCATCTGTACGGCTGGCACCGATGGTCTCGATCTTTTCCCCAAGCAGCTCACTTAAGGTATCGTTTAAAACGCCCTGAATGGTGATTCCATTTGGCTGTGTCTGCCAGCCTGAGTACTTGGTTCCATCATAAGCTACAACAAGTCCTACTCGTTTCATAAAATATATTCCCTCCTGATACAGACATCCCTGCAGTACTTTCTATCCCAAAACAGACATACCGTCCTGCAAAATGCCTGCCTGATCCGGTTACAGTTCTGCTGTGCAAAATGCAGCGCTTCGGACCGTTCCATGTCTGAGTACCGGCAGGATTTGGCTACAGTCCCGCCACACGGAATGCAACACCCACCGCAAGATATGCCACAAGGATTCCATAGGCCGCATAATCTCTTTTTTCATAATGCAGCGGCTTCATCTGTGTTCTGTGCTCTCCACCATGGTAACACCTTGCTTCCATGGCCATTGCCAGATCATTGGCGCGGCGGAACGCTGAAATAAACAGCGGTACAAGAAGGGGTACCATATTTTTCGCCTTCTGGATCAGGTTTCCGTTTTCGAAATCTGCACCTCTGGCGATCTGTGCCTTCATGATCTTATCCGTCTCCTCCAGAAGGATCGGGATAAATCGAAGGGCAATGGACATCATCATGGCGATCTCATGTACCGGCACCCGGATCTTGTTCAGCGGACGGAGCAGTCTCTCCAGACCATCTGTCAGCTGATTCGGCGTGGTAGTCAATGTCATGATGGAAGATCCGATCACAAGGTAAACAAGACGGATTGCCATTCTTCCTGCAAGAACAAGGCCTTCCCTTGTGACCTTGATGATCCCGAAACGCCACAGCACTTCGCCAGGCGTCAGGATGATATTGAACACAACCGTGATCAGAAGGATCATAACGATAGCCTTCAGACCCTTGAACATGAATTTCACCGGGACCTTGGATATTGCGATCATGGCTACCAGAAATGCTGTTGCCACCGCATATCCGAGAAATGTATGGAACAGGAACACAGAGATCAGAAATCCCAGAGTTCCCAGAAATTTGGTCCGTGGGTCCAGTCTGTGAAGAACGGATTTGGCCGGATAATACTGGCCAATGGTAATATCTCTGATCATTTTTCCGCCCCTCCTTTGTTCAGTAATGGAGAGTTCGCCTGCGCAAGTGCGGCAAGGATACTGTCTCTGGCTTCCTCCACCGTTGTGGCATCTGCATCCACATGCAGCCCATGTTCCTTCAGCGCATGCATGATATAAGTGATCTGCGGTGCGGCAAGTCCCATGGTTTCCAGTTCCTTATAATGGAAAAAAACCTTCTTCGGCTCATCATCAAATACAGCTTCTCCGTGATTCATAACAATGAGGCGCTCCACGTATTTCGCAATATCCTCCATGCTGTGGGAAACCAGAACAATGGTTATCCCTCGCACCTTATGAAGCTCTGCGATCTGATCCAGGATATCATCCCTGCCCTTCGGGTCAAGCCCTGCTGTGGGCTCGTCCAGGATCAGGATCTTCGGGTTCATGGCAAGAACCCCTGCAATAGCTACCCTTTTTTTCTGGCCTCCGGAAAGCTCAAAGGGTGATTTCTTGAAATTGGACTCTTTTACTCCAACCTGAGTCAGCGCCTGCTTCGCTTCTTTCTCTGCTTCTTCCCTGGAAAGTCCCTGATTCATAGGTCCGAAGCATACATCCGAGATCACATCATTTTCAAACAGCTGATGCTCCGGGTACTGGAACACCAGACCAACCTCGCTGCGGAGCTGTTTCCGGTCATATTTCTCAGCCCACACATCTTCTCCGTTATACAGAACCTGGCCGGATGTTGGCTGTACCAGCGCATTCAGATGCTGGATCAGCGTGGATTTTCCGCTTCCTGTGTGTCCGATGATCCCGATAAACTGGCCGTCCGGGATCACAAGGCTGACATCCTTCAGCGCATGGCTCTCATAGGCTGTCCCGGGGCTGTAGGTATAGGTTACATTTTTTAATTCGATTGACATAATGCGCTCACCAGCTCCTCTGTAGTCAGTATTCCATCCGGAACATCCACGCCGGATTTCTTCAGTTCATATGCAAGAAGTGTTACCTGTGGTACATCCAGTCCATACGCCTTAAGGGTATCCACCTGGGAAAAGATCTCTTTGGGATTTCCCTGCATCACAACATTTCCGCTGTCCATGACATAAACACGGTCAGCATGGATCACTTCCTCCATGTAATGGGTGATCAGAATAACTGTTACCTTTTCCTTACGGTTCAGCTCCCGCACTGCCTCCAGGACTTCCTTTCTTCCGTTAGGATCCAGCATGGCGGTAGGCTCATCCAGAATGATGCACCGCGGGCGCATGGCCATCACGCCTGCAATAGCCACTCTCTGCTTCTGCCCTCCGGAAAGCTTGTTTGGGGACTGATAACGATAGGCTGTCATACCGACTTTTTCCAGGCTGTCATTCACCCGTTTCCAGATATCATCTGTAGGAACTCCCATATTTTCCGGACCAAATCCTACATCCTCTTCCACAACGGTTCCTATGATCTGGTTATCCGGATTCTGAAATACCATTCCTGCCTTCTGGCGTACCTTCCAGAGTTTGGTCTCTCTGGCGGTATCGATCCCGTCCACCAGCATCGTTCCCTCTGTTGGGATCAGAAGCGCATTCATATGCTTCGCCAGTGTGGATTTTCCGGATCCGTTATGTCCCAGAACTGCCACAAATTCTCCTGCTTTAATGTCCAGGTCCACATCATTGACTGCACGCTGCATGTCTACCACATTGCCGTCATCATCGTATCTCTGATAGTCAAATCCCAGCTTAAGCGCCTTGATAATTCCCATCTTTTCTGCTCTCCTTAATCCTCTGTAGCTGCCGGTTCACCAAGGCCGGTCAACTCATCGATCAGTGCCCATATCTCGTCTCTTCCCTGCTTCGTCTCCGCAGAAAACGAAAGGATCTTTCCCTCTTTCGGAAGGCCCAGTCCGATGCGGATCTCCTTCAGGCTTTTTGCCACCTGGCTGCGTTTCAGCTTATCAAGCTTGGTCGCGATGATCACCGGCTCATATCCGTTGTGACAGATCCAGTCATACATCTGCTTGTCATTGGCGGAAGGCTTGTGGCGGATATCCACCAGGAGAAAAACCGCACGGAGCTCTTTGGAATTATGAAGATAGCCCTCGATCATTTTTCCCCATTTTTCCTTCTCTGCCGCAGAAACCTTGGCGTAGCCGTAGCCCGGCAGGTCTACGAGATACATTGCTTCATTAATATTATAAAAATTGATCGTCTGTGTTTTTCCCGGCTGTGCGCTGGTTCTTGCCAGGGCCTTGCGGTTCATCAGACCATTGATCAGGGAGGATTTCCCTACATTTGATTTTCCCGCAAAAGCTACCTCCGGCCTTCCTGTGTCCGGGATCTTGCTTGTGATGCCGCAGACGATATCCAGCGATACGTTTTTGATTACCATTCGTTATTCCTCCCTTTTCTTTTAAAAGCCCTGTCCTGAAGGTCAGGGCAGGGTTTTTCTGTTTTTTGTTTATGCAAGAGCTTCACCGAGAACTTCTTTCATGCTATCCACAAACCGGATATTCAGTCCCTGGATGATCTCTCTGTCCATCTCCTCGATATCCGGACGATTTTTCTCCGGAACAAGGACTTCCTTGATCCTGGCATATTTAGCTGCAAGCAGCTTCTCTTTCAGTCCGCCGATCGGAAGCACACGGCCTCTTAAGGTGATCTCACCGGTCATGGCAAGATCCGCACGTACCGGTTTTTCGATAATTGCAGACAGCATGGCAGTTGCCATTGTAATACCGGCAGACGGACCATCCTTCGGAACAGCACCCTCCGGGATATGTACATGCATATCATGCTTCTGGAAAAATTCCGGATCGATCTCATATTGGTCAGAAACCGAACGGATATAGCTGATACCTGCCTGTGCAGATTCCTTCATCACATCTCCAAGCTGTCCGGTAAGAAGCAGCTCGCCTTTTCCGGGCATGATATTGACTTCGATCTGCAGGGTATCACCGCCTACCTGTGTCCATGCAAGACCGCGGGCGATCCCGATCTCATCCTTCTCATTGGCCATTAGATAGTTATATCGTTCTTTGCCAAGGAATCTGGAAATATTTCGGGATGTGACAACTACCTTATCCTTACCCTCTTCCATGATAGCACGTGCAGTTTTTCTGCAGATACGTCCGATGCTTCTCTCCAGAGAACGGACTCCTGCTTCCTTGGTATAATTGTTGATCAGCTTGCCAAGAGCTGCCGGCTGGATCACCAGCTTGCCTTCCGGAATACCGTTGATCTCCATCTGCTTCGGGATCAGATGTTCCCTTGCGATATGTTCCTTCTCATTTTCCGTATATCCCGGGATTTCCATCAGCTCCATACGGTCAAGAAGAGGTCTCGGGATTCCCTGAACATCATTTGCAGTGGCAATAAACAGTACCTCGGAAAGATCCTGGGGAATCTCCACATAGTGATCATTGAACTTACTGTTCTGCTCCGGATCCAGAACCTCCAGAAGTGCTGCGGAGGTATCTCCTTTATAATCGCTGCTGGTCTTGTCGATCTCATCAAGAAGCATCAGCGGGTTGCTGACTCCGGCTTCCTTCAGTGCGACTGTGATCCTTCCTGGCATGGCACCGACGTAAGTCTTTCTGTGGCCACGGATCTCAGCCTCATCACGGACACCTCCAAGACAGATGCGGACGTATTTCTTGTTCATGGCCTCTGCCACAGAACGTGCAATGGAAGTTTTTCCGGTTCCCGGAGGTCCCACCAGACAGAGGATCGGACTCTTTCCCTTGTGGGTCAGCTTACGTACAGCAAGGAATTCCATGATACGTTCTTTGACCTCTTTCAGTCCGTAATGACCCTCTTCCAAAACCTTCCATGCGTTCTCAAGATCCTCGGAATCCTCGGATTTCTTATTCCACGGAAGTGCAAGAACGGTTTCCAGATAGCCTCTCTGCACCGTTGCCTCTGCAGCACTGGCTGCCATTCCTTTAAAACGGCTGATCTCCTTGGAAATCTTCTCTTTTACTTCATCAGATGCATCCAGCTCCTTCAGCTGTTTTTTAAATTCATCGATATCATCAGCAGTATTCTCCTCGCCCAGCTCCTCACGGATGGTTTTCAGCTGTTCCCGGAGGATATACTCTCTCTGATTCTTGTCGATATGGGATTTCACCTTGCGCTGAAGATCTTTGGTGATATGGATCACCTCGATCTCGCTGCCAAGAAGCGCTCCAAGGATCTCATAACGGTCATTCAAAGACACTGCTTCCAGAAGCTTCTGCTTGTTCTGATACGCCATCGGAAGATTTACTGCGATCTGGTCGATGGTTTCCTGCACATCTTCGATGTTCATGATCTGGGTTACCAGATCCTTGCTTACTTTTCCGCTTTCTCTGCAGTATCTCTGAAAAAGCTCCCGGATGCTGCGAAGCATGGCGTCCTTTACCGGTTCCGGGTAATCCTCTTCCTGTGCCGTAACGATCTCGCATTCCGCCTTCAGATATGGTTCCTCCTGCTCCAGGCCCAGAACCTCTGCCCTGTCCAGTCCCTCTACCAGAACCCGGTAAAGATCCTGCGGAAGCTTCACCACCTGCTTGATATAAGCGACGGTTCCTACCTGATACAGATCCGTAAGTTCCGGTATTTCCACCTCAGGATCCTTCTGTGTCAGCAGAAAGATCTTCTGGTCATGGAGCATGGCTGCTTCCACGGCACGGATAGATTTCTCCCTGCTCACATCAAAGTGTACGATCATATCCGGAAGGACTGTAGTCCCACGGAGAGCGATCATTGGCAATATATTGACCTGATTTGTCATTTATGTCATTCCCTTCATCAAGCTGTTTCCGGCTTGCCTTTCTTTTTCGAACGGGATGTTTTGCGTCCTGCTTTTTTTGCAGGAGTCTTGGCCTCCCCGTGGATGATCTCCGGCTCTCCGGTTCCCTCCACTGCCTCTTTTGTGACGATACACTTACGGATGGTGTCGTCCGATGGTGTCTTGTACATCAGATCCATCAGGGTATGCTCCATGATGGCACGAAGTCCTCTGGCACCTGTTTTTCTCTCAAGAGATTTCCGGGCAACTGTCTCAAGTGCTTCATCCTGGAACTCAAGCTGCACGCCATCCAGCTCAAAAAGCTTGTCGTACTGTTTTGTGAGGGAATTCTTAGGCTCCTTCAGAATACGGATCAGTGCTTCTTCATCCAGAGAATCCAAGGTTACCACGACCGGAACTCGTCCGATAAACTCCGGGATCAGACCAAATTTAATAAAGTCCTCCGGCATAACCTCCTTCAGAACTTCGCCCACATTGCGGTCTTCCTTTTCGGAAACCTCCGCCCCGAAACCAATGGATTTGGTATCCTGTCTTGCCTCGATGATCTTCTCCAGTCCGTCAAAAGCACCACCGCAAATGAACAGGATGTTTGTAGTATCGATCTGGATAAATTCCTGATGAGGATGCTTTCTTCCTCCCTGAGGAGGTACGCTTGCAACGGTTCCTTCCAGAATTTTCAGAAGTGCCTGCTGTACGCCCTCACCGGACACATCTCTGGTGATGGAGGTATTCTCGGATTTTCTTGTGATCTTATCGATCTCATCGATATAGATGATCCCGTACTGGGCACGCTCAATATCGTAATCGGCTGCCTGAATGATCTTCAGAAGAATGTTCTCAACATCCTCGCCAACATAACCTGCCTCTGTGAGAGTAGTGGCATCTGCGATGGCAAAAGGAACATTCAGCAGTCTTGCCAGTGTCTGTGCAAGAAGTGTCTTACCGGAACCGGTCGGACCAAGCATCAGGATATTACTCTTCTGCAGCTCCACGTCCAGGTTTCTTGAAGCAAGAATCCTCTTGTAATGATTGTAAACAGCTACGGAAAGTGCCTTCTTGGCATCATCCTGTCCGATCACATACTCATCCAGGATACTGTGGATCTCTTCCGGTTTCAGAAGGTTGATCCCTGTTTCATAATCTGCCTCATGATCATACATACTGAATTCTTCTTCCATGATCTCGGAGCAGATCCCGATACATTCATCACAAATATATGCTCCATCCGGACCTGCGATCAGCTTGCGTACCTGATCTTCAGTCTTATGGCAAAAGGAGCATCTTACCTTTCCTTCTTTTACTTTATCTGCCATATCTTTTTGTTTCCTTTCTAAGCGTAAATGTCCGTCTCTCGCAGACATTTAAAATTCCTTTTTAAAGCAAGATAAGACTCCTGTGTCTTTACAGGAGTCTTTTCTTACGCATTATTTGTGGATCACAACACCGTCGATCAGGCCGTATGCCTTAGCTTCTTCCGCTGTCATATAGTTGTCACGGTCAGTATCTTTTTCCACAATCTCAAGAGGCTGTCCGGTATTCGCAGAAAGAATCTCGTTCAGCTTCTTTTTGGTTTTTGCGATCTGGTCAGCTACGATCTGGATCTCTGTAGCCTGCCCCTGTGCACCGCCTGATGGCTGATGGATCATGATCGTCGAATTCGGCAGTGCATATCTCTTGCCTTTGGCACCGGAGGACAGGAGGAAAGCTCCCATGCTGGCTGCCATTCCAAGGCAGATCGTAGATACATCGCACTTGATATACTGCATTGTATCATAAATTGCCATTCCGGCAGTTACAGAACCACCCGGGCTGTTAATATAAAGCTGGATATCCTTGGAAGGATCTTCTGCTTCCAGGAAGAGAAGCTGCGCAACGATCAGGTTTGCACTGACATCGTTTACCTCTTCTCCAAGGAAAATGATTCGGTCCTTAAGAAGTCTTGAATAGATATCATAACTTCTTTCTCCTCTGCTGGTCTGCTCAATGACGTAAGGTACTAAACTCATTTTGCCCTCCATTTCCGAGGTTTATTACGCCTCTACAGCTGCATCGGCAACTAATGTAACAGCTTTCTGAACAGCCATATCTTTCTTCATCTGCTCCATCTCGTTCTCACCGATGAGATCTTTTAATTTGTCTGCTTCCATCTTGTACATCTCTGCCATCTTGGAGATCTCTTCGTTAACTTCTTCCTCTGTTGGCTGGATGTTCTCTACCTCAGCGATCTTCTCAAGAACAAGTCTTGTCTGGATTCTCTTAAGAGCCTGTGGCTTCATGTCTTCCATCATCTTGTCAACGCTCTGGCCTGTGAACTGGAAGTACTGCTCCATGGAAAGACCCTGGGACTGCATTCTTCTTGCGAAATCGTCAAGCATCTGACGTGTCTGTGTCTCGATCATTGCCTCCGGAATATCCATCTGTGCATTCTCGATCACTTTATCTACTGCTGCGTCTTCTTTTGCACGACGTGCATCTTCTGCTTTCTTCTCTGTCAGGTTCTTCTTAACGTCTTCCTTGTACTCAGCAAGTGTATCAAACTCAGATACATCCTTAGCAAAGTCATCGTCAAGCTCCGGAAGCTCTTTTGCTTCGATCTTCTTAACATCGCACTGGAATACAGCTTCTTTGCCAGCCAGCTCTTTTGCCTGATACTCCTCTGGGAATGTAACCTTAACTTCTACGTGATCACCTGTGTTAGCACCAACAAGCTGCTCCTCGAATCCCGGGATGAAGGTGTTGGATCCAAGTGTCAGCGGATAGTCTGTTCCTTTACCGCCCTCGAATGCCTCACCATCTACGAAGCCCTCGAAATCGATAGTTGCTGTATCGCCGTTCTGTGCTGCACGATCCTCAACTGTGATGGTTCTGGAGTTTTTCTCCTGCTCTTTCTTAAGCTCAGCCTCAACTTCCTCGTCTGTTACCTCTGTCTCAGACTTCGGAACCTCAAGTCCTTTATAGTCACCAAGAGTTACCTCTGGTTTAGTAGCTACTTCTGCTGTAAAGATAAATGGTTTGCCAGGCTCAACCTGTGTTACATCGATCTTAGGCTGGGAAACGATCTCAAGATCACACTCAGCAAGTGCTTTGCTGTAATGCTCAGGGATCAGAGCGTTTGCAGCGTCCTCAAGGAATACTCCCTTTCCGTACATCTGCTCGATCATTTTTCTTGGAGCTTTTCCTTTACGGAATCCCGGAATAGAAATTCTGCCTTTTGCTTTCTGATATGCATTCTGCATTGCTTTGTCAAGATCCTCGGCGGAAACCTCGATTGTAAGTTTCGCCATGTTTTTCTCCATTTTCTCCACCTGTAAACTCATGTTTCTTGTTCCTCCTTAATCATATCGAGTAAATACCTTATATAAAATAGTTAACACTCGCATTATATATTTACAGTCATTTCTGTAGTATAGCATAACCACTGTAAAAACGCCAGTATTTTTTTCAGTTTTCCATATGCCCCCACAGGGCATTTCTCAGCTGCCCACGTCCTCAATGTCAAAGTAATTTTCTGTCTTTCTTATGTTGTTAAGACAAAATGTAAAAATCCTTTTATAAGTTTTAGGCGTATAATGAACACCATCGTCTGTACCGTCTCCCGTATTGGATACAGTACCATATCCGGTCCGCATCAGATAACTGTAAACATCAATATAGTGGTACTGACTTCCAAGCTCACCGGCAAGACCGCTGTTAAAAGTCCGGACATCCTCACATTTACGATTCTTGGTACTTCCCTTTTCCCCTCCATTGATCGGATTCACAGACATATAATACAGACTGCAGTTTTTCATGGAAAGCTTTGTTCCCAGCTTTTTCATATAAGACACGTACTGTGAGAGTCTATCATTCAGATCCTGTTTTCCGTTAATATCTCTGAGATCATTGATACCATGATTAAACACCACTGCGATCTTTGCGTATTTTTCATTTTTACGACATTTTTCTATTTCTTTCAAAAGAGCCTGTGCGCCCGTTGACTTCAGCCAGCCCAGTTCCGTATTAGAACAGCATACAAAGCTGACATGGCTGTCCACATACTCCTTTCCAAACTGTTCGTACAATACCTTCTGAAGACCATATGTCCTGGAATCTCCCACGAAGATGATCCTTTCGTAATTCTCAGGATAATGAAAGCTGTTCCTGACCAGATTCGGTTCCTGATACCGCCAGAATCTCACCGCATAGAGATGCATGGTCCCACTGACTGTGATCACCTGTCCGGCTTCATACCTTGGTGCGGTCTTCTGACCTGCCCTGGTAGACCATCCAAGGAATGTATAATTCTCTTCATTGGCCATCACCGGTAGTTTCAGTTTTCCGCTTGGAGCCTGGATGATCTTGTAGATATCTCCGTCATTCCTGTGCAGGATCAGTTTGGGATTGTTCTTCTTTTTTATCACTGCATAAAACGTTACATTTCTTTTTACAAAATATTTTTTTCCCGGCTTATATCCTGCCTCCGCTCCTCCTTTTTTCAGAGACCATCCTTCTGCCTGATATCCTGCTGGGACCTGCGGCACTTTGGGAATCGTGATCATGGAACCATATTTCTGTTTCTTTTCCAATTTTTTATATATAGCAGAGGAGGCTCCTCCGCCTGACCTGAAAGATACGGAATACACTTTTTTGCAAGCATTCCCGAATGTATCATCCGACCAGTCAAAGCCGGCAGCTGACACCAAATTTCCTGTGGCTGTCATCAGTATAACAAAAAGCGCCACTACCCACAGGACCTGTTTCATCTCTTTTTTCATGCTCTTACATACACCACCGATTCAGCGATCTCTTCTGCCTTTGCGCTTCCCTCCAGCTGTCCGATCAGGGAAAGGCTGAAATCGATGGCTGTTCCAAGGCCTCTGCTGGTAGTTACATTTCCATCTACCACTACAGGCTCCAGAGATGTTCTGGCACTTTTAAGCTGTTCCATAACAGATGGGTACGATGTAGCATTTCTGCCTTTCAGGAATCCAAGTCTCTCGAATATACCTGGTGCCGCACAGATAGCTGCTACCTTGCCACCATTCTGATAGAAATCTGTCAGAAGCTCAGTCAGCGGTTTATATTCCTCCAGATATTTTGTTCCCGGCATTCCTCCCGGAATTACAAGCATATCCGCATCGGAAAAATCACATTCTCCAAAGGTACGGTCTGTAAGAAGATCGATCCCATGAGAGGTTCTGATCTCTTTTGTCTCTTTGATAGATACTGTCTGGATGTCGATCCCGGCTCTTCTCATCAGATCTACCACGGTCAGTCCTTCAATATCTTCAAAACCATCTGCGAAAAAAATATATACTTTACTCATGATCCTGTTCATCCTTTCTTTTATAAAATCCATAAATATTTTCTGTATTCCCCATTCCCTTCCATAATGCTTTTTCCATCTGAAAATGTCAAGAAATTTCAACAGATATGCCATTGCAAATCCTGTTTTTTTCCTGTAGACTGAACATAATATCTTTTCATTTCACAAATCCGGAGGTTTTTTATATGGAGATCGAACGTAAATTTCTGATCCGGAAGGATGACCTTCCGCAGGATCTGGCTTCTTATCCCTGCCACAGGATCGAGCAGGGGTATCTTTGCACTTCCCCTGTCGTCCGCATCCGCCGGCAGGATGATGACTATTTTCTTACTTACAAATCCAGGGGTCTCATGAGCCGTGAAGAATATAATCTTCCGCTCACCGTTGAAGCCTATGAGCATCTGAAGCCTAAAGCAGACGGTATCCTCATTACCAAGGACCGCTATGTGATCCCGGAAAAAGACGGACTTTTTATTGAACTGGATGTGTTCCACGGAGAATACGAGGGAGTTCTTCTGGCTGAGGTGGAATTTCCTACAGAGGAAGCCGCCAATGCCTACACTGCGCCGGACTGGTTCGGAGAAGATGTAACTTATTCCACCAGATATCATAACAGTACCATGAGCCAGGGCTGGCAGAGCGATTACTGTTCACTCCGTTCTCAGTAACACGCTTCGCGGAATATTACCACTGAACAGTAACGCAGAGCGATCACTGACTGGTATCGTAAATCGCACTTGTATTTCTTATTTCAGGTGCTATAATTAGTAATGCAGGCAGATATAGTTCATCGGTAGAACATCAGCTTCCCAAGCTGAGGAGGCGGGTTCGATTCCCGTTATCTGCTTTCATTGCCAAAGAGGGCACGCAGTCAGGCGTGTCCTTTTTTATAAATTTCAAGGAGGATTTTTGTTTATGAAGATTGGATTTATCGGATGTGGAAATATGGCCTCTGCCATGATCGGCGGTATTCTCCGTCAGGGGATCTTTTCAAAGGACGAGATCATTGTTTCCAACCTTACAGACGAAGGCAGAGCGCGCAGTGAAAAAACTCTTGGTGTTGTCACCACTCTGAATAACAATGAAATAGTCAGATCTGCAAAAACTGTCGTTCTTGCAGTAAAGCCGCAGTTTTATGAGAAAGTTCTCACAGAGGTCCACGACAGTCTCACAACAGAGCACACCATCATCGGAATCGCTCCCGGCAAGACTCTTGCATGGCTGGAAGAAAAAGCCGGTCTTCCTCTGAAAGTTGTCCGTTTTATGCCTAATACTCCTGCACAGGTTGGGGCCGGAATGACTGCTGTATGTACCAATGACCGGGTTTCGGAAGACGAACTGGCAGAAATCCTTAAGATCACAGACAGCTTTGGCTGTACCGAAGTGGTACCGGAGCGTCTGATGGACGCCGCAGGCGCTGTAGGCGGCTGTTCACCGGCTTATGTGTTTATGTTTATCGAAGCCATGGCAGATGCCGCTGTCAGCCAGGGAATGCCTCGTAAGCAGGCTTATAAATTTGCTTCCCAGACTGTTCTCGGCAGCGCAAAAATGGTTCTGGAAACCGGCAGACACCCGGGAGACCTGAAAGACATGGTCTGCTCACCGGCAGGAACTACCATTGAAGGTGTCCGCACCCTGGAAAAGAGCGGCTTCCGCAGTGCCGTATTCGAAGCGCTTACCGCAGCTGCTGAGAAGGGTAAGAAGTTATAATTTTCGAAAACAAAAACTCCGTGAGGTCTGCATTCACCCGGACCTCACGGAGTTTTTCCATCTCATCTCTTTTATCGTCTGCCGACAGCCCTACAGCAACTCGATCAGTGCGTCAATATCTTCCATTTTTGTTCCCCAGCTTGTGGCAAAACGGATCACTGTATGATCTTCATCATATTTTTCCCAGAAATCAAACTGAACTTCTTTGCCCAGTTCTTCTTTCTTTTTATTTTCCAAAACTACAAACTGCTGGTTCGTGGGAGAATCCAGGAAAAGCTGATATCCTTTTTCCTGAAGGGCTCTTTTCAGCTTCATGGCTGTTTCAATAGCATTTTTGCTGATTCTTGTATACAGATCATCGGTAAACAGTGTGTCAAACTGGATTCCCAGAAGACGGCCTTTTGCCAGAAGGGCTCCCTGCTGCTTCACCATAGTCATAAAGTGCTTCGGAGCTTTTTTCGTAAAGACCACTGCCTCACCGCAGAGTGCACCGACCTTGGTTCCGCCGATGTAGAACACATCTGTACATCTGGCGATATCCTCAAGTGTCACATCTGCTTCCGGACTTACCAGACCGTAGCCAAGTCTTGCTCCGTCCAGAAACAGCGGAAGCTCGTATTTATGGCATACCTCGGAAATTTCCTCCAGCTCTTTCTTCGTATAAAGTGTTCCGTACTCTGTCGGATGGGAAATATAAACCATTCCCGGAAATACCATATGGTCGTGACTTTCATCCCCATAAAAAGTTTCCACATAATCTGTGATACTTTCTGCTTTGATCTTTCCGTTTTCTGCCGGAAGTGTCAGTACCTTATGTCCTGTATACTCGATTGCTCCGGCCTCATGACAGCTTACGTGTCCGGTCTGCGCCGCAAGAACACCTTCATAACGGTTCAGGACAGAACCTATGATCGTGGCATTGGTCTGAGTTCCTCCCACTAGGAAAAGCACATCTGCATCCGGGCAGCCACAGGCTTTACGGATCTTCTCCTTTGCAGAATCACAGTATTTGTCTGTGCCATAGCCGGAAAGCTTCTCCATATTGGTTTCCAGAAGCTTCTGGAGGATCGCCGGATGGGCTCCCTCGCAGTAATCGTTTACAAAAAATAACATTTTATTTTCTCCTCATCTGTATTTTCATTTTATTTGACCGTCTTCCCCGGAATGATCTTACATGTGGAAAACGATTTGACACTCCCAACAGCTAAAGCAGGGGGATTCTTGCTTCTCCCACTACTGCATTGGCAAACACCTTACGGTACTGCAATGTCTTACACAGTGTCCACAAGCTATATTTATACTGTTCCCGTATGCCCTACGGTACAGTTTTTATCTTTATGCAGACTGCATCTGCAGTCCTTTTTTCAGAATATTGATACTTGCATTCGTATCCCGGTCATGAACCGCATGGCATTTGGGACACTCCCAGATACGAATGCCCAGATTTTTTATCCGTGGATTTCTGTAGCCACAACAGCTGCAGGTCTGACTGCTCGGATACATCGTTGGTACTCTGTGAATTTCATTTCCATACCAGCCAGCTTTATATTCCAGCATTTCAAAAAATTTTGCCCAGGAAACACTCGCTATCGATTTTGACAGTTTATGATTCCGGATCATCCCCTTAACATTCAGATCTTCAATACAGATGGTTTGGTTTTCACTCACCAGCATCGTTGACTGTTTCTGCAGGAAATCATTCCGCTGATTGGTTACTTTCTCATACACTCTTGCCACCCTGATCCGCTGCTTCTCGCGGTTATGGGAATCTTTCAGAAAGGCAAACTCCTCTTGCTTTTTCAGTTCAGTCAGCATGGCGGAAGTCTGGGAATAGCCGATCTTTTCCCCATTTTCATAGCCTTCCTTACGCATGGCAAGTCCCCGATTGTAGATGAACCGGCAGCATCCCAGGGTCTGATGGATGAAGTTTTTCTGTTCTCTGTTCGGGTAGATTCTAAATTTAATTCCTTTTTGCATTATCCCATTTTATCCTTTTGTCTCTGCGATGTTTTCTGGTTTTCAATATACTGTTTTACTGTTTCCAGCGGAGCACCGCCCACCGTCGATACAAAATAGCTGTTTGTCCAGAGAGTCGGCATTTTCGTTTTAAGATAGGGAAATTCCTGTCTTAAAATTCTGGACGTATAGCCTTTAAATGACTTTACAGCTTTGTGGATGCCAAACTGAGGATCTACTTCCAAAAGCATATGAACATGATCTGGCATGATCTCCATTTCCAGAATGTCTACAGAAAGATTTGCAGCATACTCTGTGAGCAGCTCCTTCAGCCGGACGTCCACACCATTAATTAATACTTTTCGTCTATACTTTGGACACCATACTACATGGTATTTACAGGAATAGACGACATTGTTGTTTGATTTATATGTTGTGTTCATATTTATATTATACTATGGTTTATTAGTTAATACAATTACTATTTTGTCCATCTTCAATTACTTGCATAAATTCGATGGACGCGTCTTATATCCCCATAGCGGAAACAAGGGGTTTTACGACGCATTGGATAAACAGTGAGTAAAATACCGGTACCACAATTACGGAAAGGTAGATCACTGCTGCCGGTATCAGAAACGCATATGCACCGAAATCAACTTTTCTTTTTTTCTTATTTCCTCTTTATTACATACAAAAACCTGCGGTTTTTATAAAAGCCGCAGGTTTTTCCCATGTTTTTTTAAACTTTCTAAACTATTTTTTAATTTTCACATGCTTTCTGTGCATACTCTGTCTGCACCAGATTTTCATACGCTGTACGATCCGTCAGCTCACCTGCATCTTCCAGGATATCCTGCAGAAGCTCAAAGCTGTCTTTTTCAAAAATAAGATTTTCTTTCCAGGTATCCTGGTCATAATAACGTTTTACAATGGCAGTAATGGTTTCAAGATCTGTTTCTTTGAACTGCGGTGCGATCACTTCTGCGATTTCCTCCGGCGTATGACTCTGCACATAGTCCATTCCCTTCTGAAGTGCATCGGTAAATTTCTGGATGATCTCAGGATTTTCTTTCATGTAGCTTGCTTTTGCACTGTAGGATGTATATGGTACATAGCCGGATGCCTCTCCGAGAGATGCAACTACATAGCCCGCTCCTTCTTTTTCCAGAATGGTCGCAGATGGTTCGAATTCTACTGTATATGCCGCGGAATCATCACTGGTAAAAGCTGCTGCTGTGGAACCGAAATCAACGCTCTGGTCGATGGTCAGATCCTTTTGCGGATCAATGCCGTTTTTCTTCAGTATATATTCAAATACCATTTCCGGCATTCCGCCCTTACGACCGCCAAGAACCTTCTCTCCTTTTAGATCCTCCCATTTGAAATCAGGCATCTCTTCTCTTGCCACTAGAAAATTCCCCGCACGCTGGGTTAACTGTGCAAAATTTACGACAGGATCCGTGGCGCCCTCCTGATAAGCATAAACAGATGCCTCTGCGCCCATAAATCCAATATCTGCCTCACCGGAAATCACAGCAGTCATCGTTTTATCTGCTCCGAATCCCGTCACCAGCGTCAGATCCAGACCTTTCTCCGCAAAATATCCCTCCTCAATCGCCACATACTGCGGTGCGTAAAAGATTGAATGTGCGACTTCATTCAGTGTAACCTTTGTAAGCTTCTCTTCTGTGCTGTCTTTCTTCGCAGCAAATACTCCCATTGGCAGCGCCGTCACCGCCAGCACAACTGCTGCCGCCAGTGCAATCCATTTTTTATTTTTCATGCAGATACTCCTTTACAGACTTCTTCTGTTAGAGTATGCATAATTAATTAATTGGTGACCAGGGAAACATACAAAGTATCGTAAAACACAGTCTCCATGATTCCTTTTGTTAGGATATGCCCAAAAACCAACTGCTGATCACGATCAACTTTCCCATCAGTTAAAAAATATGAATTTTATTTAACAACAATTCAATTGTGTTCAATTTCCAATCCTGCTATGATTTAATCACAAAAGCTTTTGAAATTTCAATCAGGAGAGAATTAGGATGAATATTGGAAATGTGATAAAAAAATATAGAAAAGAGTCTGGTTTCACCCAGGAGGAAATGGCAAACCGCTTAGGAGTAACTACTCCAGCGGTGAATAAATGGGAGAACGGGAACTCCAATCCAGATATTGAACTGTTAGCACCAATTGCAAGACTGCTACATATTTCCCTTGATACCCTGTTGTCTTTTCATGAAAATCTGACAGACGTTGAAATTACAGAACTTATTCAGGAAATGGACAAAATGTTTTCAGCAGAAGGTTACGAAAAGACCTATCAATGGGCAGTAAATATCATAAAAGATTACCCTAACTGCAACATGCTTATCTGGCAGGTGGCGGTGATGCTTGACTCGCGAAGAATCATAGGTCAGTGTGAGCATCCCGATAAGTACGACGAACAGATTAATTCCTGGTACGAAATGGCACTAAATGACAAGGACGAAAAAATCCAGCACCATGCGGCAGATTCTCTGTTCGGATTCTACTTGCGAAAAGGGAATTATGAAATGGCAGAAAAATATCTGAACTATTTTTCCGACTATGATCCCATGAAAAAACTAAGACTTGGGCAATTATACATGGAACAGGAAAAAACAGAAGAAGCATATGAAAAACTGGAAAATATAATTCTTTCAGAGTATACTACTTTGAATCTTGCCTTTGGCATGATGATCACAAAAGCTCTTGACAATAAAGATCATAAATCCGCAAGATTCCTGGCCGAGAAAATGTATGCATTAGCAGGTATTTTTGAGATGGGAAAATACAATGAATGTGCAACCATGTTTAATGTTGTGGTGGCAGAACAAAATGTAGAAGATACTTTTAAGGTAATAAAACAACTGCTGGAGAATGTCGATACAATCTGTGATTTTCAGAAATCAAGATTATATAAACATATAAAATTCCAAGATGTAGAAAATCCATATGCTGAAGAAATGAAAAAAGAACTGATTGCAGGCTTCCAAAATGAAGAAGACTTTGCTTATATGAAAGGCTATAAACCCTGGAAAAAATTATTAGCAAAGTATTGATCCTGCTTATGTTTATTGCAAAATAAAAAACCTATTCATTCGCAATAGATCACATTTATAGATGAAAGAGATGCAGGCGTCGCGGCTCCTGCATCTCTTTTAACCCATAGGGTGCGTGATTGCAACGAAATTTACCACCTCAATGGATGATAAATTGCAATATATTTCAAAAATAAAAGAAGAACGTAATAAGGCACAGGACGAACTTGCTGAACTAAGGAAAATTCTTGAATTGCCAGATGATATTTCTTTGACAGAACACATTACAAAGATAAAAATAAATATTGACAAGGAGTAATTGAACCAGTATCATATAAGTACAAAGAAGTCTTTTTCCGGAGTGAGAAAGATATTATTACTTATTCAAAGGAAAGGGGCTCTGGACGAGTTCCTTTTTACATTTCATAAAATTTGATTTTATAACATATACTCTGAACACAAAGTAGCTCTGGATAGGATATTCGGAGTTGTAAAACGGCGGAAATATCATTGCTGGTATTTCCGCCACTTCTTTTATAGATTATTCGCACTATTCAATCCATCCACTCAATTACACAAAATCAAATCGTCTCATAATTTACATTAATATATGTACGCCACCCCCAAAATATGATAAGGTGAAGCAAATAGAATTTTTCAGGAGGTTATTAACAGTTAAATATAAATTATAAAATTATAAAATCATATAAGTACATGTTGAGTTTTATAAGATATTAGAGCAGAATATTATTGAAAGGAGTTGATGCTTTGAGTAAATATTATTCTATACATGAATTTTCAAAAATTATAGGCGTATCCGCCCAGACATTACGAAATTGGGATGCCAATGGAAAACTTCATCCGCATCATACTACAGTAAGCGGCTATAGATATTATTCTGACGAGCAACTCAACCAGGTAATAAATGTAAAGCCTAAAAATCGCATTACAATTGGATATTGTCGCGTTTCCAGCCATAAACAGAAAGATGATCTGGAACGACAGATTGATAATGTTAAGACATATCTTCTGGCAAAAGGACAGCCATTTGAGATAATAAGTGATATCGGTTCCGGAATTAATTATAAGAAAAAAGAACTCCAGGAATTGATCAGGCGAATATCTCAAAATCAGGTTGAAAAGGTTGTTGTTTTATATAAAGATCGGCTATTGCGATTTGGTTTTGAATTGATAGAATATATCGCTTCGCTTTATAATTGTGAGATTGAGATTATTGATAATACTGAAAAATCCGAACAGCCGGAACTTGTTGAAGATCTGGTTCAGATAATCACAGTATTCAGTTGCAAATTACAAGGAAAACGAGCGAATAAAGCCAAGAAACTTATCCGGGAACTGATACAGGAGGAAGTAGATGGTAAAAGCCATAAAAGCAATGTTGATACCAAACAATGTACAGAAAACTAAGATGTTTCAGTACGCAGGTGCTTCAAGATTTGCTTATAACTGGGCTTTGGCAATGGAGATAGAAAACTATGAAAAAGGCGGAAAATTCATTTCAGATGCAGAACTCAGAAAAGAATTTACAAAGCTTAGACATTCTGATGAATACGCATGGTTATTGAGTATTTCAAATAATGTAACCAAACAGGCGATCAAAGATGCCTGCACCGCTTATAAGAACTTTTTCAAAGGTTTGCAGAAATTCCCAAGATTCAAGCCAAAAAAGAGATCAATACCGAAGTTCTATCAGGATAATATTAAGATACAATTCAGCAATACTCATGTTAAGTTTGAAGGATTTTCTTCGAGCAGGAAAAGAAATAAACAAAAACTAAATTGGGTAAGACTTGCAGAGCATGGTCGTATTCCTACAGATGCTAAATACATGAATCCGAGAATATCTTTTGATGGGTTGAACTGGTGGATCAGCGTATGTGTGGAATTTCCTGATTGCATAGAAAAACTTAATGATGATGGGATTGGTATAGATCTAGGAATCAAAGATCTGGCTATTTGCTCTGATGGAGCTAAGTATAAGAACATCAATAAAAGTCAGAAAGTAAAGAAACTAGAAAAACAGAAACGCAGATTACAGCGTAGTATCTCTCGCTCTTACGAGAAAAATAAGAAAGGAGAAAGTTACTGCAAAACAAATAATGTAATCAAAAAGGAAAAACTTTTATTAAAACGAAATCACAGATTAACAAATATCCGTAAGAACTATTTGAATCAGACTACATCTGAAATTGTAAGTCGAAAACCAAGATTTATTTGTATTGAAGATTTGAATGTTAGTGGAATGATGAAAAATAGACATTTATCAAAAGCAGTTCAGAATCAGGGGTTTTTTGAGTTTAGAAAGCAGCTTGAATACAAGTGCAGCGATAAAGGGATCCAGCTTATTGTGGCTGATCGGTTTTATCCATCATCAAAGCTTTGCAGTTGCTGTGGAAACATTAAAAAAGACTTGAAATTATCTGACAGAATTTATAAATGTGATTGTGGAAATGTCATTGATAGAGATTTTCAGGCATCTATAAATCTCAAGGCTTATGGAGAAAGATTTGCAAGCTAACACTAAAACGTTAGTGCAAATATGTACGGGTACGTTAATCCGGAATTTACGCCTATGGAGAGTACAAGAACTTGTGAGTAGATAGATATTTATATCATCAAAAGCATACTCGTTGAAGTAGGAATGAAACATAGAAGTTTATAACTTTTTATAAGTTTTCAGTAACGGAGCATTCATATGAAATACGACTTCACTTCCATCATTGACCGGCATGGCAGAGATTCCATCGCAGTAGACGGCCTGAAGGGCGATGGTTTCTCTCCTGCCCCGCCGAAGGAGGGCTTCGATGCCATCCCGATGTGGGTAGCAGACATGAACTTTCCTACTGTACCTACCATACAGCAGGCGATCATCGAACGGGCCAGTCACCCGGCCTTCGGTTACTTCGAAGCCCCGCCGGAATATTATAAAGCCATCATCCGCTGGCAGGAAACACGCCACGGTGTCACCGGTCTGAAGCCCAGGCACATTGGCTACGAAAATGGCGTTCTGGGCGGAGTTATCAGTGCACTGAACTGCATCTGCTCCCGCGGTGATAACGTCCTGGTCCACAGCCCGACATACATAGGCTTCACCTCAAGCCTGAAAAACAACGGCTACGAGGCCGTACATTCTCCGCTGGTAAGGGATGAAAACGGCATATGGAGAATGGATTATGCAGACATGGAAAAACAACTCCGTGAAAAGAAGATCCACGCTGCCATTCTCTGCAATCCACACAATCCCTGCGGACGCGTGTGGGAACGCCGGGAGCTGGAAAAAGCCATGGAGCTGTACCGAAAATATGATGTCTACGTCATCTCAGACGAGATCTGGTCTGACCTCATCCTGAATGGCCATAAGCATATCCCCAGCCAGTCCGTCAGCGAAGATGCCCGCCAGCGTACAGCAGCCTTCTACGCTCCATCCAAAACCTTTAATCTGGCAGGACTTGTTGGCAGCTATCACATTGTATACAACAGCTGGTGGCGGGATCGTATTTTGAAGGAGTCCAGTCTGAGCCATTATAATATGATGAATGTTCTGTCCATGCACGCTCTGCTTGGCGCTTATCAGCCTGAAGGCTATGAATGGACCGATGAACTATGCGAAGTACTAAGCGGAAATGTAAGCTTTGCCTGTGATTACATTGACCGGCACTTTAAGGGTGTCAACGTTTCCAGACCGGAAGGCACCTACATGCTCTTTGCCGACTGCACCGACTGGTGTACTGCCCATGGCAAAACAATCGAAGATGTGGAAAAAGCCTGCTGGGATGTCGGCGTTGCCGTCCAGGACGGCAGGATGTTTTTCGGTCCCTGTCACCTGAGAATGAATCTGGCCTCACCCCGTTCCCGCATAGAAGAAGCCTTCCGCCGAATGGATCGGTACGTCTTCAACAGGTAAAAATCCACTCTGCCATTCATTACAATCTATGCTATAATAGAGCTCATAACATCAGCGTTCCATCCTGTCACTTTCCGGAACGCTGTAAACAGGAGGAAATCAATATGGATATTAAAGAGGAAATCCACGCATTATCAGAAGAAATGCTCACAAATCTTGGCAGACTGGTTGCCATTGACTCCCAGCTCGGTACCCCTTCCGAGGGAAAACCATTTGGTGAGGGTCCTGCAAAAGCCCTGGAAGAGGGACTGAAGATTGCCGAAGAACTTGGCTTTAAAACCGTAAACCTGGATAACTACTGCGGTTATGCCGAAATGGGTGAGGGCGATGAGATCGTCGGCATCGCCGGTCATCTGGATATCGTTCCTGTAGGCGGAGACTGGACCTACGATCCGTTCCGCCTTACCCGTGAAGACGATCATGTATACGGCCGCGGGACCACTGATGACAAAGGCCCTATCCTGGAAGCGCTCTATGCCATGAAGCTTCTCCGCGACCACGGCGTGAAGCTGAACAAAAGAGTCCGCCTGATCATGGGCTGCAACGAGGAAACAGGTTCCAGATGTATGGATCACTACAATCAGGTAGCAGAAGAGCTTTCCTGCGGTTTCACACCGGATGCCAGCTTCCCGTGTATCCACGGTGAAAAAGGTCAGCTTGCCATGATCGCCTGCTCCAAAAACACCCGGATTATCTCCATGAACGGCGGTTTTGTATCCAATGCAATGTGTGACACCTGTACAACCATTGTTCCCGATGAGGACGGTCTGAAGGAAAAGCTGGAATCCGCACTTTCCCGGACGAAGCTCCAGGAATATAAGGTAACCGAAGAAAATGGTGAGCTCACCATCTACGCCAAAGGTATTCCGGCTCATGCCAGCACTCCCCATCTCGGTGTCAATGCTGCAGGAGTAACCTTTGAATGTCTGGCAAAAGCAGGCTTTGAAGATGACTTTGTGGAATTCTATAACTCCCATATCGGCACTGCATGTGACGGCTCCGGCATTGGTCTGAAATTTGCAGATGAATACGGCGATCTGACGTTATGCAACGGAATCGTAAAAACAGAAAACGGTGTCATTTCCTGTACCATCGATATCCGTGTTCCGGTAACTCTTAATGAGACCGATATCCGCAAAATGTGCCAGGACAGACTGGAAGATAAAAACGGTCGTATTGAGATCATAAAGGTTGTTGCTCCGTTATTCTTCCCAAGAGAATCTCCGCTGGTAAATGCTCTTTACAAAGCTTACACAGATGTGACCGGCGATACCGAACACAAACCAATGGTCATCGGAGGCGGCACTTACGCAAAATCCCTCAAAAACATCATAGCCTTCGGACCTGAAAAAGAGGGAATTGACTACCGTATCCACGGAGCCGATGAATTTATCCTGGTCTCCGGCATGGAAGAAGCAGTACTGATCTATATGGAAGCGATCAAAAATATGCTTGCGATCTGAAATCAGGAGGATAAGAAATCATGAGTACAAAAGCTGAACACGCTACAAAATTACACGAGAATGGCTGTAACTGTGCACAGGCAGTTGCCTGTTCTTTCTGCCAGGAATTTGGCATCGATGAAAACGAGATGTTCCGTATTGCCGAGGGCTTCGGCCTTGGAATGGGTGTTATGGAAATGTGCGGTGCTCTTTCCGGTATGGCTATGATCATCGGACTTTCCAACAGCCGCGGAAATACCGAAGAAGGTTCCGGCTCCAAAGGTGACACTTACAAAAAGCTCCGCACCTATATCCAGAAATTCAAAGAAAAAAACGGTTCCTGTATCTGCCGTGAATTAAAAGGTGTAGAGACAGGCAAGGTTCTCTGCAGCTGCCCGCAGTGTATCACCGATGCGGTTGCTCTTACAGAAGAATATCTTGCGGAAAACAGATAATCTCATAAAATAAAACAGCAGAATTGTATATTCCCTGTAATCCCGGGACATACAGCTCTGCTGTTTTCTGTTTCTATTCGCTTTTCACTGTCAGATCCTTCACCCATCTGTATTTCTTATAATTCAGGTACACAGCCGGGATCTTTACAACTTCATCCAGACTGATGAGCTTTCTGGTAAAAATGCCGGCGCTCTTTTATTTTTGCCCACGCCTCTTCGTCAAACTTACGGTCTTTCACGCTTTTCTATTTCATCTCGATCTTAAACAGTCTGGCCGCTTTTTCCTGTGGCATCTTCACTACAAGATTTCCATTTTCGATCTTATATCCGCACATCTCTTCCTTCGGATAGATCACGGATACTCTGCGGACCTGCTCTGCATTTTCCAGCGGGATCACTGCTTCTGTTGTTCCCGGTGTCCATACCGAAAGATAGGTATTCTTCTCTGCTTTCACTCCGTAAGCAAGAACTTCAGATTTCAGAGTTCCAAAACCAAGTGGGAAGAACGGCACGCCGTCACGGACTTCCTCACGGATCTCCTTATACAGGGAGATTCCCTCCTTCATACGGTTCATGGAATTTTCGCCCAGCTTCCATACCATACCGCTGATATATGGGCGGAGAAGCATACCATTTACTACATTGTAGATTACATGCTCTTCTTCATCCTCATACGGATATACCCACATACCACCCTGCTCCGGAGTTACCGCACTGGCTACATTGGCAGCGATATTGGCATTGTAGAGATAATCTGTCTGATCACTGGTAGACTGCAGGCTTAAGATCTTCAGCATACCATAATCCATACGCTGTCCGCCGGAACCGCAGTTCTCCACAACAAGCTCCGGATGATCCCGGAAGATTTCCTCATACCACTGGTGAAGACATTCATAATGCTCACGGATGGCATCTGCACAGCTGTCACTGTTCAGATCACTTCCATATCCCATAGTTACGTTATAGTCCACTTTAAAGTACTCTACACCGTAATCATTGATCAGTCTGTCTACTACATCACGGCAATATTTCCGTACCTCCGGATTGCGGAAATCCAGCATATAGCGTTTATTGTCAATGTGGCGTTTTCCATGACGGCAGACAAACCAGTCATCCGGAAGCTTGTTTGCCAGCTCGCAGGCAACTCCCATAACCTCGATTTCCAGCCAGAGTCCCATTTTCAGGCCTTTACTGTGTGCATGATCGCAGACTTCTTTCAAACCATTGGGGAATCTTCCGGATGCTTCTTTCCATTCCCCGACACGGTCCCACCAGAATCCGTCGTCATACCAGCCTGCATCCAGGCAGTAATATTCGCATCCGAGCTCTGCTGCCTTGTCAATGATGGAAAGCTCCCGCTCCGTTGTAGGGTCTCCCATCAGGCAGTTCATGTAATCATTAAATACCACGTTCAGCTTCTCATCGTCCGTATTCGGTCTGCGTACTTTTCTCCGATATCTGGTCAGTGCCGCTACTGCCGGATTCAGGCCACCTTTTACAACCGCTGCCCCTGCCGGAACGGTTGTAAAGCTTTCTCCCGGTTTCAGATTCTTATACCAGCCATGCTCCTGCTCTGTGGCGCCGCTTAAGGCAAGATACAGATTTCCGCCCTGTGCAGAGCCATATTCTGCCAGCCACTGTCCGGAGCTTTCAATCTGGAAAATATACGTCTCCCCTGTTTCTCTGTCCTCGGCAATTCCCATGGGAAGATACTCACAGGTAGACCAGGTGCCCTTTCCACTGTAACAATAACGGTTCAGGCCATATCCCTGATGATTGAAGCCATCTACGACCATTCCGTTTAAATTCAGCGTTTCTGCATCGTATTTCTGCCACTGTGCCTCACAGCACCAGCTGTTAAACGGCACATAGATATCTGTTTTTTTATAATAAGGCTTCTCGCCGCCTCTGGAGATTCCCTGATACATAAAAGAAGAAACATAGGTCAGCCCCTGATTCTCGCTTCCCTCGTTGATGATTTCTGTCCAGGTCTGTACTGCCGGCACTCCGTCAAACAGGCGCATATGATATACTGCCTTCAGCTTTTCCGGGGAAATCATTACGATCTCCAGCTCTTTTCCGCCGGCCTGTGCCTTCAGCTCATGGTTCTCATAAACAAAATCCACAGAGGACTGATTGATGTTGTTTTTGTAGGCATGCATGTTTAAGCTTCCTGTGCCGCTTCTGTGGATCTCAACAGCCGGATAACAGATATCCTCCTTCGGCTCCATGACTGCTTTTTTTACTTCCTGTGAAGAAAAATCTGCCAGCTCTACCACGCCGTTTTCCCGGATACGAAACTGGATATCCAGGCCATTCTCATGTAATTCGATCATTTTCATGTTTTCATTTTTATAGCTCATAGAAAATACCCTCCGTTTTTCTGATTCTGATCACAGTATAATATCTGTTTTTTTATAAGGTGACAGGTATCATCCCCTGAATGTAAAAATGCAATATATTGTCGTATTTATTTTTGCGTGATATACTGTTTGCTGACAGTAAAGAGTACAGTCAGTCAGACATGTAGGGCGATTTAATCGAATATCTGCATCTGTCCGACTCGCAATTTACAGCTGAAATATTTACATTCCGCTTCGCAGTATACTCAGGAGGTTTTTTCATGCCAGATATTTTCCAGGGCTCTTCCCGATATTTCCATATTTCTGCTTTTTATGCTCTCTCCCTGCCTTATTATCATATGGAGCATCACACACATTCCAGCTATGAGATCATGTATATCACCTCCGGTTCCTGCCGGGTTTTCTGCCTGGATGGCACACAGGACACGGAATTCCCACTGAAATCCGGGCAATTTATCTTTATCCGTCCGGATGTACCTCACCGGCTGGAGATTCCGGATGGTTTTCCCTGCTCGATCCTGAATCTGGAATTTTCCCTTACTCCCGAAAAAAGTCCGGTTGCTCTGGAGCTTCTCCTGAAAAAGGATCCCGGATTTTCCTGGTTCTGGAATTTTACGGAATCCTCCCAGGGCTTTTGCTCCGGCGCGGATTCCCGCAGCTTCGGATACAGCCTGAAGGATCTGCTCACCTTTTTACAACAAAATTCCGGTCAGATACAAAAGGAAGAATTTCTCTTCTTTCTTCTTTTCAGCCGCATGCTTACAGAGCTTGCATTCTGCGCCCGCTCCAGCCGGAGCACCCAGGGAATCGTCTATCTGAAAAAAGCGCTCCGCTATATTGACGAGCATTATCTGGAAGACATTGATATTCCTGCCATCTCCGCATATGCAGGGATCAACAAATCCTACCTGCAGGCGCTCTTTACAGAAAAAAACGGCTGCACCATCAATACCTATATCAACCGCAAGCGTATGGAACAGGCCTCCTTTCTTCTGTGCAACAGTACTCTGCACATTACGGATATTGCCTTTTCTTCCGGATATAACAGCCGGCAGCATTTTGCACATACCTTCGAAAAATTTTATCATATGAGCCCCTCCAGGTACCGAAGCCTTCATACCCGGCCTCTCCGTTCGGATACCCAAAAAAAACGCTATCATATGACTGACGGACTGATGTTGGAAAGCGAACCCTTTCCTCAGGAATAAAACTTACTTCATACACCTACACCTTCAGGCTGATACCTGCGATCCACGTCTGAGCCGCCTAAAAAAACGGCCAGGTACGAAGCTCTTATCTCTTCGATAACCTGGCCGGCTTTTTATATTTATTGTCAAGCGGATATTCGCAATCCTGCAGAGGACTTACTTGACTCGGTTAAAAATTTTCTATGGAAGCAGATTCTGCATACTCTTCAGGCTAATCGCCAGTGTGGAGGTATTATGCAGAAGTGCGGATGAAGTCGGCTGCAGGATACCTGCAACGCCACAGGCGATAAGACCTGCGTTAAAGGTAATAATAAAACGGTAATTACGTCTGATACGCTTCATCAGTGCATTGCTGATCTCTTTCAGAACAACAAGCTCCTGAAGATCATCTGCACCTACAGTAATATCTGCGATCTCCCGGGCAATTTCAGCGCCATCACTGATGGCGATACCGACATTGGCTGCGGAAAGTGCCGGAGAATCATTGATTCCGTCACCTACCATGATAACCTTTCTTCCGGCTGCCTTCTCTTTTTCGATGAAGTTGGCCTTATCCTCCGGAAGCACCTCGGAATAATATTCGTCCACTCCCACACGTCTGGCAATGGCTGCTGCTGTACGCTCGCTGTCCCCTGTCATCATAACGATCTTGGAAATCCCTGCCCCGCGCAGTGCTTCTACAGCAGCTTTCGCCTCCTCACGAAGGGGATCTTCAATACAGATCACGGCCGCAAGGCGTCCGTCAATGGCAAGATACAGATGGGAATACTCTTCCGGAATATTGTCGAATTTCTCCTTGCCATCCTCCGGGATCAGACATTTCTCATCTTCAAATACAAAGTGATAGCTTCCGATCACGGCCTTATGGTCTTCGATCGTAGTGGAAATTCCATGCGCTACTACATATTCAACCTTTGAATGCATCTCCTCATGGGCCAGATGCTTCTTCCTGGCAGCACTGACAACAGCCTTGGCCATGGAGTGTGGGAAATGCTCTTCCATACATGCGGCGATACGCAGCATCTCCTCCGGATCATTGTTGTCAAAAGGAACCACATCCACAACGGTTGGCTTCGCCTTTGTCAGAGTTCCTGTCTTATCAAATACGATGGTATCTGCCTCAGCCATTGCTTCCAGATATTTACCGCCCTTAACTGTAGCCTTATGTGTACCGGCCTCACGGATCGCAGACAATACAGAGATCGGCATTGCAAGCTTAAGCGCACAGGAGAAATCCACCATTAGGATCGCAAGGGCCTTGGTGGCATTTCTGGTAAGGAGATATGTAAGTGCTGTTCCTCCAAGAGTATAGGGAACCAGCTTATCTGCCAGATGCTCTGCCTTTCCCTCCAAAGAAGATTTCAGCTTCTCAGACTCCTCGATCATGGTAACGATCTTGTCATAGCGGCTGGAACCACCTACCGTCTTTACGCGGATGGTGATCTCACCTTCCTCCACAACAGTGCCTGCATAGGCAACGCTGCCCTCTTTCTTGCATACAGGTACAGACTCACCGGTAAGAGAAGCCTGGTTGACCATAGCCTCTCCATCTGTAACACTTCCGTCAAAAGGAATTACAGTACCCATACGTACAACAACCTCATCTCCCGGCTGGACCTCTCCGGACTCTACCAGGATTTCCTGATCCTCTCTCTTCAGCCATACCCTGCCAACATTCAGGGACATGGTTCTTGCAAGATCACCTACGGATTTCTTGTGCGTCCACTCTTCCAGGATCTCTCCGATTCCAAGCAGGAACATGATGGAGCCTGCAGTACCAAAGTCCTGACGTAATACAGACACTCCAATTGCAGTGGCATCCAGGACCGGCACCTCGATCTTACGATGAAGAAGTGTATCGATTCCCTTCCAGATATATTTCAGGGAAGTAGCTGTTGTATAAATGGCATTCAGCGGATATGGCAGAAAAAGCCTTCTTCCGTAATGGCAGATCACCTTGGAGATCAGCTTCTCCTGATATTCTGCATTCAGCGCTCTCCCTGAGCTCTGCAGCACCTGTGAAGGAACCTCTACATCCTGATAATGAAATTCGCTGATACCACGGATAACCGCAGCTCTGCTGCCCCGATAATTTACAACTGCGTCACAGGTTCTCTCATATACCTTGGCAGAAACCACTCCATCAAGATTCTCGAGATAATACAACAGCGTATCTGCCTGCCCGTAGCTCATCCTCTTCTGAGCAAGATGGATACGAAGCCGGCCTCTTGTCTCATGTTTGATATAAAATTTCACGGAAAATCGCCTCTTTACTCAGCTGTCTCTTCTGCTGCTTCTTCTGTCTCTTCTGCTGTTTCTTTGAATGCATCCTCATCTGCAGTTTCCTCTGCTTCTGTCTCAACATCCTCTACAGCCTCTTCAGCTACTGCTCTTTCCTCATTGATCTCCTTAGCTTCAGCATAAATATCTTCAGCATTCTCCTGAAGATTCGTAGCTGTTTTCATGATGCAGTCCTTAGCTCTTAAAACAGCTGCTGTGCATCCTGTGTAAAGCTTCTTCGCATCCTTGCTTGTGAGGATCTTGATTCCTGCTGTACCGAAAAGAACGCCTGCTGCAAAAAGTCCTGATTTCTTGAATTTAAAGTCTACCATAATAATTTCCTCCTGATATATGATTTTTATTTTTTTCTGATTCCCGGTGAGGATTTTTCATGTCCGCCCCGATATTTTCAATATTATAAAATGTCTGTAAAAAAAAGTCCAGTGTTTTTTGTGTGAACTCAGCACAATTCGTTAAATTTTCAGTTATTTTTACCTAACAGTTAATTTTTACTAATAGTTTGATCTATCTAATTCTTAGTCTATACAAACCTCTTCTTTCCTATTATATTGTGCCATAGCTTTTCCATACTCACCCGACCTCATGAACAGGCAGCAGCGCCAGGGTACGGATATTCTGTTCACTGATCTCCCCGCAAGCCCGAAGTCCTGCAAGGATCACTTCATTAAGCTTCTGTCCGGACAGATGGCATATCGTATCATCATCCAGTTCTACTGTGCAGACGCCTTTTGTGCTGCATGCCACGCGATACATATTCTTTCGGCTGATAGCACCGATGGATTCCAGCGTATTGACCATACGGTATACTGTAGCTACACCGATCTTCGGATCCAATGCGGAAGCCCTGTAATAGATTTCCTTACAACAGGAGCACTCTCCCTCCAGGATAATGTCCAGAAGAATCTTTCTCTGTCTGGTGATGCGGAGCCCCTTCTCCTTCAGTTTCTCTATAATAAGATCCCTCTGCATCTCTGTATGTCGGTAGCATCCTGTTTTTTTCTCTTCTGTTTCGGCTTCTGCAATATGCATTCTGATCCCTCCTTTATTGAGAAAACTTTTCTTTTATCTAATAAGTTAGTATACTCCAACTTAGGTTAGTTGTAAATAACTCCTTTGAACTTTTTTTACATATTGAGGATTCTGCCTGAATACCGTATAATGTTTCGTGAACCTGTACATAGGAAACCGTCGTTTTGACAAAATGACGAAAAATCCCCTTTCGTTTTTTCGTCAGAATGACAAGAAACTGCCGGAAACTTTGTAAGATTCAGCTCTAGCCCTTTTCTCTCATTTTCGATATACTGTTAACCAGCAAAGGAAATTACGTAAAACAATATATTAATTTTGGAGGGAAACAACAATGGCAAGTTTATCATTATCTCACATTAATAAAACTTATCCGAACGGCTTCCAGGCAGTTAAAGATTTCAACCTGGAGATCGAAGACAAAGAATTCATCATCTTCGTAGGACCATCCGGATGTGGAAAATCTACAACACTTCGTATGATCGCAGGTCTTGAGGAGATCAGCGGTGGTACACTTAAGATCGGTGACAAAGTCATGAACGATGTTGAGCCTAAGGACCGTGATATCGCAATGGTATTCCAGAACTACGCTCTGTATCCTCATATGACAGTTTATGATAACATGGCATTCGGACTTAAGCTTCGTAAAGTTCCGAAGGACCAGATTGACAAGGCTGTTCGTGAAGCAGCAAGAATCCTTGACCTTGACAAGCTTCTTGATCGTAAACCGAAGGCTCTTTCCGGTGGTCAGAGACAGCGAGTTGCTATGGGACGTGCTATCGTTCGTAATCCTAAGGTATTCCTTATGGATGAGCCTCTTTCCAACCTGGATGCTAAGCTTCGTGTACAGATGCGTATCGAGATCTCCAAGATCCATCAGAGACTTGGCGCTACTATCATCTATGTAACACATGACCAGACAGAGGCTATGACACTTGGTACCAGAATCGTTGTTATGAAAGACGGTGTTGTTCAGCAGGTTGATACACCACAGAACCTGTATCAGAAACCAGGCAACCTCTTCGTTGCAGGATTCATGGGATCTCCGCAGATGAACTTCCTTGATGCTGTTATCTCCGAAAAAGGCGGCAATGTAGTTGCTACGATCGGTGGTGAGCATGAGGTTATCGTTCCGGCAGCTAAGGCTAAAGTCCTGAAAGACAAAGGCTATGTTGGAAAGAAAGTTGTTCTTGGTATCCGTCCTGAGGATATCCATGATTCTCAGATGTTCCTTGAGACATCTCCAAGCAAACCAATGAACTCCGTAGTTAAAGTTTACGAGCTTCTTGGTGCTGAAGTATTCCTGTACTTCGATGTTGACGGAACTCAGGTTACAGCACGAGTTGATCCTCGTACAACAGCTAAGACCGGTGATCCGATCAGATTTGCATTCGATATGGAGAAAGCTCACTTCTTCGACAAAGAGACAGAGCTTACTATCACAAACTAATTCTCGTCGAATCATAAAAACAGAATGTAACCCCGGGGATATGATTTCCCGGGGTTTCTTTTTATTTCACTAGTTTTATTTCACATCAGAAAGGACGCTTTTTATGAAAATACAGCAAACAATTCAAAAATGTCTGGATGACTGGAACCGGATCAGCGGTCTTGATTTCTGTATTCTGGATGAAAATGATCAGATATACATTTCCACAGGGGACCGTCGACTTCCTTCTTCTGAAAAGCTTGCTCAGTTCCGGGAGGATCCTGCCTTATGCATCTCCAACCGCAGCTGCAGTCTGTACAAGCTGAACAACATACCTCAGAGCAATATGCTTCTGATCGTATGGGGCTCCGGAGAGCAGGCTTCTACCATCGGAGAGCTTGCTGTCTGCCAGGTAGAAAGTCTCCTCACCGCCTATACGGAAAAAACAGACAAGAACTCCTTTATGCAGAATCTTCTCCTGGACCGCTATTCCCAGGTAGAAGCTTTTAACAAGGCTGCCCGTCTTCATATCACACCTTCTGCCCGCCGTGCGGTATTTCTTGTGGAAACCAAGCAGCACAAGGACGAAAATGCCCTGGCTACCATCCGCAACATCTTTTCTGCCCGTACACGAGATTTTATCACTGCACTGGATGATTCCGGCATCATCGTAGTACGTGAGCTTCAGAGCACCGAAAGCTACGAAGAACTGGATGGTATCGCCTGCATGCTGGTGGATATGCTCAATACAGAGGCCATGACCTCTGCCTGGGTTTCCTACAGCAATGTTGCAGATGATATCATGGAGCTTTCCGATGCCTACAAGGAAGCCCGCACTGCTCTGGAGGTCGGCAAGATCTTTTATGCTGACAAAAACGTTTTCGGTTACAACCGTCTGGGCATCGGACGTCTGATCTATCAGCTTCCCACTCAGGTTTGCAACATGTTTGTAGGCGAGATCTTCGGAGAAGAATCCCTGGAATCTATTGACGACGAAACCCTCAATATCATCCGGACCTTCTTTGAAAATAACCTGAACCTTTCTGAAACCTCCAGACAGCTCTATGTGCACCGGAATACTCTGGTGTACCGTTTTGAAAAGCTGCAGAAGCGTTTTGGCCTGGATATCCGTACCTTTGAGGATGCACTGGCCTTCAAGCTTGCCATGATGGTGTCCGATTACATCACCTATTCCGGAAATCATGGAAAATAGATTCTGCTCGTAAAAATCCATCCAAAATGCAGGAACACAAAAAATCCCCGGAAACAGCAGATAATGTCTGTTTCCGGGGGTTCTTTATTTCAGCAGCATCAGATGCTCCGGTGGAAGATACAGATATTCCGGAAGATCTTTATCCGGATCCTCCGTAAAGCTGTTTTTGGGACGCATCCACCATAATCCGGCAGCATTCTCTTCCGCTTTGTTTCGGATCATATACTGATGTTCAAATGTAGTTTCTATGTATTGGTCTACCCGTACTGCCATACAGTTCTCACCCGGCTTTGATTCCGGGCGGATCCAGTGGCCTCGGATTCCTACATGGGTAATATCCATATCTACGTTTTCTTCGGTATGGAGCTTCATTTTCCAGTCCGCCGCATAAATCTCGTGCGGTCCCAGCCTCTCCGCTCTGGAAAAATTCTTACAGCCGGTAAGCTTTGCTGCCTCCAGAAGTCCCGGTCTCTCAAACAGCTGCTTTGTCTCCCCGGTCACAAGGATCCTGCCTTCATGTACAATGGAAAGCTCCCTGCAGAATTTATAGGCCTCATCTCTGCTGTGTGTCACAAGGATCATATCTCCCGGATAGTCCTTGAGGAAATCCTGCATCTCCCGCTGGAGCACATCCTTCAGGTAACCGTCCAGTGCGGAAAACGGCTCATCCAGAAGAATAGCTTCCGGCTCTCCGATCATCATTCTGGCCAGTGCCACTCTCTGCTGCTGTCCGCCGGAAAGCTGTGAAGGCAGGCGCTTCTCCAGCCCCTCCAGATGATATCGCCGGATCAGATCTGCCACTTTTTCTCTGGCGGAGGATTTTTCCCCACGATAACCGCAGCGGATGTTCTGTTCCACTGTCATGGTCGGGAACAGCGCATAATTCTGAAACAGATATCCGATCCGTCGCTTCTGCGGTTTCAAATTGATCCCTTTTTCAGAATCAAACACTGTTTTTCCATTGATAACGATCCTTCCCTTATCCGGTGTTTCGATTCCTGCAATACAGCGTAAGGTCATGCTTTTTCCGCTGCCGGAAGCACCAAGAAGCCCAATGGCTGCCGAACTGCCTTCAAAATCTACCTTCAGGGAAAAATCACAGAAGTTTTTTTCGATATTTACTTTGACTGCCATCAGATCCACCTTCTTGTTTTCATACCTTTTCCGGATACGATATTGATCAGCGCTACGATCACAAAGGAGATCAGCACGATCACAACGACCCAGAATCCTGCAGTTCCGTAATTTCCGGCTGCTGTCTCTGATGCAATGGCAACAGAAACTGTTCTGGTTTTTCCAAGGATATTTCCGGCAAGCATGGAGGTTGCGCCATATTCTCCGATCGCACGTGCAAATGCCAGCACTGTTCCGGATGCGATCCCCGGTCCTGCCGCCGGCATGACTACCCGCCAGAATATCCGGCTGTCGCTCATCCCCAGAGTCTGGCCTGCATGGATAAGATTTATATCCACCTGTTCAAAAGCAGCCCGAGCATTGCGGTACATCAGCGGAAATGCGATCACTGCCGCTGCGACCACACAGCCCTTCCAGGTCTGCACGATCTTAATATCAAAATTATCCAGAAGAAAGCTTCCGAAGGGCCTTTTCAGACTGAAGATCAGTAGCAGAAAAAATCCAGCCACTGTAGGAGGAAGTACCAGCGGAAGAGTAAGGATCCCGTCCAGTACTGCTCTGGCTCCCGGCTTCAGCTTCATGATCTTCCGGGCGCAAAATATTCCCAGAAAAAAAGCGATCACTGTGGCTGCCAGACCTGTTTTTAAGGAAATCCACAGAGGACTCCAGTTTATTTCTCTCAAAAATTCTGTCATATTTCATTCCTGTGCCGGCATTTACTGTGTTTCAATATTTACTGCCTGCCGGTTTTCTACATCATACTCATTTGGATGTGCTGTCTGCGGAAGCTGTGCTGTCCTCAGCCTCCGTGTTGTCTGCAGAAGCTTCTGTGGCATCCTCGGAATCCTCATCCTCATATGCTGTAAATCCATAGTCCTCAAATACCTTGATCGCTGCGTCAGACTCTACATAATCAAGAAAAGCCTCTGCAGCCCTGGTATCGTCTTCCGATGCTTCCTTGTCCTCGATAAGTCCCACAGGATAAAGAACCGGCGTCTTAAGGCTGTCTGCCGGCGCCTCTGCGATGATATCTACTTTATCAGTAACAGATGCAGCATCTGTCGCATATACAACACCAACCTCATTACTTCCTTCACTGACTGCTGCAAGTACATCCGTTACATTCTTGCACTCGTTGATCTCCATTTTGTTTACATCGTCCATGATTCCAAGATTGTTAAAGATCTCACGGGCGTACTGTCCCACCGGAACATCCTCTCCTGCAAGCGCCATATTCTCAGCGTCTGTGATATTCTCGAATCCTGTTACCTTTGTCTCTCCGTCCTTTGGTCTGATCAGAACGACTTTGTTCTCAAGAAGATCCTTAACGGTGTCTTCCTTTGTCAGTTTTTCCTCTGTGAGGGCATCCATCTGTTTATCTGCTGCTGAAAAGAAAAGATCACAGCGTGCACCTTCCTCGATCTGTGTCTGCAGTGTACCTGAGCTGTCTGCACTGTAATAGATCGTTACATTCGGATAAAGCTCATTGAAATCCTTCTGGATCTCCTCCATGGAATTGCTGAGGCTGGCAGCAATAAATGCATAAACCTCTCCCTTCAGGTTCTCATCACCTTTCACTTCTGTGTCCGCCGCGAAAACAGTTCCGGTCATAAGGCCTGTTGTTAAAATTCCCGCGGTAAGGGCTGCTAAGATTTTTTTCTTCATCTTTTGTTTCTCTCCTTTTCCGTTTCGTTCAGTTTTGTTTAGTTTTGAATGGTTTTGTTTAATTTTACCGAAAGGAAAGTTTCTTGTCAAGCTATAAGGCATTGCTGTTTTTCTCTACAAGTGCTATCATAAATACATAGTTGACAAGCCAGGCGGATGTTCACGATCCGCTTCGTTTCTTATCATGAGTGGCTTACAGCACTCCTGATACAGACAAATCCCACACAAGGTTCATTGCTCTGCACAACGGAAGCAGAGAATTTGCCTGATCCGGTTCATTCAATATTCAAGAAAAGGAGAATTACTTATGAAACTCAGTGCACGTAATCAGTTAAAAGGAAAAATCATCAACATCAACCAGGGAGCTGTAAATTCCATCGTTTCCATTGATATCGGTGGTGGAAATATCATCACTGCTACCATCTCCTGTGCGGCGGTGGAAGAACTTGGACTGAAAGTAGGCTCTGATGCTTACGCAGTTATTAAGGCAACCAATGTTATGGTAGGTATCGATGAATAAAGTCTACACAACACAGGAAGTTGCAGATAAACTAAAGATCAAAAAATCCACAGTATATGACCTGATCAAACGCGGAGAGCTTTCCTCCTCCAAAGTCGGCAAACAGCTACGGGTCAGCGAGGAACAGCTGTCTCAGTATCTTAAGGGTTCGGAATGTTCTGCGTCTTCTGCTCAGTCTTATGATCACCAGCCGGAGAGTTCTCTTTTGAAAAGGGATTATCTTCTGCATTCCAGTGGACTGATCATCAGCGGACAGGCTTCTCCGGCTCTGGATCTTCTCCTAAATCAGCTTCCCACACACCCGGACAATCTGCCGGTTCTGCAGTCTCACATGAACACCTACAACGGACTGTATTCTCTCTATTTTGAAAAAGTCCACATTGCCTGTGCATCCGCCTCACCGGAAGATATCCATAGCCTTATACCCGGTATCCCACTGACTGTGATCTCTCTGTGTCAATATCCTGTCGGCTTCTATGTAAAAAAAGAAAATCCCAAGAATATCCGGGGATTTTCTGATCTTACACGGGCAGATATTATTTTTGTGAACCGCGAAAAAGGAAGCAGCCGTCGTATCCTTCTTGACCGTACACTTCTGTCTTCCGAAATTTCACCGGATTCCATATCCGGATATCGAAATGAGCTTGTTACCGATCACTCCACGGCTGCTGCAGTGGCTGGCGGACAGGCAGACATAGCTCTTGGCGAGGCCTGTGTAGCGAGAAGCTTTCCAGAGCTGGATTTTCTTCCTGTTTGCCAGGAATCACTCTTCCTGGTTATGCAGACCAAAAATCTGAGCACCCCCGGCTTTCAGGCCGTAGCGGAAACCATTGCATCCGAACCTTTCCGCCGGTTTTTAGCTCTTCAAACCGGATACGATACTACTGACACCGGAAATATCCGGCATATTTAGGGCTAAGAAAAACGCTTATGTAAAAAATTCTTCCGCAACCATTTCTTTGATAATACAAAATCAGCCAGCACGTCAATGATCACTCCTTATTTTTGCCTAATTAAGGAAGTTTCTTGATCCTATGACTGCTGGCTGATCTTTATTTATTCAGATATTGATATACTCTTGAAGAAATCGAACGAATTCCGTACAGTAAATGATCTTCGGAAGCGCCTTCTGAAAATATACATAATACATAATTTGTTTTCTTTCCATAGACGATTGCCATATCATGCTGAACTGAGCTTGTCTCACCAGTTTTGTTCGCGCATACTATACCTGTCGGAAGACCTGATGGAATTTTGTATCGTTTCGTCTGATGCAGTAAAAGATTTAGCATTTCTCTGGAATACTGTTGAGAAACACACTGACCTCGATAGATTTTTTCTAAGAGTATCCCACAATCTTTTGCAGATGCCGTGTTACGCCAGCCATCACTGCTCCAGGCAGAAGAAGACGGATGCAGGGAACTGTGACAACCGGTATTTTTGTAACCGTTCTTTCGAAGATATTGGTTCACTACAGCCGTTCCTCCTACAAAGCTTCCGCCTCCCTGACGCCTTACCAGTTCATTATAACATTCATTATCACTGACGGTGATCATATCCCACAGCAAGCTGTACACACCGGAGCTGTATTGCATTTTTCCCTGACGGATCTGATCATAGACCGACGCCATCACAAATGCCTTGATCGTACTTGCCGGATACATTTCCCGATCATTTATGTTTACAACATTTCCTGTTTTCAGATCTTTTATATAAACAGACCATTCTCCACCGTAGGCAGAAACAAAGCTCTCCAATTCCGATTTAAATGCACTTAGAGCATACTCTGATCTTGTACTTTTTCTTCCCTGCCAGTCCACATACTGACCATCCGGTGTTTTCATATTTTTCGCAATGGTTCCGTTCGATTTCAGGTAATAACCATCTTTCCACCGGTTCACCAGCATTTTTCCATTTTGGTCTACATAATATTGCTGGCCCTCACAGGTTACCCACCCTGCCTTCTGTACCATTCTTCCGTTATCATTGCCAAAATAATAAATTCCGTTAAACTTTTTTCCCTGAACTGTTTTGTTCACTTTATGAAAAGACGGACGCATGCAGATTCTTCCGGTTCCATAGAAATAATAATAACCACCTTTAAAATTACGCCCACCGAATCTTCTCTGTCTTATATAGCGTACTGTTCCACGATCAGCCAGTTTTCCGTACGCTTCCACATAATAAATGCCTGCGATAATTTTTTTGCCCCGTACCTTCTGTTCAGCTATGTTTACAAAGCCACGCTCTCCCTTTGAAATTCTTCCATTGGAGTCTGTGATGTGGTATTTATCAAAGCGGACACCAGAAACTGTCTTTTTATCGAAATAATAAACGGATTGCTTTCTCAAAAGTTTTCCGTTTTTATCAAACATATAAAATCCTGTTTTTAAAAACTCTGTCTTTGGGATTGACAAATAACGTAATCCGGTAAGTTTTCGCTTATTAGAATCTTTCAAATACCAGTTCCCGCCAGATTTCTGAAGATAATTTCCACTGTTATCCCAAAATCGTACCGTTCTTTCAGCAGCCTCGACCTTTATCTCTGTACTTCTGGCACCAATAATACATCCAAAAACCACTACTAATATCAACCAATATATACAAACTGTTTTTTTTGCTTTCATACTTTAACAAGACCTGCCACAGACGATGGCAGGTCTTTCTCCTTTATCTTTATTATCCTATTTTCACACAGATGTTCTGGATCAGGCGGTTGTATCCGCTTACCTTTTTCAGCCATTCCAGCGCTATGGACACTGCCAGTGAAGCCAGCAGAAGCGTCAGTGTATTGGTCAGAAAATATCCACTCACATACACAAAAGAAGATTTTCTTATAAATGTATGTATCAGAAATATATTCATGGAATGTTTTCCGAGGAACAATAAAATCTGTCGCACTCCCGGAATGACATTAATAAATTCGCAGCAAAATGCCATAAATACAATTGGATACACACCCCAGTGGATCTCACTGTATACCGTCAGCGGCAAAGTTCTGTACGCTTTATACAAAATAAACACCGCAAGAAGCTCCAGAAGAAATTTGAAAACATGCTTCATTCCAGCATTCCATATCTTAAACCATCGGTTAAACAGATCATACTTGGCTACACACATTCCCATGAGAAATACCGGTAAAAATGCATAAATACCCGTAATTCCCATAACCTCCAGGGAAATTATCCGTGGAAATGCTGCAACAGCCACAAGAATAAATACCAGATATTCTTCCTTTATCATAAACAGTGGCACGCAGATGATAAAAATGATCGCCGCACTCATATACCACCAGGTTCCGTTCAGAGTCGAAGTTCCGAAAAGTTTCGCCAGACCAAAAAAATCCAGCACCATTGCGCTAACACCTTTGGCAATATTTCCGTTTCCGAAATATCTGGCCACGGCATAGCCGTTATAAAGCTGTGAGCTCACAACAGAAAGCCCCCATATAATCCAGAACCCTCCCATTGTTTTTATCAGTCTTTTGGCTGTCCACTTGCCAGGTGTAGAATTATTTTTTCTGTAACTGAGATACAGTCCGTATCCGGAAATAAATGCATAGATCGGTACACAGATCTTAAATGTTCTGCACAGATACATGATCCGATCTGCTGAAAACGGAGTGAAAACAACATTCAGCCCCTCAAATCTATCTTGACTCAGATACATATGATGGAACAGCATTATAACAATGGCAATGCCCTTCATCGCCTGAGAATTATATTTATCAAACTTTATTGCCTGCTTTCCTTCCAAAATCCAACCTCCATATTACCGATTCTCGATGATCCTCTCATAAACTCGTTTGGAACAGTTACGGTCATTAAATGCAAAGGTCTCATCCATTCGTTTCCGATATTCCTCTTTCATCTGACAGCCGTCTGCCATATATTCGATGATCCGGTCCACAGTTCCGTCCAGTGTATGCTCCACCTCTCCGAAGCCATCTCTCTCATAGTCAAAGTATCCCTCTGTGTAGGAATGCGCGCCACTGAAAAAGCTGTCTCTGTCAAACTGGGAGTATACGATGGGTTTTCTCAAATATGCAAAATCAAAGGCAACCGAAGAATAGTCCGTGATCATCAGATCTGTCTGGGCAAAAATGTCCTTGTAGGAATAAGACGAATCCATAAATTTTACCCGTGGATCATGACGGAACATATGCAGACCGTCAATGGTATTTGGGTGAGGCATGAAGCAGATGGTATATCCGTACTTCTCTGCCGCTCCCAGAAGTCTTTCGCTGTTGAGAAGATCATCATAAAAATGGAAATATTCGCTTTCCTGAAATTCTTTTCCAAGCTGCCATACCCCTCTGGCATCGGTTCCTGAGGAAAGGCTTTTGCGCCAGGTAGGCATCACCGTCACATACTTACGCTCATCATGGACCAGACGGTCATAACGCGGCATTCCCGTAAGCCAGATATTTTTTTCCGGATAAAAATAGTCATAGGTAAAGGCAGAATCATATTCCGGCTTTGTGCTGACGATAAATCCGAAAAGATTACGGTTGTATTTGTTCAGCCACTTGGACTGGTTGTCTTTGGTCACACCATGCTGTAAAAATACCAGCTTTTTGTCATAGATGATATCGCGGTACAGATACTCCAGCTTTCCAAAAGGATTGATCACCGGTTTGTTAGCCTGGGAGGACAGTGAAAATTCATTCAGCAGGAACAGAAGCTTATGCTTCCAGGAGAAAGGCTCCACAACCTTTCCAAGCTTCTTCATTTCCACATAATCCTGTGTATCCTTGTTGACTACAAAGTACGGCTCCACCGTAGGGTCCGGATTGGCGCAGAGATAGCGGAACATCACTTCGCCGTTGTCATCTCCGCGTGTTGTACGATCGGAGATCAGCCAGATCTGCTTTTTCTGCTTTGCCTTCTGCATCTCGTAGAGCTTACGTACGAGAACTGCCTTTTTTCCGGCCTTTCCCTGAGAAAATATTGCTTTGGTGCGTTTTTTCTTCAGCTGTTTCTCCCTACTCTGACTGTATGGCTCTACCGTTACTTCATACTGATGGCCCAGAACCTTTGCATCTTCCTGATCCTCTCCACGGATCATCCGGACTTTTTCGTTAAGATACAGAAGCTTATCCTCTATATGCAGGAAAAGCGGCAGCTTCTTTGTAAATGGCACATATTTTCCGTAGGAAATATTGTACATTTTATTTATATGTCCATCTGTGCCTGTGCCCCAGCTGATAAACTCCCGGATCTCGGAAAGCGGAATGTCCACGATATACAGCTTCTCAACGGCACTTTCTTCTCTGCACCAGCCGGTTCTTTCCAGTGTATATTTCCATCTGGCTTCATAGGTGTTGCCACCAGTCATCATATATGCACGGTTTGTCCTGCTCACAGGCTCCACAATGGAAAATTCACAGTGAAGCTGGTCTTTTTCCGGCTGGAATATCTTGACACGGAGATTGTCATATATGGGATTCAGGATCGTGTCTGCCTGATCCGGAAATTTTTTGCATATATCCGGATAATATTTCCGGAGAAGATATACTTTGTTTGCCCTGCTGATATGCTGATTGGACATCACGATCTCCGGAAACTCCATCTGCTTCAGGAAGCTTTCGATACCTTCCTCATATCTGCACTTTTTCTCTTCATCAAGCTTCTCGTTATCAAATATGATATCAGCTATTTTTGCGCTGTAATACAGCAGCACATAATCTGCATTTTTTTCATGAACAGGATTTTCTTTTATTCTGCAGTCTGCGATCTTTCGGAAAAATTCCTGATAAAATACCTCCAGCTGGTCCGGATCCTGCAGCATATTCTTCCAATCATCCACCATGAGATGGTCCGCAAGGATCTGCACATAGATATCTTCCCCTGAAGCCACTCCCAGACTCCGGCAGCTTACAACGGACTGATATACCATGGTCATCACATCCAGATACCAGATCTCCGGACGGATCTCGGATACCCATTTCACCTGATCTGCGGCAAATGTGTAAGCGGTATACAGCTGATGCAGAAGATATACATTGTTATCCAGCGTTGTTTTTTCGGTGAAACGGTTACAGTAATTATTATGCTCCCGCACATAGATATTTCCTTTTCCACGGATCTTTGTTAGGACAACATCTCTGTTTTCTTCCTCAAAGCAGCGTCTGATCTCTGCACTGGATTTTGGGGAAAAACGGATTCCGGCTTTTGCAAAAACAACATAGCTTCCGGCTATCTTATCCTTCAGCTCCGCCACAAGATCCCCGCATTCCAGTCCGTCAATATATAAAAGATCCCGGTCATCCAGCATCTCCCGGAAACGAGGATCCTCCGGATTGAACTCTCCGTAGATCTTATCCAGCTCTTCGTCCTTGAGCTCTTTCTCCTTTTCTCCGGCTTCCTCCAGCTCCCGCATGTCCCGTTCATCAGGAATATCCATATCTCCTGCAATGCATACTGCAAGGATCTGTACCGTTCCTTCCGGTGTGACCTCACGTACATTTTTAAAGGTTCTGTAAAGCTTTGCGGTATCTTTTGCAAAAACAACTACTGAAAATTCATACTCCCTGTTCATATTGCTCCTTTTGTATCCTTACATTAAAATTTTTTCTCTTTCAGCCTTCTTTTCAGTTTGTCCGGTATTTGAGCATTGGCTATATATTCATAAATTCGTTTGCTGTTGTCATTGTCCCTGTAGGGAAGAAGCTCATCTCTTCTTCCTGAAAATTCCGGTTTTTCACGGAATCCGTTCCTCGCATATTCTCCGATAAGGTCTACCAGCTGGTTCTGATCCCATGCCAGATCTCCGAAAACATCTTTTTTGTAGTCCATATAGCTTCCCTGGACTTTCTCATAGGTTTCCAGATCAAAGGGATAAAATACCACCGGTTTTTCCTGATAGTAGACATCCCAGGAAACAGAAGAATAATCGGTGATCAGCATATGACAGCTCATCAGAAGCTGATTCAGCGGCATAGTCCCAAATGGGATCAGACGGATATGCCTGTCTTCCACCTGAAAGCTCCGGATATGTTCCCGGAATTTCGGATGGATATAAAAATTCAGCGTGATATTTTCCTTTTCCAGAAGAGTCTTAAGCCTCTCATCCTGCAGAAATGCTTTATAACGCTGATAGTATTCACTTTTTTTGAACTGCTCCTCGCTGATATCCTCCAGCCAGCTTCTCCATGTAGGCATCAGCAGGATCTCTTTATGAGCCGGATCCGACTTGTCCTCCAGCACATCCCATCTGGCCAAACCAGTGATGATGATCTCTTCATTATCGTATCCGAAATAATCATGGATGATCTTCTGTTCATAACCCGAAGACACCACAAACAGTGCCATCTGATTGCCTCCGCCTTTATGAAAGGTCCTGTGGCATTGCTTGAAGCCCATCACTCCATGCTGGAGAAATACAATGTTCTTCCGTGCCTGATACAGAACCTTGTAGATGCTGTTGGGCGAATCCCAGATATAAAAATGCCGGATTGCATCGGTAGATATCAGATACCGTGCAGCGCTGAGATAGATCATGTACTTAAATGACATGAACTGGATCACATTGGCATCATACTCTTTTACAGCCTGATAATCCGGACATTTTTTATCTATTACATAAAAAATCCGACTTCTGTCCTTCTCCGATGCATGCTCCATACAGTACCGGAAAAAATAGAGGCCGTTGTCCTGTGCCATTGTACAGTATTTCTCGCAGATCAGCCATAATTTCTTATGATCCCAGTAAGGTTTCAGGATAAAATAGCAGAATAATGCAAGAAATTCTTTTGCTATAAATGCATAGCTGTCATATTTCGGATCATATTTCCGGTATTGAATGGTAAACTGCCTTGCTCCGTTGACAAAGGGATAAACCATATGCCCATCCCCGGTTCTGGTCCATCTTGGAAAAAGGATCAGCTTAAGTTTAAGTTTTGAACTTAAGCCTCCCAGGATCGCATCCTCATAATTTCCTTTTCCTTCTTTATCCACAGATGCCACCACATCCCAGAATGCGGTTTCCATCGGATACTGATCTACATTGATCTGTGCATGATACACGATCGTATTTCCTTTTTTTGCTGTCTGCATTTCAAAAGGAAAACTTGTATCCAACACTGCATTTCGCTGTTTCAGCTTCAGGGAACGGATCCTTCCTCTGGATCCTTCCAGCTCAAAACTGATCTTTATGGTTCCTTTTGTCAGCGAAAATTTCCTGGTTTTTACCTTGATCTCCGCCGGAGCTTCCATTAACTGCTGCAATTTTTCACCACCTGTTACATTTCTTTGATCGCTTTGTAATTTCTTTCACAATTCTTTGTATCCCACAGATCAAAATATTTTCCGTGTCTTTCCAGATAGATCTCTTCATTGGCAAATCCCTGCTTATGCAGGCGGATCAGCCAGTCCGTTACTTCCTGTTCCGTTACACATACCGGACCGAAGCCATCTTTCCGGAAATCAAAATACCCGATCTGATGATGACTTTGCCGGAATTTTTCATTGTCAAACTGGTAGTAGACCAGTGGCTTTTTCATGTAGGCAAAGTCCATGGCCACACTGGAAAAATCAGTCACCAGCACTGCGGACTCTTTAAGGAGTGTCTGCACATCGTACTCAGGCCAGGACGCCACTGTGATCTTCGGATGATCCACATGAAAATATTTCAGGAACCGATGCATTTCCCTGTGCGGATAAAAGATGATCTGAAGATCGTTCTCCTCAATATAGCGGATCAGTCTCTCATCCTTGAGAAGTGCATCCCAGTACCGGTAATAATCGGTTTCCATGAATTTCTGTGCTTCCAGCTCGTGATCAGAGGCTGAGATCTCATTGCGGATATACATACGCCAGGTCGGCATGATCAGGATCTGGTTCTTTTTTACCTTCATATCATGAAGCTGGTCAAAACGACACAGTCCCAGCTCCTGCACATAGCCTTCCGGATATCCGTACCGGTCATTGACATATTTCCACTCATCATAGGTACTGGTAACAAAAAGACTCATTTTTGTATGGGGATAATACAGAAAACTAAGATCTGCCGTAATGATCCCATGCTGCAGGAACGCCCGCTTGTTCCGTAGGATTCCGTAAACCTCCAGCACATAGCAGATGGCTGCGTTTGGTTTTCCCATTTTCTGGGAGCTGATATTTTTTGATGCAGCCAGATAGTAGATCCAGTGGCGGAAGCTTCCATACTGGATCACAGGTCCCAGATTTTTTACCCGGGCATAATCCGGAGATTTTCTGTTGATGGCGTACACTGCATCCTCACTGGTATTTTCTCTCAGATATTTGTACAGCCAGAATCCATTATCCCGGCATTCATTCTCCGTATCACAGAGAAGCCAGAGGTCCCTGCGAAAAAGTCTGTAGACCATCGCAATGGGAAATGCCAGGATAAACTTGATGATGTGAAGCAGATCCCCCGGTTTTACTCGTTTCAGTTTTTCAAGAAATGTCTGTTCCATGTTTCCCTCTGTTTGCAGAATCCCGTTTTATTCCTCTGACCAGTCTCCGTTATCATCCCAGACAATCTCTCCGTCTCCGCTGTCATCTGTATCTGTACTGTTGTCAAGAGAATCGTCACCGCTTCCGCTGTTGCTGCTGTCATCTACATAGTCGCCGCTATCATAGTTTCCATCATCACTGCTGTTGTCGTAACTTCCGTCATCGCTGCTGTCGTAGCTTCCGTCATCGCTGTTGTCATAGCTTCCGTCATCACTGTTATCATAGCTTCCATCATCACTGTTGTCATAGCTTCCATCGCTGTTGTCGGAAGAAGTATCCGTGATACCGGAAGAACTATCTGTCAGATCTGAAGTATCTGTGCTGTCTGCGGAATCACTGCTGTCCGCCTCACTGTTATCCGTTTCCACATTGCCAATAGTGCTCTTCTCACTCTTGTCACTGAGGCTTGTATAGGTCAGGTATGCTTCTCCGTTATCGATCATCAGTTTTGCCTTTTCCATATCGCTCAGCTGTACACTGTAGATCTCATAGGCATTTCCGTCTCCGTCTACGATCTTCATATCATAGATGGCATCTCTTGCAGAATCCGGGGTGTAATACATCTGCACCTGCTCCGCATCTTTGATGGTAGCTTCTGCAGGAACAAGACTTTTGCCCCATTCTTCCCCTCCTGCCGCGCGGAGATAGATCTCACGGATTTCTCCCTTCGTGCTGTTGGTAAGATAAACAAATTTTGCAGTACTGGTCTTTACACCGATCAGCTTCGGTGCAGGTGTAGATGTGGGAAGCGGTGTGGATGTAGCCGGTGCAGCCGTAGGTGCGGCTGTAGGAACCGGTGTTGGTGTCACCTCTGCTGTTTCCTTTGATGATTTTCCACAGCCGGCAATACCAAGCGCCGTCACTGCTGTCAGTACGATCAAAAGCTTCTTATATTTCATAATGATTACCTCCAGATTGCAGTTTTATGCTAAAAATGTTTTTCCAACGAAGTATCCGAGCACCAGGATACCAAGGATGATCCTGTACCAGCCGAATACTTTAAAATCGTGTTTCTTGATATATCCCATCAGGAATTTGATGGCAAGAATAGATACCACAAAGGATACCACAACACCTACGATCAGGATGATCAGCTCTGTAGAGCTGAAGGCAAAACCGAATTTGACCAGTTTCAGAAGACTTGCTCCGAACATAACCGGAATTGCCAGGAAAAAGGTAAATTCTGCTGCAACTGTACGGGATGTTCCTGCAAGGATTCCTCCGATAATGGTAGATCCGGAACGGGATGTTCCCGGAATCACGGAAAGCACCTGGAAGCAGCCGATGATCAGCGCTGTCTTAAAGGAAAGCTCATCCAGTCTGGTGCAGGTTGGTCTGCGGCGTTTGTTGTAGTTCTCGATAACGATAAAAAGCACACCATAAACGATCAGCATGATGGCAACGACCACATAGTTGTAAAATTTCTTTTCAATAATGTCATTAAAAGGAAGAGCGATGATGATCGTCGGCAGACATGCTACCAGGATCTTAAACCAGAGGGTCCACTTATCCTTATCACAGTATTTTTCTACAAAAGTAAGGACAGTTCTGGGTACTGCCGGCTGTTTACGCAGTGCCATCTGTGTTTTCTTCGGGATTTTTCTTATGTAAAAAGGCCACAGCTTGTTCCAGTACAGTACAACAACTGCCAGGATCGCGCCAAGCTGGATCACCACCAGGAAAAATTCCATAAATGCCTCGGATACATTCAGCTTGATGAACTCATCCACAAGGATCATATGTCCGGTACTGCTGATCGGAAGCCACTCGGTGATTCCCTCCACAATACCGAGAAGGATAACCTTCAGTAATTCTATAAAAATCATGTTAACTCCTTTCCAAAAGCAAGATAAGGACAGGGCCGGTATGTGAACGACGGCCCCGTCCTTATCAGTATATTACATATTTGACAATTCGTAAACTTTTAATTTTTTATTTCACAAAATTTACAATTTTTTATCGATTGTCGATGGTGGCGATATCTACCAGAGTCAGATTGTTCAGGTCTGTATTCTCAAGACTTGTAACCAGAGCCTCTGCAGTATCAAGGCTTGTAAGTACGTTAACACCTGTCTCAATGGCATTACGACGGATGACGAAACCATCTTTCTGATGCTCAACACCCTGTGGCGGTGTATCGATGACAACATCGATCTTGTGGCCAAGGATCAGGTCCATCAGGTTCGGAGACGGCTGCTCCAGTTTATTGGTGCGTGTTACCTTGATTCCGTTCTCAGTCAAGACATTTGCTGTACCTCTTGTTGCGAAGATACGGTATCCCTGAGCCTCGAAGCGTTTTGCGATCGGGATGATATCCTCTTTATCCTCATCCTTAACAGTGATGATCATCTGTTTGTGTTTCGGAAGACGGATTCCTGCCCCGATGAATGCTTTGTAAAGAGCCTCGTTGAAGGTCTTAGCAATACCAAGGCACTCACCTGTGGATTTCATCTCCGGTCCAAGGCTGATATCTGCGCCTCTGATCTTCTCGAAGGAGAATACCGGCATCTTGATTGCGAAGTACTCTGCTTCTTTCTGAAGTCCCGGTGTGTAACCAAGCTCTTTGATCTTATGTCCAAGGATAACTCTTGTTGCAAGCGGAACGATCGGGATTCCTGTTACCTTGCTGATGTACGGTACTGTACGGCTGGAACGCGGGTTAACCTCGATGACATATACATCCTCGCCTACAACGATGAACTGAATATTGATCATACCGATTACATGAAGTGCCTGTGCAAGACGGCGTGTGTACTCGGCGATGGTATCTTTTGCTTTCTGGCTGATGGTCTGTGCCGGATATACGGAAATACTGTCTCCGGAATGGATACCTGCACGCTCGATGTGCTCCATGATTCCAGGGATCAGGATGTCCTCACCGTCGCATACCGCATCGACCTCGATTTCTTTACCCATGAGGTATTTATCAACAAGGATCGGATGCTCCTGTGCGATCTGGTTGATGATTCCGATATACTCTTCCACATCCTCATCGCTGACAGCGATACGCATTCCCTGTCCTCCAAGTACGTAGGACGGGCGGACAAGTACCGGATATCCCAGCTCGTTGGCAGCTTTTTTCGCCTCTTCTGCTGTGAATACAGTGTGTCCCTTCGGTCTCGGGATCTGGCATTTCTCAAGAATGGCATCAAAGAGCTCTCTGTCCTCTGCTGCATCTACGTTCTCAGCAGATGTTCCAAGGATCTTAACGCCCATCTTGATCAGTGCCTCTGTAAGCTTGATGGCTGTCTGTCCACCGAACTGAACAACAGCTCCGTCCGGTTTCTCGATATTTACAACATTCTCAACATCTTCCGGTGTCAGCGGCTCAAAATACAGCTTATCTGCAATATCAAAGTCTGTACTTACTGTCTCCGGGTTGTTGTTGATGATGATGGTCTCATATCCCTCTTTCGCAAATGCCCATGTACAATGTACAGAGCAGAAGTCGAACTCGATACCCTGTCCGATACGGATCGGGCCGGAACCAAGTACCAGGATCTTTTTCTTATCTTTTGTCTCGATTGCTTCGTTCTCTGTCTGGTCATCGCCGTATACAGAATAGTAATATGGTGTCGCTGCAGCAAACTCTGCTGCACAGGTATCAACCATCTTGTATGCTGCACGGATGCCGTACTCTTTACGCAGGTCTTTGATCTCAGCTTCTGTCTTTCCTGTCAGGTCTGCGATGATGTAGTCCGGGAACTCCAGACGTTTTGCTTCCAGAAGAAGGTCTTTGTCCAGCTTCTGAGTTTTCAGAGCCTGCTCCATCTCAACAAGGATAGCCAGCTTATCGATGAACCAGATGTCGATCTTTGTGATATCATGAAGCTTCTCCTGGGAAACATTTCGTCTCAGGGCTTCTGCGATCTTCCAGATACGGCGGTCATCCACAATGTTCAGCTCGTCCATCAGTTCTTCATCAGAAAGATGTGAGAAGTCATAGGACATCAGACTGTCTACATGCTGCTCCAGGGAACGGATAGCCTTCATTAAAGCGCCCTCGAAGTTATGGCAGATACTCATAACCTCACCGGTAGCCTTCATCTGTGTAGTCAGTGTACGTTTTGCTGTGATGAATTTGTCAAATGGCAGACGCGGGATCTTAACAACACAGTAATCCAGCATCGGCTCGAAGCTTGCGTATGTTTTGCCTGTGATGGCGTTCGGGATCTCATCCAGTGTGTAACCCAGTGCGATCTTGGCTGCAACCTTGGCGATCGGATAACCGGTAGCCTTACTTGCAAGTGCGGAGGAACGGCTTACACGAGGGTTAACCTCGATAACGCAGTACTCAAAGCTCTCCGGATGAAGAGCGTACTGTACGTTACATCCACCTGTGATGCCAAGCTCTGTAATAATGTTAAGAGCAGATGTACGGAGCATCTGGTATTCTTTATCTCCTAAGGTCTGGGAAGGAGCAACTACGATGGAGTCACCGGTATGGACACCAACCGGGTCAATGTTCTCCATGTTGCAGACTGTAATGCAGTTTCCTGCGCTGTCTCGCATTACCTCGTACTCGATTTCTTTCCATCCGGCGATACATCTCTCTACAAGAACCTCGCCTACACGGGAAAGACGGAGACCATTCTCAAGGATTTCACGAAGCTCCGGCTCATTATGCGCGATACCACCGCCGCTTCCGCCAAGTGTATATGCAGGACGGAGAACAACCGGATAACCGATAGTCTGAGTAAACGCAACACCGTCTTCTACAGTTGTTACGACCTTGGATGCTGCAACCGGCTCGCCGATCTTTTCCATTGTATCCTTAAATTCCTGACGGTCCTCAGCTTTACGGATCGTTGCTGCTGTGGTACCGATGAGACGTACATTGTGCTCTTTCAGGAAGCCCTTTTCCTCAAGCTCCATGGCAAGGTTCAGACCTGCCTGTCCGCCCAGTGTAGGAAGTACACTGTCCGGTTTCTCTTTGAGGATCAGCTGCTCTACGACTTCAACAGTCAGAGGCTCGATGTAAACTCTGTCTGCGATGTCTTTATCTGTCATGATGGTAGCAGGATTGGAGTTTAAAAGTACAACCTCCATGCCCTCTTCCTTCAGGGAGCGGCATGCCTGGGTTCCTGCATAGTCAAACTCTGCTGCCTGGCCGATTATGATCGGGCCTGAGCCGATTACAAGTACTTTTTTTATGTCCTTATTCCTTGGCATTATTTCTCTCCTCCCATCATCTTCATGAATCTGTCAAAAAGGTAACTGGAATCCTGTGGTCCCGGGCATGCTTCCGGATGGAACTGTACAGTAAAGATGTTCTTTCCGTTATATGCCATACCCTCGTTTGTTCCGTCGTTGACGTTTACAAATGCAGGATGTGCGATATTTTTCTCCTCAAGTCCCTCTGCATCTACAACGTAGCCATGGTTCTGGGAGGAAATATATACTCTTCCTGTCTCAAGGTCTTTAACCGGATGATTTCCGCCTCTGTGACCGTATTTCATCTTATGGGTGTCTCCGCCTGTTGCAAGAGCCATAAGCTGATGTCCAAGACAGATGGCAAAGATCGGTACATCAGAGTCATAAAGTTTTTTGATCTCTTTAATAATAGAAGTACATTCCTTCGGATCTCCAGGTCCGTTGCTGAGCATGATGCCGTCCGGATTGTCTCCAAGGATCTCTTCTGCAGATGTCAGAGCCGGGTAAATAGTAACCTGGCATCCTCTCTCATTCAGTGAGCGTGCAATGTTTTTCTTGGCGCCCAGATCAAGAAGGGCAACCTTCGGTCCGTTCCCCTTAAGCACTTCCTTTTCGCGGCAGGAAACCTTCTCTACCACTTTTCCTGTTGTATATGCTTTTAATCTGGGGATGATTGTATCCAGGTCATAGTTCTCATCAACTGTGATCATTCCGTTCATGGTTCCCTTCTCACGAAGGATCTTAGTCAGTGCTCTGGTATCAATTCCTGCGATTCCCGGAATGTCGTTTTTGCTCAGAAAATGCTGAATGGTGTCTACGCTTCTGAAGTTGCTGGGAACTCGTGATAATTCGCGTACAATAAATCCGTCAATCCACGGCTTCCTTGATTCCTGGTCATCATAACAGATTCCGTAGTTTCCGATCAGCGGATATGTCATACACACCGCCTGTCCTGCGTAAGAAGGATCTGTCATTACTTCCAGATAACCGGTCATGGAAGTGTTAAAGACAATTTCACTGATGACTTCCCTTGCAGAACCAATGCTAGTTCCTGTAAATACATGGCCATCTTCCAATATCAGAAATGCTTTCATACAATCTCCCTTTCTTTGTTCTCTTATTTTATCCTAAATCTTCAAGATTGTATCACAGGAATCGTCATTTTTCAACACCATATGCAAAAAAAATGTATAAAACTAACTTAAAATATTTTTTTTGAATTTTTTTAATTTTTTTGAATTTTTCTATTGACATTATCCCATTCCTGAGTTATTATAAGTGAGCAGTCGACGAGCGGAGCAAACAAAGCAAAGCAAGCCGGTTGAAAAAATGCAGGAATGGCGGAATTGGCAGACGCGCAGGCTTCAGGTGCCTGTGGTCGCAAGATCGTGTGGGTTCAAGTCCCATTTCCTGCATTCTTTTTTATTTTATCCAAAATCAAAAAAACAGAAGCGCCCAACACCGGCACTTCTGTTTTTTTATTTATTTTTCTTTTTCAGAAAAGATCTCGCTCCCGCCCCAGAGAAGCGCACCTGTAAATATGAAAAAATCCGAAATATTAAATACGACCTTCTTAAGCTTCGGATTTTCCACATTCAAGCTCACATAATCCGTGACATATCCCTTTCTGCGACGTTCCGTATAATTATTCAGACCGCCGCCCAGGATCATGGAAAGCCCAAGTTTGGATATGCGTGTGCCTTTTTCTCCGGAAGTACGTATATACTCCCAGATTGCACCGCCCAGCACCATAGATGCAAGATCTCTCAGGAATTCTTTATCTTTGTTTTTTAATATTCCAAGCATCATCCCATGATTATGGCAATTTCTTACGATCAGTCTGCCTCCTAGGCACTTTTCCTTCAGATCTTTCTTTTCCGATGTGTTGATTTTCTCCTTTATATAATAGTCTGTACCAAAGATTCCCGCCGTCAGTAAATTCCACAACATTATTCCCCCTCCTTATTTCTGTGGTCTGCATAATATTCAGGCAGGCTCCCACTGGGGAAAGCCTGCCTTATATGCTTATGGTTATTCTGTTTTTTCTTCTGTTGTTTCTGTATTTTCCGGATCAGCCGCAGGCTCCTCTGTTTCTGCAGATCCCACTTCCGTTCTTTCCTCTTCCAATTCCGGATCTGATCCTGATGTTTCTGTTTCTGACGCTTCTGCGGTTTCTGCTGTTTCTACTACTTCTGACGCTTCTACTGTCTCTTCCGGATCTGCTGCCACTTCTGTAGCTTCTGCGTTTTCTTCCGCTTCTGTCTCCGATACTTCTGTCACCTCTGCCTCAGCAGCCTCTTCAAGCTCCTCCTCTGCCTGCTCGATCACATCGGCAGCTTTCTCTTCCAGCTCCGCTGTAGGACACGCCGCTCCGCAATACGGACAGAAGCTGGCCTCCCGCATCACCGCCTTATGGCAGGCCGGGCAGAACTTCTCCCCTTTACTGGCAGCGATCGCATCTCTGTAGTGATCTGCCTCCAGCATGTGCTGGCTGATCTCCTCGCAGATAGCTCCCGTCTCACCGTCAACGGCTTCTCCCTGCTCATAACGTGTATAGATCATCTTTCCGATATCCATCATCAGCTTTTCGGTCATACGCTCCTGTGCAGAGAGCTTGTTACGGATTTTCTGGATCTCATAGAGATTCTCTGCTCTGGAACTTAAGCCCTTTGCCTTTCTTGTCAGTGTGTTTCCCAGATCATCCCAAAAACTGCTTTTTGCCATATCTGTCACGCTCCTTTATATATTAAAGAATCTTCTTGTTTCTTATCCTTCCAGTGCCGGGATCTCCTGTCCACGCATAAGGATCTTCGGACCTCCGTTGCCCTGAATGTATCCCTCTGTGATCACGACCTCACCGATATTGTCGTCCTTCGGGATCTCATACATGATATCCAGCATATATTCCTCCAGGATAGCCCGGAGAGCTCTGGCTCCTGTATGGCGTTCCAATGCCTTACGGGCAATGGCATGTAAGGCACCGTCCTCAAACTCCAGTTTTACTTCATCCAGTGCCAGAAGCTTCTTGTACTGTTTCAGAATGGCGTTCTTCGGCTCCTTGAGGATTTTCACAAGCATATCTTCCGTCAGCCCGTTCAGGGTAAAGATGATCGGAAGACGACCGATAAATTCCGGGATCATTCCAAATGCACGGAGATCATCTACCGTTACTTTCTCCAGCACATGCGGATCATCATCATATTTGTCCTTCAGATCTGCATAAAATCCGATAGACGCCTGTTTATTCAGTCTTTCTTTGATGATATTCTCAAGATCCGGGAACGCACCGCCACAGATAAACAGAATGTTCCTTGTATTTACAGTCACCATAGGTACCATGGCATTCTTGCTGGTAGCACCCACCGGAACTTCCACTTCACTTCCCTCCAGAAGTTTCAGAAGTCCCTGCTGGACAGCCTCTCCGCTGACATCTCTCTGGTTGGTATTCTTCTTCTTTGCGATCTTATCGATCTCATCGATGAAAATGATCCCGTGCTCTGCCTTCTCCACATCATTATCTGCAGCCGCAAGGAGCTTGGATACTACGCTCTCGATATCATCACCGATATAACCAGCCTCTGTAAGAGATGTGGCATCTGCAATGGCAAGCGGTACCTGAAGAAGTCTGGCAAGCATCTTCACCAGATAAGTCTTACCGCAGCCTGTAGGTCCGATCATCAGCATATTGGATTTCTCGATCTCAATATCATCCATGGTATCTGTGGCAACTCTTTTATAATGGTTGTATACACCTACAGACATTACCTTCTTGGCATATTCCTGTCCGATCACATATTCATCCAGAGTTGCTTTGATCTTATGTGGTGCAGGAATATCTTTAAGATCGATCACCGGCTTCGGAGTCTCTGATTTTTTCTTGATCTTCTTCGCCTGGTTTCCGGGATTCTGGAAACTGCTGAGATCGATCATGCTCACATTCGGCATGTTAAAAAGATCGGAATAATTTCCATTGTTCATCTGGGTGTTCATAGTATCAAAGCTTTTCTGCATGCAATCCGCACAGATATGTATATGATTAGGAAGGTCGATCATCTTCCCTGCCTGACTCTCCGGTCTGCGGCATAAAAAACAGAATTTCTCGTATTTCTGCTCCTGGTCATTGTCTTTATTATTATCAAACTGATCTGCCATAACATTTCCTTTCTGGTTTTTATTATGCATATTATAGCACATAATCCGGCTGTATCAAATTAAGTTTTTATAAACCGGGGAGCTGCATAAGAACATGCAGCTCCCCGGTTTATAAATGGTTATCCTGTATTTTCTTTTATTTGTCAGAAGAGGGTTTGCTTCCGAGGGTCACTTCAACCGTCTGTTCCTTGTACTCTCCGCTGTTCGCTCTGGAGATCACCACTTCGATGGTTTCTCCTGCCTCATAATACTGCAGCTTATCAACAAGGTCATCCTTGCCGCTTACCTTCTGTCCATCCAGCTTCACAATGATATCGCCTTTTTTGATCCCTGCATTATCTGCTGCGCCACCTTCCGTTACCTCAGTAATAAAAGCACCTGCCGGCATATTATACATCTGGATGGCTTCTGTTGTAAGATCAGCAGCCTTGACTCCCATATATCCTACCTTGGAAGAATCTTCCACCTTATCTCTGGTTTCGCGGTTCATCAGTTCTTCCAGGATCGGCTCTGCCTTGGAGATCGGAATGGCATATCCCATGCCTTCCACCTGACTGTCTGCATACTTGGCCGCATTGATACCGATCACTTCACCGTTCATGTTCAGAAGTGCACCGCCACTATTTCCGGGATTGATTGCTGCATCAGTCTGGATCAGTCCGCTGGCTTCTCCGTCCTCTGTACTAATGCTTCTGTTAAGGGCACTTATCCATCCGGAGGTAACTGACTGTCCATAGCCCAGTGCATTGCCAATGGCAACCACCTGCTCACCAACTACAAGATCGTCCGAGCTTCCCATCTGTGCGATCTTGATCTCATCCATGGTCTCATCCGGAATATCGGATTTCTCCACTGCCACCACTGCCAGATCATTCTCTTCATCGGTGCCTTTGATCTTGGCAGAAACTGCATTATCCACATCCGCATCTCCATCGGAGCTGCTTGCCATAGCCTGGGTTTCTTCTTCCGCTCCTACCACATCACTGCCTGCAAAGCACACAGTAAGTGTAGTCGCTCCAGATACCACATGGTTGTTAGTCGCAATGAGAAGCTCGCTGTCATTTTCTCCTACAATAATACCGGAACCACTTCCTGCACTCTGATACTGCCTCGTTCCATATCCGAAAAAGCTTGGGATTTCCTGCACACTGACAGATGTAATGGCAACGATAGAAGACATGGTTGCCTGGGCTACACCGGCCACTGTACCACTCTCTGCCACAATATCCTTCACAGTAGAATCCGCAGAGCTACTGTCAGTACTGTCCTCTGTCCCGGTAACTGTTTCTGTCTTTCCGATCGTTGTACTGCTGTCATTTCCTCTGTATTTATCTGCTGCAATATTCACACCCTGAAAAACTACTCCGGCTACCAGCCCAAAGATCACAGCCAGTGCCACCACAGTGGCTGCTTTCTTTCCAAAGCTGTTGTGGCCTGAAAAATCTCTCTTTTTCCGCGGCTTTTTGGGCGGTATATTTCCACCGGCATAATTACCGGCCTGAGGCTGATGCACCTCATAATGTCCGTATTTTGGTTTCTCCTGCGAAGTGCCTTCACTCTGTCCGGCACCTGCATAACTGTCCTGTCCGCTCTCCTGCATCCTGCGTCCCTCAGAATAAGGATGCGTCAGCGGTTTCTGTTCTGCCGAAGCATTCTTATCCTCATCCGGCAAGCCTGTCCCCCATTTATTCTCTTCACTCATGCCTCTGGTGCTCCCTTCTATGTTATCTGATGCATGTATCTGTTACTGCTCACTCCGTTCTCAGTAACATTTATTTCTCTTATAAAAGACAGTTTAACAGGGAATTGTGTTTAAACTGTGATATCTCTTTTAAAAAACCGTGACCTGCTCTTATTTGTTCTTTTTCCAGTATTCCGGATTCATGGTGCAGGATCGGATCATTTTTTCAGGGAGCTTTTTGTATCGTTTTCCGAGAAAATATCCGGCGTATTTGGAAGCGCTCTGCAAAAACAGTCCGGGGATCAGCCATATGTGGCCTGTTTTCAGAAGATATGCCATGCTTTTTTTTACCAGCCGGATGCCCTCACCTTCGGAAGGCACTCCTTCAAAAACCTCCGGATGCTCCGCCTGGGAAACTCCCAGATCAAAATTCCTGTGGAACTGCTGCATACAGGTGTAATTGTGAGAATGATATACACGCGCTTCTGATACATAGGCAACTCCATAGCCTTTTTTTACCATCCAGCCTGCATAGATCATATCTTCATTAAAAATAGCATGCTCCGGAAATCCACCAATCTCATCATAGATCCTGTGATCATAAGCAGCACAGACATTGGAGCAGAAATATGTTTTGATCCCGTAGGTCTGTACATCTTTTTCCGTTTTCAGACAGGACTGTTCCTGATAATTAAAGGAACGGGTATATTTTTCCAGAAATCTGCAGTCCTTTTTTGGAAGCTGACGCGCATAAGCGGCTCCTGCCTGTGGATTCTCTGCAAGAGCTCCTACCAGTGCTCCGATCAGTTCCCTGTCTGCCGGCATTGCATCCTGTGTCATAAATACAAGGATCTCCGCATCCGAAAGCTCTGCCGCCTGCCTTCTGGTACCGCCATGGTCAAATTCTTCTTTTGTAAGATGCCGGACTTCCACAAGCGGATATTCCTGTTCCCAGGTCTCTTTCCAGAATTTCTTTTCTGTATTCATGACAAGGATCTTATTGATAGGATATTTCTGTGCGCTGAGTCTTTCCAGCAGTTTTTCAAATTCTTCTCCCGGACGGTATGCCGGGATGATCACGTCTGTTTTTAATGTTCTCATATTTGTCTCCTGTCCAGAAAGGACCACCCGTTACTGGATGGTCCCTTCTGCTGGTTGCTCATTTTGATGTTTTATTCATTCTCCGAATAATCTTCTCCGTCGGTATAATCGTTATAATCCGTATCGGAATCGCCTCCGGAATAGTCCGTATCTGTGCTGTAATCGTCTCCGGAATAATCCGTATCTGTGCTGTAATCGTCTCCGGAGTAATCCGAATCATAATCTGTGTCTGTGCTGTAATCAGCATCATCACTTGTGTCCGTACTGCTGTAATCTGTGGATGTATCTCCCTGCCACGTGTACGAATCATCCGTTGCGTCATTCGGTGTATCTGTCACCGCAGGTGCAGTGTCCTGCACGTCGCCTCCGCCTGCGATATTTGTAATCTGGGCACTTCTGTTGAGTACATCCTGCGTCGGAGTGTAACTGGTGTCTCCATACAGAAACTGATGCATCTTCAGAACATTGGATTCCAGTGTGGTAGGTACGATAACGCTGCCCTTTACCTGGGCAAATTTATAATCGTTGGGGAAGCCTGTAGTTTCATCAATACTGTAGCCGATCATAGCCGGGATCATCTTCAGGATCTCTGTTTTGGAAACAGAAGTTTTTACCATCGGGAATACCTGATCCATAATATCAAAGATAGTGGAAAGTCCTGCCTTTTTCGCCTTATCTACGATCATCTGGATCACTCGTCTCTGTCTCTCGGTACGTCCCATATCAAGACTTGCAGTATAACGGATACGGCAGTAGGAGGTAGCCTGTACACCATTAAGATGATAGGTATCTACGATTGCTTCCTCATCCTCCGGCTTCGGATCCGGCAGTTCGATCGGTGTGTAGCTCTTTCCGGTTTCCTCTGATGTCTCCACACAGTAATTGTTCATATGAACGATCTCCGCATAGGAAAGAGGGATGTCCAATCCTCCGAGGCAGTCTACCACAGTTACCAGCGCATTAAAATCAATGGCAACATAATCTGTGATATTCAGATCCAGATTCGTATTCAGCATGGAAACCGCGTTGGTCGGTCCGCCAAATGCATATGCCGAATTGGCTTTGGAATAGGTATCATCCTTTACATTGAGAAGGGTATCTCTATAGACAGACACAAGTTTGACTGCCTTCGTATCATTGTTGATACTCGCAATGATGATGGTATCACTGTTCTCTGTATTCAGCTTCTCATTCTTGCTTCTGTGGTCCAGTCCGAACAGTGCATAGGTGGTATATCCCGTCATATGCGGTGCCTGATCATTAGTTACAATATCCTGGTCTGCAAGATCTGTTTCCTGGATGTCGATCTTATCCAGTTTGGCTGAGATCTGACCATAAACGAACAGACCTCCGATAAACAGGAGCAGTACGACGATCTCCAGGATAAATAAAATCTTCTTGCTTTTTTTCCGAGGTTTTGACATCTTTTCCTTTTCCCCTTTTTAGTATGCGTTCTTATTAATAAATCCTTTGAATATGGTAAGAAACATGATCTTTATATCAAATCCCACAGACCAGTTTTCGATATAATACAGATCACACTCTATCCTTTTTCTGATAGAAGTATCTCCACGATAGCCATTTACCTGTGCCCACCCGGTAAGACCCGGCCGCACCTGATGCTTGACCATATAACGTGGTATCTCCTCCCTAAACTTTTCTACAAAAAACGGCCGCTCCGGTCTTGGTCCCACAAGACTCATCTCACCCTTCAGAATGTTAAAAAGCTGTGGAAGCTCATCCAGACTGGTATGACGCATAAATTTACCGATTCCGGTAACTCTTGGATCGTTCTTTACTGTCCACGCCTTTTTTTCTTCTGATTCTTTCTGGATCTCCATGGACCGGAATTTATACATCCGGAAAGTCTGATTGTGAAGCCCGACACGTTCCTGCTTATAGATCAGCGGTCCCGGCGAAGTCAGCTTGATCAGCATACACAACACCAGCATCACCGGTGAGGACACAATGATCGCAACGATCGCGCCTGCAATATCCATAGATCTCTTGATCAGTGCATTAAACGTGTTGCTCAGGGGCACATACCGGATATTGATCACCGGAAGCCCGAGAATATCTTCTGTATATGGTTTGGTCGGAATAATATTATTATAATCCGGAATAAATTTTGTGTGCACGCCGGATTTTTCACAGAGTGCAACGATCTCTTCCAGACGATAATACTCACTTAAGCCCAGGGTAATGGCTATCTCATCCAGACGACTGGATGGAAGGATGATCATCAGATTGGCGATTCGACCGATCACCTTAACGCCCTTATAAGTAGTGCCTGCCGGCACATTGTCATCCAGTATGCCCCTGATCACGTATCCCCATTGCGGATTCTGCAGGATCCTGTCTACATATTCCTCGGCAGCACGGCTGTATCCTACCAGCAGCACCTGTTTCTGGTTCATTCCTTTTTTGCGCATATCCCGGAGAATGTAAAATATGACCATACGCACAAACCATTCCAGGACGATATTGATCACACAGAAAGAAACCAGAGTAAGACGGGAATAGTCCAGCTCTTTAAAATTGTAAAGTGCAAACATGATGATAAGGAGCCCTAACGCATTTGCCTTCACAATTCCGGCAAGTACGAGACGACGCCCCTGCATTCGCATCGGTGTATAAAGATCAAAGGCCTGATAAAGAAGTAAATATCCCGGAATAATGAATATCAGCATAAACATATATTCCTGGACGGTCTTGGACTGGACCGCCGAATGTTCAAAAATTCCCTGAAAACGGATCAACCAGGCCAGGGCATAGGAGGCCGCGATCACAAATACATCGATCAGCATATGGAGACGACTGAAATTTTTCTGGTTGTCTTTAATCAATTTCCGCCACCTCATTTAAGTTCATTGCTTTTATCTTATAATAGATGAAACTCAAAAGCAATAAAATCTTCCCTCCGAAATATAAAAATTCTGTGAAAATATGATGTCTTAACCGGCAAAACGCCTAAAAATGTTGATCCAGAGTTCAAACTGGAGCTGTATATAACGCGGAAGATTCCTCATGGAAAATCTGACTTTTTTGTTTTTGCGGCTGATCTGAAAGCCGTTTTTGATGCCTGCAAGGTACTCACGTCCGAATCCCTTGGACGCAAAAAACAGGATCTTCGCACCGAATCCCACCAGAAAAAACGGAAGGTTCAGCACGATCTGGAGAAACGGCATATTCTTATAGATAAGATAAATATTGTTTCTGGAAGAATACCGGATCTTAAACTGATTATATCTGGAGCCGCTGGTGCCGCTTCCTACATGATAAACCTTCGCTTTTGGAGCATACCAGTTCTGATAACCGCAGATCCTGGCACGATAGCCGATATCCAGATCCTCCAGATAAGCAAAATGCTCCTCATCAAAATCTCCGATCCTGTCAATAAATTTCTTACGGTAGATCGCAGCTCCCGCACAGGTGGAAAAAATCTTCTGCTCTCGGTCATAATGGCGGATATCCTTGCCTTTTCCCCTGGCAAAAGCCCAGCCAAGGGCACAGTAATAATTTCCGGCATCATCCATCTTGTCCCTGTCATGAAGCTGGATCATCTTTGCCTGACAGGAAAATGCCTTCTTATGTCTGCGCAGGGCAGCAACCATCTCCTCCAGGAAATCCGGTTCCGCTTCCGTATCATTGTTCAGAAGCAGCACATATGGGGAACGTGCCGCACGGATCCCTTCATTGACGGCTCTGCTGAAGCCGTAATTCTCCGGAAGCTGTATCATGTGTACCCATGGATATTCCGCCGAAACAAACGCACAGCTGCCATCAGTGGAACCATTATCCACTAGTATAACCTCAAAATTACGGATAGTCTGTCTTTCAAGACTGGAAAGAACACCATCCAGATATGCCATTCCGTTAAAGTTTGGTATGACTACTGATACTTCCTGCATTGCTTTATCCCTTCTTCTTTCCCATTCCCGGAAGGGGCTTCAGGGAATAATTCCATTTGGTTAAAGAAAGATTTTTGTTATAGTATGGATCTCCTTTTTTCAGGATATCCAGCCAGTGACAGCGCATGTATTCGATCTCCGTCTGGAAACGGCGGACCTTTTCCTCGCTGTCCTCAGTGCCTCTTGACTTGGATTCGTAATGATAGAGCTTCACATACGGATCATAGACGATCAGATGGCCGTGGCTTCGCACCTTCAGACAGAGATCCACATCATTAAACGCAACTGCAAGCTCTTCCGTAAAGCCTCCTGCCTCCAGAAAAACTTCCTTCTTCATCATCATACATGCTGCAGTCACACAGCTCATATCCTGCAAAAGAGAGGCCTTATGGAGATATCCAGTACGCTCTGCCGGCATATTCACAAACATGTTCCCGGCAATTCCGCCCATTCCCACCACACAGCCTGCATGCTGAATGGTGTTGTCCGGATAGATCAGCTTGACGCCAACTGCACCTGTTTCCTTACGCTGGCACACGCTCAGCATCTCTGACATCCAGTCCGGATCGATGACCTTTACGTCATTATTCAGGAAAAGCAGGTAATCTCCTTTGGCATGGCGCACCCCGAAATTGTTGATGGCAGAATAGTTGAAGCCTTTTTTCCAGCGGATCAGATGGACCCTGGGATCCTCCGAAAGCTTTCTGTAATACCGGAAGATCTCTTCGGAGCTGCTGTTATTCTCCACAATGATGATCTCGTAATTTTTGTAGGCAGTTTTTTCAAAAATGGATTCCACGCAGGCCTGAAGCGTTTCTTTCTCCTCACGGTTCGGAATGATAACAGAAACCAGAGGTTCTCCCTGCACCGGATACTTCACACGGTAAAATCCAAAATCCGGAGTATGCTCCACGGTTCCCGGAGTTCCGGTCCGTTTGAGATTCCCCTCAATGGCACGTCTGCCGGCTTCAAAAGCATACATCTTGCTTGCCGGATTATCTGCTGTGGAGGATTTGTGGGTCCTCCAGTGATAAAGGATCTCCGGTACATGGACCACTTCCCTGGCCTGCTCCACACAGCGGAAAATGAAATCATAATCCTGGGCGCCGTCAAATTCCCGGCGGAATCCGCCCACTGTCTGCACTACGGAACGTCTTACCACCAGAAAATGGCAGATATAATTATTGGATCTTAAAAGATCCAGGTTAAAGTCCGGTTTCAGATGGGGCTGAAAATGTTCAGAAAGATCTGTCGTGACCTTATCCTCATCTGTATAGATCACATCCGCCTCTGGATGCTCCTCCAGTGCCGCCGCGATCTCATACAATGCATTAGGTGCCAGCAGATCATCATGATCCAGAAGTGCGATAAAATCACCCTCTGCCATGGCAAAAGCCGCGTTTGTATTTTCTGCAATGCCAAGATTCTCTTTCAGATCCTGATAGCGGATCCTCCTGTCCATCTCTGCATAGGATCTCAGCACAGTCTGCATGTCTGGATCCTCCGGACTTCCGTTTGCCAGACACAGCTCCCAGTTCTCATATGTCTGTGCAAGGAGAGAGTCCAGCATCTGTCTTAAAAAACGCTCCGGTGTCAGATATGCAGGTACCACAATGCTGATCAGCGGCCCATCCGGAAATTTGCGTTTCCGCTGCTTCTCCAGTGTTTCCTCGTCAGGTCTGTATGCCTCATACCATGGTCCGTAAGGAACCTCTTCCGGTTCAAAACGCTCATGAAGCCGGATCCAGAACTCTTTCAGGCCATAATGCTTCAGGTATCTTAAGCCCTTCTGTACTGTATAGGGGGAAAGCTTCTTTATAAGTCTGTCCCATTGGATCTTTCCTGTAGAATCATCTTTACTCATATATTATCTCCGTATTACTCAGTTTGATGTTACTGTTCACTCTGTTTTTAGTAACAGTTTGAGTTACTGTTCACTGGCAATATTCCGCGAGGTGTTTTTTGTGAGCGAAGGTCACAGAAAACCCGAGACATACCGCGTGAATTTATGCGATTAGCATAAATTCTGTGCATCGCGAAGCGTGTTACTGAGAACGGAGTGAACAGTAACCAGTTTGATGAACATATTTTACCATTCCATCATTTTTTTTGCAAGGAAGAGAGGAAATGTGTTATACTGAGCTTACGTATGTATTGCTTACATAAGAATTATTTTTTATACAGGAGTACCATTTATCATGAAAAAATCAAGAATAACCACAGCGCTTCTGGCTATTGGGATCTCCGCTTCCATGGTGTTCCAGACTCCAGTTTTCGCCACAGAAGAAACCGCTGTTGCTGTATCCTCCGGTATTACCACCAATGGGATCAGCGGATGGCCTCAGGGGCCTGAGATCACTTCCGCATCTGCCGTGATCATGGAAGATACTTCCGATACGATCCTCTATGCCAAGGATATGGACACCACGCTTTCTCCGGCCGGCGCAGTTAAGATCATGACCTGTCTTCTGGCACTGGAGAACAGCCAGCTTGACGATCAGGTTACCATGACAGAAACCGGCGTATCCGGTGTTACAGACGGAGGCGCTCATATTTCCTCACAGCTCGGAGAGGTATTTACCATGGAGCAGTGCCTTTACGCTCTGATGCTGGCCTCTGCCAATGACATTGCACTCCAGGTTGCAGAACAGATCGGTGGATCTGTAGATGCCTTTGTCCAGAAAATGAACGACCGTGCCAAGGAGCTAGGATGTACCAATACGGTATTCACCAATCCTACCGGTCTCCCGGATGACAACCAGCATACCACAGCACATGATCTGGCTCTGATCATGCAGGCGGCTATCCGTAATGACAGCTTCCGCACCATCTCCGGAGCCACCTCCTATACGATCCCAGCTACCAATGTTTCCGGCGGTACCCGTAACCTGACAAGCTCTTTTACCATGACAGATCCTGCATCCGCTTCCTATTATGAAGGATGTATCGGCGGTCGTGAAAGTACCACCACTGCTTCCGGAAGCGTTCTTGTCACATCTGCACAGCGAAACGGTACTACTCTGATCGCAGTAGTCATGAACGGAGCGACCGGTCAGACAGCCAACGAAGCGATCTCACTTCTGGATTACGGTTTTTCCAATTTCCAGCTTCTGGATCTCAGCGAGGATGATTTTCACATCCTGTCCGGCGGCACTGTAATGGTTCCATCCGGCGCGACCGCAGACGACCTGACTACGGAAGATACGGAATCTGATGGTCAGATCTTACGCACCTATTCCTTTGGCGGAACTCAGGTGGGAACTGCAGTTGTCGAGGATCCCTCCCAGGAAAGCTCCTCCGATGTACTGGAAAATGATGAAAACATGGATTCTGCAAAAGCTTATTCCGAATCCAGATCCCAGATCCCGTATTTTGCCATTGGCGGTGTGGGCATCCTGCTCCTGATCCTTCTGCTGTGGCGCATGATCCGGATCATCCGTTCCTGATCTTGGTCCCCAGGCGGATATACTTCAGAATTAAAAAATCCCTCCTATGTACCGGTCATATCCGGATACATAGAAGGGATTTTTTTCTGCCATCTCACCCATCGGGGTGTCAGCCATAAAACGGAACTACCAGGAAGATATAGCATAAAAACGGCGAAGCAGCCAGAAGTGCTGTCAGGACCCGGTATATCCACATTCTGATATTTTCCTTTTTTACAAAACGCTCAAGCAGACGATTCCAGCCGGCTGTCACAAAATACATGGCCGGATACAGTGCCGGCATGATATAACGTCCCTGTGCCTGGTTGTCACTATAATATACATAATACATAAACAGACCCACAGGGATCAGGATCAGAAGGATCAGCAGCAGATGAAAGATCCCTTTTCTGTCCCATTTATCGTACACGGTTATTGTTTTTATCTTCAGCTTTTCACTTCCTGCTGCTTTTCGTTCTTTTACCACAGTACGTTTCTTCGGATAAAATATTCCCAGCATGGTCAAAATACCGATCCCACCCATTCCAAAGAACAGGAAATATGCCTTGCTCACACTATAAGGCATATAGATCTGCATCAGGCCAAAGGTTCCGATAAAGCTTACCAGAACTGTCAGCAGCCAGTTATGCTGCCAGCCCGGGTCCTGATACAGAAGGATATCCTTCCATGACCAGTTCAGCTTCTCCGGTGTAGGGTATCTGGACGGTCTGTAATCAACAGCCGCATATTTTTCCGCACACTGTGCACAGGCTTTTCTTCCGATAAGATCTCCGTCATAGAGAACGGCATTTCGTATAAACCACCAGTCGCATAAGGCAAAGGTTACTGCCGCGATCACGATCCCTCTCCGGAGCAGAAATGCAACTCTCTGTTTTACCGGCTCTTCCCTGCACAGAAGGACTGTCAGGCAGAAAAACAGGAAGCTGCATAAGATCCATCCGTAGGCATTATAGTAGGACAGTGCACAGACTGCCATTCCAACAGCCAGAAGGATCGAATTTCTGAAGCTCCAGTCTCTCGCTTCCAGATAACAGGACCAGGAATACAGGATCATCGCCATGGATAAAAGCGCCAGGGAATCCGTGTTTACATAAGTTCCCAGAAACAATGCCTGCGGCATAAAGCCTGCCAGTGCGGCAAACAGCCATCTTCCCTCTTTCGGAAAAAGCTTTCCGGATGCTTTCACCACAAAATATACCGCTCCAGTCACAAAGAGCACATCTGCCATCCTCGCCGCATGGAGTAATCCGTCTGCAGATGCATGGAACAAACCTGCGATCCCCATAAATACAGCAGATACCATATAGGAAAGGATCGGATAATAGGCATAGGAAATCCCCCATGTCGCATCACGGATGGTTGGCTCATCTCCAAGAGGCAGCTTTCCCGGATGCTCATGAAGATACTGTGCCACCATGTAGCGCATTTTTTCATCGGGGCCTGCCCCCAGGGGCTGCATAAACGCCCATGCAGTCAGGAGCAGAAATGCTGCCAGGACAAGAACCCCTGCCTGAACTCTCTCATCCTTCCAGATTTTTTTCTTTTCCAAAATATAACCTCCTATATCCGCTTCAGAGAGAAATCCTGGCTCTCCAGTGTAAGGTTCGGATTATAGTAAGGATCTCCGTCACGGAGGATCTCCGGCCAGTGCTTCTCAAAGGAAGCGATCTCGCGGTTAAATCTTGCCACCTTCTCCGGTGTATCCTCAAGACCTCTGGATTTGGATTCATAGTGATAAAGCTCCGCATAAGGATTGTATACAACCAGATATCCGGCTTTTCCCAGACGAAGGCAAAAATCTATGTCATTAAAGGCAACCTGAAATTCCTCACTTAATCCGTGAACCTTATCAAAGGCCTCACGCTTCACCATCATGCAGGCTGCGGTTACAGCGCTGTAATCCTGGGCACAGATGATCCTGTGGCAGTATCCGGTAGCGTCTCTCTTCTGCTGCACAAAGCAGTGTCCCGCAATACCGCCGAAGCCAACGACTACTCCTGCATGCTGCACGGTATCATCCTCATAATAGAGCCGCGCTCCTACAGCTCCCACATCCGGTCTCATACAGTATCCCAAAAGCTGCTCCAGACAGTCCGGGCTGATGATCTCCGTATCATTGTTGAGAAGAAGCAGATAGTCACCCTTAGCATGAGCAGCTCCGAAATTATTGATGGCAGAATAGTTGAAAATACCATCCCAGTACACCACATGGGCTTTCGGATTGGATGCTTCCAGCTCTTTATAGTAAGCAAAGGTCTCATCCTCCGTACTGTTATTCTCCACGATCACATACTCATAATTGCGGTAAGTTGCCTTTTCTTCGATGGAATCAATACATCTCTTCAGATCATCGATGTGATCCTTGTTTGGGATGATGATGGAGATCAGCGGTTTTTCCTCCCAGAGGAATTTTGTACGGTAAAGTCCAAGATATTCACCCTTTTCGATTTCCACCGGAACTCCGAGCCTGTCATAATGAGCCTTGATGGCACGTGCTCCTGCATCAAAGGCATACATCTTGCTTTCCGGATTCTCTGCTGTGGAATCCTCATGGCATCTCCAGTGATAAAGGATCCTGGGGATATGATGGATCTGCTCTCTTCCCGCAGCTTCCACACAGCGGAACACAAAATCATAATCCTGTGCACCGTCAAATTCCTTTTTCAGCATTCCGATCTGATCCACGATCTCTTTTTTTACGACAAAAAGATGACAGATGTAGTTTACTGTACACAAAAGATCAATATTGAAGTCCGGTTTGAAATGCGGTTGAAAGAATTTGTGCCCGTCCATGGACATCTTATCTTCATCGGAATACAGAACCTTAAGCTCCGGATCCTCATTCAGCGCTTTCACACACCGGAACAGAGCGTCCGGCGTCAGCTCATCATCATGATCTGCAAATACGATATAATCTCCTGTTGCCGCTTTCATGGCCGCATTGGTATTCTCTGCGATCTGAAGTGCCTGGTCGTTGCGAATCACACGGATCCTGTCATCACTTTTTTCCAGCCTGTTCAGATAATCGGTAAGAGGAGAATCTGCTCCGCTTCCGTCGGAAAGACAGAGTTCCCAGTTCCCGTAGGTCTGGGCTTCTATGGAATCTACCAGCTGCTGGAGATATTTTTCCGGTGTTTTGTAAAGCGGGATCACAATACTGAATTTTGGATTCCTGGAAAATTTCGTTTTTCTTTCTTCTGCAAGCTCTGCCTTGTCCGGCAGATGCTTCACAATCCATTTGGAATAATCCACCGGACGGTTTTTACGGTCCAGCACCTTTCCAAATACCTTTCCGGTAAGGGCTGCTGCCCCGTGAAGCTTCATGTAACGGCTTCCCTTACGGAAATATACCGCAGCTTTCTCCGCAAGGCGCTTCTGTGGCTGCAGATGTACCAGACGAAGCGTCCGCACATTGCCTGCCTCAAATACAATGTAGAATTCCTTCACACTGTCATAATGGAATTCAAAGAAAAAACCGCTCTTCTCATCGATCTCTGTTTCCTGGTACTGATTCTGTACATCCACACGTTTCAGTCTGGTGATCTCGCAGGGGATTTCCTTCCGGCTGCGATCCTCCAGGCGTATGGTCAGGGGGCTGTTAAAGGCTGCCCAGCCACGGACACGGCAGATCTTTTCCCCGGCTTCCACCTCGATGCTCTCAATAAAGTACTGCGGTTTTCCCTGTTTCCTGTAAAGCTGTGCTGCAGGAACAGAAAACCACCGGATACGTTTTTCACCCTTTACCGCATAAACAACAAGCTTCTTTTTGCCCTCCAGATCCGGCAGGCAGATTTCCATCTGCACACGTTCTCCGTTTACCAGATCCAGATCCTTAAAGCGCTCCAGGGCGCTGACACGCTCCTGGGCACTGATGGCTGCCGGAAGCTTTTCCCCGTCAAGAACGGCTTCCGGCTTATGATCCTTCGGCCAGGTTCCCTGAAGGTGATACAGAGAACTGTCCTTCAGGTCAAACCTGTCCTTTTCTACTTCGTATAGCTCTCGCTGCATAACAATTCCTCCATTGCATCCTTTCCGGTATTTACTGTAAGGTAATGTTCCATAACCTTCTGATGTGCGGCCTCACCCATGGCTTTTCTGGCCTTCTCATCAGTAACCAGAGCTTCCAGGGCATTGACCCACTCTTCTTTTGTGGTGCACATCCAGCCATCTTTTCCGTTTTCGACCACGTATTCCATCTCACAGTTACGGCTCATGACACTCGGAACCTTTACAAGGGCAGCCTCTGTCCACTTATTCTCGGATTTGCACCAGTGGAACAGGCTGTTCTCTAGCGGCATCAGATTGATATCAAGTCCTGCGATCACGGCAGGCAGCTGTCTCCAGTCCATAAACGGAAGCTTCTCGATGCGGTTCTGCACCGGCTCCATTCCGGATTCATCCAGCACACCCACCAACTTCAGGTAAACCTCCGGGTGGCGCTCCATCACCTCCAGAAGTGCTGCCTCCACCTGGGCAAAATCCTGATCATGGGTTTTGGAACCACTTAAATATCCGATATAGATCCGGTCTTTAGCCTTGTCTGTCTGCTCCACAGCCTCGTGAGACAGGATCTCCATCTCCATACTCATACAGTTGCGGTTGATCACCACCGGTTTTTCCGGAAATTCTTCCCGGATCTCTCCTGCCAGTGTCTCCGTAGATGTAAAATATCCGTCGCAGAATCCCATACATCCGCGGATACGGTCTGTAGTTGTGCGGAAGTCACTGTACTCGCTTCCCTTCAGGAAATGCAGCCCGGAAATTTTTTCGTAATTAAATACTAGGTCATCCACATCATAGTAAACAGGGATTCCGGCTGCTTTCGCCCGGTTGGCAAGCAGTTCTGCTTCCATCAGCTTGCTGCAGCGGTACATCACGATCGCTGTATATTCCTCGATCTTTTCCTGCTCTGCCTGATCTATCTGGATAAACTTCGATGCATAGCCTTTAAGGATCAGCTGCTCCCGGAAATGCTCCACACGATATCTGGAGGCAAAGGAAATCTCCTCTCCTACAAAAAGAAGCCTGCGTTTTTCCACAGGGAGCTCACTTTCGCCGAGAGTTTTCCACAGAGAAATCATCTCTTCCACAATATTCTCCGGCTTCTCATCTTTCAGAACAAGGCCCTTGGCATAGCGTTTCACACGTTCTACAGGTGCACCTACCGGAAGTACCGCTACCGGAAATCCCATGGAAATGATCTCCGAGGTTGTGTAGGAGAATGTCTCCGGCCATACGGACGGGATCAGGAACATATCAATATCCTGCTCCAGGGTAAGTCTTGGGATCTCCTCTCTTGTATATCTTCCTGTCTGGGAAAATACCGGACTTTCGATCTCTTCGTCGGAAGTACCGATCAGTCTCAGACGGATATTCAGTTCATTCTCTTCGATATATCCTGCAAGCGCCTTCACAACCTCCAGGCCTTTTTTGTAGCAGAGTACGCCGATAAGACCAATGTTAAAGGTCTCTGTGGTTTTTTTATTTTTTTTCACTGCCGGAAGGTAATGGGGTGCATGCGGGATCACATGGAGATTGTATACATCCGGATAAGCACGCTTGAACAGCCTTGCCGTATCATCGGAAAATGCACGGATCTCATCACAGTTTGACAGAAATTCCCGGAATTTTGTACGCCAGAGCGTTCCGGTTCCGTATTCTGTGCAGGCATTGCTGCGGTTATCCGGAATACATTTATCGCAGACCTCACAGGATGGAACACCACAATATTTTCCTTCTGCATCAATCAGATTCACTGCCGGGCAAAGGGCAAAGAAATCATGAAGAAGCATAAGGAGCTTCGCACCCTGCTCTCTCTTAAGACGCAGGATACGTTCCAGGGTTCCGTAAATATTCTGATAGGTCACAAGCTCGTTAATCCAGATCTCATCCACACGCATCAGCTCACCAAGGGCAGTTTCCAGATCATTTGCAAAAAATTCCATCTCATACTGCTTATACTGATACGTAAAGTAAAAACGATTGCTTACGATATTATAGCGGATGGTCACAAAACGGTATCCTTCCCGCAGAGCCAGACGTCTTTTTTCCACAAGATAAGCCGTTGCGCCGCCGCCAAGATCATGGTCAAAGGCCACAATGGTAGGCACATCCAGCTTCCTGTTGAGAAGCTTCATTTCCACGTAGAGTCTTACTGGACGAAGCGGGTCTCTTCTGCAGTAATCCGCAGTATCCTTGTTGTAATCCGGATGCTTGCGGAGCAGCGCCTCACTGTGCTCTTTCAGGAGTCTCTGCTTTTCCTCAGACGGGAAGCTTCCACCATGCTTGTGATATACAAACAGGTTATCCACATGCACGTTCTCATAGCCTGCAGCTATGGCACGCTGGCACCAGTCATTCTCCTCACCGTAGCCTTTTCCGAAATTCTCCTCATCCAGAAGGCCAACCTCCTGGATCGCTTTCAGGTTCATACCCATGCAGAAGCCCACACCGGTAGGCATAGCCGGATACTGCGGACGGATCATGCGGAATTCATCATCGATCTCCCACAGCGGCATTCCCTCAAACAGTTTGTTATCCCGGCAGAAATCCGGGAAGCTGCAGATGGTTCCGCAGGTGGTAAACGGTGTAGTGGTTGCAATGTTTTCCTTTGCAAAGATCGGAAGCATCAGGCGCTCCAGCCACTCTTCCGGAACCTCCACATCTGTATTTACAAGAGCCACATGATTTTCCGCCATCTTTAATCCACGGTTTACAGACGGAAGAAAGCCCATATTGGTCTCATTATTCAGAAGTACCACATTGTCATGCTCTGCGGCATATTTTTCCAGATAGTTTCCTACCTCAGGATCCGGACTCTTGTCATTTACGATGATCAGACGATAAGGAACCTTCGTCTTTTCAATTCCGGAAAACAGGGCATCAAAATACTCCAATCCGTTGTAAACCGGCACGATCACATCTACCTTCTGCTGATAGACTGCCTGTGGATATGCCTTTCTCGCACTGCGTATATGACGCTGTTTGAAATGACGGAGATTTCCGATACTCTTCGGATCTTCGATCGCGTATACCAGAAGCTCTTTCTGATCCCTGGTTCCCGGGATCTTTCCGATAAGGAATCTTCCGGTATCCGCTGCGGTTCCGTATTCCAGGAAAACAGAAGTCTCTGCCGGCGCAAGAACCGTTGCTAGGAAAGAAAATCCGGCACTTTCCGCATCCGGATTTCCAATGGCATTAGCCACATCCGTACGGTAGATTGTAGTACAGGAAGCCTCCTGAAGCTTCTGTGTTCCCTGATAAAATGCGATCCTTGGCTGTCCCATAGACGCAAACGTCGGATCAAAGGCCCAGCCAATGGCATTTAAGGTGCCATTCTCATAATGGAAGAAATCAACACTGCCCATACAGGTAGGAGTTGTCTCCACTCCCATCACTGCTGCCGGCTCTGTATGATAACGAAGAACCTTTTTGACCAGTCTCTTTACCTGCGCTTTTTTGCCTGGATGACGAAGGGCCTCCTCCTGCGCACGTGCTGCTTCCTCTGCAGCCTGCTTTGCGGCACGTTCAGCCTCTTTTCTGACACGCTCCTGTTCTCTTCGTACTTCACGCTCTTTTTCAAAGGCCAGAAGCTTTTCCACATCCGGAAGCTCAAGGCAGTCAAGTTTTCCCTCTATTACGATCCTGTCCACATTTTCCGGGTGCGTAACATCGATAAGATAAAAGCCATCGGTGGTAAAAAACGCAGTGGTACTGTTATCCACCTTCATATGGACACCCTGAGGCACAAGCTCCGCACTGCATCCGCAATCCAGACGCTCTATCCTCACTTTCAGGAAATGACCGTTTGCAGGATTCCAGCGGAGATTTCGTATTCCTTTGATACCGGAAAGCGCAAACTCTACCCGGAAACGGTTTCCGGAAAGTTTTCCCTCTGCATAAAGTGTATGCTCTTCACAGAATCCCTCACCAAGATCATAGTACAGCTTGCTGTGCATCTGGTGCTTTTCTCTTTCTCTGTTCACCAGCTCTGTTACGGAAACCGGCACCTTTTTCTGTTCAAACGGGATCAGGGAACCACAGCCCACATACTCATAGACGAAATGCATGGTCCAATCCATAAATATCTCATAGTCTGTATAGCTGATATCAAACTCCGCCATCATCTCATCCTCATGACATAACCGCGGCAGCTCAGAAACATGTGTATACAGTTCATGGATCAGGCGCCACATGATAAAATTCACAGGCACAGGGAAATCAAACATCCACTCATAATCTATGATCTGATTTTCCTTTTCTCCCATAAAGATGTTGCTGCAGATCAGGTCCACATTGGCCGGGCAGACACATTCGTAATCCTCTCTTCCCGGATGATCACCAAATACCTCGCGGAACTCTCCGGTCCTGTAATCCACAATCTGACGAGCCCCGAAAAATTCCTGATAGAATTTTTTAAGAAGGGCCTTGATCTCTTCAAGATCTTCTTTCTGGGCAAGCTCTGCGATTTCCTGGTGAAGAGTTTTTCCAGTAAGGAGCGGATAAGAGATCTTTCCGTTTTCTGCCCTGCAGGGAAGATTCTTGTATTTATCGGATCCGGTACTCTCTGTTCCGGTTTTTTCCAGTTTTTCCACAAATTCCTCAGCCTGGGGCACCATAGCCTCTTTTTCCGCACGGACCTCTCCGTTCTCCCGGACGATTCTGGTCAGAAGACGGAACTTTTCTTTTCGCTCCTGGTTCAGCTTCACATAAAGGATTTCCTCCGGGTCCTGATTCTCGGTACGTCCTGCCTCCACAAGAAAAGAATTCACAAAGCTGTCCAGGATCTTCTCTTTTTCGAAGGCCTTTACGCCTTCACTTTCTGCAAAAAGATCTGCTGTCTTATCTGTGTATACAGGATAGCTTCTTCCGTAGGAATTGGTATAAAGGCTCTCATCTGTAAAAATCTCTGTCGGAAATTTATAATCCGGATACGGGTAGTAAAAGCGCAGAAAAGGAAAGCCGCTGTTTTCCAGCAGCTCTCCCAGTTCATTCTTGGAAAAGGTGCGCACAGACTGATTTCCCGGATATCCATTGATCCCGAAAAAATGAAGATCTGTGTGATCCTCCGGTGCTCCGGCAAAGTACTTCAATCCCAGTCTGTTCTCAATGGCGATCAGAAGTCTTCCCTCCGGCTTCAGATAAGCGCCCATACGCTGAAGAAATGTCTCGTAAGGAGTTTTTCCCTCGGTAAAGCTCATGGCATACTCCAGCACACCGTTTACTACCACATAGTCGAATTTTTCCGGAAAAGTCATGTCATTCAGGTTTCCAACCATGATCGTCAGATTTTCCTTATCCCTGTTTCTCGCATAATTGATATCTGCCCGACGTTTGGAAAGCTCCACGGAAGTCACATGACCGGCCTTGCGGCAAAGCATTCCGGTAATGGCTCCGCATCCGGCTCCGATCTCCAGAACGGAATCCGCCTTTTTCAGAGGATACCAGCTTAAGATATTCTCCCGCAGCCCTGAAAAATGGTAGACCATTGGAAAACTCACCTCTTCCTCCGGCAGGTCTTCAAAAGATTTGCCTTCCTGTGCCATTTTCAGAAGTGTTTCCTCGATATCCCCATCGGAATAATGATCCTTCGCCGTATAATAATCTAAATTCAACTCCGCCATAGTCGTTCCTCCACTTATTTCACAGATACTTTGGAAAACAGATCAAAATATCCCACTGCTTTCTTATCTGTGATCACGGTCAGGTTACACACATCGTAAAGACGATGAAATACGGTAAAATCGCCGTCTTTATATCCGGTGCAGCCCAGACACAGCATATATTCCCCTGCCTCCAGAGGCATCACCTGTTTGAAGGTGATCTCACGGACATCGCCTGCCTTCTGCGGTTTCAGAGGCGTATGTTCATACATGGTATTGGTTCCTGTGATCTCGGTGCCTTTCAGATCTTTCAGGGTAAATGCAAAGATCGGATCACTGACATCTGCCTGGAACTTCACTTTCATCTGAACGGAAAATTCCTTGCCTTTTTCGATCACATTGGTGATCATTCCTGTATCATCCCGGATGGCAAAATCCACGATCTCGCCAAGCTTACTGCCGTATTCCAGGACCTTGGGATTCAGGTTCAGGCTGTCCTTCATAGCTTTACCGCTTCCGGTATGTGCTTTCAGTGAAACGTCTGCTCCGGCTGCCTGGTTCTCCGTCGTCTGTCCCTCTTCTGCATCGTCTGTGTTTTCTTCCAGATCTGCATCGTCATACTGATTGACCAGCACACGACGGTAAAGATTGACCATCTCCTTGGCACCACCCTCTGCAAGCTTCTCACCTTTGTTTAGAAGCACAACACGGTCACAGTATTTTCCGATGCTGCTCAGGTCATGGCTTACAAACAGAATGGTCTTCCCCATTTCCTTGAACTCTTCGAATTTTCGGTAACATTTTGCCTGAAAAAATACATCTCCTACGGAAAGAGCCTCATCAACGATCAGGATCTCCGGATCGATATTGATAGCTACCGCAAAAGCCAGACGCACGAACATACCACTGGAGTATGTTTTTACCGGCTGATAGATAAAATCACCGATATCTGCAAAATCCAGAATAGACTGCAGCTTGGCATCGATCTCTTCCCTGGAAAAACCGATCATGCTTCCGTTGAGATATACATTTTCAAGTCCGGAATATTCTCCGTTAAATCCGGCTCCCAGCTCCAGAAGCGCTGAGATCCTTCCGTTTACGGCTATTTCTCCGGCCGTAGGCGAAAGTACGCCGGTGATGATCTTCAGGATCGTGGATTTACCGGAACCATTTGTTCCGATAATTCCCACTGTTTCTCCCTTATGCACCTGAAAGGATACATGGTTGAGCGCATAATGCTCTTTATATTTCTTTTTTCTGGATAATCCCAGGGACTCCTTAAGACGATCCATAGGATTATCGTAAAGCTTGTACATCTTACTGACATCATTTACTGAAATCGCAATATCTTCTGCCATTTTCAACCTCACTTTTGTGTAAATCGTTCACTCTCACAATCTGCCGCCGTTCTGCTTTTTATCCTTACAGAGCAAATCCCCCATGGGAACTGTCCGGTCCGGATCAGGCGGATATCCGCCATCCGCATTCAATTAAAGCACATCTGCAAAATGCGGCTTCAGACGTTTGAATATCACAGATCCCAGTCCGAAAAGCAGGATCGTAACTACCCAGAAATAGATCGTCCATGAAGCATGGTTCCAGATTCCGATATGACCAAGCATGGAATCACGGTAGCCCGTAACTACATAGTACATCGGATTCAGCTTAAACAGCTTGATCAGCCATGGATGTGAAGAAAGCATATTGATATCCCACATGATCGGTGTAAGCCATACACCCACCTGAAGAAAAATACTGATGATCTGGGTCAGATCACGGAAAAAAATGACGATCGCACTTGTAGCATACACAAGTCCCAGTACAAAAAGGAAGGTGCAGACAGAGTAATAAATGATCTGCAGTGTATAAAGGCTTGGTGTATATCCGTAGCATGCACATAAGATCAGTGCAAAGGCCACAAAGAAAACATGCACGAAAAGTGCGGAGATGATCTTTACGATGGGAAGGATGCTGATCTTGAATACAACCTTCTTCACAAGATAATTGTATTCGATCAGGGCATTGGTTCCACCGTTTAATGCATCCTGGAAGAAAAACCACGGCACGATACCGGATACCAGATAGAGTACAAAAGGGTAATCCGATACCGTTCCGGCCTTCAGTCCTACGGAAAATACAAACCAGTAGACCAGGATCGTTACGATAGGCTGGATAAATGCCCAGACAATACCAAGATAGGATCCTGCATATTTTGTTTTGAAATCATTTTTTGCAAGGCTTAAAACCAGCTTTCGATTCTGGTACAGTTCCGCCGGCAAAGCTAATATTTTCTTCATTCTGCAATTCCTTATCGATTCTTATATTCCTCGAAGCTTCCCCACTTCTGGTCCTTGTCGGAGAAAATAAGCTCCATGCCTTCCGGGATCGGCCACTCAACGTTAATGTCCTTGTCATTCCAGATCAGTCCGCCCTCATCGTTTGGATGATAGAAATCAGAGCACTTGTAAGTGAACTCTGCATTCTCGGAAAGTACCAGGAAGCCATGAGCAAATCCCTTAGGAATAAAGAACTGTTTCTTGTTTTCTGCGGAAAGGACTACACCATACCATTTTCCAAAGGTCTTGGAGCCTTCACGAAGGTCAACCGCAACATCAAACACTTCTCCGTTTACCACACGTACCAGCTTATCCTGAGGATAGCTGATCTGGAAATGAAGTCCGCGGAGAACACCGTAACGGGAGCTGGACTGATTGTCCTGAACGAATTCCACATCAATGCCTGCTTCCTTGAAATCGTTATAATTGTATGTTTCCATGAAATATCCTCTGGAATCACCAAATACAGTTGGCTCGATCACTTTCAGTCCTTCAATATCTCCGCACTGTGTTACTTTTATTTTTCCCATTTTTTCTTTCTCCTTTTCTGTTTTGATTTATTTGTGATGTTTCTTTTCTTTTATTCTGAGAGCCGCAAGAAGGGCGATCAGGATCAGGATCATCGCTACCATGATCATAAGAAGGATCTTACGCAGGGCAGGAATGCTCTTTTTTTCGCTGGAGTCCTCTCCGGCTGTACTCTTCTCTGTTGTTTTGCTGTTATCTTCCCCTGCTGATTCTGTGGAAGCTTCCGCTTCGGAGCTGTCCGCTTCCTGGCTGTCCTCTGCCGCAGCGGTCGGTTCCGGTACCGGTGTATCAGTTGCCTGTGCAACACTTGCGGTACCGATCAGATAATCTCCGAAATAGTAACCGGTTTCTGTTTTCCCATTGGTATTCTCTGACTTCTCGGTAAGGGAATTCAGCTCCACCCCTTTTGGAAGGAATACATAGCCGCCATTTACTTCTGTTTTTGTGAAATTCTCAAATGCGTAATTAAACATAGCTGTACTGTCCATACAGGAATTGGAAAGCTCTGTTCCACGCATAGTCACTGCAATATATGTGGTATTATCTCTGGTCACTCCTGTGACAAGTGTATGCCCTGCCGCAACGGTAGTTCCGGTTTTTCCACCAATGCAGCCTTCATAGTAAAATCCGCTTTCCGGTGCAAACATAGGATGATGGGTATGCAGGATCCTCTGCTGGCTGTTCATATTTGTAGGCTGGATGATATAGTCCGGTGTGCCCACGACCGTACGGAATGTTTCATTTTTCAGGCCTTCTCGGAAGATCAGCGCCATATCCCGTGCTGAAGAATAATGATTATCATCCGGAAGTCCGCTGGAATTTGCAAAATGTGTATTGGTACATCCGATCTCACTGGCGCGCTGGTTCATCATATCGATAAATGCCTGCTCTGTCCCGCCGATATGCTCTGCGATCTGTGCCGCAACGTCATTGGCAGACTGGATGATCAGAGCATGAAGACAATCCTCCATAGTCAGGACTTCGCCCACCTTTGTGCCGATATTACTGGAATCTGCCGTAACATTACGCACCCCGGTCTCTGTAAAGGTCACCTTCTCATCCATGGTGGAGTTCTCCACTGCCACCAGCAAGGTCATGATCTTGGTAATGCTGGCCGGATATCTCTGTTCATCTCCGCCCTTGTTATAAAGAACAACTCCTGTGTCTGCATCCATCAGGATACCGGTATCTGAGGTAATATCCGGTCCTGCCGGCCATCCCTGGATCTGGTTGGTGCTGATATCATATTTCGCATTCAGATCCACTGCAGCCATGGTCTGTAACGGCAGCATCAACGCCACACTGACTGCTGCGAAAACTGCCAGTAATTTTTTTGTTTTTTTCATAGCTCTCCCCTTCTTCTGTTAAAACCCGTCAAAGGAAGCAATCGCATCCACAACTCTCTTCGCATCCTCCATATCCAGATTATAGAACATGGGCAGTCGCATAAGACGCTCGCTTTCTTTTGTAGTATAAACATCTTCTCCGGAAAATCTTCCGAATTTTTTTCCTGCCGGTGCGGAATGAAGGGGTACATAATGGAACACACTGCAGATATCCTTTTCGCGGAGATATTTCAGAAGCCTTGTGCGTACCTGGATATCATGTACCTTAATGTAGTACATATGTGCATTATGTGTGCATTCTTCCGGTACATAAGGCTGCTGGATCTTTCCTTCCTCCGCCAGAAACCTGAGGTTCTCATTGTAAAAATCATAGATCTGCATCCGCTTATCGCTGATCTTCTTATGCTGCTCCAGCTGGGCATAAAGATATGCCGCATTCAATTCGCTCGGAAGATAGGATGATCCATAATCCATCCAGCGATATTTATCTACCTGACCACGGAAAAACTTACTGCGGTCCGTTCCTTTTTCTCTCAGGATCTCTGCCTTCTCCAGGTACTGCTCCCCGTTGAACAGGATCGCACCGCCCTCTCCCATGGTATAGTTCTTAGTTTCATGGAAGCTGTAGCAGCCAAAATCTCCAATAGTACCAAGGGCTTTTCCCTTATAGTAGGCATCCACACCCTGGGCCGCGTCTTCCACTACCTTCAGATCATGTCTTCCGGCAATCTCCATGATCGTATCCATCTCGCAGGCTACTCCTGCATAATGGACCGGAACGATCGCGCGGGTCTTATCTGTGATCGCCTGTTCGATCAGCTTCTCGTCAATATTCATGGTATCCGGCCGGATATCCACAAATACGATCCTTGCACCGCGAAGCACAAATGCATCTGCCGTTGATACAAAAGTATAAGACGGCATGATCACCTCATCGCCAGGCTGGATATCTGCCAGAAAAGCAGCCATCTCCAGTGCATGGGTACAGGAGGTTGTCAGCATCACATGACCCACATGAAAGCGCTCTTCCATCCATGCAGAACATTTCTTCGTGTAGATCCCGTCGCCGCAGAGCATTCCCCGTTCTACTGCGTCACGGATGTACTCAAATTCCTTACCTGTAAACGCAGGTCTGTTAAAATCAATCATGTATTTCCTCTTTATTTCTTATTCTTCATGGTTTTTCTACATTAACTGCACATTCCATTTTCTCACACTCATGTTGTAAATTCAATGCCTATTTTTCTGCCGGTGCATAATCCGGGATCTGATTATGGTATGCCACCTCCTGGCCGTTGGGATCCAGAATATGCATTTCCTCATAAAACTCTTCTGTGAGAAGATCCATTTCCTTACGATTCTCTGTTTTTACATAATATAATGCCAGATACGGATTAGGGCCATGCTCAATGACCTTCTCTCCTTCCTGATAAAAGATCCAGGGCTTTTCCACCTGTTCTTTCTCTCCCAGCCGGACTGCCGCAGACTGATCTTCGATGGTAAGAAGCCTTCCCTGAAAATAAATGACAGCTCCACAGCACTGTGGTTTATGAACATCGTGTTCTGCAAGCATTTTTTTCAGCTTATCCGGATCATAGAGAGATGCAAGAAGAAGCTCTTCCATATTAAATCCATAGACCATATCGGTCAATTCATGCTCATATCCGAAAAATCGTGCGGCGATCTCGCAGACCTGGATACCTTCTCCTGGCTTCCAGAAAAACTGCATGGAAAGGGCTCCGTCTTTCTGACCGGTTCTGTCCGCATATGCCTGAAGAAGTTCTGTGGCAGGCTTTTCAACTTTTGACAATAATCTGGAAGGATACACATTTCTTGTGCTGATGGGGATCTCACCTTTGGCAACAAATGTCTTTTCACGGTCTGCAATACTGATCACATGGACTTTTCCATGCCGCACCCAGGTCATCATATTGAATTCATAGCCATCGTTATATTCTTCCACCAAAATCTCCGGCATATCAGAAAATCCTGCTGTTTTTTCTGCCCCGTTTATCAGCTCCTCCAGATCTTCGGATATATAGATCCCGCGGGAGCCGTATTTATCCAGTGGCTTGCTGACCACCGGATAGCGAAGTCCCTCAAGCAGCTCTTTCAGCTGAGTTCTTTTGGACCTGTCTTTAAAATATGCGATCGGGATTTTTCGAAAGCCCGGAGTGGGAAGTCCCAGTTCAGTAAGCAGTGCTCTGGTCGCTGATTTATCACGATACCAGGGAAGCTGCTCCGGTTTCAGATAACAGGGGATTCCTGCCCGGTCCGCGATCTTTACCATACATTCCAGAAGAAGGTCGGAAAAGGATGTGATGATCCCATCAATCTCTTTTTCTCGGCAGAGACAGGCGATCCGTTCCGTATCTGTTACCGGGATCTGAAATGCCTCATCTGCAAATTTTCTTGCCGGACCATCCGGATATCCGTCGCAGACAATGGTGTAGTATCCTTTTTCGCGGGCCTTCTGCACCAGCTGCTCAAATTCTCCCAACGTTCCCAGTATCAGCAATCTGTGTTTCATGATTCCGTTTCCTCCCATTCTCTTATGGAATCCGCGATATACTGCATTTCTTCTGCCCCGTATCTCTGGTCACAGGGAAGCGGCAGCACATTGGCAGCCCAGTCATATTCCATGGTATCCCTGTCAAATTCTTCCAAGATATTACGCCAGTTTGTCGGCACAAAAATCTTCCGGCCTGCCAGCCAGCGTCGAAGCTCTAATCCGTTCTTATGATAATACGGATAGGCAAACGGTCCCTCCGGCACCTCCCCTGTAAAAGCATTCCTTGAAGGAAGAAGCTGCGACAGCAGACGGTAGTTCTGTTCTCTTCTTGCTTTGATACCGGAATAATCCATAGTCCTGAGGAGGTTTCCGGTCAGACGGGACATTCGGCGGATCTCCATCTCATGATAATTTGCTGCATTATCCAGCATTTTCTGATAGAAGGTTCCGGCATCATATTCATAACGTCCCAGAATATGCTCCATTCTTCCCATGGAATGGTCCAGAGGCTTCTTTTCCGGTTCCAGTTCCGCATCGGTAGACAGATATGCTCCGTCACTGACTCCGAGAAATTTTCTGCAGGAGTACAGAGTGTCCACACCCGGCAGCGGCTTCTGAAAAAACGCATGCGTATGATCCACAATGATATTTCCATAGATTTTTTTATATTTCCGGATCTTATCATCGGTAAGCTGGCCATAATAATTTACCAGATACAGATATTCTCCTTCCGGAAGCGTTCTCTCCTCAAGAACCGGATGCAACCCTTCATCCATATGATAAAATTCGATTTCTGCCCCGGACCTCTCACAGGCACCGGTTACGGAATCGCAGAGAAAAAATGGCAGGTAGATCTTTTTGCACCTGCGTGCTTCCATCAGCCACAAAAGCGCTGTTCTTCCGAGATTCACGCCGCAGAGATCCGGATAGTATTCCTGTCCCGCCGGTTCTTCCAGTTCCAGATAGCCACCGATCTCTTTTTTCATCAGTCTGTCTCCTCCTGACGGATCACATAGTGCGGCATCTTTTTGGCCTCATTGAGAATATTCATGAGATAAATACCGATGATCCCGATCGAAAGCAATGTCAGTCCGAAAAATGCCAGCATCACAAGCATCAGAGATGTCCAGCCTTCCACTGAGATCCCGCACAGAAAATACCTCACCAGATAATAGATCCCCAGTAAAAAGCTTACCAGAAAACTGGCAATGCCGATGTTTCGCACCATAAGCAACGGAAATGCCGTATGGGCAGTAATATCATAGATGAGATCCTTCACAAGGCGGCGAAAAGAATATCCGCTCTTTCCATATGCACGTGCTGCATGCTGCACCGGAACATTGATGATACGGTTGGAGCTTAAAACCAGAAGATTTCCAATCTGCGGAAGATATGTATTGGTCTTCAGCATGGCTTCCACCAGAAAACGGCGGATCAGTCGATAACTGGTGATCTGAAGGTTCGGATCCTTGCCGAGCATTTTGGAAGTTGCCCATACAGACAGCTTTGTGCCCAGCTTCCGGATCAGATTATGCTTACGTCCTTCATAGCTTGCAATGATCACATCCACATCGTCACGTTCCTTCATTACATTGATCATTTTGGGGAGCTCCTCAGGCTGATGCTGAAGGTCATCATCCATAGTTACGATGAACTCTCCCTTTGCGTGGGCAAATCCGCACAGAAGCGCAGGATGCTGTCCGAAATTCCTTGCCATCTGGATGATCTTGACACGGGGATCTTTTTCCCGGAGTTCTTGCATAACCGCAAAAGACCGGTCCCTGGACCCGTCATCTACAAGGATCAGTTCAAATTCTTCTTTTATCGTTTCCCGGAATACTTTTTCCAGACGGGTGTACAGTTCCTGCAGCGTATGTTCTGAATTGTATACAGGAACAACCACTGAATATAAACACATATCGTTTTTCCTCTCTTTTGTATCAATTGACACTTATCGTTTAATCTTATCATTTTCATTTCCTGTTGTAAACCATTACATTGTTCAAACATTTTCTTGCATAAACCTGCCGGATGATATATATTGATTATCAGTCTATGATAATCGCATTTATGATATGGAGGAAACATGACAAAAATCAAAGATTATATTCAGCTTCATCTGAATATCCTGCTGTTTTCTCTTACCAGCGTTTTTTCCAAGCTTGCATCGGTTTATTACAATAAAGAAGGGCTTCATAGTCCTCTTCTCTATGTATTTCTTTTTCTTATGATCGCAAACTGTGGGATCTACGCCATTGCATGGCAGCAGGTGATCAAAAAATTTTCCCTTTCCACGGCCTACGCCAACAAAAGCGTCTATCTTCTGTGGTCCCAGGTATGGGCTGTGATCATTTTTCACGAAAATCTTTCGCTTCAGAACATCATCGGCATCCTGATCGTTCTGATCGGAGTCTGGATGGTGCAGAGATATGAATAGAACATTTATGCTGATCATGCTGGCCGGAACCTTTTTTTCGGCAATTTCCCAGGTACTTCTGAAGCAGAGTGCCAATATGGAATACAAAAATCCCCTCCGGGAATATCTGAACTGGCGGGTGATCTTGGCCTATGGTATCTTTTTTGGAGTGTTACTCCTGAATACCTGGTGCTACACCAAAGTGGATATGAAATTCGGACCGGTGATCGATACTGCCGCCTATGTTTTTGTCCTGCTGTTTTCCTGGCGGATCCTGAAAGAAAAGATTTCCCGCGGAAAGATCATCGGAAATCTGATCATCATCCTGGGAATCCTTGTTTATACCTTATGATCATAAAAATGCCGGCAGCTTTATGTTCGCTGCCGGCATTTTTTTATTTTTTCTTATTTGCTGCGGATACAGTTGTGTATACACCCTCTTCATCGAATGTATAGCTCTTTCCGTTTTTCTCAATAGTACAGTTTTTGTACATGATTCCTGTTTCCGGATCAAAATAATATCTCTTTCCGTCCAGTTTGAGCCAGCCTCTCTGCATCTTTCCATTGGAGCCAAAATAATAGGTATGGCTTTCATTGTTTCCGCTCCATGTATAGAATACCTTTTTGACCATAACGCCGTCACCGCCAAAATAATATACATCATTCCTGCTGTTCATGTACCGCACGTGTTTCATCATGTATCCGTATTTGGACTGAAAATAATAATAGTCCTTTCCAACCTTTTTCATGCCCTTTAATGCATGTCCGTTTTTGTCAAAATAATATTTTTTCTCCTTATAGGTGATCCAGGTATTTTTCACAAGGACTCCATTTTTGTCTACATATCTGGAAATATTCTTGGAATCTCTGATCAGCTTTGAACGGCACATTCCTGCGGTCTTATGGATATAATATTTCTTATTTTTCACCTGAACCCAGCCGTATTTTTTGACACCATTGACATAATAAAATTTCTTTCCGTTCTCTGTTGCCCAGCCGGTTTTTCCTTTATAGTTGCTGGTATCCGGTCTGGTGGATGCTTTGTATCCGGTCTGTACATGCCATCTGGGTGTGATGATCTTGGTATAATCAACATAACCGAAGTCAATATCTACAGTAGAATAAGACGGGATTCCCGCAACCAGACCCTTGGTGGTATTCAGATATCCGCCACCGTCACCATCGGTGGACTGCCAGATGGTATATTTGTACTTTTTCTTGTCAGGAGCCGGGATCGTATCACCATACCGCGCAAGCCATACATCATAACCTGTCATCTTGCTCCAGTCAAGCTTGTTGTCATACCAGTCTGTATTGCAGTAGATCATTGGATGATATCCGGCTTTTTTTACCTCATTGCAGAAGGTCTTTGCCAGATCCGCGATCTGTGATGCGGAAAGATTGCGCATCTGATCATATTCAATGTCATAAACCACCGGATAGGATACTTTATATCCATCCATTTTACGGATGGCAAGCTGTGCTTCCTTCAGTGCCTGCTGTGTGTTCAGCGCAAGGCTGTACACATAGGTTCCTGTCGGAACTCCTGCCTTCTCTGCCTGTTTCATGTTGTAATCATATGTCTTATCCAGATGGTTCAGACCATAGGAGATCCTGACAAAGGCAAAATCTACATTAGATTTTTTGACCTGGCTCCAGTTGATGGTATCCTGCCACTCAGAAACATCGATTCCACGTGTGACAGCACCTTCCAGCTTCTGGCCGCTTCCGTTATAGCAGACACCGTTGATCTTCTTCCAGGCCTTTGAACTTGCCCTGGAATCCTGTGTTGCCTTCCCGCTGGGGACCTTTTCTTCCTCAGCAACTGCCTCGCTTCGGTCTACGCCTCCGCCGCCCATGGCCATCGCTGTAGTTCCCATTGTTCCGATTCCCAGCAGTGCTGCCATACAGCCTGACACCAACCATTTCTTCCAGTTTTTCATTTTAGTTTCCTTCCATAAATTATGTTGTTTATTTGTGCATGACTTTTATTATACATATGAAAAAATGGAAAGTAAAGCCATATATGGAAAAAGACCGATGTCAGCTTCATACAGCTGAACATCGGTCTTCAGTTATTCTATATATTTCTTTCTGGTACTGTTCGGTAAAGATCACGGAACTTCCGGGTCTGTAGGATCAAAGTTTCCGGCTCCACGGAAGGTTGCCAGCGGTCTGCGGCCTAACGGTCCCTTGAAGGATTCATTGTTAACGTAATTTCCGCTGCTGTAAATGTGGATCGTAGAACCGTTACAGTTCTCAAATACCCACTTCGCATCAGCCACACAGGTACGGATACATCCGTGAGATGCAGGCTGACCAAGCTTCAGGTACTCGCCTGCCGGAAGATTATAAACACTCCTGGTCGATCCGGCTACGGAATGGATAAAGATTCCTCCCTGTCCGCATCCGTCAACATGTGTTCCATACTGTCCCCAGGACGGTCCCATCAGTGGCTGCCATCTCAGACTGCGGGTCAGTCTGTATGTACCATCCCATGTAGGTGTTCCGGAGAGACCTACAGAAACACGGATTGTCTTAACAGGAATGGTCTTGCTACTATTTGTGTATACAGTCATAACACCGTTGGTCTTATCAACCTCCAGGTAATATGGTCCTCCGTAAATACTGGAAACATCATTACGGCGGTAACCATCCTTATCAAAGTAATACAGTTTTCCATCGATCCATCTGCTTGTATTGGTCAGATACTTGGAACCGCTGTCCGGATCGATATATTTGACCTGATCATAGTAATCGCTGACGATCACCCAGCCGGTGGAAAAACGTCCCTGGCTGTCCAGATAACCATTTACGGAACCACGCTTCATGGATTTATTTGTCACAACGGTATAGTTCTGCAGATAGTACCAGTATTTACCTACCTTCTGCCAGCCTGACTTTTTCAGAACACCGTTGCCACCTGCATAATACCACTTATTCTGGTAACGGATCAATGTACTCTTGTACATCCAGCCTCTGTGCGCATTGGCATCTGATGTTGCAAAGAAATAGTATTTTTTGCCGATCTTTGTTTTTCCTGTTGCAAGCTGTCCTGTGCTATTAAAGTAATAGCTCTTTTTGGAGGACTTGTTTGTTATCATCTGGCTCTTATAGTGGTTTCCGTTTTTGTCAAAGTAAAACCATCCGAAGAACTGGCCTTTTGCGTCGGTCACCTTCTGCCAGCCATATTTTTCAACAACTTTTCCTGCTGTGCTTCCGAAATAATAAATCTTGTTGGATGCACCCGGGCAGCCATGCCAGCAGTTCTTCCAGGAAACTCTCTGGCCATTGCCTCCGAAATAATATCTGCTGCCTTTATACTTCACAAGTTTTTTTGTAATGATGCGGCCCTTGCTGTCTGAAACATAATATGCGTTATTCTGCGCCTTCGCCATTGTATTCGTCATAACATAGCCGCTGGCATTCAGCATATATCGATATTTCTTGGACATTACAGGTGATACATAAACTCCATGTTTCATGATCTGTCCACGTGTGGCAGCCTTCGGACTACAATAGATAAAACGTTTCTGATTTTTGCTGTTTAAAACATATGTCCATCCGCCATAAAAAAGCTTTCCTGGAATCTCTCCTGCCTTTGATGCCGGCTGGAAGTAATACTGATATGTTGTGGAACCGGTTGTCAGCTTCAAGATTCCTGTTCGCGGTTTTCCGTTACGCATCAGTGTATAATAAGCATTTCCGATCTTCTTGATCTTGCCTACAAGGTTCTGAGCCTCTATGGATTTGTAATCACCCTGGGAATTATAATAGCGGAAAACAGTTCCTGTCCATAACCAGTAATTTCTCTTCTGCTGGCCAAGATTGGATGTCCACGGTGTGATTGCTTTTCCGGTGGAATCCGAATACAGGGAAGCTTTGGAGTTTTCGAGGAAATACCATTCTGTCTTCTGTGTTCCGGTATAACCTGCTGCACCTGGCTCACGGGTCATACGGCCGGTTACCAGATATCCGTCTTCATTAAAAAGATAATATCCCACATGTCCGTTGGTATTGATCTTAAGAAGACCATCCTGCGCAGTAAAATAATTATCTTCGATGGAACCTGTTTCTGATACCTGAGAAGCGTTCCCTTCATCCTGGGCAAGAGTCTCTGCGTTATCTACGCTCTCTGATGTTTCGACTGCCGTCTCTGTTTCTGCGGGTGCTGTCTCTGCGGATGCTGTCTCTGCAGAAGCTTCTGCTGCGGATACTTCCTCTGTAGAAACTTCTTCTGCTGCACCTTCCTCGGCTGCAGTCTCCTGCTCTCCTTCTGCTGACTCATTCTGGAGTACCTGAGCCTGCTCACTCTCTGCTGCACCATCCGGAAGCTCTTCAGTCTGCTGTACCTCCTGTGCTGCTGCAGCTGTTTCATCAACTGTTGTTTTCTGCTCTTCTTCGCTGCTTTCTGCCGGATCCTCAGAAGCTTTTCCCTCCGGGGCTGCAGATGCAGCAACCTTCTTTTTGCGGAGTCTGTAAAAACCGTTTGCAGAAACCCAGTCACTTGTCTTGGCAACGACTACACCGTTTACCAGTGATGCTCCGGTAGTAGAAGTTTCCTCTGCCTTGTTGTTCTCTACTTTGTTCTGTACTGCGGTATCTGCTGACGGTGCATCCAGTTCCTGTGCATCACCTGCACTGAAATCATCGCCCGGATCTGTACTGTCTTCTGTTGTCACATCCGGTGCTTCTGTAGTTTCCGGTGTCTCTGTAATCTCCGGTGTTTCTATAACATCCGGTGTCTCTGCGGGGTTCTCCGGTGCAACAGGTGTTTCTTCTGAACTGTCTGTACTGTCAGTACTACCTGTCTGATCCTCTTCTGTCTCCGGCTGCTGTACAGTCGTTTCCGCTTCATCACTGAATACATCCTCAGCCGGATTGCCGGCTGTCTCTGCTGCCATCTGCACGTCTGTACTTCCCAAAGCCGCAGCGCCGGCTTCCAGAGTTCCGCCCATGCATAATGTCAGACTGAGAAAAATTGCCACAACTCTTCTCTTCACAATAATCCCTCCTGATCATGCTGCTGTAAATAATTATTGTATCTGTTACGTATCATTCGCCCAGTCCGCCTTCGATAAGAGCCACAAGCGCATCTATCGCAGCCTGTTCATCCTCACCCTCGCAGACCAGTGTGATCTCATCCCCGCTTTTAACACAGGCACCCAGAACACTCAGAACACTTTTGGCATTCGCTGTACCTCCGGCATACTGAAATGTTATGGACGATTTGTATTTTATTGCCTCGCCGCACAAAAGCCCTGCGGGACGAAGATGAAGCCCTGACGGGTTCCTGACCGTTACCTTATAACTTAACATTGCTGCTGTCTCCCTTTATATTACTTATCCTTCAAGCCTTGTCCAAAGCTGTGATTACTTACTGACTGCTGCTGTCTACATTGGAAACCTTGGAGATTTTGATCTCGGCGGTTACATCCTCCAGCAGCTTGTAGCCTTCCGGAAGACTGATTTTGATCGGTACTTCGTAGCTTCCCTCCTCCCAGTCATCCATGGAAAGTACTGCTCCCACCGACTTCAGATCAAATTGGGAAAGATCTCCTTCTTCCGCCTGCACCTTCAGTTCAATATCCGCAACTTCAAATGCCAGCTGCAGATCATCAGGCAGACCCTTTACTTTGATATCCTCTGTCGGGAAGCTGTATATCTTACTGCCCTCCGGCAGGATATTGACTGTGATCCAGAGGTCCGTACTGGATCCTGATGTCAGCTTGAGGCCATCCGGAAGAAGCTCTGACAGGTTTACTTTCTTTTCCACGTCATTGCTCTTTCCTGAAATATCCACATTCTCATTGTCTAGATAAATGGTATTTCCCTGAAGTTTCAGATTGTTCAGTGCTTCCTCACTTCCGGCTACGCTGAAAGTCTCCGGTACTGTTGTGACACTATCCACAACATAGCCTTCTGCTGGTTCCCCTGTATATCCCGCACTGATCCGTATATCAGAACGCACCTTCCAGAGCTTTGCCGTGACATTAACCTTTCCGTTGTTGTCAAATTTCAGATAGCTCATGGAATTTGATGAAAGAGTGTCCTGATTCTTATCTGTGATAGTCAGTTCTGCGTCCGTGATCATCGTATCCTGATCGATCCCGTCAAGTTTTGAACTTACATCCACACTCACACTATCTATTTTACCAACCAGAGATTCCGGTCCTGTAATACGGACTTTTTCCGGATTTGCGGTGAGCGAAGCAATCTCCAGCCCCTGTGCCGGCTTGCTGTCATCACTGGTAACATTGATCGCAAATTCTTTGGTCACCTTTTTTTCCAGATGGACACTCAGATTCTGCGGTGATACACTAATGTTTTCCGGCAGTATCCCGGAGCAGGTCGCTGTAATGGGAATCATTACAGGATCTGTATCGGTAGACTGGGCCTGCTGCAGATCCGCAACTGCCTTAATATCACTTGAGGTGAGACGGTTGACTGTCTTCCGATCACCTGTAATATAAACACGTACGGAATTTTCACGGTCATCCTGCATGACCATCTCACCCAGCTGATCCACATAAGCTTCGTTAATGATCTGCACATCTGAGATCACAAAGCCTTTCGTAATGATAGGGTCATCAACATTTACTACGATCAGCCACACCAGGATTCCCACAATAATCGACATGATCTTCAAAGGGATGTTCTTAGTCAGATTTTTCTTCATGTTTCACTCTCCCTTTCAGCAGATTTCTCAGCTTACCGTTGTCAACAACCTTTTTATTCTGAGCAGAAACAAGTACTTCACGAAGCTGCTTGCTGTTAAGCCCTCTGGACAGTTCTCCGCCTCTGGCCACTGAAACCTGTCCTGTCTCTTCCGAAACAATGATCGTAAGAGAATCCGTAGCTTCGCTGATACCCACACCTGCTCTGTGTCTTGTTCCCAGCTGTTTGCTCAGTTCCATATTATCTGAAAGAGGCAGATAGCAGGTTGCTGCTACTACACGGTTCCCACGCACGATCACCGCTCCGTCATGAAGAGGTGTATTATGCTCAAAAATATTGATCAGCAGCTGACTGGTAAGGATACCGTCAATATTGATACCGGTTCTCACATATTCGTCAAGCCGGATCTCTTCCTCGATCACGATCAGTGCTCCGGTCTTAACTTCACCCATATCAAAACAGGCCTTTACCAGTTCGTTGATAGTCTTGTCATTGAAACGCTCCTGCACTTCCCTGCCGGAATCAAAGGGAATAATGTTGGAAACAAACTTCTTCTGTCCCAGCTGCTCCAGCGCCTTCCTCAGCTCCGGCTGAAAGATTACGATCACACCGATCACCAGCACATTAGCCAGGTTCCGGAAGATCCAGAGGATCGTATTCATTTTGAAGATATATGCGACCAGGATAAATCCAAGGACGATCAAAATGCCCTTCAGAAGGGTATATGCACGTGTAAATTTAATCCATGCCATAAACTGATATACAAAAAAGGAAATCAGTCCGATCTCAATGATATCTATCACGCCAAATCCCGGAAGGGAAATCTTCCCCAGATATCCGGCCACAACTGTCAGCACATTCTGCATAAGTCTCCTCCTTTCTTCCTGAGCTATTCCAATCGTTCCTGTTTAAAGATCCTTCAGCGATTCCTCCAGCTGTTTTTCGAAATCGATCTTGTCCAATCCCTGCGGTTTCTCACTTACTGTATTTTCGGAAACCATATCCGGCATCTTTACTGTATGCATTTCGTTCTTCTCAGGAAATACATCATCACTGAAAGACACAACATTGTCTTCTTTTTTTTCTTCTTTTACCGGCTCCGCATTGATCTTTTTGATGCTTCTCTCAGAAGTGGCGACCGTTGCCTTCGGAACGGCTTTTACGTAGTAATAGTACTCATCATCCTCATATTCCAGACGTTCTGTTCTGCTGTAATCTCCGCCAAAAACAAAGAACTCCAGAACAAATCCTGCCAGTACGGAGATCACTGTGGACAGGATCATCGGCACCATGGCTACCGTAATACTAATGCAGAAATCTCCGGCAAGGATAACCAGGATATAGATCACGCCGCCGGCAATGACAGCGATCCTCCATGCATAATCAAACGCCCGTGTTCTCAGAAGGTTCACAAACAGGATCACTACCACAAACGCGATCACCGTGATCCACATTGCCCAGTTGTGGACAAGTCCGTCAGAGATCAGCTTCAGTTTTTCTGTGATCTCTGCGGCAGGATCACTGAGTGCCGCCGACTGTGCATGTACAAACCGTATAAAATAATAGATCACAACACCGCATCCGGCCGGAAGCGCTGACAATGCACTACCCAGCAGGCCTGCTCCGATCGGCATAAGTGCAGGAACACCAAATCCGAAGGAAAGTGGTGTAAGGATCATTGCAAGATTCTGTGACCTGCTGAATCTTAGGAACAGGATCAGCATAAACAGAATAAGAAGCAGCATAAATCCTGCCGTTTCGATCCCGACTGCATAACAGTGCCCGATCATCAACGCAAATCCCATAAACATCATCACGGAAACCGGAAGGATCGAACATACAAGCGCCAGGATCAGGACAACAAAAATATTATCCAGCTGTTTCATGTAGCCCATATTGCTGTTGATCCAGAGAAAATAGGCAAATGCCAGAACAAACTTCAGGACCGGCAGTATATATACTTCATATTGTCCGTAAAATCTTTTGATATTCTGTTTGATCTCAAGTAAAGCTGTCATTTTCTATGTCCTCCTGCATTTCTCCGGACCGGATTTCTTTTTTCCTCCCGCCCGTAGATTTTTTCCAGTCTTGTAAGATCCTGATAATATTCCCTGACACTTTTTTTTGCCCGGAAATATTTCACAGAATACTGGATGTAGGTCAGTATCGAATATACAACAAGCACGATCAGATAACCGACGATGATATAGATCCCAACCTCGACCAGATTAATCTTATTCACATTATCCATAAGATATTCGCTGAAATATGCGGCAACGCCTGCAAGTCCCAATATATATCCGATCGTTACCAGAAAAAAGTTTCTGATCAGTGCAAGTCCAATATAATCACTTCGATAATATCTGCTCACCGGAAGATACTTCCTGCCTTCTCCATGCTCATACATGGCCAGACGGTTCATGATCTTCACTTTTTCTTCATTTACCATAAAAATAACTCCTCATAAGCTTTCTTTATCAGGAAAATCCCCGATATATGATCTGCATTACGCTTTCCATACAGTTATACTGTTTAACTGCAATCAAATTTATTGTAGCATAGTTCCATACCTATGAAAAGTGTTTTTTCGGCTGTTTCATGCCCTTCCTGCGCATATTGTCAGAAAATAAACTTTCTCTGCACCGGCCTCAAGAAGACACATTGCCATGGCATCTGCCGTACTTCCTGTTGTGTATACATCATCCACCACAAGTACAGAAAAACCCGGGATCTTTTCGGTTACCTGATATGCATTTTTCAGGTTCTGACGCCTCTGTATGGCATTAAGTTTTTTCTGAGATCTTGTGCTTCGTATCTTCTTTACCAGATGCTCATTCCATGGGATCCCCGTAAGAACACTGAGCCTTTCTGCCAGATATGCTGCCTGGTTAAAACCTCTCATCCTTTTTTTTCTGGGATGCAGAGGAACGGGAACGATCAGATCAGGCTTCCACCGTTCCAGATATTTTTTTCCGAAGACGCTCATTGCCTTTGCATAAAAATCCCCATATTCCCGACATCCGTAATACTTAAATCGTACCAGAGACTGTCTCCAGACCTCTCCGTACCAGAAAATACTTCTGCCCTCCGTAAAATGATGGACACCCTTGCGGCAGTCTTCACAGTATTCCTCTTCCATTCTTACCGGTCTTCCGCATTTCATACACCTGGGACCGGATATAGGCCTGACCTTTCCGGAACACTCCGGGCAAATCAGCCGGTCTTTTTCTTTCAGTATCTGATGACATAGCGGGCATTTTTTCGGGTAAAGCATGTCCAGTAAAAAATCTGCTGTTTTTTTCAAGAAAGTCCTTTCTCCCCGATGGCGCTCTCTTTCTGTTCAGATTCATCCAGCTCCCGGATCCGTCTGTCCAAAGAGCTGTATCTCTGCTGCTGTTTTTCATTACGGATCATCTCCGCAAAAGTGGTCTCGCTGCCTACTACGGTAACACATTTTCTGGCTCTGGTCACTGCTGTATACAGAAGATTCCGATTCATCAGCATCCTTGGTCCGGAAAGGATCGGAAGGATCACTGCCGGATATTCTGAGCCCTGGGACTTATGTATGGTCACTGCATAGGCAAGTTCCAGTTCCTCAAGCTGTTTGAAGGAATATTCTGCCTGTCTGCCATCCTCAAATTCCACGGTAGCCGTTTCCGCAAATTCATTGATCTCCGTCATAATACCGGTATCTCCATTAAACACGCCCACACCTTTATCCACAGGAATCTTGTATCGTCCAAGGATTTCCCACTCCAGCTGGTAATTGTTCTTCACCTGCATCACCTTATCCCCTTCACGGAAAAGGCGCTGTCCGATCTCTTTCTCCTTTTTCTTTTCATCCGGCGGGTTCAGATATCTCTGAAGTATCTGGTTCAGCCGCTCCACACCTAAAAGTCCCTTACGCATAGGCGTGAGCACCTGGATCTCATAGGGCTTTGCATCTACATAACGCGGAAGCTTCTCCTGGATCAGTGCGATCACCACACGGATAATGATGTCCGCGTCATATCTTTTCAGAAAAAAGAAATCCCGGCTCTTGTTATTGATGGTCACCTGCTCGCCCCGGTTGATCTTATGTGCATTCACCACAATATCACTTTCAGATGCCTGGCGGAAAATCTTTTTCAACTCTACTACCGGAAAACAGCCGCTGCGGATAATATCCCTCAGAACATTTCCCGGGCCTACACTGGGAAGCTGATTTTCATCACCTACCAGGATCAGTCTGGTCCCTGCTGTCACTGCAAGAAGCAATGAATGCATCAGTGCGATATCTACCATGGACATCTCATCAATGATGATCACATCCGCTTCCAGCGGATTCTCCGAATTCCTGTCAAAATGAACTGCACGGCCTTCCTGCTCTTCCTCCGGCATTCCATTCAGCTCCAGAAGTCTGTGGATCGTCTGAGCCTCGTATCCGGTAGCCTCTGTCATTCGCTTGGCTGCACGGCCGGTGGGAGCTGCAAGCCGCAGCTCAGCGCCTTCCTCTTCAAAATAACGGATAATCGCATTGATCGTTGTAGTCTTTCCGGTTCCCGGCCCGCCGGTCAGAATGAACAGACCATGACTGGCAGCTGCCGCCACTGCCTGTTTCTGCATTTCATCTAACCGGGTTCCTGTCTCCTTTTCGATCCTGTTGATCCGTTTCTCCATCATCTCCTCATCTTCCGGGCAGAGGATGTTCAGCTCACAGAGCATTCTGGCTGAATTCAGCTCAAGATAATAATATCGTGTGGGATAGACAACTGCACCGTCTTCTGTTTCTTTCAGGATCAGTTTCCGGTCTACTACCATATCCATGAGATGTTTTTCCATATAGGAGGAATCTACTCCCAAAAGTCCGGATGCCCTGGAAAAAAGTTCCTCCTTCGGGAGATAGATATGGCCTTCTCCTGAAGCCTGTAGGAGAGTATACAACATTCCGCTTCTTATCCTGTAATCTGAATCTGTATGGATCCCGATCCGGGAAGCGATCTCATCTGCGATACGGAATCCCACACCACTGATATCCTCTGCAAGGCGATACGGATTCTCCTGCAGGACTCCATATACAGTCTGCCCGTATTTCTGATAGATCTTTGCGCCGAGATTCAGTGATATCCCGTATTTCTGGAGAAAGATCATAGCGCGGCGCATATCTGCTTTCTCCGTCATCTGTTCTGCGATCTCCATGGCCTTTTTTTCGCTGATTCCCTTGATCTCAGCCAGCCGCTCCGGCTCTTCCTCTACGATACGCATAGTATCATCACCGAAACGACGTACGATCCTGGCTGCCAGTGCCGCTCCGATCCCCTTGATCGCACCGGAACCCAGATAACGTTCCATGGCCAGTGCATCCTCCGGCATTTTTTCCACGTAGGAGGCTATCTGAAACTGCTTGCCATACACCGGATGTGTTGTATAATTTCCGGAAGCTTCAATGGCAGCCCCCTGGGTGATCGCAGGAAATGTCCCCACACAGGTCAGTTCCCGTTCCTCTTCCATCCCTTTCAGTACCATGACCGTATATCCATTATCTTCATTTCGGAAGATCACATGATCTATATATCCTGTAACTGTCTCACTCATTTTTTTCTCCATCTGTAAACCTCTGATAACAGCAAAAGGCACTGCAGCTGCAGCGCCTTATCTGTATGAGTTTCCTGCGGCAGTCTCTTCTCTGACCCTGTGCCGTCCGGACACCTCATAACGGTTTACATCCTTGACATGATTTCCGCATATTTTCCTGTTCCGGCAGCCACTACAAGCATTGCATCCTGCACAGTCAATGTGCTGACTCCTGTTTTCTGCTCGATCAATGCATCCATTCCATGCAGCATGGCACCTCCGCCTGTAAGAACGATTCCTCTGTCCATGATATCTGCTGCCAGCTCCGGCGGTGTTTTCTCAAGAACGCCATGGACTGTCTCTACGATCTGTCCGGTCGTTTCCCGCAAAGCGGTCCGGATCTCCTCAGAAGTCAGTGTTGCCACCTTCGGAAGTCCTGTGATGATATTTCTGCCCTTGACCTCCATCGTGCGAAGATCCGCTTCTTCACTGGCTGTTCCGATCTTGATCTTGATATTCTCCGCTGCATCCTCCCCGATAAAGAGGCTGTGCTTCTCACGTACATAATTCATGATCGCATGATCAAAATTATCTCCTGCAACCTTCACAGATGCGGAAACAACCACACCTCCTACGGATACGACCGCAACATCCGTGGTCCCTGCACCGATGTCCACGATCAGATTGCCAAATGGCTTGGTAATGTCTACACCTGCCCCGATAGCAGCAGCAATGGGCTCATCCACAAGAAAAACTTCCCTGGCTCCTGACTGATAGGCAGCTTCCTCAATTGCTTTACGCTCAATCTCTGTGATCCCGCTCGGAACACTGATGCTGACTCTCGGCTTCCGGAACGCTCTCCGTCCCATAGCCTGTGAAATAAAATATTTCAGCATCTTTTCCATTACATTATAATCTACGATCACACCTCTTCGGATTGGCCAGATCACTTCCATATTGGAAGTCAGATGGCTTGCCATCTGTCTGGCTTCCTCACCGATTGCTCTGATCTTCTCTGTATCTTTATCATAAACAACCACAGAGGGCTCTCTTAAAACGATTCCCTTGCCTGTGGAAAACACCAGACTGTTTCTGGTTCCCAGATCGATTCCAATATCCTTTGCCGGCATAAATCCTCCCGCCTGCGTCATACACGTTCATATGCTGACGCATTTCTGACTTATTCTGTTCCGGTCTGTGCCGAAACGTTCCCGCACTTCATTATATACAAAACCACAGAAATTGAAAAGAACTTTTACCGGTTATTTCTGTTCCAGATATTTTTTCACATATTTACCGGTGTAGGAAACCGGATTCTCTGCTACTTCCTCCGGAGTTCCTCTGGCAATTACCGTTCCGCCTCTGTCACCGCCTTCCGGTCCGATATCAATAATATGATCCGCCGTCTTGATCACATCCAGATTGTGCTCAATGACCACAACGGTGTTTCCTCCTTCAGACAGACGGCGCAGGATCTCGATCAGCTTGTGGACATCCGCAAAGTGCAGTCCTGTGGTAGGCTCATCCAAGATATAGATCGTCTTTCCGGTACTGCGCTTGCTGAGTTCTGTGGCAAGCTTGATACGCTGTGCTTCTCCTCCGGAAAGAGTGGTGGAGGGCTGACCCAGACGGATATAGGAAAGCCCTACATCATACAGGGTCTCGATCTTTCTCCGGATCGACGGTACATTCTCAAAAAATGTCAGTGCTTCTTCCACAGTCATATTCAATACATCATAAATACTCTTGCCCTTATACTTCACTTCCAGAGTCTCACGATTGTAGCGTTTGCCCTTGCAGACTTCGCAAGGCACATATACATCCGGAAGAAAATGCATCTCGATCTTGATGATTCCGTCACCGCTGCAGGCCTCGCACCGTCCGCCCTTGACATTAAAACTGAAACGGCCTTTCTTGTAGCCCTTTGCCTTGGCATCTGCGGTGGCTGCAAAAAGATCACGGATCTGGTCAAAAACTCCGGTATATGTGGCAGGATTGGAACGGGGAGTTCTTCCGATCGGGGACTGGTCGATATTGATCACCTTATCCAGCTGATCGATACCCAGGATGTCATCATGTTTCCCGGGGATCACTCTGGCACGGTTCAGGTCTCTGGCAAGTCTCTTGTACAAGATTTCATTGATCAGAGAGCTCTTACCGGAGCCGGAAACACCTGTGATACAGGTCATCACTCCCAGAGGAATATCTACGTCGATATGCTTCAGGTTGTTCTCTGCAGCACCCTTTATATGAAGAAATCCGGTTGGTTCCTTCCTCACTTCCGGTACCGGGATCTTCAGCCTTCCGCTTAAATAAGCTCCTGTCACAGACTGCTCATTTTTCATCAGATCCTCAGCTGTCCCCATTGCGACCAGTTGTCCGCCATGTTCTCCGGCTCCGGGGCCGATATCGATGACACAGTCTGCAGCACGCATGGTATCTTCATCATGCTCCACCACGATCAGACTGTTGCCAAGATCACGGAGACGCATCAGTGCCCCCAGAAGCTTGTCATTATCTCTCTGGTGAAGCCCGATACTCGGCTCATCCAGGATATATGCAACCCCCACAAGCCCGGATCCGATCTGTGTGGCAAGACGGATCCTCTGAGCCTCTCCGCCGGAAAGGGTTCCGGTAGCTCTTCCAAGTGAAAGATACTCCAGGCCAACCTCTGCCAGAAATCCAACCCTGGCGCGGATTTCCTTCAGGATCTGTCTTCCAATAAGCTCCTGCTGCTTTGAAAGCTTCAGATCGCGGAGAAAGCCCTGCAGCTTCTGTACCGGCATATTGGTCACTTCATAAATATTCTTATCCGCCACGGTCACTGCCAGTGACTCCTTCTTCAGCCTCTGTCCCTTACATGTGGTGCACGGAGTAATCCGCATAAAGCTCTCGTATTCCTGCTTCATGGCCTCGGAACCGGTTTCACGGTATCTCTGCTCCACATTGCGGATCAGTCCCGGGAACGCCACATCGTAAACGCCCTCTCCCCGCTGTCCTTTATAATAAACCTTCACAGAATGACCGCCGGTACCATGGATGAGGATATCCTGGACCTTCTTCGGATACTCGCAGAAAGGTGTATCCAGAGAAAATTCATATTCCCTTGCCAGGGCATCCAGGATCGCTCTGGAAAAGCTTCCCTGCGTGGTACAGGACTGCCATCCGAGAACAGCGATAGCTCCTTCATTGATACTCCGTTTCTTATCCGGGATCATCAGATCGATATCAAATTCCATCTTATATCCAAGACCCAGACACTGGGGACAAGCACCAAACGGATTATTAAAGGAAAAGCTCCTGGGTTCGATCTCATCAATGCTAATGCCGCAATCCGGACAGGAAAAACTCTGACTGAAATTCAGAAGCTTCCCGTCCATAGTGTCTACTACCAGCAGACCATCCGCCAGATCCAGCACGGTTTCAATGGAATCGGAAAGACGCTTCTCTATTCCCGGTTTCACAATAAGTCGATCCACAACGATCTCAATGTTATGTTTGATATTCTTATCCAGCTTAATCTCCTCAGAAAGCTCATAGAGATTTCCATCGATCTGCACTCTCACATATCCGCTTCTTCTGGCCTGATCCAGAAGTTTAACATGGGTTCCCTTACGGCCCCGCACTACCGGTGCAAGAAGCTGGATCTTCTGGCGTTCCGGAAGCGTCATGATCTGATCCACCATCTGATCTACCGTCTGTTTGCGGATTTCCCTTCCACATTTGGGACAGTGCGGGATTCCCACACGGGCATACAGAAGTCGGAAATAATCGTAGATCTCCGTTACCGTACCCACTGTAGAACGGGGATTCCGGTTCGTTGACTTCTGATCAATGGAGATTGCCGGCGGAAGGCCCTCGATACTCTCCACATCCGGTTTCTCCATCTGTCCCAGGAACTGCCTCGCATAGGAAGAAAGTGACTCCATATAACGTCTCTGCCCCTCTGCATAAATGGTATCAAATGCAAGAGATGACTTACCGGAGCCACTGAGTCCGGTAAGTACCACAAACTGGTCTCTGGGAATATCGACGCTAAGATTCTTAAGATTATTCTCATTGGCTCCGCGTATCCTGATAAAACGTTTCTTATCGTTTGCTTCTGCTGACATGAAAGCCTCCTACTCTGTCCGGTCATACAAAAATACTCCGGTATTCTTCTCAACAGCAGAATCTACCTCTCTTATTCCGCTGTAAAACTTCTGATTTTTTATCAGTATACTGCCAGAACATCCGTTCGTCAAGGTGAAAAAATCGACAAATTTTTCTACAGCAGAAAATCCGCCATCACTCCATTGCTCACATGGATTCCCCTTCTCGAAAGATATATCCTGTCTCCTTTTTGTTCCAGCATTCCGATCTCCAGATGTTTTTTCAGGACCTCTCCGTAAACGTTTTCCATATTTTTTCCGAAATATTCCGCAAACGCTTCCATTGAAACGCCCTCTGTCATCCGAAGCCCCAGAAACATAAACTCAGCCATCTCATCTGCCTCTGTAAGGCTTTCCATATTCTGGCGGATCTTATCCGGAAACGCACTGTTTCCAATATATTCCTTCATATCCGCAGTATTGGAAAAACGCATATGATCCAGAAGTGAAGACGCCCCAAGTCCCAGTCCCAGATAATCGATCCTCTGCCAGTATCCCTTATTATGACGGCATTCCCGTCCACCTTTCGCATAATTGGAGATCTCGTACTGATGAAACCCATATTCCGCCAGGATTCCTGCCGTATTCTCATACATACGGTACTCCGTATCCTCATCCGGCAATTTCAGCTTTCTCTCCCCGAAAGGAGTGCCTTCCTCAATGATCAGACTGTAGGCGGAAATATGTTCCGGCGAAAGCCCTGCCACCGTGCGGAGATTTTTTTCCCAGTCTGCATAGGTCTGTTCCGGAATGGCACTCATCAGATCGATATTGATGTTGGAAAAGCCTGCATCCCTTGCCATAAAAAAGCTCTCCTGAAACTCTTCCCACGTATGGATCCTTCCAAGGATCTTTAATTCCCGATTCTGCGGGGACTGAAGCCCCAGACTCAGCCGGTTGATCCCGTGTTCCAGATATATTTGAAGTTTTTCTTTATATAAAGTCCCCGGATTTGCTTCGATGGTAATCTCAGCATCCGGGGCCACAAAAAACTTATTTCTGATCTGATCCAGCATCTCTCCAACAAGAGACGGATCCGGCACGGAAGGTGTTCCTCCGCCGATAAAAACTGTGGTGATCTCCCTGTCCGAAAAATCCGGAACAGCAGCGATCTCCCTTTCCAGAGCCTGGAAATATTCCTGCTGTCTCTCTTTTCCGGCAGGTCCGGAAAGGAAATCACAGTAATCACATTTTTTCACACAAAACGGAATATGGATATAGAGCTCCAGCGGTTTTTTCGCCTCATTCTCCATCCATGGCTCCTTCCTCTCCACCACTACCTGATGTATCATTATCCTCATCGGAGCTTGTATCTTCACCGGCACTATCCGCATTATCCGTACTTCCGTCTGAAGCAGCCGGTGTCGGTGTCACGCCATCAATCCCCAGTGCCTCGCTGCCGTTTTCTGCCAGGTACTCATTGACCATTGTCAGATTTCCATTGCTCGTCACTGCATCCGGATCTACGGTTTTCGGATCAGGAGTGGCAGTCGGTTCCGGCGCTGTACTGATTTTGATCACACTTTCCTCTTCTGCATTTTTCTTCTTTGAACCACATCCGGTAAGCAGAGCTCCTGTTATAGCCAGAAGTCCTGCTGCCAGAAACAGTTTTTTTATATTTTTTTTCAAAAAGTCATCTCCTATTTATCATCCAGCTTCAGGACACTCATAAATGCCTTCTGCGGGATCTCCACGTTACCTACCTGACGCATACGTTTCTTACCTTCCTTCTGTTTTTCCAGAAGCTTCTTCTTACGGGAGATATCTCCACCGTAACACTTGGCAAGTACGTCTTTACGCATGGCTCTTACCGTCTCTCTGGCAATGACCTTGCTTCCGATAGCTGCCTGGATCGGAATCTCAAAGAGCTGTCTCGGGATCTCGTCTTTCAGCTTCTCACACATCTTTCTTCCACGCTCGTAAGCAGTATCTGCATGCACGATAAAGGAAAGAGCATCCACTTCTTCTTTATTCACAAGGATATCCAGCTTTACAAGCTCACTTCTCTCATATCCGTCCAGTTCGTAATCCAGGGATGCATAACCTCTGGAACGTGATTTCAGTGCATCAAAGAAATCATAAATGATCTCGTTCAGCGGCAGTCTGTATTTCAGGAGTGCACGGGTTTCTTCCATATATTCCATGCCTTCATACTGACCACGTCTCTCCTGGCAGAGATCCATGATCGCACCAATGAACTCTGTGGTTACCATGATCTCCGCCTTCACCATAGGCTCTTCCATGTATTCGATCTCTGAAGGATCCGGAAGGTTGGTGGGATTGGTCAGCTCGATGATCTCACCATTGGTTTTATAGACCTTATAGATAACACTCGGTGCTGTAGTTACAAGATCCAGGTTATACTCTCTCTCCAGACGCTCCTGGATGATCTCCAGATGAAGAAGTCCCAGGAAGCCGCAGCGGAAACCAAATCCAAGGGCGACCGATGTCTCCGGTTCATAATAAAGGGAAGCATCGTTGAGCTGAAGCTTCTCCAGCGCGTCACGGAGATCGCCGTACTTGGCACCATCTGCCGGATAAAGGCCACAATAAACCATAGGGTTTACCTTCTTATATCCCGGAAGCGCCTCTGCACAGGGGTTGTCCGCATCCGTTACCGTATCACCCACACGGGTATCACGGACATTCTTGATGCTGGCTGTGATATATCCGACCATACCTGCTGTCAGCTCGTCACATGGGATAAACTGACCCGCTCCAAAATATCCAACTTCCACAACCTCCGTGGTGAATCCGGTCGCCATCATATGGATCCTCGTGCCCTTTTTCACACGTCCGTCCTTCACTCTGCAAAATACGATAACACCCTTATAAGGGTCATAAACAGAGTCGAAGATCAGAGCCTTCAGAGGTGCATCCACATCCCCCGCCGGCGCCGGGACCTTATTGACGATCTGCTCCAGGACCTGGTCTACATTCAGTCCTGTTTTTGCGGAGATCTGCGGTGCATCCTGCGCTTCAATTCCGATCACATCCTCGATCTCATTGATAACACGCTCCGGATCCGCACTTGGAAGGTCGATCTTGTTGATCACCGGAACCACATCCAGATCATGGTCCAGTGCCATATATACATTGGCAAGTGTCTGAGCTTCGATTCCCTGTGCTGCATCCACAACAAGGATCGCTCCGTCACAGGCAGCAAGGCTTCGGGAAACTTCATAGTTAAAATCCACATGTCCCGGGGTATCGATCAGGTTAAAAATATACTCATTTCCGTCCTTGGCTTTGTATACAATACGAACCGCCTGGGATTTGATGGTGATCCCTCGTTCTCTCTCAAGGTCCATGTTATCCAGAACCTGGGCCTGCATTTCCCTCTCGGTAAGAAGTCCCGTCATCTCGATGATACGGTCCGCAAGTGTTGACTTGCCATGGTCGATATGTGCAATGATACAAAAATTCCGAATTTTACTCTGGTCTATCATTCAGGAAGTCCTCCTTAAATTTCTCTCGTATAAAGCGTTCAGAACGCATATTTTTCCATACTGCTCTTTATCATATCATATTTCAGCCTTCTTTGTCACTGCCTTTCAGAACTCTGTTTAAGATATCTGCAAATGGTTCCATGGCATTTCGGACTTCCTCCACGGTATTTGTCTGTGCTCCGGCCTCCAGAAGCAGGGCCCGTGGCTTAAGATGCAGATTATAGCGAAGACCTGCCAGATAGATCCCCCGGTAAAGATCGGGGTAATACTGTGCCGCCTGATATTCCAGCTGAAAGGAAAATGCCAGATTCTCTTCTATGTAAGGATTGGGCAGATAACTCACTGCCCCCTGACTGACTGTATAGCTTAATCCATTATAAAAAAGCAGCTGAGCAGTAGGTTTTCCATTCACCTGCGTTACCAGATGACGCTCATCCGGCACACCATCTCTGTGAAGGTCGATCACAACTTCAATGGTGGGATTTTCTTCCAGCACTTTTTCTATGGATGCCCTGGCATAATCATAAGCCTTGCTCCTGTCCAGTGTTCCTCCCATCATATCAAAGGCATCTGTTATATGAATGACCTGGTATCCATATGTTTTTTCCAGAAGTTCAGTAAGATGATCTCCCACTCCTACGATGGTGTCCTCAGTCTGTCCTTCTCTTGAATCTGCAAAAGCCTCCTGGGAATGGGTATGATAAATCAGAATCTGGGGTACCGATGAATCCTTTTTAACGGACAGATCCTCCTTCAGAAAACGGGGCGCACTGATCTGCTGTGCATTCGTCTCCGTATTGGAATCCAATATAAAAAACTGATTCATCACATAGTCAAAATCTGCCAGTTTCGCCTGAGACAAGTCAATCTGCGGATGTGGCAGTGCCACAGTCTCCTGTTCCTTCGCAGTATTTTCACCGGATTGGTTCTCCTCTGACGGAGGAGTCTCCGGTTCTGTGTCCCCCGGCTCCGTAGCTTCCTGTTCTGAACCTCCCGGTTCTGTAATTTCTGGCTCTGCAACTTCCTGTTCTGCATTTCCCTTAACAGTCTCCTGTTCATTTTTTTTGCCGTCAGGAGATTTTTTCTCTGCATCTTCCGCTTCTTTCTTTTGAATTTCTTTTTTCTTTTGAAGCTCTTCTTTCTTCTGAAGGGCTTCTTTCTTCTGAAGGGCTTCTTTCTTTTCCACTTCTTCCGCCTCGGCCATCAACAGCGTCTCCTGCTCTTTTCGGTTCTCTGCTTCCACTTCTTCACCCAGATGCTCTGCGTTTTTTTCCTGCAAAAGCATCTCTGTTTCCCGGTCTCTGCCATTTTCCTTCTGCAGAGCTTTCTTTTCCAGAAAGCAATACAGCGGCAGCTGTCTGTAGATCTCACCATGCCTGAAAAAATCTCCCGGAAGGACAGCCACCACCCCCAGGAAGATCAGGCTCAAAACCACGCAGAAAGCCCTCTGGATATTCGTCACCAACGATCACCTCTTATGGTATTTTATGACCTGTCCTCTTCGATTAGACTATCGGAAAAAGCCAGATTCAGTCCCTCGGAAATGGTAAAGCTTAAATATCGTACCGTTTCATCCACATCCTTTGGTGTTACAAACATGGTGTAAAGCTTCGGTGAGATCATTTCTTCCAGAAACTCCTTCTGCTCATCTTCCTCCAGCGCCTCCAGAAGCTCTGCCATGGAATCATGGACAATAGTAGCCGCATCCACCACAGTCGGAACACCGATCCCGATCACACGGACCGAAAGATTTTCTTCATTCAGGCCTTCCCTGTGATTCCCCACGCCGGAGCCCGGACTGATCCCGGTATCCGTGATCTGGATCGTCCGGTTAAGTCTTGTCGTACTTCTGGCCGCCAGCGCATCTACGGCGATCACCAAATCCGGCTTTGTCTCAGAAACAACACCCCGAACAATTTCCAGAGTTTCCATTCCGGTCTGTGCCATCACACCCGGAACGATCCCGCTGATCTGATGCATTTTCATATGTTCATTGCTCTTCAGCCCATATTCCCGGATCACATGCCTTGTCATATGAAGATTGGAAACTGCACGAGGGCCAAGAGAATCCGCAGTGATCTCCTGATTTCCAAGGCCTACCACCAGGATTGACTGCTGCCGTCCGAGATCGATCAGCTCCCTCAAATGATGTGCCACCTCTTCCGAGATCTCCCTGTGATAATCCTCATCCGGAACGGAAAGATCCGGTGCCTCAATGGTAATATAGGTCCCCTGTGGTTTTCCCATGGTCCTGGCTCCGTTTTCCGTTGTGATCCGCACTACGGTAGTCCGAACATCCTTTTCCGCATCGTATCTTTCCCTGATCTCTACTCCACGTACTTCTACGTTTTCCGCCTGAAAGCGTTCCGTTGCTTCCAGCGCCAGGTCTGTTCTGATTCTGCTCCTTCCAGCCATACTCTCATCCTCTTTTTCTGTAAGATTGCAAAGACTTTTCCACTGCTATCTGCAGCTTTACCGGTGTTTTCCCTTTCATTATTTCCCTTTTTCCCATAAATATGTATCATTTCCCCTTTTCCACACAGCATCTGGTATTTTTTGCATATTTTTTTGGAATTTTTGCAAAAAACATCTTGACATTCCTGTGCACGTATAATAATATATATAAGCATGTTTCATAGGAGCGCCCGTGTCTGTTCCTGTGAATGTAATTTAATATTATATTTTTAAGGAATCGGAGGTGTACGAATTGGCTAACATTAAATCCGCAAAGAAGAGAATCTTAGTTAACAGCACTAAGGCTGCAAGAAACAAAGCAATCCGTTCTGCAGTTAAGACTTCCATCAAGAAAGTTGAGACAGCAGTTGAGAATAAGGATAAGGCAGCTGCAGAGGTTGCTCTTAAGGATGCAATCTCCACAATCAGCAAAGCTACATCCAAGGGCGTTTATCACAAAAATAACTGCGCCAGAAAAATTTCCCGTCTTTCCAAAGCTGTCAACAGCATTGCGTAATAGACCACGGAATATTTTAGTTATAAGCTTATAAGTAAAAGGAAAGACAGTCGAACCGTCAGCGACTGTCTTTTTTGTATATAGATTTCTGCATTGACCAAAAGGAGTTTTTTTATGATATCTCATCCCTTTCCCTACCGCATTATCCGCAGCAGCCGGAAAACCCTGGCGATCCAGGTCAGCGTTTCCGGCCAGGTAACTGTCCGCGCTCCACACACAATGCCAGATTCCACCATCCATCGTTTTCTCTCACAGAAAGAAAGCTGGATCCTGGAGCATCTCTCCCACGCTGCCACTGAGCCGGCACATCCCCAAGCTGAAAACCCGCCTCTTTCGGAATTCCGTCGCAGTTATTATATGGAATCCGCCAGAAAAATATTCAAAAGAAAAACCGCAGCCTACGCCAGAAAAATGGGCGTAACCTACGGCCGTATCACGATCCGGGAACAAAAAACCCGCTGGGGAAGCTGCACCAGCGAAGGAAACCTGAACTTCAACTGGCGGTTGATCTTCGCCCCGGAAAAAGTCCTGGATTATGTTGTGGTACACGAACTTTCCCACAGAAAAGAAATGAATCATTCCCCTGCCTTTTATGCAGTGGTGGCATCTGTGATGCCGGAGTATAAAGCCTGCGAAAAATGGCTCAGGGACAACGGAGCGACCCTGTGGCAGAACCCGTCTCCGTAAAACTCAGGCTCTCACTGCTCTCGCCGAGCTGTACTTCACGATCAGAAGCTCCACGCTGAGCACATCTCCAAGTGTACCTGTCTTTACCGCCTCTTCCGCATCCACAAAATCCCGCACAGCATTCTCCAGCTCTTCCACAGTGTAGGATCTGGCACAGGATGCCAGATTCCGCACAACAAAAGAGGGTACTCCCAGTTTGGAAGCGATCTCGGTTTGAGAAAGACCCTCCTGTGACATTTTCTTGGTCAGGCAGATCTGACGAAACTGTTTCGCCAGAAGAAACAATATCCGCATCGGCGGTTCCCGAAGAGTCAGAAGGTCATAGTACAGATCCAGGGCCCGCTTCTGGTTCTTCTCCGTCACCGCACGCACCATATCAAAGATCTTATTGGTTGTCTGCGTGGTACAGACAGCCTGGATATCTGCAGCCGTCACAACATCTCTTCCGACCGTATAGGAGATCAGCTTTTCCAGCTCCATCCTTATATTTCCCATATCTGTTCCCGTCATGGTCAGCAGAAGCTCCACATCTCTCTGGGTGATCCTGCGGCCATTTTTTCCAAGGATCCCTGCTGCCCACCGCATAAGAGTCTTTTCATCCTGCTGTTTAAATTCCCCGATGCTGCCGCAGGCTTTTACCGCCTTGTACATACGGCTTCTTTTATCTACTTCAGACTCGCAGAACACCAGATACAGATAATCAGGCAGCGCTTTCATATAATCTGCCAGTTCCTCACATTTGTTCTTAAAGAATCCCGTATCCTCAAGAAGGACTACTCTTCGCTCTGCAAAAAAGGGCATGGTATCACAAAGACTCAAAAGCTCCCGGACATCGATCCCCTTCCCCTCATATCTGGTAAAATTCATGGTATCATCGTCCGGGTTCAGAGCCTTCACCAGATTTCTTTTATATTGTTGTTTCAGATAGGCTTCCTCACCGTAAAGGAGATATGCCTGCTTAAATTTTCCTGTTTTAATATCTTCCTGAATATTCTTCAATCTCTGTACCCCTGTCTGATTTTCTCTGTAATCCAGTTTATACGACAACTGCCGGAAATGCAACACCCAAGCAAAAATTTGACTTTCCACCATATTCATGATACTGTAAACAGGTACATATTCCGGCAGATCCGTTCTGTCAGCGAAATATGCGGAAGGGAGTGTTCCATTATGGAAAAAAGAAGAAACAGCAGAACAAGCAACCTGAAGAGCGCAACCACCAAGGCCAAAGCTACCGTGAAATCAACTGTAGAAAAGATTGAAAAAACACCTGCAGCTGAAAAAACCGTTAAAGCAGTCAAAAAGGCAACAGAGACTGTAGCAGCCAAGGCACCAGAAGTAGTAGAAGAAGTTAAGAACACTGTAAAAAATCATAAGATCAGCGGCATCACACTTGAAATTTTTGAGACATCCATCACAGTTGCCGACCTTGAGGCAGCTGTTAAGAAAGATGCAGAAGCAAAGGGCCTGAAAGGCAAAGAGCTCCACATCTATGTAAATGCAGAAGAAAGAGCAGCTTACTACACTGCTGACGGAGAGGGTTCCGACGATTACAGGATCGATCTGACCACTCTGTAAGCTCCGGCGGATCTGTTCCGCGATCGCTTATATGCCGGTCTGTCTGTGACATTCCGGAAACGCAAAAAAGCCATGCACAGGACATTTTCATCCGGTCCCGCTGCATGACTTTTCTTTTTTATCTTTTACTGGATCTTTTTGATCCAGTCTCTGGAGCAGCCTACTGCAGCTCTCCAGCCTTTTACCATGGCATTTCGCTTCTCGTCATCGATCTCCGTGCGGAAAATACGTTCCACATCACGACTTTCCAGTACTGCCTCCTTGCTTTCCCAGAATCCCACAGCAAGACCTGCCAGATATGCGGCACCAAGAGCAGTTGTCTCAATACATTCCGGACGTTCTACAGCCACATTACTGATATTGGCCTGAATCTGCAGGAGAAGGTTGTTTGCACTTGCTCCGCCGTCTACACGAAGAACTGCAAGGTCACTTCCTGCATCTTCCTTCATAACCTCCAGCACATCATTGACCTGATATGCAAGTGATTCCAAAGTCGCACGCACAATATGATACTTATTTACACCACGGGTCAATCCCACGATCGTGCCACGGGCATACTGATCCCAGTAAGGAGCTCCAAGTCCTGTAAATGCAGGCACGACGTAGCAGCCGTTTGCATCCGGTACCTTTCCCGCAAAATACTCGGTATCCGATGCAGAATCCACCAGATGAAGCTCATCACGAAGCCACTGGATCGCAGCACCAGCCACAAATACGGATCCCTCCAGAACATAAGTGATCTCTCCGTTAAGTCCCCATCCGATGGTCGTAACCAGCCCGTTATTGGAAAATACCGGTTTATCTCCTGCATTCATCAGAAGAAAGCCACCGGTTCCGTATGTATTCTTGGTTTCACCTTTCTCAAAGCAGGCCTGTCCGAACAGCGCCGCCTGCTGGTCCCCGGCAGCACCGGCTACCGGGATCCTTCCACCGAAAAAGGACGGATCTGTCTCACCATAAATCTCACTGGACTCTTTTACCTGCGGGAGCATGCATTTCGGAATATCAAGCTCCTCCAGGATCTCATCATCCCACTCCAGTGTATTGATATTGAACATCATCGTTCTGGATGCATTGGAATAATCTGTTACATGAACAGCTCCCTTGGTCAGCTTCCAGATCAGCCAGGTCTCCACGGTACCAAACAGAAGCTCTCCCTTCTCTGCTCTTTCGCGGGCACCCTCCACATTATCCAGGATCCATTTTACCTTGGTGGCTGAAAAATACGCATCAATAACAAGTCCTGTTTTCTGACGGAATTTTTCTTCCAGTCCCTTTGCTTTCAGGCTGTCGCAGTATTCTGAGGTTCTCCTGCACTGCCATACGATGGCATGATAAACCGGCTGTCCCGTATTCTTATCCCAGACAATGGTGGTCTCTCTCTGATTGGTGATACCGATCGCTGCAATATCCTCTGCCGTTGCCTCGATCTGATTCATAGCCTCTCTGGCAACAGAAAGCTGTGTGGACCAGATCTCACCTGCATCATGCTCCACCCATCCCGGTTTCGGAAAATGCTGGATAAACTCCTTCTGCGCCACACTGCGGATCCTTCCGCTTTCATCAAAAAGAATACAGCGGTTACTGGTCGTTCCGGAATCCAGCGCCATAACATATTTTGCCATATAAAAATCCTCCAATACATTTCTTGGCTGCGGCTCAATGCCTCTGCAGCCTCATAATTCCCATACCTTCTGATTTGTAGTGGAAACCGCTGCTGCCCCCGCACCCAGGGCTCCCATCACATCCTCCTTATCGGAGATCAAACCGCCTGCGATCACAGGCACCTTGCTTGTTTTACATATCTGTTTAAGAATCTTCGGCATCAGCCCCGGCAGAACCTCTACCACATCCGGCAGCTGCTCATGCTGATTTCCCAGATTCTCAATATTCTTGATCGCCATGGAATCAATAAGGAAAAAACGCAGAACTGTATACATTCCAAGCTTCTTCGCCCTGTTGATCATGGATGCTTTTGTTGAAATGATCCCATCTGCATGGATATTTTTACAAATATAATCCACAGAAACCTCTTTTGAGCTTAAACCTGTGATCAGGTCTATATGTGCCATCGCGATCTTCCCCGCCTGGTGGATCCGCTCCACAATTCCCCCAATAGAACGGATATCTCCATACAGGATAAAGATCACGGTAAGCTCCTCCCTGCCCAGACAGTTCTGAAGCCCCTGCTCATCCTTTACAGCTGCTATGATCGGGTTCGCCTCGATCGCGTCCAGAAATTCTTTGTTCATCTTCTCTCTTCCTCCGCAATGTTCACACAATATCATCCTATCTCCGCGCATTGTTTGAAGATATTATTCTTATTGTATCAGTTTATTGCTTCAAAGACCAGACGCATTTGCCAAATATATCTGTTTTATTTCCGGCTGTATTACAATTCTCAGACAATCTTCTTCTCTGGTAAAAGAAGGGAAGCCCCTATGGACTTCCCTTCTGCAGATACATTATTTCTCAAACGGGAATTTGAACTGTGTAAGTCCGAATTCATCGCGAAGTCCGATAAACTCTTTCTGAACTGCCTCTGTCACCGGAACTCCCTTATCCTTACGATACATCCATACATCATATTCCTTCTCGCCTGCTGTGTAGATACGTTCCTGTCCAGGAGCCTTCTCGGAGCCTCTCAGGTCTCTCAGGATATCACCGCATGTTTTCTTGAATGCCTCTGCACCCATAAATGCCTCTGTGTCGATAGCAATAAAGAAATGTCCAAGATGATATGGACGGATCTTTCCTTCCTCATCCTTACCATCCAGAGCTTTCAGGAAGAGACCGGACTGAAGAGCAGCGGAAAGGATCTCAACAACCGTAGAGTATCCGTATCCCTTATATCCTCCGGTTGTCTCACCAAATCCACCGAGAGGAGCAAGTGCTGCCTGCTGGCTTCTGATCTTCTTAAGGATCTCTGCACTATCTGTAAGCTCCTCTCCTTCTCTGGAAATAACAAGACCCTTAGGAGTATCATGGTTGATACGTGCGTAGTATTCGATCTTGCCATTCTGGATAACAGATGTTGCACAGTCCAGTGTAAACGGGAACGGCTCATCTGTAGGCATACTAAATGTTAATGGGTTGGTTCCAAGCATATTCTCAACACCAAATGTCGGTGCAACAGATGGTCTTGCGTTAGTACCGCTGATACCGATCATATTCTCCTTTGCTGCGAGACCTGTCCAGTAGCCTGCGATTCCATAATGGGAAGAGTTACGGACTGCAACCATACCCATGCCGTATTTATGTGCTTTTTCGATACACATGTCCATAGCCTTCTTGCTGGCTACCATTCCCATACCATCGTTAGCATCAAGAACTGCAGTTGTCGGTGTCTCTTTAAGAATATCGATCTTTGTTACAGGATTTAAGATTCCGGATTTGATACGGTCGATATAGATCGGTTTAAAGCGGTTGCAGCCATGGCTCTCGATTCCACGTCTGTCACTTTCCAGAAGTACATCAGCGCAAAGTCTTGCATCCTCCGTCGGAACTCCCATTTTCTCAAATACTGCAGTCATAAAATCGTCTGCAAGCTGCCAGGAAATAAAAGGTCTTGTTTCTTTCTCCATTGTAAAACTCCTCCATATACATTATTATAGTTTTTTTATTTTGCTTATATAGATCTGCAGCAGGACCCCCTCCTGCCGGAGATTTCAAATTTAGCCTGCCTCCTGTATGTGCCTCACAGAAAGCGCCTTTACATCGCAGTTTCAATCCTCGTCTGCCACTGCTCTTCCTCTGTCCGGATAATTGGTAATGATGGAGTTTACTCCCCATTTCTTCATCCTTCTCATATCCTCTTCCTCGTTTACAGTCCAGACATTCACCCCGATCCCATTCTGGGAACAGCTGCGTACATGTTCTTCCTTCAGGTATTCCAGATTCGGATGATAATACTGCACATCACAGGTTCTTGCATAAACCCCTGCATTATCCACATATTTCTCTACCAGAAAGCCTCCTGCAATAGTCTCATCACTCTGTCTGCACAATACAATGGATGCGTTATTGAAAGAGGAAAGGATGATCCGATCCTCCAGACCATATTCGCAGATCATATCAATGACCTTCTCTTCCATACCACCATAATAATAAACACTGTTCTTCAGCTCGATGTTTGTAATCAGATCTTCCTCCTCTGCCATCCACTCCAAATACTCTCTCAGAGTCGGAATCTGAAGCCTGCCGAATTTTCCGGCAAACTTATCCGGATAACTGCAATCCAGTTTACACAGCTCAGCATATGTAAGATCATAGATATACCCGTTTCCATCTGTGGTACGATCAACCTTCTCATCGTGCATGATCACCGGAACCAGATCCTTGGTCAGCTGCACATCAAGCTCGATCCCCTCGCAACCAGCCTCCACTGCCTTCTGAAACGCCAGCATTGTATTCTCCGGATATTCTCCGCTGAAACCACGATGTCCAAATACTTTCATTCTAATCATCCTCCATTCAATGCATTACATCGTTGTGAGCATTTTTGCCAATTCATATTTCTGATTATATCATAGCTTTTATTTATTTTCAACATTTTTTATCGACTTTTGTGCATTTTTTTGTTATTTTTTAATTAATTATTCTTTTAAGTGCTAATATCTTTTGTGCATTTTGTACATTTTATTTCATGGCAAACAAAGCGATAAAAAAGCCTTTTCAGGTTTATTTTATTCGCTTTGTCTGCCAGAGGGCTGACATATTATAAGCATACAGATCGCCATATATATCCTTTGCAGATCACTGTATGATCTGCTTCACATTTCCTGTAGCCACGATATCCACACCTGTACCTGCTGCATTCTCCAGGATCACGTCCCCAATCTGAACCGGCGCTTCCACACATACATCCCGCAGCGCATCCACACAGTCAAAAATCTTTCCTTTCGGAATATCCTGTGCTGTCTTTACTGACACCACCGGCATGCTTCCATTCTTCACACGCACGGTCGTTGTCACGATCCTGGTCGGATCTGTCACTTCCTTCACTGCATATTCCGCACCTTTTTTACAGGTATTTCCTGTGACGGAAATGATTTCTTTTCCATTCATTTCCACCAGAAGGGCGCATCCCATAGGACATCCGATACAAGTAAGATTCCTTTTTTCCATTTTCATCACTCCTCCACCTGGATCACAAGTTCATGTTTATCCTGTTTCTGTTTTCCTTCCAGAATGGAAAGAAGCTGCTCTTTTTTCAATTTGATCTGTTCCATCTCTCCGGGTGCTGCCACCTGTTTTTTTCTGGAAAAGATCCGTTCTCCATCCAGATATGCACGGATGTAACAATTTTTATATACATTTCCCACACGGAAGCGGACCAGCTGCTCCTCCGCCATATGACCGGTACGGATCTCAGACGGCACTGTATAGCGGACTCCGTTTTGGGGCGAAAGTGTGATCTTCATCTCTTCCGGTATTTTATCCTCTCCATTGTTGTTTATATAAAGAGCCGCATTTCTTCCTGCATTGCCGGCTTCCTCCGAAACAAAATCCACCAGATCGTGAACATGAAGAACATTTCCGCAGGCAAAAATACCTTCTACATTTGTCTCCAGACTTTCGTTTACCACCGGTCCGGAAGTCACATTGCTCAGCTTCACACCTGCCTGTCCGGAAAGCTCATTCTCTGGGATCAGACCAACAGAAAGAAGAAGCGTATCGCATTCAAAAAATTCCTCTGTACCGGGAATCGGGCGTCTGTTTTCATCTACCTCTGCAAGAGTGATTCCTTCCACACGCTCTTTTCCTTTTATGTCAACCACTGTATGGCTAAGCTTCAACGGGATACCAAAGTCATCCAAGCACTGCACGATATTTCGCTTCAGGCCTCCGGAATATGGCATCAGTTCTGCCACTGCCTTAACCTCTGCACCTTCCAGCGTCATACGTCTGGCCATGATCAGTCCGATATCACCAGATCCCAGGATCACTACTTTTTTTCCCGGCATAAATCCTTCCATGTTTACAAGGCGCTGTGCTGTTCCTGCTGAATAAATGCCTGCCGGTCGATATCCCGGAATGTTCAGTGCACCTCGCGGTCTCTCTCTGCAGCCCATGGCAAGGATCACAGCTTTTGCCCGGATCTGATACATTCCCTCCTGGCGGCTCATGGCAGTGATCACCTTATCCTGGCTGATATCCATGACCATGGTGTTCAGCCGGTACTCGATCTGCTGCTCTTTTACCATCCGGATAAAACGTGCCGCATATTCCGGTCCTGTCAGCTCCTCCTGAAATGTATGAAGGCCAAATCCATTATGGATACACTGATTCAGGATCCCGCCCAGTTCCTTATCACGTTCCAGGATCAGGATACTCTCTGCTCCCTCTTTCTTTGCAGCCAGGGCTGCTGCCAGTCCTGCAGGGCCTCCGCCTATGATCACGATATCTCTCTTCACCATAATCTTATCATTCATGGTTCTCGCCCTCCTCTGCAATTTTCTTGTTGATTCCTTCGATCAGTCTGGAAGCTCCGCCTGTTTTTGTGATCTCCTCCATGGAAATGCCAAGCTCTCGGCTGAGGATTTCCATTGTTCTGGGAGAGCAGAAGCCTGACTGACATCTTCCCATTCCTGCTCTTGTACGACGTTTTACTCCGTCCAGGGATTTCGCTCCAAGCGGTCTTCGGATCGCATCCAGGATCTCTCCCTCAGAGATCATCTCACATCTGCAGATGATATTTCCATATTCCGGTGATCCTTTGATCAGCTCATTTCTTTCTTCCAGAGAAAGCTCTGACGGATCCAGGATCCCTTTTCTCACCGGATCAAAATCCGGATTTACTTCCGGATGTAATTTTTCTTTTACGATGTCAGCAACCATACAGCCAATGGCCGGTGAGCTGGTAAGTCCCGGGGATGCGATTCCTGCACAATCGATAAATCCGGGAGCATCCTCCACCTCTTTGATCACAAAATCCATACCGTCCTCGATAGCTCGAAGCCCTGCAAAGCTTGTGATCACCTTCCGCAGTGGAATATCCTTTACTGTTTTCCGGGATTTGGCACTTACTTCCTCCACCCCCTCTGAGGTAGTCGCTGTTTCCTCCCGATCCTCCAGATCCGTAGCTGTAGGCCCGATCAAAAGGTTTCCATGAACAGTCTGTGTTACCAGAACTCCTTTTCCGTTCTTATTTGGAAGTGCAAAGATCGTATGATTCACATGTGTTCCTGCACTTTTATCAAGAAGCATATACTCACCCTTACGAGGAGTGATATGCAGTTTTTTCTCACTTACCATATTATGAAAAACATCCGCATAGACACCGGCAGCATTGACGATACAGCCTGTCTCAAAATCACCCTTTGAGGTTTCCACAACAAAACCTTTTTCCTGTTTTCGGATGTTCTTTACTTCTGTATCAAATTTAAATTCCACACCATTGTTATATGCATTCTCTGCCATTGCAATGTTCAGCTCAAAGGGACAGACAATTCCGGCTGTCGGTGCATACAGCGCTGCCAGCACCTGATCAGACAGATTCGGCTCCATGGCAAGTGCTTCTTCTCTGTCAAGGATCCTCAGTCCCTCTACTCCGTTTTTCATTCCTCTTTCACGCAGCTTATGCAGCATGGCGATTCCATTCTCAGTCGTACAGACAGTCAATGAACCAGTCTGTTTAAAAGGAAAATCCAGTTCCTTCGAAAGCTGTCCCATCATATTGCTGCCCTTCACATTCAGTTCCGCCATAAGGCTTCCCGGTTCTGCATCATAACCGGAATGAGCGATTCCGCTGTTTGCCTTGGAAGTTCCACAGCATACATCCTCTTCTCGCTCCAGAACGCAGATTTTCAGCCGATATCTTGAAAGCTCTCTCGCCGCTGCCGCTCCGGAAACTCCTGCTCCGATAATGATCACATCATACATAGATCTGTTTCTCCTTTCCTGTTTGCGGATCTTCTGAACTGTCCCCGGCTTTCTCTGCGCCGGAAACAGCAGAATATCCGTTGCAACACAAGCATTGCCGTCCGCAGGTAAATATTCTGCGAGGAGTACTGCTTACGAACAGCAATCTTTCAAGTGAATATGCCATTATTTTTATGCCGTAACCCTTTGTAACCCTTGTAATCCTTTTGAAACATTAACATTTGCGCATAAAAATAGCCGGCATAAAAACACACTTATCCATGTGTCTTCATGCCGGTCTCTGTTCTCAATGGCATTCTCTGTATTCAGCAAGCTGAATCAGATTCCTTCTTCACTTTGTATTCATTGTATCAGACTATTCTTCATATTTCAAGTGCATTTTTCGTAAAATACATCTTTTTTTCTTTAACATGCTCTTAACTTTCTCAAAAACATGATAAGTTTCATTGTATTCCCGATTCCCGATCATATTTCCTCCACAGAAATAACTCCTTCCTGCTGTCTTACCTCACGAAATACAGTATGGCGTGCTTTCCATTTGGCAGCCTCCATTGTTGCCTGGATCACCACACTCTGTGTTTTGGATCTCTTTTTGATGATAACTACGTTGGAGATCATGATGTCCTCTTCCCGGAGCTTCTTTATGACCATACTCATCTTGTCTTCATTTTCAAACTCCATATATACGTCATAGGTATTGGAATGCTCTTCCACATAAACCTCTATATATTTCGCATATTTGAACACCAGAATAAGCCCCAGCGTGGTAAAGATCGCACCGCTGTAAAAGCCGATTCCCACAGCAAGTCCGATACACGCAGAAGTCCAAAGACTGGCCGCTGTCGTAAGACCGGATACATGTCTCTGTCCGGTCACAATGATGGTTCCCACTCCAAGAAAACCAATCCCGCTGACAACCTGTGCGCCAAGTCGTGCAGTATCTCCGATTCCTGCCCCATTAGAATATACATGGATAAAATCGCCCGTCATCATAACCAGAGTTGCCCCCATACAGACGATCATATGTGTTTTTACACCTGCCACACGCTTCTTCATTCCACGATCAATACCGATCAGACATCCAAGAAACATCGCAAGAATCAGCCGAAACAGCGTCGATCCCATATTTAAAGTGTGCAAATAATCCGATATTGCATTACATGCTCCGAGAATTCCGCCCATAAATTTGCTCCTTTCCTGTTGTAACATTATTTTCTGCCGGTGATAACGCCAATCGCGCATCACTTCATTTTGCCTTGCACGAACGCCGCAGGCCACACTCACTCCATTCGAAAGCTGTCTAGTCAGCCGGACTCACTCCGTCCGTCTCACTACGCAGTTTTTCATATGATCCTATACCCCGGATATACATGATCTGTAGTCTCACAGCATGTAAAACAGCAGGGATACCGGCGCCCAGCGGCGGTATCCCTATCTGTTGCTCTATCTACTGATCAGAGGGCATTCTGATTATTTAATAGACTCGTTATAGTTCTCGATCGCTTTGTTTACAGAAGCTGCAAGCTGATCAACAGCGTCCTGAGTTGTAAGCTTGCCATCATATACCTGCGGCATGATCTCGTTGAATGTAAGACGGGCTTCTGTCTGTACACCTGAGAGAACACCTGCTGTATTGCAGTTTACAGGAGAATCCTTCAGCTGGTTGATAGCTGTCTCGAAGTTCGGGTTTTCTTTGAGGTAAGCCTTCATATCCTCTGTCTCATAAGCTTTCTCGTTGATCGCAAAGTATCCTGTACCCATGGACCATTTAGCCTGTACATCAGGAGTTGTGATGTACTCGATGAATTTCCATGCTGCATCTTCGTTAGCTTCGTTGCCTGTATCTGTAAGCCACAGGGATCCACCACCGATGATAACACCGCCTTCATCATTCTGCTCGATTCTCGGAAGATATCCTGTACCAACTTCGAACGGAGAAGAATCAACTGCATTTTTCAGGATAGCAGTAGACTCGATGATCATACCAACCTGTCCGGAGAAGAATGCTGTCTGAGTATCTGCTGTTGTTGTTCCGTAATCTTCGAAATATCCGGAATCATACAGCTTTTTCCACATATCAAATACTTTCAGGCCGCCGCCGTTGGAATCAAAATCAACAGCTGTAACTGCCTCTTTACGTCCATTGTCATTGTTTCCGTATGTTACACCAAGTCCTGCAAGCTGCTGCTCAAAGAACCATCCGTAAATAGCCTGTGAATAACCAACCGGAGCTGCTCCGCTCTCTACGATCTTCTTGGCATCCTCAAGAACCTCATCATAAGTTGTTGGCGGAGTTTCAGGATCAAGTCCTGCTGCCTCAAATACGTCTTTGTTGTAATACAGCATAGGTGTGGATACGTTAAATGGCATTGCATACTGCTTGCCGTCTACGGTATAGTAGCTGCTGATAACCTCCATAACAGAGCTCTTATCATAGCCTGTGCTCTCAAATTTGTCTTCTACAGGAATGACAGCACCACTGTCATACATGAACTTTGTTCCTACGTCATACATCTGGCAGACATCCGGAAGACCGGAGTCACTCTGCATAGCAGCTTTCAGTTTTGTGATGGTATCATCATAGGTTCCCTGATACTCAGCTTTAATCTCAATCTCATCCTGGGATGCGTTGAAATCATCCACGATCTGCTGAAGCACCTCACCGTTTGTGCCGCCCATTGCATGCCAGAATGTAAGTGTTGTTTTCTCAGCTGCACTTACTGAGCACGGAGCTGCCAGAGATGCAGCCATGATTCCTCCTAAAAGAATCGCCATCCATTTTTTGTTGTTCATATAGAAACCCTCCTTTTATAATGGTCCGACCCGCCCCAATACAGGTCGGACAAATTAACATTTTTGCTACTTGCTCTTATGTGATTGGATCAACCCTTAACAGCACCTGCTGTCAGACCACTGATCATCTGCTTCTGACCAATGATAAATACAAGGATCGACGGAATCAGGATAACCATAGCGCCAGCCATAACCGGTCGGAAGTCTGTTGCCTCAGCCCCCTGAAGCATACCAAGACCGATCTGAACCGTTCTCATATTTACACTGTCTGTTACAAGCAGTGGCCACAGATAGTAGTTCCAGCTCTGAAGGAATACATAGATGATCAGAGCACCCAGTGATGGTTTGATAAGCGGAACACCGATGGTATATAAGAACTTGAAATTTGTACATCCGTCAATCTCTGCCGCCTCATGGATCTCCTTCGGCAGTGTCAGGAATGCCTGACGCATGTTGAATACCGCAAAAGCTGCTGCTGCATTAGGAAGGATCAGCGCTGCGTATGTATTACGGATACCCCAGTCAGCAATAGTCAGGTAGTTTGCGATGATGATCGCCTGGCTCGGGATCATCATGGTTGCCAGCATAATATAGAACAGGACCTTTTTGCCTTTGAACTCCATCATTGCAAAAGCATATGCTGCAAGAGCACCTGTAACGACCTGAGCAAATGTGATAACACCGGATACGATCAGTGAGTTCTTAATGAAGGTAAAGAACGGTGCAAGCTGAAATGCTCTTGTGTAGTTCTCGATAGTCAGATGGGACGGCCAGAACTTTCCGCCGTAGATCTCCTTCAGATCCATCATACTAACATTGAAACAGTAGATAACAGGAACAATAATAATAATTGCAAAAATAATATTCAGCGCATACATCGCCACTTTTACATATGGTTTTTCTTTCATCAGTAGGTCACCTTCTTTTCCAGTCTAAACTGCAGTGCAGTCAGGATGATCAAAATAACAAACAGAATTACGGATTCTGAACAGGCCACACCGAAACGGCTGTTGATAAATGCCTCCTGGTAAATCTCATACACGATAACGTTGGTACTCTCTGCCGGTCCGCCCTGGGTCATCATCTTGAACTCTGCGTATGCCTGTACGGAGTTGATGACATTGATGATGAGAAGGAAGAACAGTGTCGGAGAGATTGACGGAATCGTTACATGACGGTGCTTCTGGAAGAAATTCGCTCCATCCAGGGCAACGCTCTCATAAAGCTCAGCCGGTACACTCTGGATCGCTGCAGTAAGGTAAATGAAATTCATACCGATCGCCATCCATACACTAACGATCGTAACTGCGATCAGTGCATATTTCTTATCTGTCAGCCATCCGATATGAGTTCCGAGCGCCCTGTTCAGGATACCCAGAGAGCTGTGGAAAATAAACATGAACACTACAGATGCCGCTGCTGCGGAAATAGCCATCGGAAGTGCATATACAGTACGGAAAAATCCCTTTGCCCTGATCTTCTCTGTACTGATGATCGCCAGTATAAAACCGAGCACAATAGAAAGGATAACTCGCATAACAGAAAATTTCAGTGTTGTCACCAAACTGTTAAGGAACGTTCCATCTGTAAAAATATTCGTATAGTTGTCAAGTCCTACATACTGTGCCACCTGACCAAGAGGTGTGGTTCTGGCAAAGCTCAGCTGGATCGTCTTAACGAACGGCCAGAATACAAACAGTATAAAAAGGATCATTACAGGAACCAGATAGAGATAAGGCTCCACTGTCCTGAAAAAAGATTTTTTACTTTTCATTGTATATCACCTGCTTTTCATAAATTTACGTACTACCGATCAGCTGCATCATCACGATATCTCTGTCCCCCTGACAGTGCTGATCATGTTGCTCATTACACATTCTGCTGAAAAACATTTCCGTTATATCTTCCAGCAATTACCCCAATACATTAAGCAAAACTCTCATTTACGTTCTGCTGTCAAAAATGCCCTCTCACTACCCTCCTTTGTATTTGCGCGTTTGTTATCTTTACCAACTTTTTACCAAATGATAACACATTTCTTGTATATAATCAACAGTTATTTCTCTATTTTCCAATATTTCTTTATTTATTTTAAGCAATTATTATTTGATAATAATTGTTTTTTTATCTATTTTATACAATTTATCATACTTCAATAAGGCAATCCATTCTGATCACCTTTTCTAAAAAACAGATAAAAAAATCGGCAGAAAATAACACATCCTTCGATGTATATCTTCTGCCGTTCTCTCTTCTCAATGGCATCATCTGTTTTTATACAAAACAGACACAATCTCAACTTGTTAACCCAGATTATACAGTAAAATCCACTATAAATCAAGACCAAACACATATTTTTTATGCAAATCTTATAAATACTTTTTTCACAAGCAATCCATTTCATTACACGGAAATTGTCTTTAATTCACAGCTATTGTGGAACACTTATACTTTTTTCTTCCTGTACCAGGATATTAAATACAAAACTATACCAAAAATTATCAAAAATGGAGCAACTGCCACCAAAACAGTTGTTAAAAGTATCACAATTAACGCTGCAATAGCGATCACGATTGCCTTTCCATACCATGTGCTCAGATCCAGTTTAAAGCTTCTTGCCTTTCCGGCACTGCTCTCCGTCCCATTATCCGCATAATCATCTGCACCGTAGCTCTCTTCAGAATAACCAGACTCATCATAAACAGCTGCACTGTCATCTGTATCGATCAAAGTCTTGGCGATCAGCCTAGGATCCCCCAGTTCTGCCAGAACATCTGATTCACTTCGACCGTTCCGGACCTGAGACTGAATGTAATCCTCATAATACCGCACATGAGCCGCAGCTCTCCCCTGGGTCATCTGTCCGGACAGCTGCCCCCGTAAAACCTCAAGAAACTCTCTTCTGCTCATAAATATGTCAAACCTTTCTTATGAAATATAATGAAAAAAACAAAACTCAAAACAACTCCAGAAACCTCACCTTGAAAACTTCTGCAAATTCTTTTTATTACTCTCTTAAAATTTTTCTCATTATACCATAACCCATAAATTTAAATCAGAAACAAATCATAAAATTTTGATTAAAAAATAAAAAATCATAGCACAGCGCAAAGGGCGGTTCATTTCCGGATGCCGCCAAAGCCGCATTCGGAAACGAATCGCCCTCCATGACGTTCGTTATGCCGTCAAAAATCACTCAACATGAACAGCCCCTGTACTCCTGATATTCATCGGATAGACATTTTCCCTTCCAACATACTGAGCCATATAGTCCACATACGCATCTGCGTTCTCGATTGGAAGCACGCACATGATAACTCCTGCAAAACCACCACCATGAACTCTGCAGATACCAGCACCGATCTTATTCAGAAACAGCTTGGTAAGCGCCAGACTCAACGTAATCTTCTGCTCCTTGCAATTCTGCAGAGAATAACAGTTCTGCAACCACTCCCAGGAAGAATTACCGGACTCTTCAAGAAGGTGCAGGAATCCCTCACCGTCTTTATTCTCAACAGCCTTCACAGCATCTGCAACACGTCTGTTCTCTTCATAAAAATGCATCGCACGAAGAACAGCACGGTCATTCGGAATATCCTTCACATGTGCCAGAAGATTCTCCATACTGGACTCACAGAGAAGCTCTACGCCCATAGCCTTCGCAGCCTCACGCATCTCCATAGGAATAGAAGAATATTCCTCACTGAGATCTGCATGGCCCTTACCGGTATTTACGATCACAAGTCTGCAGCCCATATCCTCAAAGGAAAATGCGATCTTCTCACAGCTGATATTCTCTTTATCAGAGAAATCCAGAAGGATCGGGCCGCCGGCAGCACAAGCCATCTGGTCCATCAGACCGGAAGCCTTTTTCCAGTAAACATTCTCAGCATACTGACCTGCTCTCGCATACTCGCCATACTCCAGCTTACCTTCATTAAAGAAATAATTGGTGATCGCACATACAAGCATCTCAAAGGAAGCAGAAGAGCTTACACCTGCAGCGGCAATAACCTTGGTGGAAACATAAGCGTCAAATCCACCGGTAGCATAGCCTTTTTTCTGCATATACTCCATAATACCTGCAACAAGAGCATCTGTACCTTTTGTATAGGTTTCTGTGCTGAGCTTGTCAAGATCAACAACTACTTCCTGTTTGTAACCCTCACTGATCATATGGATCACATTGGTTCCGTTTGGATAAGCAGCACCGATGGTATCCAGATCGATACTTGCCGCAATGATCTGACCGCCGTTATGATCAACATGGTTGCCAATGATCTCCGTACGGCCCGGAGCAGTAAAAAACTCTGCCTTGTCATGATGATATTTCTTCTCGAAATTCACAGCAAGATTGGTATAACGGGCGCTACTCTCCTCTGTCTCTCCATAGATTTTTTTCAGCACTTCTGCTGCCGGAATTTTAATTGTTCCCATTTTTTCTTCCTCCTGTTATATAGTTTACACCCCAGATCCGGAAGAACCTGAAAAAATCTTCCGCTCTGTCACGCTTCATGGTTACTGTTCACTCCGTTCTCAGCAACACGCTTCGCAATGCGCGGAATATTACCAGTGAATAGTAACGCTTCATGTACTTTTATTATAACAGTTCCGTCTTTTCTGTCCATAACAATTTTGTGTAAAAACCGTATTATTTTGTGGTGATCCCGGAATATCCCTTTGCATTTTCTGGCTTTTCTGATAAAATAAATTCCACTATGAAAAGCAGATATACACTTCAGAATCCGCGCACAGAAGGAAGGAGGTAACACCTTGCAGATCATCACAGATCCCGCCGGAAAAGAACTGAAAAAACACGGAGACAGCTCCTTCCCATTCCTGGTAAGCTACGAGCGGCTTTCCGGCTATGAGACCGGTTCCTTTCTGTGGCACTGGCATCCGGAGATAGAGCTTACCTATATAAAAAAAGGCGAAATGCTCTACAAGATCAATCAGAATACCTTTCACCTGAAAGAGGGACAGGCAATCTTTGGCAATGCCAATGCCCTTCATGCCGGATATATGTATCAGGATCAGGACTGTCAGTATATCCCCATAACCTTTGACCCCAAACTGATCTACGGATTTTCGGGAAGCCTTCTTTTTCAAAAATATACAGAACCGATCCTCCGAAGCTTTTCCCTGTCCGCCGTACCGCTTGATCTATCCTGTAAATGGCATTCCGAGGCCATAAAAGATATCCGTGACATCATCGACCTGGACAGTATCCGGGAACCCATGTATGAATTTGAGATCATCGCCAGACTGCAGCACTTCTGGAAGATCTTGTATGAAAATACGATCTCCCGGACAACTCTTCCATCCGGTCAGGATGAAGAAAACTACCGCCGCATCCGTCAGATCATGTCCTATATCGCAGAACACTACTCTGAAAAGATCCTCCTGAATGATGTTGCAGACCTGATCCACTTAAGTCCCAGCGAATGCAGCCGGCTTTTCAAAAAATGCATGAATATCACTCTCTTCGGATACATCCAGGAATACCGCATTGAACGCAGCCTGGAATATCTGGAAAATCCCTCCTGTTCTATCACAGAATCAGGACTGCTGTCCGGTTTTTCGGACTCTAATTATTACACAAAGGTCTTTACGAAAATCAAGGGCTGTACACCAAGACAGTACAGAAAAAATCAGGAGCTGTGACATGCTCCTGATCTTTAACCGTTCAGTGCTCCATACCTATGAAGCATAACAATATTTATCCGTGAAAATGGCTGTTATCTGAACAACTCTTTCATTGCCGGATACAGTTTGCGGAATTTCCGGTATTTTTCTTCATATTTTGCAACCAGCTCCGGTTCCGGTTCTACCGTATCTACTACCCTGACCAGCTTATTACAGATCGTTTCCACATCCGGGTATTCACCGCAGCCTACTGCTGCCAGCATTGCACCGCCCATAGACGGGCCTTCCTCATTCTCCGGCACATCCACCTTCAGATTCATCACATTTGCAATGATCTTTTTCCAGAGAGGGCTCTTAGCTCCGCCGCCGCAGATCTTGGTGCGCTCAATATGAATCCCAAGGCTTCTTGCAACCTCAAGGGAATCTCGAAGTCCAAAAGCAACTCCCTCCAGAACTGCCTGTGTCATATCTGCTCTCGTGGTATCCATGGACATTCCGAAAAATACACCTCTTGCATCCGGGTTGTTATGCGGAGATCTCTCTCCCATCAGATATGGAAGGAAGAATACCTGATTCTCGCCAAGCTTTTGGATCGGTGCCTGCTCTGCCACAAAATCCTTTGTCTTAAGGATCTCCTCTGACCACCATTTGTTGCAGGAAGCAGCGCTTAACATGCATCCCATCAGATGATAGCTTCCATCTGCATGGTCAAAGGAATGCAGTGCATTGTTTTCATCTACTCCGAAATCTTTGCTGGAAATAAAGATCGTACCGGATGTTCCAAGGGAAATATTGCACTGGCCATCGCCAACCGTTCCTGTTCCCACAGCTGCCGCAGCATTGTCGCCTGCACCTGCTACAACCTTCACATCCTCTGAGAAGCCAAGCTCTTTTGCAACTTCCGCTTTCAGGTTTCCGACTACCTGCCAGCTCTCGTACAGCTTCGGAAGCTGTTCCTCTGTGATATGGCAAATCTCAAGCATTTCCTTTGACCAGCAGCGGTTCTTCACATCCAGAAGAAGCATACCGGAAGCATCGGATACATCTGTGCAGAAGGATCCGCTCAAACGATAGGCAAGATAATCCTTCGGAAGCATGATCTTTACCACTTTTTTAAAATTCTCAGGCTCATGCTTCTGCATCCAGAGGATCTTTGGTGCAGTGAAGCCTGCAAATGCAATGTTTGCGGTATACTGAGAAAGTTTTTCCTTTCCGATAACCGTATTAAGATATTCCGTCTCCTCACCGGTACGGCCGTCATTCCAGAGAATCGCCGGACGGATCACATTGTCATCTTTATCCAGAGTTACAAGACCGTGCATCTGGCCGCCAAAACCGATTCCTGCTACTTCTTTGCGGTCAATTCCTTCTGTGAGCTCTTTGATCCCTTCCATGCTCTGGGCGAACCAGTCCTCCGGATTCTGCTCAGACCAGCCCGGATGGGGGAAGAACAACGGATATTCTTTTGATACGATGTTGCAGATCTTTCCGGATCCTTCCATAAGAAGAAGCTTTACAGCGGAAGTTCCAAGATCAACGCCAATATAATACATAGTAATTTTTCCTCCTGTAAATACAGAAACCGCAGCTCTCAGTTCGCAGCGCCTGCACGCCTGAGAGCCCGCGGTTTCTGAATCGTATTTAACCAAATCAAGAAAGTCCCCTGCGGGGTTACGAAAAGCAATAAGCAGCGAGTGGGGACTTGCTTGTATCAGGCAGCACGTACGGATGATCTTACCTGCCTGTTTTAATTATCTCCAAGGATTCTCTGTCGGATATCTCACGCCTGCCGGCTGATTGTAACCGATCTCTTCAACCGGTACACCAATGTATTTGAACACCTCGAAGAGAGCTTTTCCGTGATGTCCGAATGCTACAGCACCGTGATGCGGGAATCCTCCCTCGATCAGCACGTGACGGTAGAAACGTCCCATCTCCGGAATTGCAAATACACCGATAGCACCGAAGGAACGTGTTGCAACCGGAAGAACCTCGCCGTGTGCGATATATGCACGAAGCTTGTTGTCCGCTGTACTCTGCAGACGATAGAAGGTGATATCTCCAGGCTTGATATCTCCCTCAAGAGTTCCGTTTGTAACCTCGATTGGAAGGGATCTTGCCATGATCATCTGATATTTCATCTCACAGAAGGACAGCTTGCTGGATGCTGTGTTTCCACAATGGAATCCCATAAAGGTATCCTGAAGCGTATAGTTGAATTTTCCTTCGATAGATTCTTTGTACATATCCTTCGGAACGGAGTTATTGATATCAAGAAGTGTAACGATATCATCACTTACTACCTGTCCGATAAATTCACTTAATGTACCATAGATATCAACCTCACAGGATACTGGAATGCCCTGTGCTGTCAGACGACTGTTTACATAACATGGAACAAATCCAAACTGTGTCTGGAATGCAGGCCAGCATTTTCCTGTCAGTGTTACATATTTACGATATCCTTTGTGATCTCTTACCCAGTCCTTCAGAGTCAGCTCGTACTGTGCAAGCTTCGGAAGGATCTCAGGTTTCTTGTTTCCCGCACCAAGCTCTTCTTCCATCTCTTTTACGATCGCCGGGATCCTTTCATCACCTTCATGCTTGTTGAATGCCTCGAAAAGATCCAGCTCTGAGTTCTCCTCGATCTCAACGCCAAGGTTGTAAAGCTGTTTGATCGGTGCATTGCAGGCAAGGAAGTTTGTAGGACGCGGTCCGAAGCTGATGATCTTCAGGTTGCTCAATCCCTCGATCGCTCTTGCGATAGGAAGGAATTCATGGATCATATCCGCGCAGTCCTCTGCATCACCTACCGGATACTCCGGAATATAGGCTTTTACATTACGAAGCTGCAGGTTGTAGCTTGCATTCAGCATACCGCAGTAAGCATCTCCACGTCCCTGGCAGAGATTATCCTGTGTTTCCTCAGCTGCTGCGATAAACATCTTCGGTCCCTCGAAATGCTTTGCAAGAAGGGTCTCAGAAATCTCCGGTCCGAAGTTTCCAAGATATACACAGAGTGCGTTACAGCCTGCTTTTTTGATATCCTCCAGAGCCTGGACCATATGGATCTCACTCTCTACGATACAGACCGGACATTCGTAGATATCCTTTGCATCGTATTTCTTTGTGTAAGCGTCTACAAGAGCTTTTCTCCTGTTTACGGAAAGGCTTTCCGGAAAACAATCTCTGCTGACTGCAACGATTCCGATCTTAACTTCTGGCATGTTGTTCATAATCTTCATTCTCCTTTTTATATCCGGCAGATTTTCCACCGGTGATATTATTGTTCGTTTGTAACTATTCACTTCACCCAAAATCAGTCAAGTGTGATATTTTCACCCTTCAATCCGTTGAATGCGCCTTCGATCTTCGCATCCTCATGAGCGATAAGCCATTTATTTCTGGCTGTCATCAGACCGTCCTCTCCGTCCCCTGACATCGGAAAATCAATCTCTGTGTTGGTTCCTCTCGGAAGAACAACTACACACTGAAATCCACTCTCATTCACATGACACGGTGCATAGTGGAGCGTTGTGGCATAAACCTCGATCCCAGTTCCTGCCGGTACCAGAAATGCCTCCACCTTTGAGGTATCGTATGTAAGATCCTCTTCTATATCCTGCTGATGTCCGATAAGCAGTACAAGATCTGTCACTGCTACATTGATCTCGGAATTCCGATGATATTCCAGGGCATTCAGCTTTTTATTGTGACCATTACAATATCCGATCTGGACAGGTAATCCACCAAACGCTCTGTTTTTCAGCTCTTTTTCCACATCGAGAGCTTCCAGCTCCTCTGCTGACGGAACATATACCACATCCTCCGGAACCGGTGTATGCTTCATCTCCTTCAGAAGCGGACCGAAATTGTATCCCTCCAGAACCTTTCCGTATCTGCGGAAAGCCGGATCTGTTACTTTCTGAATTTTCACGATTTAACCCTCCTTACAAAATTACTGTTTCACAGCTTCTCTGTATCTTCGTTTTGAACTGAAAAAAGCATACCACATCATGGTATGCTTTTCGCCGCTTTTCTTGACTCATTCATAGCACTTTTTTGACATTTTTATGATTCTGACGCTCCACTCTTCCCGGCAGGATCCCGTAACGCTTTACAAATTCCCTGGAAAAAGCCCTGCTGCTTGCAAACCCGTTGTCAAGTGCGATAGAGCTGATGGTATGATCTGTATGCAAAAGCTCCTTATAGGCGTATGCCATGCGGATATCCTGTAAATATGTCTTAAAATTGACCTTCGCATATTTCCGGAACATTCTTGACAGATATGCATCGGAATATCCGAACATGGCTGCAAGTCCGGAAAGCCTGAGATCCTCCTTGTAATGCTCCCGCATATAAGTGGTTATTTTTGACAAAGCATCCAATCTGCGGCTGATCTTCAGCGCATTCTCCTCCACCTCTGTTTCCCTGTATGCGGAAACCATAAGATAAAGGACTTCATAGAACACTGCCCTGATACGGAATTCGTACCCCGTTTCCCCGGATACGTACACCCGGTACATCTCCCGGATCAGAGAAACCATCCGCCTGTCTGTTTCCTCAGACTCTTCGTTTCTGCTCCGAAAACGGATGAACCTCTGAGCGGTAAAATAATCCGAAAACTGCTTCAGCGGGATCTGCAGTACGATGGTCTCATTACGTACTGGCGCCTGAATAGAATGTACTTCATTGGAATTAATGATCAGAAACTCCCCTGCCTTCAGAGGATACTCGTTCTCATCGATATAAAAATAAAGGCTCCCCTCCATCACCGCAAAGATCTCGATCGAAGTATGCCAGTGTTTTTCCCGTACATAATTTCCGTTTCTTCCTTCAAAAAGAAAAAGCTTAAAAGGAAATCCTTCATTGGGAATGATCAATTCATGCTGAAACTCCATGCTCCTTCTCCCTTTCCTGCTGTCCGGTCTGGACCCGGCGCATCATACTTCCATAAAAAGCCGCCAGGATCTGCTGAAATAACGTTCCGATCATAACCGGAAATAATGTTTCCGCCGGAAAATACGCTCCCGCGATCACCGCACCGGCGCTGATGTTCCGCATTCCGGAACCATAGATCATGGAAACCGTTGCCTCTTTGTTCTGTCTTGTAAGAATGGCAATGATCCAGCCGATGGCATATCCCCCTGCTGCCAGGACCAGGATCGCTGCTGCTACCTCCAGCCGTTCTCCGTTAAGATGCTTCATATAAGGAGAAACCTTGGAGGAATTGGAGGTTACCACAAAGATCAGGCACATTTTTGAAAAAGGTGCCAGCTTTTTCGGCCAGGTCTCCATAACCTTTCCATGGCTGACTTCATTAAGGCACATGGCAAGGACTGCCGGCAGAGCGATCATGAAAACCAGCTCCTTCATCATTCCCACAGTATCCATTTTTACGCTGGAGCCCACCAGGAGCTTCAATACTGCCGGGATCAGAAAGGGAGCCAGGATTGTATCGATCACAACCAGCGAAAGTGACAGCGGACTGTTTCCATTATAAATGGACACCCACATCAGACTGATCACCGCTGCAGGTACGGAAAATTCCAGCACCATTCCTGTGATATAATTCATATTGCCCGGGAACAGAAGATGTCCCAGACCGCAGGCGGCCACCGGTCCCAGCACATGAAGGATCAGCAGCATCAGGATTAGCGGAAGCGGCCGCTTAAACACATCTGCCACATCACGGAACCTGGATTTCAGCGCACCGATAAAGGTCATAAATGCAAAAGCATACGTCACATAGGGCACGCCATGCTTTGCAATATCCGGAAACAGTACCCCCGTAAGCAGACAGGCCGGCGTCACAAAAGCCATCCATTTCTCCATAAAGCTGTTAAATTTTTCCAGCATATCACACCTCTTGTTTATCTTTTTTTACAGTTTATCACAAAAAAACAGCGGTGCAAGAAAAAAATCCCCTGTTTTATAGCCGATTCCGGACAAATATGATATGATAGTATCCATCCAAAAGCAACCTGAAACCAGGGCGGACTACAGATAACCGCCAAAATGATCATTTTTTATGATCTGGAAAACGAGGCAAAAAATGATTTCTTTAATTATACCATGCTTCAATGAGGAAGAATCCCTTCCGCTTTTTTACCCGGAAGCCACTTCTGTCCTCAGGCAAATGAACTGTGATTATGAACTGATCTTTGTGAATGACGGTTCCAGAGACAGAACCCTTGAGATTTTAAAAGAGCTTTCCGAAAAGGATCCTCATGTGATCTATCTTTCTTTTTCCAGAAACTTCGGAAAGGAAGCTGCCATGTATGCAGGCTTCTGCAATGCCGGCGGCGATTATGTAGCAGTAATGGACGCTGATCTTCAGGATCCGCCGTCCCTTCTCCCGGAAATGCTGGAGAAGCTGGAATCCGGAGAATATGACAGCGTTGCCACCAGACGTGTCAGCCGTGACGGAGAGCCACCTATCCGGAGCTTTTTTGCCCGGAAATTTTATCAGCTGATCAATAAGATCTCGGATGCAGATATTGTGGACGGCGCCAGAGACTTCCGTCTGATGAAGCGCAGTATGGTGGATGCCATCGTCTCCATGAGTGAGTACAACCGCTTCTCCAAGGGAATCTTCGGCTGGATCGGTTTCCGCACCTGCTGGCTCCCCTACAAAAATATCGAACGCGTAGCCGGTGAGACCAAATGGAACTTCTGGAAGCTGTTTAAATACGCCGTCAGCGGCATCATCAATTTTTCTCAGGTACCGCTGACCATCGCCTCCTGGTTCGGAACGACCATGACCGGTTTTTCCTTTCTGGTCCTGGTAGCCATCATCGTCCGAAAGCTGATCTTCGATGATCCGGTCCCAGGCTGGGCTTCCACCATCTGTGTCATCATCTTCATCGGCGGCCTGCAGCTTTTCTGCCTGGGTATCATGGGACAATACATAGCCAAAACCTATATGGAGGTCAAGCAGCGCCCCCATTACATCATAGCAGAGTCCAACAAAAAGGACTTTACACCCATACGTTGATTTTCTATTCTGTCGGCAGCTCGACCACCTGATATTCGTGGCCCAGCGCCGGCAGGATTTTTTCTTTTACATCACTGGTCTTCATCAACAGAGTGGAAGTATTGATACACGGATGGCATCCGAAATATTCTTCATCCAGGACTTCTTTATCGATCACCAGGTGTACCTTCTTTTCTTTATCAAAGATCAGTCCCATCAGACTTAAGGACCCCGGGGTAATGTTCAGATATTCCTCCATCTGCTCTCCGTCTGCAAAGGAAAGTCTGGCTGTTCCGATCTGTTTGGACAGAAATTTTGTTTTAAACGGCTTCTCTCCCGGCATCAGCAGCAGATAGAAATCCGTTTTCTGTCGGTTGCAGAGAAAAAGATTTTTGCATATCTGCGCCCCCAGAATCTGATCCACTGCCTCGCAGGCCTCCATGGTCATCAGTGCTTCATGATCTGCTCTTTTATATTCAATCCCAAAACTATCCAGAAAATCGTACACTGCGATTTCCTTCTCCAGACGGCCCTCGGTGTTCTCCGGTCTTCCTGTATAGACTGTTTTGTCAATTCTTGGTTCTTCCATGATGTCTCCTCCGTTATTTTTACATTCTCATATGTGCAGGTCTTAGTCGCAGCATATTACGCTTTACTGCTTCAACCGTAACCTGCCGATTTGTTTAATCATAGCACACCTGTAACAAATAAGATACTCCGGATTTCCGTCTGACTATTGACGATATCAGCCTCGGATGCTATACTCTCAGGCAGAAAGGGAATGAAGTTCTCCCCCGATCTTTATCGAAACCGCCAATGAGCTGATGACTTCTGTGCAATGCACGGGGTTACCAGCTTTTTTTGATGGATTTTTCAAAACGGGGAGATTGAAAGGAGTTACTATGACAAAAGAAACTATCCAAAAAGAACATCGGATCCTGCAGCTGAAATATGCTGTCCTTGCAATGGTCGTGGGAATCTGCGTCGGGATCGTAGATACTATCTTCGGCCGGGGCCTGCTGGCGATCTCTGCTTTTCGCACTGCACACTGGCGCTGCCTGCTGCCCTTCCTGCCTCTGGCCGGACTTCTTATTGTATGGATGTATCATCATTTCAGCACCTTAAGCTTAAAGGGCATGTCCCTGATCTTCGAAACCGGGCAGAAAAAAAGAGACCAGATTCCTCTGGCCCTTGTCCCTCTGGTAATACTCGGCACCTGGATCACTCATCTCTTCGGAGGAAGTGCCGGCCGTGAAGGTGTTGCCGTGCAGATCGGTGCTACACTCTCCCACGAGGCCGGACGCAGGCTGCATATCCGGGAAAATAAGCCTGTCATGCTGATCACCGGTATGGCTGCCGGTTTTGGCGGTCTGTTCCAGACGCCATTAGCCGCTGTATTTTTTGCCATGGAGGTGATCGTTGCCGGATATCTTGAGTACGATGCGCTGCTGCCGGCACTTATCGCCGCATATACAGCCTCCTTCACTTCTCATTTCCTGGGACTGGAAAAATTTGCTGTGGATATCCAGGACACCTGGACTGTGACCGATCTCCGAAGCATGATCTCTCTCATTGCTCTCGGACTTGCCTTTGGTCTCGCCGGACGATGCTTTTCCGTACTTCTTCAGAAAGCAAAGAAATTATTCGGGGAAAAAATCTCAAATCCGCTGATCCGCATCGGTGTCATGGCCATTCCACTGGCAGCTCTGCTGTTTGTGATCCACGGCGGACGCTACACAGGTCTTGGAACCAATCTCATCTCCGCTTCCTTTGCCGGAGAAACGATCTACGGATATGACTGGATTCTGAAGCTTCTGTTTACTGTATTTACACTTGCCATCGGTTTTCAGGGCGGCGAAGTGACACCACTGTTCTCCATCGGCGCTTCCCTTGGAGTCGTCTTAGGTTCCATCCTCGGGATCCCTCCGATGATCTGTGGGGCACTTGGCTACGCCGCAGTATTCGGCAGCGCCACCAACACCCTCATCGCCCCGATCCTCATCGGCCTGGAAGTTTTCGGCACCCGAAATACCCTTCCCCTCATCCTGGTATGCATCCTCGCTTATCTGATCAACGGAAATCACTCCATTTATGGAGCACAACAGAAGGCACTTTGCAGGTTTGAGAAGTAGATATGTACATATTTTTTATTCGGTCATGGCTGACTCGGTTGTGACCGAGTGAACTACCCATCACCTAAAGGTAATGGACTTCTAAGGATATCAGATTCGCCATATGATTCCTTTCTTCAGCTATTAATGGATTCTATCTCCGAATCATCATATATTTTCTTTAACTCTTTTCTCATTTCCTTATTGATACTTATATATTTTGAATCATTATCAGCCCATTTTACTTTCAGGATATCGTGTTTGCGTATATATAATACAGGCAGCCGGCTTCTGTGCTTATCCATAAAGATTCCCTGGCTTTCATAAAAAATTTCCTGCAGATAATCATTCATTTCATCTACCTGGATTACAAATGTAAAACGAATATCCTTCTTTTTTTCTTCTCTGCTCATCTCATTGATCCAGAACTCTGCAAATTTATCATTTAACAACAAAACATCATTTCTATCCATATCTGTAATATCTATAAGCGCCCAGATATTCACCTGATTATTTCTATTTTTCTTGAAAAAACTTACTTTTCCTTTTTCGTCCAGTTCATATTCTGACTTTTTTTGATACTGGTTATGTAAAAGCCCTTTTTCAAATACAACGTTTCGTTCTTCGACCTCTTCTGGAAAAGTTATTTTGATATCTATTAACCTCTCATATTTGCAACAAATAAAACTGAATGGCATCCAGATTCCTTTTTTATTCTCTATATACATGTAGCTTCTTGCATGAATCCTAGCACTATGCTTCAAAAATTGAACATACCCCGCTGTCATTAAAATATACAGTGATAATAACGCTTTTTCAATCGCATCATTCCCACTGCTATTCGTCCAACATTTCCAACAGGAATATACTGCTGCAAAAAAAACATCTGTCAAAAGCAACATTTGAAACAGAAAACACCCTCTGATTCCGGAAAGCCATTTTCGATTTTTTCTCATCATCCCATAAACATATAAAGGATTTTCATCTACACTTTCCGAAGAAATATCCTGATCCGGTGTTCCGCCAAATCTGAATACCCATCCAGTCAATGCCAAATATCCCAAACCGGCTATTCCAAATGTGAATCCATCATCTTCAAAAATCCAACGATATGACAAAAATAAAATACAAAATAACAAAATTTTTTCAGGTATATTTTTTTTTCTTTTTCGGTTTATTATGATCCCCCCCCTAGTCGTCAGGCCTATACAACATCCGATATGCCCAGACAATCCAACAGATCTTTTTTCATTTTCTCATATTGTTTTTTATATCTCGAATATCTATATACCGGAAGGATTTCCAGGCGATTATAATAACGGTTATATACCGCTCCAAGACGGTATCGTCTTTTATACATCATTATCCCTGAATTATTCCGTACAATGCTCTTCAGAACACGATTATCATCTTCTACTTCCAGCACAAAGGAAAAATATATTTCCTTTTTTTCCTCTTTCGTTGTAATATACTGTTTCCAAAATTCTACAAAAGCTTTATTTAATTTTCCGATATCCGCTTCCTGAAACAGATCTGTTTTTACATATGCCAAAATATGTATCTCATCTGTTTTGTCATATCTGTAGAAAAAAGTTTTTCCATTTCGAGGAGCTTTATACGTATTTATATATTGATAAATTCCAAAATCTTTTTCCATTACATCTGAATGTATCTGTAAATTCCTGTAACACACCGGATTTTCATAATACATATTGATATTCTGGCACAGAAAACTGAATGGCGCCCAATTTTCTTCTTTATCTGTTGGGTATTTATAATTCTTTTTATAAAATTTCACATAAAATATCCACATGCATACTCTTGCCATGATCATAAAAGCCAGTGAGATATTCAGAAGGATTTCTACCACTGTACTATTTATACCTGGATTTACATACTGAATCCCAAGATATACAAAATACACTCCCAACCACAGGATCATAATTTTTCGCAAAAACAAAAAACTTTTTAACTTTCCGTTTTTCCTGATAGGAAGAGCATATTTCGATTCCTTTTTGTCATTTAACATACCGTGTACATAAAATGGATTCTGACAGTTATAACTATCCGGCACATTATAAGGGGTTTTCCATCTTGACGGTATAATAACCGTAGGAATAAATAGAATATTTGAGATCATCAGGCTTACCAGAACTGCCAAAATTTCCATTACACCGACCGGCGCCAAATAGAAATAAAAAGATTTCAGTAATCCTCCAAATACCAGGGCATATACGCACAAATAAATTGATTTGCTCAACACGTCGATCATTTTTCTGTATAATTACCTCTTTCTTTTCCAATACATATTCTTTTAATCAAGTGATATCTTCTCTCCATTTACAGAAATCCAATAGTCTTTCGGTTTGTGTTCCATGTATCCATAACATATCTCTTCATTTTTGTTATTTTCTGCTTCCAGAAATTTTGTTCCCACAGAATCCTTCACATCGGCTACTACGTAATTATCATCATTCGGTGTTACCAGTACATACCATTCCCCATTGATTTCTATCGTTGACATATCGATATTTATCTTTACATCTTGATACTCTCTGCCTGTACCATAAAATATAGAATCCGGCAATTTCCATTTCCCAGAACTTTCCGGAAAAATCTTCCCCTCTACTGTTCCTTCGTTATCCATGATAACATATGTAGAATTTTCTCCCTGCAGAATACGGATGATCTCAGCATTATCACCATATGCTTCCACGGCTTTCTCCACAGAACTGAAACTTCGGTGAGTATACACTGTATCGCAAACAAAGAGTCCGATTCCTAATATAACAATTGGTGCAACAACCTTAACTGGTGTCTTTTTTGATTTTCTTTTATAAGAAATAGCGATCACCAGATTAATAATAATTACCAGATATACAATTGGTTCTATCACTTTGATCAGCATATTTTTTCACATTCCCTTTACATACAGTCTACAGATCTATATCACGTCTTCCGATCACCCGCTTCAGTTCTTCTCTCATTTCTCTGTAAATATTTTTATATCTGGACTTACGGTCCGTACATTTTATTTTTATGATGTCATGTTTTTTCTCATACAAAACAGCCATACGACTTCGATGTTTATACATTCGTATTCCTGATCCGTCATAAAAAATCCTGCCTATAGCATCATTGATTCTCTCAGTCTGGATTACAAATGTAAAACGTACATCTTTCTTTTTTTCTTCTCTGGTCAGCTCATTACACCAGAAAATCTCAAATGCATCATTCAGAAGCTGGATATGCATTTTCTCCATATCTGCTATATCAATGATCGCCCATAAGTTTACCTGTTGATTTTTTCTTTTCTGATAAAAACAGATTTGGTCATTCTCTTTTAATATATAATTTGCTTTTTTAGCATATCCGCTTTTAAAAAGACATTCTTCAAACACCAGAGGCTGATTTTTCTCCATTTCTTCTGTTGGATCAGGCAGTATCCTTCCTGCCAGTCCCTGCATTTCATATCCGATAAAGCTGAATGGCATCCAGATACCTTTTTTATTTCTCGGATAGCAGAAACTTTTCTTATAAATGTGGATATAATATGCTTCCACTACACCAAGGCTCATTATTATTCCCCAGTAAATCCAGAAAAATTCCAGTCTGATTTCCTGATATCTTCTATGTATTATATGATCAGAAATGAACCCTGCTGTCATCAGAAGAACATAACTCAAAAGCAAAATCTGTACTACAAAATATCCATTTATCTCAGAAAGCCATTTCCTCTTCTTCATCATTTTTCGTACATACAGAGGATTCCTGTCATCATATAAATTTGCAAAAGGAAACCTTTCATTTCTTGCCCAAATTCTATCTGCCGATAATACAGCTTCTCCCATTGCCGCCAACACTAATGCCATTCTGATCTCCGGCATGATCTGGTAGCAAGCTGGTGTCAGAAGTAATGTTATTAGAAAAAAACGTTTTGTTTTTTCACTCAAGCGATATCTTCTCATAGAAATCCAATAATCTTTTGTTTTATGATATCTATTATTTTAATGACTACTTATTATTTTCCATCCAGTTCTGACCCAATCCTTCAAAAACCCGATTGGAACCATCTTCTGTCCATTTGCAGAAACCCAGTAGTCCTCTGGGTATTTTTTCAGATATCCATAGTAAACGTTTTCGCTTCCTTTTGCTTCGGAAAATTCTGTTCCTTCCGAATCGTATACATTCGTTATGGGAGATTTTATTCCCGGATATGGTGACACCACAACATACCATTCCCCATCAACTGCTACGGTAGATACGTCGACTATAATCCTGTCTCCTGTAAAACGCTTTGTGTCCTGAAACTCTGAATCTTCCGGAAGTTTCCAGCCGCTTTCTGTTTTTTCAAAAATCTGTGAGTCCATCACATCTCCATCATCCATAATAACCAATGCTGAAGTTTTTCCTCGTAATGTCACCACGACATCTGACCGATCATCATAGGCTGTTACTGCTTCCTCAAGTGTATGGAAACTTTGTTCAGCCTCTTTGTTATTTTCGGACATCATAAATATGATGACCACAGACAAAAGCGGAACCAGTATAAATATGGATGTTTTTCGCGGGATTCTTTTCCTGGAATCCACGACTGCCACTATCATGAGCAACAGCAATAAGATTCCCCACGACCACCAGTTAGATAGTGAAATATTCATTTTTATGTCCTCTTTTTCCTACAATCTTGACGCTTCACAGATTGATCTCTACTTTATCTCCATCTACAGAAATCCAGTAATCGTCTGGTTTCGTTTTCAGATATCCATAATATACCGTTATATTCTCATATTCCGTTTTTAAAAATTCTGTTCCAGCCGAATCGTGAACCTCATCTATAGAATTCTCCCCCATAAGATAATGTGGGAGTATTACAATATACCATGCTCCATGTATTTCTATTGATCTCATATCAATATTGGCATCTTCTGAAGGATAGCTCATACTTTTTCTGAAAAATGCTGAATCCGGCAATTTCCATTTCTTTCCATTTTTTGGAAAAATTCTTCCTTCAATAGATCCATCTTCATCCATGATAACATATGTAGATTTCTCATCCTGCAAGGTTGCTATTGGCTTCGCCTTAATATCATATGCCCGAATCGCTTTATCCAGCGAGCTAAAATTTCGCTGCACAAATACTGCCTGAAACATAATAAATAACAAACCAACCAGAAAAATTGGTCTGATGATAAAAAGCGGTACCTTTTTAGATTTTTTCTTGCATACGAGAGCAACTGCCAATGCAATAAACATTAATATTGTTATAACTCTTTCGAAAATGCTCAATATCAGATTCGCCATATGATTCCTTTCTTCAGCTATTAATGGATTCTATCTCCGAATCATCATATATTTTCTTTAACTCTTTTCTCATTTCCTTATTGATACTTATATATTTTGAATCATTATCAGCCCATTTTACTTTCAGGATATCGTGTTTGCGTATATATAATACAGGCAGCCGGCTTCTGTGCTTATCCATAAAGATTCCCCCGCTTTCATAAAAAGTTTCCTGCAGGTAATCATTTATTTCATCTACCTGGATCACAAATGTAAAACGAATATCCTTCTTTTTTTCTTCTCTGGTCATCTCATTGATCCAGAACTCTGCAAATTTATCATTTAACAACAAAACATCATTTCTATCCATATCTGTAATATCTATAAGCGCCCAGATATTCACCTGATTATTTCTATTTTTCTTGAAAAAACTTACTTTTCCTTTTTCGTCCAGTTCATATTCTGACTTTTTTTGATACTGGTTATGTAAAAGCCCTTTTTCAAATACAACGTTTCGTTCTTCGACCTCTTCTGGAAAAGTTATTTTGATATCTATTAACCTCTCATATTTGCAACAAATAAAACTGAATGGCATCCAGATTCCTTTTTTATTCTCTATATACATGTAGCTTCTTGCATGAATCCTAGCACTATGCTTCAAAAATTGAACATACCCCGCTGTCATTAAAATATACAGTGATAATAACGCTTTTTCAATCGCATCATTCCCACTGCTATTCGTCCAACATTTCCAACAGGAATATACTGCTGCAAAAAAAACATCTGTCAAAAGCAACATTTGAAACAGAAAACACCCTCTGATTCCGGAAAGCCATTTTCGATTTTTTCTCATCATCCCATAAACATATAAAGGATTTTCATCTACACTTTCCGAAGAAATATCCTGATCCGGTGTTCCGCCAAATCTGAATACCCATCCAGTCAATGCCAAATATCCCAAACCAGCTATTCCAAATGTGAATCCATCATCTTCAAAAATCCAACGATATGACAAGAATAAAATACAAAATAATAAAATTTTTTCAGGTATCTTTTTTCTTTTCCTTCGGTCTATTCTAATCCCCCCTAATTATTAAATACATACCGTTTTGTATTGGTGGGAATACCTTTCCCACCAATACGTTTCCCATATATTTTATATGCCAAAATTATACGTAAAGCCAATATAACTTTCCTAAATACTCATAACACTTCATATACCGCATTCCTTTTCCTGGAGTATACTCACCTCCCCCGCCAATAACTCTCCCATACTTTCGTATTACAATATTAGAATTAACCTTCCTATTACTCAAATAATCTCTAGAATAAGAAATTATTTGCTTTCCTGTTAATTGCCTCATTTTTTCATTTTTTTCTTCATTAACTGCCCTTCGTAGCGGTAATGCCTCTGCGAATGAAAGGTTCATATTTGAAATTCTTCGATTTGCGTCATGGTAATCTTTTCGCATATATTTCAAATATCCTTTTTGATTTTGCTTTGGTCCTATATTATCTACAGCACTCCAAAATAATGATATTCCCGCACTTACCGCACCATTTATAACCGCACTTGTAAAATCTCTATTTTCATAATAATCACTTACAAACGAAGTAACACCACTTACAACTGCACCTGTTGTCGAACCACCAATTCCCAAAAATCCCATAGCGGTTCCAAGTCCTGCGGAAGCGGCAGTGATCCAGTTTATCTCTGACAGATTTTTCCCCAGCTGCTATACTTGTATTCTACTACAGTCTCTCCGGCGTCGTCAATCAGTGCAACGACATCATTCTGCAATAATAAATTTTTCGTTACGGTTCCCTCCGACAGCTTTCCAATCTCCCACGTTCATGCTATACTGAACCTATCTCTGTCTGCCCGTTTCAGTCATGGGGCAGACTTATTTTTTTCAGGAAAGGATTTATTTATGAAGCGTATCAAAAATATCGATCTGCTCCGTGCGGGGGCGATCCTCTACATTATGCTGTATCACTGCTACGTTCTGTCCGGGCAACCATGGCAGTCGCATACAGCCATCCACACACTTCTGACTCTTGGAGGTGAAGTAGGAGTTACACTGTTTTTCCTGTTAAGCGGATATGGGATTTATCTTTCCCTTTCTTCTTCGGAGGCGCGAGGCTGTCTCCCCGGCTGGCGGGCTTTTATGAAAAAGCGCTGTATCCGCATTATGCCCCAGTATTATGTATGTATCACGGTCCTTCTGATCTTTATGTCCACGCAGATGTTCAGCAATGAGGGACTTCGGCATATCCTGGCGTATTATACTTTTACGGAGAACTTTTCCCCAGTGACTCATGGTTCCATCAATGGTGCGCTGTGGACGATGGGCGTGATCTTTCAGTTTTATCTGATCGCCCCGTTCCTTTATAAGGCAGTCCGGAAAAACTGGCTCGTCTCTGCCATTGTGTCCATTGTTTTCACTGTTATCTGCCGGTTCGCCGTTGTCCGCTATCTCCACAATTCCGGGATTTCGGATAACTCTGTATATTTTGTATACGAGCGTCAGGTATTCTCTGCGCTGGATAATTTCGTGCTGGGAATGGCTGCTGCCGCTTTCTGGAAGCAGACCGGAGATCGTATGCAGGATTACCGGCTGAAGCTTGGACTTCCGGTTTCTATTGCAAGCACGGCACTGATCCTGGTATGGATCTTTTATTATCACAGTCACGGGCTTTATGGCACCGCTCCCTCCGGTTATCCGGCACATTCCATCCTGGCGGTCCTGCTCAGTATACTGCTTGTGGGATTCTCCCTCCTGCCGGAAATGGATTTCAGGTTTCTGCGTCCGCTGTACTTCGTAGCCCGGAACCAGTACGGGATCTATCTGTGGCATATGCCCATCATCATGATCCTGCAGGCCAATTCTCCATGGTTCAATACCATGAGCCAGCAGCGCTTCTGGCTGTTTTTGCCATGTATGGTGGTCATCACCTGCGTATTCGGCTATTTTGCAACCCGCTTTATCGACCATCCCGCTTCTGCGAAAAAGAAAGGATAACTTCCCATGAAAGACAGAACCGCCGTTAACCACAATATCCGTAAGCATTTTAACGAACTGATCTACAACACAGCCCGTTACACAGAGATCGCGTTATCCATCGTGATCATTATCGTGATCGCACTGTCCGGACTGCGTCTGATCCTTACAACTGCCGGTACCTCCATCATGGATATGGACACCGGATTTTTTACCAGTTTCCTGTCACAGGCACTGTCTCTTGTAGTCGGTGTGGAGTTTGTAAAAATGCTCTGCCGCCATTCCGCCCAGACTGTTGTCGAAGTCCTGCTTTTTGCAACAGCAAGGCAGATGGTCGTGGAACATCTCGATCCTGTACAGACACTGATCGGGATCATCGGTATCGCCATTCTCTTTGCCGTCCGGAAATATCTGATGACGGACAGTGATGATATGACCCCGCATCAGAAGAGTGCTTCAGAAGAATCCTAAAAAAAAGCTTTCTCTTCTGAGTGCAAATGAGCATAATTGCAGAAAAGCTCCAACTGTATCCCGATATTGATACAGTTGGAGCTTTTCTTATAAATTTTGCATTGGTATAAACCCTATCCGATACTATTATCCACGTCGGACCAGCTGCATGCCCACAGCAGCTATCTCCAGATAATATACCCTGCATAGATCAGGTACATACACACCATGGAAATTCCCTCTTTCCGGCTAATTCTCTGCTTTGTGGCCGCATAGATCCACACGATCAGCGAGAACACGATAAGTATGACAATATCAATAATATTTTCCCGGATCAGTGCCACCGGATTGATGGCAGATGCAACTCCGAGAACCATCAGAATATTGAAAATATTGGAGCCTACCGCATTTCCCACAGCCATATCCACTTCGTTCTTTCTGGCTGCAACCACGGAAGTCACCAACTCCGGAAGGGAAGTTCCGATAGAAACAATGGTCAGTCCCACCAGTGTCTGGCTCATTCCAAGATCAATGGCAATGCGGCTGGCAGCATCCACCGTAAGATCTCCGCCAAAGGCAATGGCAAGTGCGCCTCCCACAATAAAGAGGATGCTCTTCGGCCAGGAAAGGATGCCGATTTCTTCTTCCAGCTCTTCCACTCCTTCCATGTCCACATTTTTTCCTGCTGCCCTGGCCTTCATGGCACTTTGGATCATTACCACAATATAGCCTGCAAAAAATCCCAGCAGGATCATTCCATCCAGATGACCAAGTCTCATTCCGATCGTATCTCCTGCTGCCAGGATCCCCAGCCCCAGAAGAAGGAGCGCACAGATCATGGAAAACGGAATATCCCTCCGGATGGTTTCCTTCTGTACCAGGATCGGTGTCAGGATGGAACAGACTCCAACAACCACCATCAGGTTAAAAATATTGGATCCTACCACATTGCTGACCGCAAGCTCATTGTTATTGACCAGTGACGCTGTAACGCTGACTGCAGTTTCCGGCAATGATGTTCCCATTGCCACAATAGTAAGGCCGATGATGATCGGCGGCACCTTCAGCCTTTTTGCGATACTGGAACTTCCTTCTACAAAGAAATCCGCACCCTTCATCAGGAACACAAAGCCGATCACAAGAAAAACTAACACAAGGATCAGCGGTGAACTGTTTACCAGATTTTCCATTTTTCTTCTCACTTTCTTTTTTTATTTCCCATAACCCGGAGATTCATTGTCGCCCGCCCTGCTGAAAAAATTCTTTCCGGCATTCTTTTGTTACATAAAAAAGACCCATGTATGCCCTGCTGCAATAAGATATAACAAAGCATACATGAGTCTCATTCTTTAAGATTTGCCAGGTTTTTCAGAAAAAACCGGGTCTGTTGACAAATCACACTTACGTGCGAACTACTCCCTCATGGAATTAAAATTTTCAATTTTTTTCAATTTAACAGAATTGTTTTTAAAAGTCAACCCCTGGCCGGTGACTTTTCTTTACCGAAAGCACATATTTTATGTATCTTTATTATTTTCTGCTTTCAGAAACAATCCCCTTCAGAATCTGTAAGACTCCGTCTTCACTGTATGACGGACATACTTCCCTGGCTGCTGCCTGCACTTCCGCTCTGGCATTGGCTACCGCATAGCTCCTTCCCGCTTTCTGGAGCATGGCAATATCGTTGAGGTTATCTCCGAATGTACAGGTTTCCTCCGGGGAAATTCCTAACTGTTGCTGGATAAATTCGACAGCTGTACTTTTTTCGCCTTCCGGCGGTGTACTGTCCATCCATTCTTTTCCGGCAGCCGCCAGCGTTACCTTATCCCTCCATGCCGGTGTAAAATACGGGGCACAAAGCTCCTCGCACCGTTCCGGGTGATAGACAGAGAATTTCAGCACCTGTTTTCCCTGAAGAGAAGAAAGATCATCCACTTTTCTCATATCATAACCATAGGAATCCCGCAGCCACAGGAACATCCTTCCATTCTCATTCTCCGCATAGCAGCACTCCGGTGTGGCAATAAAGCAGTCACATTCCGGCATTTTTTCTTTCACCATATGATGCATGCGTTTCCAAACCTCATCCGGAAGTGTATGTACCTTCAGGATCTTATCATTCTTCCGGATCACCGTACCGCCATCTGACACAAAATACACCAGATCCTTCACCGGCTCAAACAGCTTCCTCTCACTGTCATACTGCCGCCCGGAACACACCACAAAGGTGATTCCCAGCTCAGTCAGCTTCCGGATCACTGTCATATATTCCGGATTGATAGTCATGGTCCCGTCTTTTACAAGAGTTCCGTCTACGTCTGTTGCGATCAGTTTTATCATGTTGTTTTTACTCCTCTTCCATCTGAAATACCAATATCCTCTCCCTGGGATTTTTTCCGTCGAAAAGATCCTGACAGTCGATCTCGTCCAGGAATTCCAGTTCCTCTACGGTCATCAGATATGAAATATATTCGTCAGATGGATAATAGAAAAACAGTAGCATTTCTCTTGTTTTTTCATACCAGGATTCCCGGATGCGTCCGATGACGCTTCTCAGTATTTCCACAGAAAAGGGATTAAAAAAATAAAATCTGTCTGCGGACTCCGGCACCTGAAAAAGAGCTGCATTCTCCAGTATAAATGATGTTTTTGTCCCGGAAACAGCCCGCTGTCTGTTTTCTTCTGCGGCTTTTGTCATACGTTCATCGTACTCCACGCCTGTAGTCCGGCATCTGACCTGCCACGCCAGAAAAAAATCCACTCTGCCTTTTCCACATCCATAGTCGATCAGATGATTCTTTTTCCCCAGATATCCACAATAAGCCAGCCGTTCCAGCACCCCGTACGGCGTTGGCTCGTATGGATAACAGTACTGATCCGATCTGGAATCGTCACGACCGGTGGTTTTGATCTTCAGCAGCTTATCATATTTTACTTCATTTTGATCCATGCTTCTGTTAATCTCCGTTCGCTACATCGGGCAGCTTCGTTTTTCCTCTTTATCCATATCTCCATGGACATACCTGGCATTGAACTCCATATTGATCTCACGGATCTCTTTCTTTCCGTCAATATAATCCTGATACATATCCGCAAGTCTCGCCATACAGCCATCACAGTTCGCGGAAATATTTCCAAGAGATTCCTCCACGATCTGTTTACGTTCTTCTTTTGTTGTATCTTTGATCAGATATCCTGGCATTGTTTTTTCCTCCTGATAGGTTCACCTGTGTTTCAGGTATTCTGTATTTTTGTTATTGTTCACTTTTTCTTTTGAAAAAAGCTGCTTGTATCAAACAAACAGCTTTACAAAAATTTTTCTTTTCTGTTTTTTTATTCTACTCTGGCCAAATGTCAGTGTCAACACAATTTTTCGCCTATTTCCGAAACACAAAACAAAAGCCTCCGGATCAATTCCAGAGCTTTATACATGCGTTAGATAATTTGAACTTTCACCCTTGTCCCTAAACCCGCATAAAAAGGATGTTTCCGCTACCGTTTTTTCCCTTGTCACAGGTAAGTCACAGGTTTTTACTATCATATTCTTCTTTCAATTCTTCAGCTAAATATAAATCACTCATACAGTGCATATCAGATACACCGTCACGCATCAGCTGATAAGTCTCTGAATGATAAAAAAAATTCAGTGCCGCATCCAATGAAAGTCCCTGCTGCTTTGCAAAACATTCAATGACACGACTATACTTCTTCTGAAGTAAAATTGGATTCGCGTTCATACTTCCACTTCCTTTTCTTTCATCACATCAAGAAGATCATCTACGATATATTCTCGGCTCTGAGTATGCAACATTTCATATTCTGGCACCATACAAATTGAAGAACATATCTGATATTAATATTTTCTTAGTAAATTCTCCTACTTTTGCTCAATAAAATCAATTTGTGGATTTTCAGAATAACTCTTCTCAATAAGTTTATCTTGCCCAATTATTTTTACAACATTTGCAATCTTATCTGCAAGAGCTTTTTTATTGTGATATATAATATGTACATTTGCATCAGGGCATAATAATAGTTCACTCAAAACATCCCTGTCAGAAACATCAAGGGAATGTCCCAATATATATATTTCATCTGGGTCATAATATGCCACTTTAAAGTCTTGTCTCATCTTTTCTATTCGATGAATCCAATTTTTATATTCTGCACCTGTTCCTTTGTATATTCTTTGAAAAAATTTCTTAAACTCGATAAACGCATTGTCGCTATCCCGTTCAGTATCCGTAAGATATTCATCAATTCCAAGAATCATATTGCAAGTATCTGCATTATTTTTAATATCTGCTTTTCCATGTATAAAATGATACTTCACACCATCTCTGCAATTTCCATATATTCTTTCAAAAGTATTTGTATAATTAAAACTAAGAACATGATTAATTTGTAAGTTCTTAAGCATCTCTATTTCTTTTCCATTAATCTCTATTTTATTTACATATTGACAGAGATAAATTTCCAAACAATGTGTAAGACGATTTAAGTCCCTTAACAAATTCTCTTTAACCAATTGCATTCCCTTTGGATTATCCCAAACGTCATCTAAACTAAATTTCTCACTAAATCCAGCATATTGATTTTCAATCTCTCTATAATACTTAGCTTCTTCCATTGGATTTCTTCTAGCTTCATTTATCAGTTTCCGAACTGCATCTATTTCTTGAATTACCTTTGAAATTTCCGTTTCAAAATCAATCCAATTTTCTCCACACTCAGAAACTTTCTCAAAATGATTAATCCAAAAATTATCTTTTATCATCTCTTTAATTTCTGCAACAGCTGAAGCACTTTCCTTAGCTCCAAGTCCATTTTTTTGAAACCGAGAACACATATCTTCACTTTCTAAAACAAACTTCAAAAACTCCTTATAAGATGTCGGAAGTCCATGAGCAAGATCAAATCCATTACCAATCACCAAAATATTCATATGCACCCTTACCTTATTCCGTATCTTTTCGTAATTCATTTTCAATCTCATCAATTGATGGAGGTGAGACTTAAAAATCTTCTGGAATCAATTTTGATAATTCATATGTCGCCACACCCAACGACTGACTATTTGAAATCTTTCCCAACTTGTGGAAAATTTATATTATTTTAACTATGCCACCTTATCTTTCTTCTGTATTTCTTACATAAACCGTACTTCGTGAAGCACCTTCTTTTTTCAACCAGCCGCTCTCAACCATTTTTCCCAATATTTCTCTGGTTCTACGCTGTTTGATACCAAGAAGTTCCATCGCCTGCGTTGTTGTAATGCCGACATTTTCCAACACATATTTATAAATTTGCTGTTCCTGTTCATTTACCGGCACTTTATCGGCGGTTTTCCGGCGGTTTAACGGCATTTTAACGGCAGTGCTACAGTCATTAATGTCAACCTGACCTCGATAGATATTGATACGCAAATCAACTTCGCCACCAATAAACTCTGGCTCCTTCAGTCCGGCAGCTTTTACTTTTTCAATAATCCTTGGAATACCACTGCCCCAATGTTCAATTAGATTCATATAGGAAAACGCATGTGCAAGTGCTTCATTTCTGATTTTGGAATAACCTTCTTTCATACGCTCCAGAGTCTGTCCCATCGGCAGTTTTCCCGGTGAAGTAATTTCTAATCTGTTATCATACACCGCAACCTGAATCATGCCATGATCCAGATAGCTGCGATGCACCATTGCATTTATGATCAACTCACGAATCGCATCTGGTGGAATTTCATAAATATCCCGGCGGTAAATACCGACAATAGTTGCACCCAGATGAATATTCCGCAGAACAAACTGAAATGCTTCCTCTATTTGTTCCCAAAGCGGACCTGTATACTCCCGCCGATCAACAAAAACAGCTTTCGTTGTTCCTTTGAACACACCGCATTGCGTTGCAACATGAAGTCCGCCATGCCCTGTTAAAATGGCATAAGCATTGGACGGATAATCTTTTCCATCACGCTCAATTAAAATCCCCCAGGAACGAAGCTGCTGCCTGCCAACATCTTTGATGGAGGCTTTCTGACCTTCAGTATGTGCATTTTTGACTGCCTGTTCTTTCATAGATTTGCAAAGTGCATCAATTTCTTCATCTGTGATAGTCAAACCACTGCACAAAGCCTGGTCAAAGTAACGATTGCCGCCCTCAAACATCAGTTCTCTTACCATATACTCATCAGCCAGGCGTGTTGTTCCAGCAACTCGAACATATGTGCCGCCTTCTCTACCAAGAGCCTTTATATAATATGGTCTCTGTCTTCCCTCAGAGATTTCTGCTACAATGACCGTTTTACCATCAATCGTCTGTAAGCTGATATCCGGAATAATTGCCGGCTCACAGCTATCTGACACAGCATTGGCAATTGCATCCATTTTCTTAAACACATCTTCCTTGTCAAAACCTACAACTTCTCTGGTTTTATCAGCTATCCCAAAAATAATTTTGCCCCCGGTTCCATTTGCAAAAGCAACTACGGATTTCATATATTTTATACTTTTTTCCGGTAGATTTTCCTTGAACTCCACATTCTTTGATTCTCCAGCAAGAATTTCTTCTAGGGTCATTATAGCACCTCGCTCCCATTCTACGTTCACTCTCAGTTTTTCCTCTATATTTTCAATAATTCATAAATCTTTCTCGAGAAAATCAAATCATTTTCTACTTCTTCATCTGCACAAAAAAATTCTGCACATACTTTATTTTTATATACGTTGTCTAACCCAGCAATTATAAAAATCATTCTATCAATAAAACTATCAGCTTTACAGACAATTTTGCCATTAACTGTTGAAGAATACTTTATAATATATTTTACACGCTCTCTTATAGTGTTGAAATATTCTTTTCCAATTTTATTTTCAACATTCGAATAGCCAGACATATCAATTATCCATCTCAAATCAACTACAGACAGTTTTTCCTTTATACACAGGGTAAGTATTTCAAATGCCAGAATGCCACTATCCATTTTTTCTTGCGTTGCCAACAATCTATGTAGATTTTCCGCTTTCTCAAAAATTTTTTCTTGTGTACGAATATCTATATTGGCAGTAATTTCTTTAAGAAATTCTTCCAGCCCATCCCTTTCTTTAATATCAAACATCTCCATATAACTTGCGTATTTCTCAATAAAATTATGCGCAGATCCATTGTCAAGTTTAAAGCTGAATGCAATTATTTTTTTCAAATATCGGTCAACATCCATCTCATCCCCATAGATTTGATGTAATGAATTACTGATTTGTTTTTTCTCCATTGCAACTATAACTACTACATTTTCTATCTCATTAAATACATGATGAATACGTTCTAAAACTTTAATTGCATATAAAGGTAAACATCTGTCCAATTCATCAACCATGATGACTACTGTTTGGGTTTGTGATATTTTCTCAATTTGATTCTGTACTTTTTTAACTACTTTCTGGAAACCAAAATATTTATCATATATTTTTACATCCCCCTCTGGAACTTCACCAACACCATCCATGTCAATTCCCGTCTTTGCTTTTATTGCCTCAACCGCAATTTTTGTTATTGTATTCTTAACAGTCTCTAATAATACCCTTTTAGCGTCATCAGTCAATAAATTGATATACTGATCTATCTGATCCCTTAGTACAGAAATAATTGCAACTATTGGCTCTTCATAATAATCATATTTCCAACAGTCATACCGAACAACAAAGAATCGATCAGCACCAGTTTCCTCTGATTGTTCTGGCTGAAGACATTCTTGTATGTTTTCCAACACAAAGCTCTTACCGCTTCCCCATTCTCCCTCAATAGCAAAGCAACAATTTTTACGTTTTTCTGAAAGTACCATAGCTAAATCTACTATCTGTTTAACAAAAGCTTCCCTATCTAAAACATCTTCTTTTGAAATCACCACTTCACCATCTTTCTATATTTTAGCCAAACACCCTAAAAAATTACATGCTTTTTTCACATCATTCCATATCAATAACACTTTTCTGGAAAAAATTTTATTATTTATAAGTTAATTGTAACATGCAGATTTTTTTACAACAACTGTATTATTCGCAGATAAAAAACCACCTCAAAAACTGTATTGAAAAAATCAGACGTTTTCGCCAATAAATAAGGAGCTGCATTTAACAGCTCCACAGTTTATTGAATAATAGATCATCTGGTAATAGAAAATCTCTGAAAATCAACATTTCTATTATTTTCAAATTCACCAATCAGAGCTTCATTATCATTCACTGAATATATTTTGTCATATCCTGCAAGAACATCAGAATTTGTATTTTTAATGTAACGTCTGAGATCTGCTTTTGAATAATGAGGAATAACTGTCCCATTAAATAAGGACAATGCCCTATAATCATCAAGATCCTCCGTATCTCTGTCAAAATCCAATGCCAGGCGAACATCGATTCCGGCAATCATTGCACCGGCGCTGCTACCAATATAAGTTGCATTATTTTCTAACATACTTCTTTTTATTAAACCTGCAAGTTTTTTAATCCTTATCTCCTTTAAAATTTCAAATGTATTTCCTGCTGTAACATAGTAATACTCGAAAAAATCCGAAAAATCTCTTGCTTCAGCCTCTGAAGTCACAAATATGTTACTTTTTTCAAACCCCATTGATATACATGCCTCTTTTAGCTTCTCGGTAATTCTATATTTCTTTATGTCCACAAGCAAAATCTTTTTGTTTTCTCTGTCTCCCATATCTGAAATAGCTCTATGTATCAGTCTATCTCCCATTTGCGTACAAAGCCCCTGTGACGTCAAAATTATTTTCCCCATATCTACAACCCTCTCATCAGATAATTATAATGTCACACATAATACTCCTTCCCGTCGTTCAATCTAAGACATGCTAACCTTCCGCCCCTATTTCTTCGTTCATTACCGGTATCAATATCTATGTATCTTTCTCCATAATAGATATTAGCTTGTCCATATTCAGTAAGAAAGAGTGTTGCATAATGTCCGACTATGATTCTTTTATCAAACTTGATCTTTTGAGGAATATAATGAATATCATCGGAAAACAAATATTGTTCCTGGTCCCATGCTACAGCACTGTCTACAGACTTCTGAATATCAACCAGTCTAGTCTTTGGATCAATAATCTCAAAATCCGCATGATATCCAGAATGAGTAAGGAAATAACTCTTATCTTTAATAGTGATATTCCGATATATAGGAAGTCCTTTCAAAAACATCAGGATATCCGCTTTCTTATCTGCCGATAATCTATCTACTTCCTGTCGAGTAGCAGTTCCTCCACAGGCATCCCATATTTCTGCTGTAACAATTCCCTGAAGGTATCTTTCAAATAAATATTCATGATTTCCCTTGAGCAGATAGATATTTTCGCTTTTCCAAATAAAATCCAAAAGGCAAAGATTTTCTTTTCCTTTATCAACTATATCTCCCAGAATAAATAATTCATCATAAGAAGAAAAATTAATCTTTACAAGCATCTTATAAAAAGATTGAAAATCACCATGAATATCACTCATTACATATATCATAACTTATCCTCTCTCTTCTCATCACATTACACATCACCATATCCAGTATCAAATAATCGCTCTGCATTCCTTGTCGTCAGTTCAATTATTTTTTCTGTTGTAGTTCCACGAACAAGCACAAAAAAGGCCGGAAACCATTGATTTTTCAAGGTTTCCAGCCTTTCGACATAGCGTGCGTTAGAGGATTCGAACCCCCGACCTTTTGGTCCGTAGCCAAACGCTCTATCCAGCTGAGCTAAACGCACATCTTTGTTGCTTTTCCTTTGTGATATTTCGTATCACCGCTGCAACAATATGTATGATACTCTAAGACCTATAAAATGTCAAGGGTTTTTTGAAACTTTTTTTGATTTTTTTTAAAAATATTTTTTATTGCTATTTTTGATGCAAAAGCAACAGTTTTTTAATTCCGTCTAAGTGCCTCGATCGGGCTCAGTTTCGCTGCCTTTTTCGCCGGATAGATTCCGAAGAACACACCTACTGCACAGGAGAACAGCGTAGCCGCCAGGATGGTTCCCGCACTGATCCCAGGTGTGATGGTCATTCCCATACTGCTGCTGATCACCGCACAGATCACATAGCCGCCTGCAATCCCCAGCACAATACCGATCAGCCCGCCTATGATCGTCAGGATCGCCGCCTCCGCAAGGAACTGTAACATAATAGACGAGGTTTTTGCTCCAAGGGATTTCCGGATACCGATCTCCCTGGTACGCTCTGTGACGGACACCAGCATGATGTTCATAACACCGATACCACCTACCAGAAGGGAAATTCCTGCAACAAAAGAGATAAACGCAGTCACCATGCCAAGCATCTGGTTCATGGATTTCATGACATCCTGGAAGCTCTGTACCTGGAAATATTCATCTCCGGCACACTGGTGACGTCTCTCAAGAAGATTTATGATCTTGTCTGCGACCGCCTGAGAATCCAGACTCTTATCAGCCTGAACTATGATCTGATAAAATTCTCCGCTGCTTCCGGTAAAGTCGTCCATGGCCGTATAAGGCACATTTATGGTCACCGGCATTCCATCGTAAGTATAGCTGACAAAGGTTCCGTTCTCTTTCTGTGTGGTGACTCCGCAAATGCGGAATGTCTTGGTCAGATCATAGCAGGTAATGTCCAGTGTCATTCCCACTACATCATCCGTTCCGAAAAGCCTCTTCGCATCGGCATCGGAGATCACGCAGACGTTTTTTCCCTCTTCGATCTCCTTCTGCCCGAAATAGCTTCCGTACTTCACAGAAGCATTGTCCACCAGCTTGGCATCCTGGGCCTCCCCGGTCACTGTAAGATTAAAATCACCCTTTCCGGTTACGGTCTCGCCTGTATAGGAATCTGAAACATTAACACCTTCCACGCCATCCAGCTCCCGGACTGCATCAATATCTTCCGGCTCGATCCAGACCTGGTCTGCTATGGCATCATCACTGCAGTAAACAGCGATCTGGCCGCCGCCGATATCATTGATCTCGCTGTTCATCTGATTCTTCGTACCCTCACCGATGGACACAATGGCGATCACAGATGCGATACCGATGATGATCCCTAACATGGTGAGAAAGGATCTTCCCTTATTGGCCATGATATTATGGATCGCCATTTTGATATATTCATAAATATTACTCATCGGCAGTCTCCCCTGTCTCTGCTGCACTGTCACTGTCTGCCGCTGCTGCCTCTGCCTTCATTCCCTCTTCCAGGGAGCCCAGATCCTCGATGACCTCATCTCCGGCTTTAATGCCATCTGTGATCTCAACAGAGTCCTCGGAACTGATTCCTGTTGTGATATCCTGCTTCGTGATCACACCATCCTTCAGCACATAACAGAAGGAACCATCCTTGCCGATATTTACCACGCCTGCCGGAAGTGTTACCACATCCTCTGCCTTTTCTGCATAGATCTTTACCTTCGCATCTACTCCCAGAAAAATATCCTTGTCCGGCTTGTCGATGCTCACTGTGGCAGAGATCAGTGTGGAGCCCTTTTCGTTGGTTGTCGCAATGTGACTGATCTTAGTCACCTTGCCGGTATATTTCCTGTCGCCAATGGTAATGTCCGCATTCTGGCCTTCCTTTACCTTATCGTAGTCATACTTGGACACATTGATATCAACGCTGACCTTATCTGTATTCTGCAGGGTAAAAAGCTCCATTCCCTGTGTTGCCGCTGCGCCCTGCTGGACTGCTGATTTGGAAATGACGCCGTTAAAATCCGCCGAAATGCCTTTCTTTCCTTCTTCTACCAGTTCTTTCGCAGATTTTGCATCCAGCTCAGTAAGATTGTTGCTGACACGCATTTTTTCTTTCTCTTCTTCTGTAAGGCTGGCAGAATCCGCCTCTGCAATGGATTTCTGGGAAGCAAGGTCCGACTGCAGATCCGCCAGATCAGAGGTTGCCTGTTCGATCGCATTCTCAATGGCAGAAGTATCCACTGTACTTCCTGCAGAAGAAGCATCCGCAGATGCATGATCTGTCAGCCCCGATGTTTCCTCTGAAGCTCCATCGGTAACAAAATCACCGGCTGCACTACTGCTGTAATCGGAATACTCCGGCATTTTTGGCTGGCTGACCTTCTTATCCTCATAAGCTTCCTTTGCTTCCTGGCAGGTGATCTCTGCCTGACTTCTTGCTGCTTCCGCTTCATCCAGCGCCTGGGCATTCTCATCGCTCTGCTCTGCCTGCCACTGTGCAAAAGCCATCTGATACCTGGTATCTGCCTGATTATAAGCATTCTGTGCCGTTACATAATCGGAATTCAGCTGTCCCAGCTCCTGCTGGTACTGCGGAAGTGTCTCATTCTGATATGTAGTCAGCGCTTCTGAATACGCTCTCTGAGTCTCTGCATCCCTGGCAGCCTGGGCCTCTGCCTTTGCCTGGGTCTCCGCCTGAGCCTGGGCCTGCGCATCTGCCGCAGCCTGAGCCTGTACAGACGCCAGCTGTGATCTCAGGGAAGCCAGATAATTCTGCTGCTCCCTTACCTGCTGTTCCAGACTGGAAACCTTTGCTTTTGCGCTGTCCTGCTTCTGCCGGGCCTCATTGGATTTATTGATGGAATTTTTGTAATCATACTGTCCGGACTGTACATTCAGCTCTGCTTTCTGATTATCCCTCTCCAGATCCTTCACTTCAAACTCTATCAGCTTCGTTCCCTTTGAAACCGTATCGCCTTCTGCGAAGGATACGCTTTTGATCTGTGCGTTCACAGGAGAATAAAAGGTCTTCTGCTCATCACTGACAACGGTTCCGGTTGCATCTACGATCTCCCCCACATCTCCTGTCTCCGCTTTGGTAACAGCAACCTGCGGAATCTGTGATCCCCCGCGGCCTGCACCTGATGCCGCATAAATACCGCCTGCCACAACAGCCACTGCTGCCACACCGATCACAATCTTTTTCCCTTTTTTCATTCTTAAGCCTCCTCGACAAATTCCTCATTGATCGTATCTGATTCAATTTTTCCATCCATGATCCGGACCACACGTCTGGCCTGAGCCGCAATCCCATTATCATGAGTGATCAGGATCAAGGTTTCTCCTGATCTGTGCATTCCCTTCAGGATTTCCATAATTTCCCTGCTGGATGCAGAGTCCAGATTTCCCGTTGGTTCATCTGCCAGGATCACCGGCGGCCTGGCTGCGATAGCTCTGGCAATAGCCACACGCTGCTGCTGTCCCCCTGACATTTCGTTTGGCTTATGGTCCATACGTTTCTCAAGTCCAACTTTTTTAAGAGATTCCACAGCAAGCTTTCTTCTTGTTTTCCGGTCGATCCCACGATAGATCAGAGGAAGCTCCACGTTTTCCAGCGCCGTAAGATTTGCGATCAGATTAAAGCCCTGAAAGATAAAACCAATCTCCTTATTTCGTACCACCGAGAGATCATTATCCTTCATTGTGGATACATCTGTTCCATTCAGATAATATTTCCCGGAGGTGGGGACATCCAGACAGCCCAGCATGTTCATAAAGGTGGATTTTCCGGAACCGGACTGTCCGATAATAGCCACAAATTCACCCTTATGGATCTCCAGATTCACATGATCCAGCGCCCGCACCTCATTTTCTCCGGGATTGTAAACCTTGCACAGATCTACTACCCGTACCAATGCATCTTCCATAATAAAATTACTCCTTGTAAAGTAAATCAGTCCCAGGCAAGCCCCTCCTCTGCTTATTGCTTTTCGCCATTGAAACAGAGAGCTTCCCTGATCAGGTTAAAAATACAGAGCGAAGTCTGCAGGGGATACTGCTGTTTCTCGTCGGAACGCTCCAAGCCAAAACAGCAGCAGGCAGACTGCTCTGTCATTTCCGGGAAACCCCCGCTCATTGATCTGTAACGAAAAGATTACCTGAATGTCTTCAAAACTGACGCACATTTATACATCTGTTTATGCATCAAGTAAAAATGCCTTATATGCCTTGTATGCCTCATATACATCCGCCTTGCTGGTAACCTCCCACGGAGCATGCATACTCAGCACTGCCACGCCACTGTCGATAACCTCCATTCCGTAAAGTGCCGCAATATAAGCGATGGTTCCGCCTCCGCCAAAATCAACCTTTCCAAGCTCTGCTGTCTGGAAAGCAACATTGTGATCATCAAAAATCCTGCGAACTCTTGCAACGTACTCTGCATTGGCATCGTTGGAACCGGATTTTCCTCTTGCTCCGGTGAACTTGTTAAGAACGATACCGCGTCCAAGATATGCTGCATTCTTTTTCTCAAAAGCCTCACCATAGGCCGGATCATAGCCGGCACTTACATCGGAAGAAAGCATGCTGGAATTACGGAGAGCTCTTCTTAATGCAAGCTCGGAATAGCAGCCCATTCCGTCCAGAAGCTCTGCCACGCTGTTCTCAAAAAATCTGGACTGCATGCCTGTGGCACCAACGCTTCCGATCTCTTCCTTATCTACAAGGAGACAGCAGCCGGTACGCTTCGGTGTCTCCTCCATCTCCAGCATTGCCGCAAGGGATGTGTAAGCGCATACACGGTCATCCTGTCCATATGCTGCGATCATGCTGCGGTCAAGTCCACAGTCTCTTGCCTTTCCTGCCGGAACGATCTCCAGCTCTGCTGAAAGAAAGTCTTCTTCCTCAATACCATATTTCTCATTTAAAATCTTCAGCACATTCTGTTTTACCGCATCCTTTTTTGAATCATCCGGAAGCTCTGCAAGAGGTCTGCTGCCGATCAGGATATCCAGCATCTCACCCTCAATAACCTCTGCTGCCTTTTTCTGGAGCTGTTTTCCGGAAAGATGTATCAGAAGATCTGTGATGTAAAGTACCGGATCCTCCGCATCCTCGCCAATGCTGATCTCCACAATGCTTCCGTCCTTCTTTGCAACAACACCATGCATGGCAAGAGGCAGTGTCACCCACTGGTATTTCTTTACACCACCATAATAATGAGTATCCAGATAAGCCAGATCCGTATCCTCGTACAAAGGATTCTGCTTAACATCCAGTCGCGGAGAGTCGATATGTGCACAGAGAATACTCATACCTCCGGAAAGCTCTTCGGTTCCTACATGAAACAGAGCAACGATCTTCTTCATCCCTACCGCATAAACCTTGTCACCGGCCTTGATCTTCTCGCCTTTTTCAAGCTTCGCCTCAAGAGATTCATATCCGGCAGCCTCTGCTTCCTTTACGATTTCTGCAACACATTCACGTTCTGTTTTTCCTTTATCAAGAAATTCTCTGTAAGCCTTTGCAAGCTTCTCCATTTCTGTCTCTTCTGCTTCCTTATAAGAAAGCCATGCATTTCTTCTTTCCATTTTAGTGGTCCACCTTTCTTTATAGCTTCCGGCAGCTGCCGTTTCTCATCATATTATCTGCAATCTGTCTACTATTATAGGTCAAACATTTACGAATTTCCACCGCAATTCCCATTCTTTACAAAATCTTTATGATTCGTTATAGTAGTTCTTAAGAATTGACCCTGTATCCAAAATTTTCAGGTATCTTACACACGGAAGGCTTTCTGTTTCACCGTAAACTTTACCTGTATGCTCCAACAGGGCAAAGGAGGAAACAACATGCAAGCATCTGCTCAGCTAAAAGAGCTTCTTCACAGCATCAACCGCAAAAGCTATCCTGCATACAAGTCTCTGCGGGGTGCATACCAGTTTGACCGTTATATTTTGTCCATTGACCACGTGCAGGGGGATCCTTTTGCCTCTCCCTCTCACATCAGTGTGAAGCTTTCCCACCGAGACACCGGATTTCCGGCAGAATATTATAAGGATTCCCTGACCCGCATCACACTGGGAGACTTTCTGAACCGCCAGTTTGAACAGCAGGTAAACCGTTATACCTTCCGTGCAAAAGGCTCCGGAAAAAGCGGCCTGATCTCAGTAAGCCACTGTGGTCAGGAGGTTCTTGCACGTACCGCCTGTGAAATAACGGAAAAAGGCATCACTGCCCGTTTTTTCATCGGTTTCCCGGCCAATGGCAGAACCATCAACTCTCCCGAACTGGAAAAAATCCTCTTCGATTTTCTTCCGGTCTGTATTCACAAGGCATTTTTTTACCGGAATCTTGACCCGGAAGCGCTGAGAAAAGCCATCTGCCTTGCCGAAGATCAGGCATTTATCCGTCAGGAGCTGAAAAAACGTTCTCTGGCTGCCTTTGTCAGTGACGGCGCTATCCTCCCCAGGGAAAGCGGCATCTCTTCACGCCCGATGAAAAACTCTGTTCCTTTTGTTTCTCCGGAAAGCCTGAGGGTTTCCATGGAGCTGCCCCACAGAGGAACCATCACAGGCATGGGCATTCCCTGCGGCATCACATTGATCGTAGGTGGCGGCTACCATGGCAAATCCACCTTACTTAACGCACTGGAGCTGGGAATTTACGATCACATTTCCGGCGATGGCCGGGAGTATGTCATTACCGATCCTTCTGCTCAGAAGCTTCGCTCTGAGGACGGCCGTTTTATCAAAGATGTGGACATTTCTCTTTTTATCAACGATCTTCCAAATAAAAAAGACACCCTCTGCTTTTCTACAGAGGATGCCAGCGGCAGCACTTCACAGGCTGCCGGTATCGTGGAAAGTATGGAGGCCGGAAGTAAAGTCTTTCTCCTTGACGAGGATACCTCTGCCACCAACTTTATGGTCCGTGATTCCTTCATGCAGCGGGTGATCTGCCGGGAAAAGGAGCCCATCACTCCATTTCTGGAACGTGCCCGGGATCTCTATGAAAAGGCAGAGATCTCCACTATCCTGGTTGCCGGAAGCTCCGGAGCTTTTTTCCATATTGCGGATACTGTGATCCAGATGGATAATTATCATCCGGTGGACATCACAGCAGTCACCAAAAAGCTCTGTCAGGAATATCCTCTCTCAGACATTGAGGCCCCTGCATTCCGCCTTCCGGAAAGCCATCGCATCATGACCAGGGCCAAAGTGGCTCCATCCCGCCACAGCCGTCCCGGACAGCCGGAAAGACTGAAAACCAAGGTTCACGGCAAAGATGGCTTTTCTCTTGGAAAAACCGAAGTGGATCTCCGCTATGTGGAGCAGCTGATCGACTCCGAGCAAACTGCATCCCTGGCGTTGCTTCTGAAATATGCCTGCGAACATCTCATTGACGGAAAACGTACTCTGCCGGAGATCATCACTTATCTGGATACTCAGCTGAAAAGGCAGGGATTGTCCTTCTTCTCGGAAGGCTCTTATATTCCATGCGGTTATGCCATGCCCAGGATCCAGGAAATATATTCCTGCTTTAACCGCTATCGCAGGCCGTAGCTGTGCCTGAAGCTGTATATCCAATAAATCTCAGACAACCAAAAAACGCTGCCGATAAACATTGGAAATCTTTATCTCCTCTGTCATTCGGCAGTTTTTTTCTGCAATGCAAAACCACCGTCCTGTCGGCTCTGTCTTGCCAATGGAACGGTGGTTTATCTTCATACATATTTTAGGGAAAGGAAAGAGTTTTTCTTAAGAGCTTCTGTTCTCTTAAGATGTTTATATCATACAGGATAAATGTGAGAGAAATTTGTACAATTTCTAATAAATTTATAAAATTTATTAACGAAGTCTAATCATTTTCCAAAATAATCCTGCTGATCATTATTTACCATGGTCTTCCAGAAAAAGCCGAAATATTACAGCCGTTTCTTTCGCTTTTTAGTCGTGTCTCTGCTCTTTGTTATCATATGTCTCACAGAATCTGGCAGCAAAAGCCGGCGGCTCCTGATGCGCATACAAATGAGAAATGTCTCCAAAAGAGCTCATACGGAAGGACGCGATCCCTTTTCGCCTCTCCTCTGTAACAATGGTGCTCACTGATGACGGCGCCGCACAGAAATTCTGCAGCATCACCAGCGGAGAGATACTGAGAAGATAGCTGATGAGTACACAGCTTACACCGAAATGGCAGAAAAACACAAGCGTATCTTCATTGGCTTTTTCTGCTCTGTAATAATGTCCTTCCCGCACATAGCCATGCTCTGCCAGAACTTTATCAAAATTCTGTGTGACCCAGTCATACTCTTCTTTCATTTTTCCCTCTCGCAGGATGTCATTATCCCACCAGCGGTCAAAGCTGTAGAAATTTTCGATTTTCGTCCAGTCCTGTGGAAGCCAGTCCCAGGGAATGATCTTTTCCCCATGAAGATCCGGTCTTCTGATCTTTACGTCGAATTCTCTCAGCCACTTGCATTCTGTAGCTGTTCTTCCGTTTTTCTTCAGTGTGCAGGATGCGGTATCCTTTGCTCTTCCAAGCGGAGAAACATAAAAATCCCTGACATCAAGAGCTGCGATCTTTTCAGAAAGAAATTCCGCTTCCTTCCAGCCCTTTTCGGTCAGGGAATCTATTGTGTAATCCGGGTCTCCATGTCGTATAAAAAGTAATTTCATCTTTTGGTATCCTCCATTTCATAACCTGGATTTCCATTATATTCTTATTTTTTCAGTTGTCAATTCCTGATAGCTTCTGCTGCAAGGATCAAACCTGATCCGCGGTTTCTCCATGGAGCACAGCCTGCTGCTCCCTCAGCTCATAAACTGCCTTTTTCAATGCCTGAAAGCTCTCCTCACTGATTATGTGCTCGATCCTGCAGGCATCATGAATCGCTGTTTTTTCCTGGACTCCCAGTATCATCAGCCAGGAAGAGATCAGCTGATGACGTTCATATACCTTATCGGCAATCTTATGTCCATCCTCTGTCAGACGGATATCTCCGTTGTCGGCTACTGTGATGAGATTTTTCTGGCGAAGATTCTTCATGGCAACACTGACACTCGGTTTCTTAAAGCCCATCTCTGCCGCGATATCCACAGCTCTTACAAGAGAGCTCCTGTTTCCAAGGATCAGGATCGTTTCCAAATAATCTTCAGATGATTCATTTGATCTCACGTTATTTACACCTCCCTCGGTTTGTTAAAACTAACCAAGTTAATCATAACATACTTTAGGAGAATGAGCAATGGTTTTTAATGCTTTCTGTTTAGTTCTGCCTCAATTGCCAGAAGGCACTGGCTGGAACATATCTGCAGAATTCTGGAAATTTCCAGGAGTTTTTCCCTAGAGCAGTTTCCCCGGAGCAGTTCACAATATCCCTGAAATTTCATCTGTACCAGGATATGTACCAGCTCGTGATCAACTTCTTGTCCACATTCCTTTTGAAAGCGTTCATTAAGGATCTGCTCCATTTTCGTACAGGCATCCTCACGGAAATTCACATATCTGGTACCTTCAGCTCCATCTATGAGGATTTTTGCGATGTCCCTGTTTTCCCAGATAAATTCCATAAGTATCCTGTCATATTCTTCCGGATGCAGTTGTTTTTCCTGATCCGTAAAGTCTCCCATGATCCGCTTCAGATCCTCTACCGTCTCTTCCACGATTTCTTCAAAAAGAGCTGCTTTACTTTCAAAAAAGAAATATAGCGCTCCCGTAGTCACCTCTGCTTTTTTGCAGATCGCACGAAGAGAAGCCTTCAGAAATCCCCTGTCTCTGAATTCTTCCTTCCCCGCTTCCAGAAGTCTGCTCCGCACAGCATTTTCTGATTTTTCCATATTTTACGCACTCCATCATTTTTCCTGCATTCCGCTTTGCAGGAAAATTCCGCTTATTTCTGACCAGCTGTTAATTTTTTAGCAATCTGATCTTACTGATATTTTACCTTAAATCGCTGAAAAAAGAAAGTATTTTGTACCCCGTGTCAATCTGTCATCGGGGAATCTCCACGGTCTGTAACGATTTCATAGCCTACAGACTCCACACGTCTGGTAAGGCACCCTCTGCACTCTGCTGCTTCCTCGCCTGTACAGATCTTGTTATCATAAAGCTCATACTGTTTACGGTTCTTCACCGGAGAAAGATTGGGCATTACTACATTTGCACCCGCCTGAAAACCCTTTTCCCTGCCTCTGGGGTCCAGGGTCCCCAGTGCTGTGGTTGCCGGAAGAAGTACCTGTGGAAGCAGGATCCGGATGACAGACAGCAGAAACAGTGTCAGGTCCACACTTCCTGCCGGTTCCTCTGCAAATTTCGTATCATGGTGCGGGACAAATGGTCCGATCCCCACCATATGCGGATTCAGGTCTTTAAGAAAAACAAGGTCTTCCGCCAGATACTCCAGCGTCTGTCCCGGCGCACCTACCATAAATCCGGCACCTATCTGATATCCCAGTTCCTTCAGGGTATAAAGACACTGTTTACGGTTTGCAAGACTTAAACTCTCCGGATGAAGATAACGATAATGTTCCTCACTGGCCGTCTCATGACGGAGTAAATAGCGGTCTGCTCCGGCATCTTTAAATCTCTGATAGCTTTCTTTTGATTTCTCCCCAATGGATAGCGTGATCGCACAGTCCGGATATCCCTGTTTGATGGGCCGGATGATGTCAACCATCCGGTCATCATTAAACCATGGGTCTTCCCCTCCCTGGAGCACAAATGTCCGAAATCCCAGCTCATAGCCATTCTCGCAGCACTGCAGGATTTCTTCCTTTGTAAGGCGGTAACGGCTGGCATTCCTATTAGAACGGCGGATCCCGCAGTAATAGCAGTCATTTCTGCAGTAATTGGTAAATTCTATCAGACCTCTTGTATATATTTTATTTCCAAAATATTTTTTCTGTATACGGACAGCCTCTTCCCGAAGCAGACGAACCGGATCCGGATCCTGGTATAAGTGCAGAAGTTCCGGATATTCTTCCTTTGTCAGCTGTCCTTCTTTTATAAATTTTTCAACGATCCCCATACTTTATCTGTCCTTCTCTTTTATTTACAAAACTATCTGTAAAAAATATTTTATCACAAAAAAACAGATATTGCACAATATAAGTATACATGCAATATCTGTTCTTACAGAATGGTTACTGTTCATTCCGTTCTCAGTAACACAGAATGATCCAATTTTTATTTAATAAGATCCTTTACAACCTCACCGGCAATGATCAGTCCCACTACGGAAGGCACGAAGGCATTACTTCCCGGTACCTGACGTCTCTGAGTACATTTTCTTTCTGTTCCCGGAGGACAAATGCAATGAGACTTGCAGCTGATCGCCATATCATCAATTGGAGTCATTGGCTTCTCCTGTGAGTAAACCACCTTCAGTTTTTTGATTCCTCTTTTTTTCAGTTCACGGCGCATGACCTTTGCAAGGGGACAGACGGACGTTTTATAAATATCTGTCACTATAAAACCTGTTGGATCCATCTTATTTCCGGCCCCCATAGAGCTGATGATCGGTGTTCCTGAAGCCTTTGCCTGCTCTACGAGCATCAGCTTTCCGGTTACAGTGTCGATCGCATCGACTACATAATCATACTGGGAAAAATCAAAGGAATCTGCTGTCTCCGGCACATAAAATGTTTTGTGGATATTTACAACTGCATCCGGATTAATTTCAAGAATACGTTCTCTGGCCACGTCAACTTTATATTTCCCTACGGTCTTTCTTGTTGCGTAAATCTGGCGATTGATATTGGTGAGGCATACTTTATCATCATCAATGAGATCCAGGGTACCTACGCCACTTCTGACCAGTGCTTCCACCGTATATCCGCCAACACCGCCAATTCCGAATACTGCAACTCTGGAATTTTTCAGCTTTTCCATTCCTTCTTTTCCGATTAATAATTCTGTTCTTGAAAACTGATTCAGCATTTTCTGACTTCTCCTTATATTCTTTCCATGTATATTTATACTGACAATGGATATATTTTTTATATCTGTCCGATTTGTTTTACAACTGTCAGGATTCTATCATGGGAAAATAGCCTTGTCAATATCCCTACCAATAAGCTAGGAATATTTTCCCGTTTTCATCAATAAATTTTATGATACAAAAAAAGATCCCTAAAAAGGAATCTTACTGATACTGCGGGTAGCCGGACTTGAACCGGCACGGAGTTGCCCCCGAGAGATTTTAAGTCTCTTGTGTCTGCCTATTCCACCATACCCGCATATTCAATTAATTTGTTCAAAAATGGGGCCTATAGGGCTCGAACCTATGACCCTCTGCTTGTAAGGCAGATGCTCTCCCAGCTGAGCTAAGACCCCAAATATGAACGACCCAGAAGAGACTCGAACTCTCGACCTCCGCCGTGACAGGGCGGCGCTCTAACCAACTGAGCCACTGGGCCATACAAAATATAAAACTTTTAAAATGGACCTTCGGGGACTCGAACCCAGGACCGACCGGTTATGAGCCGGTTGCTCTAACCAACTGAGCTAAAGGTCCAAAAAGCCGATGATCGGACTCGAACCGATAACCTGCTGATTACAAATCAGCTGCTCTGCCAATTGAGCCACATCGGCGTATTAAACACCAAATGTTGAATCGAGTCAATGAATATCCAGTTTAGTTTTAAGTGACTCCAAGGGGATTTGAACCCCTGTTACCGCCGTGAAAGGGCGGTGTCTTAACCGCTTGACCATGGAGCCATATTTCTTTTTTATGTTTCGCTGTTTTGTATTTCCCTCAGCGACGAGTTAAATAATACCATACCTTTTTTATAATTGCAAGCTTTTTTTTGAAAAATTTCAATTTTTTTTACAAAGCCGGAAAACAGGCCGAAAAGCCTTATAAAATGGGCTTTCCAAGGGTTTGTACTTCCTTTCTCAAACCCTACCCGGAAAAATTTTTTCTGTTTTTTTCAAACATTGACATTATTTTTTCTCTGTATATAATTGAAAGTATGATGACTTAAAAAAT
>NZ_LN913006.1:1988095-2385595 GCF_001487165.1 Blautia massiliensis (ex Durand et al. 2017)
CCATCCGATCTTAAAGAAATCCCGGATCGTTCCATCTACATTTCCGGCATATTTCTGTACGCCACGGTTGTTCATCACGCAGATCTGCGAGCTGTTATACATGATGATATTATCTCCGCTCATTTTTATAGTCGTATATGGAATATTGAAATTTTTACGGAATTTCAGCTGTCCGCTCATACTATAGACTTCCATTGTATACAGATCATCTTTATTATTGTTTTTAAATACCAAGCCAATCCTGTCATCACTGAAAAATGTACTTACGATCTCCTGTTTTACATTGACTGTTTTGCTTTCTTTAGGAATCTGGCTTCCCTGGTAAGTAGAAAATCCATCATCTCGCAAAGCAATATACTTACTGTCACTGATACATTCCACCTGCGGGATCACTACATTCTCATAGGTATAACCACTTACGATCCGATCATCCTTATTCTGCCCTACATCCCCATAATTATAAAATGCCACATAGCTGGTAGTCTTGCTTCCATCAACATACTGGAATGTTACCATCATCACTCCGTTATCAGACACTGCTACATCCATGGGATATCCCGGATCATCGATCTTAGTCAGATTTTCCGCGACCAGACTGCCATCCGGATTATAAAAATTGATCCAGGTATTATCATCATTGTCCAGGATCACTGCAACCATTCCATTCGATGCGATCCGCACTTTTACAATAGCATAAGATGTTGTTACAGTTCCGGTCACACCTTTTTTGTCGCAGATATAAAGCGATGTTCCCTCGCTGTCTGCAACAACCGCCCTGCTTCCATTCACATCTGCAATAGGATTCTGCATTGTATAGGTTTCATTCCAGATCGTATTCATGCTGTTGTCCACAACAGATACTCCATCCGGACTGTATCTCAGGATATCTCCATCCATGTCCACATACTGTGTGGACACAACATCTTCCTGTTCGCTTGTATTTAATACTTTATAGCTGTGATAGCTTCTTTTTTCTGCATAGAGAAAAACCAGGCAGACTGCAGCAGCGATCACTGCCACTGTGATCACCTTTTTCCCCTTTCTTGAAATCCTTCGGCGATGAGAAGTTCTCCCGTAGTGAGCGCCTTCCTGTGCAGCCTGTTCCTGTGCAAGCCTGGCTTTTTGCCTCATCAGCTTTTTACGCTTTTGTTTTTTCTGTATTTTTTTTATGATATTCACAACCGTATCCCTTACCTTAAGTATTTTATTTTGTAATTGGTTTTCCAGTTATTATAGCACACTCCATCAGGGTAGTACAATTACCTGCCCGGGATAAATGATCTCATTGGCAGAAATTCCGTTTAATGCACAGATCTGTTCCATCGCCGCTACAGTGCCATAGCGGTTCAGACTGATCTGATACAAGGTGTCTCCCGGGCGGATCACATAAGTTTCTCCAGGATTTCCTGCAGCCACTGAAGTCTCTTCTGTTTTTTTCTCTTCTGTTTTATTATCCTTTTTTTGCGTTGCTTCTGAAACAGACTGTTTTTTTGACCTTCGAGGTTCCGGTGTTATTGAGATTTTTTCTCTTTTCTGCGTGGTTTCCGTCGGGACCGGAGTTCCCCGCACAGCTTCCTGCGTTTGTACCGGTTTTTGTGTCTGCACCGGTTTCTGCGTCTGCACCGCCTTTGGCGAAACCGATACACTCCGCACCGGTTCTGTTACTGCAGGTGTTATCTGCACCACCGAAGCAGAAGCGGCGCGATAATCTTCCGGAACCTCTGTTTTTTCCTGCTGATTCCGATAAAAGCCCACTCCAGCCACAAGAACTGCCAGTGCCAAACACACCGTAGCCGCATAAGAAAAAACAGAAGTTTTCTCTTCTCCCCGTTCCTCCGGATTTTTACTGTCTATGATCTTTCTGAAATTTCTGACAGCCCTGTCCTCCACTTCCTCGGATGCCTCTCCGCCCTCTTTCTGGCTACGTTCGATCATATACGTCTGCATCTGAGAATTTTTCTCATAATAAATATAATACCCGCTCAGTTTTGCCATCATGCCGCCATCATAACGGAAAAAGGCATCCTCCCGTTCTCCAGGATCCATCAGCATCAGGATCTTTTCCCCTCCGAAATGTCTGAGATGTACTTTCACAAAAAGCTCCGTGATCTCCATTGCTATCTGAGGCTGTGCAAAAAACCATCCCACGATCTCCTGCTCCGGAAAATACTGATCCTTATCCTCCTGCAGTTTCTGCCAGAGTTTTTCCGAAAAGTCAATATGTTCTGCAGCAGCCTCCATGCCGTCTGCTGCAATGGCACCTTTTATAAAAATACAGGTCATATCTGCAGTCCATTGAATTTCACCTGTAAGTACCGCCACACTTCCCTGGCCTTCCGGCTTTTCATCTTCTGCCAGGCTGCAGAGAAATGTGTATACATAATCTTCTATATAAATCCTGTAATCTCCGTTCGCCAGCCCGATCTGCCTTACATTTCTAGGCATGGAAAACGATTCCTGTGCGGCTTCCTGTTCTGTTGTGTCCTCCTTATAAATGACTTCTATCATCTCATATCACTCCTTCTGTCCAAGCATAGCACAGTAAAAATGCGGATTTTAGCAGAATGTAAGAGTCTGTCCACAGAATTTAGCGACAGATTCCGCACCATGCATATTTTTCCTTTTTTCAGGATATGATAGAGTGAAAAAAGAATCGAGGTTTCTCATGGCTTTTTACATTGATGCCAGAAAAAACGGTTCATCCGGCGAGATTGCCTATCTTCTGAAAAAATGCATTCTTCACTGTCCCAAAAAATGGACTGAGATCGTGTTTTTATGCATTGGCAGTGATCGTGTTACCGGAGATTGTTTAGGCCCATATATCGGACATCTTCTTCATCCTCATGAAACCGGACATATTTTTGTCTACGGCACTCTTTCCTGCCCGGTCCATGCCCTGAACCTGGAAAAAACTTCATCGCTTATCACAAGGCTTCATCCACACGCCCTTGTAATCGCCATAGACGCTTCTCTTGGACAAAAAAAACACCTGGGCTATGTGACCATTGGAAATGGTGCACTTTACCCAGGTGCTGGTGTTCAGAAAGATCTTCCACCTGTAGGGGACATCCATATCACCGGCATTGTAAATACTGCCGGAATCATGGAGCAGCTTACCCTGCAGACTACCCGGCTCTCCACCGTGGTAACACTTGCAGATGTGATCGCCTGCGGGATTCTTAAGATACTTCCTGCAGAAACAGACTTATCCCCTGTTGATCTTGATTATGCGAACTCCTTGATCTGCTTATAGATACCCTCTGCATCGAGACCGTATTTATGAAGAAGCTCTAATGCCGGACCGGACTCACCGAATACATCATGGATTCCGATACGTTTAACCGGTACCGGTGCCTTCTCAGCCAGGCACTCGCATACAGCTCCGCCAAGACCGCCGATGATGGAATGCTCCTCAACAGTTACAACCTTGCCGGTTTCTTTGGCAGCTGCAACAACAAGGTCCTCATCCAGAGGCTTGATGGTATGGATATTGATCACTTTTGCATCGATTCCGTCTGCTGCAAGCTTCTCAGCTGCTTCAAGAGCCGGTGCAACGCAAAGTCCGTTTGCGATGATGGTAAGATCTTTTCCCTCGCGGAGAACGATGCCCTTACCAAGCTCAAATTTATAATCCGGTCTGTCATTGATAACCGGAACAGCAAGACGTCCGAATCTCATGTATACCGGTCCCTGATGCTCGTAAGCAGCAGCAACCATAGCTTTTGCTTCGATATCATCAGAAGGACTTGCAACGACCATGCCCGGAATCACTCTCATCAGGGCAAAATCCTCCAGGCACTGATGTGTGGCGCCATCTTCACCTACAGAAATACCGCCGTGAGTTGCTCCGATCTTTACATTCAGCTTCGGATATCCGATGGAGTTACGAACCTGCTCATAAGCACGTCCTGCTGCAAACATTGCAAAAGTACTTGCAAAGGGAACCTTACCTGTGGAAGCGATTCCTGCTGCAATACCCATCATGTTGCACTCTGCGATACCGCAGTCAATGTGACGCTCCGGGAATTCTTTTTTAAACATACCTGTCTGTGTAGCTGCAGCAAGGTCAGCGTCAAGAACGATAAGATCCTCGTGTTTTTTTCCTAATTCTATGAGGGCACTGCCGTAGCTTGCTCTCGTTGCGATTTTCTTTACTTCTGACATAATGCTTCACCTACCTTCTCCAGATCTTCCATTGCCTGTGCATACTGCTCGTCATTCGGAGCTTTTCCGTGCCAGCCTACTGCGTTCTCCATGTAGGAAACGCCTTTACCTTTTACTGTTTTCATGATGATAGCTGTCGGCATACCCTTTGTAGCTCTTGCCTCATCAAAAGCAGCCTTCAGCTGATCCATATCGTTGCCGTCCGCAACATTGATCACATGGAAATTGAAAGCTTCAAATTTCTTGTCGATCGGATACGGGGAGCATACATCTGCAATGTCACCATCGATCTGAAGTCCATTGTTATCTACGATCACAACCAGGTTGTCCAGTTTACGGAAGCCTGCGAACATAGCTGCCTCCCACACCTGGCCTTCCTCGATCTCACCATCACCCAGCAATGTATATACTCGATAGTCATCATTACTGAGTTTGGCAGAAAGAGCCATACCTGCTGCTGCAGAGATTCCCTGACCAAGAGAACCACTGGACATATCAACGCCCGGAATATGCTTCATATCCGGATGTCCCTGAAGATAGGAGCCCAGATGACGAAGTGTTTTCAGATCCTCTTTTGGAAAATATCCTCTCTCTGCAAGTACAGAATAGAGTCCCGGTGCTGTATGTCCTTTGGAAAGGACAAAACGGTCACGGTCTGCCTTCTTAGGATCCTTCGGATCGATGTTCATCTCTTCAAAATATAAATAGGTGAACACGTCTGCTGCAGAAAGGGATCCGCCCGGATGGCCGGCCTTTGCTGCATGGACTGCTGTTACGATATCCTTGCGGACTTCGTTGGCAACTTTCTGAAGTTCTAACTTATCCATGTTATAAATGTCTCCTTTTTAGTGCCCTGCTGTTCACAGGGAATTTGTATATAAAAGAGGTTTCGATCACTCACCGAATACTGCCTTGTAATCAGCCTGGAATTTAGCGATACCTGCATCTGTCAGCGGATGATGTGTCATCTGCTCAATTACCTTGAACGGTACCGTAGCGATATCTGCGCCTGCAAGTGCACATGCAGTTACATGCATTGGATGACGAACGCTTGCTGCGATGATCTCTGTTGGGATATCTGCAACTGCAAACATCTCAGCGATCTGCTGGATCAGCTCAACGCCATCTGTGGAGATGTCATCCAGTCTTCCAAGGAACGGAGATACATATGTAGCACCTGCTCTTGCTGCAAGAAGTGCCTGGTTAGCAGAAAAGATCAGAGTAACGTTTGTCTTGATCCCCTCAGAGGAAAGAACCTTAACTGCCTTCAGTCCCTCTGTTGTCATAGGAATCTTAACAACCATGTTCGGATGGATCGCTGCGATCTCACGTCCCTCACGGATCATTCCCTCAGCATCTGTTGTGGTAGCTTTAACCTCACCGCTGATCGGTCCGTCAACGATCGTTGTGATCTCTTTGATCACCTCGTTGAAGTCTCTTCCTTCTTTGGCGATCAGAGACGGGTTTGTTGTAACTCCACAGATAACTCCCATGTCATTTGCTTCTCTGATATCCTCTACTTTAGCTGTGTCGATAAAAAATTTCATTGTTTTTTCCTCCTGTTTACGTTCGTTCTTTTTCTTGATGATTCCATTATAACAAACTCATTGCGGGGGTCAAGGCACCTGCTTTTTATTAATAAATCTTTTATTAATAAAATAACATTTTATTAATAATGCCTGTCAATTTTTTCACCCAAAACAGCTTCTTTCCATTTTCCTCAATTCGAATATCGCCGTAATTATCGTAGCTAACAAGGTTTCTATTCAAATGTGTCATGGAAACTCTCTCTATATATTATTATTAATAATTTTTGCGCTATTATTTATTTTTCTGTTCATCAGACTGGTTTCTGTCCAGTCTTGCATACCCCGTCGTGCGGCGCGTGATCAGCTTCGGGGTATATTCGATATTATACAGGCTGGCAGGTCTTTCATCCAGGTAAAATTTATCATTCATGTCGATCTTACGGATGATGATGTCACAGGCATCCCTTCCCTTCAGCGCAACAAAATGATCAATGGTTGTCAGGGAGATCCTGCGGATGCCGGAATAAAAAATATTGTCGCACCCTATGACAGAAACATCCTTCGGAACGTGTATCCTCATTTCATGCAACGCATCAATGGCGCCTATAGCCATCATGTCATTCTGTCCTGCGATAGCCGTAAATTTCTGTCCTTCCTGGAGAAGCTCCATGGTCAGCTCGTAGCCCATGGCATACTCGGAATCCATCCGCGGGATCTTTCTGTCATTGGATTCATCTGCCGCCTTGATGAGCACATGATCTTTTTTTCCCTCTTTTTCAAACTCGCGGACAAAGCCCTCCACACGCTTGGAGCGCTGCCACTGCCGTCTGGTAAGAGGCGGCGTGATAAATGCCACATCCGTGTGCCCCAGATCAAGAAGATGTCTGGCCATCAGCCTTCCTACCACTGTGTTGTCCTGATTGATAGCATCTACCGTGGTTGTTTTTTCCTTGTTGCTGATGATGACGAGCGGTGTTTCTTTTGCGATCTTTTCTACCTGATGCTGGAAATCCGGATGAGGATTGCAGGTATAGATGATCCCTGCCGGCCGCATGGTCTGCATCATACGGAGATATTTTTCTTCCAACCCCGCATCGCGCTGGGTGTTGCAGATAAATACCCCATATCCCTGCTCATTGGCCACAGCCTCGATCCCCTGAAGCAGCAGTACATAATAGGGACTGGTGAGTGTGGGGCAGAAAACAACGATCAGCTTTTCTTTTCTGTCAGCTTTGTGTTTCCGACGTCCGGGAAGCTCATAGCCAAGCTCTCTGGCCGCCTGCTCCACCCGCTCCACAGTTTCTCTCGAAAAAGAAACATTATATTTCCGGTTCAGCACCATGGATACCGTTGCCTGGGAAACTCCTGCGCGTGCTGCCACATCCGATGAGGTTGCTTTCTTTTTTGCCACCAGTCTCACCTCCTTTATAACCTGGGGAAATTTCCTGGCTGCTTATCACTTTTTGCAATCCCTCAGGGAATTTTTTACCTGATCCGATTAAAGCTCCACTCTTCCTTCCAATGCCCGGAGAAGTGTCACCTCATCAATATACTCCAGATCACCGCCCACCGGAACTCCGCTGGCGATACGGCTTACTTTGATCCCGGTCGGTTTGATCAGCTTACTGATGTACATAGCTGTCGTTTCGCCTTCAAGACTGGAATTGGTTGCCACAATAACTTCCTTTACATCCCCCTGAAGGCGCTTCATCAGTTCCTTCAGTTTGATATCATCCGGCCCGATCCCAAGCATCGGGGAGATCGCACCATGAAGTACATGATATACACCGTCAAATTTACCTGTTTTCTCATATGCTGCCAGATCCCTGGTATTCTCAACCACCATGATCGTGCTGTGATCCCTTTTGGGATTGGCGCAGATCGGACAAAGCTCCTGATCTGTCAGCGTGTAACAGCACTTACAGTACTGAACATTCTGCCTTGCATCGGTAATGGAGGCGGTCAGCTGCTCCACCTGGTCCTTCGGCATATTCATGATATGAAATGCAAGACGCTGGGCAGATTTGGCTCCGATCCCCGGAAGATGGGAAAGCTGCTCAATAAGTTTATTGATATGGCTGCTGTAATATTCCATCAGAAAGGAAGACCTCCGCCAAGACCGCCAAGGCCGCCTGTGAGTTTGGACATCACTGCTGCTGACTCGGACTCAACCTGACGGAGCGCCTCATTTGTTGCTGCCGCGATCATGTCCTCAAGCATCTCGATATCATCCGGATCTACCGCTTCCTCGGAAAGTGTGACCTTTGTTATTTCACGTTTACCGGAAACTGTAACGGAAACAGCTCCGCCGCCTACTGTTGCTGTAAACTCTTTTTCCTCAAGAGCTTTCTGGTTTTCTTCCATCTGACGCTGCATTTTCTGCGCCTGTTTCATAAGATTATTCATGTTTCCCGGCATACCCATGCCAGGAAATCCACCTCTTTTTGCCATAATACTTTCCTCCTGTTTTTTGTTTACGGATTTATGACTCCTCATCCGGGTCTTCTTCCACTACGATATCCATGTGGATATTCTCCCGAAGTGCATCGTCTACTGTGATCTGCGCGAGATTGGTGTGCTGATGTTTGTTGGCTACCAGCATATGTATCTCCACGCTCTTGCCTGTCCGGGCAGCAATAATGTCCTGAAGCTCTTTCTTCGCCTCCGGATTGTCTACATAATTCATCCCCAGAAAATCCTGGAATTCCACATAAAGGATGGGATCTCCTGTTTCTCCGTTATACTTGGGGACTGCACGCTGCAGGGACTGCTTGAAAAGTCCGGTAGTCTGACCCACGATGGCACGCCAGCCTGCCACGATCTTCTGAAGATCCTCAGGAGCTGCCTTCTGTGGTTTCTGCTGCTGTACCGTTGCTGTACCGGTCACTGCCGCCCCCGGTTCCCCGGTTCCACCGGCCTCGCTCTCCCGAACGATCACCTGCTGCACAGGCCGTTCCTCCATCTGCTTTTCCAGGACACGAAGCCTGTCAAGAACAGAGTCTAGATTTGTCTCCATGGCCGGTCTGCACAGCTTAATCAGTGCGATTTCCACCAATACACGCTTCTGGCTTGCAAAACGGATCTGATTGGACAGATCGGAAAAAATACGAATGTAACGCATCAGCGTCTCCACATCTGTCATCCCGCTCTCTTCCTTCAGAAGCTTCAGATTCTCAGAAGAAACATCAATGGCTTCCTCCGGATTTTCGGAAGTCTTCACAAGCAGAAGATTTCGCATATACCAGGTAAAATCTGATACAAACTGTCCCAGCTCCCGGCCGCCTGTGATCAGGTCCTCCAACACATGGATGGAACCTATCACATCGCCGGAAAGAACCTTTCGGAGAAGTCTGCTGAATACCTCTGTATCCACAGCTCCCAGAACATCCAGGACTTTATCATAAGTAAGCACCTGTCCCAGATAAAAGGAAATACACTGATCCAGAAGACTCAGGGCATCTCGCATGGACCCGTCGCCTTTTTTTGCCACATAGCGTACAGCCTTCTCCTCTGCTTCCACCCCTTCTGCTGTCAGAAGCTCGGAAAGTCTGGCAGCAATGGTATCAATGGATATCCGGTGAAAGTCATAGCGCTGACATCTGGACAGTATTGTGATCGGTATCTTGTGGGCCTCTGTAGTCGCCAGGATAAAAATAACATAAGAAGGCGGCTCCTCCAATGTTTTCAGAAGAGCATTAAATGCACCTGTTGAGAGCATATGCACCTCATCGATGATATAAACCTTGTATTTACCCTCTGTTGGACGATAAGCCACTTCCTCACGGATCTCACGGATGTTATCAACACCGTTGTTAGAGGCTGCATCGATTTCGATCACATTCATGGCAGTTCCCGCCTGAATGGCCTTGCACATGGCACATTCATTGCAGGGGCTGCCATTTACAGGATGTTCACAGTTTACTGCCTTCGCCAGGATCTTTGCAACCGTAGTTTTTCCGGTACCACGCGTTCCGCAGAACAGGTATGCGTGTCCGATACGGTTCGCCTTGATCTGGTTTGTCAGTGTTGTCACAATATGATCCTGTCCTTTTACATCGTCAAAATTGTCGGGACGAAATTTACGGTAAAGAGCAGTATAACTCATAAAACTCTCCTTCTCTTCGCCACAGTCGCCGCGGAAAGACTCCCGCGGCGGCCAGATGACTCATAATTCATTAATCGCCAAAACTGATTCCGATCTGTTTGGCTGCTTTTACAAGCTGATCCTTTGGAGATACCATCTTCAACTTGCCTGCGCATTCAGCAAGAGGAACCCTCTTGATCTTGCCGTTGATGACACCGATCATAACACCGTATTCCTCATCCATGATCGCCTGCGCTGCACCGGCACCGATCCTTGTGGAAAGAACGCGGTCATATGCACATGGCTCTCCGCCTCGCTGCATATGTCCCGGAACTGTGATACGTACCTCACTTCCGGTCACCTGCTGGATCTGGTCTGCGATCTCATAGGATACAGACGGATATTTCTTCGCTCTTTCCGCAAGCTTTTCTTTGTATTTTTTCTTCGGAAGCTCTGCATCTTCTTTTGAGATAGCTCCCTCAGCTACTGCAAGAATGGTAAAACGCTTGCCTGCCTTGTTACGCTTCTGGATGGCTTCTACAACCTTATTGATATCGTATGGGATCTCCGGGATCAGGATCACATCTGCTCCGCCTGCAACACCGGCATTCAGTGTAAGGCTTCCGACCTTATGTCCCATGATCTCAACAATAAATACACGTCCATGAGATGCAGCTGTTGTATGGATGCAGTCAATGGCATTTGTTGCGATCTCCAGAGCGCTCTGGAAGCCAAAGGTCATATCTGTACCCCAGATATCATTATCAATGGTCTTCGGAAGATGGATGATATTCAGGCCTTCCTCGCGGAGAAGATTGGCGGTTTTCTGCGTTCCGTTTCCGCCGAGGATCACAAGACAGTCAAGACAGAGCTTATAGTAAGTCTGTTTCATGGCCTCAACCTTATCCAGTCCCTTCTCATCCGGAACCCGCATCAGTTTGAATGGCTGTCTGGATGTTCCGAGAATAGTTCCGCCCTGAGTCAGGATTCCGGAAAAGTCCCTGGCTGTAAGCATACGGTATTTCCCGTAGATCAGTCCCTTATATCCGTCATCAAATCCATAAACCTCAAGGTTCTCAACGCTGTTGCTCAGACCCTTTACAACGCCTCTCATGGTTGCGTTCAGTGCCTGACAGTCACCACCGCTTGTCAGCAGACCGATTCTTTTAATCATAGCGTCCTCCATTCTATGCCCTCTTATGTGCACATTTTATTTGTTGCTGTCTGCATATAAGACAGATATTCCACCTGACGTATTTCTGCAGAACAACTACTGTATCCTCTCTTTTCACAGAGTTTTACACAATATAATATTATAAAGCATTTTCAGGCAGTGTACAATAGCCAAAAAAGCACGAAAACAGCGAGTGTATTGATTGACTTTACCTGTATCTCATCGTAAAATAAAATTATCAGTAACTTTCGTATGTTTACAGAAAATTTTCGTCAAGAAAGGAGCGTCCTATGAAAAAAATCCTCAAAAAACTATCCTGCGCTTTATTAGCCGCAGCCATGGTATGCGCCATGACTCCTCTCGCCGCCAGTGCAGCGATCAATTATTCCAAAACCCGGATCGTTTATATGCCCACATCCGGAAAGGACCTGGGATACGATGAGATCTCGATCAGCAATATTCCTGCTAAACAGAACATTCTCAAATCCAATGTTAAAGTAGTCAGTGGAGGATCTGTGATCGCACTGGATTCCTTCGGTTCCAGTAGCTTCAAAAGTACCACGGAGGCTTTCCGCAAGGGTGCAAAACCGTACACTCACTCCGATCATTTCTACAATATCGGTTTTGCCGTTAAAAAGCCCGGAACCGGAAAGATTTCCTTCAAGGTCGGAAACAAAACCTATACTTCCACCATCAAGGTGCTTCGTTATGTCAACCCGTTGAAATCCGTCTCCATCACAGGTGTAAAAGGCAACCTTGCCGGAAAATTCAAAAGCTCCGGTCATAACGCCTTTCGTTACGCCAACAAGGCACAGAAGAATGCTGTCATGAAATGCACCGCTGCAAATGGCTGGAAGATCACAGGCGTTTCTTTCAACAACAACCGGACCCATACACAGTATAGTACCAATTACAACGCTCCTAACAGCGGGGCTTCTTCTTCCACGCTCCGTATCGGAAACCTTTCCGCGAAGCAGTCCGCCTATATCAGCTTCACCCTTCGCAACACCAAAAACGGGGCGGTACAGTACTGTACACTTAATATGAACTGATTTATTTCGGTCTGTACCTTGACAAATCTGGTTTCAGAGTCTATAATTAAATTCCGCGCAGCCGGGGAGATAGCGGTGCCCTGTACCTGCAATCCGCTACAGCAGGGGTGATGCCAATCTGAGGCTTGTATCTTGCAGAGCAGCCCTTTATAAGTGGCGTTGACGTCTGGGTCTTACGCAACAGGAATCTGTGAACCGTGTCAGGGCAGGAATGCAGCAGCACTAAGCAGAAGCTCTTGTGTGCCGTGAGGGTGCCTGGGCTGAGTTAACTGTAAAGGTAACGTCTGTGAGACCATTCCGAGGTGCGGCGCGCGTAAAAAAGGTTATAATATATGATCTCTATATAAACAGCATTCCCGCCGGGTCCGTCATTTATGACTGATCCGGCGGGATTTTTTGTACTATTATTTTATTTACAATATCCGGCAACTACCTGATTGATCAGCTTGCCGTCTGCCTTTCCCTTCAGATCTCCCATAACTGCCTTCATGATCTGGCCTTTATTTCCTGTTGCCAGAACATCTGCAAATTTCTCCTCGATATAAGCCTTGATCTCTGCTTCATCCATCTGCTTCGGAGCATATTTCGCAATGATATCATATCTTGCCTGATACTCCTCTTTCAGATCTGTACGTTCTGCAGGGCAGGTGTCGATCTGCTCTTTTGCTGTTTTCAGCTCTTTCAGGATAACTTTGTCTACAAGCTCTCCTTTGATGTCATCACGGCATCCCTCATCAATGGCAGCTTTTTTTACTGCTGCGATCAGTGCGGAAACTGCTTCCTTTGTTACCTTATCTTTGGCCTTCATTGCTGCTACCATGTCTTTTCTTAAAGCTTCAAGTTCCATTTTTTGTTCCTCCATTTTCTGTCGTTCCTGTATCAATGACTTTCGCTTGGTCTGAATGGATTTTCTGTCTGTAATAGTGAAATCCATTTATGATTTTATTTTGATATTTTCACAGGATTCTGTCAAGAGTAAATCTCCCGGGACTTTTCTTTCTGTTCCGCTCTCTCTGACTGTGTCTGCCCGGCAAGGCGCTCTGCTTCCTGCTTCTTCAGGATTTTTGCCTGCTTCTTTTTCTCCCGCAGTTCCCTGAAAAATGTGGAAAGCATTTCGGAGCATTCCTCTTCCAATACCCCTTCTGTGATCTTTACCTGATGATTAAAGCCTTCGATCTGAAGAAGATTCATCACAGATCCGGCACAGCCTGCTTTCGGGTTCATACAGCCGATCACCACCTCATCGATCCTGGACTGTACCAGTGCACCGGAACACATCTGACAAGGCTCCAGCGTTACATACATGGTGCATCCCTCCAGACGCCAGTCTCCCAGCTTTTTACTGGCCTTTCGGATAGCATTAAGCTCTGCATGAGATAAGGTATTTTTATCTGTATTGCGGCGATTGTAGCCTCTGGCTATGATCTTTCCCTCATGCACGATCACGCAGCCGATCGGCACTTCCTCCAATGCACGGGCCTTTTTTGCCTGGCGGATCGCCTCTTTCATAAAACGTTCCTGATCTGTCACGTTTTTACTCCTCCTGTAACTTCACATTCCGGAAAAAGCTCCGGGATTCTATCTGTTCATACTAAGACTGCTCTCAGCCTTCTGTCCGTTCGATTATAACTTTTCAAATATTCCATGTCAATCTGCTGCAAAACAGATATTCGCACACAGCCAAAAACGCCACAGAAATTTCCACACTAATTTCTGCAGCGTTTTCTTATTGTATAACAGAAAAACGCAGACAACGGAAGCTCTCGCGAACTCCATTGTCTGCGTCAATGAATGCATTATATCTGCTTTTTTCCGGAAAGTCAAGCAGCCAGATTATTTGTGAAGGGACTCACCATTGGTAGCGATCACATCTTTATACCAATCGAAGGATTTTTTCTTATAACGGTTCAGTGTACCTGTTCCATCGTCGTTGCGGTCCACGTAGATGTAGCCGTAGCGTTTTTTCAGCTCTGCTGTAGATGCACTGACAAGGTCAATGCAGCCCCAGGAGGTGTAGTCCATAAATTATATGTTTTTTTCTTCCATGAGCAAGTCCCCATCTCTGCTTACTGCTTTTCGCAGCTCCGCAGGAAACTTACTTGATTCGGTTAAAAAGGCTTGCAGCTTTTTTCGGGGGAGAGTATGCTTGTAGTATCATAAATAAGAGAAACAAGGGGATTTTCCTATGAAAATATGTGGATTTAACAAAACAACCCTGCTGGATTATCCGGGAAGGGTAGCCTGTACCATATTCTTAGGCGGCTGCAACTTCTGCTGCCCATTCTGCCAGAATGGAGCTCTTGTCGTGGAGCCTGACACCCAGCCTGAATATTCCCAGGAGGAAATCCTGGCTTTTCTAAAAAAAAGAAAGGGGATTCTCGATGGCGTCTGTATTTCCGGCGGTGAACCTACACTTGCAACGGAGCTGCCGGAATTTCTCAGCAGGATCAGGGAGCTGGGCTATGATGTGAAGCTCGATACCAACGGTTCCCGCCCCTCCGTGGTAAAAAATCTCGCAGCAGCTAACCTGATCAACAAGGTTGCCATGGATATCAAGGCCTGTCCTTCCAACTATCCTGTGCTTACCGGTGTACATGCTGATCTGGATGGGATCCGGGAAACTGCCGGATGGCTGCTGGACGGACACCTTGATTATGAATTTCGTACAACAGTTGTGAGGGAACTTCATTCCGAAAAAGATTTTCAGGAGATCAGCCGGTGGTTAAGCGGTGCAAAAGCTTATTATCTCCAGGCTTACCGGGATTCCGACGGAGTTCTGATACCGGGATTCTCTGCCTGCTCCGAGGAAGAAATGAAAAACTACCGGGATATCCTGTCTCAGACGATCCCGGTAGTAGAAATTCGTGGTATGGAGCTGTGATCTGCAGATTTGCAAAACTGTTTGCTTATATGGATGCCGAAATTTTTCTGATCAGATGTTGATAAAACAGTACCAGTATCCTCCCTTTCCGCCTGGGATATGAATATCCGGACATTCCTTAAAGTAGGGAAAGCCAAACATATTGGCCATAAACCGTTCCTGCTGGCTGTATCCGCCGGGCACTCCCAGTATGTACTGTCCCCGGTGATTTCTGCACAGCAGAAGATGGCCGAAATTCTGATATCCGTACATGACAAAACGGTTGCTGCAGAAGCAGCCGTTTTGTCTGCATAAGGCACTGCAGTCCGATGGTCTGATCTTGCGGCAGTCTGTGAAATAGCCGTCGTTAAAGGGATCATCACAGGGTATTCCCGGAAGTGGACGAGATGGCTCCGGTCGCGATGGTTTCGGCGGATGCGGTGACGGCTGGCCTGGCCGTGGTAGTTCCGGCGGATGCGGTGACGGCTGGCCTGGTCGTGGTGGTTCCGGCGGATGCGGTGATGGCTGGCCTGGTCGCGGTGGCTCCGGCGGATGCGGTGATGGCTGGCCTGGTCGCGGTGGCTCCGGCGGATGCGGACCGGGAGCCTGATATGAATTTCCGGTTTCCGATGTCTTTAATACATCCTCCTGAATCTCCTCCACCGTCATGATCCTGTCTGACTCCTTCTGATTTTCCTGCACTTCTGGCAAGGTTCCATCTTTTTGATTTTCTTCTTCCTTTTCTTCCCGCTCTCTGCCTTTTTTCTCCGCCGCCTTCTGATATTCCGTTCCTATTTTCTCCGTTTCCTTCCGAGATTCCGTTTCTTTTTTCTTCCACTCGCGGAAATTCTCCGGCCGGATCGGCTGATCATCCCATTCCGTTCCCCAGAATCCGCCGGCATCGGAGATCAGAAGCAGTCCTCCAAGCTCCTGAAGACTTTTTCCCATGCCTCCAATATCCCCTGTATCCGTCTCCAGTGCGCACTCGATCCGTTCCCGCCCGGTAACACAGCTTCCGATCAAAATACCATCCATCAGCCCTTCCTGCCGCACAAACCCATACACTCTGCACCGACTTCCAGGCTCCAGTCCAACGCAGCGCAGATGAACCTCCACACGGCATTTCCTATCTCTGGCCTCCACCCTCACATAACCACTGCTGCCATCTTTTTTTCCTTTCCGATACTCGTACACATACGCAACAAAACGCTGATATCCAGCCAACGCACGTCCCTCCGGTATTTCGGTTTCGTTAATATATATGAAGATCGAGAGAAATCATTCCATCAACTGAAAAAAGCTCCAGGATGTACAAACATAAAAAAGAACCCCTCAACCAAGGGATTCTCAAGCTGTTAGTCGAAGCGACAGGATTTGAACCTGCGACCTCTGCGTCCCGAACGCAGCGCTCTACCAAACTGAGCCACGCTTCGTTATTCTGTTTCAGTTGTTTGTGTGTTGCTCAACTGCAAGAGCTATTATATTAGAGTTTCTGTACTTTGTCAATAGAAAAAATTAAAATTTTTCAAAAAAATCGAATTTTTTCTTTTTTCCTGCTTCGGGCATGCATTTTCGCAGACCCGAAGCAGTTTTGGGAAAGGTTCTTTATAACATATCAAATATATTCAGGTGAAATATATGCTTATTTCACTGTAACTGTTACCTTTTTTGTGATTCCGTTGCTGCTTACATAGATAACAGCTTTTCCTTTTTTCACACCTTTAACAACACCTTTGCTGCTTACAGTAGCAACTTTTGTATTGCTGCTTCTGTAGGTGATCTTTGCCTTTGAAGTAGCAGCTGCCTTGATGGCTGTTGTTTTCTTTGCTTTTACACTTACAACTGTTTTGGATGTGATCTTCAGGCTACCTTTTTTTACTGTGATCCTGCAGGTTGCTTTGTAGCTTCCGCATTTTACTGTAATTGTAGCTGTTCCTGCTTTTTTTGCTGTTACTTTTCCGCCTGCGCTTACCACTGCAACGGATTTATTACTGCTTGTATAAGTAACTTTTCCGCTAACGCCTGTTTTTTTCACTTTGATCTGGCTTGTTCCACCCACAAATACAGTCTTCGCTGAAGCCGAAGCTTTTACAGACGGCTTCTTAACTGTGATCTTGCAGGTTGCTTTATAATTTCCGCATTTCGCTGTGATCACAGCTGTACCTGCCGCCTTTGCAGTTACCTTTCCATTTGCGGCTACAGCTACAACAGATGGTTTACTGCTTGTATAGGTTACTTTTCCGGTAACACCTGCGGTCGTTGCTTTCAGCGTCACTGTAGCTGGAGATCCTTTTACATAAAGCGTCTTCGCTGATGCATTCAGTTTTACAGATGGCGTTTTTACAGTAAGCTTGTACTGTGCAGTTTTTCCTGCTGCAGATGTTGCTGTGATCACGGCTGTTCCTGCTGCTTTCGCAGTTACTTTTCCGTTCTCGTCCACAGATGCAACCGTTTCATTATCGGAAGCGTATGTTACATCCTTGCAATTCTCGCCTGTTGCTTCAAGCTGTCTGGAGCTTCCGATATAAAGAACTCCTGAATTTTCTTTAAAAGCAATCGTTCCATACACCAGCTGAACAGAAACATCTGCATGACCATCACTGGAAACTCTTACTGTATAGGTTTCATTTTCCGGTCTCGCTACAGTGGAATCCAGAGCAACCACTCCATCTGTAGTTACTGCATCCTGTACAAGATATGTTGTCTCTGAAGCATGTCCGACACCTGTTGTATAGAAAACAGATACCTTCGGATTTTTGTATTTATCAAGATTTGCAAGCTTAACATGGGTGCTGTCCGTAAATTCCGGAGAAACAGCCATCTCTTCTGTTGCCTGCGGTTTAACATAAATACCATCTACAAATTCATATACATACGCGCCGTCTGCCATAATGTACGTGATCTTGTTTACGGTTTTTCCCTCAAGACCTGTATCTTTTGCAAAGGCAACCTTATACACCTTCAGCCACATCTCGTTCATATGACGCATGCCATATTTTCCGCCGTCTGTTGTTTCCAGGATCATTCCCTGAATCCCGGAGTTAACTGCAAAATCGGAATCACTCTTTGTATTGCGGAGATATTTTGTGCTGGTTTCTTTTACATCAATCTCATAATCTCCCCAGCGAGAAGATGTTTTGAGTGTTGCCTCCGCATCTGTCACAGTTGCTTTTACATTAAATTTTGTAGCACTGTATGTTCCATCTGTATTCAGTGTTTTATACTGCCCAGGCTCTACCGTCGGAGTACGTCCCAGGGTGATCCCTGCTGCTTCTGTATATACTCCGCTTTCCGGAAGTTCTCCCGCTTCTGAAAGGATCTGCGCCTCTACATACGTTTTTGCATCTGTAGCTACATTAACCTTTTTTACTCCTGCGATCTCATAGCCATTTTCTGTCAGATTCTGAACATCTGCATTTCCGAAAACAGTACTTTTTCTGGTTGTGGCAGATGTAACGGAATCATACTTGCGGCTCGTTGCATCTCCCGCATAAAATTCCTCGTATGACAGAGATGCCGTACCGTAAAGTGTTCCTGTCAGTGCCTGATGTCCATTTGCCACCTTATAATAAATATCTGTTCCCGGAATCTGTGTATATCCATCCACCGCTCCCTTTACCCAGTAATAGGAAACATTGGAAACCGTGATCGGCTGGCCTGTCAGTGTGATATTTTTTGTCATATCCACATAATTGTCGCTTGAGATCATAACCGTGTAGATCTCATCCCCGGCCCTGGCTACACTGCTGTCAAAGGTTACCACCCCATTCTCTGCCACTGCATGATCTACAACATACGTTGTCTTTTTACCATGGCCACTTCCTGTTGTGTAGTATACGGAAACCTTAGGGTTTTCATATTTGTCAAGATCATCAACTTTAACCTGGGTTGTATTTTCTTTTACAAAAGCTGCCTGTACCTTCATTCCTGCTTCAGGCTGTTTTTTTACAAGAGGAGCTTTGTCTCCGAACTCATATACATAGGAGCCGTCCGGAGTAATATAAGTCACCTTTGAAATTTTTTCCCCGATAAGCCCGGATCCTGCTGAAAACGCAAGTTCGTAGGGCTGTACCCAGATTTCATAGGTATGACGAAGTCCTACCTTCTTACCACTGGCAGTTTCAAGGATCACTCCCAGTGTATTTCCGCCTACAGCAAAATCACCCTGTCTGGAATTGCGGAGATATTTTGTGCCGGCTTCTTTTACCACCAGCATGTAATCACCCCAGATCGACGGTGCCTGGATCTGGGCGGATGCATCTGTGACCGTTGCTTTTACATCGAATTTTGTTGCACTGTATGTTCCGTCTGTATTCAGAGTTTTATACTGTCCTGTTTCCTGTGACGGTGCTTCATTCAGCGTAATATCTGCTGCCTCTGTATAGACACCCTCTCTCGGAAGCTTGGAAGCAGCTTTCAGCGCCTGTGCATCTACATAGGTTTCCGCGTCCACTGCAACACTTACATTCTTCACACCTTGGATCTGATATCCGGAAGAGGTCACCTCTGTGCTGTCCTCATTAACAAAAATCTGATTTTTACTCGTTGTTGCCGAAGTGATAGCGTCATAGCTCTCCTGAGTGGTATCCCCGGCATAAAATTCCGAATAACTTAAAGTTGTCGTTCCGTACAGTTTTCCGTTCAGAGCGGTCTGTCCATCTGCCACTTTTACATAAACGCCTGTTGTTCCTATCTGTGTATATCCCTCTGCCGGCTGCATGGACCAGAGATATTTCACTCCTGCAACAGTGATCTCAGAAGCATCCTGAAGAACCTCGCCTGCTTCTGCCATAAATGCTTCTCCATCACCGAATGCCTCTTCTGTATCCTCCTGGATCTGCGGTTCCTCTTCCTGTTGAATCTCTTCTGCTGAAATTTCTGCTACTTCTTCCTGAATAGCTTCTGCATCACTTTCTTCCGGCTCTTCCGACTGAATATCAGCTTCACCAACTTCCGGCTGCTCCTGGGAAACAGACTCCTGATCCTCGTTCTCTCCTTCTTCCTGTGCTGTCTCTCCTTGTGTTTCTTCTGACACGTCACTAAAAACTTCCGCCTCAGACGCCATTGCCGTTACCGGCACTCCTGACGCGATCACCGCTGAACTCAGAACGAGTGCAGCTGACTTCTTAAAAAGCTTCCACTTATGCATACCTGTCCTCCTCTTTGTCTTTTATATTACACGACTTTATACCAGATCATGACCTTACAGCTGCTCTGGTTAATTGAAATTTCTTCTGCAGAATATTCAACATATGTCAGTTTCTGCAGAAGTGCTCTGTCAAGCACGCTTTAGTTTGTCCAAACTAACATATCGTCATTTTATCAATGCTTAAATTATTTGTCTATACATATCTGGCAAAAAAGCCTCGCGGTTATTGTTGTTTTTTTCTCAACTAAAAATTGTTTTCAAAATATTTATATTATTATCTAATATTTCAAACAAAAAAAGTATATATTCCAAGACATCATTTCAGGAAATGCAACAGCCATTGCCATTTCCTCCGGCATTCTCAGATCATATACTTTTTTATATTTCTATATTTTTGCTTTCTTTTATGCCCAGCGGCTCTTCTGTTCTTCGCAGATACTGTTCCACTGGCAGTTTCCACAGATTTCCTTACGTTTATCTATCGCAAGGATTTTTTCCTGGACTTTTTTTGTAAATTCACTGAAGTGCAATGTCTGTCCGGCCTTCAGTCCACATTTTTCCAGCACGGCATTGTCATACTCTGCCACTTTATCTCCGGCTTCACAATGTCCGCCCAGATTATTCGGACAGGCAGAGCAGATCTCATCCGTATCCACATGAAGCCTTATTTTCTTTCCCTCCAGAAAAATCTTCAGCATTTCGGCCATATGTGCAGTAAAACCGTTACTGTAGCCTTCCCCCTTAAAATACGCCAGGCACATACCATGATGAGGGCGCAGAGGAATGACTATTTCCTCTGTGCCCTCATCAGAAGCATATGCCGCAGCACTGCTTTTATCTTGCATATTTACGTACCTTTCCTGATAAAACATAAGCCAGTGCGATCTTGATAAGATCCGGAATGATAAACGGGAACACACACCAGCCAAGAACTGCCATAAGGCCTACCGGACCTGTGCTTCTTGTGTAGGCAAACATAAACCATGCGGTTCCAAAGGCATAGCATACGATCAGTCCAACGATCATGGAAATGATCTGAACAACCGGCTTTCTGCCAAAAACGTGCTCAATTGCCCACATAACAAGTGCGGAAAAGATAAATCCAATGATATATCCACCTGCATTTCCGAGAAGAGCTCCAATGCCTCCGGAAAATCCTGCAAAAACCGGAACTCCTACTGCTCCAAGAAGAACGTAAACCAGAACTGCCAGAGTTCCTCTTTTTCCTCCAAGCACACCAACTGCCATAAATACTCCGAATGTCTGCAGAGTAAACGGTACCTGTGCCGGAATGGAAATCCATGAGCAAACTGCCATCACTACTGCAAAAACTGCACTGTAAACAAGATCATACGTCTTGCTTCTGCCTGCTGCCACTGTTGTCATAATAATCTGTATCCTCTCTTTCCTTTTCTGCTTTTCCCGTCGGAAGATCATTTCTATTCTTTATAAATGATATCCGCTCTTTCGCTGTTAACAATTTAACACAGCAGGATTTTAATGTCAACTTAATTTTATTTTTTAAGTTTACATTTTACAATGCCGTTTACAACTATGTAAACCTGCCATTTACAAATGATATTGTCAATTTTCACTTTCAAATTCCCCTCTCTGATGCTATACTGAAACCAATGAGTTTTCAGCAAAAAGGGGGATTTTTCCACATGGATATACACGATATTCATAACATCAGCACCAACTGCACACGGACTGAATTTGTAGGGACCGCAGTCCTTGACACAATCGGACTCGTGATCTCCGGAGTTGATGATTCTCTGCTTAAAAAGATGAACGTAGGTACCCAATACCACTGTCTGGGGCTTTTCAGTTCCCGAACAGGCGCTGCCGGCCAGATCACAGCTATTGACGATGCAGTAAAAGCCACAAATACAGAAGTCCTTTCCATTGAACTTCCAAGAGACACCAAGGGCTGGGGCGGTCATGGAAACTATATCGTCCTTGGCGGAAATGATGTATCCGACGTGCGTCACGCCATTTCTCTGGCTCTAGAACTGACTAACAAATATGCAGGTGAGGTCTACATCAGCGAATCCGGCCACCTGGAGTTTGCTTTTTCCGCAAGTGCAGGTCCTGCTATCCATAAAGCCTTCGGCACACCTCTGGGTGAAGCATTTGGTTTCATGGCAGGTTCTCCGGCTGCTATCGGTCTTGTGATGGCAGATAATGCCGTGAAATCCGCAGCAGTATCCATTACACAATATATGACTCCGAATATCGGTACCAGTCATTCCAATGAAGTGATCATCGCCATCTCCGGTGATGCCAGTGCTGTAAAAGCTGCTGTACTGGAAGGCCGTCAGACAGGCCTTGAGCTTCTCATCGGTATGGGAACCTATCCGGAGATCCCGGGTACGCCGTATCTGTAAAATCTCCGGATTGCAGGAAATTTGTGAATTTCCACACACTACACTTCACGAAACACATATCTGCGTCATGCATACAAAAGCAGCGCTGCAAGGATCCGCATACGATCCTGCAGCGCTGTATTTCTCTTAAATATTCTCCTCTGGATTTTTCCGGATCAGCCCACCTGATATACATCTGCAGACTGAAGTCCGAAGCTTAATGCCTCAGAATGGCTTCCACAATAGATATCCACATGTCCGTAAGGAGTTCCCAGATCCTCTACCGTATAAACAGTGCCGTTGATCAGAAGCTTGGTCCCAAACGGAACACCTGCCATAGCAACGGTACGTCCTGCTGTCGGAACTGTTCCGCTGGCGGTAAGATTGCCGGCTGTACCGCAGCACTGTGCACAGTTGCAGTATGCGGTCAGTGTAAAGTTTCCAAGATATGTTCCCTGACTGGAAGAACCGGAATCGGACGTATCCGCAGAGGCATCTTCCGTCTCCTCGGGAGCTGTCTCATCATTGGAAACCTCCTGGGAGCTGTCCTCGGAAACATCTTCGGAACTTCCGGACTGTACATCATCCGCTTCCTCTTCCTCCTCTACAACAATGTCTGTACTTGTAGAGCTGCTGGAAGACTCGGTTGTATCCTCCTCCGGATCATAGCCGTAATCATCGTCAGAATCAGCCTCTTCGCTGTCCTCGTTATCCTGATCGGCTTCTTCCTGGGCTGCCGCTTCTGCTGCCTGTCTCTCAGCCTCTGCTGCCGCTTCAGCCTTAGCTTTCTCTTCTGCAGCCTTCTCCGCCTCTGCCTGCTGTACCAGAGCGGTAATACTGCTGTCTGCATTACTGATATCTGCCATCAGCTGCTGAGCCTCTTCCTGGCTGGCGCTGATCTGGTTTACATAAGAGTTAATATCATCGCTTGTGCTGGAAGCCATGGACTGCACTTCCTGCTGTTTGGCTGCACGCTCCGTCATCAGATCATCGATCTCTGTGGACTCCGTCTCAACCTTTTTCTCATTCTCCTGGATATTCTTCTGAAGACTCACATATTTATCCAGCATGTCTCTGTCGTATGTAGAAATCTGAATCGCATTCTCCGCGCGATTGAGGAATTCTGCAAGGCTTTCGGAAGAAAGCAGTGTCTCCAGTGCGGAAGTTCCGGCATTTTCATACATATATGCGATTCGAAGCTTCATGGATTCATACTGATCTGCAGAAGCTTTCTTTGCTTTTTTCAGTTCTTTTTTTACTTTATTTAATTCATCTTCCTTCTCAGCAGCCTGGATACTAAGCTCAGAAATGCTGTTGGTAAGATCCTCATACTGTGCGTTTAAATCAGCCAGATAGCTCTCCAGCTCCTGCTTCTTGCTCTCCAGTGTGCCGATGCTGCTCTGTACCTGCGCAAGACCCTCCTCAGCGGCCTGTTTCTCCGCCTGTGCCTCTGCGATCGCAGCGTCTGTACCTGATGCATATACGGTGCTTCCCATGGAAAGGGTCAGCATACCTGTAAGCAGTAATGTGAAAACTTTTCTATTCTTCATATAAACACCTTTCGTCCTTTCATGGATTCTAGTATAACACATTTTTCATAAAAAGCAATAATTTTATTTTATTTCTGTAACAAATACGTAATAATTTAAATTTTTATGAACTGAAAAGCGTTTTTTTTGTTTTCCGGAGCACAAAAAAACTGCCCTCTCACAGATTTATCTGTAAAACGGCAGTTTTTATTCTATGCTGTTTCAATCCAAAGATCATCAGCTACGAGAATACTTCTCTGATGTAATCCCCCCTGAAGCTGCTTCTCTTACTCCGCAGCCTCCATAAGAACCTCATTCTCAGCTTCCTCAGCCATTACTTCCTGATACTTGTCCAGGATGATCGTCTGGATCTGCTCTCTTGTTGCTGAATTGATCGGATGTGCGATGTCACGATATTCACCGTCGCTTGCCTTACGGCTTGGCATTGCGATGAACAGCCCCTTCTCGCCTTCGATCACCTTGATGTCATGTACCACAAACTCATCATCTATTGTGACAGACACAACGGCCTTCATTTTCCCTTCTTTTGCTACCTTCCTCACACGTACATCTGTAATATTCATTGCTACTTGCCCCTTTCATTTCGCTAACCGTATCTGCGGAAAACTGATCTTCCGCATTTATAATACGTAGCGTTCGTTTTTCTCTACGACGATCTTCACTTCTCCTTCTTCGCCGCAGTAATATGAATTTGCCCGGATGGTATCCCGGCTCTCAACAATGCAATTCTCAATATGCGTATTATCTCCAAGATATACGTCATTAAGGATCACAGAGTTTTTGATCACACAGTTATTTCCTACAAATACATCACGGAACAGAACAGAATTCTCCACAGTTCCGTTGATGATACATCCGCTGGACACCAGACTGTTCTTCACAGTTGCACCCGGATTGTACTTAGCAGGAGGTACATCTGCGATCTTGGTTTTGATCGCCGGCTCCTGTTTGAAGAAATAGTTCCGGATCTCCGGTTTCAGGAAATCCATATTTGTCTGATAATAAGCCTCTGCAGTAGAGATATTATTCCAGTAGTTATCGATCTTATATCCGTAAATCCTCTTCAGATTTTTGTAACGGATAAGAATATCATTTACAAAATCATGCCTTCCTTCCTGGGCAGCACGCTCGATCAGTTCGATCAGCTGCCTTCTTCGGATGACATAGATACCAGTAGATACCGTATTATAGGAGGAAACGATCGGTTTTTCTTCAAATTCCTCGATCCGACAGTCCTCATTCATGCGAAGAACACCAAATCTCTCAACCTGGCTCTGATCCTTGCATGTAGTACATACAACGGTAACATCTGCCCGCTTTGCGATATGATACTCCAGGACTTTATTGTAATCCAGCTTGTAGATTCCATCGCCGGAAGCGATCACCGCATAGGGTTCATGACTGTTCTTTAAAAAGCTCAAGTTCTGATAGATCGCATCTGCAGTACCCTGATACCATAAGCTGTTATCTCTGGTAATGGTTGGAGTAAAGACATAAAGTCCTCCCTGTTTTCTTCCGAAATCCCACCATTTGGATGAACTTAAATGCTCATTAAGGGAACGGGCATTATACTGTGTCAGCACAGCAACCTTCTGGATATGTGAATTTGCCATGTTGCTGAGGGCAAAGTCGATCGCGCGGTAACTTCCTGCAATAGGCATTGCCGCGATTGCTCTTTTGTTTGATAATTCTCTCATGCGGTTATTATTACCGCCTGCCAAAATAATACCTATCGCTCTCATTCTTTCCCACCGTCCTTTGCTGCAATTACCTGGCCGGCTGCCAGTTCTCCGTCAGGGTAGTCTTCTTTTGTTGTAACACCGGCGATAGCGGTATTCTTACCGATTTTGACACTGTCCGGAATCACGCTGTTTTCGCCGATAGCCACAAGTCCAAAGGAATATACAGCCGGTTTCAGAACATTCGGTGCCTCCTCGCCGCATCCGATCACAACATTATTTCCGATGACAACATCTTCTGCCACGATGGCTTTATCCATAACAACGTTCTCACCAACTGCTGTATTCTTCATGATAATAGAATCACGGATCACACTGCCCTTGCCGATGATAACATTCGGACCGATCACTGAATTATGTACTTCACCATAGATTTCTGTTCCCTCACCGATGATACACTTGTCCACAACTGCATCTGCGGAAATATACTGTGGCGGGATCACATCTCCCTTGGTGTAGATCCTCCAGAATTCCTCATAAAGATTAAACTCCGGAATGATATCGATCAGCTCCATATTTGCTTCCCAGTAAGAACCAAGAGTTCCTACATCTTTCCAGTAGCCGTTGTACTCATAAGCAAAAAGGCGCTGCCCCTTCTCTTTACAGTACGGAAGGATATGTTTACCGAAGTCACAGCCATTCTGATCCTTCAGGGCGATCAGTGCTTCCTTCAGAACCGGCCATGAGAAAATATAGATACCCATGGATGCAAGATTGCTGCTTGGATGCTCCGGCTTCTCCTCAAACTCAGTAATACGGCTGCTCTCATCAGTAACCATAATACCAAAACGGCTGGCTTCCTCAATGGGAACCGGCATACACGCGATCGTAATATCTGCCTTGTTCGCCTTGTGGAAATCCAGCATCACTTCGTAATCCATCTTATAGATATGGTCACCGGAAAGGATCAGTACATAATCCGGGTTATACTGCTCCATATAAGCCAGATTCTGATAGATCGCATTGGCAGTTCCTGTGTACCATTCACTGCTTGTGCTCTTCTCATACGGAGGAAGGACTGTGACACCGCCTTCATTGCGGTCAAGATCCCACGGAATACCGATACCGATATGTGTATTCAGGCGGAGAGGCTGGTACTGTGTCAGCACACCCACCGTGTCAATTCCCGAGTTAATACAATTGCTCAGTGGAAAATCGATGATACGATATTTACCACCAAAAGCGACTGCCGGCTTTGCAACCTTTTCTGTCAAAACTCCTAACCTGCTGCCTTGCCCACCGGCCAAGAGCATGGCAATCATCTCTTTCTTAATCATGCGATCACCTCTTGTATGTTATGATTATTCCATTATAGCATACTTTACTGTATTAGTGAACATTTTTTACAATTATTTTAGCTGTATTTTACTTTTTTTATCGCTATTGTATATTATAAATTGGTAAGACTCATCATTTTTTTCATTCCTCTGGTAATTTTCAACATTTTTCGATGTTATTTTCTGGTTACTTTTATATTCCGAAAAAAACCGCTTTTTTAGCCAAAAGAACCACTTTTCAATTGTTTCTGTTGGCGTTATAATAAAACAGACAAAAGAGCTACGAAAATAACATATATATAAGGAGATTATTATGTATCAGATAGACTTTCATAAACCGCTCCATATTCATTTCATCGGGATCGGAGGCATCAGCATGAGCGGCCTTGCCGAGATCCTTCTGGAAGAAAATTTCCGGATTTCCGGTTCCGATGCCAAATCCAGCCCGCTGACCCGCACACTGGAAGAACGTGGCGCTGTGATCTATTACGGACAGCGCGCTTCCAACATCAAGGATGATGTAGATGTGGTTGTCTATACAGCAGCGATCCACCCGGACAACCCGGAATTTGCCTGTGCGAAAGAAAAAGGGCTTCCAATGCTCACCCGCGCAGAGCTTCTGGGACAGATCATGCGGAACTACGATACACCGATCGCAATTTCCGGAACCCACGGAAAAACCACTACTACTTCCATGGTTTCCCATATCCTTCTTGAGGGTGACTGTGATCCTACCATCAGTGTTGGCGGAATCCTTCCTGCTATCCACGGAAACATCCGCGTTGGAAATTCTGAGACCTTTATCACAGAGGCATGCGAATACACCAACAGCTTTTTAAGCTTCTTCCCTAAGATCAGTGTGATCCTGAACATGGATGCCGATCATCTGGATTTCTTCAAGGACATCGATGACATCCGCCATTCCTTCCGGAAATTTGCAGAGCTTCTCCCTGCTGACGGTACTCTGATCATCAACGCCGACACACCGGAGTATGAGACGATCACCCGGGAGCTTCCATGCAATGTTCTTACCTATGGTCTGGAGCACGATGCCGATTACACCGCAGCAGACATTACCTGGGATAAATACGGACATCCTTCCTTCTCCGTTCTCTTCCGGGGCAAAAAGATCGGCAGCTATTATCTGCGTGTACCGGGTATCCACAACGTATCCAATGCACTGGCCGCCATTGCCGTAGGACGCCTTCTGGACCTTCCGGATGATGTGATCGTCAAAGGTCTCGGAAGCTTTACCGGTACAGACCGTCGTTTCCAGTATAAAGGTGAGATCGGCGGTATTACCATCATTGATGATTACGCGCATCATCCAACCGAGATCGAGGCAACCCTTCATGCTGCAAAGAATTATCCGCATCAGAAGGTATGGTGTGTATTCCAGCCTCATACCTACACACGTACCAAAGCTCTTCTTCCGGAATTTGCAAAAGCGCTGACTCTGGCCGATCATGTTGTACTGGCTGATATTTATGCCGCACGTGAAACAGACAATCTTGGTATTTCTTCCCAGGATCTCCAGAAACAGATCCAGGAACTTGGAACCCCCTGCGAATATTTCCCGACTTTTGATGAGATCGAGAGCTTCCTCTTAAAAAGTTGTGCACATGGTGATTTGTTGATAACTATGGGCGCCGGAGACGTTGTAAATATTGGAGAACACCTTCTCGGAAAATAATTATCCACATTATCCACATGCTTATGCACATTTCAGACGTGCCTGGCATGTGGATTTTTTTGTGTATAACCTACTTGACATAATTCAACAGCCAAATTCAACAAATACCGCATTTTTCTTACAAAATTAAGGTTTTTGTTAGTTGCTGATAATGTTATCCTCAAAGTTTTCCACACTATCCACATTTTCCACATGGAAATTGGTGCACAACTTCTGTGAAAATAGACTATTCTCAAGTAAAAGCGGTTGTGCTATAATCCTTTTTAGCATGGCGGACTTTGGGATATCACCTGAAATATCTGCTGTATTTTAGAAAGGGAGCTGCTGATCATGAGCCTGATTTCACTTCAGAATTCCTCTGAACTGGAGGTAACGATTCTTTCCAATCGCTTTATTGACAATTTCATGCCTCGTGCCAACGGGGAGTTCGTAAAGGTATATATCTACCTTCTCCGGATGGTATCTGCCGCTCCTTCTTCTTTCAGCCTGGAGCATATGGCAGACAGCCTTTTCTGCACGGAAAGAGATATTTCCCGTGCGCTGAAATACTGGGAAGGTGAGAAACTGATCGCATTAACCTATACTGCAGATCAGAAGCTTTCCGGGATCACTTTGCTGGAACCCTTTGCGGATACCGGTCATAGAGAGAGCAGCGCTTCCGTGGATACTTTCACCGGTTCCGGCAATTCTGCTTCCGTTTCCGGGAACACGGATCCGGGAGTCCCAAGCTCCGCTGATTACATTCTCAGTCTCACTCCTGACCGGATCAGAGAACTTAAGCAAAACGAAGAGATCAGTCAGCTTCTCTATATCACAGAGCAGTATCTGACCAAAACACTGACGCCTACAGAAATGCAGAAGATCCTTTTTTTCTATGATGAACTCCATATGTCTGCGGATCTCATCGAATATCTGGTGGAATACTGTGTTTCCAGAGGCCGCAAGAGTATGCGTTATATTGAAACTGTTGCACTCGCCTGGGCAAAAGACGGCATCACCACCGTCGAGATGGCCCGGGATGCCAGCTCCCGTTTTTCCAAGGATTATTACACGATCCTGAAGGCTATGGGAATCAGCGGCCGCAATCCTGTTGATAACGAGATCACTTACATTGATACCTGGCGCAAGACCTACGGTTTTGATCTGGAGCTGATCCAGGAAGCCTGCAGCCGTACTGTCCTTTCCACCGGACAGCCCAGTTTCCAATATGCAGATAAGATCCTCTCCGGCTGGAAAAAGAAAAACGTACATACGCTGGAGGATATCCGGCTTCTGGATGCCGCACACAAAAAACGCCAGCTTGAGAAATCCGTTTCCAGGAAGAAGCAGCCCCAGACTCAGCCTCAGAATAGCAACCGCTTCAATAATTTCCACCAGCGTGATTATGATTTTGCGGAATATGAGAAACGTCTTTTAAATAATCAGTAACAGAACCTGGAAGGAGCGCTTTATGCCTTTACAGAATTTTCAATATGATACTATAATGAGAGAATACAGCCGCCGGCAGGCACAGAACCACCGTATTCTGGAGGAGCACACAGCCAAAGCCTACGGAAAGATCCCCCGTCTGAAAGAGATCGATGACGAGGTGGCAACTTTAAGTGCTGACAAAGTCCGTCGCCTTTTAAACGGAGAAGAAAAGGGAACTTCGGATCTGAAGGCAGCCATTCAGGAGCTTTCCGATGAACGGATCACCCTTCTTGTTGCAAACGGCTTTCCCGGAGACTATCTTGAGATGCCTTACACCTGCCCTGACTGTCAGGATACCGGCTATATCGGCAGCCGAAAATGCACCTGTTTTAAAAAAGCTGAGATCGAACTGCTTTATGCACAGTCCAATCTGAATGAAATTCTCGAAAAAGAGAATTTTGACAGCTTTTCATTTGACTATTATTCTGCTACAATAAAAAACGAAGCCACGGGACTGTCTGCCCTGGAAACAGCCAGACGGGCCTATGACACTGCACAGCGCTTTGTGCAGAACTTCGACCATAAATTTGAAAACCTGTTTTTATATGGTGATACCGGTGTGGGAAAAACCTTTCTTTCACACTGCATCGCCCGAGAGCTTCTCAGATCCACCCACTGTGTCCTGTACTTTTCCGCCTACGATCTTTTTGATATGATGGCTGCGAATTCTTTTTCCCGAAAAGATACCGGCACAGACGAGGAACTGATCTATGACTGTGATCTTCTGATCATTGATGACCTGGGAACGGAGCTTACCAACAGTTTCGTATCTTCACAGCTTTTTCTCTGTCTTAATGAGCGGATCATGCGCAGGAAATCCACGATCATTTCCACGAATCTGACGCTCAAAAATTTCTCGGATACCTATTCCGAGAGAACATTTTCCCGAATTGCCAGCAACTATCAGATGATATCGTTGATCGGGAAAGACATCCGTATACAGAAAATATTTTTAGGAGGAAATTAAAATGGCACAGGTAAATACAAAAGATTTTTCCACACTCCCGGTAGGAAGACTTGGACTGATTCCCCTTCAGAGCTGCAGCTCATTAGGCGCGAAGGTGAATGACTGGCTGGTCAAATGGCGTGCCGAAAGACAGTATCCTGGAATGGACTCCTTTGCATTCGAGGGATACAAGCGCGATTCTTACATTATTGACGCCAAGACTCCACGTTTCGGCTCCGGTGAGGGTAAATGCACCATCAACGAATCTGTCCGCGGTGATGATATCTACGTAATGGTAGATGTGACAAATTACAGCTTATCCTATCCGATCGGACCTTACACGAATCTTATGTCCCCGGATGATCATTTCCAGGATATGAAGCGTGTTATCGCCGCTGTAGGCGGAAAAGCCCGCAGAGTCAACGTGATCATGCCATATCTCTATGAGAGTCGCCAGGACAAACGTGTCGGAAGAGAGTCTCTTGACTGTGCCAATGCACTTCATGAGCTGATCGATATGGGTGTTGAGAATATCATCACTTTTGATGCACATGATTCCCGTGTACAGAATGCGACTCCTCTTCATGGTTTTGAGACTGTACAGCCATCCTACCAGTTCATCAAGGCTCTTCTTAATAATGAAAAGGGACTTCATATCGACAAGGATCATTTCATGACGATCAGCCCGGACGAAGGAAGCATGAACCGTGCGATCTATCTCGCCAATGTCCTCGGTGTTGATATGGGTATGTACTATAAACGTCTGGATTACTCAAGATATGTAAACGGCCGGCATCCGATCGCAGCATATGAATTCCTCGGACCAAAGATCGAGGGCAAGGATATGATCCTGATCGATGATATGATCTCCTCCGGTGATACAATCATTAAGATCGCGTCTCTCCTGAAAGAGAAAGGAGCAGGCAGAGTTTACATCTGCTCTACCTTCGGATTCTTTACCGATGGTCTTGATAAATTTGACGATGCTTACAAGAAGGGCTACTTCGACAAGCTCCTTACTACTAACCTGGTTTATCAGTCACCGGAGCTTCTTGAGAAGCCATACTACATCAGCTGCGATATGAGCAAATATATTGCTCTGATCATTGATACGCTGAACCATGATACCTCTGTCAGCCACCTTCTGAATCCGGTAGACAGAATCAAACGCTGCGTAACAAATTACATGAGCCAGCATGAGAAATAAATAAATCATAACGCACGCAAAGCGGCTGCACCTTCTGAGAACGATATAACAGTTTCTCAGAAAGCGCAGCCGCTTTATATTTCTGTAACAGACGGATATCCATGATCCGCATCTGCTGTCTGCTTTGCTTTTGATCTTTATGCTGAAATCTTCCTGCAAAAGCTCACATAGGAAGCTTCTGATAGGGAATCCTCTCTTTATCCAGGATCTCCATTTCTCTTTTATGGCAGGTACTTATGATCACCTGTCTGTTTTCTTTATGCAGCCACCTGAGAGCCGCTGCAAGACGTTCTTCATCATACATGCCAAATACATCATCCAGGATCACAGGGAACGGTTCCTCTTTGCAGAAAAGCTCTCCTGCTGCCATACGAAGGGCAAAATAAATCTGCTCCAGTGTCCCGCGGCTCAGTCTCTCAATGGATACGATACGCTCCCCTGTGTTCACAGACATATGCAGTGCCTCATCCATCAGAACCTCCTGGTATCTGCCACCGGTGATCTCACTTAATATCTCAGATGTACGTTTTTTCAGACGGACCCCTATCTGATCCGTAATGTTTCCGGAAAGTGCCTCAATCGTCTCCATAGCCATATTCAGCGCCTGAATCTCCGTTTCCTCCGGAGTGATCACTTCTGTGTTTTCTTCACATTCCGTCAACTCTGCCTGCAGGTTCTCCAGCGCTGTATGCTTCTCTTCGTAGTCACTGTCCAGACTGTTCCGGTTCCAGGTCAGCTCTTCATGTCTGGAATGCCAGCGCTCTCTCTGACGTTCTCTCTTATTCAGCTCCCTGCTGAGCCGTATGCGGAAAAACAATGCCGCTACAGAAATCGCCGCAGTTGCCACGCCTGCCAGAACACTGAAAATGACCTGCCCGGAAAAAGCTGCCAGGCAGCCGGTACCGGCAATCCCGCCAAGCAGCACAACTGCCAGAACTGCATCTGTCAGCTCCCGCCTTCTTTTTACACGATCGATCCGAAGCTCAAGAAGATCCTCTGTACTCCGTTCTCTGGTCCCTATGTTCATCCCGTCCTGCTGCTGCATGATCCGATCACGCTTCTCATCCAGTTCACGGATCTCTCTGCGGATATATTCCATGTTTGCGGAAATCTTTTCTTTTTCCTTTTCCAGCTCCTTTTTTCGCCGGGCCGCTTCTGTCAGATATCCTTTTCTGGACATTTTCAGCATCTGCATGGCTCGTCCCATGTCAATGGAACTGTCACCAGTTCCCTGATAGCTGGCCATGTAATTCTGCAGTTCACGTACGAGATCTTTTCCTGTAACGCTTTTCAGCTGTGCCACAGACACCGTATTATCATAAACTGCCTCACTTACATTTCCCAGAATAGTCCCAAGAGCTCCCTGTTCGGCATCCACAAGGCTGCCATCATCTTCACAGAGAAGCTCTCCCAGCTTCTTTTCTTTATAAAAATTCCTGGTTAGACGATACTTCTTCCCCTTGCTTGTGAACCACATGATCCCACCATATTCTGCCGGATTTTCCCACGGTTCATATTTTGTATATGTATCGTTCAGAGCAGCCTTTCCCCGCAGTCTGCGAACGCCGTAAAACATGGAGCGGATAAATGTATGTGTGGTAGTTTTTCCACTCTCATTTTCACCGTAAAGTACGTTGATCCCAGGCGAAAGCTCCATATCCTTGTCCCGGATCTTCCCGAAATTTTTTATTTTTAAACGTCTGATAACCATCTTATGCTATCCTCCTGTGCTGCCCCTTTATCGCCGGCTGCCTGTCTCAAGCAATGCCTGAAGCCCATAATACAGCGCCTTTTTTTCCACGGTATCCATACCCTTTTTGGCCAGAAAATAGCCGATATAATCACCGATCAGAGTACCGCTGTAGCGTTTGTAGAGCTCACCAAGATCATACGCCGGCCAGGATTCATCCACAACATCGGTAACATTTCCGAGACTTTTAAGTTTCTCATGGATCAGAAGAAGATCCGGCGAACGCATTCCCTGAAGAACGATCCTGTAGATATTCCTTCCTCCTCTGCGGAAAATCTGGGATTTTACCGCTTCTTCCAGAGATATCTGTGTAGTTTCCTCGTGAAGTGTCATTACCAGCTGCTGATAGGAACGACAGGCAAAGGGAACGAACTCTGTACGGATCCTTCCGTTGATCAGTCGTCCCTCCATATATCCATGTTCCCCTGTATCATTCCTGTCAATGGGCTCCAGAGCCCCGGAAAAGGCCGCCTGGTCACGGATCAGGATCTGCGGCTTGTGGATATGCCCTAACGCCACATAATCGAAGCCTGACGCCGCCAGAGCTGCTGCACTGAGAGGAATATGCTTCTCATCGCCGCCATGGGCCAGCAGAATATGGATTCCTTCTTTCTGGACAGGGACAGCCTGATCATAAAGTCCGTCTTTTATTTCCCGGTCATAGTAACTCAGTCCATATACATAGACATCAAGCCTGGGATCTTTAACGCAGGTCAGTTCCCTGCTCCTGAAAAATATAACATTGGAATTCCACTCAAACGTATTATAAAAAGAATCTCTGCTTATAAAATCATGATTTCCTGCCATCAGATACACTCTGGTATCTGGGATGGTGGAAAACAGATAATTTACTTCCTTAAGCTCTCTCATAAGAGGCTGGCGGTGGAACAGATCTCCGGATATAAATAGCAAATCCACCGGATCTTCGCGGATGCCCGCAATAACCCGGCGGAAAGTGCTCCAGATTTCTTCCTCCCGCTCTTTGCTCCACGGGCAGCCCCTGTCGGGAACTGCGCCCAGATGCACGTCTGCAAGATGAATAAATCTCATAATGTTCTCCCTTGTGTGTCAGTCACACATATCAATACCTGTTGCCAATTTCTCCCTGCTGTTCTCTGATCTCAGGAGCACAGAACGTCCTGCTGTGCAAAAGTGTTCTGATCAAAGATCGCAGTTCTTTACAGTTCTCGGGAATGGGATCACGTCACGGATGTTGCCCATACCTGTAAGGTACATGACACATCTCTCAAATCCAAGACCAAAGCCGGAATGACGTGTGGAACCATATTTACGAAGATCCAGATAGAAATCGTAATCCTCCGGTTTCAGACCCAGCTCATCCATACGTGTTCTCAGCTTGTCGTAGTCATCCTCTCTCTGGCTTCCTCCGATGATCTCTCCGATTCCCGGCACCAGACAGTCCATAGCCGCAACTGTCTTTCCATCCTCGTTGAGTTTCATGTAGAATGCCTTGATCTCCTTCGGATAATCGGTAACAAATACCGGTCTCTTGTAGACCTGCTCTGTCAGATAGCGCTCATGCTCTGTCTGAAGATCACATCCCCAGAATACCTTGTAATCAAATTTGTCATTGTTCTTCTCAAGGATCTCAACAGCCTCTGTATAGGTCACATGTGCAAATTCAGAATTAAGCACATGGTTCAGTCTGTCAAGAAGCCCCTTGTCAATGAAGGAATTGAAGAAGTTCATTTCCTCCGGTGCATTCTCAAAGACATAACGAATCACGTATTTCAGCATAGCCTCTGCAAGCTCCATAGCGTCCTGAAGGTCTGCAAACGCACATTCAGGCTCGATCATCCAGAACTCAGCTGCATGACGGGTAGTGTTGGAATTCTCAGCACGGAAGGTCGGTCCGAATGTGTAGATATTGCGGAATGCCTGTGCATAAGTCTCTCCGTTCAGCTGTCCGCTTACGGTAAGGTTTGTCTCCTTTCCGAAGAAATCCTGTGAATAATCAACACTTCCATCCTCTGTCAGCGGAATATTCTTCGGATCCAGTGTTGTTACCTGGAACATCTCTCCTGCACCTTCACAGTCACTTCCTGTGATCAGCGGTGTATGCACATAGACAAAGCCTCTCTCCTGGAAAAATTTATGGATCGCATATGCACAAAGAGAACGTACACGAAATACAGCCTGAAAAGTATTTGTTCTCGGTCTTAAATGTGTCATGGTCCTTAAGTATTCAAGACTGTGTCTCTTCTTCTGAAGTGGATAATCCGGTGCGGAAGCTCCCTCTACAGATATCTCTGTTGCCTGGATCTCAAATGGCTGCTTCGCCTGAGGGGTAGCTACCAGCGTTCCCTTAACAATGATGGCTGCTCCAACGTTCAGCTTGGAAACCTCTGCGAAATTCTCCATGTTATCGTGATATACGATCTGAAGAGTTTCAAAAAAGCTTCCATCATGAAGTACGATGAATCCAAACGCCTTGGAATCACGAACACTTCGTACCCATCCACCTACGGTGATCTCTTTGTCGAGATACTGTTCACGGTTTCTGTAAATCTCTTTCACTGTTGTCAGTTTCATAATCTATACCTCATTCCTCATATTCAGGATTACACGTCCCTGCGGACCTCCAAACGTCCGTATCGAATTAAGTATAGACTATTCTCATGGTTCGTGCAAGGAGTAATTGCCCTGTCGGACAGAAAAATAGCGGGCCGCCGGACAGAAAAATCCCGCCTGGCGGAATGTCTCCGGCAGACGGGATTTTTCTGTCTGTTATACCATTAATAATAAGATGCGTTGATACTTCCTGTGTTGAGATAAGTAATGCAGTAATAGTAGATCCTCTTGAATGTCTTTGTTGTGTAGTGAAGTCCGTCATCGCCGTCATCCACACCATCATAGCGGGCATTGGTCCCGTAGCCTTTTTTCATAAGTACGCTGTACATATCGATGTACTTGTAATACAAAGAAAGGCCGGAACGGATCTTGCTGTTGAATTCTCTTACCTGTGCTTCTGTACGGGCGCCTCTTCCCGTTTTTGTGATCATGGTACTGTTGACGGGATTTACAGACATGTAAAAGAGCTTACAGTTCTTACTTTTCAATGTGGATGCGATACTGGTCATATAGCTGACATAATTGCCTGCATTTCCCAGGTCATTGACACCCAGATTAAAGATAACAGCGATCGGTTTGGAACCTTCTGTTTTGTCGATCTCTTCTATAAGCTGTGCATATCCTGTATCTCGGAACCAGCTCAAGCCCTTTCCTGGATTTGCAACAAAAGAAACTCCATTTGTTACAGAACTGCTCATCTGTTTGTTCAGTGTCGCCTGTATTCCTGCAGTACGGGAATCCCCTACAAAAATGACCTTACTGTACATCATGCCGATCGCCGGATGAGCCATCTCGTCGGAACTGATGTCCTTCTCCAGTGCACGGTTAAATACCGTCGCATACAGATTGGTGTTTTTGTTGATCCGCAGAAGTTCACCGGCTTCATAATCCGGATCTGTGGAAGAACCGGTCCGTCTGGTCTTAGACCAGCCCATAAACGTATAACCTGTCGCATTGGATACAGATGGGAGCTTAAGGTAACCGCCCTTTCCAAGTGTTACTGTCTTCCATACGGTTCCGTTTGCCTTGCGGAGATTTACTTTTACTGACTGCATCTGTACGGAATAGTATCTGATATTACCGGAGATTTTAATCTTCGTTCCTACTTTTTTTGCAGTAGATGCCTTGCCGTTCTTTGCTGTTGACCAGCCAAGATTTACATATCCCGATCTGGATGGAACTGCAGGCAATGTGTAATATGTACCCTCTTCTACTTTTTTCTGCAGCTTCTTATATGCGGAATTGGTACTTCCATTTCCAAGATAGAAGTTTACGGTATAATACTTACTCTTTCTGCGGACCGCATACAAAGTCATATCTTTTCTGACCTTTACGCTGGCACCTGCTTTATATACCACCTTACTGCTCCCCTTCCGTGTGGTCCATCCGAGATTCTGATATCCCACAGCCTTGGGTACTGCCGGAAGCCGGATCGTAGTATTTAATGTTACGTTCCGTGTCAGTGCGGTATACGTCTTACTTTTGCTGGTACCTGAATTATTATTGAACTTAACGGTATAAACAAGCTTCGCCGCCGACACCTTATGCGATGCAGCCGGCACAAAGATCAGTGCAGCTGCCACAAGTGCCAGCAAAAGCCATTTTATCCGAAAGGCCTTTCCGGTTTTTTCTCTGTTTTTCATATAAATAAACTCCTCCTGAAATACATATCCATCCCCGGGTGCCTCCGTACTTTTTTTACAGAGTATTGATAAATCTCATAAATGCATCCCTGCCCTCTGGTGTGCATTTATAAACACCGGCATCCTCCAGTACATGAACAAATACATTGCCCACTTCCCTGCGAAGGACTTCCTGAATATTATCTTTATCAAGTTTCTCATATTTTGGCAGAAATTCTGCAACCCATGCAGCATGTTTCTCGATTTTCTCATTGGAAGCGATGTCCCTGCCGCTTAAAATGTATTCTTCAAGAAGCTCCAGCTCTTCTTTCAGACGTGCCGGAAGAACAGCGAGTCCCATAACTTCGATAAGACCGATATTCTCTTTCTTGATATGATGATAGCATGCATGCGGATGATAAACCCCCAGCGGATGCTCCTCTGTTGTGATATTGTTACGTAATGTCAGATCTAGTTCAAAGGTATCTCCCACTTTACGTGCGATCGGTGTGATGGTGTTGTGCGGCTCTCCGTCTGTTTCTGCAAAGATAAATGCAGCCTCATCCGTATATCCTCTCCAGCCTGCCAGTACATGTGTTGCCAGATCGATCAGTCTCGTCTCGTCTTTGCTGCGGATACGCAGTACGGAAAGAGGCCATTTTACAATGCCGGCTTCCACATCTTCGTATCCCGGGATCGTCACATGCTTTTCAATCTCTGCCTTCGCCATGGCAAAGGTATAATGCCCGCCCTGGAAATGATCGTGGCTGAGGATAGAACCTCCTACGATTGGAAGATCCGCATTGGAACCAAGGAAATAATGTGGGAACAGCTTTACAAAATCAAACAGCTTGATAAATGTATTTCTCTCGATCTTCATCGGAGTATGCTGACTGTTAAATACGATACAATGTTCATTGTAGTAAACATATGGAGAGTACTGGAAGCCCCATGGACTGTCATTGATGGTGATCGGGATGATCCTGTGGTTCTCCCTTGCCGGATGATTGACTCTTCCTGCATAGCCTTCATTTTCCGGACAAAGCAGACATTTTGGATAGCTGCTGGATTTTACCAGCTTGGCAGCTGCGATAGCCTTTGGGTCTTTTTCCGGCTTGGACAGGTTGATCGTGATATCGATCTTACCATATTCGCTGTCTACTGTCCATTTCTGATCTTTTTTTACGCGATAACGTCTGATATAGTTACTGTCCTGACTCAGCTTATAAAAATAATCTGTGGCTTTTTCCGGATCTTCTTTATAAGCATCCCAGAATTCTCTCTGCACCTGGGCAGGACGCGGCATCAGACAGTTCATCAGTTTTGTATCAAAGAGATCTCTGTACACAATACTGTCCTCGATGATGCCCCTCTTTACAGCCTCATCAAGAAGTTCGTTCAAAGTCTCCTCAAGATTGATTTTAGCATACTCTGTCTCTGGTTCTGTATATTCGCTTTCCCCAAAGGCATCCAGAAGAAGATTGGTTGCATAAATTCTTTCGCATTCCGGAGTAATACCACTCTCCACCCCATACTGTACCAGTTTTTTAATACTTTCACTTAACATTGATTTTTCCCCTTTCCTGTCGCGCTTTTCCCGGAAAACAGGAACTTTTTTCCTGTTTTCCGATTTATGCCAAACGGGAAATCCCGTCTTGCCATCCTGCTGTAACCCCATGGCCTTCATCCGGCCTGCTCTGTAAGCATCACTCTATGACGTTTTCTATATAGGTGAGAAATACATTTCCGGCACTCTCAAACAGCGCTGTACTGTCATTCATTCCATACGGGCTGATCTGCCCTGTTGCCGGATCATAAAGATAGGTATTATATTCATCATAGCCTACGATCACCACACTGGAATTTTCTCCTGTCTTGGCGATCACCGGTCTCTGGGCACTGACCTCATAAAGAACATTGTCAAGAGTGCAGCCGGTCAGATCGATCACCGTTCCCATATCACCAAGGCTATCCTGAAGTTCTTTTTTCTTCCAGTTGGCTGTACGTATACTTTCCGGTACATCCTCTATATTCATCTGGAGCTTTGTTTTTTTGTTTCCACGTTCCCAGACATACTGCTGCGCACGGTTAAGTACCACTCCAGTCTGCGCATCCGCGCGTTTCACAGCTGCAGCCGGATCGGTATAGATACGGTCAAGAGAACCATATGCATAAACATAATAAAGTTCTCCCTGTGGAACGGTAGTATCCAATGTTACCGATGAGTCTTCAGTACTCTCGATCTTGGAACAAACAAGCAGCGGACTGTCTGTCTCCGGTTTCTGGGTCATGGTCAGGCGGATCAGCGTTCCTGCACGGTTTGTAGTGATCAACGCTACATCTATCTGGCTTCCGGATGCTTTTTTGTTATTCATGATATTGTCCTTTTTCTGGACTGTATAAGCATTCCCCGATTTTGCAGAAAGTTCAAACTCCATCATGGTACTGCCAACCGTTACGTTGGTGATATAAAGACCCTCCTGACGATACTCTTTTTTCACCTTTCCTTTAAAGCTTTCAATGCGGAATGTACTGATTCCCTCTGTTTCATGTCCGTTGGCATCCGTAAGAATGTCTTCATCGGAAAGGATCCCATATACCAGATCTTCATTCATAAATCCCAGAGCTCTCAGATTTTTTCCGCTTTCCGGCGAAATATCTCTTGTTTTCAGAGAATCAAATTCAATTTCCCGGATCTTCCCTGCATCATCTCCGGATTCGATCAGCCATGCTGCATGTGCCTTGGTATCTGACACAACAAAATGGTTCTGTTTGATTCCTTCTTCCAGAACCTGTGAGGTTCCTGTCTCAATATCTACCTGATACAGCTTCTGTGCAAACAGCAGAAACAGCTGATTGTTTTTGTTTACATAAGTGAGTGTTCCAAGATCTTCCTTCAGGAACTCGTAGGATTCTGTACTTGGTATGAATACTTTTTCTTCCACCACATTACGGTCGCTGTTGTAGTGATAAACACAGACACCGCTGTATCCCTCGTGAACACCACGGTTCATGTAACCGTACAATACAAAGTCCACATCCCCGTTATCTGCCACTCGGATGATCTTGATATCATGTTCGTTGCGCACATATCTGGAATCGTTATCTTCCTCTTTGCGGAAGCTGAAGATCCTTGTAATCTTTCCGCTGGACGGTGCATAAGACCAGAGATCCCCATCCTGCTCAAAAGCAACGATCTTTCCACTGCTGTCTGAAGCATAGGTGACATTCTTGTCACGGACACCCAGAAGCAGGCCTGCATCGGAAACTACCTTCTGAGACGGATCAAATACCTTCGTTGCAGAACGTTTAAAATCCAGCAGCATGATCCTTGTTTCTGTATAACGCATACGGTAAAATTCCGTAACATCATAAATTTCGGTTTTACCCTCATCATCCTGTGCGGAAATCTGATAATCCAGCGTGATACTCGCAGTCGTTTCATTGATATCATCGATCAGCGGAACGCCTTCCATGTAGAGCTTCGGAGAAAGGGATCCCCAGCTGATATTGGAAAGTCCGGAACTGATGGAAATATTATTGTAATTCGTTCCGCCGGAAATATCCTCCGCTTCCAGATATCCGGTCAGCGTATCTGCCTGTTCCTTGTCCAGACACTTTGTGGAAAAATCCTTGACAAACTGAAGATACGCTTCTGTATTCAACTGGGTTCTGGAAACCACTCTTGTATAGTAGTAAACTTCCCCCTCACTGGTATCCAGCGTGATCTGCATGGAATACTCCTGGTTCATGCGAAGGTCACTGCCGATCTCAATCTCTGTACTTAAACAGCCGTTGTCCTCTTTCGTGAGATTCTTGATCTTACGGTTCTCCATAACCTTGCTTCCGTCTGAAGTCCGTACCTCATAAGCAAGCCCTGTTACTGTATCAGCATATGGGTTGATCTCAAAAGACACTTTTTTGGTCGTATCCAGCGGAGTAATACTTCCTCTCATGAAATCGGTCTGCATCTGCTGTCTGTATCCATACATCTTATTTGCCTGGGTACTTCCGATCTTTACCATAACCTCCGGAAGTGTGGCATCGTTCATATCTGAGCGGTTATCTGTAGACTGACTGTTCATCAGAAATGAGGTCCCGGCTACTACTGCCACAAAGATCACCAGCAGTATCACTCCCTTACGTAGGATCTTCATCATGTCATTCTCCCTTCTGTGAGGCTGACTCTTCCGGATAAAGAAGCCTGTCCAGGGTAGGAGCCACATGAAGAGCCTTCATGGTATCCGAAAAACTGTCCCTGCTCTTTTTCTTTCCGGTTTTTACTGCGCGGATCAAAATATTCTTTGGTGTATGTTCCATATCGATAAATTCAAGAAGCTGGGTTTCATATCCTTTGCTTTCCAGAAGCTCGGCACGAAGACCATCTGTGATCAGAGCTGCCATTCTTTCCTTCAGGATCCCATAACGCATAACAGGCTGGAGCATTTCGTTTCGGATCTGACGATTCAGTTCATGCTGACAGCATGGAACAGACAGAATCACCTGAGCCCCCCATTCCACTGCCTTGGCCAGAGCGAAATCTGTTGCTGTATCGCAGGCATGAAGTGTCACCACCATGTCCACAGAAGAAACGCCTTCGTACCCTGCAATATCTCCCTGGTAAAAATGCAGCTTGTCATAACCATAAGATCTGGCCAATTCACTGCAATGCCGTATCACATCTTCCTTAAGATCCAGCCCTATGATGTTTACATCAAGACCCTCCAGTTCTCTGAGATAATAATACATAGCAAAAGTAAGATAGGATTTTCCGCAGCCAAAATCCAGGATCGTGATCTCTCTGTCTTTAGGAAGCTTCGGAAGGATATCCCTGATAAACTCCAGAAAGCGATTGATCTGTCTGAACTTGTCATATCTGGAAGCAACGATCTTTCCATCCTTTGTCATAACTCCCAGATCCACCAGAAACGGAGCTGCCGTTCCCTCTCTGAGAATGTACTGTTTCACCCGGTTATGAGGAGCAATCTTTATCTTCTCATTCTGTGCAGGCCCGTGTTGTTTTGTTTTGATGGTTGCTTTCCCTTTCTTGCTGATAAGGATACTTCCATCCTGACTGCGTCCGGTTGCCTGAAGCTGACGAAATTCCTCCATGGCATGCTCCAGATAAGCGATCATCTCTTCCCTGGTAAAATTCTTATGATAAACCTTCGTCCCTTCTGTCATGGACGCCTGGTAAAAAATCTGACCCTTCAGCTCCACAGGACGAAGCTTCACCTTGGAAGGTCCCTCGCCAGTCCTGCGGCCACTGACAACAGCCTGTATCAGCTGTTCATTAATCTGTTCTTCTAAAAATTCCCTTATTGTTTTCATCATACTTCCATTATATTCACTTTTTGTTTTATTGTATATGGACAGATGTTGTGCGAACCTGTTTTGGTCGCTTCTGCCAGTATCACTGTATCGTTCATGGGTAAACCGCCATTTTAATACTCAGTGCGGAAACATTTTCTGCACCTTTTCCTCCTGCATCTTCGTCTGGAAATCTCCTGATACACCAGCACTTCGATCAGATCATCCAGGAACCCTCCTGGAATCTCCTGTACACTGGTATCTCCTTCCATCTGTCCTTTCACCTGGTGACAGATGTGATAGAGCATGAAACGATCCGGATATTCATCATACAGCCGGCTTCCCTCATAATCCAAAAGCTGACACTGTGCTTCCGCTTTTTCCTGGATCCTTCGGGCTGTATCCGGATAGTATGATCTCATCAGATCAAATTCCTTTTCCTGTTCTCTCTCTTCATTATAAAAACCAGGACTTCCCTGTGTAGCATAAAACGGATAAAAATCTGGATAGATCATAACTCTTCTGCTGTCCTCTCTCTGCTATCTCTTACAGTATATGCAGAAGAAAAATGACGGTTCCCTCCAAAGTTCCGATCAGGCCATCCGTTTCAGCATTCCCTGGGTCAGACGTACGCTGTGCTCAATTGCAAGCTTTTCAAAAGCCGGATAATCCATGTTTGCACTATTATCTGCTTTATCTGAGATAGCACGGATGATCAGGAATGGAATCCCGTTAAGAGCTGCTGCCTGTCCGATCGCTGCGCCCTCCATCTCAACAGCATAGGCGCTGAATTCCTTTACAATATTATCTTTTACACCCTGATCACATACAAACTGATCTCCGGAAGCAATTCTTCCTTCAAAAACCCTGATCTCCGGATTTACTTCCTCGCATACATCATGTGCGATCTTACGAAGGCACTCATCTGCCTGGAAGGAAAACTCTTTCATCTGCGGGATCTGTCCCTTCGGATATCCGAATCCGGTTGCATCCATATCATGATGAAGAACATCTGTGGAAAGTACGATATCTCCAATATTGATATCATTGTTAAGGCTTCCTGCGATACCGGTATTGATCACCGCCTCCACCTGAAAGAGATCTGCCAGGATCTGGGTGCACATGCCGGCATTTACCTTACCGATCCCGGACTGTACCACAACTACCTTCTTTCCTTCCAGAACACCCTCATAAAAATCCATTCCGGCTCTGGTAGTAATGGATACATTCTCCATAACCTCTTTCAGTCTTGCTACTTCCTGTTCCATTGCTCCTATGATTCCAACACATTTCATGATCTGTAAATCCTCTCTTTCAATATGATATCCCGCTGAATTTCACAGTTTTTTCCGTTCAGCAGTATCTTTTTCTTTTTCTACATTGTTCATTATAACAAATTTTATTTTTTATGGAAACTTTTTTTGAGAGATGCTATAATCGATAAATAAACAGAACAGGAGGTAACCAGAATGGTTTATAAGACAAAAGGCGTCTGTGCTCAGGGAATTGAGTTCGAGATCGACGATAATAAAAAAGTTCACAATATCAAGTTTACAGGCGGATGTTCCGGAAACACACAGGGTGTTGCACAGCTTGCAGAGGGAATGGATGCAGATGAAGTGATCTCACGTCTGGAAGGCATCCGCTGCGGATTCAAACCAACTTCATGTCCGGATCAGCTTGCAAAAGCCATCCGTCAGGCATTGAACGAAGGCTGATCTCACATAATCTTATTTTGTATATCGGATTTATCATCACCCTGCGAAAAATTTCCGCAGGGTGATTTTAGGATGATTTGACAAAATAATTGTTTCAATGTTATCTTTGTTATCCGGTTAAATATCTGTTCTGTCCCACTTGTCACACAGTGACTGGATATCTCTTGCAAAACGATCCAGATCTTTATTAGGGCAGCCTTCATTCTTCCGGATCACGGACATCAGGCGACGTCCCATAGCCAGCAGCTTCTCATATGCACGGGCAGCCTTGGTTGTTTTCGGCGAAGCAGTTGCCTTTACGATCCGAACACCGACAGCCTCATGGATACACCGGTTCTCCAGAAGATCATATTCAGTTCCACTAAAGGGTGCTGTTGCATCATACCCAAGCTCTTCTTTAAGCCTCTGGGCAAAAATCTCCGTCACCGTATCATCACCATGCGTAACAAATACGTGTTTTGGTCTCGTCTCAAAGGCTTTCGCCCATTCTATAAGTCCGTTTACATCCGCATGACCGCTGATTCCCGGCATTTTGCATATTTCAGCAGCTACCTGCACAGTCTCACCAAACAACTTCATCTCCACAGCGCCTTCCAATAATGCCCGTCCCGGAGTTCCGATAGCCTGGTATCCAACAAAAAGAATGGTATTTCTGGGATTCCACAGATTGTGTTTCAGATGATGTTTGATACGACCAGCATCACACATACCGCTGGCGGAAATGATCACCTTGCAGTCCTCATCAAAATTGATAGCTCTGGAATCATCGGTAGTAACGGAGGTCTTCAATCCCTGGAAGGATAACGGATTGATACCTTTATTCAAAAGATCCATTGCTTCCTCATCATAGCAGGTATATGCATTCTCACTGAAGATCGTAGTTGCCTCATTGGCAAGGGGACTGTCTACATATACCGTAAAACCATCATGGCCGTGAACCAGTCCCTGTTCTTTGATCTGTCGGATAAAATACAGCATTTCCTGAGTACGGCCTACTGCAAAGGACGGGATCACCAAACTGCCGCCTCTGTCAAAGGTCCTCTGGATGATCTCTGCCAGTATTGCCGGATAATCCGGACGTTCTCCATGACTGCGGTCTCCGTAGGTAGATTCCATCACAACATAATCTGCCTCTCGGATATATACCGGATCCCTGATCAGCGGCTGATTGATATTTCCGATATCGCCGGAAAAAACGATCTTTTCTGTTTTGTCCTCTTCCGTCATCCAGACTTCAATACTGCTGGAGCCAAGAAGATGTCCTGCATCCACAAATCTTACTTCGATTCCCTCTGCCGGTTTGATGATCTTATCATATGGGCATCTGACGAAGTTCCGGAGCACACCCATGGCATCTTCCATAGTGTATGCAGGAATAAATTCCGGTTTTCCTTCTCTCCGCCCCTTTCGGTTTCTCCACTCAGCCTCGAACATCTGGATATGTGCGCTGTCACGAAGCATGATATCGCAGAGATTACAAGTTGCCTCTGTCGCATAGATCGGCCCCTGATAGCCTTTTGCATACAAGGCCGGAAGATTTCCGGAATGATCCATGTGTGCATGTGTCAGAAGCACAAAATCCAGATCACCCGGAGCCACCGGAAGCTCCTTATTTTCATAATAATCCGGTCCCTGCTCCATTCCATAATCCACCAGAAACTTCCGTCCTGCCGCTTCCAGATAATAACAGCTTCCAGTCACCTCATGCGTAGCACCGATAAATGTTATCTTCATGCACAAGCCCCCTTTTCCGTCCCACGTTCTGAAATTTCCATATCAAAAAAAGCCTGAAGGATCTCTCTGTGATATCCGATCGTCCAGAAACGCTGTGATATACAATTCCAAGAAGAAATAATCGACTTTTTGTTTATTAACGGTTTATTATTGTATTTATTATACACGAAATATATGTTTTTTGACAGTCTTTTTATGAAATATGTTTCTTTTTTTAAGGGGATTTTTTTAGATTTTTTGATATTATTCAGAATTTTTAGACATTCCCCAGCGAAGGTAATGTAAGTTTACTGGATTTTTTATTTTTTTGGGGGCATCGCTGGGGGTGTGATTTATTTTGTTGATTTGTTATTTTATTGATTTGTTATTTTACGAGAATACCGCTGGTTAAGGTCTTCGCCGACTCTTTACTTCCATCTTTTGCAGCGTGATAACCTCGTACACGATAATAATACCCACTAGGAACAATAACTTTAATATCCTTAACTAAATTACTTGCATTTGATGCGGTAAAACTCCAATTTTTATATGTAGAATATGTTCCATTTACTTTTCTTTCCAAGTAAACATCCAGATAAACTTTATCGCATACATGATGACACTGAGTAATTCCTGTAATAATAACTTTATTACTTGCTAATTTCTTTATGGTTGTCGTTCCAAAATTTAAATTATTACCACGTAAAACACTATACGTTGTATCTTCTGCGTAATCCGCATCTGTATCTGTTTCCACTGAAAAATCGTCTGATAAACTTTCTGCCATCGCAGGAACTGCAAATAACACACTGCAGCAACATACTAAAAGCAACATACTTATTATTTTTTTCATTTTCTCTTTCATGTAATGTCTTTCCTCCTTTAAACTTTCATTACAATATATATACGACCTTAAAGATATTTTATCGCGCTAAAACTTGATATTTTTTACTAATTTTATAAATTCGCTCTGCTGCATCTTACCACTTATCTGATAAAATACAGAATCCTTCTCCCAATATGCCGCATAATTTTCCTTCTTGTCATTTTTATCCTGTATTTTCTTTATAGTGATATTGATATTTTCATTTTTCATCTTTACCGTTGCAATTTCTTTTCCGTCCAGAATATACGCCCCACTTTTACGCTCATTTGAATAATCATTAATATATAGCGTAACAATTTCCTGTCCATAATAATATTCCATTAGTGCATATCCAGATTCAACATTGACGTTATAACTTCTGAACTCAAAATTTTCAGGACGGTACAATATCAGCGGTACGTCTAAATCCAATTCCTCTTCAATATCATCTATCGCAGTTTGTTCATCTTCATATTCTTTTTCACTTTCATCATTTTCTACTGAAATACTCGTATCATCCCCAACCCAATACCTAACAGAATCAAGGAAATAACTCCTGTTCGCCTGGCTGGTCATGCTTGCGGCGAAGATGCCGGCTGAGCATACAAGTACTGCTGCCGCTACGCGAGCTGCTTTATGACTTTTCTTTTCGGGCAGATAAACGATTTTTACATTCTCTTTATGATCATCAGTTTTAATACTGTCAGTTTCGTCTTCTTTGTAAACACCATCTGCTTTCAGTTTTTCTACAAGCCTCTGATAAGCAGCCTTTGCCTCCTCTTCTGTTTCTCCATCATCAGGAATCACTCCATCTGGAAACAGGATTTTTTCCATCTCTTCGGTTTCTTTTTCATATTCTTCTGCCAACCATTTTTTCAGTTCGGCATCCCTGAAATTTTCCATTATTTTTCTCCTGTAATCCTATCTTTCCTTGACAATTCCTCCGTTAGAGTTCATATTTAATGATAGTATATGACTATTCAGGAGGAATCCAAATGAAACACATCGTACTTACCGGCGGTGGTACTGCCGGACATGTAACTCCAAATATTGCCCTGATTCCAAAGCTCAGGGAGCTTGGTTATAAGATTTCCTATATCGGTTCCTACGAAGGAATCGAAAAAAAACTGATCGAAGAACTTGGAATCCCATATTATGGAATCTCATCCGGAAAGCTGAGACGTTACTTCGATCTCAAAAACTTCTCTGACCCGTTTCGTGTACTGAAGGGATTCAGCCAGGCCAGAAAGATTCTGAAAGAGCTGAAACCGGACGTTGTTTTTTCTAAAGGCGGTTTCGTTACGGTTCCCGTTGTGATCGCGGCCAAACGTTTAAAAATCCCCGCATTGATCCACGAGTCCGACATGACTCCAGGTCTTGCCAATAAACTCTGTCTCTCTTCTGCATCCAGAATCTGCTGTAATTTTCCTGAGACAGTCGCCAATCTTCCAGCTGACAAAGCAGTTCTTACAGGAACTCCGATCCGCCAGGAACTTCTTTCCGGAAATGCGGAAAACGGTCGTAAATTCTGTGGTTTCACTGCTGACAAACCGGTACTTATGGTTATCGGTGGTAGTCTGGGAGCTGCTTCTGTCAATGATAATGTCCGCAAGATCCTACCTGAACTTCTGAAGGAATTCCAGATTGTTCATCTCTGCGGAAAAGGAAAAACTGATGAATCTCTCAACGGTACTGCCGGATACGTCCAGTATGAATATATCCAAGACGAGCTTCCGGATCTGTTTGCCATGGCTGATATCGTGATCTCCCGCGCAGGCGCTAACGCGATCTGTGAGATCCGCGAACTTCATAAGCCAAATCTTCTGATTCCGCTTTCTGCCAAAGCCAGTCGTGGTGACCAGATCCTTAATGCTCGATCCTTCGAACGCCAGGGCTTCAGTAAAGTGCTGGAAGAAGAGGAGATTACAGAAGAAAAGCTTCTGGAAACCATCCGCCAGCTCTATACCGATCGTCAGAAATATACAGATGCTATGGCAGGAAACGGCCAGGTAGATTCCATCAGTAAGATCACTGATCTTATTGAAGAATGCGCCAGAGCCTGACTATATTTCCACAACAGCCATATGAAAACTCTGCCACTCCCTTCCGGGCTGGCAGGGTTTTCTTTTATTCGTATACTTTGCGAAATTCTTCCTGCAGCCAGCGCTTCGCTTTATATATCCTGTTATTGACACCACTTTTCGTCAGACCATATTCTTCTGCAACTGTTTCAACGGAAATCTCCAGATATTTGACCTGAATTAAGATCTCATAATTTATCGGCTGTTTCTTTCGAAATCTTCTCAGCACCATATACATAAATTCTTTCTTCTCTTTACGCAGAAATACCTCTTCCGCATCGACCGAATTCTGTTCTTCCAGAAATGCCGCAACTTCTTCCTGACAGACAAACTCATGCTTGGAGCTTGATTTCTTTATATAATCCAAAGCCTTATTCATAGATGCCCTCTTGATCAGAGAAAACATCATCTTTTCATTATCAATATTCAGGCCATCCTTTATAGTATACATTTTGTAAAGTACATCCTGACTGACATCATCAGCAATACTCCAGTCATGGAGAACCCCATACGCATACCCTCTGGATATTTTTCGGTATTTAAGATAAAACTCTTCAAATGTCTGATTATTCATTTTTCCTCTTTAGTGGCTATTTGTCATTCTTTAATTTTCTTTAAGATTTCATCTCTCACCTCATCGCTGAGTTCTCCGGGTTTCCAGGTTAAACCAACACCATCTCCCTCATATCTCGGAATCAGATGCATGTGAAAATGAAACACAGTCTGTCCTGCGATCTCTCCATTGTTCTGCACAACATTAAATCCATCACAGTTCAGTGCATCTCTCAGCTTTCCTGCCATTTTTTTAGCCAGGATCATTGCTTTTCCGGCAGTCTCATCCGGAAGCTCATAAATATTCGCTGCATGCTTTTTCGGCAGGATCAATGAGTGTCCTTTGCTTGCCGGTCCCAGATCCAGAATCACGCGAAATTCCTCATCCTCATAAAGTGTTGCTGATGGAATCTCTCCATTTGCGATTTTACAAAATATGCAATCTCCCATTATTTTGTCCTCCTTGTTTGCAAAATTATTTTATCTATATTCTTATTTTGTCGTATTTTCTCGAATTTTTCAATACTGTTCTTGTTGATATTTGAAATTTCTGATGTTAATATTTTTTCGAGGTGATAATATGTGCAACGATACTACAGTCAGTAAATTGAAAAACGATTTTCATTATACACTTTCAAAATTTTCACATGAACTCCGGAATCCTCTGACTCTTATTAACAGCGGACTCCAGATGATCGCATCTGCACATCCTGATGTCAAAGAATATGAGCACTGGGATGATGTTATGGATAATCTTGATTATGTAAAAGAACTTCTTGATGAACTTTCTGCATTTAATAATGCAGGCCATGTCAAAAGAGAAAACATTGACACCTGCAGCTACCTCCAAACGATCCTTTCCTCCATAAAACCTACTCTGGATTATCTGGAGATCACACTTGAAACAGATATTCCGGATTCATTGCCATCGATGGCTCTTGACCGGATCCGTGTCCGGCAGATGCTTCTGAATCTTCTGAAAAACGCATGGGAAGCCGTTCCTATTCCCGGAGGAAAGATTTCTTTTTCTGTCATTCCGGAAAATTCCGGCATCCGCATTGATATCCGGGATAACGGATGTGGAATCTCAAAGGAACAGCAGGCTACGATATTTCAGCCATTTTTTACAACCAAAGAATCCGGGACCGGCCTTGGCCTTGCTGTTTCAAAACAGATCGCTCAGGCACACAGTGGAGACATCACGCTTGAGAGCGCTCCCGGTCAGGGAACTGTTTTCCATATTTTTCTGGGATGATAAAGAATTACAGCGATCAGGAAACCACTCAACAAACCGCCTATATGCGCTACGTTATCCACGCCTTCACTTGCAAATCCGAAATACAGTGAAAATGCGGCCATGATCAGCATCTGTCTGACAGTCAGATCCGCCACTCTTCCTCTGTGCCGTATGATCACATAGATCATACCGCCCATGACTGCAAAAACAGCTCCGGAAGCTCCTGCAGATAAAGAAGCGTTTCCTGCATACATATCAAAAAACAAAGAGAGCATATTTCCGCCCAGACCACCAAATATATAGATCAGAAAAAATTTTATCTTTCCTGTTACCGGTTCCAGCCTCTGGCCAAGCACAAACAGAACCAACATATTATTGATCAGATGCGGCGCACCAAAATGCAGAAACATACTGCTAAACATCCGATACCACTGTCCCTGTTCCAGGATCAGCGGTGCATAAGCAGCACCGCATTCCAGCATATGCTGCCCGTTCTCCGAGCCGCCGGTAAATTCCACCACAAGAAAGATCAGCGTATTTATGAGGATCAGTAAAACTGTCACAGGTTCTTTTTTTATTTCTTCCAATTCCGGCCTCTTTCCACAGCGGTTCCGGAAATATTTCCCATAACTCGCTGTTATAATCTGAAAATTCGAATTTATTTCATTATTTTAACAGATTTTCATCAGGCGGACAACCTACTGTCCCATGTTAATACGATACAAAACTGGATTTTTCGCTCTGTTATTTCAAAAAAATATAACGGGCCTGTGCAAAATCAACTTCATCCTCATCCTCCAGCAAGTAATCTTCTCCTGTTTTCAGAAGCTGTCCATTTACAGAAGTCCCATTTCTGGAGTTCAGATCTGCCAGATAATATGCCCCCTCCCTTTTTCGGATCTTGGCATGGATTCTGCTGACAGTTGGTATATTGATCACTGCATCCGCCGCAGTTTCCAGTTTTCCGATCACTGTGATATCTCTTTCCAGATAAATGGTAGCCAATTCCCCCGGTTCCCGGCTCACCAATGTAGCAGGACCTTTGGATGCACCTGCAGAAAGAACTACCGTTTCACCAAATCCATCTAAAAAATCTTCCGCTTTTGTCGGAATATTTTTTTTGATCTGTTCCAGTTCTTTTCTGCTGTCATCGGCATTGCACCCGGACAGCGCACCAGATTCTTTCTGATCTTCAGCATATACAGCTGCCTCTTTTTCCGCCGCACCATATTTCTGTTCAGGCACCGGCGTATCCAGTTTTTTCTTTTTTCCACAGACTTTTTTGATCAGAATATAGCTCAGCATCCCCAGTATCATTGCTGCAAGAATTCCCAGAAGAAAAATTTCTTTGCTTATTCTTGGAATATATCCGCCGGCCATTCCTGCCGTAATTCCCAGAAGAAGCACCAATGCTGCACCAAATCCAGCCACTGGCTTCCATATTTTGTTTGTTTTCCGCTTCTGTGAGTCCGCTGAAGATTTTTTCTGTTTTTCATTTCCGGACACACTGGCTCTTTCCCAGCCTTCCACCTGCCACAGATCCTCTGCTTTTTCCTCCTCTGTCATCCTGTTTTCTTCCTGGACCACTGTTTTCTTTTTTTCATATGGAGAAAAATCTTCCTCGTCGCTGTTACATATTTTATATAACTCTTCCTTGATGTATTCCAGATGAAAGCTGTCCTCCAGTGCACGTCTGTATACATTATATCCCAGCATAACCGCTTTTCCGTCTTCATGATCCAGCTTTGGAAGGATATACTCCGCAAGACTCTGAAACTGTTTCTGTATTTCCCCATGAAATCCCGGAAGATAACAAAATCGGACACTTTTTCTTTCCGCATCCAGATAGATATATTCCGGTTCCAGGATCAGCTGACAGGGATTCAAAAGATACTCGGACATTTCTTCCATGATCTGTATAAAGCCTCCCAGTATCACCTGAAGCGACTCCAGATCCATCTTTTTTTCCTCAAAAAGCGCAGTCATGGAATGCCTGGAAGTTATATCATAATACACCATGAATTTTCCGTCGATTCCCTGTATCCGACACTGAAGAAGATCAGGCACAGCATTGGCCACGATCATCCTTACCTGGTAAGAATCTGTATCGATTCTCTCATCTCCTGTCAGGATCAGATAATTATGATTCATATCTCTTTTATATTCCGTTCTCATTTTATGGCGTCACCTCTCCCAGCATATCCACAGTTCCTTTTACCTTGCGGATCCATCCCACAGGCCGCAGAGGCTTTGCCTTACCACTGACTTCCAGCTTCCATTTCTGCCCCAGGAACCCGGCAGGTACTTCCAGTCTGTAAGTTACTTTCACAGTTTTTCCTGCATTTGTCTGCATGCTCAGATTCTCTCCTCCCGGCAGCCCGATATCTCCCAGCATTCTACCCTGTATATCCGCCTTTTCATATATGTTCCCTTTCTTTTTATATCCTTCCATACTGCCACTGACTGCTGCCTCATAAGCTGCCGCAGTGAGATATGCTCTGTCATGTACAAAAAAATCCAGATACAGCACTCCGATCAGTATCATAAGCACCAGAGGCATGAGCAATGCAGCTTCTATTGTAAAGCTCCCCTTTTTTATTTTTCTCACAAAAATATCCCTCCCAAATATCCGATCAACAGAAACGGTACAAAAGGAATTTCCTCACTTCGACTCTTTTTTAGCATAAGATACTCAATGCCTGAGTAGATTCCGCACAACAATAATGCACCACAGAGGATCCCTGCCAGTTCTCCGGCTCCCAGCACAGAGCCCATTGTCAGTATCAGCAATCCGTCTCCAAATCCGACCATTCCTCCACTGATCAAAGCGATCAAAATTATAAATACTCCGATTCCCATGGAAATAATCCCTGCCGGCCAGAGAAGCCCCTGCCTGATCTGCCACAGGATCCCGCCTGCCAGAAAAATAAAAAGCACCGGTAAACAGATTTCTTTTTTTCGGATATCTGTCCAGGTATTAATTACAAGAAGTACAGTCATGCAAATTTTTACACTGCTCATGATCTCTCCCTTCAGCCACATCGTCCGCAGGCACTCATTTCACCGGAAACCTCCGTTTCTTTCACCATCCGTACAGATCGTTTCAATGCGCTGCAACTTTCCCTGTTATGAAAACGGTTACTCTTTTTTGTGATATATACCACTCCGGCCGGTTCCTGCCCACGACTGCACAGCTCACAGGCCTGATACTTTTCTCCATATGCATTTTTTAAAGCTTTAACCGAAGAGCCTGATATCTGCTGAACAGACAGATTCAGATAACTGCACCCCAGTTTTCTGTGATACACACTTCCTGATTCTGTCACATACACCATAGGCTGGCTCTCCACTGTATCCTTTCCATTTTCGTATACCACACCATTCCACGTATGGACCTTTACCGTATTATGGAACCATATTTTAGGAAGCGGGATCAGACCGCCTATGGGCTGATAGGAATATACGTCCGGCAATGTGATCGTTTCTGTACCTGAACCGCCGGCACCATACGCATACATACCTGCTTCCTTTGCTTTCTGGCACAAGCCAGTCAGATGCTCCGTCTGTACCTTGTAAATATCCATAAAAGAAAGCAGCGTGAGCACTCCGAAAAAAAACAGCGGCAAAGCCATCGCAGTCTCCAGAGTGAGACTTGCTTTTTTCAGAAAGGTGCACAGGGATACTTTTCCAGAAAGCGTTTTCCGGCTTATCGGGGAAAGCAGGAAAAAAGCTCTTCGAGAGCGCCTTTCTCTTTTTTGATCCAGTCTGTTTATCTGATTTTTATCTTCTTTTTCTTTCTGAAAAAGCATCCCTGTACACCTCTCTTTCTATTCATACGCATACTGACGTGTAACTGTAAATATTTTCCGTCTGTTTGCTTTTACATCTGCAGACGCTTCCATGGCAGTGATGCAGTGATCCATCTGAAAACCCGGTCTTTTTCCCTTTTCACGTACAGAGCACTCGATCATGTCCATTCCTCTCAGAATTTTATCCTGTTTTCCTTTCGCCATAAGCAGAACCTGAAGATAATCCTCATAAGACATTCCATTCCCTGCATCCTTTCTTGAAGAATCCAGTTTGTCCAGGATATTGGGCAGATTACTCAAAGACAGCTGCCAGTCTGAGGAGTTTTTTATAAGAGGTACATGTCCTCCTGCAAAAAGTTCCCGGACATCCAGAATACTCTCCGCAAATGCCCAGCAAAAGATCAGTGCCGCTTCGATCACTGCTGCCGCCGGTGGGATCAGAAAACCTGATGCAATCGCCAGCGCCAGTGTTTCGACCTGTATCCGTTTTCCACTATCTGAAAGCAGATACGCCATGTTAACCCCCTGACGGATCACCAGAAGTTTTCCTGCCACGGACTTCAGATTTTCCCGATCACTGTTCTTCCCTCCAAGAATATATTCCACCTGATAATTCAACCCCGCCGCTGCCGGTCTTCGATAATTTCCCAGTTTCTTTAGCAGATACTGTCCAAACAATATTCCGGACGTATACGAATTATCGGATCGTATATCCGTATCCAACATTAGTCCTGTCTGGAGCTTTCTTCCGGATGTAAGGCTTTTTCTGTCTGTAAACGCATCCGATATTCCCCGTTCGGATGGTACTACCAGATCAAGAAGTCCCATTTTACGGACTCTTCTGATGATCGGAATAGGATTTTCCACGCTTTCATCAACACCGCCGGTAAAATCATCCCCATTTCCTGCATCCGAAAAATCTCCCTGGTTTTTTTGTTGTTCCTGTTCTTTTTTTGCTTCTTCGCTCTTCTGCGCGGCGTCCGTAATAGCAGAATCATAGGAATCCAACGTTCCTTTATTTTCTGCCTGTTCTCCTTTTTTCTCTGCGTCCTCTGTCTTCTTTTCCTGATCCTTCAGTTTTCCGAGAAGAGTCTGTACCCCCTGGCTTCCCAGAGTTTCACGCATATACTGAACAGCCTGCTGGTAAAAAATCTCGCCTTTTCCGTCGCTCAGAAGCTGATAACCATTGAATCCGCCCTGGAGAAGCTCCAGTTTCTGACTGTTCTGTTTCAATACAGGTTTCATATAAGTCTGAAAATCATCATATACAGAAGCCATATCCAGTTCTTCTTTTCCACCTGCATACAGTGCAAACAGCTCATAATCTTCCAAAAGCGTTCGGTCATACTGTCCAAATAAGGAATATAAGCCAATATCCATACTGTTAAGTATCTGTGTCCTGGCAGCTGCCATGCGTACAGATTCAATGCTGGCACACACAAGAGAAAGAACCAGGCTCAAGATCAGAGCCAGAAAGATCGTAATGCTGCCTTTTTTCACATTTCCTGCCGAGGGGTACCTCTCCTTTCCAAAACGGAAATATCAGCAGATATCACCGTTTTTTCTCATTTTCAGATCGTGTTGCTTTGTTTTGTGATTTTTGTAAGGATTTTTTTAACAAGTGCTGTAAGCTGTTCCTTAAAGATGATGACCAGACTGATCAGAACCACCAGAATCAGGATGATCTCCACAACACCCACCGCATCCTCTTCCATCGCAAATTCTTTTACATACTTCCACATATTTTCATTTGTCACCTCACATTTCCTTTCTCTGTTCTCCAGTCCTACCCTCCGTAAAAGGAAAGGCATGCCGGAAGCATGATCACCGCCATCACCACCAGGAGCATCAAGACCATCGGAAGAAGCAGTTTTGTTGCTGCTGTATCTCCCAGCACTCTTGCTTTTCTTTTTCGCTCCTCCCAGGCTTCCACGGATTCCTTTTCCAGCAGATCGGCCAGATACCTGCTTCCTTTCTGGAGGTTCTGGATCAGTAGTGTTGACAGAGTTTTATACTTTACCTGTCCGCACCGTTCTCCAAATCTCCGGTAAGCCTCTGCTTCGGAAATCCCACTGTCCATCTCATAACAGGCTACTCGGATTTCTTCGTAAGCCTCACGTTTTTTACCATCTTCTCTCTTTCCGTAATCCAGTGCTATTTTCTGGAACGCTTTTCTGGCAGTTAAGCCTGCCTGCACCAAAAGGGTAAATTTCATGATCAGTCCTGGATAATCCATCAGCATCTGTTCTCTTCTTTTTATCTGAGCATTCTGTGCTTCCCGTTTTTTTGCAATGACAGCTGCTGCCGCTGCTGCCAGACCAAGAGCTGAAAGCAGGTTTCCTGTTTTGTCTTTTGGCTGCTCCCATTCAAGATGTTTTCCATTCCATTCATCTGGAAGATAATAGTACTGTGGATCGTTTTTTTTCTGATTATATTGTACGATCATGTCCTGCAACTCTTTCTCGCGCTGCTGTTCTTCGCTAAGTTCTGTTTCCGGTTCTTCTTCGGATCCTTCTGTTTCTTTTTCCGGCACCTGCACATACAGGGAACCGGCTTCTTCTCCGTCTACAGATACTTTGAATTTCTCTTCATAAGCACCTGTCTCCTCTTTTTCCATACGGTATCCGGATGAATAAACCTTATCTCCGCCACTTTGAAATGTCAGGAGCATACCGATGATATTTCCGGTAAGCGCTATCCGTATAAACAGTTTCTTTTCTTCCGGATTTCCGGCTTCCGGAGGCAGCCGCCCCATTTTTCCTGCCAGAAACACCCCAAGGATCACCATAAATATCAAAATATGTATCCACATTATCCTCACCTACACTTCTATGTCTACAATCTTCACACCCAGCCAGTAAGACAAGCCATAGATCACCATGCAAACTGTCATGGCACAGATTCCGAAAGGATTCCCATAAAGTACATCCAAAAATCCCGGCGAAGTCAGTTTCAGATAGCAGATGATACCGGCCGGCATGATACTCATAACCATCTGTTCCGATTTCTTTGCGGCCAGCGTTGCCTCGATCTCTTTTTTTACCTCGATCTTATCACTAAGCATTCTGGCTACTTTCTGGATCACCTGCGTCATATCCCCGCCTGTTCTTTTTGCTGTATAAAATACTGCTGCGAAATTTTCAATATCTTCCACTCCGCTGCGTTTTCCCAGATCCAGGAACAGCTCTTCCACCGGAACACTCAGACGCAGCTGGCTTTCGATATACCGAAATTCATCCAGGATATCACTTCCCTTTTCATAAAGTCTCCCCAGATCCTTTACACTGGCACGCACCGCATTCTCCGCGGAATAGCCGGCCTGTACCGCCACATTCATGGCCGTCAGAGCATCCCGGAACTGGTAATTCAGCTCCCTCTGCTGCCGTGCAGTGCATTTTTTCCTCTGCATTTTCAGAAAAAGCACTGGTATTGGAAGCATAAACAGCAACACAGGAAGGCTCTGATAAAACAGATAGTCGGCTGCAGCGCATACGGCAGCTCCCTCCAGAAGATACTTTGCAGTCTCCTTCCCCGTAAAATGATACATCCTGTAATCTTTCCTCGTAGATCTCCATTTCTGATTCTTTCCTTTCCGCTCTTTCATAGTCTGATTCCTGCCCGTTTCATTTTTTCACAATGCAAAAGTTCTCCGGTTTTTACAAGTCCCTTTCCTTCTTCCCAGCGATACAGCGGCCTGGTCTGGATCTCTCCGTTTTCAAATCCACATACTTCTGTGATTTCCAGCAGCTTTCTGCTTTTATCCCGCATACGCCCGAGATGTACCAGAATGTCTACCCCGGAAGCGATCTGCCTTCGGATCGCTTCCAGGGGAAGATCGATCCCCATCAATGTCATCGTTTCAATTCTGGAAAGCATATCCTGACTGCTGTTTGCATGAAGTGTTGAAAGGCTTCCATCATGTCCCGTATTCAGGCTCTGCAGCATATCCACTGCCTCTCCTCCACGAACTTCCCCTACAATTATCCTATCCGGCCTCATTCGAAGGGCTGACCGGATCAGATCTCGGATCGTTACTGACACCGCGCCCGCCATATTGGCCATTTTTGCCTCCAGACATACCAGGTTATCAATTCCCCGGATCTTAAGCTCCGCATTATCTTCAATGGTGATCAGGCGCTCATCTTTTGGAATATATTCTGTAACAGCTCCAAGGAATGTTGTTTTTCCACTGCCTGTACCTCCACCGATCACAATAGAATATCTTGCCTGAACAAGTTTTTTTAAAAACTGTGCACATTCTTCGGTGATGCTTCCAAAAGCGATCAGTTTTTCCATTGTGATAGGATCATCCGGAAAACGACGGATCGTCAGGATCGGACCATTCAGAGCAACCGGATAAACCACTGCATTCACACGTGCTCCGTTTTCCAGCCTTGCATCTACAATGGGCATGGACTCGTTGACAACCCGGTTACAGCGCCCTACGATCTGCTGGATCACATCCTCCAGCTTCTCTTCTGACGTGAAGACCTTATTCCATCTGGTCAGTTTTCCTCCACGTTCCACAAAAATATGATCCGGACCATTTACCATGATCTCCGTAACACTTTCATCATCGATCAGTTCCTGCAGAACATCCAGCTTGCGCACAGAACAGAACAGCTCCTGTCTGAGCTCTACTTTCTCCTTCAGTGAAAGAAACAGTTCCCTTGCCTGAGTTAATATCAGTTCATCGATCACCCCCAGGATCTCATCATCGGACAGCTCTCTGGAAACATCCAGCTGTTCCATGAGCAGATCATACATTTTCCGGAATTTTTCTCTGTTCATGACCGCTCCTTTCTCAAAAGTTCACGGATATAATCTCCCAGTTCACTCCAGACCAGCTGTTCTACGTAAGCGTCAGAAGAGATCCTATCCATATGAAAGGGCAGATGCACCTTTTCTGTTTTTTCCAGGATCTTTTCTTTATTCCAGATACGCAGAAGATTTTCGAATTGTGTCACCTTACAGACAGAAAGTGTGTCATTCAAAACCGGCATATAGATTTTTCTGCACATTTCCAGAAGCCGGAAATCCTCATCTCCATTTTCTCCCATATCCAGGATCAGCACTTCATAGGAACTGTGAAGTACGATCTCCTGCAACAGCCGCTCCCAGTCTTCCCAGTCCACGGTCCGGATATCTGAAGGTGTTCTTACAGGCGGTATAAAATCCAGATTGTTTACTGTCTGGATCATTCCGTTCATTCTATGGATCAGGTTTTCATTTCCCTGGCGAACATAATAAAACAGATCACTCAGATTAGCCGGAAATTTTTTCCCAAGAAGTTCTTCAAAACCAGAATAGGATTCCAGATTCAGATAAAGAACGGCACGTTCTTTCGCCAGTATCTGTCCCAGCGCAAGTGCAAAGGATGTCTTCAGACACCTGCCAAGAGGAGAAAAAACACCGATGATCTCCATTGTCTTTTTCAACACAGGAAAAGTTACCGGATCAAGAGACTTCTCTTCTCCATAGCAGGCCATCACCTCCCTTATCACATCTGAGGAAGATTGATATTTATACACACTTGAATACTGATCCAGTTCCGGAGGATGCACACCCTCTGAAAGAATGATGATCTTTCCGATACCAAGGTCACGGACTTCTTTTCGCATTGCTTTATCGGAAATCAGCAGCAACTCAATATGATTTTCTTTTCCGTAGGCAATGAGACTTTCCGCCGTGGTAAATGCCTGGATCTCAAACGGAAGATTCTTTTTCTGGTTCAGATAATCCATAAAATTGAAAGCATAATCCACCTCCAGATCACAGACCGCAAATATGTTTTTCTTCAATACACACCTCCTGCATAAAGCACCGCACTCAAAAATATGGGTACCGTAAAATGAAAGTTCTCCGGAAAGCTCATCCCCTTTCTGTAATAAGGACGTATCTCACCGGTACAGTAAAACTCATTCATATACTGATATAAATAAAGGAATCGTCGGCGGATACCGCCTGTAGAAATAAGAATTGCCAGAGAAATGCCTGCACCTGCAAGCAAAGAATAAACAATACATTCCATAACTGTCCGCGGCCCCATGATCCCGCCAAGTGCGCACAGAAGCTTGATATCTCCGGCGCCGATCATATGGAATATAAAAAGGATTCCCAAAAGAAGCACCGGCACGGCCACTCCTGCCAGAAAGATCACTCCACCTTTCGGCCCGTTTTCTGTGATCTGGATCAGGAAACCGATCATAAAAGAAAAAAGGATCCATCCATTGTCTACAGATGCATCTTTAAGATCCATCCAGACCGCCATCGCAGATATCACCACGGATAATTCTCCATAAAGAAACATACACGCCCCCTTTCCTTCTTAAAATATATGTTTATTCAGTTATGATAAAAATGGGATTTCCCGCCTGACCTGGCGGTGATCGATACCAGAAGATCTCTGGTGAAATTAATTATAGAATTTCAGGAGCATTTTGTCCAGCATTTTCGTTCGACAAATTCTGACACGAATTTTGCTGTCATCTGCTCCTGAAATTCTTTTTATTTTTTATCGTTTTATCTTCTATGATCCTATCGAATCTTTACTCCGTCCTTGATCACTGCTTTCAGTTCCAGATCCTGATCCAGCAGTACCACATGAGCTTTTTTACCTGCTTCCAGAGATCCGTACTGTTCTTCCACACCAAGGCTTCTGGCCGGATTTATGGTCGCGCAGGCCACGGCTGTTTCCAGCGGAAGCTCCATCTTTTTAACAACTGTACGCATACAGTCCATCAGATTTGTGGCAGATCCTGCGATCGCACCGTCAGATACCAGCGTGGCAAGTCTTCCCACAACCTTAACATCCAGTCCGCCCAGTGTATACTGACCGTCCGGCATACCGGTAGCTCTCATACTGTCGCTGATCAGGATCATCCTGTCAGCTCCCATCATCTGAAAGGTAGCTCGAACAACAGACGGATGGATATGGATCCCGTCACAGATGATCTCTGCCATAACATCCTTACTATCAAAAACAGCACCTACGACACCTGGTGCACGATGCGTAAACGTAGGCATTGCGTTATACAGATGGACTGCATGGTTTGCCCCTGCTCTGCATGCTTCCATTGCTGTATCGTAATCTGCATTGGTATGTGCCAGAGAAACATTGACCCTTTCATGAACTTCTCGGATAAATTCTGCTGCATGCTCACTTTCTTCAGGTGCAATCCCTATAAATTTTACCAGACCTTCCGAGGCCTTTAAAAAACGGTCACAGATTTCCACATTACATGGCAGGATATTCCTCGCGTCCTGTGCCCCTTTTTTCGCCGGGCTGATAAAAGGCCCTTCCATATTGATCCCCAGAAAATCCGCCTTACGGCAGTCCTTTGTTTCTTTTTTATATTCTGCTGCTGTATGGAGGATCTGCTCCAGTTCCTCTACCGGTAAAGTCATAGTAGCCGGCGCGATCGCTGTAACTCCTACCGATGCCTCATATTCCGCGATCCTTCCGATCGCAGCCTTGTCTCCGTCGCAGAAATCATCTCCCTTGCATCCATGAAAATGCAGATCGATCAGTCCCGGAATGGCGTAGCAGCCTTTTCCGTCCAGAACATCCCCGTTAAGCTGCGGCGCATCCTTTTCTTCATAAACCTGTCGGATCTTATCCCCATCCAGGATAATCCCGCCTTTTACAAATGCTTTGTCCGGTGTAAAAACATACACATTATCAATGATCATAGTAAAACCTCCCAAAATCCCCATTTGTGATCATAAACAAAAAAGCAACCAGAAACATGTTCTGATTGCTTTCAGTTAATAGCCAGTACGGGAATCGAACCCGTGTTTCCGCCGTGAGAGGGCGGCGTCTTAGCCCCTTGACCAACTGGCCATATTCTTTTGTTTCTGTCGTTTGATTTCGTTTTTTGTTGTTTCCCTCAACCGACTTCGTTAGTATATAACACTTTCTTTCAAAATGCAAGTACTTTTTTTAATTTTTTTAAAAAATTTTCATGTTTTTCACGTTTATTCGTTTTTTACCCATTTTCCGGTATTTCGTACGCTTGACCACTGCTGGTGTAAGTGCTACTATCAAAGCACCAATACGAAAATAATCGACTGCGGATAATGATCCGCCCGGTATAACAGAAAGAAGGAATTGGATGACTCGCATTTTGTGTCTCGGAGACAGTATCACAGATTGCGGACGGCTTTTCTCCGCAGATCCTCTTGGAAAAGGATATGTGAAGCAGCTCTCCTGTCTGCTTCATAACACAGATCACCGATTTTCCATTGAAAACAGAGGTATTGATGGTTTCACCCTGGAACGGCTTCTTCAGAACACAGATTTCTGGCTGGAAAGCTCTGATCCGGATATTGTTACCGTCCTGATCGGGATCAATGATGTGGGGATCATGATGAACACCCGCCGTTCATCTGCACAACAGCAGGATCTGATGAACAAATTTGTCACCCGTTATGAGCTCCTTGCAAAAAAGCTATCCTGCACAAACTCCCGGAAACGAACGCTCTATTTCCTGGAACCCTTTGTTTTTCCATGGCCACGCTGCTACGCTTCCTGGGCTCCCCTTCTTTCACAGATGTCCGTACATATTAAAAAGATCAGTCAGGATCATGGCGCCGTTTTTCTCCCGCTGCAGAACGATCTGGATCAGGAAGCTGCACGATCCGGGCCTGCATCAATAACTTCTGACGGTATCCATCTCACACCACAGGGGCATCAGATCCTGGCAGATAAACTTTATAAATTGATCATATCAGAAAGGTAATACTATGGAAACAACGATCAAAAAAATCGAAGATATGTCACTGAACGCATGGCCTTCCCATAAAATGGAACTTTATGACGGATGGATCTTACGTTTTTCTTATTTCTATACGCACAGGACCAACAGTGTGGAACAGTTCGGAACCTCCACACTTCCATGGCGCGAAAAAATCCCCTACTGCGAACAGGTCTATAAGCGTCTGGGAACTCCTGCGATCTTTAAGATCAGCCCCCTTGTATCCCCGGATTTTGACTATATGCTGGAAAACAGGGGCTATTCCGTTCAGCACATAACAAATGTTATGACTGTAGACCTAGACAATGCCGTTCTGGATGCGTCTGTCACCGATGTGCTTTTTTCCAATGAAATTCCTGATTTCTGGATCCACAGCCTTTTTGACTTGAAAAGAACTACAAATCCGATCCATCGAAGCGTCGTTCCTTCCATGTACCGTGCCATTCTTAAGGAAACTGTCTGCGCTTCCATAACAAAAAACGGCGAGATCATTGCCACAGGTCTTGGAATCCTGGATCGCGACTACATCGGTATCTATGCCATTCATGTACGTGAAGATTATCGCCGCAGAGGATATGCCCGTCAGATCTGTACCGGTCTTCTCAATGAGGGCAAAAAAAGAGGCGCCAGCCACGCTTATCTTCAGGTGGTAAAAAACAATACTTCCGCAGAAAAGCTTTACAGCTCTCTTGGATTTCAGTATTCCTATACCTACTGGTTCCGTGTTCAGCCTGTAGGAACACGTTTTCAGTAAATGCATGGATTTTCCGTAAATCCCTGTAGAAATCAAAAAATCTTTTTGCTATAATACCCTTAATATGTATAAAATCTTTCCTGCCTTCATATACTGATCCTTATCAATCAATAAGGAGACTGATCCGATGAACGATCCGCAGGAAAAAAACACCCAAAATCCCTATCATATTTATTACAATAATTATCTGGATACCAATGCCTGTACTGAATGCACGGGTCTGATCAACCATGGAATCGACAGCCGTGAGCAATGGGATTCTTTCCGCCAGATCTTTGACTTTATACCGGCGTCGGAAACCCATGATCTTACAGATAAACAGGACTGACCGTTATCCCGGGTCGGAGGACACAAATGAAAAAACTGTCTGCTGCATGTATGATTCTCGGCCTTTCCCTTTTTGCGGGAGGCTGCAGCAATGATCAGATCGATGATCATATTATTTCTCTTCAGGATAAAATTTCAGACGTTACTGCTTCAGATTCCACAGAACAGGAAGATCAGGAGCCTTCCACGGAAGAACGTGTTTATATAGATGAGCTTACCGGCACACTGCTGGATTTTGACGGTACACACCTGACGATTTCCAGCAATGGAGAAACCTATGTATTTGATGTTTCCCAGACAAGGCTTGAATGCAAATACGGCGTTGTATCCAGTGATCAGGTCAGTGTGATCTACCAGGGACAGCTTTCCGGAACGGATATCAGCACCATTTCCCCCATCAAAATAACCGACAAATATCATAATGAAACTCCTCTGGAGGACCGCACTTTAAAGGGCAAAGTGAAATCACTCACATCCAATGCCCTTGTGATAGTTACAGAAAAGGGAAATACCGTAACCTTCCCTGTCACCGGTGTCAGACAATACTACAAAAAAGGCATCAAGGCCGGCAAGTGGGTCTATGTCCATTTTCGCGGTAAATTCATCAACGAAACACTCGTGGATGACAAACAGTATGACGGCAGTTTCACAAAAGTGATCAGTGTCTCCGATACGGATCCACTGAAAGTACCTGCAGCAACTCCTACGCCTTCCCCTGAACCGAAGAAAAAAGAACAGCATCTCCGTGCAAAGATCGTAAATGTCAGCACCGGCACAATGACTGTCATTCCGCAGACCACAGGATCGGAACTGACTGTTTCACTTTCCTCGGTTCCTGTATATTTCAAAGGAGGAATGGCTCCGGGATCTTATGTAAACATTATCTATACCGGTAAATTTAATGGTGAATCCACCAGCGGCATGAAGATCCGTGGAATCACCGGGGAGGATCCGGACATACTTTCAGTACGCAACATTACTTCTACTGTAACCGGCACGATCCTGGGCACAACCGCCAATACCGTGCTGCTCCAGACATACGACGGCGTAAAGATCCTCTGCAGCCGTGAAAACGTTCCGGACCTTTCCTCAAGCGGAATGGAAGAAGGTGCCGATCTCCGGGTTACTTTCAACCCTGCGAAATCACGCACCTCCAATATTTATACCTGTATTAAATTCGAAGACCCGTGACGGAAGATGGTACGGATCCTTTTTTCTCCATCTTCCATCCAGCTTCGTACTGCCTGCGTATCACCCAGTATATCAAAAAAAGCTCTGCTTTCATCCTGTACACCCTGGCCGTGAAGAACCTGATATGCACCGGCATCGCTTCCTACTGCCACATGAACCTTCTTTTCAAAAGCTTTCTTCAGATTCTGCTCGCCTGTCTTTATAATAGATGCAAGAATCGTATCTTCAAATCTGCCGCAGCCTTTAAGATTCCGCACAGTTACAAGTGTCGGAACCCACACGCTTTCGCTGTCTGCCAGCATGGAAATCGTCTCATCATCCATATAGTTCCCATGCTCAATACTGTCAACACCAGCCTCCACTGCTGCTTGTACGCCATAGCATCCATTTGTATGGCTCATCACGGCAAATCCCTCTTCATGAGCAATATGTACCATTTCTTTCACATCCGTTGCTGAAAGCGGCGTTCCCGTAATTTTCCCGTGATCTGCAAAATCCAGAAGCCCTGTAGTCATGATCTTGATAAAATCCGCACCTTCAGCGGCAGCTTCCAGAACTCTTCTGTGATATTCCTTCATGTCTGAAAAGCTTTTTCCAACGATCTTCCCGTAATGCCCCTCTTTATAAATGGCAAAAACCGGTGTGCGATAGTCAATTTCATATTCAGGGGCCAGTCTGGCAGCCCGTTTTGACACACCGTAATGATCTCCTCCGTCTCTCACAAAACGGATTCCTCTTTTCCGGTATTCCTCAAAATGAGCACGGATCAGTGCATCCCGGGGCCCGTTTTTCTGTGTCTCAACGGCTTTCCGGTAATCATAGCCATTGAGAAATATATGTGCATGACATTCCCCAAACATTTTCATCACTGCTCAAAAAAGTTTCGGATCTCTTTCTCAGATGCCTGCACCGACCCCTGTACAAAGAACGGCTTTCCACCTCCGCGTCCGTTTAATTTCGCATTCATCTCTTTTGTAAACTGACGGAGATCGCCGTCTTTTTCGCCCATTGCATACTTGTAGCTTCCGTCTGCATTTCCGGAAAATACCGCACAGCAGCCCTGGCAGGTCTGTGTCACGGCGTCTGCAAGCTTCCGCACACTGTCTGCATCCATTCCATCCATAAAGATGAGAACGCTTCCGCTTCCTGCATAACGCTCTGCCTCTTTCCGGCACATGTCGTCTACCAGCTGCCCAACCTGTCCTTTCAGTCGGAAATTCTCTTCCTGAAGGCGTTCCACTGCCTGCGCAGTCTTATCCATTTTTGCGGAAAGCTTTACAGAAATCTGGTGGTTCTGGTCATTGACCATGTTCAGATAATCCAGCACACGTTTTCCGCAGATCATCTCAATACGGACACCTTCACGAAATTTTTCCACGGAAAGAAGTTTCACCATTCCGATCTCTCCGGTATGTGTCACATGAGTTCCGCAGCATGCACAGATATCCACCCCTGGAAATTCTACGATCCGCACCTGACCGGTGAGCTCTTTTTTGCTTCGGTAGTCGATTTTTTCCAGTTCCTCCGCTGTAGGATATATGATCTTTATCTGCGTATCTTCCCATATCTTTTGGTTTGTTTTCCGCTCGATCTCAGCAAGCTGCGCCTCATCCAACGGGCCATTCAGATCTATGGTAATGGTATCGCTTCCCATATGAAAGCCTACATTATCGTATCCGTAAGCCTCGTGGATCAGTCCGCTCACCATATGCTCACCGGAATGCTGCTGCATCAGATCAAATCTTCTTGCCCAATCGATGCGTCCCTGTACTTCTGTTCCGACTTCCATCGGCTGATCTGTATAATGAAGAAGTTCTCCCTCCTTTTCATGCACTTCCTTTACTTTCACATCGTTGAGATATCCGGTATCGCTTGGCTGTCCACCGCCCTCCGGGTAAAAAGCGCTCTCATCCAGAATGATATGAAAACCTTTTTTTGCTTCTCTGCACTCCAGGACTTTGGCTGTAAATTCTTTTTTATATACATCTTCATAATATAAACGTTTCGTCTCTGTCATTTGTCTCATCCTTTCTGCATCTCTGCTTTGACGACTTATAGTATAGACCAAATTTTCTCTCCCCGCTATATAAAAGCGGCATTTATCCAATGATTTACATATTTTTCTATAAAAGCTGAAGGCTTTCCTTCAGATTCCGCGTTATAATAAATGAAGCGGGAAGAGAAGGGAGCTGATTGCATTACACGGGAAGAATATCTGGAATATCTGATACATACATACCAAAACTTAATATTTTCCATTTGTCTGAAATCGGTGGGCAATCCCTTTGACGCCGAGGATCTGACACAGGATGTTTTTCTTTCCGCCTACAAAAATCTCTCCCGTTTTGATGGCACCTACGAAAAAGCCTGGCTCAGCAAGATCGCAGTCAGAAAATGTCTGGATCATCTGAAAGCAGCCGGCAGACGTACCATTCCCACAGAGGACACCTATTTTGAACAGCTCCATGATAAAGAGTTTTCCCCGGAGGAGGCATTTCTGGACAAAGATTTCAAGGATCGGATCCGGCATTTATGTGTAGCGCTGAAAAGCCCCTACAGGGAGGTTGCCCTTGAGCATTTCTGCGAAGAAAAAACCGCCGCAGAAATTGCAAAAGCGCAGAATAAAAATATCAAAACAGTCCAGACGCAGATCTACCGGTCCAGATCTATGCTGAAAGCACTGCTGGAAAGGAGTGATTAGATGCACATACCACAGGATGAATTACAGAAATTCCAGGACGGAACCATGAATACGGATGAAATGATCCATTTTCTGGAGCATATGGAGCAATGTGACTTCTGTCTGGATGAACTTCTTCAGAATGAGGATGCCGCTTCTGAGTATGCTCCATCCTATCTGCAGGATGAAATTCTGAAAAAAGCAGCTTCTCCGGAAGTTCAGGCTTCCAGAAAAATACATGAAACTGCTTATTGGATGAAGCTTCTCTGTGCAGGCTTACGGACTGCCGTAGGCATGGGTGTTGCGCTGATCATGCTTTTTTCTGTATCTCAGACAGATTTTACGGCTCTTCATCCTTCACCGGAAACAAAAGTTAAGATTTCTTCATCCCTTGACATTGGTTCCGGCCTAAACCAGCTTTCCATGCAGGTAGGTTCCCAGCTCAGTGAACATTCTCAGAAGATCAGTAATAATCTGAACGATCTTACGAATAAAATTATAAACGGAGGCAAGTAAATTTATGAAAAAACAAAAACATGGTTTCTGGGTATTTATCTTTTCCCTGATCCCCGGTGCCGGGGAAATGTACATGGGATTTAAAAAACAGGGACTTAGCATTATGCTACTGTTCTGGGGATCGATCGCACTGGCATCCATAACCGGTCTTGGATGGCTGGCCATGTTTCTCCCGGTGATATGGTTCTATAGTTTTTTTAATGTCCATAATCTGAAATCCCTGTCAGAAGAAGAATTCTACTCTGTAGAGGATAATTACATTCTTCACATGGATCAGCTTTCCGGTGATATGGGAAAATTCTTACAAAAGCATCAAAGTGCAGCTGCATGGATCCTGATCCTGTTTGGTATCTGCATCCTGTGGAGTCGTTTCACAAGTCTTTTGTACTTCATTGTACCGACTAATATGGTCGACTATGTATACAATATCTGCAACAGCCTTCCGCAGATCATCATTGCTGCAGGTATCATTGCTGCAGGTATTTATCTTCTTACTCAGCAGAAAAAGAAACTGAAACAGGAAACCGAAACAAAAGAAGAGCATTACTGGGAACCCTATCGTCCATATCAGCAGCTGACAGAAAAGCCTGTTCATACTTCTGATAACTCCGACAAAGATACAGCATCTGAAGCTTCTTCCATTTCTGATCCGGAAAATACCGATTCTAATTCATCCACAAAATAACAGAGAAAAAAAGATCCACTGTCAGTTTCCTGACAATGGATCTTTTTATATGATTTAAATTTACTGCTTATGTGTTACCTTAAGACGTGTCATCGCTCTCGCAAGTGCCATCTGGTTCATATGATACTCCTGGATGCTCTGTTTCTGACGAAGCTGCTCTTCTGCACGTTCCTTTGCTTCCTGAGCACGGCGGATATCAATCTCGTCCGGACTCTCTACGCTGAGGCAGAACAGCTTGGCACGGTTATTGATCATCTCAACAAATCCGCTGCTCACAGCAAACACATACTCATTACCGTCAGCATCCTCAAAACGCATCTCACCGGGAATGATGGCAGCTACAACATTCGCATGATGGGCAAGAAATCCCTGCTCACCATCCACTGCCGGGATAATAAGCTTCTGAGCACGTCCTGCATAAGCCAGTTTATTGCTGGCATATATTTCCAGGCCAAATGTCTCACTCATAGCTGCTCCTTACTGCCGGTTCTCCTCGGCTTTTGCTTTTGCAATTACATCATCAATGGTTCCAACATTAAAGAATGCGTTCTCCGGATAATCATCCATCTCGCCGTCAATGATCGCCTTAAATCCGCGGATCGTCTCTTTCAGAGGTACATATTTACCTTTGATACCGGTGAAGTTCTCAGCTACATGGAACGGCTGGGAAAGGAACTTCTGGATCTTTCTTGCACGGAATACTGTCTGCTTATCTTCCTCTGAGAGCTCCTCCATACCAAGAATAGCAATGATGTCCTGAAGTTCTTTATATTTCTGAAGGATCTCCTGTACTCTACGTGCAACCTCGTAATGTTCCTCACCAACAATATCTGCCTCCAGGATACGGGAAGTAGACTCAAGCGGATCTACGGCCGGATAAATACCCTGCTCAACGATCTTACGGGAAAGAACGGTTGTTGCATCCAGATGGGCAAATGTTGTTGCCGGAGCCGGGTCAGTTAAGTCATCGGCCGGTACATATACTGCCTGTACAGATGTAACAGAACCTTCCTTGGTAGATGCGATCCTCTCCTGAAGCTCACCCATCTCAGTTGCCAGTGTAGGCTGATATCCTACTGCGGACGGCATACGTCCAAGCAGAGCGGAAACCTCAGATCCTGCCTGTACAAAACGGAAGATATTATCAATGAAAAGAAGTACATCTCTGTGCTCCTGATCACGGAAATACTCTGCCATGGTAAGTCCTGTCTCAGCAACACGCATACGTGCTCCAGGCGGCTCGTTCATCTGTCCGAACACTAAGGCTGTCTTTTCAAGAACACCGGATTCCTTCATCTCTGTCCAAAGGTCATTACCCTCACGGGAACGCTCACCGACACCGGTGAAAATAGAATATCCACCATGCTCGGTAGCGATATTCTGGATCAGCTCCTGGATAAGGACTGTCTTACCAACACCGGCACCACCGAACAGACCGATCTTACCACCTTTTGCATATGGAGCAAGAAGATCGATAACCTTGATACCTGTTTCCAGGATCTCAACTGCCGGTTTCTGCTCCTCAAATGAAGGCGGATCACGATGGATGCCCCAATGCTCTTCACCGTCCAGAGAATCACCGCCATCTACGGTATCTCCAAGAACGTTGAACAGACGACCAAGTGTTTTATCTCCAACCGGAACCTTGATACCGCTTCCGGTAGCTGTTACTTCTCTGTCTCGCTGCAGGCCCTCGCTGGCTCCCAGCATGATGCAGCGTACGATATTATTTCCAAGGTGCTGGGACACCTCCATAACGCATCTCTTACCGTTGTTCTCGACTTCAAGGGCATCCTTGATATCCGGAAGCTGTCCGTCTTCAAAAACAACGTCTACAACAGGTCCCATAACCTGTACGATCTTACCTTTATTCATAGTCATCACTTCCTTTTTTGTGCTTTAGCACCGCTGATAACCTCAGTGATCTCCTGGGTGATCGCAGCCTGACGTGCACGATTATACTGAATGGAAAGATCCTTCAGCATCGCCTTCGCACTATCTGTAGAGGACTGCATTGCTGTCATTCTCGCACTGTTCTCACTGGCATATGCCTCTACAAGACATCCATAGATCACACCTGTAAGGTAGTTGGGGATCATAGTATCCAGAAGCACATCTGCAGACGGAGATAACACGATCTCCTCCTGATAAATATCTGCCGGGATCTGACCCACCTTAAAATCAGCCTTTTTCAGCGGTAAAAGCTGCATATTCACATTTTCCATTGCCATCGCATTCAGCATCTGTGTATAGACAATGTGAATTTCATCCAGCTCTCTTTCAAGAAATGCCCGTACGATCTCTTCCGTGATAAGGCGTGCTCTGTGCATAGTCGGCTTCTGCACGGTATAATGAAAACCGCCGTCCATATCCACATCTCTCTTGCCGAAATACTGACGCCCTACCATACCAAGGACATACAGCTTGTGATGTCCCGGTACCTCTTCCATGAAATCTTCTGTCATTTTCTGTACATTATGATTGTATGCACCAGCCATACCTTTATCACCTGTAATGACAATGGTACCTACCTTTCTTTCATCCTTCGGAACAAGATGACGCTCACTGAAGAAAGGATGCTGGATGTCCGGCATATGACGGAGGATCCTGGCAATGGCAGCCTGCATATTATAGAAATATGGTTCCGTGTCCTGCAGGATCTTCTTGGCCTTCTGCATCTTGGAAGAAGAAATCATGTACATCGCATTGGTGATCTTCATGGTGTCCTGAATGCTTTTCATACGAGTCTGTATTTCTTTTGCATTTGCCATATCAACACCTACCTGCTCTTATCTCTGAATTCTTCTGCCGCCTTTACGATTTTCTCTACAAGCTCATCAGAGAGCTGCTTTGTAGTCTCGATCTCTTTGCCGATCTCAGGATATACATTATCAAAGTACTCCAGAAGATCCTTCTGATATTTCTTGATCTCTTTCTTTTCTACATCTACCATCAGCTTGTGAGTCGCAACGCAGAGAGTAATTACCTGCTGATGAAGACTTAACGGGCTGCAGAGCGGCTGTTTCAGAAGCTCCATCAGACAGCTTCCGTATTTCAGCTGTGCAGTTGTAGCCTCATCCAGATCTGAACTGAACTGGGTGAACACTTCCATCTCTCTGTACTGTGCCAGGTCGATACGTACACTACCGGAAGCTTTCTTCATAGCCTTGGTCTGTGCAGCACCACCAACACGGGATACGGAAAGACCAACATTGACTGCCGGACGCATACCTGAGAAGAACAGATCACTTTCCAGGAAGATCTGACCATCTGTGATGGAAATTACGTTTGTAGGAATGTATGCAGATACATCACCGGCCTGTGTCTCGATGATCGGAAGTGCCGTAATGGATCCGCCGCCTGCCTCTTCACTCAGACGGCTGGAACGCTCCAGAAGTCTGGAATGAAGATAGAATACGTCACCAGGATATGCCTCACGTCCCGGAGAACGCTCAAGCAGAAGTGACAATGCACGATATGCCACTGCATGCTTGGAAAGATCATCATATACGATCAGTACGTCTTTACCCTGATACATGAAATACTCTGCAAGAGCAGTACCAGCATAAGGAGCAATATACTGAAGCGGTGCACAGTCGCTGGCTGTTGCGGAGAATACGGTTGTATACTCCATTGCACCGTATTTTTCAAGATTGGAAACTACCTTTGCAACGGTAGAAGCTTTCTGTCCAATGGCAACATAGATACAGATCACATCCTTACCTTTCTGGTTGATGATCGTATCGGTTGCGATGGATGTTTTACCTGTCTGTCTGTCGCCGATGATCAGCTCTCGCTGTCCACGGCCGATCGGGAACATGGAATCAATGGAAAGGATTCCTGTTTCCAGAGGTACAGTTACAGACTTACGGTCGATGATTCCAGGAGCCGGGTTCTCGATCGGGCGATATTCCTCTGCCTGGATCTCTCCCTTTCCATCAATAGGCTCACCAAGTGCGTTCACGATTCTTCCGATAAATTTATCCCCTACCGGAATACCTGCCTGCTTGCCAGTTCTGGCAACCTTGGTGCCTTCCTTGATTCCTGTATCCTTTCCGAAAAGAATACATCCCATGCTGTTGGCACGGACATCCTGTACCATACCTTTCAGACCATTCTCGAAGGTCACGACCTCACCGTACATGGCATGATCGATGCCATAAACAGTTGCGATACCATCTCCCACGGAGATGACAGTGCCTACTTCCTGGTCCTTGCTGATTTCGTCATAGTTCTTTATTTCTTCCTTGAGAATCGAAATGATTTCATCTGGATTTATTGCACCCAATTCAATTTCACCTCCGGGTTAATTTCTGTTTCAGTTTCTTATAACGTCCGATGAGGCTCCAGTCGTACTCACGATCTCCTGCCCTGAGAACAAATCCACCTACAAGGCTTTTATCCTCTGTAAGGGTAAGTTCCACTTCTCTGGCAGAAAACTGGCTACGGAGAAACTCCTTCATCTTATTTTCCTGCTCTTCGGCAGGACGTGTTACATAAAGAAGCTCTGCCTTGAGAATTCCTTTCTGTTCCCGGCTGTAAGCATCATAAGCTTCAAGGATCTCTCCGATTCTGTCAATCTTCTGATACTTACACGTTACTTTAAGAAAACTCTTCATTTCCTGCGGAAAAACCCGCTCTATTACCTGTTCTTTTTCTTTGAGGGAAACAAGTGGATTTTCAAGCATCTTACCTATCTCAGGTGTATTCTTAAAAATCCTTCCTGTTTCGCAGATTGCCTCCCCCGGGACAGAAAGACCGTATAATGCTTTTGCATAATTAATGGACGTCTCTGTCATGAGGATCACCTGCTCCTTCTAAAAACTGGTCATATAGGGACATATCCTGTGCTTCGTCGTTCTTTTTTCCCATGATTCTGGATGCTGCATCCATTGCCAGCTCAGCCACTTTGCCTTCCATCGCTTTCATAGCAGCTTCCTGCTCAGTGCTGATATCTCTTCTTGCTTTCTCAAGAATCTGACCAGCCTGATCATTAGCTCTCTTCACGATGCTGTCTGCCTGTACTTTTGCCTCGTCCTTAGCCTGCTCTACAATACTGAAGGATTCCTCCTTCGCAGATTTCAGTGCATCCTCATACTGTCCTTTCAGCTGGTTTGCTTCAGTAGTTGTCTTCTCTGCTGAAGCAAACTGCTCATCGATCATAGCTTTTCTCTTCTCCATAACACCAATGATCGGGCCGAAAAGGAACTTCTTCATTAAAAGATAAAGAACGATCAGGTTTATAATAGTAAAGACAAGGTTGATATCAATTTTAATCACCTGGTCCACCTGCCTCTCTTAATCCTGAATTAGTATCTCGTCTTTACCTATTAGCCAAGCATGATGATGATCAGAAGACCGATTACGAAACCGTAAATAGCTGTTGCCTCTGCAAGAGCACATCCAAGAAGAAGTGCTTTACTGATCTTGCTCTCTGCCTCTGGCTGTCTTGCGATAGCTTCTACTGCTTTAGATGTTGCAAGACCGATACCAATACCTGCTCCAATACCTGTAAGAACTGCGATAGCTGCACCAATTGCGATTAACATAGTTTTTTCCTCCTGTAAAATACAATTTTTTTCATTTTTAGATCAAGCGGATCTTCCGCTTCACTACTCAATTGCTTCCTTAATGAACAAGGATGTTAAGAATACAAATACATACGCCTGTATGAATCCGTCGAAGAAATCAAAATACAGGCTGAATGGTATGGGAAGAATGGCCGGACAAACAAACTCCAGCAGCTTCATAACTACGAAGCTTCCCAGAACATTACCGAACAACCGCATGCAGAGAGATGTAGGTCTGATCGCTATTTCCAGAATGTTGATCGGAAGCATGATCGGAACCGGCTCCGCAAAGCTTTTCAGGAAACCCTTCAGTCCCCTTTTATGAAAGCCTGCATACTCGATCAGAATAATGCTCATCAGCGCCAGCGCAATGGTAACATTCATGTCCTTCGTTGGTGGTGTAAAACCAAATACGCCTGCGATATTGGCTATTCCGATGTAAATTACGGTTGACATCAAATAAGGCACATACTGTTTGCCTTCTTCTCCAAGGATACCCATGAAGAAATCCTGAAGAAAACTTACCCCGGTCTCCAGAAGCAGCTGCTTCTTACCCGGATTTTCCACACTGAGATTCCGAACTAAGATCAGAGACAGAATCACAAGAACCGCCATGATGACCCATGTGACTACCACGCATTCTGCAATTGGTATTCCACCAAACGCCGGAATGGTAAAGGCTGTCTTACTGTTTAGTTCTTCTGCCAGTGTACTTGATAAATCTCCCGTTTTTCTCCCTCCTTTTCTCTTGGCGCTGATCGTATCTTTTTATAATTGGTATGACCACGCCTTGTAGTTGACTTTATTTTACTCCGCATTTCCAGAATGTCAATATTATTTTTGCCTGTTTTGCACAAAAAAGAATCTGTTTTTTATACAAAATATACAATTCATTTCAATTAACCTTGATCCGACTTCCTGCGTACAGATACTTCTCCATAAGAAAGCAGGGTTTCTGAACCATCCTGTTCTCTCACAAGAAGCCTTCCATCTGGTGCTATGGATTCTGCATAAGCTTCCCTTGTACACTGTCCGTCTGTGATCACGATCATGTTTCCAGGAATGATATTATTTTCTGTATATTCTCTGGAAAGTCCCGGAGTCTCCACTTCCATGAGAAGCTGATTGACGATCTCCGCCACAAGAATACTGCAGTTTATATGCTCTGCGTCATTCCTGTTTTCAAATAATGCTCCAGCCGTTTCCTGTATATCTTCAGGAAACCCATCTTCCGGCATATACAGATTCAAACCAATTCCTACAACTGCAAACTCAATGTTCCCGCTTTCAAAGTCTGTAACAGCCTCTGTCAGTATCCCACACACTTTCTTATTATGAAAATACAGATCATTGACCCATTTGATCCCAAGGTCGATCCCGCAGATTTTCTTCACTGCACGGCACACTGCAGTTGCCGCCGCTGTAGTGATCAGGAGTCCTTCCTTCAGAGTTCGGTCAGGTCTTAGAACGATACTCATATAAAGTCCTGCATTTTCAGGAGAATAAAAACTTCGGCCTCTTCGGCCTCTTCCGCTTTTCTGTCTGCGCGCCAGTATCAGTGCACCATGACCTGCTTCTCCTGAAAATGCAGCCTCCTTGGCTGCCCGGTTTGTAGAATCCAGTTCTCTGTATATTTTTACAGGGACATCCGGATGATCGAGGTAAAGCCGTATTCCTTCTTCCGATAAACGGCTGCCTCCTCGAAGCACATAGCCTTTGTTTGGTCCAGCTTCTATGGTATATCCCTCTTCACGAAGGGATTTCACAGCTTTCCAGATGGCTGCCCGTGTGCAGTTTAGTTCTGCTGCTGCCGCCTCTCCGGATATCAGTTCATTCTCGTGCTGCTCCAGAAGCTTCAGCATTCTTGCTTTTACAGTCATATCTTCACCGTCCGTAATCTGCCTGAAATGGCAAAATTTATTCCCTCCTAAGAGTCGAAAGCATTATAGCACTTAAGCATCGCGATGTCTATTATCTTTTTTATATATGCTATCTATATTATTTTTATATTTCAGATGCAGCTATTATATGATTTTTCTCATTTTTGTCTGTTTTCATTTATTTTTTTATATATTATTTCTGTTGAAAACCTGCAGACTCAGGAGCGAATTTTCCTGAATCTTTATTATATACAGATTTTCTTTATCATATATTTATCATTTGTAATTAGAAAGACTTTTCTCAAGAAATTCCCGGTACTTATCGCGAACCTCATCCGGTGACGCGATCACCGCATCCGGGCCAAGACTGGCTATCCAGCCAAAGAACTGGTCACTGATATTTACACGAACCAGTGTTTTGAAATGTTCAGGATCCTTCCTGTGTATCATAATATCTCTGCCAAACCGATCCAGCACCACCCCGACCAAGCGGTTATGTGCTTCCAGACATATGGTTACTTCTCTGCCGCCAAACATCCCGAAGGTCCTGGATGTCAGCTCCCCTATATCATAATTCTCAAAAAATTCTCTGCCGCGTCGCACCTCCTTCTCTATACGGATCTGCTGGAGCTTATCTACCTGATACTGCTTAACCCTTCCACACTTCTCGTCGTAAGTGATCAGATAATATTCCTCATTCTGCCATACAAGTCCCCAGGGACTGACCGAATATCGTTCTCCCTCATTCTCCGGACGCAGCTTCTTCTCCACAGTCCATTCACAATATTGAAAAGAAATCTGCCTGTCCTCAGTTAATGCACGCTGGATCATATCAATACTGTAATACACATTCTCGTTTATAGTCCGGATACGGTTCTCTGCAAATCCCTGTCGCCGCAGCTGTCTGGACTCATAAACACTGGCAAGGCTCTCCAGCTTCCTGATCAGCTGTCGGGATTTCCCATTGGTGATACATCTGGAGGACTGTACTGCATCCACCAGAAGTCTCAGCTCCGGAAGCTCAAATTCCCGACTGGCAAGATAAAAACCGGCCGGGTGCTCCCGCCGGTTCAGGATATCCATTCCAAAATTCCGCAGGGTTTCAATATCATCATAGACAGTCTTACGCTCTGCACTGATCCCCAGACTATTCAGATAGGCGATCAGCTCCTTCACAGACATCGGATGCTCTTCGTCCGTCTGCTCCAGAAAAATGCGCATCAGATATAAAATTTTAATCTTCTGGTTAAAGACCCTTGGCATCCTTTCTCCTCCGTTCTGCTACTTGTCTGTCAGTGATGCTACCACTGCAAAATATAATACCATGAATGACAATACAACAGCAACGATATCTGCTCCGCGGAAATCAAAATTAAACAGCATCGCCCCGCCAAGCATGATCTCCATTGTAAGAAGTGCGCCCAGTACCATTGCCATTCCTGAGGAAAGCTTCTGTCTGCCGCAATGTCCGTTCTCAGCTTCCACATATCTTCCTTCTGCCAATACTGCCTTCCTGCTGCTCTCTGTATTCCACATAAGATCCATCCTCCCTGTCCTATGTTCGTCTCACGATTTATCGAACATATTTTCCAAACATATTTTCTGTATGTTTGCATTATAGCTCATTTTTAGTCCAATAAAACGGTACAAATATGGTTTTTTCGAACATTTGTTTATTTTATACAAAAATATGTTCGTCTTTAATATCCACAAAAAAGAATGCTGCCTGCCGGTCACTCCGACAAACAGCATTCTTTTTTTATCCGCAATCGCTATTTATTTTAGCACACCACTGTCAGCCAGTCCCCACTTACAGGTCAGAATATAAATTCGATGGACGCGTCTTATATCCCCATAGCTGAAGCAAGGGGTTTTACGACGCATTGGAAAAAAGCGTTGCTGTTCACTCCGTTCTCAGTAACACGCTCCGCGGGATATTACCAACGAACAACAAAAAAAGCCTGCCGTAAACGACAGACTTGTAAAATGTGACACTTTGAAAGGGCATTTGAAATCCTATGATATCTGCTTTTACATCATTCCCGCAAACACAGACGCTCCTACAACCGTAAGCAATCCGGCTACGGCAATGGCAAGGCTGCTCATAGCTCCTTCTACCGGGCCAAGCTCCATGGCTTTGGCAGTTCCGATGGCATGGGCAGATGTTCCAAGTCCAAGGCCTCTTGCGATCGGCTCCTCGATCTTTGCGATCTTGTAGACAACCTCTGCAATCATATTTCCCAGAACTCCTGTGATGATGATCACGGCAACGGTGATGGTCACGATACCGCCAAGCTCCTCGGAAACACCCATTCCGATAGCAGTTGTGATAGACTTCGGAAGCATGGTGACATATTCCTGATGATCAAAGCCAAACAATTTCGCCATAAGCAGAATGCTGCAAAGCCCGGCCAGCGTTCCGGAAAAGATCCCGGCAACCACTGCCTTGAGATTTTTTTTCAGCAGATGGATCTGCTCATAAAGGGGCACTGCCAGACAGACTGTTGCCGGGGTCAGCAGATAGCTGATATATTTTCCACCTTCATTGTAATCATCATAATCAATATGGAAGATCAAAAGAACACCGATAACACAGATGATCGAGATCAAAAGCGGATTAAAGATTGCCATTTTAAACTTCTTTTTCAGGATCAGACCGATCTCATAGGCGATCAGACTTATCATTGCTCCGAAAAATGCGGAGTTTTTTATGAATTCCATCATTTTTCAGTTCCTCTCTTTCCCATACGGATCACTCCCTGTGTTACTTTTCCTGTTACGACCATTACGATCACCGTGCTGATAAACGTCATGATGAGAACCGGTACACAGATCGGTTTCAGAGTACTCCAGGCTGTGATCAGTCCCGCACCAGCCGGCACAAACATCACCGGCATGATCTCAACCAGAAAATCTGCCGCACCTTTGACCTGATCCAGCTTCAGAATACCTGTGAGCAAAGCCACCAGCATAATGATCAATCCATAGACACTGGCCGGTACCGGAAGTGGAAGAAAAGTTTTCAGTAATTCTCCAATGACGGAAATCAACAGGATGATGCTGAACTGCTGCACATGCTTCATGTTGCATCCCTCCTGATTCATGTAAAGCGCATATTCACATTTTGCTTTACTGCATACTCATGAACGCAGCTGCGTTCAAATTCTGCGCTCAAACGAATTTTTCAAAAGTGGTAAGACCACTTTTGTTTTAAACGTTTTTTAATTATACGCTACAAATCCAAAATTACAAGGATTGTATCCAATAAAATACAAAAAATCCTTTTATGCATCAGCGTATTCCAGTAATCTACAGAAACGGATCTGCATAAAAGGATCTATAAACAGGGTTATGATTATTTCCTGAAATTTTCCGCCAAAATGATTTTTTCCACCTGATATTTGCCATCCTCCACAGTCATCACCGCCATGGTAACCTCTCCGCCAAAGCGGCTTCTTCCACAGCTTCCCGGATTCAGCCACAGTCTGCCATCGATCATCTTCTCAAAATATTTGTGAGTATGTCCGAAAATGACCACCTGTGTGTCCCCCAGCTCCCACGCAGCGTCTTTTTTGTTATGGACCATAAAAAATTTCACGCCGCCAATGGTAAAGCTTAGACTGGTGCGGAGATTTTCCGCCCAGTCTTTATCATTATTTCCACGGACCACATAGAGATTTCCCATGGAACGCAGTACATCCAGGATCTCGTCTTTATTGACATCTCCGGCATGAAGAATGTATTTGCAGTCTTTTAAGATTTCCAGTACCTCCGGCCGCAGAAGGCCGTGAGTGTCTGATATGATGCCGATTTTTTCTTTCATGATCTCTATCCTGCTCCAATCCTTTATCATTATCGCCTTTTACCTTTTGCAGTTCACGCTATGACCGGCAATACTCTTCACAATACATAAATATTTAACAGCTGCTTCTTTTCACACCATTTCAGAAATTTTCTTAATTGGATCAAGCCGATATTCGCACCCCCGCAGAGGACTTACCTGATTCGGTTAAAACAATTCTATTTTTCCATATTCTCCGTCAGATCCCGGTTTCCGCACCACTTCTCCTGCACGGAGCCGCCGGATGCCTTCCGCCAGAACTTCTCCGCCGGCTTTTCGGATATCTTCCGGCGGAACCTCTCTCAATATGGTAAATTCCGCACCCAGTCTTTCAAGCAGCGCCTCGTACTGTCCCTGAACTTTTTTGCTTGCCGTGGAAAATCCCACGCAGGCGGAGATCACCTCCGGTAGCGGCATCAGGCTTTCATAAGGACGGCCGCTTTCCGGCATGGCCACTGAACTCTCGTCACGATCTGATAACTGCAGGATCCTGTGATCCACACCCATGGTCAGCTTCTTTCCGCAGACCGGGCAAATACCGTTATACCTCTCTGCCTCTTTCGGACTCAGGCACACGCCGCACTTCCGATGCCCGTCAAAATGATATTTTCCTTCTTCCGGAAAAAATTCAATCGTCCCTTCAAGCCCCTTACCTTTCTGCACTGCATTCCAAAGTCCCTGATAGGAAAGCTCTATATCCAGAAGATCCGCTTCCCTTCCCAGCTTCGACGGTGAATGTGCATCCGAATGGGACACCAGCTGATAGCCATCCAGCGCCGAGATCTGCCAGTTCATCGCCGGATCTGAAGAAAGTCCTGTCTCCAGGGCATGGATGTAAGGTGTCAGTTCTTCAAAGCATTCTTCTATGGTATCAAATCCGGACTTCGCCCCGAACAGAGAAAAATGTGGGGTCCAGATATGCGCGGGGATATAGATACCCTCCTCACTGACCTCCAGCATCATTTCCAGAAGATCATGACAGGGCAGCCCCAAAATAGGACGTCCGTCTGAATGGATATTTCCGATCTTTTCCAGCCTTGCGGCAAAAGCATCTGCCTCATTGAATCCCGGAAGCAGGATCAGGCTGTGCACCTTCCTGGTTTTTCCGCCTTTTTTATAGATGGAACTGATCTCACCGGACAGTACGAACCTGGGTGCTTTTCCAGGATAGCGTGACGCCTCCGGCAAAACATATTCCTCTTTCAGCCGGAACAGTCCCTGTTCCGCAGGGATCAGCTTATCCTTCAGCTCCTGCCGCCAGATGGGATGTGTCATATCTCCGGTTCCAAGGAGTGTGATCCCTTTTTTCCGCGCCCAGAGATCCAGCATCTCCGGCGTGCCATCTTTACTGGTTGCCATGGAATATCTGGAATGTATGTGCAGGTCTGCGATCTGTTTCAAAATTTTTCCTCCTGTATCATCTTTTCCTCTGTCCACATGTACATCCTGTCTTTTTTAACAAAAACGCAAACAAAGAAATTACCGTCTTCTTTGTCTGCCTGAATGACCGGATCGTATATAACTCACCAGAAATCCATCTGTAACATGATCAGATATCTTTATAATACGATGGTGATATCACATCATACTCCCTGCAGGAGCATCCGTTCTCATAGCTGTCACAGCAGTCACAGTTGGAACAATACATATGCGCGTCATTAATATAAAATAAACCGCCGTACTGCATGGAAGTGCGCTGATTCTTGGATTTCTTCTTGCTGTTGTCGTAGTAGGCTCCGTTGGGGATCATCATATTCTCCGGGGAGAAGCTGCTGAAATCAAAGAAATGGGATTCCGTACCATGATGTGGTACCTTGATACACCAGTAATGCTCATGAAGCGGAATCCTCCCATCATAGTTTTCTGCGATCATCCTCATGTACTGTGGCTGTACATCTCCGGTAAACAGAAGATTCAGCTCTCCGTCGCCGGTATTCTGAAATGCCAGACTGATCTTGTGGCGGAACTGACGCAGAAAATGCCCCTGTTTTTCCGCACTTTCCAGAAGTGCCTGAAATTCTCCGGTTGCCTGTAATTCACGGAATTTCTTTTCCAGCTTTTCCGGTTTAAGGCGACGTGCTTTCTCTTTTTCGGCTTCTTCCGGAGCCTCTGCTGTATCCTCAGCTGCTGCGCCTATATCTTCCATTATAAGCTCCAGCTTCTCCTGCGTATATCCTTCGTTTTCCCCACCAGGCTCTGTCTGTCCTGTCAAAGAGCGCTCGGATTCCTCTGTATCCTCTTCCACCAAAGATGCCTCAGACAGTGGAGCAGATTTCTGCTCTGCTTCCGTCATCTCCTCTGTCATAGACAGGAACAGCTGACGTACCTCCTCCGCAATGTTCACAAGCTCGGTCATTGCATTTTCATGATTCTCGATCAGGGAATTAAATACGTCCTCCGTTTCCCGGCTGACTTCCCTGAGATCTGGCCAGAGCGCTGTATATTTCCCCTCAAACTCTGAGCCTCTGGATAAAAGGTCGATCTTTACCCTTCTGGCGCAAAGAGCTTCTGCAAGGGCAAAGAGGCTGACACGTCTTCCGGGAAGGCTGGCCTTTTTTGTCACATCCGCAAGGAGCAGAAGCGCCAGTGTGTATTTCATTTCCGGACCGGAAAATACATCCGGAAGATAGATCTTTTCAAATTCGTAGGCATCTCTTCGGTAACGCATCATATAAAGCAATCCGGAAACATGGTCCGGATGAAAATGTGTCAGAAGCAGATTTTTTTTGCGGATAGTGGTAAGGTCTGAGATGATCACATCAAAGACCTCTCTCCGTGGCCGCCCTTCGATCTTGCTGTTGGCTGCCCCGAAATCCACAAGCAGGCTGCTTTTTCTGTCACGGATACAGAAACAATCCCCGAACCCTACATTGTACATTCGTATTCTCATTTATTTTTCCTCTGGTTTCTTATTCAGCTGACCTTTGTTTCTGCAGCTGACTCTTCTTTTTTCTTCTGTTACTGTCTTCATTTCTCAGAACCAGATCTGCATATCATACCAGATTGCTCCGCCATGACAGGAATCTGCCACACCCAGCTTCTTCAGTCCGTGGCTCTCATAGAATGGGATCATATGCTCCTTGCAGGTAAGGATCAGAGCTTTTTTTCCGCGCTCTTTCGCAAGCTCCTTGAAATATTCCACAAGCTCTCCTGCGATCCCCTGATGACGGTATTCCGGGATCACATTCAGTCCGAATACCGTCTGGATCTCCCCGTCCTTTCTGTGAAGCGTGATATCATGATAAAATTCATCCGGGAGTACTGGTTTATCTGTGGTTCCTCCGTTGATAAAGCCTACGATCTGCTCATCCTTTACTGCTACAACGAAATTCTCCGGGAATGCTCCCATACGCTTCACAACTTCCTCATGACTTGCTGCCTCCGCAGGTGGAAAACAGATTGCCTCGATCTCTGCCAGACGATCCGCCTCACCGGGATCTGCCAGTCTGATCTGTAAATTTTCTGCCATTTTTCGTGGTCTCCTCTATATTTATTCCGTTTTCATCCGGTTTCGATTCTTTTTTAATTATATCGGGTGAGGGAAAATGCGTCAACGTGTAACCTGCAAAAAAGCCCTCAGTATTCGCACTACTGAGGGCTTCGCTCTTTTGTTTTTGTCTGTCATTATCACAGCACCGACCGGATCAGCTGCTCCGTATACTCTGTCTTCGGATGCTCAATGATCTCTTCCGGTGTCCCTTCCTCTTCCACATGTCCGTCATGCATCACGATCACCCGGTCGCAGAACAGCTGGACAAGGGCCAGGTCATGGCAGATAAAAAGAAAGGACAGCTGGTTTTCTTTTTTTAACTTCTGAAGCAGCTCCATGATCTGTTTCTGCACAGTCACATCCAGGGCGCTGGTTGCTTCATCACAGATCAGCACTCTGGGTTCCACAGCCAGGGCTCTGGCAATAGCCGCTCTCTGGCACTCCCCTCCGCTGACCTGATGGGGATACCGATCTGCATATTCCGGAGTCAATCCGCAGGTAAGCAGAAGCTTTTCCACACGGTTCCTGGTTTCCTTCTTACTTATCCCCATATTCCGGAGACTTTCCCCGATTCCGTCCCCGAGGGTACATCTGGGATCAAAAGATCCTGCCGGTGTCTGAAAAACCATCTGAAGTTCCCGGTAAGTTTCCCGGAGAGCTTTTCCCTTCACATGTGTGATATCTTTTCCCATGAAAAAAATCTTTCCATCTGTAATATCCGTCAGATGGGTGATCATTTTTGCCACTGTACTTTTTCCGGAACCGGATTCCCCTACGATTCCAAGAACTTCTCCTGCGTTCAGAAAAAAGCTCACATCTTCCACAGCTGTGAAGGATTTTTTCCCGGATAAAAATGTCTTTTTCAGATTCTGCACTTCCAGGATTTTTTCTGCCATCATCTGCCTCCATTTCCGGTGCCTGTACGTTTCAGGCGAAGTACCGAACTCATAAGTTCTTTTGTATAAGAATCTTTCGAGGCTGTCAGGATCTGAGCTGTTTTTCCGTATTCTTTCACTTCTCCGTTTTTCAGGACCAGAACCTGGTCTGCCATTTTTTCTACTACACCAATATTGTGTGTGACAACGATCATGGCAGTTCCATACTCCTGACGCATCAGCAACATTTCCTCAACTACCTGTTTCTGCACTGTTACATCCAAAGCGCTGGTAGGCTCATCTGCCAGAAGAAGCGACGGATTCTGCAGCATGGAAATACAGATTCCCACACGCTGATTCATGCCGCCGGACAATTCAAAGGGATAGCTTTGCAAAACACGTTCCCCATCCTTGAGGCCAATCTTAGCCATCATCCGGACGGCGCGCTCTGCGCACTCTTTACGGCTGATCCTTTCATGCTCCCGCATACTCTCATAAATCTGATCGCCCACGGTGCGGATGGGACAAAGGGCTGCTCCTGAATCCTGAAAGACCATGGCGATCTCAGGACCCAGAAGTCTGCGTAATTCTTTTTCCGGCATATCCACCACATTTTTTCCTTTGTACCAGATATCCCCTTCTGTCACCATACCTTCATTTCCCAGAAGTCCCATGATTGCCTTGATGATGGTACTTTTTCCGCTTCCGGATTCGCCTACCACCCCCAGGATCTCCCCTTTATTCAGTTCCAGATCCACATCATGTACAACCGGTTCTCCGTTGTAGCAGATCGTCACATGCTCAAGTTTCAACAATGATTCCATCTTATTTCACTTCCAGATCTGCCGTGATCTCGTAATAATCACATGGGTGAGCAGTCAGCCCTGATACATTTGACTTTGACACAAGTCCCATATTCAAATGAGAAACAAAGAAATACGCATCATCATCCAGAATGGTCTGCTGTGCTTCCACAGCAAGCTTGCCTCTCTCATCTGTATCAAAGGTCTCATGCAGCTTCGCTACGATATCATCAAGATCCGAATTGCTGTATTTGCCATAATTTTTGGCAGCATCAGATACAACTGTACTTGTGAAGAAATATTCCGGATCACCGGTAGGTGCAGTTGTAAGCGAGCTTACATATACATCAAATTCTCCATTCTTTGCATACGTCGCATGGTCTGCTGTATTGTTGACATCGACCTCAATTCCGATGTCCTTTAAAGTGGACTGTGCATATTCTGCAAGCTTAGGCTGTTCCAGACGGGTTGGATAGGTCAGCCATGTGATGGACAGCTTCTTTCCGTCCTTATCTGCATAGCCATCTCCATCCGTATCTGTCCATCCGGATTCTTCCAGAAGCTTTTTCGCCTCTTCCGGATCATAGGACGGTGCCTTTACTGCATCGTTTCCATAGGAAAAGCTGCTTGGGAAGGCTCCCACTGCCGGAACACCTCGTCCCTCCATGATCACACTGCAGAAACCATCCTTATCGATTCCCATCTCAATGGCTTTTCTCACATTCTGATCCTGCATCAGTTCAGACTTCATATTAAACTGTCCGAAGAAGCATCGGCTTGTTGCTACAGAGCTGATCTGATAGTCCGGATTTCCGTCAAAAAGCGCATAGTTATCATACTGAAGTCCATAGGTTCCCTGTATATCGCCTGTCTGTAATGCTGCTGTCAGGGCACTTCCGTCTGAGAAGGATTTTACGATAACGTTGTCTACCTTTACATCTCCGCCCCAGTAATCCTCATTTTTTACCAGCTTGATCTCTGTTGGAGATACCTCTGTTGCAACATAAGGGCCTGTTCCTGCCACATTTGCAGAGCCGCCCTCTCCCTGTACGCCATAATCCATATCAATGATGGCACCATACGGGTCACCGAGATAATTGATCAGTGCCGGACATGGTTCGGAAGTATGGATCGTTACTGTCATTCCATCTGCTTCGATCTTATCGATCTTCATATCGTAAGGTGCACGGTCATGGTTTGCGATCAGATCTTCCAGACATTCCTTTACCGCTTCTCCGTCCATGGTTCTTCCGCTGGAAAATTTCACACCGTCACGAAGGGTGATCTTTACTGTATTATCGTCTGTAAATTCATAGTCTGTAGCAAGCCATGGCTCTACCTCCATGTTGTCATTGTACTTAAACAATGTTTCTCCTACACCATAACGCAGACAGCTCCATCCGGAATAATTGTCGTGAGGGTTTAATCCTGCATCTCCCATTTCTTCACTGTATCCGGTAGTTCCGTAAACAAAGGTAGTTCCTTCACTCTTTTCTTTGCTTTTTGCTGCTGCCGGAACTCCCGTCATGCTCATGACCATTGACGCAGCAAGCACTGCTGCCAGAATCTTTTTCTTCATAATCTCCGCTCTCACTTTCTGTGTTATATTTATTTATAAGTGCCTGTTATCCTTTTCTCCTGTTTCGTTCCTTCGGATCCATATAATCCCGGATCGTATCTCCCAGAAGATTAAAGATCATTACCGTAATAAAAATCGCCATTCCCGGCGCAAGTACCATCCACGGTGAAATCTGCAGCATACTTCTTCCATCGTTGATCATACTTCCCCATTCTGCCATTGGAGGCTTTACACCAAGTCCGAGAAAGGAAAGTCCTGCCAGCTCCATCATCATGGTTCCGATATCAAGAACTGACGTAACAAGTATGGGGCCTGCAATATTTGGAAGGATATGTTTGAGCAGAAGCTTTCCTGTACTGCTCCCGGAAAGCTTTGCCGCCATAAGATATGCAGAGTCCTTCTGAGTCAGGGTAAGCCCTCTGGCAAGTCTTGCAAACTTCGGCCAGCTGATCACCGCCAGAGCAATAATGGCATTTTGGATACCGCCTCCCAGAACACCTGCTACTGCCAGGGCAAATACCAGTCCCGGAAAAGCCAGGAACAGATCGGAGATACGCATCAGAACGGTATCGGCTTTGCCGCCCTTCCAGCCACAGAAAATACCAATAGCCGTTCCCACCACCGTGATCACCGCAACCAGGAGCAGTGTTGCATAAATACTGGTCGTACTTCCTATGATCACACGGGAAAGCATATCTCTTCCATAACGGTCTGTCCCGAGCAGATGCTCCGGTCCCGGCGGTTTCTGAGCAAGTGCCAGATCCTGGGCATAAGGATCATAAGGGCAGAGATATTTTGCAAATGCCGCTACAAACAGAAGCAATGCTGTAAGCACAAGAAAAAAGACAAGTTTTGCTTTTGTATGAGTTTTCCGGATCTTCTGTTTCCGGACTGTGATATTATTTTTTCCGCTCATGCTCTGTCACCTCCAAGTCGTACTCTCGGATCCAGATAGTGGTAAATAATATCTGTCACCAGATTTACCAGAACATAAATAACCGCCATCCATGCCACATAAGCCTGGATGATCGGATAGTCACGCATGGTGATCGCATCTACCGCCAGTTTTCCGACACCATCCCACATAAAGATATTTTCCACAATGGCAGTTCCTCCCAGAAGATTGCCGATGGACAGAGCCAGCAGTGTGATGATCGTCAGCATGGAAGCCTTCATTACACTCTTCCAGATGATCACACGACTGCGGATCCCTCTTGCCCGGGCTCCGGTCACATAATCCTTATTCAGTTCTTCCAGAACCGTGGCACGCACCTGTCTGGTATATTTTGCAGCCATGGAGATCGCCAGTGTCAGTGTCGGCAGAATAATACTCTGTCCGAGATCTGTATTTGTGACTACCGGTAAAACGCCCAGCCTGATGGGCAGAAAATACATCAGGACCATGGCAGCAAAAAAATTCGGCATGGAATTGCCGATAAAGCTTAAAAATCTTATCAGATAATCTACCCATTTGTTGTGCTTTACTGCTGACAGGATTCCCAACGGGATCGCAAGAACAATCGTAAGAAGGATCGATGACAGAGTCAGCATCATCGTTGCCGGAAGCTTTGAAATAAAGGTTTCATAGACATCTCTGTGAGACACATAGCTCTCTCCCATATCTCCGGTTGCCATTCCCGCAAACCAGGCAGCATATTGTACAAGGAATGGTTTATCAAGGCCATATTCTGCCTTTGCCTTATCAATGACCTCCTGGGATACTGCAGAGCCTGCATTTTCATACATATAAGTTACTGCATCTCCGCCGGCAAGCCGCATCATGGCAAAAGAAAGAAATGTGATCCCGATCAGGACCGGGATCAGCTGCAGCAACCGTTTTATTATATATTTTCCCATATTTTCCTCTCCGCACTTTGTTTCTCAGTATTTCGAATAACAAAAGTTTAACAACACGGCTGTTCTGCCACAACCCCGGCGGGGGGATTTTTCATATTCCATTTTGTCATGCATATGTATTCCATTATGCTCTTATATTCTCACACAGTGACATGCGGATAATTCTTTCCAGCCCTCTCCCAGAGACTGTGGCTCTTCATACTCGATCAGCCTTCGTTTTCTCTCTTCCAGCGGATCCGGGATATGGATCGCAGAAAGCAGGGACTGTGTATAAGGATGCTGCGGATTTTCAAAAAGCTCTTTTGTAGGTGCCATTTCTACCAGCTTTCCGTTTTTCATTACACCGGTTGTATCACTTAAAAAACGTACCATTGACAGATCATGGGCAATAAAAAGAAAAGAAAATCTTTTTTCCTGCTGAAGCTTTTTAAAAAGCATGACGATCTGTGCCTGGATAGAAATGTCCAACGATGCGATCGGTTCATCTGCAATGATAAGACGTGGTTCCATGAGAAGGCTTCTTCCTATGGCAACTCTCTGTCTCTGTCCGCCGGAAAGCTCTCCCGGCTTTTTCGACAGAATGCTTTCATCCAGTCCTGTCTCCTTCAGGATTTCCCGAAGCCTGTTCTCCAACATTTCTCTGTCACGGATCCTGCGGCTGATCTTTACAGGCTCCAGCATGATCTGCCGTATGCTCATTCGGGGATTCAGTGCAGCGCCCGAATCCTGAAAGATCATCTGGATCTCTGTCTGCATTTTCTTCCGCATTCCGAAAGGATCCTTTTTATCCGGCACTCTTGCTCCCTGATAAAAGATCTCCCCACCTGTAGGCCGGTAGATTCCTGCAAGCGTTCTGGCTGTCGTGGATTTTCCGCAGCCGGTCTCTCCCACCAGTGCCATGATCTCACCTTCCCGGATACGGAAGGAAACATCATCCACTGCATGGATCGTATAATCGGAACGGATACGGAAATGCTGCTTCAGATTTCTGGCTTCGATCAGTACAGGCGCCTGTTTCTGTTCTGTTTTCTGTAAAAATGACGCTTCCTTTTTATCCGGTTTCTGTTTACGGCCGCTGTTTTCCTGTAATCTGTCCTTCAAAATGGCGGGCTTTTCTATTTTCGGAGCTCTTTCATCCAGAAGCCATGTGGCTGCATAATGCGTATCACTGACTTTAAACATCGGAGGAGTCTGTTCATAATCGATTGCCAGCGCCTGGGGATTTCGAACGGCAAATGCATCTCCCGGCGGAGGATTCAAAAGAGAGGGCGGCATTCCGGGGATCGGATTCAGCTCCCCTTTTTCACCTGCAAATACAGGCAGTGAAGACAGAAGTCCCCAGGTATAAGGATGCCGGGGATCATAATAAACCTCTTCCGCTGTCCCGATCTCAATGATCTTTCCTGCATACATAACTGCAACTCTGTCTGCGATCCTTGCAACAGCTCCCAGATCATGAGATATGAACACAATACTGATCCCTGTTTTTTCTCTCAGCTCAAGAAGCAGATCCAGAATCTTTGCTTCCACGGTTGCATCCAGTGCCGTAGTCGCCTCATCGGCAAATAATATTTCCGGATCACAGGCCAGTGCAATAGCCAGCACACAACGCTGACGCATTCCTCCGGAAAAAAAATGAGGCTGCAGTCCATAGCGCTGTTCTGCATCCGGAATCCCTACCAGCTTCAGCATTTCCACAGCTCTTTTTTTCGCCTCATCCCCGGATACTTTCTGATTTTTGATAATAGCCTCTGTGATCTGTTTGCCAACAGGGATCGTCGGATTCAGCGTCAGCATAGGATCCTGGAACACCATGCTTACCTTACTTCCGCACAGCTTTTCCATTTTTTTTCTTTTATAGGCTGTGATATTCTCTCCGCAGAGACTGATCTCTCCGCTTTTTACATGTGCATTCGGTGGCAGAAGCTTCATCACGCTACGGCACATAACGGTTTTTCCACATCCGGACTCACCTACGATACAAAGTATCTCTCCTTTTTTTACCGTGAGATCAACATTCCGGACGGCCTGTACCTCGCCGTCCGGTGTGTCAAAGCTTACCGAATAGTTTTTTAATTCCAAAACGGTTTCCTGCATGATCTTTTCCTTATTTTGTAATGGTCCAGTCTTCAATATTCCACATAACACCTACGGAATGATGTCCCAGAACACGTGTGGTATCCAGTCCGTCAAGTCCGGAAACGCCTACATAATCTCCCTGAAGATAAGCAACCAGAAGGATTCCAGGTGCCTTGGCATATGCCTTTTCGAATTCACTATATGCTTCTTTTCTGGCTTCCTCAGTCTCACCGTGACGGCCTTCCTCAAGATATTTATCCACATCTGCATTGGAATAATGCATGTTGTTTCCACTTGCGTCGGTTACAAAGTTTACATATGCCATATCCGGGTCAAACTGTGTTGCATAGCCGGCAAGAAATCCATTGTATCCTGCATCCCAATCAAATTTGGTAACAAGCTTTACTTCCATTTCCACACCAGCCTGCTTCAGCATATCAGACATGACATTGGCAATATCCACACGCTCTTCTTCGTAATCACGTACCTGGATGGTAAAGTGGAATTTCTGTCCGTTTCTCTCATAGATCCCATCATCACCTTTTTTCCATCCCAGCTCTTCCATCTTCTTTGCAAAGGTGTCCAGATCATAGGAGTAGATATTGGCTTCCTTATCTGTTCCGAGAGGGTTTCTCTGGATCGGGCTGTATGCCGCCTCTCCCTGTCCTGCAAGAACACCTGCAATAATGGACTCCTTATCCAGCGCATAATTCAGAACGCCGATGGAATCTCCGTTTTCCTTCCAGAAATCTGTACTCATATCCATGGCAGCTCCACGGTAATCTGCTGTGGTAAACTCCCAGTAATTATATCCGTCCTTATCCTTGAACTGAGAAGCATAGTTGGAATTCAGCCATGCAAGATCCGCCTCACCAGACTGGAGCATGGTTGCCTTTGTAGTCTCATCCGACACTGTACGGTATACAACGGTTTCAATATTCGGAACCTTTCCGTAATAATCTTCATTTCGTTTCAGTGTGATCATTCCGCCGGTAGCATCCCAGTCTTCAAATTTATAACGGCCTGTTCCCACCGGATTCTGGTTAAAGGATGTAGTATTTATGTCCTCCCCTTCCAGAAGATGCTCTGGAAGGATTCCCATGGTAAAGTAATCCAGCATGGCAGCATCATACTGATCCAGTGTAAAGATCACAGTCTGATCATCCGGTGCCTCAATACTTGTAATGTCCTGATAGTTGCTGGTGATGCTGGCTCCCAGGGTTTCATCCTCTGTAAGCTCCTTATAGGTGTATACAACATCCTCTGCATTGAAATCTTCTCCATCATGCCACTTAACACCATCTCGAAGTTTAAAAGTATAGGTATTGGTATCCTTGTCAAAGGTATAACTCTCTGCAAGATCCTCTACCGGCTTTCCATTGGCATCATATTTCATCAGTCCTGAAAAAATAAGATCCGGAAGTTCATCATGGTTATTCAGAAGGGGATTAATTGTACTTTCTGACTCACCTGCATATACCAGAGTTTTGTTTTCTTCTGCCGCAGCTACGGTTACCGCACTGCCTGCAGCTGCTCCTGTACATGCTGCGGTCACTACTGCCAGTGTTATCGCCGCATATTTTCTGCCATAGTTGATTCCTGTTCTCTTTTTCATTCTGTTTTCCTCATCTTTCCTTATTTTCAAACCGGTTATCTACACTTCGGAATGCTTCATCACGGTTTGTATTCAAATATTTTTGACTGCATCAGAGATTGCTGTAATGGTTATTTACCTCACTTCTCACAAAGCTTCCCATACTGGTAATGCACATTAAAGTAATGACCAGAAAAACTCCTGGGATCACGATCACCCACCAGGTATTCATGATCAGTGCTTTATTTGCCAGTGAGAGCATACTTCCCCAGGAGACTACATTTGCCGGAAGCCCGAGGCCAAGAAAGCTTAATGTAGATTCCATGGTAATACAGCTGCTTATCGAAGAGATCACCACAAACATGATCGCCGAAACAAAATTCGGGATCAGATGGTGATACATCACATATCCAAAACTTCCTCCGCAGAGTCTTGCATACATCACATAATCACTGTTCCTTATCTGCCGCACTTCACTTCTTACAATACGTGCCAGTGCAAACCACCCGGTAATACCGATGATCACAGATATGCTGATCATATCATTGGCCTGAAGGACCGCAGACAGGATCAGGATCAGCAGAAGGGTCGGAATACTTCCGCACATTTCCGTAAACCGCATCAGAACTGAATCCACCTTTGGACCTGCTGTTCCGCTGATGCATCCGTAGGTAACACCGATCACAGTAATGATCGCAGCTCCCAGAAGCCCGATCACCAGAGAAACCCGTCCGCCATACCAGATCAGTGAATAAATATCTCTTCCAAGCGAATCCGTTCCAAAGATAAATTCCTTTCCCGGCGGTGTATTCAGATTCTGGAGATAAAAACCTGAGGGATCATGATTTGCAACAACATTTGCAAATACACAGCCCAAAACGATCAGAAAAAGCAGGAACATGGAAAATACCGGTTTCCCCTTCAGCTTTTCCTGAAATGTTTTTTTTCGTTTTTCAGATTCATGCTGCTTCCACCCGGCACCAACTACCTGAAAAAGCTCAACTTCTGAAAGCTTCCGGTCAACTACCATACCCTCACCTCCGAATCCTTCATTCTTGGATCGATCTCTTCATTGACAGTCTGTGCAACAAAGCTGCTTAAAAATACGATAAATCCCGTGATCAGCACATCGATCATCAGCAGATTATAATCATGATATTTTGCAGATTCCACTGCAAGGTTTCCAATTCCCGCATAATTGAAAACAGCTTCCACAGTTACAGTCCCACCGGTTACATGGGGTACCGAAACTGCCATGATACTCACGATCGTCGGCATTACATTTCGAAGACAATGCTTCCACAGGATCTTTCTTTTGGAAAGTCCCTTGGATCTGGCAAGAAGTACATAATCCTTCCGCACCTCATCCAGAAATTTGTTACGTATCATATATGCGTAATACCAAAGATGGCTGAAGATCATTACTACCAGCGGAAGGATCATATGCTTCATACGATTGCCGATACTATCTGCCATTCCTACATCATAGGCACCGCTGCTTGGGAACCATCCAAGATTTACACTGAAGATCAGGATCAGTACCACACCAAGCCAGAAAGCCGGCACATAATAGGCTGCTGTTCCGATCTTGCAGATCAGCCGGTCGATCCACTGATCCTCATGGAGCGTACAGAATATGGCAATCAGAACTGCCAGTATAAAGATCACAATATAAGCAATTCCTCCCAGCACCAAAGTATTTCCGATCAGCGGTTTGATCACATTCATAACCGGCTGCCTGTATTTCAGCGACAATCCGAAATCACCATGGACTACATTGGTAAACCACCTTACATACTGTACCCCGATCCCCTGATCCAGACCCAGTCTCGTTCTGGCCGCAGCCACTTCCTCGCTGGTCATCATTTCCAGGGAATCTCCGTAAAAGGACTGCAGGGGATCTCCCGGTGCCAGTCTCGCCAGCCAGAACACCACCACAGACAGAAGAAACATAACCACAGCAAGCAGAAGGATCCGCTTCAGGATCCGGATGACCAGTTTATTTTCTTTGTTCATAATTTTCCTTTCCCACTGCCCTTTACAGTTCAGACAGACATTCGCATTCCGCTCTGCTGCATGCTCATGAACACAAATCGTGGAGCGATTTGTGTTCATATTTCAAAAGCAGTTATGGCATCCAAAACCATAACTGCTTTTGAAAGGGTCGTGTTATTATTCGACAAAACATTTGTATGCACAAATAGGAGTGCGCGGAGGTTATGTGCATCACAGTGTTTTTATATTCAGCACGCGGAGTGTGCTGCTGATATTATTTTATCATTTAACAGCTTTCGGACAACCCCGGTACGGGGATATTGGACAGTCGGTTTTAGCATGGATGTGTATTCCATATAAAAAACGGGACTTTTCTGTATCAGGAACCTGTGTCCCGTGCAGAAAAATCCCGTCTGGTCTTTTGCTTTATTCTTTTATCACTTTCCGGAAATCTGAAGTCTTTCCTTCACGAATCCCAGAAAATCCTTTCCCTGTTCACTGAGCTCTTCACCTCTCCGGCAGATGCACCCGTAAACAAGTTTCTGGCCTTCTCCCGGAAATGTATATTTCACGGAGGAATATCCCGGATCACGGCCGGAAAGATCCGCACCACTGATATTACACAACTCTCCGGACCCAAGAAGACGTTCCACGATATAATCACTGTTTGTTACGACTACAGTCTCTGCCTCCACTGCGGAATGACCGTTTTCCTCTACAAGGTTCCGGTAATTATCCGGGGAAAATTCATCGGGAAATCTCTGGATCAGCCTGAGCTGGGACATATTAAAATCTCCCTCATCTGCTTTCCCTTTCCCGGTATAAATATTTACCTCGGTTTCCGTCAGCAGCTCAAATTCCAGGTAATTCCGGGAAAGAAAATACTGGAACGCCGCCAGCTGATTCTGCATCACATAGGCGAATCCCATATCATCCTGTCTGCCTTTCACACGTTTTATGATCTCATGGGTATCTGCTGCGTAAACCTGATAATGAAGATCATCGCACTTATGTGCTTCATAATACGTTACGAAGATATCCGCAAACCAGGAGCTGGGATGAAAGCATACACACAGGCTGCTTTTTGCAAGTGGCTGTGCCTGCATTTCCAGTTCATCTATATTTTCCAGGATCCTCTGCACATGGATATATGCACGCTCTCCTTCCAGTGTCAGCTCTATGCCCTTTGCATGACGGACAAACAGCTGGGTACGCATATCGTCTTCCATGGAACGGATCACCTTGCTTACATTTGACTGCGTGGTAAAAAGCAGCTCTGCTGCCTGGCTGAAGGAGCCTGTTTTGGCACAGGCCGCAAAATACTGTATCTGTTTTATATTCAGCATGATCCTACCTCTGTTTCTTTGCAAAGATCAAAAACATCGGGGTCGGATTGTAAAACTCGTCTTTTTCTGTATAAATACGTTTGCTGATACCAAGGTCAAAGGAAAATTCTTCCACACCTATACGGCTCAGCGTTTCCAGATCCCATGCCGGACGCAGAAAAGAACTGATGGGCAGCTGCCGCTTGATATCCTCGCATTCCTGCATCAGCTCATCCTGGATCTGATGATGAGCATGATTCTCCGGAAGATCCGCAGTGTCCGCAAAGTCTGCTGCTCCGTAGTTTGCATCCAGATTTATCATCACTCCGCCCGGTTTCAGTACGCGGAACCATTCCTGATAAGCATGCTCCGCGTCCGGAAGTGTCCAGGTAAGGTTTCGTGATACGATCACATCAAATTCCTCATCCGGAAAATCCGGAGCTTCTGCATCCATCACCATAAACCGGCAGTCTGCTTTTTCTTCCTCCGCCAGCTCCTTTGCATGAGTGATCATATCCGGCGTCAGATCGATCCCGGTTACCTGATGGCCTTCCTTTGCAAGAAGAATGGTAAAAAATCCGGTTCCGCAGCCTACATCCAGGATCCGGAGATTCTTTTTCTCAGGCAGATACTTCTTAAGCTCAGCCATCCAGCGGCCTGCAAGTGCACTGTGAAGCTCTGCTCTTCTCTGTTCCAGAAAGCTGTCGCTGCGCCTGGTCCAGTACTGGGCGATCCTTGTTTTCCGCTCGTCTTTTTCTCTTACGATATTTCCGTAGGTGATCACAGGGCCGCCTTCCACAACCTGAAGGCTTGATACCTGATAAAGGATCACACCATCCATGTCTGCACGACAGATTTCCTGTACATTTCCCTCATAATCACGGATCTCTCCAAGATACTCATCCTGATGAACGATATCGCCTGGTTTCTTCACCGGATACCAGAGACCGTTGACACTGGCGCACTGATAACGCACATCATCCATTTTCAGCGGATAGTACGTACTGTGGGAACGGATTCCGTTATAGGCTCCGATGCTGCAGAGGATATTTCTTACATCTCTTCGCATGGAATCCACTTCCTCCCGTTCCCAGGTTCCCATACAGCCGCGTTCCAGAAGGACCGCCGGAATATGGAAGGTACTTGCCGCATAATTGTAGGCGCCGCCTGTACTCACATTTGACTGTACCATATATGGGACATCAACCTGCTCTGCCATTTTTCGGGAAGCTTCCACGATCTCCGGCTTTGCCACGCCTGCAAAATATACATACGGAGTCAGTTCCTCATAATCATCACCGCCGTGAAGATCGATATAATAATCTGCCTTCCGGATCAGGGATTCTGTGATGGCCGCTGCCAGTCGTTCCATTTTTGTGCCATCTTTTCTGCCAGGGAAAACACGGTTCAGATTTTTTCCGTCTTCCCAGCTGATGCTGCCTGCACGCTTCTCAAAGTCTTCCCGGTTCAGCACCTTTACCAGAACCAGCTGACCCTTTACCTTTTCCGGCTTCAGCCGCTTCGACAGCTCGATCAGAGTCTGGATCCCCACATACTCTCCTGCATGAAGACCTGCTGTGACGAGAACGGTTTTTCCAGGATCTTTTCCACGGATGATGGTTGCAGGAAGGACAAATTCTCCATCTCCGAGCTCAAGAAAGCCTTCTGTTTTTTCTCCTACCGCAACCGGAAGATTCAGGAAATGATCCGGCTTTACACCAGTTACCATAAACATTGGTGTGGACTGATAATTTAATCTCTCCTCCTCACTCCAGACCGTTTTCCATATTTCTGTGTCTGTGCGGATTCCAAGAAGTCCTGCTTCTCGGAGAGTTTTTACATCCCACTGGGGACGATTGATCTTTGACAGCGGTACCTGGAGGGCGATCCGCTCCATGCGCTCAATATCCGTACAGAGATAGTGATCATCCAGGCTGTTGTTTTCCACATTTTTCCGGTCGTTTTCGTAGGCCTTACGCTGCTCTTCCTCATAAAGATAACCGTACCAGTTGGCATCAAAATTCAGAAGTCTTCCTCCTACCTTCAGTACACGGACCCACTCTCTATAAGCAACATCAGGATGCTCCAGATTCCAGGTAAGATTTCGGGAAATGACCACGTCAAAGGTATTATCCTCAAAATCCAACTTCTGTGCATCCATCCTCAAAAAGCGGATATTCCGGCAAAGGTCTCCTGCATTTTCCTTTGCCTTTTCCAGCATTCCTTCCGTATAATCCACTGCATCTACATGATATCCGGCTTCTGCCAGGATCACAGGAAAAAATCCGGGGCCTGTTCCGATATCCAGGATACGGATCTCTTCCTTGGGTTTGTCCGGAAACTGACTGGTCAGCACCTTAAGCCATGCGTTTTTCTGCGTTCCTGCAAGCTCTTTATGATTCACTTCGGAGTACCCTTCTGTACGGGTGCTCCAGTAAGATTCGATTTCATCGAGAAGTTTTTCCACGTTGATTCCTCCGCACTTTTCTATTCACGTGAGGGAGATCAGGTCCCTCACAGGTCACGTTTAATGTACCAAATTGTCAGGGTATTAACAAGCCCCTGGGGGGGATTCCCAAAATTGCTCTGCTGATAAAATTCCAAATGCCACACACTGCTTCTGTACTCCTGTCCACCTTGTAATTCTCCGAATGCTGTGGTATCATCCTGGCTGTAGTAATTCAGTAATATAACCGAAATTGAAAGGATGGTTCATATACAAATGACAACACAGGAACTGGCCTATGAAGTTATCAGCCGTTTAAAAAAGGAATATCCGGATGCAGACTGTACACTGGATTATGATGATGCCTGGAAGCTTCTTGTAAGTGTCCGTCTGGCAGCTCAGTGCACCGATGCCCGGGTCAATGTAGTTGTTCAGGATCTCTATGCAAAATACCCGGATGTGGCAGCCCTGGCAGCAGCAGAGCCGGAAGCAATCGAAGCCATTGTACGTCCCTGCGGCCTTGGAAAAAGCAAAGCCCGGGACATCAGCGCCTGTATGCGCATTCTCCACGAACAGTATCACGACAAGGTGCCGGAAGACTTTAACGCACTTCTGAAGCTTCCCGGTGTGGGCCGAAAAAGCGCAAACCTGATCATGGGGGACGTATTCGGCAAGCCCGCCATTGTAACAGATACTCACTGTATCCGCCTTTCCAACCGCATCGGCCTTGTCCATGACATGAAGGATCCGAAAAAGGTGGAAATGGCTCTCTGGAAGATCATCCCTCCGGAAGAAGGCAATGATCTCTGCCACCGTCTTGTCAATCATGGAAGAGAAGTCTGTACAGCGCGGACAAAGCCTTACTGTGACCGCTGCTGTCTCAATGATATCTGCGAAAAAAATGGGATCTGAATGTATGCAGTTCAATAAACCTTCAGACCTCGGAAAGGAAAAACATAATGAATTTCAAAAAACTGGAAAATAATCTCCTGGATATGATCCAGGAACAACAAGTAAAGATCGGATACATGAGCGGAGTTACCCGTTTTTATTATCCGCTGCAGTCTCTGAACCGCCTTCTTGGCACAGAGCTTACGGAAGAAGAAATGCAGCATGCAATGGAAAAATTCTCAGATCATGCCTGTGACCGTCTTGGAAAAGTAACGGCTTCTTCCAAAAACGGGCGTTTCTGCATCACCCTGCCGCCTCAGGCCTCGGACTACGTTCACGAAAACCGGAAGCCGAGTGAATTTCTGGTACGCTTTATAGGCACGGTTGCCCGTCATGGCTGTACTCTGGATGAAGTGATGGACGTTTTTCATGCTTATTCCGACCATGTACACATGGAAAAAACAACCGGAACCGGATTTGATTATCTTGTATATTTCGAAGACGGGATTCCGGATGACTACCGGTATTGTCTGTCCCTGGAGGGTGAGCATATGATCTATCATAAGTTCACACCTGAGGACTATGAGGACTTCGGATTCTGATCTCCGAACACCGGGCAAGTTTTCCCCTCTGCTTATTGCTTTTCGCAGCTCTGCAGGGAACTTCCTTTATTTGCTAAACAACCGCCGGTCTGCAGACAGATCTTCAAAAAGTCCTCTGCAGATCGACGGTTGTTTTTATTTTCTATGCACGGAATTTCTTCTGCATCTCCCGCACCATATCTTTCCTCTTAAACAGGAACAGCCATACCAGCATCAGAAAGCTGACGCATATACAGATCAGCGACGGATACAGCACCGTTACCACACCGGCAGCCAGCAGGATCACAGGGATCACTCCTCCGAAAGCTCCTGCTTCCAGAAGATAGATCATATATTCCGCCACCTCCAGCTTCTGTACCGCAGTGATCACCCACATGGAGCAGATCACAGCAAGCGAAGCCAGAGGAAGCAGATAATCCACAGACCAGCCACGCCAACCGGTAAACACATCCCAAAGCACTCCTGCAACAGCTGCGATCACCAGCTGCCACATCTCATTCTTCAGAAGATTCCGCCGCTTCACATAAGCCACTGAAACCATCAGCCAGGTGCAGAACGCCCCTGCAGTCACAAACCAGGCCCAGCCTATATGACTATCCAGCAGATAATCGATCAGATTACATACCACAGCCAGCACAATACACAGAAATGTAAAGCTCTCAAAAAGCTTCATCTGCTGTTTCTGCTCCTCTTTTTGTCCCGGAAGATCATTCTCCCGAATTTTACAGGATACCTGCTCATTTTTCAGTCTCTCCACAAAATTCCGCTCAATATTTCCATTGGGGATCTTGGACGTAAAGCTTAAAACCATCTCATCTCCAAAAGAACAGGAACACAGCTGCAGACTGTCCGTGCTTGCAAAAAGTCCGAATCTCTGAATATATTTCCGATATTCCTCCGGCATCCGGATGATCCCCACATTGGAATAGATCGCCGTGATAGACCTCCCTCCGAGAGTTGTCCCGGCAAGAAGGAACGGGGTTTTGATCTCCAGTGGTACCAGACGCAGGATCGGATTTTTCTCCAGGCTTACCAAATCATTCAGCTTTGCTTCGATCACGTCCTTACTCAGTTCCTTTGCAAACTGCTCCTTTACGGAGCTCAGAATATCCTCAAAGGCTGTATCAGGCTGAAAATAACAGCTGATCTCGATCCATCCGAAAAAATTTGCCATAGACCGGGACGGAAAATAATTTCTCAAATTTACCGGGATCATCAGACCAATGGGCTTTTTCGCCTGATTCTGAGGTACTTCTTCATGGATCGCCCAGATAAGTGCTGCCGTAAGGAAAACCGTGATCGATACACCGGCCGCTTTTGCACGGGCGTGGATCTCTTTTACCGGAACACAGACTTCCGTGATATTCATATCCTCCTGCCTGAGCTTCTCGCCTTTTAACTGGAAAGCAGGCTTCTTGGACTCTCTCTTTCTTGGCGCATCGGAGGAATAATACTGGGAAAAGCTGTCCTCCTCCATATCCCTGCCCGTAATGTTTTCATCCGAAAAAAGCTCCGGAAGCTCTGCGGATGGGTGCGTCTCCTGAAGATAATTTTTCACCAGCTCCATCAGAAAATGCATGGCTCCCGTTCCATCCGTCAGCGCATGAAATACCTCGAAATTAATCCTGTTCTTATAATAGCTCACCCGAAAAAGAAGCGTTTTTTTGTCCGGAATATAAAGTCCGCTGCAGGGTGCACCTGCTTCTTTCTTTACCACTGCCGGAATATCACGTCTCTCCAGATAAAACCAGAACAGTCCCTTTCTTAAAACTGCACGGAAAAGAGGATATTTTTCCAGTGTCCTCTCCAGGGCTTCCTGCAGGTTTTCTTCTTTTATCTCTTCTTTAAGTTCACAGTAAAAACGAAATACCCTGGTGTCATTCTTTCCTGTCACCGCCGGGAACGCCAGCGCCGCATTGTCAAGTTTTCTCCACTGTGCATATTCGTTCTTCATGATGCTTTCCTTCTTCCTGTTCCTCTGTTTCCAGAAAACGATTTACATATGCAAAGCTCTCCTGCACATGCAGAAATTTGATCCCCAGTGCAAAATACCCGTGAAACGCACCTGCGATCCTGTGCACTTCCACACGATTTCCCGCTTCCTTCAGTTTTTCACCAAATGCCTCACCTTCATCCCGAAGAGGATCGAACTCAGCGGTAAGTATCAGTGTATCCGGCATATTTCGAAAATTCTTCTCCAGGATCGGCGCAAAATAGGGATTCCTCCTGTCTTCCGGACAACTCTCATAGAATTTCAGATAATCTTCCATCTTCTCCGCTGTGAGAAGATAACCGGTTCCATTTGTTTTTACGGATTCAAAAGGAGAGTCTTCCGTATAACAGTTGTTCAGTGCCGGATAAATAAGGATCTGTTTTTTGGGAAAAAAATCTCCGCGGTCTCTGGCCATCATACATACAGCCGCTGCCAGATTTCCGCCTGCACTATCTCCCATAATGGTGATACGATCCGGATCCGTATTCAGAAGAAAACGATTGGTGTAAAAAGTCTTCGCAGCTGCATAACAATCCATCAGTCCCACCGGGAAACGGTATTCCGGTGCCAGCCTGTATTCAACAGACGCCACGATCTGACCGGTAGACTGTGCCATTCTGGCACAAACCCGCTGATAATTCTCTACACTTTCCGTAACCCAGCCACCGCCATGGAAAAACAGGATCACCGGTGGTTTTTTTCCGGAGGCGGCACCGTTTTCCATGTCCTCTTCTGTTGGAAAAAACAGACGGATCGGCACTTTATAGTCTCCGTTATAAACTTCCGCATCCAGTGTCCTGTAAAAGATCCTCATAGGATCCATCTTCTTAAGATCTGCCAGCTTTCTGGAAGCCTCCACTTCGATCCCGCCATAGGAAAGAGCATGGAGCACTGTCCGCACGGCACGTGGCATAGCCGCTTCTCTCCCGGTCGGAATGCCCGGAACTATGACTGGGCGGCTTCTTCTGTTTTCTTTTCTTGTATAGATATATTTTGTTTCTGTTTCGTATCTTCCAGGAATGCAGACTTGTTTCACGCAGGTACGCCTGTAGGCAATCCTCTTCAGGATCTCATGATCTGTACGGATGATCACTTCCGTTCCCTTATAGCCCCGGATATAATATCTGTTTTCTTTCTTTTTTATACGTGGTTGTCTCAATCGCAGTAAATATTTTTTGATTACTTTTTCCTCCGTGGATTTTTCCTTTATTTTCACCTATGATAGCATCCGCAGTCTATGAGTACAAGTCATAGTAAAAAATATACTGCTGCATGATCCCACGCATTCCTCTGTATCTGCGGTTGGGAAATCCTCTTTTGTAATGCACGTCCATGACCTGACGGATGTGGGTATCTATGGGAAAAGCATCCATATGATGCAGTGCAAACAGGCAGATACACTCAGCTACCTTTTCTCCCACACCACAAAGCTTCATCAGCTCCTTCTTTGCCTGATGGTAACGCATATCATAGATTTTTTCCAGAGAGATCTGGCCGGATGCAATGGTCCTGGCCGTTACTGCGATATATTTTGCCCGGTATCCCAGGCCGCATCCTCTTAACTCCTCTTCCGTTGCCTGACTCAGCGCCTCTACAGTCGGAAAAGCGTAGTATTCCACACCTGCAGATGAATTTTTTCGCTCTCCGTACTTCCGGCAGATGGTTTCGATACATTTGCGGATACGCTTGATATTGTTCTGCTGAGATATCAGAAACGTAACGATCATTTCCCAGAGATCCTGTCTTAATATCCGTATCCCGTCTCCTGCCTTTATTGCGGCACCCAGATATTTATCCCGTGGATTAGCCGCATTCATGTAAGCTTCATAATCCGTATCCAGATCAAAATAAAGCACCCAGTAACAGATAAACTCCTCCTGAGAGCAGCAAAAATCCACCACTCCGTCTTTCTGATGCATTTCCAGATACTGGTCTCCCGCCACCATGGAAAAATGTCCGTCTCCAAGCTTTTTCATCCGGAAACACTGTCCGGAATCGCATATTTTATCAAGGCTGAAATGTTCCAGTTCTACTGTGATCATGTCTGTTCCTCTCGTAAATATTTTTCCTTATATAATATTCTGTATTCTCTTGGTGTCATCCGGTACCGTTCCCGGAATACCCGGTTAAAAGTCCTCTGACTTTCAAATCCCGCATTCATACAGATATCCGTAATACTTTCATCACTACATTCCAGATGAATCGTTACATAATTCAGTCGCTGCTCATTGAGAAACTGATTGAACATGGATTTTTCTCTCCACAATATTTGACTACTTTTTCTGTGTTTTTGGCACGTAATATTTCCGAGAGTTTATTATAATGCATTTGTAAGTTAAAGAAAAGAGGAGGAAAATAAAATGAAAAAAATCATAGAATTTATCAAATATGCGATCAAATGCTACATAGAGATCAATGCAAGAAATCCATACTTCCACTAAGAAGATCCACAATAATATCTGAGGTCACGGATATTTTGTGTGGATCATGCGCATGAAAAAACTGAATAAAAGTCAATAAATGACTTGTGCGAAAATAATATCACCTGGCATCATGAAGTATCTCCAAAGCCCGTTTATATCTTCCATGCAGCCGTGATATCTGTTCAGCAGACATATTTTCGCAGTCAGAAAGACGTGTTACATCAGAATTGTGGAGCAGATCAGCCTGCTTCACTTTTTTTGCGATTGCATTCTTCCGGAGCTTCCGGATATAATCGAAATAATTCATATTCTTATCTCTTGTAAGACAACGTAAGGCCTCCACAACCTCTTCCGGAAATTCTCCGGTAAGATCCTCAAATGTGATCTCTGTATCTTCTATCACATCGTGCAGAAGTGCCGTACATACACTGAGTTCATCATCCATCTGCTCCGCTACGTGAAATGGATGAAAGATATAAGGTGTCCCGCTTCGATCTGTCTGTCCATGATGTGCCTCGTACGCCACCTTCATAGCTTTTTTCGTCAAAGCTGTATAAATCATAGCTGTGCCTCCCGTCAGGTCTTTCGAACCCCCGTTCATACTCTGTATTACACAGTATAGCATCTATATTTCCTACATACAAGGATAAAAAGTTTTATATATCTATCATTTTTACTTATATACGACAATTTTCTGATTATAGCATCCCAAAAACTCTGCTGTTCTTATTTAGATCTTTCATTGGATCATGAACTCGCTTGCCCTCATTCTGAAATTGGTATATACTTACCTTGGTCAGGTAAAACTATCCATATTCGTAGTATTACACGGATCACTTCATTTTAAAAAAGAAAGGAATCTTACCTATGAAATTTATATATCCCGCAGTTTTCCGTCCCACAGAGGACAAAAAATACAATGCTTTTTTTCCGGATCTTGCCTGCTGTGAAGCCAACGGTGACACGCTGGATGATGCCATCGAAAATGCCAATGCAGCTGCATACGACTGGATCTACACAGAGCTTATGGAATTTGAGGGAAAGCTTCCTCCGGTTTCCGATGAGAGCGATCTGGAGCTTCAGGAGGGAGACGTTGTCCGCAATATCTCTGTAAATATCCGCTTCCAGGATGGCTGGGACGAATAAACTCTCGTACCACAAAAACAAAGGCGACATTTAATATCATTTTCAATAAATGTCCGTGTCGAAAATACCTGTTATGCAAAAAGCATCCGGATCGGTAATTGTCCTTTATTACCGATCCGGATGCTTTTATTATACGTTTCTTTATTGTTCATGATACTGTCTGAAAAATTTACGCAGTCCGTCCAGTGCTTTTACCAGCACTTCTGTCTCATTCTCATTCAGCTCTGCGATCACCGCTTCTGTCATCTGCCTGTGAAACTCCGCATGATGATGATATGCCATACGTCCCTTATTTGTAAGCTGAATAAATACCACACGCCGGTCCTTCTCACTTCGTTCTCTCTTCACATAGCCTTTTTTTACAAGACTGTTCATAGATGTTGTGAGGGAGCCTACGGTGATCTTAAGCTTGGCTGCAATGGAGGACATGTTCCCCCCTCCAAGACCTACAGCCTCGATAATGTGCATATCATTGTTGGAAATATCTTTATATTTATCTGTGATGATGGCTTCCTCCTCCAGTCGGAGGATCTCATTGAACAGATTCACCAGCACGTCATTTATAACTTCCCGATTGTCCACTCTACCCGCTCCTGTTTCTCCGGAGCAAAAAGGCTTCTCCGGTTCTCTGTTTATGAAGCCATCGTAACATAAATATGGCATTTTTTCCACTGGATTTTTACTTTGCGGGCTACAAAATCACTGCACTTATTGCTTCTACATTTTCCGGAAACGTTCATAGCGATGTTCCAGAAGCTTCTCCGGCTCTTCTTCGCCATATTTCTCAAGAAAATCCGCAATTCCGTTTTCCAGATAACCTGCGATATCATTTATGTTCTCACGGCTTACAGGCTCTGCTTCCGGAATCACATGCTCGATCATCCCCATCTGGTAAAGGTCTGCAGCTGTGAGCTTCATCACTGCTGCTGCTTCCTTTGCCTTTTTGCTGTCTTTCCAGAGAATGGAGGCAAAGCCCTCCGGGGACAGGATGGAATAAACGGAATGCTCCAGCATCCATACCTCATCTGCCACCGCCAAGGCAAGGGCACCTCCGCTTCCGCCTTCACCGATCACAACGGAAAGCACCGGCACTGTGAGACCTGCCAGTGTATAGAGATTTTTTGCAATGGCTTCACCCTGTCCACGTTCCTCTGCTTCCAGCCCGCAGAATGCGCCTGGTGTATCTACAAGGCAGATCACCGGACGGTGAAATTTCTCTGCCTGCTGCATCAGGCGCAGGGATTTCCAGTACCCCTCCGGAGATACCATTCCGAAATTCCGGGTAATGTTTTCCTTTGTACCCTCTCCTTTTTCCTGTGCAAGGACAGTTACCGGCTGTCCGTGGAAAAATGCCACACCACCGATCACTGCCGGATCATCCCCGCAGTGACGGTCTCCGTGAAATTCCATGAAATCGTCAAAAAGCGCTTCGATGTAGTCCTTTCCTGTAGGACGTGTTTTGGCTCTGGCAAGCTGAACATGTTCCCAGGGAGTGAAATCTCCGGATGGAACGAAGTCCGGCCAGATCCTATTATCTTCCTCAACAGTTTTCATCGATTCCTGATTGTCAGACTTGAACCCATTTTTAATGTCCGTATTATTGGACTGTACATTATTCAGGACTTTATCCTGATGTAATCTCAGAATATCCGCCAATACGATCCTCTGCTCCTCACGCTTTACGATCTTGTCCACAAAGCCGTGTTCCAGAAGAAATTCCGCTCTCTGGAAGCCTTTGGGAAGCTTTTGCCCGATGGTCTGTTCGATCACTCTGGGACCTGCAAAACCGATCAGCGCTTTCGGCTCTGCCAGGATAATATCTCCCAGCATAGCAAAGCTTGCCGTCACGCCGCCTGTTGTCGGGTCTGTGAGGACCGGCACATAAAGAAGTCCAGCATCGCTGTGCTTCCGGATGGCCATACTGGTTTTTGCCATCTGCATCAGGGAAACCAGGCCCTCCTGCATTCTGGCACCGCCGGAACAGATATAGAGGATTACCGGCAGCTTCTCCTCTGTGGCACGTTCAAAAGCCCGCGTGATCTTTTCCCCCACGACTTCTCCCATACTGGACATCATGAAACGACAGTCACAGACACCAAGTGCCACAGGTGTCCCTTTTATAGTACACTTTCCGGTAACTACAGCCTCATCAAGCCCTGTCTTTTCACGAAGCCCCTGGAGCTTTTCTTCGTAGCCTCTGTACTGAAGGGGATTCTGTTCTTCCATGTGAGCATCCCACTCTACAAAACTCTTTCTATCTGCGATCAGTTTGATCCGACGGTAAGCGGGTACATGGAAATAATTTCCGCAGTGGGGACAGATGTATTGATTCTGCTTTACCTCGTCTACAAAAACCGCCGCTTTGCAGGCGTTGCATTTACGCATCAGGTTATCCGGCACCTCCGGAATGTTTTCCTGTTCTTCACCCCGGATATCCCTGACTGTTTTTTTGAACATGTGCTTAATTCTCATTGATCTTCACTCCCGCAATGATATGGCTGGCAAGAAAGCCAGTGTCAAAATTTCCGGACTGATAATCCTCATCTTTCAGGATTTCGTACTGATAGTCAATATTTGTATCGATTCCGTCAATGATCACCTCACCAAGAGCACTCTGCATTTTTGCAATGGCTTCTTTCCGGTTACCTGCATGAACGATCAGCTTCGCAAGCATGGAATCATAATATGGCGGGATCTTACAGCCGTTATACACACAGGTATCCACACGGATCCCGTTTCCTCCCGGAAAATGCGCTCCCTGGATAGTTCCCGGCGAAGGGCGGAAATTTTTCTGGGGATTTTCAGCATTGATCCTGCACTCAATGGCGTGTCCCTGGATCCGGACATCCTCCTGAGCGATCTCAAGAGGCATTCCGGAAGCGATCTTCAGCTGCTCCTTTACAAGATCGATACCTGTTACCCACTCTGTCACCGGATGCTCCACCTGGATCCTTGTATTCATTTCCATAAACCAGAATTTTCCATCCGGTTCCAGAAGAAATTCGATCGTTCCCGCATTTACATAACCGGCTGCTTTCGCCGCCGTCACCGCCGCATGCCCCATTTTTTCTCTTAATTCCGGAGAAACTGCAGCACTTGGAGATTCCTCGATCATCTTCTGATGATTTCTCTGGATGGAGCAGTCACGCTCTCCCAGATGGATCACATTTCCGAAGCTGTCTGCAAGGATCTGAAACTCAATATGTCTCGGATTTACCACGAAATGTTCAATATACATGGTACCGTCGCCAAAAGCGATCTCAGACTCTTTTCTGGCGGTTGCATAGGCTTCCGGAAATTCCTCCGGTGTGTTTGCCACACGCATGCCTTTTCCGCCACCGCCAAGAGCTGCCTTGATGATCACCGGATAACCGATTCTCTCAGCTTCCTTAAGACCGGTTTCAATATCCTCCACATCCCCTTCGCTGCCCGGAACTACCGGAACACCAGCTGCGATCATGGTGCTTCTTGCAATTTTTTTATTGCCCAGCATACGGATGACCTTTGATGGAGGACCCACAAATGTGATCCCGCATTTTTCACAGAGCTCCGCAAATCTGGCATTTTCAGAAAGAAAGCCAAATCCCGGATGAATGGCATCCGCACCGGAAACCATGGTTGCACTGATGATCTGTTCCATATTCAGATAGCTCTGTGCAGATGGCCCCGGTCCGATACAGATTGCTTCGTCCGCCAGCTGTGTGTGAAGGCTTTCCTCATCTGCCTCAGAATAAACCGCCACTGTGGCAATTCCCATTTCTCTGCAGGCACGGATAATACGCACCGCGATCTCGCCTCTGTTGGCGATCAGTAACTTTCGAATCATACAATCACCTTACCCGATCATAAATGTAAGCTCAGCCTCTACGGCAACCTCGCCATCCACAGATGCCACTGCAGAACCAATGCCTACAGGACCCTTTCTGCGGATGATCTTTGTTTCAAGACGGAGCTTGTCTCCCGGAGCTACCTTTCTGCGGAATTTACACTTGTTGATGCCTCCGAAATAAGCGGTTTTTCCCTTCATGTCCTCCAGGGAAAGAATGGCTACCGCACCCACCTGTGCCAGCGCTTCTACCATCAGAACACCCGGCATTACCGGCTCCTGGGGAAAATGTCCCCGAAAAAAATCCTCGCGGAAGGTCACACATTTATATCCGACAGCAAATTCACCCGGCTCATAATCTTCAATATAGTCCACAAGCAGAAACGGATGTCTGTGTGGAATGATCTCCTCGATCTGTTTTACATCAAGATGCTTCATTCTCTATCCTCCTGAAACAATAATTTTTCTTATTCTCTGATTCTGATCTGAAGGTACTTATCGGATACGGAAAAGCTTCTGACCGTATTCTACCGGCTGTCCGTTCTCCACATAGATCTCTGCGATCTCGCCGTCAAAATCACTTTCGATCTCATTCATCAGCTTCATAGCTTCCACGATTGCAAGAACCTGTCCTTTTTTTACCTTGTCTCCCACCTGAACGTAAGGCGGAAGATCCTGGGACGGTGCAGCATAGAAGGTTCCTACCAGCGGAGATGTTACCAGGCTGCCTGTCTGATCTTCCCCGCTCTGTGGTACGGTTTCCGACTGCTCAGTACCTTTCACTCCCTGTGCTTCTGCCACAGTTTTTCCTGTCACTGTCACTGCCATTTCATCTGTTGAAGCCGGTACCACAGGATCTTTGCCTGCCACCGGTGCTGTATTCACTGCCCTGCGGACTTTTCCACCGGTCATTCCTACTGCCGGAATGTTTTCCACAGTTTCTCCCATAACCCCCTGGATGATCTGTGGCTTTCCATGCTCCATACTTAAGGTCAGATCTGCTGTCTCATATGTAAAGGCAGTAAGCTCTGATGCAGATACGTGATCGATCAGTTCAAGAATCTGGTTAAATTCCATAGCTTCAGTCCTCCTCATACTTCTTTACAAGCAATGTTCCGTTGTGTCCTCCAAATCCAAGGGAATTGCTCATTGCATAACGAACTTCCTGTTTTGCCGGAGCGCCGATCATATAGTTCAGATCAAGCTCCTCCTCTGTTTCTGTTGTTCCCACTGTCTGATGGATAAATCCGTCCAAAATGGATTTTACGCATACGATAAACTCAACAGCTCCTGCTGCGCCAAGAAGATGGCCCACCATGGATTTTGTGGAATTGATCTTTACATCCTTGGCAGCGTCCTTAAACGCAAGCTTGATAGCTCTTGTTTCAAACAGGTCATTGTGATGTGTTCCGGTTCCGTGTGCATTGATATAATCTACCTGCGCCGGTGCAACACCTGCTTCCTTCATGGCATTTTCCATAGCACGTGCGGCGCCGCTTCCGTCCTCGGCCGGAGATGTGATATGGAAAGCATCTGCAGTTGCACCGTATCCCACAACCTCTGCCAGGATATTGGCATTTCTCTTTTTGGCATGCTCAAGCTCTTCCAGAACAACCACACCTGCACCCTCGCCCATAACAAAACCGCCTCTGTCTTTATCAAACGGAATGGATGCACGCAGCGGATCCTCACTTGTGCTCAGTGCAGTAAGGCTTGCAAAGCCTGCGATACCGATAGGGCAAACAGCTCCCTCTGTACCACCGGCAAGCATTACATCTGCATCACCATACTGAATGGCACGGAAAGCATCTCCGATACAATGTGTTCCTGTCGCACATGCCGTTACCACGTTGGTGCATTTTCCTTTTGCGCCGGTAGCGATAGAAACATTTCCGGCTGCCATATTTGTGATCATCTTCGGAACAAGAAGCGGATCCACTCTTGAAGGACCTTTTTCCATAAGCTTCTTCTCATTGGTCTCGGTAGCCTGAAGACTTCCCACACCGGAGCCGATGATAACGCCTACCATGTACGGATCTTCCTCTTCCATCTTAAGCCCGGAATTTTCCACTGCTTCCAGTGCAGCTGCTACCGCATACTGGGAAAAAGGCTCCATTCTTCTTGCAGTTCTCGGATCCATGCGATCCTTTGCCACAAAATCTTTAAGCTCTGCTGCCAGTGTTGCCTTGTATCCGGTCGTATCAAAACGGGTGATCGGTCCGATCCCCACCTTTCCTTCTTTTACTCCGTTCCAGAAACTTTCCACATCATTTCCGATCGGTGTTACTGCTCCAAGTCCTGTTACTACTACTCGTCTTTTCATCAATCTATCCTCCTGACTCCGGGGAGCCTTCTTTACATTGCCATTCCGCCGTCTACGCGAAGTACCTGTCCTGTGATGTAACGTGCACCGTCTGATGCCAGAAATGCAGCTGCCTTTGCCACGTCTTCTGTTGTTCCCATGCTTCCCATGGGGATAGATGCCGCAATATTTTCTTTTACTTTGTCAGAAAGCACGTCCGTCATGTCTGTTTTGATAAATCCCGGTGCAATGGCGTTGACCGTGATCCCTCTGGATGCCAGCTCCTTTGCAGCGGATTTTGTAAGACCGATGATCCCGGCTTTGGATGCCGCATAATTGGCCTGTCCAGCATTTCCACGAAGGCCTACCACCGATGAAAGGCTGATGATCCGGCCGCTTCTCTGCTTCAGCATCATTCTGGACACATGACGGATGCAGTTGAAGGTTCCTTTCAGATTGATGTCAACAACTCTGGAAAAATCTTCCTCACTCATTTTCATGAGAAGTCCGTCCTTCGTAACTCCGGCATTATTTACCAGGATATCAACACGTCCGTATTTCTCTGCAACAGCTTTGAAAAAAGCTTCACATGCATCAAAATCTGCCACATTGCACTGCAGGATATCTGCCTGGCCGCCGGCTGCCTCGATCTCTGCTTTTGTTTCCCGGGCTTTTTCTTCTGAGCCGTTATAATTGATCACTACAAGGTTTCCTGCTTTTGCAAGCTCCAGGGCGATGGCTTTCCCGATCCCACGTGCACCGCCTGTTACAACTGCGATTTTTTTCTCTGACATATGAATTCCTTTCTGATGTTATGCGGTCATCCGTGATCCGCATTTGTTACCTGGCATTTCTGTCTGCTGCACTATGCCTGCTTTATTTTTGATTCTTTATCTTTTTTTCCAATATTTATACCAGTTCCTGGCAGACCTTCTCTGCATCTTCTACGGTCTGGATGTTATATACTTTTACATTTCTGTCGATCTTTCTCATAAATCCGGCAAGGGTTCTTCCCGGTCCGATCTCAATAAATGTATCTACTCCCTGACGGATCATATTTTCCACACTCTGCTGCCAACGCACGGAAGAAGAAATCTGTTTTTCCAGAAGTGCTTTTGTTTCCGCCGGATCTTCCACATACTCTGCGGTCACGTTTGTCACATACGGGATTTTAAGTTCATGAAGTGTGACACCCTCCAGAACCTTTCCCAGTTCTTTTCCTGCAGTGGCAAGCATTGCGGAGTGGAACGGTCCGCTGACATTTAACGGGATCACTCTTCTTCCTCCGGCTGCCTTCAGCTTTTCAGAGGCTTCCGCAACTGCCTCCGCAAGGCCTGTGATCACGATCTGGCCGGGACAGTTGTAGTTTGCAATGCTTACATCTGCAATGTCTGCAAGCACTTCCTCGATCTTCTCTGTCTCCATTCCCATAACTGCTGCCATGCTTCCCTTACCTGCCGGAACTGCCTGCTCCATAAGGATTCCCCTTTTTCTCACGGTAGTAACAGCATCCTTCAGCTCCATGCCGCCGGCAGCTTCAATAGCGCAGTACTCGCCAAGGCTTAATCCTGCAGTTACATCTGGATGAAGTCCCATCTCCTCTACCACCTTCTCCATGGCAAGACAGGTAGTGACCAGTGCAGCCTGTGTATATTCAGTCAGGTCAAGCCTGTCATTTTCTTCAAAGCAAAGTGCTTTCATATCCAGATCCAGCCACTCACCGGCAGAGGCGAAAACATCCTTTGCTGTATCGTATTTCTCATAAAAATCTTTTCCCATTCCGGCCTTCTGTGCACCCTGGCCCGGAAAGATGAATGCTGTTTTTCCCATTTATTATTCCTCCACAAGAAAACTGTTTTTCTTTACAGTCTCTTTTGTCTCTCTGATCAGTCTTGCCATCAGCTCCTTACAGGTCGGTACATCCTTTACCATACCTGCGATCTGTCCGGACATAACGCTTCCGGTTTTTACATCGCCGTCAACAACAGCCTTCCTGAGGCCACCAAGTGTCAGCATTTCCAGTTCTTCAAAGGATGCACCTGCAGCTTCTTTCTCCAGATATTCCTTTGTCATAGGGTTTCTTAAGGTACGGACTGGATGACCTGTGGTACGGCCGGTTACTCTTGTGTCGATATCCCTAGCTTTCAGAAGGAATTGTTTGTAATTCTCATGTACGTGACATTCCTCTGTTGCCACAAATCGGGTTCCCATCTGTACGGCTTCTGCACCCAGCATGAAGGCTGCCGCGATCCCACGACCGTCTGCAATTCCACCTGCTGCAATTACCGGGATCTTTACTGCATCCACGACCTGCGGTACCAGCGCCATAGTGGTTGTCTCACCGATATGTCCGCCAGACTCGGTTCCCTCTGCTACCACTGCATCTGCGCCACAGCGCTCCATTCTTCTTGCAAGAGCTACAGATGCAACAACCGGGATCACCTTTACTCCGGCTGCTTTCCATGCTTCCATGTATTTTTCCGGGCTTCCGGCGCCGGTTGTTACTACCTTGATCCCTTCTTCTACTACGATCTTCGCAACCTCATCGGCACTTGGACTCATCAGCATGATGTTTACACCAAAAGTCTTATCTGTCAGTTTTTTCGCCTCACGGATCTGCTCACGCACCCACTCTGCCGGTGCGTTTGCCGCTGCGATCAGTCCCAGGCCGCCTGCCTCGGATACTGCTGCCGCAATGTGATGATCTGCCACCCAGGCCATACCGCCCTGGATGATGGGATATTCAATACCAAGTAATTCTGTAACTCTTGTTTTCATCTTTTACCTCCGGAAAATTAAATCAAGCGGATAAAAGCATCCGCGGTTTATTTGGATCAAGCGGATAAAAACATCCGCATTCACTACATAGCCTTATTTTAACAATTCATTAACAGGGGCTTTAATACTCGATCAGGCTTGCTCCGTACGTCAGTCCGCCGCCGAAGCCTGCAAGGACCATTCTGTCACCCCGCTGCAGTTTTCCACTTTTTTTCATCTCATCCAGGAGGATAAGAAGACTTGCGGAAGAAGTATTGCCGTATCTGTCCATATTCATAGGGAACTTGGAAATGTCTTCGCCCAGCCGCCTTGCTGCGGAACGGATGATCCGCTCATTTGCCTGGTGGAGAAGATAATAACTGATATCTTCACAGGAAACCTGCTCTCGGGAAAGAAGCTCCTTCACAGCCTCCGGTACCTTGCTCACGGCAAAGCTGAACACTTCCTTTCCGTTCATCTGTATGTAAGTTTCCTTTGCCTTCGGATCATTTTCATAACGGATCTGATTTCTGCTCTGTAAGGTAAGTGCACCGCCTTTTTTTCCAATGGAATGGGTTACCTGTGCATAGCTTCCACCCTCTTCTGCTCTCAGCACGACTGCTCCCGCACCATCCCCGAAAAGAATGCAGGTGCCACGATCTGTCCAGTCCGTTAAACCGGATAGTTTTTCCGCTCCGATCACAAGGGCATTCCTATATATTCCCTGGGCCAGGTATGCCTGCGCAGTGTTCAGTGCCAGAAGAGATCCTGTGCAGGCGCCGTTCAGATCAAAGCAGGTAGCCTTTTCCGCTCCGAGCCGCTCCTGCACCCCACATGCCACACAGGGCATGATCTCTGTTGGAGAAATGGTTGCCACAAGGATCAGATCGATTTCTTCTGCCTTCATTTCTGCGTCTTCCAGAGCTTTTAATGCTGCCCCCGCTGCCATCGTCACAGTATCTTCGTCCTCTTTTGCAATATGTCTCTGTACCACACCGGTTCTTTCCCGAATCCACTGATCACTGGTTTCCACCATCTTTGCCAGATCGTTGTTATCCCACACTCTGTCCGGTGCCCACGAACCGGTTCCACATATTTTACCTGTCATATTTTTCTCCATGATATCTGTCTTAAATCAGTCTGTATAAATCTGTACTGCTGTTCTCTGAATTATCTTTTATCTTAAAATATTTTGATTATCAAATTATATCATCATAAAAGTATTTGTCAAGAAGGAATTTTTGAGCATCCTTTTATGAAAAAAATAACAGCTGCCCCAGGCGTGGAGTATTGGTCTCTCCTCTGTCCTGTGACAGCTGTCTTATTTTTTTCAGACAGGTATTGTATTTATGGTTATTGCATTTATAGTTATTGCCTTCATAGTTTTACTTCATCACCCACTGTACCAGGCACACCACACCAATCTGCACCAGCAGTATCACCGGTACACCAATTGCAAATCTGGCTTTTCGGGTTTTGTGGTGAAAAAATCTCATGCCAAGGATCGCCCCGACGCTGCCACCGATGACAGCACTTAAGATCAAGGTCTTCTCCGGGATCCGCCATTTATTACGACGGGCTTTCTGCTTGTCAACTCCGAAAAGCACAAAGGCCAGGATATTGACTGCAAGCAGATAATAATATATGTAATCATTCATGATAGCTCCCTCCGGCTCTGTGTCCTGTATTTCGGACAGTAACCGATTTATGTATTCATTGCAGTTTGATGATCAGCACCGGTATGGGCGGATCATTAGGCCGGTTTGCATATTCCGACAGGATCACCAGATATTTATGAGGATCCAGCTGACGGATAAACGCAAGCATCTCATCCCGTTCCTGATATCCCGTATCCCCGCCACTGTAAATGCAAAGTGTCATAAGTCCGCCTTTTTTCAGAAGCTTAAGTCCGCTTTCTACCGCTCTTTTGCTGCTGTCTGCTCTGGTCGCCACCGAATGGTCTCCGCCGGGAAGATATCCCAGATTAAAGGTGATGCAGGACACGGTTTCTTCTTCTGCATAAACATCCATATTCTCATGAGACTCCAGAAGAAGCTGATAATTTTCCGGACAGTTATCTCTTTTCAGTCGCTCCTTCGTATGTTCCAGTGCCTGCTTCTGAATGTCAAAAGCCAGAACCCGTCCTCTTTTTCCTGCAAGCTGGCTTAACAGAGCCGTGTCATTGCCATTTCCCATTGTTGCATCGATACAGATGTCTCCCGGCATGACCTGCTGCCGTATAAAATGCTGCATGTATGCAGTGATCTGAAGATTTTTCATTTAAAAATCCTTTCAAAATTCTCTTACAGTTCATGATAATACGGACAGATATCCTCATAATGTCCATCCTTCATACGGAACCCCTTCGGGATCACGCCAAGCTGGGTAAATCCAAGTCTCTCATGATGATCTTCTTTATTTAAGCAGCTCCACATTCCGTCCGTTTCTTCGGATCACACCCTCATCCGAAAGATTTTTGATCTCCCGCATCATGGCACTACGGTCCACACTTAAGTACTGGGCCAGTGCGGTATAGGACATGGGCAGCTTGAATTTCCCGGCATTTTTTTCCGCAGCCAGAGAATGCAGATAGGCTATCAGCTTCTTTCTGGTGGAGGATCGTGAAAGCATGTATATCCGATCCGTCTGCTGCCTGGAACGGAGGGCTGTCATCTGCAGAAGATTACTGACCATCTGGCTGTGATGATGACAGGCATTTTCACAGCGCTTGATCACATGCTCATAATCAATAAACAGCACCTTCGTCACGGTAGTAGCACATACATAATAATGCTGGGAATCTGACGGAAGCAGAAACGGTTCGCCAAATACACTGTCCCTATTCAGTTCATCGATGACATACTCATTTCCATCCTCGTCACAGCAGTAGAGAACTGCTCTTCCCTCCTGGATCAGACCGATCTTTTTCATGGAGCTGGAATATTCCATGATGGTTTCTCCATTCTGAAAAACTTTCTCCCGGACTTTAAAGCAGACACGCATTCTTTCCTGTTCTTCGGGCAAAATATCCGTAAATAAAGTGATATGCTCCATAAATTTTCCTCCCACCGGCAAAATACTCTTCCGCATATCTGTACTTTCCTCTTTGTATACAAGACTATGTAAGAGGACTCTCAAAGCAACTATCCGCATTTTATTTTGCTGCATGTTTCTGATTTTATACCAGCACGAAAAAAATGTAAAGTCTGGAAATTTTTCCTGTTTTGTTGTATTTGCAACAGTTTTTGCCATCAATTTCTGTTATATTTTTATCAAAGTTAAGAAACAAACAAATCACTGAAGCATATAAATAAATCCACCATAGAAAGAAAAGAGGAATCGCTCATGAAAATCACAGATACCATCAAATATGTAGGCGTTAATGATCATCAGGTTGACCTTTTTGAGGGCCAGTACAAAGTGCCGAACGGCATGTCCTACAACTCCTATGTGATCCTGGACGAAAAAATTGCGGTTATGGATACGGTAGATGCAAATTTTACTCACGAATGGCTTGATAATATCCAGAAAGTTCTGGGCGACCGGAAACCGGATTATCTGATCGTACAGCATATGGAACCGGATCACGCAGCCAACATCGCAAACTTCCTGAAGGCTTATCCGGACACCATCGTTGTTTCCAACAAAAAAGCCTTCGCCATGATGCAGAACTTCTTTGACCTGGATCTGGAAGGTCATCAGATCATCGTAGATAACGGCGGAACCCTTTCCCTTGGAAAACACGATCTGACTTTTGTATTTGCACCGATGGTTCACTGGCCGGAGGTTATGGTCACTTATGACAGCACAGAAAAGGTTCTTTTTTCCGCAGACGGCTTCGGAAAATTCGGCGCCCTGGATGCAGAGGAACCATGGGACGATGAGGCAAGAAGATACTATATCGGCATCGTTGGAAAATATGGTGTGCAGGTGCAGAATCTTCTGAAAGTAGCCGCAGCTCTGGATATCCAGACCATCTGCCCACTCCACGGACCGGTTCTTACTGAAGATCTTGGACATTATATTAGCCTCTATGATACCTGGTCTTCCTACACACCGGAGGATGACGGAATCGTGATCGCCTACACTTCTGTATACGGTCATACAAAAATGGCCGTTCAGCAGTTGGCCGATAAATTCCGCAGCAAAGGATGTCCAAACGTTGTTGTCTATGATCTTGCAAGAGACGATATGTCCCAGGCACTGAGCGATGCTTTCCGTTACTCCAAGCTGGTTCTCGCAACCACCACATATAATGCAGGCATCTATCCGTTTATGAACGACTTTATTACCCGTCTGACAGAGCACAACTTCCAGAACCGCACGGTAGGACTGATTGAAAACGGAACCTGGGCACCGCTGGCAGCGAAGGTTATGAAAGAAATGCTTTCCAAATGCAAAAAGATCAGCTGGCTGAATACCACAGTTAAGATCATGTCTGCAGTAAATGAAGAAAACCGCAGGCAGATGGAAGCTATGGCTGATGAGCTCTGCCAGGAATACATTGCAAAAAGCGATGATCTTGCCAACAAGAATGATATGACTGCTCTGTTCCGCATCGGTTACGGCCTCTATGTGGTAACCTCCAACGATGGCAAAAAGGACAACGGTCTGATCGTCAATACCGTTACACAGCTTACCGACAACCCATATCGCGTGGCTGTCAACATCAACAAGGCAAACTACTCTCACCACGTGATCCAGCAGACCGGTATCATGAACGTAAACTGCCTGTCCACAGATGCTCCGTTCTCTGTTTTTGAGCAGTTCGGCTTCCAGTCCGGCAGAAACACCGATAAATTTGCCGGACAGAAAGTAAACCACTCCGACAACGGCCTGGTATTCCTGGACAAATATATCAATGCTTTCATGTCCCTGAATGTAGAAAACTATGTGGATCTCGGCACTCACGGAATGTTCATCTGCAGCGTCACAGAGGCCCGTGTCATGAGCGATCAGGATACCATGACTTACACCTACTACCAGAAACATGTAAAGCCAAAGCCACAGACCGAAGGCAAAAAAGGCTGGGTATGCAAAGTCTGCGGATACATCTATGAAGGCGATGAACTTCCGGAAGATATCATCTGCCCGCTGTGCAAGCATGGCGCTGTGGATTTTGAGCCGATCGAAGGATAAGACTGAAATCCCCATAAATTGATTTAATCCGGTTACAGCTCCCTTATTTTTACAAATTATAAACCACAAAAAAGACAGGCTTCTGAGGTGGCCTGTCTTTTTTGTATTATCATCCAATGTCTTCTCAACGTCTTTCACCAAATTTATTCTTACAGCAGATCAGACACTCACGCTCTGTATTTCTGCAGGAATCCTGAAATTTACGGATCATATGCCTTTTATTTATTTCATCAGTCTGATAACCTGCTCTGCAGTATCTGCCAGATTCTGCTTGGCATTCTCATTTTTCATGGCCTCCTCCAGAGTTACCACTCCGCGGAGGATCGGGAAAAAGGCATCAATCCCTGCATCGTTGCAGGCTCTTGCGTCACGCTGTACGGCACCTGCAAAGGCGATCACTTTTTTGCCATATTTCTTTGCAAGCTTTGCAACACCTACCGGCGCTTTTCCCATGGCTGTCTGTCCATCCATACGTCCCTCACCTGTGATCACAAGATCCGCGTCTTTGATGTAGTCCTCAAGTTTTGTCTCATCCAGCACGATGTTGATCCCGGATTCCAGAACTGCATCGGTAAAGGTCAGGAATGCAAATCCCATTCCGCCGGCAGCACCTGTTCCCGGATACTTTGCATCTGCTTTCGGAAAACGCTCCTTTGCAAGCTCTGCGTAAGCACCCAGCCACTGATCCATGTCCTGGATCATCTCCGGTGTAGCACCCTTCTGCGGTCCGTAGATGGCACTGCATCCAAGCTCTCCGCAAAGAGGATTTGTGACATCGCAGGCAACACGAAATTTACATTCTGCAAGCTCCGGGATCACATAGGCATCTGTGATCTCTGTGATGTCTTTCAGGCCTCTTGCTCCCGGAAGGACCTGCTTTCCGTCTTTATCCAGAAATGCATAGCCAAGTGCCTGAAGCATTCCCACACCACCGTCATTGGTGGCGCTTCCGCCGATACCCACAATAAATCTGCGGCAGCCTTTTTCGATGGCGTCCTTGATCACCTCACCGACACCGTAGGTTGTGGTATAAAGAGGATTTCTTTTTTCGTCCGGCACCTGCGTGATCCCTGCTGCACCAGCCATTTCGATCACTGCGGTCTTTGTGCTTTCGATGATGCCATACTCACAGATCACCGGCTCGCCAAGAGGCCCCGTAACCTTTACGTGCTCTGTTTTTCCGTTCATTCCTGCGACAAGGGCTTCCACGGTTCCCTCTCCACCGTCTGCCAGTGGTCTTACCTGAACTTCTGCGTCCGCATCCACACGATGGATACCTTCAGCAGCTGCAAAACCTGCCTCCATGGATGTCATACTGCCCTTAAAAGAATCGATCGCTGTTACTACCTTCATTTTATTTTCCTCCTGTATGATTTTTATGTAAAGCTGATATCCGTACTCTCCGTTCTATCATTCCGTGTACCGGAAACGTGAAATGTTCATTTACGTGTCAGGCGGATATTTTCTGCGCAGCTCTGCAGCCAAATAACTGTTCTGCTGTTTGGTTATCAGCTGTCCCCGGATGAAAAGAACCTTCTGTGAACTTATTTTTCCCTGGAAATGTCTCTGGCTGATGCCGCAGAGAAGCTTTTTCTCCACAAAAATACTCTTCAATATAAATTAAACCACATTTATAAAAAATGTGGTCTCAATCCCCGAAAATTCCGGGACGCTGTTCTGTTGTATCTGGCACTGGAGCTGGAATGAACCGGCTATTTCACTATTCTCTCACATGAAAGCCAAACTCCTCCTCCAGTGGGATTTCCCTTGCTTCAATCCCCTCGATCTCCACAAAGCTCTGCTGAGAAAGGCGTTCTACCATCTCCCGGATTTCTTCTCTGGTTCCCTGTACTTCCATTTCCACACGATCATCCCAGAGATTCCGTACCCAGCCGGTCAGTCCCATGGACTGTGCAATATAATAGGAGCGGTAACGAAAGCCTACTCCCTGTACTCTTCCTGAAAAATAAAAATGTTTCCGAATCTTTTCCATCTGGCACCTCATATTTTCTGTCTTAACTATTCTGTCTCTGTATCTCCACCCGAAATTCTCCCGCATCCGCCGCAGGAATATCATAACCAGATTATATAATATTTCTTTATAAATTGTAAAGTTATATCCTTCTATCTATTGGAAACTATAATCATCTGCGTTATAATGGTTTTTATCAGAATAAAAAGAAATTTACTTTCTTTTGCAGAAAATATTTTCAACAAAATTTAACATCAGGAGGTAATGATCATGAATGAAAGCATCAAAAACCTGTTAGAACGCAGAAGCATCCGCGCCTACAAAAAAGAGCTTGTTCCGAAAGAAACTCTGGATACGATCCTGGAGGCGGGAGAATATTCCCCCAGCGGCATGGGACAGCAGAGCACTCTTATGGTAGTGACACAGGATCCGGAGCTGGTTGCAAGGCTTTCCAAAATGAACGCAGCTGTTATGGGCAGCACCTCAGATCCGTTCTACGGCGCCCCAACTGTGATCATTGTCTTTTCCGACAGCAAAATGGGCACCTGTGTGGAAAACGGAAGTCTTGTGATGGGAAATCTCATGAATGCCGCACATGCTCTCGGCGTGGACTCCTGCTGGATTCACCGTGCAAGAGAAGTTTTTGACTCCGAGGAAGGAAAAGAGCTGAAGAAGCAGTGGGGTGTTCCGGAGGAATATATCGGCGTGGGCCACTGTGTTCTTGGATACCGTGACTGTGAGTATCCAACAGCCAAACCGCGTAAAGATGGTTTTGTGATCCGTGTGTGATCGGCTTGCAGAATAAAATTTCCACTGCCAAAAACTTTTAATGTAAATAAAGATCTGACAGATTCCTGCATGATACGCATCGCTACGTATCTGAGAATACACAGGGAAACAACCCTCCGGTATCATAAATACCAGAAGCTTTTCCCGTCTTCTCCGGCAGTGATCTGTCAGATTTTATTTTCTCTTATTTCAGTGCTTTATCCTTATATCTAGAAATCTCCTCCAGATATTTTTTCCCAAGGGCACTGATGTTAACACCCTTTCTGGCAACATAACCGATTGTCATGATCTCATCGGAATCCAGCTTCACAGCACAGTAATCGGAACCATTAAGATCCTCACAGATAATACCGGAGCATAAGGTATATCCATTCAGTCCTACCATCAGGTTCAGCATAGTAGCCCTGTCATCGGCTTTGATCAGCCGTTTGTATTCATAGGTGCTCAAAACCTCCTCAGCAAAATAAAAAGAGTTATTTCCTCCCTGTTCAAAGGACAGACACGGATATTCCTTCAGTTCTTCCAGCGTGATCTTCTCACGCTTCGCCAGAGGATGCCCCTTCCACATATAAACGTAGATCCGACAGTTGAGAAGTTCGTGAAACTCCAGACCATACTCGTGAAACATTTTTGTAAGTACCTTACGGTTAAAATCATTTACGTAGAGGATCCCGATCTCACTCTTGAAATTACGGACATCCTCGATGACCTGATGCGTCTTGGTCTCGTGGACCGCAAATTCGTACTCATCCATGCCGAATTGCTTTACCAGCTCCACAAAGGCATTAACTGCAAAGGTATAATGCTGCATGGAAACACTGAATTTTTTGCGTGACTGTTCCTTGGAAATATATTTGGCTTCCATCAGTTCGTACTGTTCCACCACCTGCCTTGCATACCCCAGAAATTCTTCGCCTGCAGGCGTTACGGCGATTCCTCGGTTCGTTCTTCGGAAGATCTCAACACCGGTTTCTGCTTCCAGCTCCCGGATTGCCGTGGAAAGACTGGGCTGAGAAATATAAAGGCTTTTTGCTGCCTCGTTCATAGATCCGGCTTTTGCAATTGCTATGGTATATCTGAGCTGTGCCAGAGTCATCTTTCTGCCTCCCCGTTTCTTGTTCCGGCTTTCTGTTCCTCTTCAGGCAGATCCGGCAACAAGCATCCTTTATCTTTTTATTTAAGGTAGTTCTTATCTACATATCCTTCTTTTCCAAGCTTCGGAACATATACATACCAGTAAGTACTGTCTTTCTTCTCAATGACTTCTACCGTATCTCCGTTATTCAGCTGGGCGATCTCATTGTCCTTGTCATACGCCTTTGTACTGCGCAGAGCCAGATAGCCGCTTTCCACTTTAACAGTCATGGATGGAGTTGTCGTACCTGAGCCTCCGGTAAGATAGTTCCTGTCAACATAACCGGTCTTATCCAGCTGCGGAACATATACATACCAGTACTGATCGTTGCTGGTGTCCTTCACCTGAACCGTGTCACCGGTATTCAGCTGTCCGATCTCATTGCTTTCATTATAGGCTGCCTTATTGCGAAGGGCAAGATAACCAGTTTCTACTTTAACTGTCCACAGACCACTGTTGTAAATATACCGGTTATCCACATATCCGGATTTATCAAGCCCCGGAGCATATACGTACCAGTAAGTAGAATCACTGCTGTCCTTTACAAGAACGACATCTCCGGTATTCAGACGTCCGATCTCGTTACTGTCATTGTAAGCTGCGGTACTTCGAAGAGCCAGATAGCCTTTTTTTACCTTTACTGTCCAGGAATCGTTGGAAGCTGTGGCGTTCTCTACTATCTGGATATAGTTTTTGTCCAGATATCCGGATTTATCCAGTCTTGGCACGTATGCATACCAGTAGGTAGCGTCCTTCCGATTTGTAACTTCCACAAGATCTCCTGTATTCAGCTGTCCGATCTCATTGCCTTTGTCAAAAGCCTTCTCACTCCGGAGAGCCAGGTATCCATCTGTGACTTTGACTTTAAAAGTGGTTCCTGCTGCTGCCTTTGCCTCCCGGATCGTCGCCGGAAAAGCTGCTGCCAGTATAAGTGTCAGAAGTACCAGCCTTTTTACTGCCTTTATATGGGACAGAAGAGTTCTTTTTCTCATATTATACGCCTCCTTTTCTTTTTTGGATCTTTCTCTGATCTGCGGCTCTCTCTGTTTTTTATTTACTGAGCAGACCGCACCGGAATTTATGGTAGTATTATATCATATTTTCAGCTGATAGCTGTAAGAATCACATCTCTTATTGCAGTCCAAAATGTTCTTTTCCACAATGCAGGTATTGACACTTTTAATTAGCAGTGTTATATTACATATAGAACAGGATAAAAGTAATGCCCCCGGGATTTTTCCCGGGGAATTTTATACGCATACGTTCAATATATGACAGTCCGGGAGATCTGTCCTCTGAGAGGACAGATCGATCATCCGGGACGCTGCAGACTATAATATAAGGGAAGGTGAATACCATGGCAGTAAAAAGAGATTATTACGATGTTCTGGGCATTGACCGGAACGCAGATGAAAAAACAATAAAAAAAGCCTATCGTAAACTGGCCAAAAAATATCATCCGGATACAAACGCCGGTAATGCAGATGCCGCAGATAAATTTAAAGAAGTAAACGAAGCCTACGATGTCTTAAGTGATCCAAAGAAGAAAAAAATGTATGATCAGTTTGGTCATGCCGCATTTGAAGCAGGAGCTGATCCTGGAGCCGGCGCAGGTGCCGGTGGATTCGGCGGATTCCAGGGTGGCGGCAATGGCAGCTATCAGGAATTTCATTTTAACGGTGAAAATATGGACGATATTTTTGGTGATATCTTCGGAAATATGTTCCACGGCAGTCACGGCGAAAGCCGCGGTTTCGGCAGCAATGGCACATATGAGCATTTCACCGGTAACGGTGGCGGCTTTCACAGTGGATTTGGCGGAAGTGGCTTTCACAGTGGCAACGGCTTCGGCGGATTCCATCAACAGGATTTTCCGCAAAAAGGCTCTGATGTGAAGGCCAGCATCAACGTTACCTTTGATGAGGCAGCTTTTGGTGCAGATAAAAGGATCTCTCTGTCCGGTCCGGACGGAAGCTCCGGTGCACCGCAGACACTTCAGATTCATATTCCGGCAGGTATTGATACCGGCAAGAGTATCCGTCTGAAAGGAAAAGGCATGCCCGGAACCGGCGGCGGTGAGCCTGGTGACCTTCTTCTGAAGGTTACCGTAGGAACACGTCCTGGCTATGAACGAAAGGGATCGGATGTTTATACCACCATTTCTATTCCTTACACAACCGCTGTTTTCGGCGGTGAAGCCACCGTTCCCACCCTTTACGGAAATGTTATCTGTAAGATCAGGGAAGGTATGCAGTCCGGTTCCAAGATCCGCCTGAGAGGAAAAGGCATTGTTTCCATGAAGAACCCTTCCGTCCGCGGTGATCAGTATGTAACCATTCAGATCCAAGTTCCTCAGAATCTGAATTATTCCGCAAAAGAGAAACTCCATGAATATGCAAAGGCCTGTGGACTGGAACGGAGTAATGCCACCGGATCACATGTAGCATAAAAGTTAAAATAAAAGAGTATCACAAAGCTCATCACTATCAATGAGTTCCTGTGATACTCTTTTTTGATTTTAAAGTAAGATCTGATATAGCTTATGACAGCGTCATATCTCCATCTTTCACCCATCCGAGCTTACGTACAAACATATTGATCAACGGGCAGAGAACTGCCGGGAGAATAAAAGAGATCAGGAAAAGTCCTGCCCAGTCCATAGCTGTAACAGCTGTCTTGGTTCCTTCTGCAATATCATTCATCCATCCTGTATACACACCGATCTGACCTACAAAACCGCAAGTACCCATTCCTGAGGATACAGCAGTTCCGTTCATCTGAAGCCTGAACAAGCAGGTTGCAATAGGTCCTGTGATAGCAGATGTTACGATCGGAGCGATCCAGATCCTTGGATTTCTGACAATATTACCCATCTGGAGCATGGAAGTTCCAATTCCCTGAGAGACAAGACCACCCCATTTGTTTTCCCTGAAGGACATGACCGCAAAACCTACCATCTGCGCACAGCAGCCCGCTACTGCAGCGCCGCCTGCCAGTCCGGTAAGTCCCAGAGCCGCGCAGATCGCAGCAGAAGAGATCGGCAGCGTTAGTGCGATTCCAACAAATACAGAAACCAAGATTCCCATAAAGAATGGCTGCAGATCTGTTGCCCACATGATCACGCTTCCTACCTTCATGGCAGCTTTTCCAAGAGCCGGTGCCCACCATGCGGAAAGACCTACGCCCACACCGATGGTTACAAGAGGCGTTACAAGGATATCGATCTTTGTTTCCTTTGAAACTGCCTTACCGATCTCAGCTGCAACAATGGCAACAAACAGTACAGCCAGAGGACCGCCTGCTCCGCCAAGTGCGTTGGAGGCAAATCCAACGGTGATCAGCGAAAACAATACCAGCGGCGGGCAATGCAAGGCGTAACCGATGGCTACTGCCATGGCAGGGCCGCTCATGGCAGATGCCAGAGAACCTACTGTATACTGGGTATCATTGACTGTGGCAACTGCCATAGTCAGAAACGGAATGTGAAACTGTGTGCCAATGGTGTTGATGATCGTACCGATCAGCAGGGAACAGAAAAGTCCCTGTGCCATAGCTCCCAGTGCATCGATACCATATCTCTTCAGAGAGATCTCAATATCCTTCCGTTTTAGAAATGCTTTGAATTTTTCCATTTTTAAACTCTCTCCTTACCCTGATCCGCTTCCTGCCGGATCAGTTCCTTTATTTGCAAAAAGCCTCGCTTACTTTCTCAAGTTCCTCGCGGATGGAAATATGCTGCGGACATACTTCCTCACACTGTCCGCATTTTATACATTCATCTGCACGCTTTCTGCCATGACTGACTACCAGCCAGTCTTCCTGATGCGCTGCGGCGGCTTTATTTCCGTACAATGTCAGATAATTCATTGCTGTAAAAGAACCGGAAATTCCAATTTCCATCGGACAGACCTTTGCACAGTAGTTACAGGTTGTACATGGGATCAGAGGAATTTTGCTCATAGCCTCTCTTGCCTTATCAAGAGTCTCCTTCTCACTGTCAGTAAGGCCATTGAAATCCTTCATAAAGGAAAGGTTATCCTCCATCTGTGCAACATTGCTCATTCCGGAAAGTACGGTGATCACGCCTTCCAGATTTGCCGCAAAACGGATCGCCCAGGATGCTGTGGATGCTTCCGGCTCTGCTTCCTTCAGAAGCTTTTCCACTGCTTCCGGCGGAGTTGCAAGCATGCCGCCTTTTACAGGTTCCATGATAATGACGGGTTTTCCATGTTTTCTGGCTACCTCGTAGCAGGCTCTTGACTGGATCACCGGATTTTCCCAGTCTGCGTAATTGATCTGCAGCTGTACAAATTCCATTTCCGGATGTGCAGTGAGAAGTGCATCCAGCTCCTCCGGTGTGGAGTGGAACGAAAATCCTGCATGTCTGATCAGACCGGCTTCCTTCTGTTCATGGATCCAGTCCCATAAACCGTACTCATCAAAATATTTTGTTCTGTGCTCTCCAAGATTGTGGAGAAGATAAAAGTCGAAATATCCTGCCTTTGTTCTCTCCAGAGATGTTTTAAACTGTGCAAGAGCTTCATCTCTTGTCTTGCAGTTGATCCAGGCTGCCATCTTGGTGGCTAACTGATATTTTTCTCTCGGATAACGCTCTACCAGCGCTTCGCGGATAGCATCTTCGCTTCCTGCATAAGCCCATGCTGTATCAAAATATGTAAATCCGGCTTCCATAAATTTGTCCACCATAACTTTGGTCTGCTCCACATCGATCACACCTTCTGATTTCTGCGGAAGTCTCATAAGGCCAAAACCAAGTTTTTTGATCTCTTCACCTAAATATGCCATATCTTTCTCCCTTCTTATTACATACCGGAAAATTCCTCATATCATCTGATATATCACCGGATAAGCAATATTTCTGACACAGATATCTCCCGGACCGTTATATTTTTGCCGCAGAGAAACTGCGTTTCTCCTATTATAACGATATTTTTCCTGGTGGTAAACCTTTTTCTTTTACAAGTGTCAAGACAATGCCTGCATTACGTCTGAATTTTTGCAGAAAACAGAAAAACAGCTGCCACACGTTTATCGCACGGCAACTGTCTTTTGTCCTATCAGTTCATCTTTGTTCTTTACACCTCAGATCAAATATTTTAAACTGATATTACTTATAATAACCATATATCGAAAGGCAGAAAACTCTCATGAAAAACAAGCAGGTCATGAACCGCCAGACTTCATCAAAAGAACTTCATCTTATTTCCTGCGGCTGGGAAAAATGTACACCGGAACAGTCCTACGGCCCTGGTGTCCGGCGATATTACACCATCCATTTTGTGCTGAGCGGACAGGGATATTTCTATATGAACAACCGGAAATATACCTTGAAAGCCGGACAGTGCTTTTTCATTCCTCCTGTGACCAGCTCTCTCTACAAAGCGGAACCTTCTGATCCCTGGACTTATATCTGGATCTGTTTCAACGGGGAAAACGCTCCAACGCTTTGCGAACACTGCCATCTTACCGGGGAAACTCCGGTCCAGCAGCTGAATTCGGTTCTTCCATATCAGGAAACTATTCTTGAAATGATGGCTCATCCACAACTGACGCCTTCCGGTGAGGCCTATATCCAGAGCGGTCTTTACCGGATCATTGCCCTGCTGGAGGAAGAATTTCATGCTTCCTACACCACCATGGAATCCAATGAGAATTTTTACATCACACAGGCTGTTGATTACATCAAAAAAAGTCCGCTACAGAATATCACTGTGACAGATGTTGCTGACTATCTCCATATCAGCCGCAGCCACCTTTACGGACTTTTTAAAAAACATCTTGGAACCACACCCCAAGCATTCCTGACTTCAGCCAAGATCATCAACGCCCGGGAGCTTCTGACCATCACGGATATCCCTGTCTCCAGCGTGGCGTTCTCCTGCGGATATCAAAATCCATTTGCCTTTTCCCGTGCCTTCAAAAAAGAAACCGGCATGACGCCACGGGAATACCGGGAAAAATATCATCATGCCGAGGATCTTCTGGATTGCTGAACCACTTTTCCTGATTTACGGAACAACTACCTTGGCATTATAGTACTCCACCGCAGCATCCATGGTCGGACCTTCGTTGTCAAACCAGTCATAAGTGATAGTTTCGCCGTTTTCTCCCCATACCTCCGGGCAGTCGATTTCTTCCCAGTCAAGCGGAACAAAATGCTCTTCCTGTTCTGATGCACGCAGCATGATCTGATGCAGCTCCTCAAATTCCTCCGGATTCAAAACTCCAGGTTTTGCGGATACAAACAGTGGTGTACCGCTCTTTGCAAGAACGTCTGCCCACTGACGATTTTTCTCCCATGGGATCATTCCGAAAATACCGACACAGTCTGCATCAATATGGTAAAACGTATTGTGCTGCGGAAGACGGAATGCCAGCGTATTTACGCCCATTCGTCTGGTACGCTCCCAGATACGTCCGCTGGTATCGTCACCGGTCCGGTTCAGATGCATCAGGCCTGCGCCGAGATGTCCGATGGTATTGCAGCCGATGATCACTGCGTTGTTACTCCGGGAAGCATCATAAATCTCCTGATAAAGCATTTTTACGATTTCTGCGCTGGTTTTTGTCTGATCATAAAAATGCCATTTCTCCATGGAATTGTCTCTTAAATTCGCCTCAAATCCCCATTTTCCAAAGAGATCAAAGGTAGAAAAATCATGCTTGATCAGCGTGTATCCCCAATCACAGATTCTCTCGATATCTTTACGGATATATTCCAGTGCATCCGGGTGGGACGGATCGAGACAGTCATTATAGGAAATTCTCCACTCATCCGGGATATTCTCATCTTCATTAAGAAGCAGACGGACCCAGATACCCGGGCGGACACCTTTTTTCTCCAGCTTGTCTGCAAGACCTTTCATATCCGGAAATCTGGCATTGCCTTTTGTCCATGGTCCACCGTTGTATTCATCCAGGCGGTGATGCTCCTGCCAGCAATCATCAATGACCATGAACGGAGGATTTTTTACACCTTCGGTCAGTTTCAGGATATAATCGGTATCACTTAAGATCTCCTCTTCGGAGCTGTCACCGTAAGCATAGTACCAGTTATTGCTTCCATATACCGGAAACTCCGGGAAGATCGGATCTGTACACATTTTTTCACAGAATTTCTGTGCAGTTTCAAAAGTATCTGCTCCTTCTGCTTCCATGCAGACGATCTGTGCGGCACACAGCTTTCTTCCTTTCAGCTGTACTCCTGTATTTCCGCAGCGAACATCCAGAAACAAAGTAATTCCTTTGGTATCCACCTGCCAGCAGCACATAGCAGAAGGACGGACCTTTACGCCAAAGCAGAGAACCTTCTCAGAAAGCTTCGCCAGAAAATACCATGGCAGATAACGGTTTCCGCTCATTCCATGCCATTCCGCATCACCATAGGTACGTTCCCAGGCATCTCCCAGAAATCTGGCTGATTTCGGGATCTTATAGTTCCATCTCAGTTTCACACATCTCACTGCATCCTCGGATGTGACAAATATATCCTCATGTTCACCTGCGTCCTGAAATTCCACAGTAGTTGCACCGGCAGCTACTGTCGTCTGCCCTCCCTGGCACACAAGTCTCTCCTCTTCTGTTTCCACTGTTACATAATCCGGTACCCCAAGCTTAAAATCTGCATATTTTTTCTGCATTATTCTCTCCTCCTGTACTTTTTCATTTACATTTTGCTTTACCTGCATACTCATGAACACTGTCTTTCTATCGTCTGTTCAACTCAGAAGAATGTACGAAAAATTTTTTTAATACATTTTGTCTATATGCCTTATTATATTGATTTTTTTGGTTTTTTCTATGCTTTAAAGTTATTATAACATTGCAGAATGTTCAATCTGCATAAGCTTTTCAGTCCTTGTCCGATTCGCTTTTTAATATAAGAACATAAAAGGCTAAAGGTGGAAATTAGTTTTTCATTTTACGGAACACAAATTTCACATTTTTAGCACTCGCCTCTTGACTTTGCTAGCAACATGTGTTATATTACATATAGAACAAAGGAGGAGATAAAAAAGAACTTCCAGATGTTCAGAATAAAACCAAACGATCACCACTACGGAATAACCCGAAGTGGTAACTATATACCGGCAACAGTTGGATTTCTTGATCCACCGGAACGGCTTTTCAATTTGAAAGGAGAAATGACTTATGATGTTCCCGAGTGTATTTGGAGAAAACTTATTTGATGACTGGATGGATGATTTTGGATTCAGAGATAATTTCTTTAGCGGAAAGAACCCTCTTTATGGCAAACATGCAAAAAATATCATGAAAACTGATGTACGTGAAACAGATAAAGGCTATGAGCTGGATGTAGATCTTCCAGGATTTAAGAAAGATGAAGTACAGGTACAGCTGAAGGATGGTTATCTTACCATCTCCGCTACCAAGGGTCTTGACAAAGACGAGGAAGACAAGAAAGGCAATTATATCCGCCGTGAACGTTATGCCGGCAGCACAAGCAGAAGCTTCTATGTTGGTAATGGTGTAAAAAACGAAGATGTCCATGCAAAATTTGAGAACGGTGTTCTGAGACTTTCTATTCCGAAAAAAGCAGTTGAAGAGATTGAAGCTGATAAATATGTATCTATTGAAGGCTGACATTGACTCACTCTCACAGGGGGAGGATCCATAGGGATTCTCCTCCTCTTTTTTACGCAATAATACATATGACACTCTCTTTCCAATTGACTATGTACTCACAAGTACTTTCACTCTATAGTAATGATCCTATTGTCAAAGTTTTCATGATATTGGATATTTTTTAACAAATATGCTTGATTTTTTGAATATTTTTTATATATTTTGCATTATATTATTTCATTTTTTTGAAATTAATGGTATAATATGCACAGCTAATCGGATATTTGCAATCCGCATTCGGTTAAATAAATCTGTTTCGTAATCCTTCAGGATAATTCTCCTGAACAACCACGTAAAACACGATCACGACAGGAGGTTTTTATTATGAATCAGGACAACATCATAAAAATTTATGCACGCAATGACAACCGCATACAGCTTAAAATGATTCCGGGACACTTCGTAACATCCCAGTCCCATATCACACACTACCTGGATCTCACTACTATGAAATCCAGATGCGCTGAAGCACAGCGTATTGCATCCGCTCTCGCAGCAAATTACGAAGCATCCATTCCGGTAGACACCATCGTCTGCATGGACGGACTTGAAGTGATCGGTGCTTATCTCGCCGAAGAACTGACCAAAGCCGGCGTCCTTTCCATGAACGCACACCAGACCATCTACGTCATCACCCCTGAGTTCAACAGCACCGGGCAGATGATCTTCCGCGACAACTATGAACCAATGATCAATGGAAAAAACATCCTCATCCTAAATGGTTCCATCACCACCGGATCCACATTGAACCGAGCTATCGAAAGCGTTCTGTACTATGGCGGTAAGATCCGCGGCGTGGCAGCCATCTACAGCAGTGTAGACAGTGTAGCCACACTCCCTGTCCACTCTATCTTTCAGGCCAGAGACATCCCGGACTATCACTCCTACCGCTCTGACAACTGCCCACTGTGCAAAAACCGCCAGAAGATCGATGCTATTGTCAGCAGTTACGGATATTCTGTATTATAAGATTCAGATCAATCAACGAATCCCCCATGGATAGCAAAACCAGTGGGGGATTCTCTTTATCTTTTCTTATTATAATTGATATTCTCTGTACATGGCTTCACGCATTTCTTTATCTGTAACAACCTTCTGGATCTCATTACCACGATCATCAAGTATAAGCCTGTTGATCAGAACACTAAGTCGTTCTTCCCCCTGGGCCATTCCCCGGGCCATTCCCTGGGCCATTCCCTGCGCCATTCCCTGCGCCATTCCCTGTTCTCGCCCCAGTGCTTCAGCCTGTTCTTTAGCTTCCGCCATCAGTCTTGCCCTTTTCTCAGATTCCAGTTCCAGAACATGTCCACCCATAATCTCACCTATTCCTTTCCGGACTTTCTCCTCATTTCTGAAAATATGATCAGATATCAGAGTTATCAGTCCAATCAGATCACTGAACAGTTCAGACCTTCCAGATTCAGTGATCTCTACCTCCAGTTTACTCCGGATCACTTCATATTCATTCAGTAATTCCTGAAAAAGTTGTGGATCCTCACTCATCTCATGCCCTCTTTTTTCATATCGCATGATATAAAAAGGAAGCAGCATAAGAAGACTCTTTTCAAATATCTTATCTTTTGTATAATTCTCTACTTTAATGGCAGGCACTCTGTACAAATGACATCCCCCATCCGGAAAAACCACATCCACTTCCAGAAAATCCGGCGTATTCCTACTATTTCTCAGATACAACACACAAGAACGTGGAAACTCCATCCGATACCTCCGTCCCTGCTTTCTGGCAAACTCAACAGCAGTTGCAAAATCATACTCTATCATCCGTACAGCCATTGTCGTGTCATCCGTACTCTGACATTCTATATGATAAATCCTGTTTCCGATCAACAGCCGCGAATCCGTAATAATCTCACCATCCACCCGCTGATACTCATTACGCAGCTGCACAATCTCCACATCAGCCGGGTATGATGTATGAAAAACATCATTGATCAAAGGCACGACCAGAAACGTCATTTTCTCCATCATAGTACGAAAAACATCATCAAAAATCGTATTATCTCTCAAACAATACTCCTTCTGGTATATACAATTATACCATCAACCAAACACTTCAGAAACCCTGTATACAGTTTTATAAATATTTTTTGAAAAAACGCTTCAGACATTGAAGCAAAAAGAAACCAAATAAATGGATAGATCTTATAAGATATACAAATCATACCACACATCCCACCACAACACCACAAAAACCCATCTCCAAATTTCGACACCACCTTCCAGCGTCCAGCAACGCACCGACATTCACAGCCTCCCTCCAAACCACAAGGAATCTCAAGCTTCCTAACTACAGGCATCCAGCAACGCGCCGACGCTCACAACCTCCCGGCAAACCACAAGGAAACTCAGCCTTTCCTCCCAGCCATCCAGCGCAGCGCTGATGGCTCATCCAACTCCCGTCAGACCACTCTATCCCTCCCACCATGACCGCACAGTGTGAGGTTTGCAGCAGAAGTCCGGGTGCTTTGGAGTGAGCCTTGGTCCATACTTAGCGTCTGAGGTGGTTCACGGAGAGGTACCCGGCGGCCACAAGCCGCAGGGTAAGGCCCATCTGTCTGAGCCAGGTACGCATCAGCGTACATGGCGAGTTATGGGCCGGCCGCTCCGTGAGACACCTCAGACGCTTAGTATGACCAGGCGAAACGACGGCACCCGGACTTCTGCTGCAAATCTCACACGTCCGTCCGCGTCATCTTGCCCCCACCAAACACCTGTGCTATAATCAAACTAATTAAAAAACCGAGGTAAACCACACATGAACAAAAAAGAAATCGCAGAAATAAAAAAACAATTCACCCCTGACCGCTGCTCCATCACCCGCATCTGCGGCTGCTACGTAGACGGTGAAAAAAACAAAAAAACCGAACTCAAAGAAGCCTTCTTATCCTTATCAGAGGAAGAAACCTTCAAATACTTCGACATCTTCCGAAAAACCCTCACCGGCACCATCGGAAAAAATCTCATCAACATGGAATTTCCTCTGGATCAGGAAACCGAAGGCGGAACCCAAAACTTCCTCATGAAACTCCGCAAAAGCAAACTCACCGACGACACCCTCACCGAAGCCTTCTACGACAGAATCATAGAAAACTACGACTACGGTGAAAACTACTACATCATCCTCATCCACGCAGTCTACGACATCCCCGGCAAATCCTCCGACGGTGCCGAAATGTTCGACGCTTCCGATGAGATCTACGACCACATCCTCTGCAGTATCTGCCCGGTCAAGCTCTCCAAAGCAGGCCTGCATTACAATGCAGAGACAAACAATATTGAAGACCGTATCCGGGACTGGCTGGTAGAAATGCCTGACTGGGGCTTCCTTTTCCCACAGTTCAACGACCGCAGTACCGATATCCACGGACTTCTCTACTACACCAAAAACGCCGAAAATCTCCGCTCCACCATGATGGAAGAAGTCTTCGGCTGCACCACACCACTATCTGCCGGAACCCAGCGTGACTCCTTCAATGCTCTGGTGGAAGAAACCCTTGGTGATGACTGTGCCTACGACACAGTCCTTGAGATCCATGAAAAGCTCAACGATCTCATCGAATCCCAGAAGGACGAACCGGAACCTGTTGTCCTCACCAAATCCGAAGTCAAACGTCTCTTCGAAGAATGCGGCGTAGAAGACGAAAAGCTCCAGAACTTCGATGAACAGTATGAGCTTGCCGCAGGAGAAAAATCAGCTCTGGTAGCATCCAACATCACCAACACCCGGAAATTCGAGATCAAAACCCCTGACGTGGTGATCCACGTAGCACCGGACCGGGCAGAACTGGTAGAAACCCGCATCATCGATGGTCGAAAATGCCTTGTGATCCCCATGGAAAGTGAAATAGAACTCAACGGCATCCGTGTCAGCACACTGAACTCTGTTGAAGATACATCCGCAGAACCGCTTCCTGTTAATGATATTACTGACATTGATAACAGTAACACCGAAGAAGAAATCCCATTTTAAAGGAGACCTTATGAACGATAAAAAAATCCTGTTCTTCGACATAGACGGCACACTGCTTACGCCTCACCCCTTCAAGGTTCCGGAGAGCACCAGCCGCGCCCTCACAAAAGCCCATGAAAACGGTCATCTTCTTTTCATCAACACCGGCCGCACCAAAGTAATGATGCCCTCTGCACTCTCAGAGCTTCATTTCGATGGCTATATATACGGCTGTGGAACCCATATTTACATGGACAACAAATTGCTTTTTTTCCGCACAGTCCCAAATCTTCTGTGCAAGGAAACCGTAGACCTTCTCCGCAAATGCAAGATCGAGGCAATTTTTGAATCCAACACTGAGATCCTGTATGATGGCGCATCTCCGGCCCAGTCCGAATTCGGAGTCAAAATGCGAAAAGAGATTCCAATGGTCGACATCACGAAATTCAATCGGGAGGATGCCTGCACTTACTCCTATGACAAATTCCTGGTACATATGCTGCCGGATTCCGATGTCGAAAAATTCCGCAGCTTCTGTAATGATCATTACACCTATTTTGATCACGGAGACGGAATCTGGGAAGTCACACAAAAGGGTACCAGCAAAGCCACAGGCATGGAATTTCTCCTGGACCGCCTTTCCATCCCCAAGGAAAACTGCTATGCATTCGGAGACAGTCCCAACGACCTTCCCATGCTGAAAGCTGCCGGAGTCGGTGTTGCTATGGGAAATGCTTACGGAGGCATCGAAAAACACTGCACATACCAGACAAGCGCAGTAGACAGGGACGGGATTCTTCACGCACTGGAGCATCTCGATCTGATCTGATGATCCATAAAGCAGGCATGAGCATTACAAAAAACGAGCCGTGTACGATAAACCCGTACACGGCTCGTTGTCTTTTCTCTTATCATTCCATTGTAAACATGGTATCTTATTTCTCAGCTTCCGGTGTAGCAGCTGCCTCAGATTCTGTACTGTCTGCAGTCTCCCCATCAGCCTTTGCAGAATCTCCCTCTGTCTCCGGTGTCTCGGTTACCTCAGCCTCTGCAGAATCTGCTGCCGGTGTCTCAGTTACATCCGGGTCCGGTGTCGGAGTTGGAGTCTGGATCGTAAAGCTGTGATTATCTGTGATTTTGATCTTCTTGATCAGTTTTTTCTCTTCTTTGATATCTGCTTTCTTCTTCCAGCCATCTGTTGTATCATTATAGAAATCATCCTTCTTAGTGTTTGTCAGAGACTCTTTCTTACTCTCCGTTGCAGTTTTATCATTCTTGGAATCCAGTCTCACAACATACCATACGGAATCTGTCTTTATGATCTCCTCGTTCAGTGCACCTTCATCCAGCTTTCTTAAAGCGGTACGAACCTCATCCGGATAAGTAGTTCCGTTGGCAGCACTGTCATCACCTTCCTCATAGGTAGGGCATGTTCCGGTTGTTGCGGTCATATCCTTGGAGATCTCATCTCCAAGAGTATTGAAATCTGCAGCCGGATCCTCTTTAACCTTGTCATAGAATTTCTGAAGATTCTCTTTATTCTTCTTGATATCATCATCGGAAAGATCATCTCCGCTGACCTTTGCACTTGCATAGCTGAAGGACATCTGCTGATATTCTTTCTCATCCAGCTTCACGTCCGCTTTGGCTTCAATGGCATCCTTCATCTTCACATCGTATGTTTCAAGCTCGAGGAAAATCTTCACCATATCTTCATCAACTGCAAGCTCTGCAATTGTCTCATCAGAATTGGCAGCCATGAAGTTCTTGGCAGCTTCCTCAAGAGCCTTCTGCTCATCCTCTGTGATTTCAACATCATACTCGGAAGCATGTTCTTTCTCCAGACACATCTTTTCAACAGTTTCAACAGATGTTGTTACCGCATTTTCACCGTAAGTCTCATCGGAATCATCATCCATTTTGGTACTCCAGATAGACATATCGCTTCCGCCGCCAAGATACATCTTGTACATTGCCTCAGCCTGTGCCTGCTGCATACGTGCTGCCAGACTTACAACGCCAAGCGGGATTTCCTGCTTATTGACTGTCAATGCGATCTTTGTACCATCGAGTTTTTTATTTCCGCAGCCTGCCATCATTCCTGCCGCTGTAACGCAGACAAGAGCAGTAACTGCCGCTTTCTTTACTGAATTTCTCATTTCATCCTCCATCTATCCGTCCATAAGAATCACGGTCCGGCTCTTATTCCATAATACTTGATTATAAACGTTTTCACCTTTAAGAGCAAGGAATTTCACGAACTTACACGACATTTCACAAATTATCCACAAGTCTTTCCGGGAAAATATCCGGTATCCACAAACCGGATGTTTTTTCCCGTGGATAACCCTAAGCTTAGCTGATTCTTCCCTTTACTCCAGCGGCTCTGCCAGTTTTGCCAGCTCCCCCGCAAACTTCATCAGCTCTTCGATCAGCCTTCCCTGTGGTGTCAGGATAAATTTCGGCTCATGATCAGCCTTAAACTGCAAACCTCTCCGGTACTGCGCCATAATAGCCGGGATACCTGCGGGATCCAGCTTGGCCTTTTCATAGAGCGTGATCCGGACATCTTTTCCAAGCTGCTTGATCTCCGTCACATATCCCTGATGGGCAAGAGCCTTCAGTCTTGCAATGGCAAGAAGATTCAGCACAGCTTTTGTCGGCTCGCCAAAACGGTCGATCAGCTCCTCCAGCATATCGTCATATTCCTGCTGGCTTTCAATACCGGCAATACGCTTATAAATATCCAGCTTCTGGAACTCGTTGCCGATATAGGAATCCGGGATAAATGCATCAATGTTGAGATCAATGGTCGTCTCAAAATCATCCATAGTCCGGATTCCCTTTGCCTCCTTGACAGCCTCACTGAGCATCTTACAGTAAAGGTCATAACCAACTGCGTTCATATGCCCATGCTGCTGAGCACCGAGAAGATTTCCTGCTCCACGAAGCTCCAGATCCTTCATAGCTATCTTAAAACCGCTTCCAAGGTCTGAATACTCCCGCATGGCGCTGAGCCGTTTCTCCGCGGTCTCCTGGAGCATCTTGTTTTTGGTATACATCAGGAATGCATAAGCAGTCCTGTTGGAACGTCCTACACGCCCACGGAGCTGATAAAGCTGGGAAAGGCCATATCTGTCCGAATCATGGATGATCATGGTGTTTACGTTGGAAATATCCAGTCCTGTTTCGATAATAGTGGTGGAAACCAGCACATCCACATCTCCGTTGATAAAATCATACATTACCTGCTCCAGTTCCCTCTGACTCATCTGTCCATGTGCAAAATCCACTCTGGCCTCCGGCACAAGTCTGGATATCCGAAGGGCTACTTCGGCAATGTCATTGACTCGATTATACACGTAATACACCTGTCCACCCCGGCGAAGCTCCCTGCGGATGGCTTCCCGAACAGTCTCCTCATCGTACTCCATAACGTATGTCTGGATCGGCACACGATCCATCGGCGGCTCTTCCAGAACGCTCATATCACGAATACCGATGAGACTCATATGAAGAGTTCTCGGAATCGGCGTTGCCGTCAGCGTCAGTACATCCACATCTTTTTTCATCTGCTTGATCTTCTCCTTGTGAGTAACACCAAAGCGCTGCTCCTCATCAATGATCAGAAGTCCAAGATTTTTAAATTCCACATCTTTTGAAAGAACTCTGTGGGTGCCGATCACAATATCTACCTGCCCCTTTTTGATCCCTTCGATGGTCTTTTTCTGCTGGGCAGATGTCCGGAAACGGCAGAGAAGCTCCACCTTCACCGGAAATTCTTTCATACGCTGTACAAAGGTATTGTAATGCTGCTGGGCAAGAATGGTAGTAGGGACCAGATAAACCACCTGCCGGCTTTCCTGTACTGCCTTAAACGCAGCTCTTAAAGCCACCTCCGTCTTTCCGTAACCAACGTCACCACACACAAGACGGTCCATGATCCTGGTGCTTTCCATATCTCTCTTGGTATCCTCAATGGCTGCCAGCTGATCCTCTGTCTCCTCATAGGGAAACATCTCCTCAAATTCCTTCTGCCATACGGTATCCGGTCCGCAGACATACCCCTCTTTCTCCTGGCGGACTGCATAAAGCTCAACCAGCTCTTTTGCGATATTTTTTACTGCACCCTTAACACGGCTCTTGGTCTTATTCCACTCCTGACCGCCAAGCTTGTTCAGCTTGGGCGTTTTTGCATTTTCGGAGGATCCTGAATATTTCTGCAAAGCATCCAGCTGGGTTGCCAGGATATAGAGATTACTGCCGCCCCGGTATTCGATCTTGATGTAATCCTTCACAACACGGTCAACCTCTACCTTTTCGATTCCACGGTAAATACCCAGTCCGTGCTTTTCATGAACAACAAGATCACCAACGGAAAGCTCTGCAAAATCCTGGATCCTGTTTCCGCTGTACTTTTTCTTTTTTTTACGCTTTTTCTGCTCTTTGCCGAAAATATCGGTTTCCGTCATCACTGCAAATTTGATCAGCGGATACTGAAAGCCACGTCTTGCGTAACCATAGACCACCATGATCTCCCCGGGACTGATGATACGATCCATGTCCTGGCTGTAAAAAGCATTCAGTCCTTCCTCTGAAAGATCCTTTGCCAGACGCTCCGCCCTGGTCCTGGAACCGGAGAGCAATGCGATCCGGTATCCCTGACTCTTATACTGAAGGAGATCCTTTACCAGAAGTTCAAAGCTGCTGTTATAAGAATCTACAGACTTCACCGTAAGATCAAATTCCTCATTGATCTTCCATCCGGAACGTCTGGGAGAAAGTGCAGATACAGCCACACAATTCCGTCTGTTCAGCTTCTTCTGCAGTTCCTGAAAGCCACATAGCCACTGCTCCGGAAGATTTGCCTCGCCTTTTTCCTCTCTGTGCATACGACTCTGACGGTACTCTTCCTCCACACCCTCGCCGTTTTCTGCCAGGTGGTTCAGTTCATCCAGAAACACCAGTGTTTTTTCTTCCGGAAAATAATCCAGAAAGGATACCATATCTTCTCCGTCCATCTTTTCTGCGGCCGGATAAATCGTAATTTCATCTACATTTTCCAGAGATCTCTGACTTTCCGCATCAAAGCTCCGGATAGAATCCACCTCATCATCCCACAGTTCGATACGCCAGGGATTATCCTCTGTCAGCGGATAGATATCAATGATTCCTCCACGCACAGAAAACTGCCCCGGAAGCTCTACCTGACCAGTGCGTTCATACCCCAGCTCTACCAGCTCTTCCTTCAGCTGATCCAGATCGATCACACTGTCACTTTTAAAATGAAGAAGTCTGCTTCTGATCTTTTCCAGCGGCATCAGGAAATCCATACATCCGTCAATGCTGGTAACAACGGTCACTTCTTCCTGTTCCAGAAGTGCCCGGATCACACGCATCCGCTGCCGGATCAGAAGATTTCCGTGAATATCTGCCTGAAAAAACAGAAGATCCTTTGCCGGATAAAAATATACATTTTTGTCATAGAAGCGGTAATCCTCATAGATTTCCTTTGCGTTGCGCTCATCATCCGCAAGGATCAGATGATATGGAAAAAGCCCGGAAAGTCCATACATCAGATGGACCTTCTGGGACTCCATGCATCCGGAAACATTAAGAATTCCGCAGTTTGCGCCACAGCGCTTTTTTATTTCCCCAAACTCTGCAAGACCCTGCAGAGGATGCAAAAATGCTTCCATACAAACCTCAATTCTTAGGCTTTTTCCTGTTATATTTATTCATCGCCGCATCTACGCCCTCGGACAGGATCATCTCCACAGCCTCTGCCGCATCATTGATCCCTTCATCCACAAGCTTGCGATCACTGTCCGAAAAATGACCCAGCACAAAATCTGCCAGATCCCAGTCTTTCGGTTTTGCACCGACACCAACACGGATGCGGATAAATTTTTCAGTTCCAAGGCGGCGGATGATATCCTTGATCCCGTTATGTCCGCCTGCACTGCCTTTTTTGCGGATACGAAGCTGCCCAGGCTCCAGATCGATATCATCGTAGATCACGATCAGCTCTGTCTCCGGATCGATCTTGAAATAGCCGGACATCTCCTGGATCGGACCGCCGCTTAAATTCATATAGGAAAGCGGTTTCATCAGAATAGCTTTTTCACCGCCGATGATACCTTTTCCATACATGGCATTAAATTTTACGCCACCCTGCGGGATATTATGCTTCTCCACAAGACAGTCAACGGTGTCAAAGCCCATGTTGTGGCGTGTAGCCTCATACTGCTTTCCCGGATTTCCCAAACCTGCAATTAAATACATAAAAACTCCTCAGCTGTAATTTACCTGGTTCAACGCCAGGCCCTCTTATGCCTTAAGGCATACAAATGCTCTGATCGTATCAGTTGAAATATACCATCTCATCAGCAAGTGGCTCACAAACTTCTACATGCTCTGCGTAAAGTACGATTCCCTCTCCCTGATATTCCATTCTCTTCTCAAACGCAACCTTCGCAGTAACATCCACCCACTGGCCTTCTGCGATCTTCGGAGCAAAAGCGCTCTTGCAGATGTAACCAAGGAATGTGGTATCATCTGCACAGCATGTCATGGCTGTTCTTCCGGGAACAAAGAATTTGCTTCCCATTCCACGCGGCTTCAGGGCACGTGCTTTAAAGTGAACGGTTTTTCCGACATAGCGGTCCGGATGATCCATGGAATCCACAAACCAGATACCATAATCCTCCGGAAGGATATCGATCACCGGCGCATCAATATCAAATGGCATCTCATCCTCAAAAAGATCACCAAGCTCGCCCTCTTCATCCTCAAAGATGATCTCCGCACGCTGGTTCACCACCTTGATGCTTCTTCTGTAAGAAGGAAGCGGATCGTTCTCCTGGCAGCGGTTAAAGATAACCATATCCGCATTGCGGACCATGTCCATAAAAAGGGACTTCATATTCGCCATATAGACCTGGAATGTGCTTGCATCCACACAGGTGATATGCTGCTCCACGCCCCAGCCTTCCGGTTTTTCCATTTCTTCGAATTTACTTACCAGCCACATGCCATTATACTCAATGATCACCCGCTCCGGCTGATGCAGGATCTCCATTGCCGCAAGTCGTTCCGGTGTAAGCTCTTCCTCACTGTCAATGCTCTCCACAACGGTATTGCACTGTTTCAGTGCTTCCTCATCATATTCTTCCTCACCCTCTTCACAAAGGATCAGCAGTGTTTTTCCATCGATCTGAAAGTAATCCTGCTGCAGGGTAAAGCTCAGGAAAGAGGTCTTGCCGCTTTCCAGAAAACCTGTGATCAGATAAACGGGTACTCTGGTCTCTTCCATAAATCCATCCCATCAGATACTGTACGATTTAATGTACAGTATCTGTTTCCTTTCTGTAACAATCTATATCTGTATTCCGCTTTGGCTTTGCGTCAAAACGGACATTTATTTTATCATATGCTTTATGCGATCCCGAAAAGCTCCTCCAGTGCATGCTCGTCAAGCTTAGAACCGATCACGCACAGACGGCCTGTATATTCCGGTGCACCCTCACGGATCTCAGTTTCTTCCGGAACCATATCAAAATAGATCCATGTTCCGTCTTCTGCCGGAAGCATTCCCTTTGCACGGAGGATGATACCGTATTTATCAGACTCGGAAAGTGCCTCAAGGATCTTCTCAAGTCCCTCACGTGTATATTTTTTAATAGTCTCACGGCCCCAGCTTGTGAAGACCTCATCTGCATGATGATGGTGGTGGTCATGTCCACAGCCACACTCTCCGTCGTGGTGATGGTGATGCTCATGCTCTTCATGATCATGGCCGCAGCCGCACTCTCCGTCGTGGTGATGGTGATGCTCATGCTCTTCATGATCATGGCCACAGCCGCACTCTCCGTCATGGTGATGATGCTCATGCTCTTCATGATCATGGCCACAGCCGCACTCTCCGTCGTGGTGATGGTGATGCTCATGCTCCTCCTCAAGCATCTCCTGCTCCAGGGATACCGGATGCTCCATAACCTCTACCAGCTTCTTACCGTCAAGATTCTCGATCGGAGTTGTAATGATAGCAGCATCCTTATTCAGGCTGCGGAGAAGCTCCAGGGACTCCTGAACTTTCTTCTCAGTTGCGATATCTGTACGGCTCATGATGATGGCGCCTGCATACTGGATCTGATTGTCAAAGAACTCACCGAAGTTCTTCATGTACATCTTGCATTTCTTGGCATCAACAACAGTTGTATAGCTGTTCAGTTTGATGTCAACCTCATCCTGAACACCCTGTACAGCTTTGATAACGTCAGAAAGTTTACCAACTCCGGATGGCTCGATGAGGATTCTGTCCGGGTTGTATTTGGTAACAACTTCTTTCAGGGAAGTACCGAAATCTCCAACCAGTGAGCAGCAGATACATCCGGAATTCATCTCACGGATCTGGATTCCGGCCTCTTTCAGGAAACCACCGTCAATACCGATCTCACCAAACTCGTTCTCGATCAGTACGACCTGCTCACCCTGAAATCCGTCTTTCAGAAGTTTTTTGATCAGAGTTGTTTTTCCGGCACCAAGGAAACCGGAGATAATATCAATTTTTACCATTTTGTATACACTCCTTTTAACGTAGTTTGACCAGGAAGTGTTTATACCCCCTGGTTGTATCCTGTTATGATCATGATGGAAGAGAAAAATTCTTGTTTCTCTCTCTGTTATCATTATATCCATTTTGTAAAACAGACATTCGTGTTCTGTTTTGCATCCAGATTAAGACAGGGATGTGAAAAGCTCACATCCCTGAAAATCGTTCCTCTTATCAGCCGTTGATCATAAAGTTCATAAGCTTGTCGATATCCTCTTTCTCTGCTGCAACGATCTCAAGCTCCGGGATCTCACCAGCGGAAAAGATGTTTGCAAGAGATACATACTGGGAAAGCTTGGATTTCAGGTTCAGTCTGTCTCCCTCTCCTGTTACAAGCTCTACTCTTCCTTTACAGCTGTCAATTACCTCAAAAAATTTATCAATATCTGTAATATGTGTTACTTTCATTTTAAAAATCTCCTTTCTTATTAAAGGGCTGTTCTTAACTCTTTCCGTTAGATTATACCCCAGTGTTTTTAAAAAAGCAATCCCCGCCGGGCAAAAACACTTCACAGATATTCTCTACGGATCTATATATATTTCGTCATATTTCTTCAATTTCAACGGTACAGTCTTTTCTTCCTTTGTTCCATTTCATGAGATAAACCTTAAATCCCAGAGAATCTCTGGCAATGGTAAACGGTTCTTCCCTGAGTACTTCGGATCCCATACCCTGCTCGTTCAGCTCTGCCTGCTTTGTCCTGGCTTTTTCTGTAAGAACTCTAAGTTCTTCATCGGCTTCTTTTCCAAAAGAACGATTCCCATATCCGGATGAAGCTTCCCGCAGCTTTTCAGAAAGGCACATCGTTACCTGGATGTGTTTTGTACGGTGAAGCATTCCTGCCAGTTTCCGTGCTACCCATTTAAACCGAAGTTTCCGGTAAATTTCAAGCCACCTGACAAAGGTACGGTCTCCTGCCTGCCTTGCGATCTCTCCCATTACCTCAAATGCCTTTTCCGAGGGAATCCACGGATTTTCCCTGGGAACAATATACTTTTCCGGAACAGCCGGATAACAGCAGTAATTCAATGGCGGAAATTCCACCAGTGCAGAAAGCTTCTCCTCCAGAGCGTTGCAGCTGTCCCCGCCTATATAATCATATTTATCGCGGAGAATCGCCAGGCGATATTCCAGCTGCCGTAAATATTCATACCCTTCTACCCAGAAATGACCGATCCGGCTGTAATCGTAGAGATATTTTTCCAGAGACAGGGTTTCAAAAAACAAAGTCACCACCGAATCATCCTGATGGACCACAAGGATGTATTCTCTGCCCTGCCGGCTTAAATCCGCCAGGATCTCGCCCTCGTAATCCGGTTTGTATACACCTGTCATACGGGCATTTCCAAAAACAAGAAAGCTTTCTACCGCATCATTCATAAGATACACAAGACGGATTTCGCCGTTTTTTACATAAGAATCCACTCTGTACATATTGTCATCGGACTTTTCCGCAATTGCTTCCGAAAAAGCACTTTCTGAAGCTGCTTTCTGATCCTGCGGATCTTTCTCATCATTCACTGCCACCAGTTCAAACTGATCTTCTCCAAGCAGCTCTGCAAGCTTCTGAAAGGTATCTGGAAGCTCTTCAAAGGCCTTCTCTGAGACATATCTCTTCGGTGCTGTTTTTCCTGCAGTATTATTTCCAGTATCCATCAATTACCTCTTTATTCAGTTTCTCCCCAATAACGATCATGATCTCCTGTCCCAGCTTCGTTGGCCGAATGCAGATCTCATGGCGGGTAGCATTCAGCTCCAGCCACTGTCCATCTTCTTTTCTGAGAAAACCTTTTACGCGAAAAACATCTCCGCAGGATGGATCATTCAGGATCCTTTCTGCAGTTTCATGAAGTTCCTCCTCGCTTTTATGAACGTTCATAAAAAACAGAGAATCAAATCCGCCGCCTTCCGCATAGGATTCCTTCACGTAATCCTCTGCCACATACCCGCAATCCAGGATCTTTTCCAGGTCTGTGTCTGTGAGATCATCCCAGTTTCCGGTGAGAATCTCGCTGTCCAGACGGCGCTTACACTGGATCTGACCAAGTGCACGGTTGAGATGTTCCTTTGTGCTGTGGATCTCTTCCTCTGTAGCTTTCTGACTCCTGCTCAGAAGTACGCAACCTGCATCTGCCACCTCAGAAGCCAGCAGATAATCCGCTTCCGCAGAAAAATCCTCCGCAAGCTTGGCATCCACAATAGCGATCACATTTCCGATCTCATACCACTTATCCAGTGGTTCCTCATGGAGGGCGTCAAAGAACTCATCCACATCAAAGATTCCGGATGGTTCTACGATGACACGGTCGTAACCGCACATTCCCATGGCGATCAGCTTTGTCTTAAATCGCCGTCTGTGACAGTCCGCATCACAGCCCCCGGAAACCATCTCCAGCTCACAGTTGTCTCCCATCAGATCCTGAAGCAGCATCATATCCACATTCACTGCCCCGAAATCATTTTCCAGGATCCCGATGTTCATGCCTTTTTTCAGAAGATAGGAGGCATATTTTTTTATAAATGTTGTCTTTCCGGATCCGAGAAATCCGGTTATCAGATCGATCTTTATCATATTTCTTCCTTTACTTTATCAACTCTCCGGAGCATACAGTAAAATAAATGCGAATATATGCTTTACTTATGTTCCGGTCATATTTCAATAATCTCCTGCCCGACAAATGCCGGACTGCTATCAGTATATAATCTTTTTTCCGCAAAGAAAAGAGGCGGTCCTGAAAAATCCTCTCAGAACTGCCTCTTTCCGGCTATTTTATCTTTTTATAAACATATATGAAGATTACTTTGTAAACAGATCTACCAGATCCTGACCATCATTATAGCCCTGTTTTTTCAGTTCCTGAACAAACCAGTCATCTACACCGTCTACTGCTTTCTTAAAGGAATCGATATCCATGTCCTTTTTCTCTGTGAAGGTCACACCGTTTTTGTCTGCCCAGCGTGCTTTGATCTCATCATCACTGGAACGGTTGATGTAACGCTCATACTCAACAGCTTTCTGACCACACTCGTCAACAACAGCCTGCTGCTCCGGTGTCAGCGCATCATAAATATCCTGGTTGATGCAGAAGAACAGGCAGTCATAGATTGCATCCCACATGGAGCAATATGGCTGTACCTCCTGTACACTGGCTGCATCGATGGCGGGCAACGGATTCTCCTCGCCCTCTACCGTATTCTGCTGAAGTGCTGTGTAGGTCTCGGACCAGTTCATATTTGTAGCATCTGCCCCCCCCATCTCTTATAACACTCCATAAGAAGATTAGAGCCGGCTACACGAACCTTCAGATTCTTCATATCATCTACAGATTTTACCTCATGCTTGCTGTTTGTCAACTCACGGAATCCGTTCTCTGCAATACCCATGCAGTGAAGTCCGTAGCCGTTAAGGATCTCCTTCAGCTTGTCTCCGGCCTCTCCGTCAAACTTCGCATCTGCATCATCGTAGGAATCATAGATGAACGGTAGGGATACCACATTGAAGCGTGGATCAAATGCAGAATAGATCAGATTGGAATGCATGGAGATCTGTACCGGGTCTCCGTTCATCAATGCCTGGATTCCCTCGGACTGATTTCCGTTTGTCAGCTGATCCGCTGCGTAAATGTTAACCTTGACCTTTCCTCCGGTAGCCTTTTCCATGAGTTCACCGAACTTACGTCCTCCATCAGCCCAGGTACTTGTCTCCGTTGTGGAGCATGCAAAGTTCCAGGTTGTCTCAGGCCAGTTCAGATCACTGTAATCCTCCACGGTATCTACCGAATCCTCTGTAAACAGATCTACAAGATCCTGTGCATCGTCATAGCCTTCACTCTTAAGCTCCTTTACAAACCAGTCGTCGATTCCGTCTACTGCTTTCTTGAAGGAATCGATATCCATATCCTCTTTCTTTGTAAAGGTCACACCGTTGCTCTTCTCCCAGCGGCTCATGATCTCCTCGTCGCCGGAACGGTTGATATAACGCTCATACTCAACAGCCTTCTGGCCTGCCTCATCAACAACCTGCTGCTGTTCCGGTGTCAGGCTGTCATAGATATCCTGGTTGATACAGAAGAACAGACAATCATAGATTGCATCCCACATGGAGCAGTACGGCTGTACCTCCTGTACACTGGCTGCGTCGATCGCAGGCAACGGGTTCTCCTCACCCTCTACCGTATTCTGCTGAAGTGCTGTGTATGTCTCAGACCAGTTCATATTTGTGGCATCTGCCCCCCATCTCTTATAGCATTCCATAAGAAGGTTGGAACCGGCCACACGAACCTTCAGGTTCTTCATGTCGTCTACTGTTTTTACTTCATGCTTGCTGTTTGTCAGCTCACGGAAACCATTCTCTGCGATTCCCATACAATGAAGTCCGTACTCACCAAGGATCTCTTTCAGCTTTTCTCCGGCCTCACCGTCAAATTTTGCATCCGCGTCATCGTAGGAATCATAGATAAACGGCAGGGATACTACATTGAATCTCGGGTCAAATGCAGAATAGATCAGATTGGAATGCATGGAGATCTGTACCGGATCTCCGTTCATCAGTGCCTGGATTCCCTCGGACTGATTTCCGTTTGTCAGCTGATCTGCTGCGTAAATATTAACCTTGACTTTTCCGCCGGTTGCTTTTTCCATAAGCTCACCAAACTTACGTCCTCCGTCAGCCCAAGTACTTGTTTCAGTTGTAGAGCATGCGAAGTTCCATGTCATCTCCGGCCAGTCAAGATCACTGTAATCCGCGATAGTATTAAAGGAATCACTTCCGTCTCCGGAATCCTTGGAACTCTGGCTTTCTGTGTCAGAAGACTGGTCTCCTGTATAGGAGCCCTCTTTTGCAAGAGCCTTCGGAAGAGCTGTGGAAACAGCCGGAATATAAGTGATGATCAGAAGAACTGCAACGGATGCAGCGATCATCGGCATAACTGCTCTGGAGATCTGCTGAAGAGTAACCTCCAGACCTTTTTTGATCTTGATACTAATGGCAACAAAAAGATTTACACCTACCGGAGGTGTTACCTGTCCGATCGCAAGGTTAACTGTTGCCATAACACCGAATGCTACCACATCATAGCCCAGAGCCTTACATACCGGAAGCATGATCGGTATAAAAATGTACATCGCAGAGTTTGCATCAATGAAGCATCCTGCGATCAGGAAAATGATGTTTACGATCAGAAGGAAGGTAAACTGATTATGTGCAATGCCGGCAAGAAGCTCAGATGCCGCATTTGCAATACCAAACTTGGTACATACAAAAGAGAACAGGGAAGCACTCGCTACGATCAGCATGATTCCACCGGTTGTCTTTGCAGAATCCACAAGAATGTCAAACAGATCTTTGAGCTTAACCTCACGGTAGATCACCATACCAACAAACAGACCGTAAACAACAGATACGGCTGCAGCCTCAGTTGGTGTAAAGATACCGCCGTAAATTCCCCCGAGGATGATAACCGGCATCAGGAATCCCCAGAATGCATCTTTAAATGTATCCCAGCGCTCTTTTGCGGAAGCTTTTTCACGGGATGGCTGAATGTTATGTTTCTTTGCCTCGATCATAACGATGATCACAAGAGCAACACCCATCAGAAGTCCCGGAACGATACCAGCCATAAACATATCTGCAATAGATACCCCTGTGATAGAAGCGTATACAACGAATGCGATACTCGGCGGTATGACAATGGCGATGGAACTGGAGGTTGCCATCAATGCCGTGGAAAACGGTGCGGAGAAACCGCCCTGCTCAACCATAGCCGGGATCAGAACTGCTCCAAGTGCCGCAACCGTTGCAGGGCCGGAACCGGAGATCGCTCCGAAGAAGCAGGCTACGATAACACATACAATGGCGATACCGCCCTTTTTATGTCCTACGCAGGTATCTACGAAGTTGATCAGTCGTTTGGAAATACCGGCTTTTGCCATAATGTTTCCGGACAGAACAAAGAACGGGATAGCAAGAAGCAGGAATTTACTGATTCCGGAGTACATATTTGTAGCTACGATCGTCAGAGATGTACCGGAATAAAGGATGGCACATACAGATGACAGACCTAAGCAGATCGCAATGGGAAGTCCCAGGATCAGGAAAACAAAGAAGGAGATAAATAAGATTGCACTGATCATTTATTTGTCCTCCTTTTCATCATCTTTTTTCAGGCAGAAGTCGAGGCAGTACTCAATAAAATGAAGGATCATACAGCCTGCTCCGATCGGCACGAAGGACCAGAAGATCCACTCCGGCCAGTTCAATACGAAAGTTCTCTTGCCGTTTGCCAGCTGTGTAAGAACCTTGTCCATTCCATATTTAAATAAAATTGCGGAAAAAACAATGCTCAGGACCGTGATCAGGATCACAGATGGTTTTTCCAGTTTTTTCGGAAGACGGTCCGTAACCAGTGTCAGACTTACCAGCCCTCCTTTTTCACGGCAGGCAAGTGCTGCTGCCAGAAGTGTGATGAGAACAAACACCGCTACAACAAGCTCTTCTGTAAAAGACCATGAGCGATGGATGACCTTACGGGAAAATACATTTCCCACAGTCAGCACAAGGATCAGCAGTGTGGAAATGACCAGTACGATTTTTTCTACTGCTGCAAGTGCGTTCATGAGTTTTTTGTACACTTTCATACTCTTTCCCCTTTTGTATATTTTTCCGGTTTCAGATCCTTACCGCGTGGTTTAAAATGTTTTGGATAAAAAAAATCCGTCCCCTTTCAGGGACGGATATAAAATTCCGCAACCACCCTGTTTCTCCATTGAAACAAGCACGATTCTGCAACGTACCGGCATACGCGACTTCTGTAACGGGAAGCACCCGTGAAAACCTACTTACTTGTCTGAAACTTTCGGCTTTCCTTCTCAGGGATGATATTCAAGGCAGTTCCGACGCTGCATCACACCAGTCACAGCTCTCTGAAGACGGTTCCTCTGTCTTTACTGATTCCCTTCATGGAATTTACTTCTGTTATGTGTTAACTCTTTAATGAGTTAAACCAATTCTAACTCTGTTTGTTTTGATAGTCAAGTTTTTTTTTCAAAAACTCCTTCAGGCGTTCTTTCCTTCTCCGGCGAAGTACTCCTTCACAAGCTTTACAACCACACCGGAAAGCAGGAATACTGCGATCAGGTTAGGGATCGCCATCAGACCGTTGAAGGTCTCTGCGATACTCCAGAGAAGTCCAAGGTCAACAGTTGCGCCGATGATCGCTACCAGAGAGTACAGTACCATAAAAGGTCTGATAGCTTTTTCCTTAAAAAGGAACTCCGCACATCTGGCTCCGTAAAGTCCCCATCCAATGATAGTGGAAAATGCGAAGCAGCACATGGCAACTGCTGTAAAGATGGAAACCCAGTTTCCGTATGTACTGGTAAAACCGCTGATGGTAAGCTCCGCTCCTGCTGCTGCGCCATAACCAACCGGCACCCCGCTGCAGAGGATGACAAGCGCTGTCAGCGTACAGATCACAATCGTGTCCGTGAATACCTCAAAGATCCCGAAAAATCCCTGTTTTACAGGTTTTCTGGTGTCTGCACAGGCATGTGCGATGGAACCGGTACCAAGACCTGCCTCATTGGAAAAAATACCTCTGGAAACACCTTTTTTCATACTCATGAAAAAGCTTCCTACTACGCCACCTGTCACAGATGCCGGATTAAATGCTCCTCTGATGATAGCGCTGAAAACACCCGGAACATTTTTCCAGTTGATGATAACTACACCGACGGCAAGAATAATATAAAACAATGCCATAAACGGTACCAGCTTTTCTGTAACCTGGCCGATCCTTTTGATTCCGCCAAGTAGGATCATTGCCACAAGGATCGCAAGGATGATCCCCATAACAAGGTTTACCGTAGAAGTATTATCTGCAGCGATCACATTGTAATTGATCAGTGCAGAATCAATAGCTGTTGTAATGGTATTAACCTGGGTTGCATTTCCGGTTCCGAAAACAGTAAGCACACCAAAAGCGGAAAACAGATATGCCAGCCAGTGCCAGTGTTTTTTTAGACCATTCTTAATGTAATACATTGGTCCTCCAACCAGATCTCCGTTGGCATTGGTTTCGCGGAAATGTACCGCAAGTGTTACTTCTGAAAACTTTGTACACATTCCAAGAAGTGCGGAAATCCACATCCAGAATACGGCTCCCGGTCCTCCGATGGCAATAGCACCTGCCACACCTGCAATATTTCCCGTTCCCACGGTAGCAGCTAACGCCGTACAAACAGCCTGAAACGGTGTCAGACTTCCATCGGAAGCTTCTCTTTTCCGAAGCATACGTCCGATAGTGACCCTGATGGCATAGGGAAATTTCCGAATCTGGAGAAAATTCGTGCGGATACTTAAATAAAGACCTACACCAATAATACAGATCATCGCAGGAACGCCCCAGATAAAATTGTTTACGGCAGCATTCACTGATTCAATAACAGATAACATTCTATAATCCTTCCCTTATTTAATTTTGTCTTTTTGGATTGTACGTTTGTCTGTACAAAAAGACGATTCGTTAGATTATATCACATTTTTTGTCGAATGTATAAGAGAAAAGCTTTATAATTTTACTATGATAAAGAAAGGAAGTGAATAAAAGCTACCAATCCTGTTGTTAAATATGTGATACACATGTAGTAAAAATACTTATCTGTGATCAATATCATTTTCCGTATCGTCCAGGAATGTAAATATATATCCCCAGTATTTCTCCAGGATCTTACCTCTGCTTCCATAGATCTCATGCTTTGTTCCGATCATATGGATATAATCACAGCTTGTTTTTCCCTGGCGATTGATCTTTCCGGCAAAATTTTTCAGGGCACGGACAGACACCAGATCTTCAGTCTGGGCCTGAATGAGCAGCATTGGTGCCGTATATTTTTTCCATCCGTAGAGACGCAGATACCAGCTCATTTCCGCAGAAGCCCAGAGCCAGCCGTAGGATGGAGACCAGGTCTGGAGCTCCTTATGTTCTGCACGGAGATTTTTGTATCGCTCGTATCTTGGTTTTGATGTTGCGGAGCTTGTCTCAAAAGAACCGCTGCCATCGTAAGGCTTTCGGCCAGCTACATATTCCTCATCTTTTCCGAAAATGCATTTCTCCAGAGCTATGCCGGTGGCTGCCGGCCACGGAACATTATCTGTAAGAGGACGGATCATCGGAGAAGAAAGGATCACCTTGTGAAACCAGTCCGGCTCCCAAGCTGCAGCAATACCACCGATGGCACCACCCATGGAATGTGCATACAAGTTAAGTGACAGATCCGGATGTGCTTTCTTTATGTAGCGGCATGCTTTCAGAAAATCGCGGATATATCTTCTCCATGTATCGATGTGGACCAGAGACGGGTCTGCGGTAAGACGATAGCTGCGGCCATGACCGCAATGCTCCGGAATATATACATGATAGCCTTCCTTAAGAAAATAATAGGCCACTTCATCATATTTTACTGCTGATTCTGTGAATCCGTGGCTGATGACTACCACACCTTTAGGCATATCAATATCAGACAGATACTGCAGCATATGGATCTTACCTGTGATCCGTTTGCTTTCGTTACGAAACGGATAATCCGCACCCGGTACATAAAGTTCCCTTCTGTGAGACAGAAGATATGGCGTTACGATATTTTTCATGGTTTCTTCGTATTCATTTTCATGTATGATCTGCATATTGGTTAAAAACCTCCCTTGCTTTTACTGTATTGCTTTTTTGCTTCTCCCAAACTCTGCTTTTCAAAACCCTTCCATGTTGTCACAGCTGTTTTCTTACAGGATAACAGAATTCACTCCTCCAGGCAATCCTTTTCAGACCATTTTGCTCTTTAATTTCCATTAAAAAATGCCCGAACATTTTGATATGTACCGGGCATTTCTTCTATTATTTAATAAAATCTCACAATATCTTCCACATCTTTACGTTTCGGTCTTGCAGGCTCTTCGGCTGCTTTTCCGATGGCGATCACTGCCATTACCGTTTCTGTTTCCGGAATGGAAAGGATCTCACGGAGCTTATCTCCGGCACGAAGTCCCATGATCAGGGTTCCATATCCAAGCTCCTTTGCCTTCAGGATCAGATTCTCATTCTGAAGTCCCAGATCATAGCAGCCCCAGCCGTTTCCAAGCTCATTATCCGGTGTTCCGTCTTTCTGAAATCCGGCATGGTTATGTACAAAGGTTGTAACGATCAGGGAGGCATTCTCTGCTTTTGCCTGGTTCATTTCCGGCAGACATTCTCTGCTGACCTTCTCCACCATCTCTTCGGACATTACACAATAATATCTTCCGGTCTGGGAGTTTTTCCAGCTGGGTGCTTCCTGAGCGGCCCGGATCACTGCAAGAAGATCTTCTTTTGTGATCCTGCTCTCCGGGCTGTATTTACGGATGGTCCTTCTCTCTTCGATCAGTTTCTGAAATTCCATATTTTTCCTCCTTACTGTCCGGTGCCGGATCTGCTTCCGGATCCTGCAGTTATTCCGGCACGGATTTATATGTTCACATTTTTTATGGGGCTATTTTAACACAATGCCGTATTGAAATCAATTTCAGAACTCCGGCATCGTTACTATTTATTCTGCGACCGTTACTGTTCACTCCGTTCTCAGCAACACGTTTCAAAAAATATTGCCTGGGAACAATAACTGTAATACCACTTATGAAGATTTTTTTTGATTTACCACATAAATTCCCACACAGACAAGAAACAGTGCGATGAGACTTCCCATATTAAATGCCTGACGTACCTCTCCCAGAACCAGTGCAGACAGGATCACACTGAACAAAGGATTTACAAAGCCAAAGATCGCTACCCTGGATACATCATTCCAGGCAAGCAGCACTGACCACAGTGTATAGGCCACCGCAGACACCATTGCCAGATAAAAGATAATCCCGATACCGGCGGCATTTACCACTCCGAAATGTCCTCCCATCCCTTTTCCGATCAGGAACAGAATGATCCCGCCCATGGTAAACTGCGTTCCGCTGAGTACCACCGGAGATACCTTTCTAGAAAAAATATTGATCAGCACCGTGGACATTCCGTAAGAAAACTGCGCGATCAGAATAAATCCTTCTCCTGTAAGCCTAAAACCTGCATCCAGAGAATTTCCCATGAGATTGATCACGACCACGCCGGCAAAACCGAGGATACAGCCGAGCATCTTTCGCCCGGTCATTTTTTCCTTGTGAAAAACAAGGCAGGACAGCAGGATCGCAATAAAATTCCCAAGACCTGTGATAATAGCGCCTTTTACACCGGAGGTATGTGCCACACCTATATAAAAGAAGAAATACTGACATACCGTCTGAGCCATACATACCGGCACCGCATATTTCAGAACAGTTCGATCCGGGATCAGTACCTTGCGCTCACGCAAAGATGCAAAGATCAGTACAAGGATTCCTGCCAGTGCAAAACGCACACCTGCAAAAACGATCTGACTTGCCGTATCTGCAGAATCCATCTGCATCAGACGGTATCCTGTCTTGATCAGCGGGATCGCACTCCCCCAGAGGAGACAGCAGACGCAGGCAAGTGCTGCCACCACCCAGGTTTTTTTTAATATTGTTTTTGTTTGTTCCATTTGTTTATTCTCTCTTTCTCAAAACTTCTTCCATCTGACTGATCACAGCTTTTATTTCATTTATTGCACTGATACTTACGTCCCGGAAATCAAGCTTTTTCCCCTTTCCGTATAATTCCGCCTCATAAGCGCTGGCTTTCTCTTCATCTTTATCCTTGTATCGGGCTTTTCCGATCAGCCAGGCACTGGAATCCGCACAGTCCGGATATTCCGTATTTCCCCGGATCAGAAAATCCTCTGAAGCTTCCGTCAATGCTGTTTTCAGTTTTTCTGCTTTATCCAGAAATTCTTCCGTTGTCTGCGGATAATGTTCTTTTATATAAAGGAGATTTTTATGAATACAGGTGGCACTTTTTTCCATTAGTTTCCGTTCTTCCGGATCTTTGAAATTATCATATTCCCCAGGCCGGACTTCCCATCCGCGGATGGATTTGCTTAATTCCATCAGCCAGTATACATGACGGGAAATATCGTCCGGAAACATAAAATACGTAGAAAATTCATGATCGATCATAGGTGCAAGACTTATGATCCCGCCATCTTTATCACAGAGAAACGCTACATTTTCATAATGATAATTCTGGTCTCCCCTCAGGACAGAGATCAGCACCTGCATGGCAAGCTGTTCCGCTATTTCCTGATGCTTCTGAAAAAAATCAGCTTCAAAAATATCTCTGTAATCATAAAACATCTGGCAATAGTTTACATAATTATCTATATCTACCTTTTCATCCGGATATTTCCGAAAAAATTCCAACAGATTCAAAAGGGATTCCCCTTCTTTATAGGCCATGGGTACTGCCGTTCCGTAGTCAAGATATTTTTCATTTACTGCCTCATACCCTTCACAGATGGCCAGTTCATACCTGGGCGCAGGCATAAAATATTCATTAATGATCGTTGACCAGAACACCTCTGCATAAGCATATAGTGGCGTGGAAAATGGTTTGGATTTCGTCAGTGGCTTGAAAATCATATTTCCAGGAAATATGGGGAAATGTTTTTCCCCGCTTACCACGCCTACAGCTTCAGACTTAAGATTTCCGATTCGATTTTTGTATTGATAGTGTCTGACTTTATAATACATAGCAGTCATATCGTATTGCCTTCCCCTTCAATGTATAAGACGGCTCCCGGCCGGCAAGACATTCACTTTTCAGCGGACGCTTGACGATGATCTTATCCGGATTTGCTCTGATAGCTGCATCAAAAAGATCCTTTTCCCCGGAACACGGTGGTTCCAGCTTCTGGATCAATTGAAGTTTCTTGTTGATCAGGCTGGATTTCTGTCTTGCCGGAAACATGGGATCCAGATAGATCACGTCTACAGGATCAAGAAGCTTTGACATACCTTCTACACTGTTTCCCTCGATTACCTTCATACGACCGGCAATATCTTTCAGATCCATATTTTTCTTGGCACGGCGAATGGCATCTTTAAGAAGGGCTGCGATCACCGGATTCTGCTCGTACAGCGTCACCTCATAGCCCTGGGCTGCCAGAAGAAAGGCATCCTCACCCATTCCTGCCGTAGCATCGATGGCCTTCCTTCCCTCCTTATCTGACTTTACCGCCTTCACCAGCATCTCATGCTGAAGTCTGCCTCTGGTAACTCTGTGAAGCATCGTCTCCACAAAATCCCCCTGATAGGTCAGCCCGAAACCGGACAGCGAAACGCCCCTGGAATCAAACCGCACCGTCAGAAAATCTCCCGGCTTATCCTGAAGCTGCGCTCCGGTCCTCCTGCAAAAGGCTTCCGCCATATCTCTCTGTCCGCCCTTTCCAAGACAGACTGCGATTTTATCATTCATTTCCTGATTCTCTCTTTCATGACTCTTTTTCATAAGCTCTTTCATTCTACAATTTTACAAAAAAAATTGCAATTCATCTCAAAAAAAGATGTCCGCAGACGTACCAAAATACGCTGCAGACATCCAATGTCTGATCCATAGTCAGGCGATTACTTAATGCTTGCTGTCCTAAAACAGAAGCTGAAGTCCCATTGCAATGATCCACATATATGCACAGGTCTTTGGGATCATCAGGCTTCTTATTGTCCGCACTCTGGATCCTTTCGATCAGACCTCTGCTCTCCAGATTTTTCAGAGAAGAGGACACGTGGGATTTCGTCGACTTACGGACCTTAACGATCTCAGCCGTATATTTATTTTGAATTTCTCTTTCCTTTTCTGACTTTGATCCTGCGGATCATCCTTCGGATCAGAAATACCACAAGCACAATGATCACGATAAAGATCAGACAAATACCTGCGATCATTGCCGAAAACTTATTCGGCTGCTTCACCAGATCAATGATATTTCTGCTGTCCTCCACAACCTTACGTCCATGTGTCGTCTCATAAGATTCCGGCACATTGGCAATTCCGTCGCCGTCTGTATCCGCAAAGGACTGCATATATCTTGCGATCGCATCCCAGGCCTTTAATTCCCTGTCATCCTCCATGATCGCCTGATCTTCCAGATTTTCAATAGGATTTCCATCCCTGTCCTTCGGTTCAAGAGACAGCAGTCCATAGGACATTTTCATCACAGAACCAAGCATCTGGCCGGTATACAGATCTGTCACAACATGATACAGCTTGTCATCCTGGATCTCGATCCGCTCTCCGTCTGCCCTGGTGAGATAACAATCTGTCACCTTATTCAGGATCATCCGATGTGGATTGTATGCAAAATTCAATCCACTGCAATATAACCTTGCCGTTGTCATAAAATCCGATACAGAAGCGTCCACCTCCGCTACCAGCTTCAGCTCTTTTCCGGTCAGGTATACACTGATCAGCGGATATCCGGCAACACCGTCCTTTCCGATCCCCAGTGAAAAGGAATTAAAAACATCCTCTACTGTGATATCGCCCTTTGTGTATGTGTCCCGCACGGTTCCGCTTGGAACAACGGCTACATCAACCGGATCACCATCATAATACTCGGAATTTTCCACTGCATATATGTATGCATCGGACATGATATCACCAAGATTCAACTCTTCATGCTTCGTGCCCATTTCTTCCAGACTGTTGAATTCAACATCATTTTCAGCAAGAACCTCTTCCCTTGTATAGCCGAAATCGGCAAGATAATTCTTATCTACCGTATCCATCAGGGCATCGATCTGTTCCTGTGTCGCCTGGTCCGGTTTTACATCCTCAGAAACAGGGATCAGCTCATAGGATGTCAGCTCCCACCGTCCGTCCTGCTTCTGTGTCATGGAAAGTGATCCCAGATTTCTTCCGTATTCGCCGCAGGATACGATATATGTGTTCCCATGCTGAATTGCCTCTTTCAGCTCTGAGTGCGTATGTCCGCTGATGATCAAGTCGATATCCGGCACCTCTTTTGCAAGGATCTCATCCTCCGATTTGTTCTCATCCTCCCAGGTTCCTCCATGGGACACACAAGCGATCATATCCACTTTTTCATTTTTTCGGATCTCTTCTACCGTCTGTTTTACGGCCTCAACCGGATCCTTGAACTTTAATTCACAGGTCGGTGCACATTCCAGGGCATCCTTACCGAACACACCGACTACTGCAGCCTTTACATCTCCTTTTTGAACTACTACATAATCCTTCACACCGTAGGCTTCAAATGCCGACCGGATCTGCTTCTGACCATCGCTTAATCCATCCTGCTCCATGCTGTCCCAGTCCACGTTGCACACTACCAGTGCCGGCACTGTCTCACCGGAAGCCTTCGCAGCCTCCAGCATATTTGCCAGTCCCTTTGAACGATAATCATATTCATGATTCCCCAGAGTCGTCACATCATACCCCAGATATCCCAGCATCCGAAGCTCTGCCGCCTCCGTATCGTATACGGTCTGGATCAGTGTTCCCATGGAAAAATCGCCGCCATCCAGCACCAAGGTGTCCGGATCTTCCTGCTTCTTTTCATCGATCAGGGTTTTGATCCTTGCAAATCCGCCAACCTCTTTTTGCTCTCCATCTACGATGGTTGAAAAGCTGTTCAAATGCGAATGTGTATCATGGCTGAACAAAACATCGATCTGTTTTGTCTCGGCTGCTTCCACCGGGACATTCCATGCAAGAGGAAGTAGCAATGCAGCAATAAGCATGATCGCCAGCAGCCTTGCTGAAATTTTCTTTCGTGTTTTCATAACACTCTCCTTTTGTATATAGTTTTCTTATGCCTTTTTACAAAACCATCAATAATGTTCCCACACCGATCAAAATACATCCCATCATCGATTTTGCTGTGAATTTCTCATGCAAAAAAACAAATGCCAGTACCAGTGTGATCACAACACTCAGCTTGTCTATCGGCACAACCTTGGATGCATCGCCTATCTGCAGGGCACGATAATAGCATAACCACGAAGCACCCGTTGCCAGACCTGAAAGGGTCAGAAACAGCCAGCTTTTTTTGCTGATCGCTGCGATCCCGCCCTGGGTATTTGTGAGGAAAACCATTCCCCACGCCATAACTAGCACCACTATCGTTCGAATCGCTGTTGCAAGATTCGAATTAACACCGGCAATACCTATCTTGGCCAGTATGGAGGTCAGCGCCGCAAATACAGCAGACAGCAAGGCAAACACAAACCACATAGTAACTCCCCCTTAAATATAAGATTTTTCTTAACTATCCCAATACAAGTCCATCATATCATTTCCCCTCTGATATGTCACTATTTACAATTTCCTCCGCCGTATATTCCTCTATTTCTGTCTTTGTCACCTGTTTGATATGCTTTTTCTTCAGGCGCAGATATACGAATTCCCGAAAGATAGTATAGAACACGGAAAGCAGCGGAATGAAAACAAGCATACCTACAATTCCCATAAGGTTTCCGCCGATCGTAACTGCTGCAAGAACCCAGATCGACGGAAGTCCTACGGATTCACCCACAACATGAGGATAGATCAGATTTCCCTCTATCTGCTGCAGCACCAGAAATACTATAATAAATAAAATTGCCTGTTTCGGATTTACCATAAAGATCAAAAAGCTTCCCACCGCACACCCGATGAAGGCCCCGAAAATCGGAATCAATGCGGTAAACGCAATCAAAACTCCGATTAAAAGTGCATATGGCATCCTCAAAATACTCAGTATCACAACAAACATACAGCCGAGGATCACAGCTTCCAGACACTGACCTGCAAGAAAATTTGCAAATGTCCGATAAGTCAGAGAACAGACTTTAAGAAAAGCATCTGCCTTTTTCTTTGGGAGAAAGGCAAAAAATACTTTTCGGATCTGCACATGCAGCTTCTCCTTCTGAAAAAGGACATAGCAGGCAAATGAAAAAGCAATAAAAAAGGTTGCCAATCCACTGACTACGGAACCCACTGCTGACATTGTGGTATTCATCATATTTCCTGCACCGTTTCCAAGAAGGCTTATCCCCCACTTGATCGCCTGATCCGGATTAAACTGTACCTGATCTACCAGCTTCATGATTTCCTGGTTATTATGGGAGAATTCCCGGATCCAGCTTTGCATCTGCGGAATAAAATCAGCGATGCTCATCATCAGAGTTCCCATTGTCCGCGTAAGCTGCGGGATCACACCAAACATCACCAGTACGATCACGCCAACCGCAAATACGATCGTAAGGAACAGACTTATCGGTCTTGCCAGTTTTGCACCTATCTTATTTTCTTTTTTTACCCTTCCAAAAATTTTCTTTTCCAAAAAGCTCATTGGCACGTTGGTCACAAATGCGATCGCTCCGCCAAGTACAAAAGGAAATGCGATCCCCCATATTGCTTTCAGCACATCGAGCACCACATCAAACTTCCACAGAGCGACCACAAGAAATGTTGTAAACACAATAAGCTCCCGGATTTTTTTTACAGATATTTTACTTATATCCACTATCATTCTCCTCTTTTTCTTAATTTCATGCGTATCCATTTAAGCAGCTGAATGATCGGAAGACTTGCAAACGCATACAGATATACACAGCCAAGCTGCATCAGATCCAACGTCTCTACTTTAAACAGGAGATGAAATCCTGGAACCGTCAGTACAACGGTAATGAGTACTGCCCCAAGTACAAATGCTCCCTGAAGCCATTTATTATTAAAGAAACGTTTTGTAAAGATAACCGGATGATCCGATTTGCAGTTGAATCCATGGAACAGACGTGCCAGACAAAGTGTTCCGAAGGCATAAGTACTGCCAAGCAGTGCACCATTCTGATGATATCCTGTCAAAAATCCGATCATCGTCATCATACCGATCACCAGTCCTTCCAGACCGATTTTACCAAGAAAATCCTTTGTCAGTATTGACTCGTCTGCTGATCTTGGTTTCTCATTCATCACCTCACTGCTGTGCGGCTCCACGCCTAATGCGATCGCCGGAAGGCTGTCTGTCAAAAGATTGATAAACAGCAGATGTACCGGTGCAAAAGGAACAGGAAGTCCTGCAAGGGATGCACAAAGAACTGCCAGGATCGCACCAAAGTTTCCTGACAGAAGAAACTGGATCGCATACTTGATATTCTGATATAAATTTCGTCCGTTTTCCACTGCTTTTACAATTGTTGCAAAATTATCATCTGTAAGCACCATTGCTGCGGCATCCTTTGCGACCTCGGTTCCGGTCACTCCCATTGCAACACCAATATCTGCCTGCTTCAATGCCGGAGCATCATTCACACCGTCTCCGGTCATTGCCACGATCATCCCCTTCTCCTGCCATGCACGGACAATACGGATCTTGTGCTCCGGTGACACTCTTGCATACACAGAAATATTCGGGACAAACTCCTTCAGCTGCTCATCACTCATATTTTCAATATCAGCACCTTCGCAGGCCTCTGACAGATCATGTAGGATCCCGATCCTTTTTGCGATTGCCGCTGCTGTGATCTTATGATCTCCCGTGATCATGACAGGCCGAATCCCCGCTTTTATACATTCTGCAACTGCAGCCTTTGATTCTTCCCTCGGCGGATCCATCATAGCGATCAGGCCAAGAAATACCAGCTGGTTCTCATCTTCTGTCGTCAATACATGCTTCTCCGAAATTTCACGATAGGTAAATGCCAGTACCCGTAACCCTTCCATTGAAAATTCCTGATTCTGGCGCCGGATCTTTTCTTTATCTGCTTCTGTGATTTCCCGAACTCCGTCCTTTGTCCAGATCCTGTCTGTCAGCTCCAGAAGCCGGTCAACCGCACCTTTTACGATCATCCGGTTCTCATAATCAATTCTGTGAAGTGTTGACATCATCTTACGGTCACTGTCAAAGGGAAGCTCTCCTTCCCTTGGATAAAGCTTTCTTACACCAGCAGCCTCGATTCCGTACCGGCTGCCCAGATTGATCAATGCCGTTTCCGTCGGATCTCCGATCTCCACTCCATTTTCATTTGTTGAATCATTACATAAAATGCTGTAGTCTAAAAGACATCTCTGCGCCGGATCTGCTACATCAATTGCATCTGCTGTGATTCTTTTTCCATCAATATAATAATCTTCTACTGTCATTTTATTCTGTGTGAGTGTTCCGGTCTTATCCGAACAGATAACAGATACGCTTCCAAGACCTTCCACAGCCTGAAGCTTACGAATGATCGCGTGCTCCTTTGCCATCTTCTGTGTTCCGAAAGAAAGGACGATCGTCACGATGGAGCTTAAAGCTTCCGGAATCGCTGCGACTGCAAGTGCTACTGCAAACATAAATGCACTGCTGATCTTCTCACCGCGGAATACACTGATTGCAAACAGAATTCCGCAAAATATCAGGATCAGAATGGAAAGCTTCTTTCCAAAATCATCCAGATTCGCCTGAAGTGGCGTCTGTTTTTCCGAAGTCGATTTCAGAAGTCCCGCAATCTTTCCAACCTCTGTCTGCATTCCTACATTCGTTACAACCGCTCTGCCACGCCCATATGTGACAAAGCTTCCGGAAAACAGCATATTTGTCCGATCACCAAGCGGTGCTTCCTCCAAAATAATGTCCATACTCTTTTCAACCGCAAGACTTTCTCCGGTAAGGGCACTTTCATCGACCTTAAGGCTTGCATTTTCAATCAATCTTCCATCGGCCGGGATCATATCACCTGCTTCAAGAAGGATCACATCTCCTACAACCAGTTCTCTTGCCGGGAGCTGTACCGCCACACCATCACGTAATACCTTTGCCTCCGGTCCGGAAAGCTTCTTTAAGCTCTGCAGGGACTGCTCAGCCTTTACTGTCTGCACAGTTCCCAAAATCGCATTGATCGTAATAACGATCACGATAACTGCTGCACTTTCCACATCTCCAAGCATACCGGATATCACTGCCGATGCGATCAGGATCAGCACCAGAAAATCCTTATACTGTTCAAAGAAGATCTGCAAAATACTTTTTTTCTTTCCTTCTGCAAGCTCATTCCATCCGCACTTCTCTCTGGACCGTCTGACCTGTTCATCGGTAAGCCCTGATTCCCTGCTTTCCACACGCTCGAGAACTTCTTCTACTGTCTGCTGATAAATTTCTTTCATTACCTTTGCCTCCTTTTTTGCAAATATTCACCAACTGTAATTTTTTTATGCAATAAAGGATTTTTTTGATAAAAGGATATAAAAAAAGAAACCCTTATTGCATAACAAAAATGCAATAAAAGTCTCACCATTTCCCTGCAGCGCCGGATGTTTCCACCGTACTGACGACACTGCAAACGCAGATTTCCAAACGTAGGTTACTCCCCTTTATCAGTTTTAATAGTATAACAGGATCGGTACCTCTGTCAAGATACTTTATAAATCACACCTTGCAAATATGATACTCCGGTAACAGAAAAACTCCCATTTTTTGAATGGAAGTTTTTCTGTTACCCTGAAAGTATTATAGGCCTGCAGCCGTTTTATTACCTTTTAAGATTTATTACTTTGATCAGCTACAATATTTCCCTGTACAACTCTTCCCTGATCTTTTCCTTTTCTCAGTCCTCGAACTACCTGCACATTTCCAAGAATCAGATAATCCATTTCTCTCTTAGTGATTTTCGCAAAATTTTTCTTTGAAACAAAATAGAAGGTAACTCCCATCAACACCCACACGATCAGTGCTGCAAAGGACTGTGGAGCCATGAATGCAGGAGAACCGGGCACGATCAGGAGCAGCAATATTACAACAGAGATCACACAGCCGCCCATTGCTACTGCCGGATGGATTTTATTTGTATCTGTATCATCGCCATATTTTTTCAGAAGAATATAAGCACCTGCACAGGTAAAGAAATATCCGAACGCAGTACCTACGGAACACATATCTACAACCCAGCCGATCACTTCTCTGCCGAAAAATGGGCAGATACAGCAGATGATCATGGTAAACCCAACACATATGGACGGAGTTTTATGATCCGGATGAACCTTTTCAAAAGCTGACGGAAGCATTTTTGCTCTTGCCATACCAAATAAAAGACGACTGGATGTCATAAAGAATCCGTTCATACCGGTAAAAATCCCCATGCACACTGCCAGTGCCACAAAGCACACACCAACTTTTCCCATTGCAAGATCAAGAACTGCACCTGTATGCCATTTTACAAGAGTTCCATTCGCATCTGTCATAGTCAGAACCTGCTGCCAGGGAACAACACAATCTGTCACCAGTGCCATTGCACCATAGATCAAAGCACCTACGATCAATGCTGAAATGATCAGCATTTTGCACTTCTGTGGTGGAAAATCATATTCTTCTGCCGCCTGTGGAATACAGTCAAATCCTACATAAAGGAACGGAGCCAATGCCAGGATAGATACAAAACCGCTTCCAAGAGACTTGCCTTCGGCTCCGTATGCCGGCTGCAAGTTTGAAGCATCAAAATGTCCTGTTGCGATCACACCAATGACTGATACAACAACCGCTGCACACATGATAAGGACCATCGCAAGCTGAAGATTTCCTACAGATTTCGCCCCTTTGTAATTCATGATCCCGAAAAGTATGATAAAGAACAGGGATAATCCGACTTCACCCATATATACATCATATCCTGCAATTGTATACAGGTAACCTCTGTTAAAGACTCCAGGAAAAATATAGGATACCAATACCGGAAGTGCCGTTGCATTCAAAGCTACAATAGACAGATATCCAAGCGACAGCATCCATCCGCATATGTACGAAGCAGTTCTTCCAAAGCCTTTATATGCATAGGCAAATTCACCACCCGCTACCGGGAATTTTGCGATCATATAAGAATAGCTGTAGCCTACCACGATCATTAAAAGACCGCCTGCCAGAAATCCCAGAAACAGTGGGAGCGGTCCACCTGCACGTTCTGTCCAGAGACCACCCTGTATAAAACATCCCCATCCAATGATGGAACCGACTGCAACTGCCCAGATCGAACCAGGTCCCATGGATTTTTTTAATTTTGTTCTTTTATTTCTTTCACCCATATATATCCTCCTGCTTCATCAATCATATCATTCATCATCTTCTCTGGTTTCTTCACTGATCGTATATGCCTCACTGATATCGGAAACAAAAATTTTTCCATCACCATAATGTCCATACTGCCCACTCTTTGCACTGTTAATGATAATATCTACAACCTCATCTTTTTCTTTGTCCCCAACAGTAATATACAGCATGTTTTTTGCCATTTCCTGATAAAGGACATCCCCTACCTGAATTCCTTTTTCCTTACCTCTTCCTGAAATTGCCCATTTTGAAAAAGCAAAATATCCTTCCTGCTCCAGTGCTTTGATGACGTCCATCACTTTCTCAGGTCTTACGATTGCTGTGATCAGTTTCATAATCCTTCATCTCCCATCCACAAATACAAAAAGAGCCCAGATACCAAAGTATCCGGACTCCATCGTCTCTCTCTATATATTATCATTATTTTTTTCAATATTCAATCAAAATCTTTCACTTTCCGGCCAGATATCGATACATCTCATCCAGCATCTCGTCTGTGATCTCTACCGGATTGTTATAAAGGTTCGGGTGTCTGCTGATGTGAACCAGCTCCGCAATCTGATCATCATCAAGCTCCAAATCCTTCAGATCACACCGCAATCCTATTTTTTTCTTTAATTCAAGAACTGCATCCGCCATCTCTTCTGCATCTTTGAATCCAATCCTTCTGGCAAATTCCTCTACACGTTCACCACCTTCGCCTTTTGCATTGATTCTTATAAAATAATCCAGGGTCAGGCCACACGCCTCGCCATGCGGGATGTGATAAATATTGGTCAATGGAAATGAACACGCATGGGACGAAGTAGTTTTCGGTAAAGTAAACGCCAATCCTGCGATCAAAGATGCTTCGCACATTTTCTCCCTTGCTTCCTCATCATCGGGCTTCCTGTATGCTCTGTAAACATATTTAAATACCAGTTCTGCTGCATGCATCGCAAGTACATCACAGATCGGCTGATGACCTTTGCTCCAATAGCCTTCGATCGCATGGGAAAGAACATCAATTCCTGTTCCTGCCGTAACCTGCGGTGGCATTGTATAAGTAAGTTCCGGATCAATGATAGCTGCTGCCGGATAAAATCCCTCTGATACGATCGGCGCTTTTTTTCCATTTGCATGATCCGAAAGAACTGATACACAGGTCACTTCACTTCCTGTTCCTGCAGTCGTAGGAACTGCGATCAGTGGAAGATGTTTCTCCGGCATTGCTACTCCGGTTCCATGATACTTACGGATGGAATCCGAAGTCAGAGCTACACTGGCAGCTGCTTTGGCACAATCCATGGGACTGCCTCCACCCAGTGCTACCACAAATCCGATATTTTTCTGCCGGATCACTTCCGCACAGGCATCTACCTCTGCAACGTCCGGGTTTGGAGAAACATCTCCAAAAGAAGCAACGATCATTCCTTCTGACTCTTTTATGACCTTTTCGGCAAGACCGCTTTTAAAGAAAAACGGTCCTGCCACCAGAAGGCCTCTTTCGCAGCCAAGCTCTCTGGCTATTTCTTTGATTTCTTTTACTCTACCTTTGCCGAAATGAATTTTTACCGGCTGTAGATAATCCCAGTTCATAGGCTACCTCCTGCTTTATCAGTCACAAAATTTTTCATCGACCATTGTAAGCACTTCATCAAGGATCGGGAGATACTCTTCCAGCTCCTCTTTCGTGATGATCAGTGGCGGACAGATTTCAATAAAGTTCTCACGTCCGAAGGTTGCAAAGCCACGTTTTTTTAATTCTGCAAATATCCACGGCATTACCGGTCCGGGTACGCCGTATTCCTGCATCGGTTCTCTGGTTTCTTTATTCTTGACTACTTCAAGTGCACCGAACAAACCGATACATCTTGCTTCACCAATACATTTATGCTTCTTTACCATCTCATCCATAAACGGAGCAACGATCTCGTGCATCTCAGCTACATGGCCCTCGATGTCGTGTTCTTTATAATATTTCATTGCTGCTACACCAGCCGCACATGCAAGTGTATGTCCACTGTAAGTAAGTCCGCACTGAAGAACATTTTCCTCAAAATACTCCGCAACCTTTTTACTTACAATACATCCGCCCAGCTGTACATAACCACAGGTAACACCTTTTGCAAATGTAATGATATCCGGTTTCATGTCAAAATTCATAAATGCAAACATTTTTCCTGTACGGTAAAATCCTGCCATAACCTCATCACAGATCAGAAGGATTCCATATTTGTCACAAAGTGCACGAACACCTTCCATATATCCGTCTGGAGGAAGAATGACACCGTTTGCACCTACTATAGACTCCATCAGGATCGCTGCCACATTTCCGGGGCCTTCATATCTGAGCTGCAGATCCAGCGCATCCAGATATTTTTTCGTTACCTCTGCATCATCAACTCCTTTTGTATATCCGTCACGATACATCTGAGGGTTCATAAAGTGTACGAACCCATTTGCACCACCGATCTCTGCTGCATATCTTCTCCAGTCACCGGAAGCATTGGATGCTCCAAGTGTAGCTCCATGATAGCTTCTGTAGCAGGAAAAGATCTTGGTTCTTCCGGTTACCATACGTGCCATTTTTATAGCATTCTCATTGGATTCTGCTCCACCATTTGTGAAGAAAACTCTCTTGTATGTATCTGCTCCTGCTGCTTCTACAAGCATTTTTGCCAGCATGCTCTTAGGCTCGGATGCATATGCCGGTGCCATGAAGCACATCTTATCAGCCTGTTCCTTGATCGCTTCAACGATCTCCGGAAGCTCATGTCCGAGGTTGGAACACACCAGAAGCGAAGCCATATCTGCATATTTTTTTCCATCATAATCGTAAAAATAAATTCCCTCAGCTCTTTCTACCGGTAAAGTATCTGCTCCTGATCTTGCCCATGACTGCATCACATAATCTTTGTGCATCTGTGCTACTTCTTTTCCTGTTAAACTCATAATAACTTCCTCCTCTTTATCTGTAATTCAGTTTTAAATATTGTTCATTTTTGCGGTAAACAAACTTATTATTTGTTGTAGAATAAGAAAAGCGCCCGGCCCACATTCATTTGTGAACCAGACGCCTTTGTCTTATCTGAGTCATATATTACTCTCGACACTGGCTGTCTGCAATAGACATCTATCCAATTATTTTTGTGCTGCAGCACAATCATTATTATTCTGCTGCCGCATTTTCCTTTTACATTTCATTCATCTGATATAACAGGAAACCCAGCCTCAGCTGAAAACGCACATCAAAATCAGAAAGATTTTTTCCAAGTATCTCAGCGGCCTTTCCAAGCTTATAATTAATTGTATTTCGATGTACGATCAATTCCTGTGACGCACTTTTGACACTGCAGTCGTTAGCCAGGTAGCACTGAAGTACTCTGACCAGATCTGAGTGGTTCATCTCATCATATTCATACAATGGAGCTACTGTATCTGCCAGATATTCTTTTATTGCTTCCTTATCTGTAAGTGTGAGCAGTACCCTGTAAATCCCAAGATCTTTGTAAAAAATAATCTTTCCGCCATCTGTGCTTTGCTCGCCCGGAACCTGACAGACACATAATAGATCAGACATTTTTTCCGCAAACTGATAGCTCTTATAAATCTGCCTGATCCCGGAAATCTGCTTACTTACACTTACAAAAATCTGTTCCTTCTGACATACCATCCTGCATAGTATCTGAAAAATCCTCTCTGTAGTTTTTCTGCATGCTTCATCAGAATAATCACACAAAACCAGAAGAATCTGCTTATCCTGGGCGCAACACAAAATCCCATTATAATTACAGCGGATATGACTGCTCAGTTTAGATAAAATCTGCTCTAGTCTTGTTCCTGTTACACGATCATTGTCTTCCAGAACACACACATTCACAACCGTATATGCACTGTCTGTAAAATACCCTTTTCTCATCAGTGCCGAAACATACAGTTCTTCCTGGGACGGACATAAAAAGGCATTGTTCAGTGCCGTCGCAACCTCAATTGCGTTCTGCTGCTCTTTTGTTATTGCAAAACATATGATCCGCATGATTTCAGCCATTCGAACCCTCCACGGTACTTCAAATACCGGGAATCCCTTTTTATTTGCAAAATCAATAACATCCTGTCCGATCTCACTGATATAAGGCCCTGTATTGATCACGATTCCACTGGCTTTGTTTCGCCATACTTCCTTTACCAGACGAAGAAGAGTCAGATTTTCATTCAATCCTAATCCAGTTGTAAAAGTAAGCTCCTGTCCCTGCAGAAATGCAGAAATCGTGTCGCTGTCTACCATATGAGTCCATGACACTTCATGATCCAGTCCTGTCTCACCTGCTACCAGCTTCATCTCCAGATGCTGTACCTGTTTTATGATCTCACGCAATGTTACTGCCATATTTATACACCTTTCTCCACCGCAGCTTCCTGTGATCAACTGCATCAGACGATCAAAGATACTCCAGATATCAGAAGCAGTATATAAGTCAGATTCAGAAATACCTTCTGAGATACTTTACATACCAGCTTTTTACCTAACCATGTAGCTATAAGTAATGGCAGGATACTGATACAGATCAGTCGAATATCTGCCGTTCCAACCAGGCCGCTCCTGAACTGGGTAACCATCAGAAAAAAATTCAGCACCACCCATACAGGGGCCACTGTCGCACGAAATTCTTCTTTTTCTTTCAGTACCTGTGTTGCATAGATCACAAGTAACGCCCCTCCTGATACAAACATACCATGAATTATCCCTGCCAGGATCAGAACTATCCACAAAATGAGATCCGGAAGTTTTTTCTCTGTATGGATGCACAGATTCTTTAATGCAACTACGACGATTATGATTCCATATATTGTCAGAAGAATATTTTCAGATTTCACGATCCGGCAGATCTGTATCCCTGCAAACATTCCAACCAACATGACCGCAGACATCTTAAGCAATTCTTTCCAGTTTATATGCCGATATCCGGTCACTGCGATCATCAGTCCGGACAGCCAGGCCATAACATTCAGGACCACCTTTGCATGATCCAGCCCAAGCAAATAAACGGAGGGCGGCATCGCCAATACCGTACCGGCAAACCCTGTGATAGCCTGAATAACATTAGAAACAAACAATACAAGCAAAAATAACAATTCTTTCATAGAGCATTCTTCCTTTTCTGTATTATCTGTTTACCGCACACTCTTTATCACTGCTGATAAAATAAAAAGACGCTTTGCAATAATGACTGCAAAACGTCTTTGTTTTTCTACACTCTTGATTTTAGCACGCTAAAAAGCAAAAGTCAACAGTTGCCTTTCTCCATTACCTTGACACATTCTTTTGTATTATTATTTTTTACTATTTTTCTTAATGACAGCTATGGCTTCCACATCCATGCTCGCCACATGTATGTCCTTCCCCGTGGCTGTGCTCATGATGAGAACATTTCACATCCGGATTATACTCCAGTGTTTCATTGATAAAAGCTTCTACTGCTTCATCCGCATCTCCGGAAACTCCTCCGAAAAGCTTAATGCCGGCTGCCGCTAACGCTGTCTGTGCGCCGCCTCCGATTCCGCCACAGATCAAAACATCTGCATTCAATGCTTTAAGAACTCCTGCCAATGCGCCATGTCCGCTTCCATTGGTATCTACTACTTCTGAATGTACTACTTTTCCTTCCTCTACATCGTAAATCTTAAATGTCTCTGTGTGTCCAAAGTGCTGGAAAATCTGTCCATTTTCATACGTTACTGCTATTCTCATGATACCTTCTCCTTTTTCCGCTGCATATTTTTGGTAAATTTCCTGTTTGTAACATCCTCCAAGTCCACAATTACTGCTCTGACCATCACAGATTTTGAAATCTCCACCTTCAATTTTAAGCGGATATCCATCAATGAGTGCATCTGCTATTTTCTTCCTGGCAATCTCATAAATTCGTTGAACGGTTGTTCTTGCGACTTGCATAGATGCTGCGCACTGCTCCTGACTATAACCTTTCTTGTCCAAAAGACGGATGGTTTCATACTCATCTACCGTCAGAACAATAGGTGTTTTTTTCTCAGTATCATCTGCCGGAAAGAATTCTAAAACATTGGGGAAATGGCAAACTTTTCTGCATTTTACTGGTCTCGGCATAAACTGCTCCTTTCTTGCTTTTCTTATATAATAGTTCTATAAAAGGCATATGTCAATAACATTTTTGACATATGTCCATATAGCTCAGCTAATAGTATTACTTAACCACATCTTTACACTTTTTCATCTTCTGCTTCTGGCAGCGTCCCAAATTCCACTTCCCAAAAACAGTTTCCGGGGGCCGGAAACCCGCATAAATCCAGCATTCCCAAAAATCTTTCTTCCCAAAAAGGCCTCCCGAAAATGCCTTTTTTATTTTTCTCTATGTCCTTTCGCACCCCTTTTGACACTTTTTTCGTAATTTCATTTGTCAAAACCGGGAAGGCTTTATCCATAAGATATCGAGATAATCCGGCTGCAACAGACTATCCTTTTTTATCCTTTTTTCGGACAATCTTTCCGCGCCCCTCTTTTTTTCTGTTCACTTTTTAAATCTCTTTTTCTTTTTTTCACAGACCTTTGATGCCTGGTTTTTGGCTTAGTTAAGCCTTTTTTAAGGTTTCTTTCGGGTTTCTCTTCTCTTTTTTTCATTAAAAAAACCCTGTTCCAGGATTGCTCCTGAGACAAGGTTTTTGGTAGTTCTTTTGGGTTTATTTTTCTTCTTTTTGCTCGTGGCGGAAGAAGTTTGGATAAATGGGATGCAGTGGTTTTTGACAAGGGATGTTACGAAAAAAATGTCAAAAGGCAGTGCGAAAAAATACTTCAACTATTCGAATTCGCAAATAAAATCTTGTCACTATACTTTTTAGTATTGGCATTATGGTTCTATTTAGTTTTATATGTGTTCAACTGTCCTAAATCCATAGATTGTACTGAATAGTGTTATCAAATTGTTATCACATCTCTGTTATCAATCAATTCCTTTATAATTTTTCATATTCCAAGTATGTTAATATAGCATTAATTCTTTTTTTACGTGCTGACTTTGATCGACTTGCAGATTGCATTGATTGTTGATATATTACTGTTTGTGGTATCGTTTTATCACTTCGTAAATTTCTGTAAAAAATATTCATCTTGTCACATATGTCATCTGCGTCAATTTGATTATTATCTATATACAATGCCAAGTACCATAATGCATATAAATGACTAACACCCTCAATATTATATGCAGAATAGTCTATGTTCCACTTTTTTAATAAATTTAAAATTTTTTCAAATTTCATCCTTACAAACATTGAACATTCTTCATCATACTTATCCACAATATCTGCAAACACTTTATCTATTTCATTCTCATTACCGTCAAAAATCGTATTTTTCACAGTCATTATATATAACTCCGTTATGAATCCTACATCTTCCATTCTATTTTTATTTAGCTTATACGTTAACTTTGTCATGTATTCATCATTTCTATAGCTAATAATATCATTATATAGCAACGTATCATAATACTGTGCTTTTCTTAATTCCTGTGCATTTAATCTACTTCCTTCTCTATTTAACCGATCAAATATGCTATCTACAATTTTATAGTCCGGATTTTCTATATATTCTACCGATATTGAATAAGCCCAAAAATCCGAAACTAAAGTCTTTATCTCATCATCTTCTTTTGCTATTTTCTTTATTTCATTAAATAAAAGACCATTTATTATATTATTTCCATATATATCATTTCCAAATTCCCTCGGTAATTGTATCTCATTATTTATAAATCCTATAATCGTAGATAACCTTTGCTTTCCATCAATGACATCGTAATTGGTTATTCCTGTATCTGGATCTATTTTTTGCTCCAAAAAAATAGGGGGGATAGGAAAGTTTTTAAAAATTGTATCAAGTAAAAAAGATTTTTGTTCAATATCCCAAACATTCATGTCTCTCTGATATGGTGGATCAAATCTATATTTTCCCAGTTGATACTGTTCGTAAAAATTAGAAACTGTAATAGAGGTAGATTTTCTATAATATCTGTTACTCGCCATCTGCAATATCCTCCACAATTAACTTGCTGTTACTAAAGTGTATATAATTCTTAAATAGGCTGGTTAATACAGCCTCCAACGCCGTAGGTGGCTTAGGATTAACAAATCGTACTTCCATTTTGTTGTCTAAAGAAAGTAAAATCTCATCAAGTTCATTTCTATCCACATGCCAATAAGACAATCCGAACATCATCATTTCATCTTTTGAAGTACTTTTACTTACTATTTCATCAATACCCTTTCGTATATCTTTTATCCATCCAAATCCAAATCTTTCTGCATCTCCTGCCGGAGGAATTATTGCATTTACTATTGGATAATCTTCTTGTAAGTCATACTTTATTTCAAAATCTGCAGAATTTTGTGATATTGATTCAGCAATCAGATCTCTAATATTATATGGGCTATATTCTTGAATTTTGATTTTGAAAGAAAAACTAATAGAACCATGTGGTTTAAATAGAATCACATCTGCTTTACTATCATCAAATCCATAAATACTAAAAGGAATATCCGCAAGCTTGAGTAATCGTTCTAAAAACACATCATAATTATAAGTAATAATATATACTTTCTTTTGTCGTGACACACGATTCTTTATGTAATGAATCAATTCAATTTCATCAATTATATTTTTTAGGTCCTTTTCAGACACTAACGAATCATAATATATAAATAAATATCTTAAATAAGAAGACAATTCGCTATATGCGTGAATATAAATATTAGAACTGTCTCTTTCTTCATTTGGTCTTTTTTCCACTGACAAATTATATACATTTGCACAAGTAATAACATCTGTTACTAATTGTGTTGCCGTTTCATATGACATATATGTTCTAGCACCTAAATTCCATAAATCTGGTGTATATTTTCGTGATAAAAAACCTCTAGTATTAGTTTTTGGATAAAGAACATGTTCTCCTTTTGAAAATAAATTAGCCAGATCTATCTCCTCTGCTTTTTCCATTTTTTGAACTAAATCAATGGAAAAACCATTTCCCAATACAATATATGAATTTTCCATTTCACTTTTCCTATTTCTTCATTAGTTGACATTCTCAATTATTTAATCAAAGATTCTCGTGATATCCTGATATCGATTAACTACACGATAAATCTCTGCATATTCGTTACCGACCTTATAGATAATCACATAATCTTCCCATATCGCATATTTATAATCTGTCCGAAAGCTGACTCGTTTGGAGAGATCCGTCCCCATTCCAGGAAACATCTGAAGGTTTTCAAATTTACCGTAGATTTCCTTTATGGTCTTTGCTGCATATTCTTCATTATCCTCAGCAATGTAATCCCGAATATTTTTCAAATCCTTTGCAACAATCGGATTGATCCGCAGTTTTAACATCTTATTCCCCCACAAGTGCTTTCAATTCATCCAGATCCAGCCAGCCTTCTCCGTCTTTCACTGCTTCTTCGGCTTCCTGCAGCTTCATCAGAAGCTTTTTCTCTGCACGATCACGCTCATAGTCTTCAATATCCATGACAACGAAACGTCCTCTGCCATTTTTGGTCAGATATACCGGTTCTCCTTTGTGACAATTTTTCAGGACTTCATTATAATTTCTCAAATCAGATACTGGTAAAATATTTGCCATATTCTTTCAGCTCCTTCCTTTGATTTCAAATTGTTTCTTCTACTTTTATTATACACGAAAAGCTGTAAAATTCAACGTAGATTTTTACAGCTTTTATTTTATCATTTCTATATATTTTTATCGCAATCTATTTCAAATATTGAGAAAAAAACGCCTCCAATTCTTTATTTCCTTTCAAAAATTCATACTCTTCTTTATTTTCAATTTCTGTAGCTAATGCACGAACAAAATTATTTCCAACGCCTGAAAAAGACTTTCCCTGTACTGTATCCGCATATCTGTAATATAAAGGTGATTCCACCATCTTCCATGGCTTCTGTGACTCCATCAGCACTTCTTTTATCAACTGAATACATTTTTCTACATCCTTTCGATACACGGCAATCAATAGATATGGTACTACTTTACCGTAATCCCACAGACCAAATAACGATACCATATGTTCTGTGATTTCGGCAATCTTCTCTGCTTTACAATGATTTCCGGTTTCTTCTTCCATTTCTATCAACTTATACAGATAGTTTTGTATATTCGTAACTGTCTGCATCAGTTTTCCCTCTAAAAAGAACGCTGCAACATCTGTCCCTTCCTGGTGTGCTAATACATTCGTTTTCATAATTGTGGCATCTATCACAGTATCTGGAATTTTATCCAAAAAGATATTTGCTTCTTTATATTTTTCCATTTGTATATATTTGGCCGCAAGCATAAAAATACTGGAAATCCTTACCTTTTCATTCGGACTTTCAGCAGTTCGTTCCAGCCATTCAACAATCACATTATTGCATTCCAACTTTTTCTCATCATCGACATCGGATAAAGTTAGCGCCGCATTTAGAACAGTAGCAATTGAATAAATCAACGAATCACAATGAGGATATTCCTTTATTTTATTTTTTCCCATCTCAAAAGCTTTTATAAAGCTATCCAATGAAACTTCCGAAAGCTCATTCACAAATTGTCCAATCTCTTTTTCTGTCAATTCTTCACGAAATGAAAATAGTTCATTCATATCAATTTTTAATAATCGAGCAATTGCCGGAAGTAATGATATATCTGGATATGTGTTTCCTTTTTCCCATTTATTTACCGCAGGAGTAGAAACGTCCAAATAATCCGCCACCTGTTCTTGTGTTAATCCCGCAGTTTTCCGATAGTTTTTTATCTTCTCACCAATTTGCATTGTTCCTACCTCCTGTTTATATTCTCATTATAGTATTTCTAATATGTGTTTACAATTGAGCCTTCGTTTAATTATGGCTTCGATTTCTTAACTACCGGTTAAAATCCGCGAGAAAATGCTCTATTTTATAGTTCTACAAATCAAAATATCCTTAAATTTAATTAATTCAAGAATAAGTGCATCAGTACTCCAATTAAGAAGCAAATCATCGCTGTAACACCCGCACTGATAATAACCTTTAATATATTTTGATAAGGACGTTTTCCCACTTCAACTGCCTTATGAAGTTCATCCAATTTTTTTCCCTCCGTAAATGCAACAATTTCCTTATAGGTTTGTATATCATTTTTCTTTTTTAGTTTTTCAACCTTTAACGCCCAGTACTGTGTAATAATAAATAAAATCCCAAACGGAATATACGCATACCTTCCGAGCCACATAAACAAAGGTACTGCCGATATAATCAACACGGCCAAATGAACTGTATAGATGGAACCATAATAATTAAACTTTTTAATTTCTTGCTCGCTAATAATTTCTTTCATTTTCTCTATATCTCCTTTAATTAATTGATCGAGAGATACATTAAACAATAAACTAAGAAGTAACAAGCTATGAATATCAGGATAACTCTTTTCGTTTTCCCAATTAGAAATTGTCTGTCTTGTTACATATACCTTTTCTGCCAATTCCTCCTGTGATAGATGAAGCTCTGTTCGGTATTTTTTTATCTGTATACTCAGCTCCATATAATTTCCTCCCTTCGCAAGTAATTTGTTCTCTTGATCTGAGCCAAGAATAATCATTTTTTCATTATCTGTCTATCAAAGATATTTTACTTAACGGAAAACACAATGTCAAAAGAGTTTTACACTACAACACTCATGCCTTTTCAGCAATTTTTATTTTCATCTTTGTAAAGAGCAGCCTTTCGACTCACATATATACCCTCTCTTTCAACACAATTTCTTCCGCACAGGCTTTGATGCCATTCATTAAACCAACCCATTTCATCTGATCCTGTATTTTCACTTGTTCTGTCACACCCTGTTTTTCTGCCATCTGCTTCATTAGGCTTTCTACCTGTTCCCTAGCTTCCTGATCAACTCGATTTAAATGTGCTGTCAATTCCCCCGTCATCAATAAATACTGATATCGTGCCGGTCTATGCTCTTTCAGGAACTGCTTCCGCAGCATTCCATATTTACCATATGTCGGTTCTTCCTCATTCACTGCCAAATCCGGCAGGTAATAGTCTCCATGCAGTGTATAGCTTAATCCATTACTTTCATCATAAATGTGCTTTTTCATTGTCTTATCTCTCCATTCCTCTGTTTTTTGTTTTATTTTTCTTACGCTGTTGATTCTCCATCTCACTCTTTCGGGCACCCCAGGCCAGTCTTTCGTGAATACTTCCTTGAGGCATTTGCTCCATTTGTCTTTTTTCTTCTAATACTTTCTGCTCCTGTATATCTTGCTGTACCGCATCCTCTACAACATTTTCCCCAAGAACACGCACTACCCGGTCATATCTGTCGGAAACATCCTGCAATTGTTGCTTTTCCTCAGATAACTGCTGTTTTTCTTCACATGCTGTATCTAGCTCTCTCTGTACTCGGTTATATGCCTGCTTTGTTTCCTGATATTTGTGTTTCCATTTTTCTACTTCTTTGGTAAGTTCTTTGACCTGGGCAGCCATTGCAGCAATTTTATTTTTCATCTGGATAAACAGTGGTTTTATCTTTTTATCCCGGTAAGTTGTAGCACGTTCTAATGTACCAGCTTCCGGAAGTAAAGTTTTCACAGTCCCATATTCCTTTATTTCCGCACTGACATTATCCATAACAGGCTGCAATCGTTCTCTGCGTTCTTCCAGGCTGTGCAGATCTTTCTCGACTTTTTCCGCACGCTTCTCAGCTTCCTCTTTATCTTTAACTGCCTGCTCCTTATCATCTTTTAAAAGCTGGATATCAGCTCTTACTTCCGCAATCTGTGCAATCAGTCCTCCATTCTCAGCAGTGAGATATTCTTTCTCCTGTTCCAGTGCCTGTACTTCCTTTTTACGCTCTTTCTTCTTAAAATTATAAACATCTAGATGTTCCTCATGTGTCCCTTTCTGCTCCCATTCAATTCCATGCTGCCGGGCAATCTCTGCAAGCAATTCTTTTTCATGGTTAATCCACTGATTCAACTCTGTATCGTGTTTGTTCCCACCTTGAAATCCCAGGCTTTTTAATGCCTGCTTCAGTGAAACCCTGGTATCCATTCCTTTCCCTTTCCAACCAGTTACATAATAGCTGATTGTTTGGAAAAGAATTATTCTGTAAGGTATTATTTCTCTGCAAAGTATTATTCTTCATCAATGACTATCCCCCAATCTGACACACCACGTTTTAACCAGTAGTCTCTTGAAGCATCCAGAAGCTTTACTGTCATAGGTTTTGTAAGGAATTTTCTAAAAATACATTCCCTGACCATCAAATCTCCATCTGCTTTGACACAAACAAAGTCTGAGGTATAAGCTCCCTCCGCTAAACCGTCTAACAACACATTGCATCTGATTTCCTGTATACTGTTGTCATTCTGAAGAATATCTGCATAGGTGGATTGTATTGCATCGTATGTTCTGCATACTTCCTGACTCTTGCTTAAATCCTTTTTCTCACATCTTCCTTTGTAACCTTTCTTACACATAGTAGCACCTCCTGATATTGTGCAATTTCCAGAAATAATTTCTTTCCCAGAATGAGGATTGATTTTCCCAAAATGGGGGGAATATCTTCCCAAAAATGTTCCCAAAAACAGATTAAATCTCCCAAAAACGTATTTCTAGGGATTTTTCTTCCCAAAAACATTCTTTCTGGGGAAATGAGAAATTGCTTAAAAGTATTGATTTTACTGGGTTTTCAGAGGTTTTTATTTGATTTATGATTTTCCCAAAAACGGATAATAGCAAATACTCTGTAAGCGTCAAATAAAACAGTGTATAGAAAAATAACCGTCAGCCTTTTATACTAAAAGGTCAACGGTTATCGACAGAATTCTTTTACAAGAGGATTCCAAGGCAAATAATCATCCAGATATTCAGGATGTTCAAGAAAAGCACTCCCCGGCATGTCGGACAGGATATATTTTATATATTTCATCGGGGCAAGCCCATTCGCTTTCGCTGTCTCTACCAGTGTATAGATTCCTGCACTGGCTTCCGCCCCTTTCGGACTGCCGGAGAACAGCCAGTTCTTTCTGCCGATCACAAAGGGACGGATACAGTTTTCCGCAAGCGAATTACTGATGGAACAATTCCCGTCTTCCAGATAATTCCAAAAACCTTCGCGGTTATTTAAGGCGTAATGAAAAGCTTTTGAAAGTTTGGATTTCGGCAGCTCTCCGATGGCACTTTTTTCTGCCCATGACCAAAAAGCCTCGAGAAGCGGTTTCTCGCGGATAAGACGTTCTTTTTTCTTCTGATCAGGAGGGAGCGCCTCCAACTCTGACTCTATGTTAAAGAGTTGATTCAGACGGAGGATTGCTTCCGCTGCTTTTGATGCTTCCGAATTATGGATGTCTTTTGGGAGCGCATCCACGAAAGCCCGGCGCAGATGCGTATAGCAAAGACATCTTTTTACTCCTGAAACTGCATTGTATCCGGAGTAAGCGTCTGTATGGATATAACCTTCATATTCCCTCAGAAACGCTTCCGGATATTTCCCGCTTCGTCCCGGCTGGTACTCGAAGTAGCGGATGGGATTTACGGCATCTCTGATGCTGCAGTAAACCCACATATAGGAATCGGACGTATTTTTCCGTCCCGGTTCTTTCAGCACCTGTACATGTGTTTCATCGATATGAAGGTATCTCTGTTTCAGAAGTTCCAGCTTCAGACGGTGGACGATGTGTATAAGCCAGTCCCGATAGACAACCAGAAGCCAGTTTGACATAGTCGCTCTGCTTAAACGTAATCCCAAAGCCTCCCATTCTTTTTCCTGTCTGTACAGCGGGATGCTTAATTCAAACTTCTGGTGGATGAGCCAGGTGATGGTAGATGCAGATGCCAGAGAATGCAGGACGGGAGGATATGGCACCGGAGCCTTCTCCATATAAAGAGTTCCGTTTTTCCGGCATGACCTGCATTCATACGTTTCCCGGTAATGGTCAATCACCTTGAGTTTTGCAGGGATAAACTGTACTTCTGTGCGGACGAATTCTTCCCCTACTTTCACCATCGTACTCCCGCAGTTATCGCATATCTGTTCCCTTTCATCTATGGTATGGAGTACTTTGCTGTGAGGGAGATTTTTTACCAGTTCTTCCCGCTGACCGGTGTACTTCCTTTTACGTAGGTGCTTCTCTATCTCAACAAGCTCCAGTTCGTGTGCATCAGGATCCGCACAGGTTTCGATTTCATTAAAAAGAGACATCTGCCCCTCGATTTCGAGAGTAGATGTCTTCTCGGATTTTGTTCCATAAAGTTTACGGGTCAGGAAATCAACCTGCTCTTTCAGGAGCCGGACCTGCTGTTCCAGTTCTTTGATATGATTTTTATACTCCTGTTCCGTAGCTGACATAACCTGAAAACCCTTTCGTTTCGATAGGATTATTATAACATAGAATCGTCAGATTTCCCAGCATTTCTAAGGATTTTCAGTATTTTCAGACTTATGCGGGAGCCATTTCTGAACCGCCTTTGGCTGCTCCGGGTTCAAACCTTCCAGAAGCCAGCGCAGCTGCTGATCAGAAATCTGTTTTGCTTCTTCGCCGGTCCGCGGCCATTGGAGACGTCCGTTTTCGTACCGTTTGTATAAAAGGCAGAAACCGTCTTCCTCGTAATGGACTGCTTTGATCCGGTCAGCCCTCTTTCCACAGAACAGGAATAAGGAATTGCTGTAAGGATCCAGTTTGAAGTTGTACTGGATGATATCCAGCAAGCCATTGAGCTGCTTCCTCATATCGGTGTAGCCGCATCGGATATAGATTTTCTCCACATGGGAAAGATCTCCTAACATGACTGCACGGCTTTCAGAATGTTTTCCAGCATCTGGGCAGATGTGCCTTCATAAAGTTCCACTGTTATGGATCCGATATGAAGTATGGCTGCAGGAGTGGAACGGGAAATGTTTCTGTCCGGAAGTGAAAGCTCCGCAAACTCAGCCGGGGATTCCGTTAAAGCAGTTGACTGTTGGTCTGTACACATGTGGATGCCGTTTTTCTTACGGGGCACTTCTTCCAGGGCAAGCTTTCGAATTTTGGAAAGCCAGTAATAATAACTTTTCAAAGAGATATCGTGTTGTTCACACCAGATCTGATTTGTCAGTCCTGAGGCCCTGCATTGCCGTATTACATCCAGCCAGTATTGAAGTTTCACCTGTTTGTCTGGAGTCAAAGAAGAAAGATTCATAAGCCTGCTCCTTAGATTAGATTTAGAGTTTTTAGAGTCAACTCCCAAAACTCTAATCAATAGTTTACATGCAACAGCCAGAAATTTCGATACACCCTCTTATTGGACGCTTACAATACTCTGTGTCAAAGGGCAATCTCTTTCATTCTGTTTCGGGGCAAAGTTTTTATCCTTCAGAGTAGTTAAATCATTAAACTTTTCTTCCCAAAATAACAGAAATTGTATCCAGACTTTCTTTTATATTCTTATTGCTTCCGTTTTTAGATGTCCTCATAAAATTAAAATTTCATGTCACTTTCCAGACCTCTAAAATCCCTTAAAATAAGGCTTTTCTCCACTTTTCAAATCCTAGAAAACTGCTGCCAGATAAGAAAAAAGACCCTGACAGTCTGGATATTCCAGACCATCAAGGTCATTCTTTAATCTAACTTATTTTTCATTTTTTCACAGGATGATACTTTTACCCTGAAACTGGATAAAAGCCTTTGCCCTGTGATAATTTTTAACTATTCAAACTCCAGACAGACAGTATGCCATATAAGTGAAAATCATTGATTTTAAGGCATTTTCAGGAACTATCAACCACTAAAATCTATATGAAAACAAATTAAAAATGCAATAAAAATGCAATCGAAGTACATTCAGATTTTATAAGATAGACCAGCAAACCTCAATATCATCCCAAAATAGACGTTCAACAATGGGCGTCTATTTTTTGTTTCAAAATTAAATGGGGCTGAAAACAGCCCCGATGGGAATTGGAGATTTGACCCTCCCGGATTCTTCATGTCATGCCAGCCGTAATTTTTTCCATTGCCCCTGCACACTTTAGCAAAAATTCCCAGAAATTCCGTCGCCCACCATAATGCTTTTTACAGTTGTTATTATTGTCATAAGCGTACCTCCTGATATTATAAATCTCCACTGAAATCTACTTTTAAGTTGTTGGGAGTACATGACAGAGCTACATGAAAAAACACAAGCTAACAATCCTAACCATGACGATTTAATTTTTAACACCTAGATAATATCACAACCCTGTAATTTCTTCAATAGTCCCAGAAAGGATGTGATACCACGAAGAAATCACCACCGCCGGAGCGTTCACCTCCGACTTTCAAACCGGAACCTAAAACTAACCATCAAACACAACATTCAGAAAGGACAGGTATATCTATATGGAATTAAAATTCGTTATCCCCAACATGGAAAAGACATTCGGCAACTTGGAGTTTGCCGGAGAAGACAAGACAGAACAGAGAAGAATCAATGGACGCATGACGGTACTCTCCCGCAGCTTCAATCTTTATTCAGACGTACAGAGGGCGGATGATATTGTGGTTATCCTCCCTGCCGAAGCCGGAGAAAAACATTTTGACTTTGAGGAACGTGTGAAGCTCGTCAATCCACGTATCACCGCAGAGGGCTATAAAATCGGCACAAGGGGCTTTACCAACTACATTTTGCACGCTGACGATATGGTAAAAGCATAAGGAAAAGGAGGACATCAGACTATGAGATTAGCAAACGGAATCGTGATTGACAAGGAAGCAACTTTCGGGGCATTGAAATTTTCTGCCCTCCGCCGTGAGGTTCACCTCCAGAATGAAGACGGCTCGGTATCAGAAGAAATCAAGGAGCGTACCTATGACTTAAAATCCAGAGGACAGGGGCGTATGATTCAGGTTTCCATCCCTGCCAGCGTGCCATTAAAGGAGTTCGATTACAATGCAGAGGTGGAACTTATCAATCCTGTGGCAGATACCGTGGCAACGGCTACCTTTCAGGGAGCAGAGGTAGACTGGTACATCAAGGCGGAGGATATTGTTCTGAAAAAAGGGGCTGCCATGAATCCGCAGCCACCAAAGAAAGACGTTCCCCCTGCAAAATAACAGGAACATAAAAAAACGAAAGGAGGATTGTTCCTATGAAGCAGCTTTTCCCCCGTGGAAAACGTATCCGTCCCACGGATAAAGACCTTGTATTCTATACTGCCCTTGCTTCTCTGCTCCCTGTCTTCCTGCTGGTTGTCCTGCTGTTTCATATCGGGCAGATTGCCGGAACCAACTGGCAGGAAGTGTCCCTCTCCCAGATAGTACAGGATGTAAATATCCCTTATCTGCTATTTAGCATGGGCGTGGCAGGGCTGGTGTGCCTTACAGCAGTTCTTCTGTTCTGGCGATACCGCAGGGATGAAGTAAAGCAGCTCATCCACCGCCAAAAGCTGGCAAGGATGGTGTTGGAAAACAAGTGGTATGAATCGGAGCAGAGAAAGGAGGACGCTTTTTTCAAGGACTTGTCTTCCAGCCGTTCCAAAGAAACCATCACTTACTTTCCCAAAATCTACTACCGGATGAAACAAGGCTTGCTCCATATCCGTGTGGAAATCACCTTGGGGAAATATCAGGAACAGCTCTTAAACTTGGAGAGAAAGCTGGAAAGCGGCTTGTACTGTGAGCTGACGGATAAGGAATTAAAGGATTCCTATGTGGAGTACACCCTGCTCTATGATACCATTGCGAACCGTATCTCCATTGAGGATGTACAGGCAAAGGACGGCAGGCTCCGGCTCATGGAAAATGTCTGGTGGGAGTATGACAAGCTCCCCCATATGCTCATTGCCGGAGGAACCGGCGGCGGAAAGACCTACTTCATCCTGACCCTCATTGAAGCCCTGCTCCGCACCAACGCCGTCCTGTTCGTGTTAGACCCAAAGAACGCCGACCTTGCGGATTTACAGGCGGTTATGCCGGATGTGTACTACAAAAAGGAAGATATGCTCGACTGCATTGACCGTTTCTATGAAGAAATGATGAAACGCAGCGAAGACATGAAGCTCATGGAGAATTACCGGACAGGGGAAAATTACGCTTATCTGGGGCTTCCTGCAAATTTCCTTATCTTTGATGAATATGTGGCATTTATGGAAATGCTCGGCACAAAGGAAAATGCCGCTGTCCTCAACAAATTAAAACAAATCGTTATGCTTGGGCGGCAGGCTGGCTTCTTCCTGATTCTCGCCTGCCAGCGTCCAGACGCAAAGTATCTGGGGGACGGAATCCGTGACCAGTTTAATTTCCGTGTGGCTCTGGGGCGGATGTCGGAAATGGGCTATGGGATGATGTTCGGGGAAACCACAAAGGAGTTCTTCCTAAAGCAGATAAAAGGGCGTGGCTATGTGGATGTGGGAACCAGCGTTATCTCGGAATTTTACACGCCCCTTGTGCCAAAAGGACACGATTTCCTCAAAGAAATAAAAAAACTGATAGACAGCAGGCAGGAAGTGCAGGCGGCGTGCGAAGCGAAAGCCGCAGAAACGGACTGACCTGCTGTGGCTGGTGTGCCGCAAGGCACGCCAGCATGAACCCCTCGTATCTAACAGAGGGGTACAAATCGACAGGCAACAATCAAACAACAGGGCAGAATCCCACGATACACAAGGGATTCTCCCATATCCGGCGTATGTCAACAAGACTCTGAAAGTTGACATACGCTTTTTTAGACAGGAGGGATTTTCACTGAATGAAGAAACATGGGTACAGGACATCAAAGAAAAACGGGAAGTTTACGGCATCTCACAACAGAAACTTGCGTTAGCTGCCGGAATCACCCGTCCGTACCTGAGCGATATTGAAACGAGCAAGGCTCACCCATCCGAAGCATTACAGGAAGCCATCTCAGAAGCTCTGGAACGCTTCAATCCAGACAATCCCCTTGAAATGCTCTTTGACTATGTTCGGATTCGCTTTCCTACTACGGATGTGAAGCATATCGTGGAAGACGTGCTGCGGTTAAAACTCCCCTACTTTATCCATGAAGACTACGGCTTCTACTCTTACACAGAGCATTACTATCTGGGGGATATTTTCGTTCTAGTATCGCCGGAGCTGGAAAAAGGGGTGCTGCTGGAACTGAAAGGGCGTGGCTGCCGCCAGTTTGAAAGCTATCTGCTGGCACAGGAACGGAGCTGGTATGAGTTTTTTATGGACGTTCTCATGGAGGACGGCGTGATGAAGCGGCTTGACCTTGCCATCAATGACAAAACAGGAATCCTGAACATTCCCCATCTGACAGAGAAGTGCCGGAATGAGGAATGTATCTCGGTCTTCCGCAGCTTCAAAAGCTACCGCAGCGGTGAACTGGTACGGAGTGGGGAAAAAGAATGTATGGGGAACACCCTGTATATCGGCTCCCTCCAAAGTGAGGTGTACTTCTGCATTTATGAAAAAGACTATGAGCAGTACAAAAAGCACGATATTCCCATTGCGGACGCAGAGGTAAAGAACCGCTTTGAAATCCGGCTGAAAAATGAGCGTGCCTTTTACGCCATCCGTGACCTGTTAGAACATGACAATCCAGAACGGACAGCGTTTCAAATCATCAACCGCTATGTCCGGTTCGTGGACAGGGACGATACGAAGCCCCGTTCTGACTGGCGTATCAATAAGGAATGGGCGTGGTTTATGGGGGAACACAGGGGAAGCCTGAAACTGACAACCAAACCGGAACCCTATTCCTTTGAACGCACCCTGCACTGGCTCTCCCATCAGGTAGCCCCCACGTTAAAGCTGGCTCTCCGTCTGGATAAGATGAACCACACCCAGATTGTCCATGACATCATCACCCATGCAAGGCTGACGGAGAAGCATGAAAAAATCCTGAAGCAGCAAGCCGCCGCTGCAAAGGAGGTGGTGCTTTAACGGCGGCAATTTTAGAACCTAAGAAATCTTACAGGAAAGAAAGGAGCTTTTATGAATTTCGGACAGAATCTTTACAACTGGTTTTTATCCAACGCCCAGTCCCTTGTGCTGCTGGCAATCGTGGTGATTGGACTGTACCTCGGATTTAAGAGGGAATTTTCCAAACTTATCGGCTTTTTAGTAGTTTCCCTCGTAGCGGTCGGTCTGGTCTTCAATGCGGACGGTGTAAAGGACATCTTACTGGAACTGTTCAATAAGATTATCGGTGCATAGGAAACCCATTTTACACTTCCGTTATGGAGCAAGCTCTGATTGCTTCATGGCGGAAGTCCACTAGGGGCTTGGGGAGCGTAACTCCCCAAAAGAAAGAAGATGTAATATGATAGTGTATGATAATTGAGATAAACTAAGAATGGTGGTATAATTTCTTTAATAGTAATTGAAAGTGGAGGAAATGTATGAAGGATTTTATTGATTTTTTGAAATTACCACCGAACATTTTAGGAGCTTTATCTATTGCCAGTGGTACATTATTATTATTGCCTCAAAAGTTAGCCCAAAAGTTTTATATTATAAATTTTCGAGAAAAATATGGTTTTACAATAGGCATTGTTTTTGTGATTTCCACAGCTTTACTAATCGTTTTATTACTATCTAAAATTTTTCATTTCTTTTATGACAAGTATGCTTCTAAGAGATTAGGAACTGCTCAGATTAAATATTTGAAAAATATGACACCAGAACAGGTGACAATCATTCGGGAGTTTTTACGTGAACCAACTCACACCCTGCCATTACCCATGAACAATGGATTAGTAATAGAACTTCAACATTTACAAATATTAACCCCTGCCGGACAAACTCATTTAGTAAGTATGTTAGACCCACAAATCAATTATTTTTTACAACCTTGGGTAATTAAAAAAATCAATAGTGATGAAGAATTAAAGCGAATATTTTATTAGAAAAATGGCAACTGACAAACAAAGTTAGTTGCCATTTTTTGTTCTAAGAAAGGACGTGATACTGATTGAGGAAATGAGAATCTACATCCTGAACACCACACGGTTTTACCATGAAGATTTTGAGGAATATCCTGGGGCATGGTTTTCCTGCCCTGTGGATTTTGAAGAAATCAGGGAACGTCTTGGGGTTCAGAGTGAGGAAGAAATCGAAATTGAAGACTATGAGCTGCCCTTTCCATTGGAGGGCAACACAAGGCTCTGGGAAATCAACGCCCTTTGCCGGATGGTACAGGAAATGCAGGGAACGCCCCTCTATTATGAAATGGATGTGGTACAAAAGCGGTGGTTTCCCAGCTTTACGGAATTTATCGACCACAAAGACCAGATACGCTGCTATCCGGTGCAGGACGGGGAATCCCTCGCCCGTTATCTGGTGCAGGAGGTACAGCTATTTGGAGAAGTACATCCAGACCTGTTGAACCATATCGACTACGCTGCCATTGGTCGGGAACTGGAAACCAGCGAAAACTACCTGTTTACGGACAATGGTATCTTTTATTACCGCTAAAAGGAGGTAGAAGAACTTGGAGGAAATGCGGATTTACATTGCCAACTTAGGAAAATACAATGAGGGCGAACTGGTCGGGGCATGGTTCACGCCGCCTGTGGACTTTGAGGAAGTCAAGGAACGTATCGGTTTGAATGATGAATATGAGGAATACGCCATCCATGATTATGAGCTGCCCTTTGAGATTGACGAATATACCCCCATTGAAGAAGTCAACCGCCTGTGTGAAATGGTGGAGGACTTACCGGAGTACATTCAGGAGGAACTATCAGAGCTGCAATCCTACTTTGGCAGTATCGAAGAACTCTGTGAGCATGAAGACGATATTATCTGCCATTCCGGCTGTGATGATATGGCGGATGTGGCTCGCTGCTATCTGGAAGAAAGCGGACAGCTTGGCGAACTTCCGGCACACTTACAAAACTATATCGACTACGCCGCCTATGGGCGTGACATGGAATTGGAGGGAACCTTTGTTGTCACAAACCACGGCGTATATGAAATCTTACGGTAGACCCGTCTGTATCTCTTTCAGGAAATACAGGCGGATTTTTTGATTCAGGGGCAGCTCGTTTGCTGCCCCCATCTTTTAGAAAGGACGGACAACATGAAGAAAATACGAAGCTATACCAGTATCTGGTCGGTGGAAAAGGTACTCTATTCCATCAATGATTTTAAGCTGCCATTCCCCATCACATTTACGCAGATGGCGTGGTTCGTGGTATCGGTGTTTGCAGTGATACTCTTAGGGAACCTCCCTCCCCTTTCGTTCATTGACGGGGCATTTTTGAAATACTTCGGCGTACCCTCTGCCCTCACTTGGTTCATGTGCCAGAAAACCTTTGACGGGAAAAAGCCTTATGGCTTCCTGAAATCCGTACTGGCATATCTGGTACGCCCGAAACTGACCTATGCAGGAAAGCCCGTGAAGCTGGAAAAGGAATATCCGGCACAGCCCATCACGGCAGTAAGGAGTGATATTTATGGCATATCCGATTAAGTATATCGAAAATAACCTTGTGTTCAACCATGACGGGGAGTGCTTCGCTTACTATGAACTGCTTCCCTACAACTATTCCTTTTTAAGCCCTGAACAGAAGTATCAGGTACACGATTCATTCCGGCAGCTTATCGCCCAGAACAGGGACGGGAAGATTCACGCCCTGCAAATCAGCACGGAATCCAGCATACGGGCGGCACAGGAACGCTCCAAACAGGAAGTGACAGGCAAGCTAAAGGACGTTGCCTGTGCAAAGATTGACGCACAGACCGAAGCCCTCATTTCCATGATAGGGGAAAATCAGGTGGACTACCGTTTTTTTATCGGCTTTAAGCTGCTTGTCAATGAGCAGGAAGTCACCATGAAGCAGTTTCGCAGGGAAGCAAAGACCGCTGTTTCCGACTTCCTCCATGAAGTCAACCACAAGCTCATGGGGGATTTTGTTTCCATGAGCAATGAGGAAATCTGGCGGTTTCAGAAGATGGAAAAACTGCTGGAAAATAAAATCTCACGCCGCTTTAAAGTCCGGCGGCTTGATAAGGACGATTTTGGCTATCTGATTGAGCATTTATACGGGCAGACCGGAACCGCCTACGAAGATTATGAGTATTACCTTCCGAAGAAGCGGTTTCAGGAGGAAACGCTGGTGAAATACTATGACCTCATCAAACCCACCCGTTGTCTGATAGAGGAAAACCAGCGGTATCTGAAAATCGAACAGGAAGACGGGACAGTTTATGCCGCCTACTTTACCATCAACAGCATTGTGGGGGAACTGGACTTTCCATCCTCGGAAATCTTTTACTATCAGCAGCAGCAATTTACCTTTCCCATTGATACCTCTATGAATGTGGAGATTGTCACAAACCGGAAAGCCCTCTCCACGGTACGGAACAAGAAAAAAGAGCTGAAAGATTTGGACAACCACGCATGGCAGAATGACAGTGAAACCAGTACAAACGTGGTGGACGCTTTAGACAGCGTAAATGAACTGGAATCCACCTTAGACCAGAGCAAGGAATCCATGTACAAACTGTCCTATGTAGTGCGTGTGACGGCTCCCGACTTGGAGGAACTGAAACGCCGCTGCAATGAGGTGAAAGATTTTTATGATGATTTGAACGTGAAGCTGGTTCGCCCCTTTGGGGATATGCTGGGGCTGCATGGGGAATTTCTCCCTGCCAGCAAACGGTATCTGAACGATTACATCCAGTATGTCACCAGCGACTTCCTCGCTGGTCTTGGATTTGGGGCAACCCAGATGTTGGGGGAACCGGAGGGTATTTATATTGGGTACAGCCTTGATACAGGAAGAAATGTGTACTTAAAGCCTGCCCTTGCCAGTCAAGGGGTAAAAGGCTCCGTCACCAACGCCCTTGCTGCCGCTTTTGTCGGCTCCCTCGGCGGCGGAAAATCATTCAGCAACAACATGATAGTCTATTATTCCGTATTGTTTGGGGCACAGGCACTCATTGTTGACCCGAAAGCGGAACGGGGACGCTGGAAAGAAACCCTGCCGGAAATCGCCCATGAAATCAATATCGTAAACCTGACTTCGGAGGAACAGAACAGGGGCTTACTCGACCCGTATGTGATTATGGAGAACCCAAAGGATTCCGAATCACTGGCAATCGACATCCTGACCTTTTTAACGGGCATTTCCAGCCGTGACGGGGAAAAGTTCCCTGTTCTTCGGAAAGCCATTCGTGCGGTGACAAACAGTGAGGAACGGGGACTTTTCAAAGTGATTGAGGAACTTCGGGCGGAGGGAACCACCATCAGCACCAGCATAGCCGACCATATCGAATCCTTTACGGACTATGACTTTGCACACCTGCTCTTTTCGGATGGGGATGTCACACAGTCCATCAGCCTTGAAAAGCAGCTCAATATCATTCAGGTAGCGGATTTGGTGCTGCCGGATAAGGAAACCTCATTTGAAGAATACACCACAATGGAGCTGCTTTCCGTGGCAATGCTCATTGTAATCAGCACCTTTGCCCTCGACTTCATCCACACCGACCGCAGCGTGTTTAAGATTGTGGATTTGGACGAAGCATGGAGCTTCTTACAGGTAGCACAGGGCAAGACCCTCTCTATGAAGCTGGTTCGTGCCGGACGTGCCATGAACGCAGGCGTTTACTTTGTCACCCAGAACACGGACGATTTGCTGGATGAAAAGCTGAAAAACAATCTGGGCTTGAAGTTTGCGTTCCGTTCCACGGACATCAACGAAATCAAGAAGACCCTCGCCTTTTTCGGGGTAGATTCCGAAGATGAAAACAACCAGAAGCGGCTCCGTGACTTGGAAAACGGACAGTGCCTTATCAGTGATTTGTACGGGCGTGTAGGAGTGATACAGTTCCATCCTATCTTTGAAGACCTGTTCCATGCCTTTGATACCAGACCGCCCGTGAGAAAAGAGGTGGAATGATGGTGATACATAGAACTTCCAACGGGCAGCAACTCCCTGTTCCCCATCACGCAAAAAAGAGATTGTCTTGGAAGATGGCAGGAAAAGTGATTGGCAGGGTGCTTCTGGCACTCCTGCTCATCCTCCTGCTGCTGGCAGTCTTCGGCACAGCCGCCCATGCTGCCGGACTGGTGGATGATACGGTGGACGCTGCCAACGAATACAGCAAATATCCTCTGGACAACTACCAGCTTGATTTTTATGTGGACAGCGGATGGGACTGGCTCCCGTGGAACTGGCTGGACGGTATCGGAAAACAGGTGATGTACGGGCTGTATGCCATCACAAATTTTATCTGGACAATCAGCCTGTACCTTTCCAACGCCACGGGGTATCTGATTCAGGAAGCCTACTCGCTGGACTTCATTTCCTCTACGGCGGATTCCATTGGGAAAAATATGCAGACCCTTGCAGGCGTTACCACAGGCGGCTTGTCCTCGGAGGGATTTTATATCGGGTTCCTGCTGATTCTCATTCTGGTGGTGGGGATTTACGTTGCCTACACAGGGCTTATCAAACGGGAAACCACAAAAGCCATCCATGCCGTTGTGAATTTCGTGGTGGTGTTCGTGCTGTCCGCTGCCTTTATCGCTTATGCTCCTGATTATATCGGGAAAATCAATGAATTTTCCGCAGACATCAGCAATGCCAGCCTGACCCTTGGCACAAAGATTGTGCTGCCGAACTCGGAAAGTCAAGGAAAAGACAGCGTAGATTTGATACGGGACAGCCTGTTTTCCATACAGGTCAAGCAGCCGTGGCTCCTGCTGCAATACGGCAACTCGGATGTGGAAAACCTTGGGGCTGACCGCGTGGAACGCCTGCTCTCAACCAGCCCAGACGAAAACAACGGGCAGGACAGGGAAGAAATCGTGGTGGAGGAAATCGAAGACAGGGAAAACACCAACCTTACCATCACAAAAACCATCAACCGCTTGGGAACCGTATTCTTCCTGTTTATGTTCAATATCGGTATCTCCGTTTTTGTATTCCTACTCACGGGGATAATGATTTTTTCACAGGTGCTTTTTATCATCTACGCCATGTTCCTGCCTGTGAGCTTCCTCCTCAGCATGGTTCCCTCTTTTGAGGGGATGTCCAAACGTGCCATTACAAAACTGTTCAATACCATCCTTACCAGAGCCGGAATCACCCTGATTATCACGGTAGCGTTCAGCATTTCCACCATGCTCTACAACCTGTCTGGGGAATATCCGTTCTTCCTAACGGCGTTCTTGCAGATAGTGACCTTTGCCGGAATTTATTTCAAGCTGGGGGATTTGATGGGGATGTTCTCCTTACAAAGTGGGGATTCCCAAAGCATGGGGAGCCGTATCATGCGAAGACCCCGTATGCTCATGCACGCCCATATGCACCGTTTACAGCATAAGTTAGGACGTTCTGTGGCGGCTCTTGGGGCTGGTACGGCTGCCTACCACGCAGGAAAACAGGCTGGCTCAGACCAGAGAACTGCTTCCAGCTCCGGTTCTTCCAAACGGACACAGGCAGACCACAGCAGACCAGATGGGCAGGCAGCACCGGAAAAGGAATCCGCATGGAAACGGGCTGGTTCTGCGGTAGGTGCGGTGGCAGATACCAAAGATAAGATAGCCGATACTGCCGGACAGCTTCGGGAGCAGGCAAAGGATTTGCCTGTCAATGCAAAGTACGCTCTTTACCACAGGAAAACACAGGTATCAGAGGGAGTACGGGATTTTACTTCCAGCGTGACCCAGACCCGAACTGCCAGAACCGAACAGCGGAACGCACAGGCAGAAAGCCGCAGACAGACCATTGCAGAACGCATGGCGGAACTGGAACAGGCAAAACAGCCGCAAAAGACAGCTTCCGAAGTACCCAAAGGGGCGGCTCCTGTCCATGAACGCCCTGTTACTGCAAAGCAGCCGGAAGATTTCCGACATCATGCAGATACCTCTCATACAGGAAAGCCAGCTATACAGCCAACTTCCCCATCCATCAGGGAACGGGGACAGGTTTCTTATGGGGGAACTGTGGCAGAACGGTCTTCGGTTCCGGTGGTAAAAGCGGCTTCCATCCACCATGAACAGACGCCGCCTGTAAGGACAGAACGCCAGATAGACCCTCCGGCTTCCCCAGACAAACCAGATGAAAGACAAAAGACAACTACTACACCTGCTGCTCCCCCTCCGACAAGACCTGTCCAGAATGATACGGCTCCTGTGATACCGGAAAGAAAACGGGCTGCCCCTGCGGTAAAAGAATCCAACTTTACCATCCGGCGTACCACCGCCAGAAAGGAGTGGACAAAAACAGTAACAGCGGCGTCCAAACAGAAGAAAGGGGAGAAGCCATGAAGTTAAGACACCTTTTCTTTGCCTGTTCCGGCGTGTTCGTGATGATGTTCTCCCTGCTCCTTTTGGTGGTGATTGTCTTCTCGGATGAGGAAGACGGAGGAAGCGGCGGAAACCTTATCTATGGGGGCGTGAGCGTATCACAGGAAGTCCTCGCCCATAAGCCTATGCTGGAAAAGTATGCAAGGGAATATGGCATAGAGGAATACTTAAATGTGCTGCTCGCCATCATTCAGGTGGAATCCGGCGGCACGCTGGAAGACGTTATGCAGTCCTCGGAATCTCTGGGGCTTCCCCCGAACTCCCTTAGTACAGAGGAATCCATCAAACAGGGCTGCAAATATTTCTCGGAACTGCTCGCAGCGGCAGAAGCAAAGGGCTGTGACTTAAACAGTGTGGTTCAGTCCTACAACTATGGCGGCGGTTTCCTAGACTATGTGGCAGGACGTGGGAAAAAATACACCTTTGAACTGGCAGAGAGCTTTGCAAGGGACAAATCCGGCGGAAAGAAAGTCACCTACACCAACCCTGTTGCCGTAGAGAAAAACGGGGGCTGGCGGTATTCCTATGGAAATATGTTCTATGTCCTCTTGGTATCGCAATACCTGACCGTGGCACAGTTTGATGATGAAACGGTACAGGCTATCATGGAGGAAGCCTTAAAGTATGAGGGCTGGACGTATGTGTACGGGGGCGATTCCCCCTCCACTTCCTTTGACTGTTCGGGACTGGTGCAGTGGTGCTATGGCAAGGCAGGAATCACCCTGCCACGGACAGCACAGGAACAGTACAATGTGACGCAGCATATCCCCCTGTCCGAAGCAAAAGCAGGGGATTTGGTCTTTTTCCATTCCACCTACAATGCTGGAACCTACATCACCCATGTGGGGCTGTATGTGGGAAATAACCGGATGTACCATGCCGGAAATCCCATTGGTTACGCAGACCTGACAGGCTCCTACTGGCAACAGCACCTTGCCGGAGCCGGACGAATCAAACAATAAGAAAGGATGAACCGATATGATTCAGATTAGAAAAGAGGAAAACCAGAAAAAGCAGAAAGAAAAGAAACTGAAAGTCTACAAAGTCAATACCCATAAGAAAACCGTGATTGCCCTGTGGGTGCTGCTGGCAATGAGCTTCCTGTTTGCCGTCTATAAGAATTTCACGGCGATAGACATTCACACTGTCCATGAAACGAAAGTGATTGAGGAACAAATCCTCGACACTCACAAGATAGAGAATTTTGTGGAGAATTTCGCAGAAGTCTACTATTCATGGGAACAGTCCGCCGCTTCCATTGACAACCGGACAAACGCTTTAAAAGGGTATCTCACCGGAGAGCTGCAAGCCCTGAATGTAGATACTGTCCGAAAGGACATCCCCGTATCGTCTGCCCTGACCGATTTTCAGATATGGGAAATCACAGAAGAAAAGGAGCAGCATTATCAAGTGACCTATACGGTGGAACAGCGTATCACAGAGGGGGAATCCAGTAAAACCGTCCGTTCCGCCTATCAGGTGACAGTCTATGTGGACGGCTCTGGAAACCTGACGATTATCCAGAATCCAACCATTACCAGTGTTCCCGTAAAATCCGGTTACACTCCCAAAGCGGTACAAAGTGACGGTACGGTGGATTCCATCACCACAGAGGAAATCAACGAATTTCTCACCACCTTTTTCAAGCTGTACCCTACGGCAACCGCAAAGGAACTGACCTATTATGTAAATGAGGGTGTGCTGAAAACTGTGGGAAAAGAGTATATTTTCTCGGAACTGGTAAATCCGGTTTATAACCGAAACGGAAATCAGGTGACAGCTTCCCTTGCAGTAAAATATCTGGATAACCAGACCATGACAACACAGGTATCACAGTTTAACCTTGTACTGGAAAAGAACGGGGAAAACTGGAAGATTGTGAAATAAGCTATATAAAACAGAAGACACATTGTATTTCTCAAAAAATTACAATGTGTCTTCTCATTTTAAAATTCTGTTCTGGACATTCACCTGTCCTCTGCTTCGACTTCGGCTATCTCTTTTGCTGTGGCGGTGACTACCCGTATTCCTTTCTCACTCATACTATCAAGCAATGTATCAAGTTGTCTGCGTTGTGTATCTTTTTCCGCGGATTTATTCGGAAAAAAGAATTGGTCTACGGATATATCATAACGTGTTACAAGCTCATAAAAAATTTGTAAACTCGGCTGTTGCCCTTTATTCTCAATATTAGCAAGATAACGTGGTGAGATATACATTTCATCACTTACTTTCTTGCGGCTCTCTTTTCGTTCGGTTCTCGCTGCTTTGATAGCTTGTCCGAAAGCCTTAAAGTCATATTTAGCTGTTGGTCTTTTTGCCATATTTATTCACCCATATACATTCTACTGTTCCTCTTTCATACTGAATACGTCTATACAGTTCCTATTTGTAGCCATAATAATTCATATGTTTGCACTTGCTATTATTCGTATGTCCGACTATAATTATGATAATATAGTTTATAGAAAGGACTGGGACTGTTATGGAATATATGTCTTGCCCCGAAGCAGCTAAAAAATGGGGCATTTCTGAACGACGAGTACAGATTCTTTGTAAGGAAGATAGAATACCGGGAGTTTCAAAAATCGGTTATATGTGGTTGATACCAAAGGATGCAGAAAAACCTGTTGACGCAAGGAGAAAGGAGTTTAAGCATGAGTAACTTATTACTTTTAGAAGATGATATTAGCTTAATAGACGGGTTGCATTACTCTCTAAAGAAAAATGGTTTCTACGTTGATATTGCCCGTACTGTTGAAGAAGCAGAAAAGCAATTAGCACAAATCGAAAAATACGATTTGCTTATTCTTGATGTGACACTGCCGGACGGAACAGGCTTTGAGGTTTGCGAAAATGTGCGGAAACATAACAAACAGATACCGATTATCTTTTTGACTGCTTCTGATGAAGAAGTCAATATTATTCGTGGCTTGGATTGCGGCGGGGACGATTATGTTACAAAGCCCTTTAAGTTGGGGGAACTATGTTCCCGTATTCGTGCCTTGTTACGACGTGCAGGAGTAACACCGCAGGACAAGGCAAGTGTATTGAAATGCGGGGACATTTCGATTGACTTTTTAAGTTGCCGCGTAATTTTGAACAATAAAATACTAGAACTGACAAACGCAGAATACCGTCTGCTTTGTCTGTTAGTACGAAATGCAAATCGCATTGTTTCCAGAGATATTATTCTAAATGATTTATGGGACGGTACAGGAAATTTTGTTGACGATAACACCTTATCGGTTTATATCCGGCGGCTTCGCGAAAAAGTGGAAACTGACGCTTCCCACCCGCAGCGCTTAATAACCATTCGCGGCTTTGGTTATCAGTGGAAAGAGGTGTAAGTATGAATATTTTTCGTGACAAGCAAATAAAACATTTTTCTCTTTTTATTGCTATATACAGTATTTTACTTGTGGGAGTTTCTACATGGTTTTCTATAAATCAATTAAATACAGCAAAGTCTATGTATCTGGAACATGATAGAGCTATTGTATCTGCCTTGTTGGAACAGGAGGTTTCAAAAGAAGTAATTGCCAATGCTATTTCTTCCACAGATATAAGTACCGCGGGAATGGAATTTTTAGATAATTTGGGAATTACCACAAATACGTTTGGTAGCTTGTTGCCACATTTTTCCCAGTTTCAATATCACTTTTTGCGTATAGCATTAGGAGGGGGAATTTGTCTAGTGATAATTCTTGTCATTGGGGTTATTTCTTTCCTACAAATTAGAAATAATCTATATCGACAGTCTGGAAAAATTATAGATAACTATATTAACAATGACTATTCTTGTCATTTACCGCAAGACAGTGAGGGAGACCTTTTTCATTTATTTGCATCTGTTGAACAGCTTGCAACTATGCTTAAAGCCAAAAGTGAAACAGAACATAAAACAAAAGAATTTTTGAAAAGCACAATTTCAGATATTTCACATCAACTGAAAACTCCATTAGCAGCTTTGATGATGTATCAAGAAATTATAGAAGCGGAACCGGATAATACTGAAACAGTAAAAAAATTTTCGCAAAAAACCGGAACCGCCTTAAAACGAATAGAACAGCTTATTTTGTCTATGCTTAAAATCGCACGTTTAGATACTGGAAATATTCTTTTTGACAAGCGTACCTGTCTTATACAGGAATTAGTTAAAAACGCTATCAGTGAACTTACAATAAGAGCTACACAAGAAAAAAAACAGATTATTGTAAATGGAACATCTAATCAAGTTATTATGTGTGATATGGATTGGACAAGTGAAGCGATTGGAAACCTTGTAAAGAACGCGTTAGACCATACAGAAATAGGAGGAATAGTAAAGATTACTTGGGAAAGTACACCAACTATGATACGAATTTTAGTTTCTGATAATGGAAGTGGAATTGCCCCGGAAGATATACACCATATTTTCAAACGCTTTTATCGCAGTAAATATTCCCTCAACACTCCGGGAATTGGATTAGGACTTCCTCTTGCAAAATCTATTATAGAGGGACAAGAGGGGCTCATTTCTGTTCAAAGTGTTTTACATGAAGGTACTACTTTTTCAGTTTCTTTCCTTACGAAATCGTAAGGTGAAATTCACCGGATTGTAAGCTGTTCCTGTTATCCTTTAAGAAAGGAGGTCTATGATTTATGGAAATTTTAAAAGTTGAAAATTTATGTAAAACTTACGGGAAAGGCGAAGCAAAAGTAAATGCTTTAAAAAATGTGTCTTTCTCACTTGAAAAAGGGGAATTTGCTGCTGTTGTAGGTGAATCTGGTTCTGGAAAAAGTACTTTGCTTAACTGCATCGGTGCTTTAGATACGCCGACTTCGGGTTCTATTTTTATTGACGGGCAAAATCTGTTTTCTATGAAAGAAGAAAAACGGACAATTTACAGACGACGCAACATAGGATTTATTTTTCAGTCTTTCCAGCTTGTGTCTGAGCTGAATGTAGAACAAAATATTATTTTCCCTCTACTGTTAGATTATCAAAAGCCAGACCCTAAAAAAGTAAACGAAATCCTCAATTTACTTGGATTGGCAGAACGCCGCTATCATTTACCGAGACAATTATCCGGAGGACAGCAACAACGAGTAGCGATTGGGAGAGCTTTGATAACACAGCCAAAACTAATTTTAGCCGATGAACCGACGGGAAATCTCGACAGTAAAAATAGTCAAGACGTTATTGATATGCTTATCAGTGCGTCAAGACATTTTAAACAAACAATTTTGATGATAACGCACAATAATAATTTAACATCTTCGGTTGACAGGGTGTTTCGTGTGAGCGACGGTATTCTTACAGACTTAGGGGGGACAGCAAATGAAGCATTATCTTAAACTTGTCCCTATATCAACCAAAATCCACCGCAAGCAAAGTAGAATGACCCGTATTTGTATTACTCTTGCGGTTATTTTGGTTGCTGTCATGTTTGGTCTTGCCGATATGTATTTACAGGGTGTTACGCAACACGAAATAGAGAAAAGCGGAAACTGGCATTATGCGTTTCATGCTATTAATTCGCAGACAGCTTCCTTTATTTCAGCTCGTCCAGAGGTAAAAATTTCCGGGTGGCATAATACAGTTTCTTCCGAAGCAGGATATTTTATTAAAGAACAGCCTATTACTATCAGCGCGCAAGATAAAGGGGTTTTTGAAGATATATTTCTGAACGGGATTGCAGAGGGAAAATATCCAGACGCGCCAAACGAGATTGCAATATCTTCTTCACTTAAAGATACTGCCTCTGTTTTGTTGAATGATACAGTTGAATTGTATAATCTGAACGGAAGTGTGGCAGATTATCAGATAGTTGGCTTTTTAGACGATACAAAAACTTCACACTTGATTGCTGAGAATTTGCCGATTGTAGTAATGACACCAGAGGGCTTAGGAACGCTTGCTGTTTCTAACGCGAATGAAAGTTATGTCGCCCAGTTTTCACATTTATGTAATATACCGGACGCAATCAATGATATAAAAGCAGCCAATCATCTGACTGATGAACAGATAACCGGAAATACACCTCTTTTGAGCATACAAGGGCAAATAGAGGGGAAATCAGGTGTAAATCAGATTTATCAAGTAGCCTTTATTCTTTCCCTTATTGTCATGCTGACTTGCATTTTGATGATTTCAAGCAGTCTAAACAGCAATGTCGCAGAGAGAACAGAATTTTTTGGTATGCTCCGGTGTCTGGGGGCAACCAAAAGACAAATAATGCGATTTGTATGTTTAGAGGGGCTGTATTGGTGTAAAACGGCTATTCCCATTGGAATTATATTCTCCATTGTGATTGTTTGGATTTTGTCTGCCGCCATGCGGGTAATAAGTCCAGAATGGTTTTCTTCAATGCCGATTTGGGGTATTAGTTGGATAAGTATAGTTGCAAGTATTTTGTTAGGATTGCTGACCGTTTTACTGGCTGCTCGTTCTCCGGCAAGAAGAGCCGCAAAAGTTTCTCCGCTTACCGCTGTATCAGGAAATGCTGGACAAATAGCTACATTTCACAAAGCAGCTAACACAAAGACATTTAAAATTGAAACCGCATTGGGTATTCATCACGCAAAAGCAAAGAAAAGAAATTACATTTTAATGACAGGGGCATTTGCTATCTGTATTACATTGTTTCTCACGTTCAGTACACTTGTTGATTTTATGCAAAATGCTTTTGTGCCCCCGGTTTATACGCCGGAATTATCCATAGCAAGTGAAACTAATACTTGTTCGATTGAGAGCGAAATGTTAGCACAGATTAAGAAAAATGATGATGTCAAGCGGGCATACGGGCGTATGTTTGCTTATGATGTTCCATCAGAAAATAGTGGAAAAAGCTACAATGCAAATCTTATTTCCTATGAGGAAAATCAATTTCAATGGGCGGCGGACTCTTTGGTAGCAGGTTCCATAGAAACAGTTATGCAGCAAGAAAATCAAGTGCTATTCGTACAGACGGGAAATGTTAATGTACAAGTTGGCGACAAGATAACTTTATCTATCAATAATACGAAAAAAACTGTTACGGTTGCAGGAATTTTGTCTGATAGCCCCTTAGCCCGTGTAAAGGGTACGGAAACCTTTTTCTGTTCGGAAGCAACCTTTAGCGCACTGACCGGAGAAACTGGCTATACTATTATCGACATTCAATTTGAGAACAACGCTTCCAGTGAAGATGTAAACGCAATTAAAAACATATTTACTAATGGTGGCGTAATATTTTCAGACAGCCTTTCTCAAGTGCAGCAGCAAAGAAATCTGTATTATACTTTTGCAGTTCTTGTTTACGGCTTCCTATCTATTATCGTTGCGATTACCATTTTCCATATTATGAATACAATCAATCTGGGAGTTGCCGCAAAAATGAAAGAATACGGAAGTATGCGAGCGATTGGAATGAGCAATCGCCAACTTATAAAAATGATAATCGCAGAAGCAGGAACCTACGCAATAAGCGGAGTGATTTGGGGTTGTATCATTGGACTTCCTATGCACTGGGTTATCTATGTAAGTCTTATAACAAATATTTGGGGAACAGCATGGAGTGTTCCGTTTATTCCCCTTATACTCATAATCGCTATTGTACTGTTGACTTCTCTTTTGGCAGTTAAAGGACCTGCAAAACGGTTACAGCGAATGTCTATCGTCGAAAATATTAGTGCACAATAATCTTTTGAGAGGGGGAATTTCAAAAGTGCCCCCTCTTTTTCTATCTTACAAATCCGTAAGCTAAAATTCATCTTAAAGTAAGTTGATATTGATAAAATAAATCAAAACATAATATTTGTTTGTTATCTGCCGGACGACGGCAAAAGAAAAAAAGCCGTCGTAACGCAGACAGATTTTCACGTGCTTTTGAAGCGGTGGCTTTGATTTTTAGAGCCGCCGCTTCTTTTTGTCTATTACTGAACCAACAATGACGCAGAATATAAATAGCGGCATTTAGGAGGATTGCCGCTATGGGGATTTCTTTGCTGCTATATAACGTACATAGGCTACATTCATTAAAAAAAGTATAGCTCCTCCACTGTGGAAGTCCAACTTTGAATATGAACTGACAAGTCATATTTATTCTACTGTTATTTCTCATGCACTCATTTTTATTTTAAAATGGGTGTATTTTTTTATTCAAAAATGCAACTGTGCCCCCTGTCCTGTCGGGACTAAGAGCGAAAAGGGGGAAAGAAGCAGAAATTCCTATCAACTCGCTCCCTTTCAAGGCTGGAAAGGGGGTGAGCAATGATGAAGCCATCTGAATTTCAGACAACCATAGAGAACCAGTTTGATTATATCTGTAAAGTCGCTATGGACGATGAACGCAAAGACTATTTCAAAGCGTTGTCCAGACAGTGTAAACGGGAAACCCTGTTCTGTGATATGGACAATTACACCGTCAATCTGTTTTCTTCCGAAGACACCTATCCCTCCCATTTCCATACTTTTGAAATGGATGGATTTACTGTCCGCATTGAAAACAGCCTATTAGCAGAAGCATTAGAAAATCTGGATGGAAAGAAACGTGACGTTATCCTGAGATATTATTTTCTTGGATTTGACGATACGGAAATTTCAAAAATTCTGGAAGTCAACCGTTCTACCATTCAGAGAAGAAGACACGCCGGACTGAAATTTATCAAAAAATTTATGGAGGACGAAGCATGACAGCAAAGCACCCTATGATTCCGTTTCCTGTGATTGTAAGGGCTGCGGACGGCGATATTGAAGCAGTCAACCAGATTGTACGCCATTACAGCGGTTTTATTGCCAGCCGTTCCATGCGTCCCATGAAAGACGAATATGGGAATACCCACATGGTTGTAGATGAAACCCTACGCCGCCGGATGGAAGCACGTCTGATTGCAAAGATTTTATCTTTTGAAATCAGGGAACCAAACTAAAAATAACGCTCTCCTGTGGAAGCATGGACAAGCCCATGCTTCCCAGACAGAGCTTGCCAGTCTATTAAAGTGCATTATCACCAGTGCACTTTAACAGGCTGACAAAGCCGGATTGTTCCTTGAAAAAGAAAGCGTCTAATCAACGCAGCATAAAGCAGCCGAATACGTTTCGATAGAAAGAGAGCCGTTGGGCTGGCACGCCGTGACCCACCAAAGGAGGGATGAAACCGGATAGCGATTCCTGCCAGCGTTCCATAAGCAGCTTACCGCAAAAGCTGCCGCCATGACCTTTCTATCGTGATAATGATACTTCCGTACAGCCTTAGTCTGTGTGATGATGTAGCACCGCTGACAAAGGGTACGGCTGGATGAGAACCATGCAGGGGTGAGATTCCCATGAGCTTTAGCGAAAGCTGTTCGGCTTGCTTATATACTATTTTGAATTATAATTTTTCATTCAAAATCAAATAACTATTTGCAGGAAATACAATCTTAATATTACTTTTGCCATAAAATCTGATATAATATAGACAGATATTGAGGGTTCCATATCTGGTCTATGGAAAGGAGGAACATGATTACAGTAACAAAAAAAGACTTAATAGAACTGGGTTATGGGACTTCATTCGCAACAGACATCATAAGAGAAGCAAAAAAACTTATGATTTCAAAAGGGCATACCTACTATCAGTCACGCAAACTGGACAGGGTTCCCAGAGAAGCTGTGGAAGAATTGCTAGGGATTACTTTTACTGATAAATCAAACTGATTGTACTTCTTGCACATTTATGTAAGGAGTGAAATCATGGCAAAAGACCCTATTAAGAAAGCAGAAAACGGAACTTATTATTTTAGAGCAAACTTAGGTTTTCATCCGATTACCGGAAAACAGATTCAGAAATACAAAAGCGGATTCAAGACAAAAAAGGAAGCTAGAGAAGCATATTCAAAGCTTATGCTGACATCCACAGAGGAATTAACGGAAAAGAAACAGCAGCTATCCTTTCAACAGTTCATTGAAGAAACTTACCTGCCTTGGTATAAAACACAGGTAAAGGAAAGTACCTATCTGAACCGCCGTTCTACCATTCAGAAGCATTTTTCATACTTTTACAAAATGACGGTGGATGAGATAGAACCCATTAACGTCCAGAACTGGCAGCTTGAACTCGCAAAAGAATTTAGTCCAAACTATATCCGTATTGTACAGGGTATGCTCTCCATTGCCTTTGACAGAGCAGTTGTTCTCGGTCTTGCAAAGAAAAATCCGTCACGAATGATAGGAAACATCAAGAGCAAGAAAACAAAAGTGGATTTTTGGACACTGGATGAATTTCAAAAGGTAATTTCCCTGCTCTACAAGGGCGATTATTACGAACATTACCTTTTCATCTCATACTGGCTCCTGTTTATGACCGGAATGAGAATCGGAGAAGCCGCAGCCCTGCAATGGTCGGACATCAACTTTGAAACCGGACTTTTAAGTATAACGAAAACGCTGTACTATAAAACAATGGATGAATACAAATTTATGGAACCAAAGACACAAGCCAGTATTCGCACTATCTATATTGACACAGATACCATTAAAGAATTAAAAGCATGGCAGGAAGTACAGCAAAAGGTTTTAAAGGGCTGCGACCTTGTACTAAGCTATAATGGGATTCCCACCAGTAAGCACACCCTCCCACGGGCATTAGAAAAGCTTGCTGGATTGGCAGGCGTACACCGTATCAAAATTCATGCACTCAGACATTCCCATGCTTCCCTGCTCATCAGTATGGGAGAAAATCCTTTATTGATTAAAGAACGTCTGGGGCATGAAAAGATACAGACCACGTTAGGAACCTATGGACATTTATATCCCAACACCAACGTGGAAGTTGCCAAAAAATTAACTGGCGTTCTCACTTATACTCCGGCAACAACCAGTGTTGCCGATTACACCAGCAATCAACATACAGCAATCTATCACAGAACAGTTGAAGAAAAATAATGCAATGAAAATGCAATCCTATAAAGGAAAAGCTGTAAAACCCTTGTAAACAAAGGCTTTACAGCTTAGCTCCAACTATTCAAACTCAATCGTTCCAGGCGGCTTACTTGTAAGATCATAGAATACGCGGTTTACACCCTTAACCTCATTAATAATGCGGTTCATCACCTTATTAAGTACTGCATAAGGAATCTCAGCAGACTCCGCAGTCATGAAGTCAATAGTCTTAACGGCGCGGAGCGCCACTGCATAATCGTATGTTCTGAAGTCTCCCATTACACCTACGCTTCGCATATTTGTAAGGGCTGCAAAGTACTGGTTCGGCATCCAGGACGGATCTTCCCCGTGTTCTTTTTTGTAGTCGGCGGCTGCATTGTCGACTTCTTCACGGTAGATGTAGTCTGCATCCTGTACGATGCGTACTTTTTCCTCGGTGACTTCACCGATGATACGGATTCCAAGTCCCGGGCCCGGGAATGGCTGACGGAATACCAGTCTTTCCGGAATTCCAAGCTCAAGGCCAGCTTTACGGACCTCATCTTTGAACAGATCACGAAGCGGCTCAATGATTTCTTTGAAATCAACGAAATCCGGAAGACCTCCTACGTTGTGGTGGGATTTAATCACTGCGGATTCTCCGCCGAGACCGCTCTCTACAACGTCCGGATAAATGGTTCCCTGTGCAAGGAAATCTACAGCGCCGATCTTCTTGGCTTCTTCCTCGAAGATACGGATAAATTCCTCACCGATGATCTTACGCTTCGCTTCAGGCTCTGTAACACCGGCAAGCTTGTCGTAATATCTCTGCTGTGCGTTCACGCGGATAAAGTTCAGGTCAAACTGACCATTCGATCCGAATACACCTTCAACCTCATCACCTTCATCCTTACGAAGAAGGCCATGATCTACAAATACGCAGGTAAGCTGCTTGCCGATCGCTCTGGAAAGAAGTCCTGCTGCCACGGAGGAATCTACACCACCTGACAGGGCAAGGAGAACTTTTCCATCACCGACTTTCTCGCGGATCTCTTTGATCGTGTGTTCAACAAAGGCATCCATCTTCCAGTCTCCGGCACATTCGCAGACACCAAGTACGAAGTTGGACAGCATTGTCTTTCCTTCTACTGTGTGCAGTACTTCCGGATGGAACTGGATCGCATACAGTTTCTTCTCTTCATTCTGTGCAGTTGCTACCGGACAGTCTGCAGTATGTGCAGCGATCTCAAATCCCGGTGCAGTCTGGGAAATATAGTCTGTATGGCTCATCCAGCAGATTGTTTTGTCGGATACATTTTTGAAGATCCTGGAATCTTTCTTATCGATGAGAAGCTCTGTCTTACCGTATTCGCTGACATCTGCCTTCTCAACTTTTCCGCCAAGGACATGCATCATAAGCTGTGCTCCATAGCAAAGTCCAAGTACCGGAATACCAAGCTCAAATAATTCCTTCTGGTAAGTCGGTGAATCTGCCTCATAGCAGCTGTTTGGTCCGCCGGTAAGGATGATTCCCTTAGGATTCATCGCTTTAATCTTCTCAAGATCTGTCTTGTAAGAATAAATTTCGCAATATACATTGCATTCTCTGACACGTCTTGCAACCAGCTGATTGTACTGACCGCCAAAATCAATGACAATAACTAATTCTCTTTTCAAGGCTTTCCTCCTGTTATTTATAACATCTTTAGAATCTGTTACTCATTATAAATGAGTACATGCACTTTTACAATGCTAATTTTATCTCCCGCCGGAATTTTTATTTTCCGGAAAAATTTTTCACTACTTTTTTTGCCTGCTCATCCCAGTAAGCGCAGTCATTTCTTCCAATTACCTCCGATGTAAACGGAGTACCGTCATTCTTCTTATAATGTCTGGTCGCCCGGAAAACATATTTCGCACCGACATAAACGATCGGTACGTTGAAAAATACGATCAGAATATTTCCAAGATCAGAAAATGCCCAGAGATTTCCAAGCTCCAGTCCTGCGATATTACAGAGGATACCAAATGCGGCAACAAAAAGACCGATACAGCGTACAAAATTAATACAGATCTTATCCTTGCGGATACGGTTGGCTGCGATTTCCGAAAAGCTGATCATTCCAAGCAGACAGGTAAATGCAAACAGGCAGAAACATAAGGTTACAAGAAATGTAACGATCCCGTTCATTGCAGTTCCCGGAGTCAGCACAGCAATGGACTCCGTATATTTTGGAAGTTTATCAAGAGCCTGCCAGCTTTCCGCATCTGCTCCCGTCCAGCAATGTGCCATAACTACCACAAATCCGGTAAGTGTGCAGATCACAATGGTATCAAGAAAAACTCCCAGAGAAGCGATCACACCCTGCTCACATGGATGCTTTGCGTCAGCTGCTGCCGCTGACATGGTGATCGTTCCCTGACCAGCCTCATTGGACATCAGGCCTCGTTTTACGCCCTGTGCAAGAACTGTTCCAAAAACACCTCCAAAAAATGCATCCGGCTTAAAGGCTCCTGCAAACACGCTTCCGAAGAAATACGGAATACGGGTAAAATTCAATATGATAAGAAGTAACACTACTACCATATAGAGCACCGCCATCACCGGCACCATCATATCTGTCCATTTGGATACTTTTTTGATTCCGCCAAATGCGATAGCTGCTGTGAGGATTACAATCAGCGTACCTACTATATAATAGAAGGCTGATCCGCTTGGGATGGTTTTTCCGGTTACGATCTCTGCCATGCGTCCTACTGATGAAACAACGTTAAAGCCCTGTGCCGGCAGACAGCAAAGCGCATACAGAATATACAATACCGAAAGAAAAACACCGATCCATACCTTATTTCCAAGAAGCTTTCTCCCATAAAAAGGAAGACCTCCTACAAACTCATCGTCCTTCTTCTCCTTGAAAATCTGAGCAAGGACACCCTCCATGTATGCAACTGCCATCCCGAAAAACGCAGATATCCACATCCAGAACAGGGCCCCCGGTCCACCCACTGCAATAGCACCTGTTACGCCCAGGATATTTCCCGGTCCTACACGCATAGCTGAACTCAGGAAAAACGATGCAAGCGGCGAAATTCCTGTTTCCACAACACGTTTCTCCGTCATGGTCCTGATTCCTTTTTTAAAGTAAGTCACCTGCATAAAACCGATCCTGAAACTAAAAAAAATCCCGGACCCAAGAAGTAGTATGATCGCAAAGGATATATTTCCCAGAATCGGGATACTGCTGTACCAGTCAAAATTCGTGGGGAACTCCCACAGAAAATCAGACAGTGGACCGATAAAGCTGAACACTCCATTGATTGCCTCAAACACTTTCTCCATAGCCATCTCCTCCCTTTTCATCTGAATACCTCAGAATTGAACCATCTTTCCGGATATCACATTTTCCGCTGGACATAAAATATAGATATATTCATTTATACCCCTCAGAAAAATTTCCGCATCTGTTCATATGACGTTGTGTAACACATCCATCATCGTTCATTTCCCCTCCGGATTTTTATGCTATGGTTTATTATACCGTATCGGCTTAGAAAAGTCTTATTTATTTTCACTATTTTTGTACAAATTTCAGAATTTTCTATTCTTACAAGCCCCACCGACTGCTATTGCTTTTCGTATTCCCCGCAGGGGACTTACTTGATTCGATTCAAGCGGATATTCGCAATCCGCTTCGCTACGCGGCTCTACACCAAATAACTGCTTCACAGTTTATCAGACTTTATAAGATATTTAGACTTTCCTCACAAATTTTTAAAATGCTTCTCACAGTTCCATCACATTTTGACGGTATATTATTAATCAAATAAAGCACAAAGCTTTTTCATCTTATAGATCATTACTTATTTTTCTTTTCATACTCTGCCGGGTCCCTTCCAAGACCCGGCCCTCCTTTTTATCTTCTTACAAACTCCCATAGTATACCATCCTTTCTTTATTCAAAAGGATCTATACCTATAATCATGGTGTCTATATTGGACATTCTGATTCTATCTGATGATCGACATTTTCATCTCGGTCCATTTACTCCGCATCACTTCACGCCCAGATATCCTTATCCCCCCTGAAACCCACATAAACACAACAAAAAAACACCGTCCCCGCAGCTCTATATCTGCAAAAACAGTGCCTTTAGTGCGTCTTCAGGGGTTCGAACCCTGGACACCCTGATTAAGAGTCAGGTGCTCTACCAACTGAGCTAAAGACGCTTATTTAATTATTTGTCTTTCGTTTTTTGTTTCGTTCGTTCCTCAAGACATGTTGTATTATACGTTATGATTTGCGGAAAGTCAACACCTTTTTTTAATTTTTTTTATTTTTTTCTTTTTTATTTTTTATATCTTCATTTGATGCAATTTTGTTCAGTGATTTTTCTATTTCTGACAGCGAATTTCTGATCTGAAATGCCTGGCTTTTGACGCCGCGTTTTACACTATTGAGATTTCGACGGAATGAGTTGGATTTTCTTTTTTTCAAACCTTATCTTCCCCTCTTTCTTTATACAGATCAGGCAGCTTCTCCTGCAGATTCGTATATTCCTGCCTGACGCTCCCTCTTATTTATTATATGAAAACAGGCCGATCTGTTTACAGATCAGCCCGATAAAACAACCTTCTATATTAATGCAGAATATCTATGCGTCAGATAAGCTTTGATATCAGATACCTTCTGAAAACCACTTAACCTTACCTCTTCTATTTTTGTCTGATCACCATCTTACAGATCGGATTGCCCATGGAAGAAAACTTCTCCTCATACTCCGTCATCACATTTCCCTTCACCAGCTCCTCATCATGATGAAGATCAAACGTACAAACCTCCAGGTTCCAGTCAGACTCCTTCACCTCTTCCAGGGAAAATTCAAACAATCCACGGTTATCTGTCTTAAATTCCACAGTACCCTCTTTTTTCAGGACCTGCTCATACCTCTTCAAAAACTCCCTGGAAGTCAGTCTTCTCTTGGCATGACGGGCCTTCGGCCACGGATCGGAAAAATTCAGATAAATCCCGTCAACCTCATCCTTCTCAAAAATCTCCGGCAAAAGCCTTGCATCCACACGGATAAACACCAGATTTGAAAACTCCTCCCCGGCCTCCTCAAGTTCCTCCCTCTTCTGAAGTGCCCGAAGCAGCACACTGTCATACATCTCAATCCCAACATAATTCCTCTCCGGATGCAGCCTCGCCATATCCATCAGAAAACGCCCTTTTCCCATGCCAACCTCAAGAAAAAGCGGTCTCTTCTCCCCAAAAACACTCGCCCATTCCCCTTTAAACTTCTCCGGTTCATCAATCACCCAGTCACACTCCAAAATCGCATCCTTCGCCCCGGGAATATTACGTAATCTCATAAATAACCTCCAAATTAATCTTCCTATAATATACAAATCAAATAACTACCTCTCGCAGCCAGCAAAAGCAGTCTATAACAATTCCCAAAACCAATGAAACCACTATAATACATCCGCCACCAGCCACACAAACCAGAATACCTGCACAAATCCAAAAAAATCATCATTCCTCTTCCAGAATATCCGATAAAACACCCTGTACAATGCATCCCAATATTCAACTATACATGTAACCCCCACCCCGCCGCAAGCAAAAAATAAAAAAAATCCTCAACCAGGCGACAGCAACGCGCCTCGCCGTCCACCCCCCAACACCATCCGCATCCACACACATCGGCTCAACCTCACACATCCAACACCGCAGCATACATACACAAGTCAACAACCTCACACCACCACAACCAAGAACTCCTAAAAAAAGCCCGAGGGGTGTGCAGAGGGGCCATGACTTTATGGCCCCTTTGCGGTTTTCCTCTTTTCCCACAAAACCCCCAAAAAATATCTTTTTACCCACATTTCACTCAAAAGTTTGCATAAAAATTAACAAAATTTTAGTTGTTTTTACCATAAAAAAGGTGTATCATATAAAAATCAATTATAAACAATAAACAAACAAGGAGGGCGTTATGGAACAAATCCTAAATAAGCTTTCGGAAATCGAAGCTACAGCCAATGCCATCATGCAGGACGCTGCGCGACAGAAACAGGCTCTCTCGGAAGAAGCAGAAAAACAGACGAAGGAATTCGACGCTTCACTTGAAAAAGAAACCAGCGACGAGATCCGGAAGATCCGTGAAAATCTGGCCCACGAGAAAGACGCCCGGATCAATGAGCTTCGTGCAGAAACCGAAGACCAGCTATCCAGGCTGGATGCCTATTACGAAGCCCATCACGAAAGTCTTTGCAGTGAGCTGTTTCAGAAAATAACAGGCATCACCGAAACCTGAAGGGAAAGGAAGTGATTCAATGGGCTCTGTCCTCTCATACAGCGGACTCTCCACCAAGATCCGCGCCATGCAGAGCAGGCTTGTGACAGATGAGCAGCTGGAAGAAATCGTTCAGCTTCCCAATGTCCCACAGGTAACAGCCTACCTGAAACGGACTCCGGAATATCAGAATATCTGGTCCGGTCTCGATGAAAATGATCTTCACCGCGGACAGATAGAAAAACTCCTGAAGAAATCCATCTTCCTGAATTTTTCAAGGCTTTACCACTTTGCAAATCAGGAACAGCGAACGTTCCTGTCGCTTTACTCGAAGCGTTATGAGATCCGCGTCCTGAAAGAAATCATGACGAATCTCTTTGACCACCGGGACACCGATCCCGTAGATATTTCTCCCTACCGCGATTTTTTCAAACATCATTCCAAGCTGGACATTGACAGGCTTACCGCCTGCACCAATATGGATGAATTCATTGCGGCACTGAAGGGAAATGATTTTTTTATTCCGCTGTCTCAGGTCAACGAACGTGGAAATGCCACGCTTTTTGACTTCGGCATGGCACTTGACCTTTCGTATTTTTCACAGATCTGGAATGTGCGGAAGAAGCTTTTCAAAGGTAACGATCTGAAACAGATCACCAAGGCTTACGGTGAAAAATTCGATATGCTGAACCTGCAGTTCATCCAGCGCTCCAAACGCTGCTTTCAGATGGAACCGGCTGCTATTTACGCATTGCTGGTCCCCATGAACTACAAGCTCCGCAAAGAGGAGATCACCACCCTTGTGGAGGCCCCTACACCAGAAGAGTTCCGTCGTATCTTCAATGGAACTTATTATGGTAAGAAATACGAACAGCTGACCGTCGCCAGTCTGGAAGAATTTTATAACTATATTCTTCGCAGCATACTGGAACAGGAAGCACGCAAGGATCCCTATTCTGTAGCAGTCATCTATTCCTATTTATATCACAAAGAACATGAAGTCAACCGTCTGACCATTGCCCTTGAATGCGTGCGCTATGGCGTGGACCCAGAACAATCCCTGCGTTATATACGCAACGGTTAATAACCAGGAGGTAGCAACGTGATTGAAAAAATGAATTTTCTAAGCATCACCGGTCCCAAGGCAGATATCGACCGGGTTGTAAACACCTACCTGTGCAAGTACGAGATCCATCTGGAAAACGCTCTCTCAGAGCTGACCACAGTAGAAAGTCTGACGCCTTTCCTGGATGTCAACCCCTACAGAGATGCCTTAAATTCCATCAATACCATTTATGAGGAGCTGAAAACTCCTCCGTCCACTTCCAACAGAAGCCCGGGTATTGAAACAGCACTTTCCACAGTAAAGGAGATCCGCTCCCAGGCGGATCAGCTCCAGAAGGAACAGTCCGAACTGGAAGAAAAATGTTCCTCTCTGGAAGAGTCACTGCGGATCATACGTCCCTTCCGAAATATTGATTATGATATTTCATCCATACTTCATCTGAAGTATATCCATTTTCATTTCGGACGTATCGAGAAACAGTATTATGAGAAATTCAAGAAATATATTTACGACAATCTGAACACGATCTTCCTTAAATGCGATGAAGATGACCAATACGTCTGGGGCGTTTACTTCGTACCGAAGCACGAAGCACACAAAATTGATGCCGCCTACTCTTCTATGCACTTTGAGAAGATCTTTGTGCCGGATAATTATACCGGAACTGCCCAGCAGGCATTTTCAAGCGTAAGCAAACAATACGAGGATGCCATGAAACATCTTGAAACAAAGAAGCAGAAATACCAGAGATTTCTTGCGGATCAGGCAGAAACCATCGTTACCGCCAGAAACACACTTCTTCAGTTTTCCAGAAATTTCGATGTCCGGAAAGCGGCAGCCTGCACCGGAAAGCATGAAAATTTCTATATTCTCTGCGGCTGGATGACAGAAGCCGACACCAGAGCTTTTCAAGCCGATATCTCATCCGACGAAAAAATCTTCTGCCTGGTAGACGGAGAAGATACCAATACGCCGGAGCACGACCAGAACCATCAGCCGCCGACCAAGCTGAAAAACCCGAAGCTTTTCAAGCCCTTTGAAATGTATGTAAAAATGTACGGACTTCCCGCCTATGGCGAGATGGACCCCACCTGGTTTGTTGCCATCACCTACTCCTTTATTTTCGGAGCCATGTTCGGTGATGCAGGACAGGGACTCCTGCTCTTTATCGGAGGATTGCTCCTGTACAAGCTGAAGCATATCGATCTTGCCGGAATCATCAGCTGCGCCGGAGTCTTTTCCACATTTTTCGGTCTGATGTTCGGAAGTATCTTTGGATTTGAGGATGTCATACCTGCTCTGTGGCTGCGGCCTGTGGACAGTATGACGACCATACCTTTTATCGGAAAACTGAATACCGTATTTATCGTTGCCATCGGCTTCGGCATGGGAATCATCCTCCTGTGTATGGTTTTCAACATCATCAATTCCTTTAAGACGCATGATGTTGAAAAAACTTGGTTTGACACCAACGCTGTGGCAGGACTTGTATTTTATGGCTCCGCAGTTCTCTGCATCGGACTCTTTGTATCCGGGCATGCAGTTCCGGGTGGTGCAGTCCTTGCCATTATGTTTGGTTTACCGCTGCTTCTTATTTTCTTCAAGGAGCCTCTTACAAACCTGGTAGAAAAAAAGGCCGAGGTTATGCCAAAAGAAAAAGGCATGTTTATCGTACAGGGTATCTTTGAACTGTTCGAGGTTATCCTGAGCTACTTTTCCAATACACTCTCCTTCGTGCGTATCGGTGCTTTTGCAGTCAGCCACGCAGCTATGATGGAGGTTGTACTTATGCTTGCAGGCGCAGAAAACGGCAGTCCGAACTGGATCGTCATCATTCTCGGAAACCTGTTCGTATGCGCTATGGAGGGCCTGATCGTAGGTATCCAGGTACTCCGTCTGGAATATTACGAAATGTTCAGCCGTTTTTACAAGGGCAGCGGACGGAAATTCGAGCCGTTCTGCTCAAAAAACAAATAAAATGCCAGAGTCGGAACGCATTCTGATCCGGGCATTCAATTAAACGAATATTAAGGAGGTCATCATCATGACAGTCATTACACAGATCACAATCGCAGTTGCACTTGTACTCAGCATCATTCTTCCATTTGGTTATTATCTTCTCGGCGAAAAAAGCCGCGGCCGCTACAAAACAGCTCTTGGTGTCAACGCCTTTTTCTTCTTCGGGATCATGCTTGTTGCCATTGCAGTAACATTTGCAGGCGGAGCTTCCGTACAAGCTGCTACAGGCGCTGACGCAGGCCTTGCAACAGGTATGGGTTACATCGCAGCAGCACTTGTTACCGGACTTTCCTGTATCGGTGGTGGTATTGCCGTTGCCAGTGCGGCAAGCGCAGCACTTGGAGCGATCAGTGAGGATCAGAGCATCCTTGGTAAATCTCTTATCTTCGTAGGTCTTGCCGAAGGTGTTGCTCTTTATGGACTGATCATCTCCTTCATGATCCTGGGTAAACTTTGATATGAAAATGTATCTGATCAGTGACAATATTGATACTCTGACAGGAATGAGACTGGCCGGTGTAGAGGGTGTGATCGTTCATGAGCACGACGAGCTGAAGGAAGCTCTGGAGCGCACCATCGCAGACAAAGAGATCGGAATCATACTCCTGACCGAAAAATTCGGCCGGGAGTTTCCTGAGATCATTGATGATGTCAAGCTTCATCACAAAACACCTCTCATCATTGAAATTCCTGACAGACATGGTACCGGCCGCAGACCTGATTTCATTACATCTTATGTAAATGAGGCCATCGGATTAAAATTATAGGCAGGTGATATTATGACAATTGAAGAGAAGCTTAAACACTTCTATGACACCTCCGTGGACGAAGCACGCCGTCAGGCGGAAAAAGATGTCCGGGAACACAAGGAATCCCTGGATGCCGCACTGGAGGAACATAAAAAAATGTCTCTGGAAAACGCCGCCAGCTCCCGCAAAGCCGAGATTGCAAACGCAAAGCGCGAGATCAACAAGGCACTTTCCGCAGAGCAGCTTCACATCCGGCGTGACTGGACTGCCAGACAGAGCCGCTTAAAAGAAAAACTTTTTGCTGAAGTCCGGGAACAGATCCTGAAATTCATGGAATCTTCCCGTTATGAAGAATATCTTTGTACAAAAATTGAAGAAGCTGTCTGCTTCGCGGAACACGATGAGATCCAGATCTATCTTTCAAAAGAAGATGAACCCCGTCTGAAGTCTCTCACTGTAAAGACCGGTTTCCCGCTGAAGGTTTCCGATGAATCCTTTATCGGCGGGATCAAGGCGATAATCCCTGAAAAAAATATCCTCATCGACAATTCCTTTGAGGAAGGCTATCAGGCAGCTTACAGAGAATTCAAATTTGACGGAGGTCCAGCACATGAGTAAAACAGGTATTATCTACGGTGTTAACGGTCCTGTTATCTACCTCAAGGGCGACACCGGCTTCAAGATCTCCGAGATGGTCTATGTAGGCCCCGAAAAACTGGTTGGAGAAGTCATCGGTCTTAAGAAACATATGACGACCATACAGGTTTTTGAGGAAACTACAGGGCTGAAACCCGGAGAAACTGTTATCGGAACAGGAGACGCTATTTCCGTTCTCCTTGGTCCGGGAATCATCCACAATATTTTTGATGGTATCCAGAGACCTCTGGCAGAGATTGCCCAGGCCTCTGGAAAATATATTTCCCGTGGTGTCAGCGTTGACTCTCTTGACACAGAAAAAAAATGGGAAACCCACATTACCGTAAAGGAAGGTGACGTCATCGGTGCAGGCACGGTTATTGCCGAGACACAGGAAACCGCCTCCATCCTTCACAAATCCATGGTTCCGCCCACGATCACACACGGAACCGTTATCCATGCAGCTCCTGACGGTGCCTATACCGTTCTGGAGCCCATTGTTACCATCCGCCTTGATGACGGAACTGAAAAAGAACTGGCACTTGCCCAGAAATGGCCGATCCGTGTTCCACGGCCGACCTACAAGCGTTTCCCGGCCAGCGTTCCGCTCCTTACCGGTCAGCGAATCCTGGATACCCTTTTCCCTATTGCCAAGGGAGGCACTGCCGCAGTTCCCGGCGGATTCGGAACAGGAAAAACCATGACACAGCACCAGATCGCCAAGTGGTCAGACGCAGATATCATCATCTACATCGGCTGTGGCGAGCGTGGAAACGAGATGACACAGGTTCTTGAGGACTTCAGCAAGCTGATCGACCCGAAATCCGGAAACCTGATGATGGACCGTACCACACTGATCGCCAACACCTCCAACATGCCGGTTGCAGCCCGTGAGGCTTCTATCTATACAGGTGTCACACTTGCGGAATATTACCGTGATATGGGTTATGATGTAGCGATCATGGCAGACTCCACATCCCGATGGGCCGAGGCTCTCCGTGAGCTTTCCGGACGTCTGGAGGAGATGCCTGCAGAGGAAGGCTTCCCTGCATATCTGGCAAGTAAGCTTTCCGCCTTCTATGAGCGCGCGGGAATGATGCAGAACCTGAACGGAACAGAGGGTTCCGTATCCATTATCGGTGCAGTTTCCCCTCAGGGTGGTGATTTCTCCGAGCCGGTCACACAGAATACCAAACGTTTTGTCCGCTGTTTCTGGGGACTGGACAAGGCTCTTGCCTATGCCCGTCACTTCCCTGCCATCCAGTGGCTGACCAGCTACAGCGAATATCTGGAGGACCTGACTCCCTGGTACAGAGAGCATGTCTCCCCGAAATTCGTTTATGACAGAAACCAGATCATGGCTATCCTCAACCAGGAAAGCTCTCTTATGGAGATCGTCAAGCTGATCGGAAGCGATGTTCTTCCGGATGATCAGAAGCTGACGCTGGAGATCGCCAGGGTTATCCGTCTGGGCTTCCTGCAGCAGAACGCTTTTCACCAGGAGGACACCAGTGTTCCTATGGAAAAGCAGTTCCTGATGATGGAAACCATCCTCTATCTCTACGAAAAATGCCGTGCCCTTGTAAACCGTGGCATGCCGGTTTCCGTGCTGAAGGAGGATAAGATCTTTGAACGTATCATCGCCATCAAATACGAGGTTCCAAATAAAGAGCCGGAGCGTTTTGATGAATATCATAAAGATATCGACCGCTTCTACGACAATGTACTGGAAAGAAACGGTTAAAGGAGGGATCAGTTTATGGCAATCGAATATCTTGGCCTGAGTGAAATAAACGGCCCTCTTGTTGTCCTTGAGGGTGTAAAAAACGCATCTTACGAGGAGATCGTGGAATTCCACATGGAGGACGGCACTCAAAAGATCGGCCGTATCGTGGAAATCTATGAGGACAAGGCCGTTATCCAGGTTTTTGAGGGAACTGACAATATGTCCCTCGGCAATACACACACACGTCTTACCGGACATCCTATGGAGATCGGGCTTTCTCCTGAGATCCTGGGACGTACCTTTAACGGTATCGGCCAGCCCATTGACGGGCTTGGCGAGATCACACCGGAGGTCAGCCTGAACATTAACGGGCTTCCGCTGAATCCGGTAACCCGTGAATATCCACGAAACTATATCAACACCGGTATCTCCGCTATTGACGGACTGACCACACTGATCCGCGGCCAGAAGCTGCCGATCTTTTCCGGTAACGGTCTTCCACATGATAAGCTGGCTGCACAGATCGTTCAGCAGGCTTCCCTGGGAGCAGACTCCGATGAGAAATTCGCCATTGTTTTTGCAGCAATGGGTGTGAAATACGACGTAGCGGAATTCTTCCGCAGGACCTTCGAAGAAAGCGGTGCGTCCGACCACGTTGTGATGTTTTTGAACCTTGCAAACGATCCGGTTGTAGAGCGTCTTCTGACACCGAAGATCGCCCTCACTGCCGCTGAGTATCTTGCTTTTGAAAAAGGCATGCATATCCTGGTAATCCTGACTGATATCACCTCCTTCTGTGAGGCCATGCGAGAGGTTTCCTCCTCCAAGGGTGAGATTCCTTCCCGAAAGGGTTATCCCGGATATCTGTACAGTGAGCTTGCAACCCTTTACGAGCGTGCGGGAATCGTCCGTGGCGGCACCGGGTCTGTAACCCAGATCCCAATCCTGACCATGCCAAACGACGACATCACACACCCGATCCCGGACCTTACCGGATATATCACAGAAGGCCAGATCGTACTGGACCGCCAGCTTCACGGTCAGGCGATCTATCCGCCGATCAATGTTCTGCCATCCCTGTCCCGTCTGATGAAGGACGGTATCGGTGAAGGCTTCACACGTGCCGATCATCAGGATGTTGCCAACCAGCTCTTCTCCTGCTACGCAAAGGTAGGCGATGCAAGAGCTCTGGCATCCGTTATCGGTGAGGATGAGCTTTCTCCGCTGGATAAGCAGTACCTTGTATTCGGAAAAGCCTTCGAGGCAGAGTTTGTAGGACAGTCAGAAACAGAGAATCGAAGCATCATCGAAACTCTGGATAAGGGCTGGGAGCTTCTTGGCCTTCTTCCAAGAGAAGAGCTCGACCGTATCGATACCAAAGTTCTGGATCAGTATTACAGAGAAACCGTCCGTTAGTGAGGTGATTTTATGGATCCGAATACCTTTCCCACCAAGGGAAATCTCATACTTGCAAAAAACTCTCTGGCTCTTTCCAAACAGGGCTATGAGCTTATGGACAAAAAGCGTAATATCCTGATCCGTGAAATGATGGAGCTGATCGATCAGGCAAAGGATATCCAGTCACAGATCGATGAGACCTTCCGTACCGCTTATGCGGCTCTTCAGAAGGCAAATATGGAAATTGGAATCGCTTTCGTAGACCAGATCTCTCATACCGTTCCTGTGGAAGATTCCATCCGAATCAAAACCAGGAGCGTCATGGGAACCGAGATCCCTCTTGTGGAATATGACAAAAAAGCAGGCAACACGCCGACCTACGCCTACTACAGCACCAAGCTGTCCCTGGACGAGGCCAAGGCAGCCTTCGAGCGTGTAAAGGAGCTGTCCATCCAGCTCTCCATGATCGAAAACGCCGCCATCCGTCTTGCCACCAACATCAAAAAAACCCAGAAGCGTGCCAATGCGCTGAAAAACATCACCATCCCCAGATACGAAACTCTCACCCGAGATATCACCAATGCTCTGGAAGAAAAAGAGCGTGAAGAGTTTACACGTCTGAAGGTGATCAAACGTATGAAACAAAATAGTTAAAAAAATCCTCCGCAGATCTTTCCGGTTCTGCGGAGGATTTTTTGGTTATCCACATTTATCCACACCTGAAAATGACTTTTCAACACCTTGCAGTGATCGTTTTAACTGGGCACTGTTCTTTTTTATCCTCATTTCCATACATCCGATAGTCCCCCTTTTAAATAGATTAGTTTTTCAAGAATTTACTCATTATTATCTGATTATTTATTTTTATTCTTTTGTATTATGTCTTTTTTGCAATAAATTTTATGATATTTAGAATTTAAAAATGTCAATAGTTTTAAAAACTTTTTTCCCATTTTTTACAATTTTATCATTTTACACAAAACATATGTTTAAATTTATTTATGTAAATCAGGTCATCCACATGGTTATCCTTGTGGATAATGTGGATAAATTTGTGCATAACTTGATTATTGGCGGATTTGCGGATTTTTGTCATGTGGAAAACTTTTTGGAAAGTTTTTCACTTATCCACCATGGTTCGACAAGTTTTGTGCATATTGCCAGAACGACCTTTTCAGGGCTGATATTGCCCGTATCCGCACGCACCTGTCTAATGTTGCCAATCCTCTCCGATTTTATATCAAGCCTTTCTTTTTGCAGCTTTTTATGGTGTTTCTCCTGCGTGCGGTCTTGACATCAGCACTGTTTTTTGTTAATGTGAAAACACTAAAACAACGTGTGGATTTTTCAGTTTTGAACTTTTTTCGCCACACAATCTGTCCGATTCGAGAAGACAGATTGTGTGGCTTTTATTATGCACAAAAAACACGCTCTGTTTTCCGCACCTGATATTCTTACGATTCTGATATAAAGGGGGATTTTTCATGAACAGCACATTTATGAAGGAAAAGCCTGTCGGCCCGCTGCTGGCATCCATGGCGCTGCCTATGGTCTTTTCCATGCTTGTAAACTCACTATACAACATTGTGGACAGCTTCTTCGTGGCACAGATCAGCGAGCAGGCCATGACCGCCCTGTCCCTTGTCTATCCGGTCCAGAACATGATCAACGCCGTTGCCATTGGCTTCGGGATCGGAATCAACGCCAGAGTTTCCTATCACCTTGGCGCAGGGGACAAAAAAATGGCAGACACTGCCGCAACCCACGGATTTTTTCTGTCTGTGATCCACGGGATCCTGATGACTGTGATCAGCATCGCTGTTATGCCCGTATTCCTTCAGATGTACACCCAGGATGAAACAGTGATCCGAATGGGGCTGGAGTATTCTACCATCGTTTTCCTGTTTTCCACAGTAATTGCCATCAGCCTTTTCTTCGAAAAACTTTTCCAGGCTGTAGGACGGATGAAAGTATCCATGCTCGCCCTGCTTGTGGGATGTATCAGCAACATCATCCTGGACCCGTTCCTGATCTGGGGAATCGGCTTTTTCCCGAAGCTGGGTATCCGGGGCGCAGCTCTGGCTACTGGCATCGGCCAGGTGCTCACCATTGCGGTCTATATGGTCTTTTATACCCTGAAGCCTATTCCTGTACGTGTAACACCCAAAGCCCTGAAAACAAGCAAAGTAACGGATCTGAGCCTGTATGCCATCGGTGTTCCCGCGATCCTGAACCTTGCACTGCCATCGTTTCTGATCTCTTTTCTGAACTCCGTGCTGGCCGCTTACTCGGACAGCTATGTGGTGATCCTTGGCATTTATTACAAACTGCAGACCTTCCTGTATCTCCCGGCCAACGGAATCATCCAGGGAATGCGCCCGCTGATCGGTTATAACTTCGGTGCCCGTGAGATGAAGCGTGTGAAAAAAATCTTCCGGCTCACCCTGGAATCCAGCTGTGTGATCATGCTCTTTGGAACCGTTATCTGCCTCCTGGCATCCGGACAGCTTATGGGACTTTTCACAACTACCCCGGAAACCATTGTCGCTGGCTCCAGAGCACTGAAGATCATCAGCGCCGGCTTTCTTGTTTCTGCTGTATCCGTTACCACTTCCGGTGCCATGGAAGGCCTTGGAAAAGGCACGCAGTCCCTTGTAATTTCCCTTTTCCGCTATGTGGTCGTTATCATGCCCACCGCATATCTTCTGTCCCATTTTATGGGTCCTGATGGCGTATGGAACGCATTCTGGATCACAGAGGTGTTTACAGCCATCGTTTCTGTCATGATTTATCACAAAACGTTGAAAAAAGCCTGAGAATGCAAATGTCCGGCCCACCGGCCTGTTTGCAGCCACCTGCAGGTTTACGTCCCGAAAGCACAAAAAGCTTCGATCCACTCTCTGAGCACATCGCTCATCGATGAGAGTTAGATCGAAGCTTTCTTTATTAACCAAATCAGGAAAATCCCATGAGTGATCCCTGATATCCTCTTGACTCAAACGGATATCCGTGATCTGCGTTCATTTAATTCGCGGAAATTTCCTCTGTATCTCTTACAGCAGTCCTTTCTCACGGATCAGCTTTAAAGCGCCTTCATCGGCCACTACCGTCACATCCGGGTGAAGCTGCAGGATAGATGCCGGCACGTTGGGCGTGATCGGTCCGTAGAGAGATTTGTAAAGGGCATCTGCCTTTGCCTCTCCGGTAGCGACCAGAAGGATTTTCTTTGCAGTCATGATGTTTTTGATACCCATGGTATATGCCTGCTTCGGCACATCATCCATAGTCTCAAAGAATCTTGCATTTGCCTTGATGGTGCTCTCCGTAAGGTCTACGCAGTGAGTCTCCTTCTCAAATGCTGCACCCGGCTCGTTGAAGCCGATGTGACCGTTTCCGCCGATTCCAAGCAGCTGCATATCGATACCACCCACGCTGCGGATGATCTCATTGTAATCCGCGCAGGCTTTCTCACTGTCCTCTTCCAGTCCGTTTGGCACATAGGTTCTTGCCTTATCGATATTTACATGGTCAAACAGATTTGTGTTCATAAAATAACGATAGCTCTGATCGTTATCTCCGGAAAGTCCTTTGTATTCATCAAGATTTACGGATGTGATCTGCGAAAAGTCCAGATCTCCTTTTTTGTACCACTCGATCAGCTGCTTGTACATTCCCACCGGTGTGGAGCCTGTAGCAAGTCCAAGAACAGCATTTGGCTTCATGATGATCTGTGCAGACATGATGTTTGCTGCTTTTCTGCTTACGTCATAGTAATCTTTTCCTGTATAAATGATCATAATCTTTTCCCTTCTCCTTATGGTAAAAAAGAACAACCGGATAACTAAGATTCACATATCTCCTGCTTTTCCTGTTGTTCTTTTTTATTATTGATTCGTTTTTTTACTCAGCCATCTCTACTTCGAGAACATAGTCTACCGGGTCAGGAAGTACCGGGTCAGGTCCCAGATCAACGAATGCGATATCCGGGTAATCGCTGTGCATCCATGCATTGGAGATCGGCACCTCATGTCCGTCATCCAGCGCACGCACCTTCACGATCTTATCCTTATCAAATCCCAGAAGCGGAAGTGGTCCCAGTGTATTCTCATAAATATGCACATAGTATTTGTTTCCGTTTCTGGTGATACGTCCGTAATCCGGCTTCGGAATGTTTTCAGCCGGTACACAGCCGTAGATACTGTCATGATTCTTATCCATCCAGCGACCGATCTCAGCTAGGATCGCAGAAGATTCCTTCGGGAATTTACCTTTGGCATCCGGTCCTACGTTCAGGATCATATTTCCACCCTTGGAAACGCACTCTACCAGCTTCTTGATCAGCATGGAAGCCGGTTTGTAATAATGGTCGTTTGCACAGTATCCCCAGTTGTTGTTCATGGTGAAGCATGCTTCCCAGACCATCGGGTTGCCTTCCTTATCGCAGATTCCTTCCGGCGGGATAATCTGCTCAGGGCTTACGAAATCGCCATGGTACGGTGTCGGATCACACTCATACAGGGATCCTCTTCCCTCTCCGCTGGCTTCCAGACGGTTATCGATGATAACCTGCGGCTGTAAGCTGCGCACCATGTTGATCAGCTTGGTTGCGCCCCATTTTTCCCCTCTCATATCGTCGTAGGAGAAATCAAACCAGATGATATCGATCTGTCCGTAGTTTGTACAGATCTCTTCTACCTGATTATACAGATATTCTGTATAACGTGAGAAATCACGGTTCTCATTTCCGCACTCTTTGTGGTTTCTCATCGGATGGATACGATCTCCGTAATGCGGATAATCCGGATGATGCCAGTCAAGCAGTGTGAAATAGATTCCAACCTTAAGGCCTTCCTCACGAAGTGCCTCTACATACTCCTTGATCAGGTCTCTTCCTGCCGGTGTGTTTGTTACCTTGTAATCTGTGTATTTACTGTCAAATAAGCAGAAGCCGTCGTGATGTTTTGCTGTCAGGACTACATATTTCATACCTGCAGCCTTGGCCTCTTTTGCCCACTGCTTCGGGTTGTAGTCTCTTGCATCAAATTCTTTCATAAACGGAAGATATTCTTCCTCAGGTATTTCCTCTACGCTTCGTACCCACTCGCCTCTTGCAGGGATAGAATATAATCCCCAGTGGATAAACATTCCAAAACGGGCATCCTGGTACCACTCCATACGTTTTTCATATTCTTTTCTGTCAAACTGATACATGATTTTTTCCTCCTGTTTAGATTAAAAGCATCAGCCTTTGATAGCTCCGGAAAGCATACCTTTTTCAATCTGTTTATGGAACACGATGTAAATGATAAGCATCGGAATTACGGACATTACTACATATGCAAACTGACTTCCGATCTCCTGTGTATGTGCAGAAGAGAAGTTCAGCATCGCACGTGAAACTGTGAAATATTTGGTATCTGTCATCAGGATCATGGAGAATACAAGTTCACTGTATCCATAGATGAATACGAAGATCGCCTCTGTTGCGATGATCGGCTTGCAAACAGGGAAAAGGATCTTCCACAGCAGCTGCCAGTTGTTACATCCATCAATGATCGCCGCCTCATCCAGGTTCCTGGAGATTCCATCCATGAATCCTGTATAAAGGAATATCGCCTGGGACATACCAAACGCAACATAGATCAGGATCAGGAAGAACAGGTTGTTCTTTGCATTTAATGCTGTTGCAATGTTGTTGATCGGGATCAGTGTACAGTGAACCGGAACCATTACTCCGATCATGAAGAATACATATACCCATTTCAGGAATTTGTAATCTTTTCTTGATAAGATGTATGCTGCCATCATTCCGACTACAGTATTAAATACAGTTGTCAGAGTCGCTACAACCAGGGAGTTCTTGATGGTATTCAATGCATCCGCTGTTTTGTTTGCGCTGATATAGTTCTGGAACATAATCTTCTTAGGGAAGCTTAACAGGTTCAGGTAAATCTCTGAGTTTGTTTTGAAGGAAGCCATTACGGTCACTACTACCGGAAACAGTGTAACAACTGTCCACAGGATCGCGATAATGTACAGCGCTATCTTTCCTCCATGCATTTTCTGTTTATTAGCTGTTTTTTCCATATCGTCTCTTCTCCTTCCGCCTACATTGCAAGATCTTTATCTTCACGGAACAAATGATTGGTCACAAGACTCAGCACAACACCCAGCACTAACAGAATAACGCCGTATGCACTGCTTCGTCCGAACAGCTTATAGGAGAATCCCTGTGTATAAAGCATGATTGAAGGTGTGGAGCTGATATCGTTCGGGCCTCCTCTTGTCATTGCCCAGATGATATCGAATACTTTCAGACATCCTGTAATACACAAAATAGAGAATACCTTGAAGGAGTTTTTCATCAGAGGAAGGATGATATAGCGGATCCTCTGCCATCCTGTAGCACCATCCAGCGCTGCAGCCTCATTTAACTCATCAGGGATCGCCACCAGACCAGCTGCAAAGATCAGCATGTTATATCCGGCATACATCCATTCGTTTACCAGAACAACGATCCAGACGTTTACAGTCTTTATCGTCAGCACATCAGGGATCGTACCATGAAGGCCGAAAATATTTTCAATGGTATTAAAGATACCAAAGTTCGGATTTAACATAAATGTCCACATCAGGGCTACTGCTGTTGTTCCTAACATATTCGGAAGGAAGTAGCAGGTTCTGAAGAATCCGGTTCCCTTGATCTTTGCAGTTACCAGCATTGCGAGACCAAATGAAAGCGGCATCAGGATAACGAAACCACCGATCATAAAGTACACACTGTTGAGCATTGCATTCCAGAACAGCTTATCTGAAAAAATCTTCTGATAGTTCTCAAGTCCTACCCATTGCTTTGCCGCACCAAACATACCGTTCCATTTACGGAATGATAAGCCTACGGTATCAAAAACAGGGTAGATGACAAAAATAACAGTTATTAAAATTGCCGGAAGAAGGAACGCTAAAGAAAGCGTAAGATCTTTTTTATCCAGCTTCTGTTTTACCTTTGGTACAGATTTACCTGCCATATGTATACCTCCGTAATAAACAAGGGGAAGCAGATGATGCTTCCCCCTGTTTCTCTTATCCACACATCATGCGTTCAGTCAAAATTCTCTTTATTCGTAAGCAGACATTTTGTCAACGATATCGTCTCCAACTTCCTGTGCACTTGCGCCTGTCGCTAATGCCTGAAGAGAATTACGGATTGTATCCATAGCTGCTGTGTTGCTGTCATATGTAGGAATCTCAAGTTTAGACTCTGTATTCTCAGCCATGATCGCATTTACATCGTCAAGCAGATAGTTACCTGTATCAATCGTAACCTTCTCAGCATATGTTGTCGGGCTGGATTTGCACATTTCGTTGATGGAATCTACACTTGTAAGGTATTTGATGAATTTAACAGTTGCTGCGATTTCCTCATCGCTCTTGTTTAATGTAGTGATGTAGTATGTATCAGAACCGCCGCCCATCTCTACAGTCTTGTTTGCTTCGTCGATATAAGGAATTCTTGTAACACCGATCTTCTGAGCATCGAAGAGAGTTGTATCGGAGTCATTCTGGAAGTTACCGCAGTTCCATGTTCCGTCAACTGTGAATGCAGCTTTTCCTGCCTCGAACATATTTCTCTCTGTGTTGAAGTCTGTGCTGAGGATTCCGTCTCCCCAGTATCCTGCATCAATCATATCTTTCATCTTCTGATAGATTGCAACCATCTTCTCGCCGTTGTAAGCCTCTTTGTCGCTTGCAAGATCATCTGCGATGCTTGTTCCGTAAGCTTTCAGAGCAAGAGCACTCATCAGATGCTCGAAGTGATAGTTATCTTTGTCAGAGTAGTTGAATGGCTGGATTCCTGCATCTTTTAATTTTGCGCAGGCATCAACAAGATCATCCCAGGACTCCGGAACATCTACGCCAACCTGATCAAGGTAATCTTTGTTGTAGTAGAGACAGAGCTGATAAGCGGACCACGGAATACCATAGGTTCCTTCAATGCCGTCAAACTGTGTTGTCTCCCATGCAAAATCCTGAACTCCCTCTTTCCATTCCGGATACTGTTCAAAGTATGGTGTCAGATCCAGTATATATCCTGCATCTACATACTCTCTTGTACGGCTTCCGCCATACTGAAGGAATGCGTTCGGTACATTACCGGAAGCGAAATCTGTTGTAAGCTTCTCTTCGTAATCAGACTCTGTAGAAATACTCTCATCTGTTACATGGATCTTTCCTTCGTTCTCTTTATTGAACTCTTCAAGTGCTTTGTAATACCATTTAGCCTGTCCGTCTGTATCAGATCCGTTGTTAAATCTGAATGCTACACGAAGCTCAACGTTTTCAAAATCCATATTGTCTACATCGTAGTTTGTGTCACCCTTTGCAAATACGGCGCTTCCTGTTACGCCTACTGTTGACATTGCTGTTACACCGGCGAGACACAGTGTTGCAACTTTTTTCATTCGTTTCTTCATGAATAAATCCTCCCTTAATATGATTTTTTATTATATAGTTTTCCCCTTGATGTTCATAAATTGATCAATCGATGATCGCCTCAAAGATCGGCTCTTCTTCCTCAAGCTCCAGGCATACACAGTAGTTCTTTGCCCCCTGAAGCTTCTCCGGAAGCTCTACCTCTATCATCGAGTTTCCTTCGCAGCACTTTAATGCGCGGCACGGAAGCTTTTCTCCTGTGCTTACCACATATGCACCCTTTAACTGATTACCGATGTTCAGCAGTTCAACTCGATATCTCGGTGCAAGGACGTGTACGTAAAGCTTATGTGGTCTCTTTGTAAATTCAATGCTCGGGATCTCATACGGATAGATACCAACATTCTTGGTTCCGTAAATTGCTTCCGCATTCTCAGTCACGTATTTACCAACCTCATTCATAACCTCGACACAAGCTTCCGGAACAGTTCCGTCTGCCATTGGTCCTACGTTCAGCAGGTAATTTCCGCCTCTGCCGACGATCTTGAGAAGAAGGTTCAGGATATCATCCGGATTCTTCCAGTTTGTATCGTATTTATTATAACCCCATGTATCATTTACAGTTGCCGGTACTTCCCAGTCACCGTCGTATGGAAGACGTGGAATAAAGTTATCACCGGTGGTCATGTAATCGCCCTTCTGGTGTCCGATACGTCCGCTGATGATGCAGTCAGGCTTAATACCCTTAACCCAGTCTCTTAATTCCTGAGCTTCGTCTGCGGTCATTCCCATCGGAGTATCAAACCAGATCAGGGAAATATTATCGTAATTCTCAAGAAGCTCTTTTAACTGCGGTTTGCATTTCTCATCGAAGTATATACGGAATTCCGGCTTCCATTCGTTCTTGTCTTCGTAATCCTTCTTATAGGCATTGTCATCATCCCAGTCCTGAGCCTGTGAATAATAGATACCCATTGTCATGTCATATTTCTTACAAGCATCGGAAAGCTCTCTTAAGATATCTCTTCCTGCAGCCTTCACTACATTAAAATCACTGACCTTGGAATCGTACATTGCGAATCCCTCGTGATGCTTGGAAGTAAGAACGATATATTTAACACCCCACTGCTCTTTCGCTCTTTTCACAAACATGTCCGCGTCAAATTTGTCCGGATGGAACTCATCTTTCAGCTTTCTGTAATCTTCCTTGTCAATGTTGAGATTGTTCTCGATCCACTCTGCGATACGGTCTGTCTTGGTGACCTCGCCGGTCTTCGGATCTTTCCATTCTCCTGCAAGGATGGAATAAAGTCCCCAATGGATGAATAATCCGTATTTGGCATCTTTATACCACTGCTGCTTTGTGTCTGCCATAACCTTCTCCTTGTTTCGTATAGCTGATTTTCTTGTTGCATAAAACGTTTCGTTTTTTGTTAAGACTATCTTACCGCATCCGAAGCAGCTTTTCAAGTAAAATCATAGGGCAAAAATCATTTTTCCTATTTTTTACAATTATTTCGTCTTGTTTTTGTGTACTTTTTCGTATCAGGTTTTGTTAAACGTTTCATTTTTATCAATTTTCTGTACAATACGCTCGTTTTTTCTGATACTTTATGTGTAAAAAATGCCATGTGTATTGAGGCATTTTCTTTTTCATGATATAATATGAAAATACTCTATTATCTGTAAATGTATCAGAACCGGAGGTTTTACATGAACGTTACGATCAATGATATCGCCCGTGCGACAGGCCTGTCCACCGCAACGATCTCCAAATATATAAACCACAAAAAAATACGGGAAGAAAATCGTATCCTTATAGAAAAGGCAATTCAGGAGCTTGGATATACCCCAAACCGGAATGCCCAGCTTCTCCGTGCCAAAAACACACATACCATCGGTATCCTGATCTCAGATCTTGGTAATTATTTCTGGGGCGAGCTTGTCAACTCCATTATCAAGCATTTCACGGATCATGGCTATACAGTTATTGTCTGTTCTTTCTTTTTTGAACATCAGAAGGAGATCGATACGATACAGGATATTATCTCCCAGCACTTTGACGGAGTCATCATGCTCCCATCCTGCTGGCATGATGACCTGTACCAGCTCTTACAGAATGCCGGCATACCGGTTGTAATGCTCGATCAGATTCCTGCTTCCATGAGACATTTTCCTGTAGACTGTGTTATTTCTGATAATTACAGAGGCGGTGCACTGCTGGCAGAGCACCTTTTGGAAAAAGGCCACACAAAGGTCTGGATCATGGAACAGTATCTGGACTCCTACACCATCGAGCAGCGGATCCAGGGCTTTGTGGATGTATATCAGAAAAATGGCATTGACCTTCTGAAACAGCAGGATTCTTTTCCCCCTGTTTCTTTTGGTTCCACTGCAGAAACGATCACCCAGAGCAACCTGCATTTCCAGAAGCTTATGGATTCTTCCGATCCCCCTACTGCTGTTTTTTTTGACTGCTATCTCTCCGCAATGGGCGGTTTAAGCGCTGCCAGCCAGGCACGAATTTCCGTTCCTCAGGATATTTCCTTTGTGTGCTTTGATGATGATCCGCTTTTCAAGACCATGAGCGCGACTATGACCTGCGTCTCACAGGATCTGACAAGCATGGGGAAACATGCTGTGGAATTACTTTTAAAAAGGATCCATGGAGACTATACGGATTTTCCCAAAATAGACATGCTGGATGTTGTATTCCACCCGCGGCGCTCCGTAAAAGACCTGTCCGAACACAACAGTACAGCATCCGGAAAGGATTGATTTATGAGTGCAACCATCAAGGACATTGCCAGAGAAACCGGTCTGGCATTGGCCACCATTTCAAAATATATCAACGGCGGAACTGTACGGCCGCAAAACAAAAAGCAGATCGACGAAGCGATCCGGAAACTGAATTACGTTCCACGAAACACGGCCCGGGGACTTCGTTCCTCCAAGACTTACCGTATCGGTCTGGTATCCGGTCCTCCCAATACTCCGCATAATGCTTTTCTTCTGAGCAAAATAGAAAACACCATGCGCGCTCACGGTTATTCTCTCACATTTATGAGCGGCGACAAGTATAAGGATCATGTCAATAAATTCGTCCCTCACATGCTCCGCTCTGGGATCGACGGCCTTATCATTACCTCTTTCAGTCTGAACCAGGACATCTGTTCTGCTGTGGAACACGCCAAAATCCCTGTTGTGGAGCTGGAAGAACACAGCCATTTCCACCGTACAGACTGTGTACAGACCAGCTGTACCTCCGGAGCCTACGAGATCGTGGAGCATCTGATAAAAATGGGGCATCAGAAGATCGCCCTTGTCACCGGTTCTCCTGCATCCTATACTGCATGTGAACGAAAAAAAGGCTATCTCCGGGCACTGGAAGACTACGATATTCCGGTTAATCCCGATTATATCATCGCTGAAAATTACACAAACGACTTTGGATATCAGGCAATGCAGAAATTATGGAATCTTCCGGAACGTCCGACTGCCGTATTTTCTGCGAACTATACACTATGCCTCGGTATTTATGAAGCGATCTACAGCCTTGGCATCCGGATCCCGGAAGACCTGTCTGTTGTCTCCTTTGATGATTTTGAACTGTCCATGCTGCTTTCTCCTCAGCTGACCGCTGTCCGTCAGCCGCTGACCGGTCTGGCAGAGCAGGCCTGTGATCTGCTGCTTCGCAGAATGAACGGAGACTACAGTGATTTTCCAAGGACGATACGCCTGAAGCCAGAATGTATCTACCGGGATTCCGTGCGTGATCTCTTTTCTGATGCTAAGTAATGCAAAGCAACTTTTATTACGGCAATTTCGGGAAGCACAACAGGCATTTTCATTCCGATCTGCCCGCATATTCTGAGCATCTGAACCACTGCAATAATTTCACAGCTTTTACAAAGGGCACAGACCGTCACCGACACAGTCGATGATACGGCCTGTGTTCCTTCTGTATATATCCGTTATATCTGTCACAGCAGTCTCAGCAGCATATCTCCGGTTCCCACATTGTATCCGCTGGTTGCATAGATCCCATTCAGGCTTTTGTTTGTCACAATGATCAGCGGAAGCTTATCCGGATCTACGTACATTCTTCTTCCCAGTGTATTGATGATCTCTGAAAAATCATCATATAAGATCTGAACATCTCCAAGCTTGCCCAGTGCTCTTGAAAGGGTAGGTGTCTCCAGCGCTTTTTTGCTTTTTACTACAAAAATGATCCTATTCGCATATCGGGAAAAAGCTTCTTCCTGCTCCATCATCTCATTTAAGATATGCTCCGTCGGTTCTTTCTCCTCTTCCAGAAACGCCAGGATATGCTTCCCATCTGCCGTCAGTTCTGACGCCTTCACGGTGCTTCCATCTTCTTTTCTGAGAGTAAATTCCGGTATGGAGATATTCTCCAGCATATCTTCCAGGTTTGCATTCCGAAATGCCAGCTCCACCCTCTTCATTTCTCCGATCTGAACCTCAAAATAATACTCCGCTGCAAATATATTTCCATTTGGCAATCTGTTTGAGGTAAGGATCCTGTAATTTCCCGCTTCCAGCGGCAGCTTCATCACCTGATCTCTGAAATTTTCGGCTTCCAGCTTCCGTGTGATATATTTTCCGGCTTCCAGTTTTGCGATGCTCCAGTTCTGGAAATATTTCCACTGTGTATCCGCACTTGCCTTCAGAAGGATCGATGCCTTTTTCTCCGTTTCCGCAGATACTGAGATGAATTTTCCGTTTTTCATATACTCCATGGAACGGTCATGAGGGTTCAGGCGTGCCGGAATCCCCAGTGTTCTCGCCATTGCCACAAAAAGGATCTTCTTTGACAGAATGCTTCCTGTTCCCGTTTTCAAACATCCGGACGGCGTGGTGATCACACTGCTGCGTTCTTTCTCCGGACTGGAAACGATCTTATCCTCAATCCACTTCCAGATCTTCGCCGGTTCCTTTTGCAGCATATTTTTTTCTTCTTCCGACAGTTGCTCAAGAATCGTTTTTCTGTATTTCTGCAAAACTTCATCGTCAACTCTCGGGTTCAGTACATATGGTACAAAAATATCTGCATCCATGTTTTTTTCATACGGTAATGCAGATTTCAGGTGCTCCTCCAGAACCTGGCTGATACAGTCTGTTCTGTCTTTCTCTGTGAGGACTTCAAGGAGTTTTTTTCTCATTGAAGAATCTCCAGTTTCTTTTTCCAGGAATTTCCGACACTCCGGATTGCTCAGGTTTCTTACCTTCTGTTCCCTGTAAGCGTTTGCCTCTGCCAGACGTTTGCTACCCCTTTCCTTCTGCTCCGGTGTTGGCATATCTTTATTTACAGGTGCATCATGAGGTGCGATCATATCGATCTCCGTCCACTCCTCATAAAAAATACCCTTTTCCTTTCCTACGGGCATCAGACAGATCTCACAACAATCCTCTGTTTTTGTATCCATGCTGTTTTCTGCATGCAGCCATTCTCCATCTGCATACATCCTTGCAGAAATATGGATACTTCCAAGCCCTGTTGTCAGGCTGACTTTTCCCAGACTGTCGGTTTTCAGTTCTGCGATCGGGGCATATTCCGAATAATTCAGCACCTCAAAAGAAACTTCTGCACCTTCTGCCGGTTTTCCATGTGAATCCTTTACGGACACAGTGATCTCTTTTGTCCGTGCATATCGTTTCAGCTCGTTGAGCATAGTCACCATACCATCTTTGCCGATCACTTCTCCCTCCGGGATCATGGTATCAAAAACTCTTGAATGGACCATCATGGCCCTTGAGGAAGCGTTGGTAAACCATCCCTTATTCAGGATCTCCTCCGGCTCACAGGCTCCCAGAAAATACCAGCTTCCATCGCACCAGATTTCCACCCACGCATGATTGTCATCACAATGAGACCACTTTGGTGCATATACCTGACGGGCAGGTACACCAACACTTCTCAGTGCATTAACGGTAAATACAGATTCCTCTCCGCATCTTCCGTTTCCTCTGCGGTATACGGCAAGTGCAGACAGGGTACGATCATCTGTACAATGATAGGTAGCCTCCTGTGCACACCAGTAGTTCACCTCCAGGGCAGCTTCCCGGAAGCTCATTCCCTCAGTTCTCTCTCCGATCTCCCTGCGGAAAAATGTACGGCAGGGTGCGATCTCCTCCTCATTTACTCTATGAAACAGCACATAATTCAAAAAGATTTCCTCCGGCAGCTCTGCCACCCCGGAGTTTTCCTTCCATAAATATACGCCATTCTCCGCATAATCCAGGAATACTTCAAACGCGTAATTTCCGATATCACTGTACGGCATGAACGCATATAAATATTTGCACGCCAGAGCCACTTCGTCTGTGCATTCCGCAAGCTTTTTATCAATCTCCGCAAAAACCTGCGGTAACCCCATCATCTGCTCCCGATATTTTTTTTCGATCCGATCACGGTTTTCTTTCAGAAAAATCTTCCCCTCAGCCATTATAATTCCTCCAGAACTTTCTTTGCAGCACGAACATTTTCAATATCTGTACGCCATATCTCATATTCACTGAATGTCGGAAGTCCCATATTGACACCTTCCTTGCGAAACTGCATCGCACTGTCCGTTACAACCTTGCCGCTCATATGATAAGCCTTGATCCCGGTAAGAGGATAAAGCTGGCGGATCACTTCCGCACCGACGCCACTCCCCGCCTGGATGGTGATACGTCCCTGACTCCTGGTTTCCAGTTCCTTCAAAAGCTCCGCACCCTGAAGGCAGGTATTCTTCTGTCCGGAGGTAAGGATCGTATCGATTCCCAGAGAGATTGCCTGTTCCATAGCCTCGATCGGATCTGCGCACACATCAAAAGCCCTGTGCAGCGTAACAGACATATCTCCCGCCGCATCCATCAGCTCTTTCATCTGTTCCATATTCAAGGTGCCATCCGGTTTCAGGATACCTACCACGACACCCTCCGCTCCCATTTTGCGGAAATCCTTTACTGCATTCCTTATCATAGAAAATTCCGCATCTGTATAACAGAAATCTCCAAACCGCGGACGGATCAGCGCATGGATCCGGATATCTGAACGCTTCCTTATTTCCTCAAAAAGCCATGGGCCGGGAGTTGTTCCCCCGATGATCAGATTACTGCAAAGCTCCAATCTGTCCGCACCACCCTCGGCTGCTGCCATGGCGGATTCCACAGAATCCACACAGGTTTCCAGAATATAGTCTTTCATGTAAAAATCCCCCTTTATTACTGTCTGCTCAGAGTAATTTCACTCCGGTATTCCTCAGTATGTTCACAATGGTATCATCCGGAAATTCATCGGTAATGATCCCGCTGATATCATCAAAATGTGTATATTTATAAGATTCGTTAAAATAAAACTTCTCTCTCTCCATAACCACATATTTATGTCTGCTGCTCTGCACTGCCGCCTTCTTGGTCAATCCATCCTCCACTCCGGATGTAGTAACTGCAAAATCTGTCATATCCACGCCACAGCTTCCCAAAAATGCCCGGTCAAAGCTGTACTGCTTGATCACCTCAATGGCCGCAGCTCCCATAAATCCATTCACCGAACGGTACATAGTTCCCCCTGTGCCTATGGCCGTGATGGACGGATTCGCAGCAAGGATCTGCAGGATATCGATCATATTGCTGACAACCACAACATGCATACCCGACGAAGCGATAAGCCTTGCCAGCTCTATATTTGTAGTGGAAACATCCAGAAAGATCGTTTCGTTATTTTTGATCAGCTTGAAGGCTTTCGCAGCAATCACTTTCTTCTTATCAAGATTGTACATACGCCTGTCTACTACGTTTCTCTCCAGAGGATACTCCTGTGACAGGATCGCTCCGCCGTAAGTCCTCTTTAATCTGCCTGCATTTTCAAGGATCTTGAGATCCTTGCGGATACAGTCCTCCGTAACCTGAAACATCTCGCTTAATTCTTTGACCCTGACTTTTCCTTTTTCGCGGAGACATTTCTCTATTGCATTCTGTCGTTCTTCTGTAAACATGGTCCTATCTCCTCATTCCTGATTTTTCTGTGATAAAAGTTCCAGAAATCAATACTCCGCAAAACAATATCCGGCGCATTGATCCCTGGAAAGCCTGTGATTTCAGTATAACAGTTCGATATCTTACTGTCAATTATTTTGTATTATTTTTTATTGTTTTATCGTATTTTGATCAAATCAAGTAATTCCACTGGTTCAATTGCAAACCTCCGCTTGCCCCCTGTTCCGGGAATCCCTTACAAAGCTGCAAATATCCCCCTGACTCAAAGCCACATGTTCCCTTGCGGAATTATAAAGGTCAATAACCATTGAAAATATTGAATAACTTATGAGGACTTGTCTGTACTCTTCCCGAAACAGACAAGTCCCCACAGTTCCATAACAAATATCCAGTTATGAGCAGATAAAATCAGCTTTTTACTATCTGCACATATATTCATCCAGCTCTCCGATAAATTTCTCCGGCATCTTTCTCTCAAACGGGAAAACCTCCGTATTCCCAAGCGCATCCGCAATACATCCCAGAAGGATCGCACTTCTCTCCAGCGACCAGGCAGACAGCAGATCAATCGTATCATAACGGGTATGCATGCCAAAACCATCCCGGTTCAGAGTCATGGCCGGAATTCCCTTCCATGCAAAAGAATTGGAATCACTTCCCCAGATCTGATTCTTCACAGACGCTCCGATCCCTGCTTCGTCAGCGATCTCAAGAAGCTTATCACAAACAGAAGCCTCTCCCGTCACTCCCAGAACATTTCCTCCGATCAGCTGCCCGGCCAGATCTACATTCATATTAAAACGATGCGCTCCAAGCTCACTCTCATGAACTCTGATATAATCCCGGCTGCCCAGCAAACCCTTCTCCTCAGCACCAAACCACACAAATTCCATAGTCCTGCGCGGTCTATACTGCTGAAAATATCTGCAAAGCTCCATGATGATCGCTGCCCCAGCCATATTATCATAGGCCCCTGGTCCCTCCGGCACCGAATCATAATGCGCCGTAATCGTCAAGATCTCATCTTTCTTATCCGTACCTTCGATCCTCGCCACTACATTACGGGATCTGCACGCCGTCACATCCTGTTCCACAACCAAGCACACCTCAGACGCACCCTCCGTCACCAGCTCCACTGCATCCTTATAATGAAGATTCGCCCCCGGAATCCTGCCACTATATTTTTCCTGCATCTTGTGAATATCCTCTGCAGACTCCGACAATCCTTCTGTCTCTTCTGCTGCATCCCCCGGAAAGATCATCGGCAGGCTGCGCTGACAGGGAACCCTGTCCACTCCTTCATCCAGCGGAGAACCCTCCACACTGATAAAACCAACAGCTCCGGCGCTCACCAGTCTCTGATACACATCACCACTCACCCGGCCATTCACCATAACGATCTTACCCTTCGCCCGTGAAAGACTGACAGCATCTCCATTCTCCACATACAAAAAATCCGCTTTCAGACCTTCTGCCCCAGTATTTCCACATCTTCCATACCCGGTCACCACATACTCCTTCTGATAAGGCTCCACAACCTTAAGCACCGCTCTGTTGATCCGAAAACCCCAAAAATCAAACTCCTCCATCCGATTCTTCACTCCGAAGCTGTCCAAAGTATCCCGGATCATCTTCGCCGCCTTCACTTCCCCCGCAGTACCCGCTTCTCTGACAAAATCAAACCCGGCCAGAAACTCCATCTGCCGCTTACCACTGATTTCCTTCGTATTCATAACCCCACAACCTTTCTGAATTTTATCTAAGTCCCCACCCACTGCTTATTGCTTTTCGCAACCCACAGGAGACTTACTTGATTCGGTTAAATTATACACTATTTTTCTGCAAAAAAACTGCCTGCAGCTATTTTTCAGCCTACCCAACCAAAAAATCTCCACAGACAGTTTATATTTCATATCAGTAAAGCATTTATATCCATATCCTAAGCCACAAACGAACCAACCGCAGCCGGAGCCCGGTAATCATAGTCGGAAACCTTAATCCCTGTAGCTGCTGTACTGGCGTGAACGATCTTGCCATCACCAATATAAAGAGCCACATGATCAATACCACCATCACCATAAAAAACCAGATCACCAGCCTCAATATCCGAAACATCCTTCTTCTCGGAAGCCGCACACTGAGCCGCAGCAACACGAGGAAGCTCATACCCAAACTCCGCAAACACTGACATCACAAACCCCGAACAATCCGCCCCGTTAGTCAGACTCGTACCACCATAAACATAAGGATTCCCCACAAACTGCAGCGCAAAATCCACAATCCCCTGCCGCTTCTCCAGACGCGCAACCTCAGCAGCCTTACGCTCCTCTTCCGCCTTACGCGCAGCCTCAGCAGCCGCTTCAGCCTCAAGCCTCTCCTGTGCGATCACCTCAGCCTCAGCCTTCGCCTCCTGATACCCCTGAACCTCAGAAACCGTCTTATCCGCCAGAGCACTGGCAAAAGCAGAAATAGAATCCGCACCATCCGAAAAATCATCCTCAATAGAAAGCTCCTCCACATCTCCATCAGACACAGCACTGACATCATCCACATCCGCAAAAACAACAGAAGGAACCACACCCACAAGAACAGCACTCAGAACAACAGCAGCAAATTTCTTATAAAACATAAACAATAAAACTCCTCTCAGAAAACCACGCAGCAGCACCACCCATTCAGGCAGACATTCACAATCCACTTCGCCACGCTCCTCATTCGCCATTTTGTTACATTTTTATTAAATTTGTTACGTAAGTGTGTATCCTACCATAAAAATCCCCACCTGTCAAACCCCTTTCACAAAACCTTCACACACCAATCAGCCATCCAACACAGCGACGATGCCCCAGCCATCACCTTCACCACAGGAAACTCAACCTTTCTCCCAGCCATCCAGCGCAGCGACGATGGCTCATCCCTCACCTTCAGACCACAGGAAACTCAGCCTTTCCTCCCAGCCATCCAGCGCAGCGCTGATGGCTCATCCAACTCCCGGGAATCCACTCAATCCTCCAGCCCTCATCAATCCCCACTTCCGCCAGTCGCCCCACACCCCCACCACTACCTCCCGCCCGGAACCGAACAGCCGGGGAGACGCCATCCACCACAAAAAAGAGCGCCCCGCAGCCCATCCAGCCCGCAAAGAACGCTCTCCTAATTTCCATCAGCTTACAATCATACACAATCACCTACGATCAGCATACAACCCCATACGATCGCATCAAATATAACTCATAAACCCCTTCCCAACAACCTCACTACTCTTAGTAACCATCAAAAACGCCTGCGGATCCACCTCATCAATAAACCTCTGCAGAAGCACCGCCTGTCTCACATCAACAACCGTCAAAATAATCTTCTTATCCTTATGCGAATAAACACCCTCCCCATGATAAACCGTAGCACTCCGATCCAGCCCATTCATAATAAACTCACAGATCTCATCCGGCTTACTGGAAATGATCGTAAAATACTTATTCAGCTTCATTCTCTCAATAGACTTATCGATCAGCAACGTCTTAGCCATAAGCCCCAGCACAGAACAAAGCCCCGTAGTAAGATCAAACACCATAAACGAAACAACAACGATCACACAATCCACCGCAAACAATGCACCCGAAATATTCATCGTAGAATACTTCTTAATGATCATCGCCACAATATCCGTGCCACCACCCGAAGCATTCTCAAAAAACAGCAGCGCCGCAGCCAGCGCCGGCAAAATGATCGCAAAGCAAAGCTCCAGCATAATATTCCCCGTCAGCGCCCTGTTCATAGGAAAAACCTTCTCAAACACATTCAGAAGCAAAGAAGAAACAACCGTAACATAAGCCGTCTTCACTCCAAAATCCCGGCCAAGAACAATAAACCCGATCACCAGCAAAATCAGATTGATCACCAGGTTGATCTGCGCAGACGTCATCGGAATAAAATGCGAAAACACAACCGCCATACCCGAAACACCACCAAAGGAAAAATTATTCGGAAACTTAAATACATAAATTCCCACATCCATCAGAACAACGGCAAATGTGATAATGATATACTCCATCACACGCTTTGGTATCAGATTTTTCATTAAAAAATATCCTCCTGATCTCCTCAAATAATTTTCACCGGTAACTACCGGTCAAAACCAGCAATCCCCGCATCCTCTTCGTTTATCATACCTTATATCACCAAAAATGCAAATAAAAAAAGACAGAGAAAAATACATTTCCCTGTCCCTTATATCAACGAGCACGATCAACCACAGCTTACAGTCCGAAAAACCTCTCCAGAAATTCCGCCACACCATCATGATCGTTATCTCCGGTCACCTCATTCGCTGCATCCTTTACATACTGTTTGGAATTGCCCATAGCAACACCGATACCTGCACCCTCCAGCATTTCCAGATCATTCTCATTATCTCCGAAAGCGATCACATGCATCCGGTCAATACCAAGCTTTGTGCGAAGCATGGCAAGACCCACACCCTTGTCCACGCCTGCTGCATTAAACTCCGCATTGCCGCTGATGGAAGTAGTCACTGCCACATCATCCAGATCCTTCCATTTCTCACGAAGTGCCCTGCTGGTCTCCATATCATCAAAATAAATATTGATCTTCTCTGCCTGATCCAGAATATCTTTCTGATGATAAAAATCCTTAATATATACATGTCTGCTGAGAAAATAATCTACAAAAGTTTTTTCCAGCAGATCTTTATCCGCTACAGATGCCACATAATCTCTGGCATCCGCATCAGAATAGGCGATTCCGTTTGCATAAGCCTCTGCGATCCAGCCTTTTGCGTCGCTGTTTTCCACATCCTTCAGGATTTTACTTACCATTCCTTTTGGCATGGTTTTTCGCCAGATCATCTCATTTTTATCGTAATCCCAGACAACACAGCCGTTTTCCACGATTCCCCATTTCACACCCCGGAGCACAGAAAACTCCCGAGGGATCAGTTCTCTGGTCCTTCCGGTTGCCGGCACCACATAATGTCCGTCATCGATCAGACGCTGCAGAACATTTCTGTTCCTTTCAGAAATCTTATTCTCACTGTTCAGAAGAGTTCCATCCATATCCACTGCAATGATATATTTTTCCATAAATTCCTCCTGTTTGTCTTTTCCTCACAGGCAAAAAGCGCATCTGCACTGCACCCGGATATCCTTTGGCAGTACAGATACGCACAAATACTCATACCTGCTCTCTGTAAAGCGGAGACTTTTCTTCCACTTTACTACTACATATACAACAGCTCAGGAATTACCGGATCCTCATCATAAACGCCTCGTACGGTCTTAAGTCCGCTTTGATTCCTGTTCTGTCCTTATAGTTTGCAATCTTAATATCCTCTTTATCGGACACATATTTCGCAAGACCTTCTGTACTTACCGTATCCTCAGAAAGGTTTGCCACCACGATCCACTGCTCTTTGTCGGAAGTTCTTAAATATGCAAAGATCTTCTCGTCTTCCGGAAGAAGGAGCTGATAGTCACCTTCTGTGAGAAGCTCTTCCTCATGACGAAGACAGATCAGATCCTTATAATAATAAAACACGGAATCATTTTTTTCCAGAGCTTTTTTTACATTGATCTCCTGGTAACGATCAGAAAGGCGGAACCATGGCTTACCGGTTGTAAATCCTGCATTTTCGCTGTCATCCCACTGCATAGGAACCCTGGCATTGTCACGACTCTTGTTCCATACTGCCTTGCGGAAATCATCCTCAGAAATGGTTTTGTTCTTAACGACAAGATCCTGATATGCATTACGAACCTCGATATCCTCGTACTCCTCCAGCGGGAACTGCACGTTTGTCATACCGATTTCCTCTCCCTGATATACATAAGGAGTTCCCTGCATACCATGGAGAACGGTAGCATAAGCCTTTGCACATTCCTCGCGGTAAGTAGTGTCATTTCCCCATCTGGAGATCACACGTGGCTGGTCATGATTTTCAAAATACAGAGCATTCCAGCCCTTGTTATAAAGCTTGTTCTGCCACTCACTCATAACACGTTTCAGATCACGGAGATCAAAAGGCTTCAATTCCCACTTGCGGTTTACAGAGCCCGGAATACGGTCGATGTTCATATGCTCAAATGTGAAGATCATATTCAGCTCCTCACGCTCCGGATCTGTAAACAGTCTTGCAACCTCCGGTGTGGAGCCCGGCGCCTCACCTACCGTCATACAGTCATATTTTGAAAGCACCTCCCGGTTCATCTCATGGATAAACTCATGAAGTCTTGGTCCGTTGCTGTGATATTTTCCTGTATAATACTTGCGGCCATCCGTTTTCGGGTAATCCGGGAAAGACTGGTCTTTGGAGATGGATGCGATTACGTCCATACGCCATCCGTCAGCTCCTTTATCCATCCAGAATTTCATCAGATCATAGATTTCCTTACGGACGGTTTCATTTTCCCAATTGAGATCCGGCTGTTTTCTGCTGTAAAAATGAAGGTAATATTGGCCGCGCTCTTCATCATATTCCCAGGCACTTCCACAGAAGCTGGAGCCCCAGTTGTTTGGCTCACTGCCGTCTGCTTTCGGATCCTTCCAGATATAATAATCACTGTATTTGCTGTCTTTTGATTTCCGGCTTTCCACAAACCATGCATGCTCATCGGAAGTATGGTTGACAACAAGATCCAGAATGATCTTGATACCATGCTCATGAGCTTTTCCGATCAGCTCATCCATGTCCTCGTTACTTCCGAAGCCCGCGTAGATCTTCCGGTAATCACTGATATCGTAACCGTTGTCGTCCTGTGGGGAGTCAAAAACAGGGCTGAGCCAGATCACATCGATTCCAAGATTCTGAAGGTAAGGGAGCTTTTCAATAATACCCTTGAGATCGCCGAAGCCGTCCCCGTTGGAGTCCTTAAAGCTTCTTGGATAAATCTGATATACAACGGAATTCTTCCACCAATCTTTCATTTCTTATGTCTCCTTTATTTTGCATTGAGCAGATATTTATAATCCGTATTTGCCGCTTATTTATATCCGGTCAGGTATTCTTCAACTGCCCTTTTGCAGTCAGTTATTTCAATATAACTTTTTTTCAGGTTTTTTATAGGCGGACCACCTGAGGTCCGCCTTTTCATAGTTCTGATCTTTATCCTTAAGGTTTATGCAATTCCAAGAAGAGAGAGAAGGATGCTCAGGATGATAACACCGATGATCAGAACTGTGATGCTGATATTTTTCTTTTTCAGCAGATAGTAGCACAGAAGAGTCAGTCCAAGAGGAACAATACCGATAAAAATCTGGTCCAACATGTTCTGGAGATTCAGAACAGATTCACCCTTCATGGTGAGCTCATAAGTGGAATTAAAGGTTACCATGCTGGCAGTCATGCCGCCGACCATGATCAGACCTACAATGCTGGCAGCTTTTGTCAGGATGTTCATAAGACCGCTTGCATAAACCTTCTGAATATATTCGGAACCAAGCTTGTAGCCCAGGAATGTTCCATAATATTTCACAAGAATAGACGGAATGTTGAAAAGAAGCAGGAACACGATCGGTGCCAGAACATTTCCGGATGCACCAAGACCTACTGCGATCCCGGCTGCGATCACACGGAGAACGCCCCAGAAAATGGAATCACCGATACCGGCCAGAGGTCCCATCAGAGAGGATTTAACTGCATTGATAGAGCTCGCGTCAAAATCCTTCTGCTCGCTGTTTTTCTTCTCCATGGAAGCTACAAGACCCATGATGAAAGTGGAACAGGTGATGGTTGTATTGAAGTAGGACATACTTCTTGTGAGGGCAGCTTTTTTGCCTTTCTCATCGTTTTTGTAAAATTTGTTGATAAATGGCATCAGGGAATAGCAGAAACCGGAAGCTCCCTGTTTTGCCGGGCTTACTGCCGCATACAGAGTGAAGGAACGCCAGAACGCTTTTCTCAGCATTTTTCTTTCATCTGCTGGAATGGATTTCGTTAAATTACTCATGAGAAAAATTCCTCCTCTTCTTCATCAAGATATTCGTCAGAACCACCGGCCGGTGAAGCTGTCACTCTCTGCGCCGCAAGCTGGTTCAGCTTGTAATCATTCATACCAATAGAAATGGCAATGATCACACCGATCACGGCAAGAGCGATCAGTGGAAGCTTTAAGTATGCTGCAAGGACAAAGCCCAGGAAATAAAACATACAGATCTTGTTATCCCAGAGCATCTTCATCAACATTGCCATACCTACTGCCGGAAGAAGTCCGCCGCAAACTGTCAGACCATTCATAACAACATCCGGGATGGCATCCAGAAGTGCACTGACTGCATCAGATCCGAACAGGATCCCGAAAAATGCGAACAGGGAATATAAAAACCAGTTTACAGCCCAGAGCCCATAGTGAAGAGCAACGATCTGTTTTTCTTTTCCTTCTGCCGCCAGACGGTCGAAGGTTTTTGCAAACATACCTACAATAAAAATATAGAGAACGGTCTTGATCTGAAGACCAAGGATACCGATTGGAAGTGCAAGTGTCAGGGCAACCTCAGAGCCTTTGCCAAGCATGATGGCAAAGGCAGTTCCTACAGCTGTGGCAATTCCGGGTTCTGCTGCAGAAGCTCCGCCGATATTTACAACTCCCATGAATACAGCTTCCAATGAAGCTCCGATGATAACTCCTGTGTGAAGATCTCCAAGGAACAGACCTACCAGTGGCCCGATGACGATCGGACGGTTCAGCATGGTAAATCCGACCAGCTCTGCACCGCCGACACAGATAAATACGGCAAGTGCTACAAGAAATGCGTTTAACATTTTTTCTTTCCTCCCTTTTTTGTGCTACGTTTTATTTATTCAGTGGATGTCAGTCAAGCTTGTCCAGTATATCCTTCACAAGCTTCTGCTCATCATTGGGTACCTGCTGCATACAGGCCTTCGGATCAAGAGCCACCAGCTCTTTCAGTGCCTGCTGTTCTACTTTTGTCAACATGATAGTCGGGGCCAGGACAAGCTTCTCGGAAACATCGATTCCATCAAAACGTCCCGTATTTCCTACATTGAGGAATCCGATCTCACCAACATTTTGTCTTATCTTCAGAGCATCCTTTACCGTTCTTGTCAGAACCAGAATACGCATCCTGGATGCCTTCGGATTGTTTAAGATACGAATGGCTTCATCCACCGGTTTGATCAGCGATTTGATTCCGCCCGGTACGGCCATTTTCAATGCCATCTTCTGGGTGTTATCGTTAGCTGCCTCGTCGTTAGCTACCACGATTCCCTGTACAGCCAGCTGTTTGGTCCAGGTCATGGCAACCTGTCCGTGGATCAGACGGTCATCTACACGAAGTGCGGTGATCTTTGCTGTGGAATTGTCATAGGACTGGGGAGCCAGAGCTTTTTTCGGTGCGGATTTTTTTGCATACGATGCAGCACCTTCTGAAATCTGCGCAGTATTTTCGATACCCTGTGCAGTATCTTCTTCAGCATTTTTTTCAGATGTGGATTTCTTTCCACCGCCAAGGTCTACCATCTGAAGCTCTTCTCTGGCATCATCGATGAACTCCTGGATCTCCTCCTCTGTCACATCGTCATCTGCCATCATGACCTGCATCAGGACCGGAAGGTTGGTTCCTGTGATCAGTATGACATTTTCTTTCTGGCTGTATCCCAGAAGCTTCTGATTTACGCTTCCTCCCATCAGATCTGTGAAAACGAAAATCCTGTCGTTTTCATGCTGTGCGAAATATTCTTCAAACTTTTTCTCCACATTGTCTTCCGGTGTCACATATGCGTCGATGGTTGTGATCTCATCCATTTTTCCAACGATCAGCTCTGCTGTATAACGAATGCCGGAGGCCATTTTTCCATGTGTGGCGATCAGAATCTGTTTCATCTGGTATTCACTCCTTCTGTACTCTTTCCCTTTGGTTATGTACCTAACCTTTATGTTCACACTATAGCATCAAAGTTAGACTGTGTAAATAGGTTATGTACATAACCTATCATTGTAACAAGTTCAAAATCATGGTTTTGTGCAGGTTTCACATAGAACAGCAAATGCTTATTATCCACATCTTCAGCACGAACCTACACAGGATAACTCTTTTACGATTTCAGGTAAATTTACAAAAAGCCGAAAATACTCTGACTGTCAGACACTGACAGTTCCCGTATATTTCGGCTTTTGATATCTTTATATCTTAGATTCTCTATACTCTTACTATATTGAAAGTCCCGATTTTCTATTTTTCACAGTTCTACAGTGACTTCTCGTATCTACCCCCTGATCAGATCAGGTACATTCTCTGCAGACTTACTTTTCTTCATGCTGCGGCTGTACAGATCTCCTGGGGATCAGCGTGACCGGAAGCATGATCTCATTTTCACGCTCTTTTTCCACTCCATTGATCCGTTCCATCAGAATTTCCACTGCAAGAGATGCCTTCTGCTCCACATTCTGGCTGATAGTAGTCAGACGAGGCACGGAAAATTCCGCATAGCTGATGTTATCGTATCCTGCAATTCCGATCTCCTCCGGAATCTTTACTCCACGACTGCTGAAAAAGCTGATAGCCTCCAATGCATAGAGGTCCGACAAGAAAAACAGTGCGGCCTTTGGTTTTTTCCGCTGGAGCAGCCACGCATAGCTTTCTTTTCGTTTGGCGTAGTTCATTCCAAGAGCAGTAAACTGCACCTTCTGCTTTTTCTTTGCAAAATCCTTCGCCGCCCGCTGAGCGCCCATGTAACGAAGATGGTCCACACCATTATCACGGCCTGCACAAACCTGGATATGCTCATAGCCGCATTCCAGAAGATATTTTGTCATAAGATAGCCGCCGCTTTCGTCGTCCAGTCCGATATTCAGGACATGTTTTTCCTGGCCTGCATCAAGCTCACCGTATGCATCAATGGAAACGATCGGTTTGTTGATCAGCTGATAGATCTTTTCACAGTTGCTTTTGCTGAAGGAGATGGCAATAACGCCATCTACATCCCAGCCCATGACCATCTGGAATATCTTATCTGTATCCTTTGCGAAATACAGCATCAGATAATATCCCAGCTCCTGCACGTATTTCTCGATAAAACCGATGATCTTTCCATAAAAAGGATCTCCGATGATAGAATCCCTGAAGTCTTTATGATAATTGATCACAACTGCGATCAGCTGGGATTTTTCTTTATTCAGAACTCTCAGTCCCATTTTCTGGACATATCCCATTTCCCGGATAAGATTCTCGATCTTCTGAATATTGGCAGGAGATACTTTTTTTGTTTTTCCATGTATGACATTGGAAACAGTTGTTGTACTCACGCCTGCTCTTTGTGCGATTTCCTTAATCGTTGCCATTATCTTTCCTCCAGAGATATTTCTGTGCGGAAGCCACTGCATTGGCTCCATCTGAAACAGCAGTTACTATCTGGCGAAGTGCCTTGGTACGAATATCCCCCGCTGCAAAAACCCCAGGTGCGCTGGTAACCCCCTCTTCTCCTGCACAGATATATCCATTTTCATCCAGCTTGAGCTGATCCTTTACAAGTGTCGTATTAGGAACAATCCCCACAGCAATGAAAACACCATCTGCGGTCAGCTCCCTCTCTTCATTTGTTTTTATATTACGGATCTTAAGACCGGTCACTTCGTCCTGTCCCAGGATCTCAAGGGGAACACTGTCCCACACCATTTCTATATTCTCACAGGCAAAAATTTTCTCCTGAAGTGTCTGATCTGCTCGAAGCGCATCACGGCGATGAACAAGATATACCCTTTCACAGAGGCCGGAAAGAAAAACTGCATCCTCTGCTGCCACGTTTCCTCCCCCCACTACCACTGCGGTCCGATCCTTATAAAAAGCTCCGTCACAGGTAGCGCAGTAGGAAACACCAAGGCCGCTCAGATCATCCTCTCCCGGGATATCAAGTTTCCGGTGCTCTGCCCCAAATGCAAGGATCAGAGATTTCGCCTGATATTCATGCTTTTTTGTACGGATCGTCTTGATCTCTCCGGAAATATTTTCCAGGGAAAGAATCTTCTCTCGCTGCGGTTCCAAGCCCAGCTTCCGGGCATGTGCCCCAAAGGCTTCTCCGAGATCCATGCCCGATATCCCCGGCATTCCCGGATAATTATCCACCGCATAGGTAGCTGTGACCTGACCGCCCGGTGCAAAGTTTTTATCGATCCATATGGTATTTAACCTGGCCCTGGACGCATAGATCGCTGCCGTGATCCCTGCCGGACCTCCGCCTAAAATTGCAAGATCATAAATATCACTCATGTTATTTCTCCATTTTTGTATATTTCCGCTCACATAATATCATAGATTCCGTAATTTTCCAATATGATAGAACAAAGCGCCACTCTGAAAGGACGTTACTGTTTGCTTCGAGACCATCAGCACTCTCCACATGGTATATGTCTGTAAACAGTAATGAAAGACTGTCTTATGTCTCTTAAAATCAGGAAAAATAAATCTCCTATTATCATCACTCTGCTTCTTATCCTGGCACTTCTCACCGGCCTTACTGCCGGTTATTTTTCCACTCACGGGATCACAGAAAACGGAAAATTCGAAGCCTTTTCCGGAAAAGTTTTTCAAAATGAAGTTTCCGGCAGCACCCTTACCCTCCATTATACCCTGGCACATCCGGAAAAACAGGGTATCCGGCGAAAAAAAGCTTCTCTTGGCACTGTCCCCACAGATATGAAAAATACATACCAGATCTGCAGCCAGTACGAAAAAAAGCTGAAATCCTTCCGCTACAGCCGCCTTTCCACGGAAAATCAGCTGACGCTGGACTCCATGCTCCTCTATTACCACACGGAAAAATCACTGGGCGACAATTATCTGCTTCAGGAGCCTCTTGGCCCAAGTCTTGGTATTCAGGCTCAGCTTCCGGTTCTTCTGGCGGAATATGCCTTTTATGAAGATCGTGATATCACCGACTATCTCACTCTTCTCACCACCATCCGCCCATACTTTCGGAGCATCCTGGAATTTGAGAAAAAGAAATCCGAAGCTGGTTTTTTTATGAGTGACACCACACTGGACCGGATCCTTGCACAATGCAGTGCTTTTATCCAGAATCCCGACAACAATTATATGCTGGAAATTTTCCAGAAAAAGCTATCCGAATATGGAAAACTTCCTTCCTCAGAGCAGAACGCTCTGGTCCTGACCCACCAAAATCTTATGAAAACAGAAGTCATCCCAGCCTATCAGGAACTTATGACCGGTCTGGAAGCTTTGCGTGGCACAGGAAAAAACACTCGTGGCCTGACTTATTTCAAGGGAGGAAAAGCCTACTATCTCTATCTTCTTCAGAGTCAGACCGGCTCTTACGTTCCTGTAAAGCAAATGGAAAAACGACTCTCCGGACAGCTTTCCGACGAGATCGGCATCGCAGGAACCATACTTCGACAAAACCCGGAGCTTCTGACTACTCTCAGCCGGGGAATCACTTTCAGAGAAATAAAGCCTGCCCAGATGCTGAATGCCTTGCAGCAGAAGATCCAAACAGACTTCCCACCTCTCACAGATGTCACCTTTGAGCTCCGCACAGTCCACGATTCCATGAAAGAATATCTAAGCCCCGCCTTTTATCTCACCCCACCTATGGATACCGGAACCCCCAATGTGATCTACATAAATCCGGCTGCCAGCTACCAGGGTCTGGAGCTTTTTACCACACTGGCACATGAAGGATTCCCGGGGCATCTTTACCAGACTGTCACCTTCCAACGCCAAAAATCCTCCAACATCCGAAATCTTCTCTGCACCTCCGGCTTTGCAGAAGGATGGGCCACCTACATCGAACCCTATGCCTACCAGTACGCCGCCGATTATATTCAGGATCCTTCTGCCACAGAGCTTGCCAGAATCTCCTGGCTGAACCGAAGCATCAATTTATGCATGTACTCCCTTCTGGACATTGAGATCCATTACAACGGCTGGACTCAGGCCGAAGCCGCCAGCTTTCTGAAAGCCTTTGGTATCGAAGACAGCGCCGTTGTCTCCGAGATCTACCAGTATATCCTGGAAACCCCGGGAAATTATCTGAAATACTACTGGGGCTACTTAAGTCTTCTGGACTTATGCACTTCCGAACAAAACCGCCTTGGTCAGGACTTTGATCTGAAAGCTTTCCACAGCCAGGTACTGAAGATCGGTGGTGTACAGTTCCCGGTGCTGGAGAAGTATATTGATGCGGAATTTTGAAACTGTTTTTTCACTCCAACCCAGCAAAAAACAGTTCATAAAAATCATCCTCACCCTCAAGCATCGGAGAATTCTCTCCGCCGCCATTGGTACTCCTCTTCATCGCTGCATAAAATTCCTCACCAGCTGCGATCAGATCCATCTCATAAACCGGAACCCCAAGCTCCCGGCACTTCTTACAGAAAGCAGCCAGCGGCGCTTTCTCCCTGCGGGTAGCAAGCAACATCTCCCGAAGCGCCGGGTCCCTGCGGGCCTTTTCCTTCAGATTATCAAGCATCTCCACAACTTCCATCAGACTCAATCCCCCTTCACACAGCTTCTGAACAGCACATCCAGTTCCGGAATCTCTTTTTTCAGAGAAACCAGCTCCCCATTCCTGGTAAAACAATGCTTCGAGGAAGCCTCTGTACAAACCTCACTTCTGGTCACATTAAAAAACTCATAAGCCAGCTCCAGAACCACACCACTGTACTTCTTCACCGAAACCGAAATCCCAACTACATCATCAAAAAGCACCGGCTTCTTATAAGAAACTGAAACCCCTGCAACCGGAGAAACAATCCCCCGCTTCTCCACCTCACCATAACCAAAGCCCAACTCCTTCATGAAATCGATCCGGGCCTCTTCCATCCATTTCACATAATTGGAATGATGGATGATCCCCATCTGATCCGTCTCATGATACTGTGCCTTACGCCTGTAAACACCCATGTTTATATCCTCTCTTCTGTAAAAATCTGACATTTGTCACCAGTAACAAAACATCCTCTTTATTTCTCACAAACCATACTCTTTATACAACTCCCTGCAAGCCTCCGCACTGTCTATGATTTTCCCAATCTCATCCATTCGACCATCCGCGATCAAACGATTGATCAACATCCTCATCCTCGTTTCTCCAATAGCCTCGCCCTCTGCTTTTCCCTCTGCTTTTCCAATAATTTTCCCACGTGCTTCTCCCAGCTCAAACAAGCGTTCCGATTCCAACTGTAAAACCTTTCCACCCATAACTTCATCTACTCCTTGATTTTTTCTTCTTTTCGGAAAATGTAATCTGATATCCTTACAATCAATCTAGTGGATCTCACATGACTAAAGTCACATGCTCCTCAGTCGCTTTAAGCGACAAGGCTAAATATCGACGGATACGCCTGTAACTTAGGATATGCGCAGTCATGCGCTTTTTCCATGCCAGATATGGCAGGTTCCCACACTGCAGGTAATCCGCTGTATATCTGCCTGTGTTTATGCTGCTCTTAAGAGTTCCATTTCTGAAAATAGTTCTCTTAAGTCCGCATATACACATGAGATCCTACGCTTTACTGAAGGGACTTTTGCCTCCAGCAAAGACCTTTCCGTTGCCGGAAGGGGTTTTAAGAGTTCCCGGATAAAATATCTTGCTCCAATATTATAGGACGCCGAAAGATCACAGTTATATCTTTTTCCATTCTGGAATGTACATAAACTGTGATTGCCTGGATCACGGACAACTGTTCCCGACCCATCACAGGCAAGCCTGCTGGTATTCCATGCACAGATCCTGGATATCCGCATCCCTCTGCGATGCGCCTGATGTTCACATCTTTTCTGGATATCCCTTTTTCTCCACAAATGCAGCTTCTGTTTCTTTCTTCCGGATATCTTTCCTTTTGTTTCCAGATACTCAAACACGATCACATCCGCGTGGTTTTCTTCCGCATATCCTGCAACTGCTCCTGCGATCTTTCTTCCAAGTTCTGTGTTAAGACGCTTCGCATAAGCCCATCTGCTTTTCACCTGTACAGGACCATGTTCCCGCTGGAACCTGCGTATCCGTCCCAGCACACGGTACATCCGGTCTTTTTCACTGGAAAGATCGATAAACTTTCTTCCCAGGACAGTTCCATCTGACCGCATAATGGTACAGACTGCATCCGTATTGAGCCCTAAATCCACACTGCAGATGATCTGTTCTTTTACAGGTGCCTTTGTAAGCGGCACCTCTTCTGTATAAGAAAAACGCAGGAAGTATTTACGATGCCTTTTTTCCAGCACGGGAGCTGCTGTTCTTTTTCCCGCCCAGTATTTCCTCAGATATTCCATATCTGTATGGCTGAGACTGACCCGGAACCATTTCCAGTCATGGCCGTCATAAAGTTTCAGGTACGCTCCATCTTTTTCCTCCGTATCTTCACGGTACATCACATCACGGTAAAATACCGGCATAGCATGATTACCACACACCAGCTTCGGCGTGCCGCCTTTCTTATCCATTTTTTTCCACAGTTCCAGCCTCGTCTTATATGAGGATACGCTTCCCAAGGCATGCTGGATAGCTGCCCTTCTGAGATAAGAAGGCATCTTTGGAAAACGAAGGTCAAAAGCAAACTTTGCCTGGTTCTTTTTAGTGGTATGCACCAGATGTTCTGCAGTATTGAAACGTTTTTTAGGTTCCGTGATCACTGCCAGTTCATCCCATGCCTGGGCATAGATCTCAATCAGGCAGCTGACCGCAGAACGATAAATATCCAGTGTCTGGCGGATCGGGATATTCTGTTTTCGCAGTTCTACGCCATAACTGGATACTGTCCTCATCTTTTTTCCTCTTTCTTACAAATATAAAAAACGAGTTCTTTCAGATTACTGTTTTTCTTTTTGCCCTTCGATATAAGAACATACCTGTTCCCTGCTCCTGTCACTCACAGTTACTGCACAATAAGATGGATTCCACAGATGCCCTCCCCAAAGTTCCTTCTTCAGTTCCGGATGCGCAAGAAACATCTGCCTGGCAATGTTCCCCTTCATGATCTTGATCATATCCGAGATATAAAACTGTGGTCTGCAGTCTACAAGAAGATGGATATGATCCGGCATAACCTCCATTGCCAGGATCTGAAATTTATATTCTTCTGCAAGGTCACAGAGCATTTCTTTGCATTCTGCATCAATACCATCTTTTAAAACTTTTTTCCGATATTTTGTACACCATACCAGATGGTACTGCAGGGAATACACATATCCTCTACCATATGAAAGTTCATTGTTATTGATATTAAACATATTTTTATCCATGTTTTTATTATACCATATGCAAATAGAATTCACAAACATTTGTTCTGCTTATTCTCAAAAAAATAGTGCGCCTAACTCATCACTGAAGTAACGAGAATGCGACGCACAGGTTTTCAATAATCTTCGTAGTTTCTCAGAATCCTCACCTATTATATGCGCCGACTCCTCGTATCTCATTACATAAAACGGAAGCAACAGCAGTAAATTTTTCTCAAAAATGCTATCCTTTGTATAACGCTCCACCTTCACCGTCGGAACACGATATGCACACACCTGCCCATCCGGAAGCAGCAGCTCCACTTCCTCAACATCCGGCGTATTCTTCGTAGATCTTAAATAAATTACACATGATCTCGGAAACTCCACATAAAACTTCCGTCCTAATCTCCGCCTACTCTCCAAAGCAATCGCAAAATCATACTCAAACATCCTGATCGCCATCATAGTATCATCCGCACTCTAACACTCAATATGATACACCTTATCCCCGATCAACAGCCGGGCATCCGTGATCAATTCCCCATCCTCCAGCTGATGCTCATTCCGAAGATGCACAATCTTTACATTCTCCGGATACGAAGTATGAAACACCTCATTGATAAGCGGAACGAGCAGGTAAGTCATCCTCTCCACCATTGTCCGGAAAACATCGTCAAATATAGTATTGTTATTCATTAACACTCCTACTGATATATAAATTATACCACACAAAGAAAACTTGACACTCCCCACAGCTAAAGCAGGGGGATTCTTGCTTCTCCCACTACTGCATTGGCAAACACCTTACGGTACTGCAATGTCTTACACAGTGTCCACAAGCTATATTTATACTGTTCCCGTATGCCCTACGGTACAGTTTTTATCTTTATGCAGACTGCATCTGCAGTCCTTTTTTCAGAATATTGATACTTGCATTCGTATCCCGGTCATGAACCGCATGGCATTTGGGACACTCCCAGATACGAATGCCCAGATTTTTTATCCGTGGATTTCTGTAGCCACAACAGCTGCAGGTCTGACTGCTCGGATACATCGTTGGTACTCTGTGAATTTCATTTCCATACCAGCCAGCTTTATATTCCAGCATTTCAAAAAATTTTGCCCAGGAAACACTCGCTATCGATTTTGACAGTTTATGATTCCGGATCATCCCCTTAACATTCAGATCTTCAATACAGATGGTTTGGTTTTCACGCACCAGCATCGTTGACTGTTTCTGCAGGAAATCATTCCGCTGATTGGTTACTTTCTCATACACTCTTGCCACCCTGATCCGCTGCTTCTCGCGGTTATGGGAATCTTTTTGTTTTCGGGAAAGCCTGCGCTGTTCTCTTATGAGTTTTCGCATTGAGCGTTCCAGATATCTGGGATTTGATACCGTATTTCCATTACTGTCGGAGTAGAACGCTTTGATCCCGACATCAATCCCTATCGTTCCGCCAGCATTTGAGCGTGGTTCCGGTTCAAAATCAACATTTAAAACCGCAAAATATTTTCCAGCCGGTGTGTGCTCAATGATCACGTGATTAATCTTTTCCACTTCCATCGACTGCCGTATTTTAACAAATCCAAGTTTCGGAAGTTTGATATATCTTCCCACAATACGAATATTATCTTTTTGATTTACCGTTCTGTATGACTGGAACCGGTTATGTTTACTTTTGAAGGTTGGATAGGAAGCCCGTTTCTGAAAGAAATTCACAAATCCCCTGTCCAGATCCCGCAAAGACTGCTGTAATGCAATGGAATCTGCTGCTTTCAGAAAGGCAAACTCCTCTTGCTTTTTCAGTTCAGTCAGCATGGCGGAAGTCTGGGAATAGCCGATCTTTTCCCCATTTTCATAGCCTTCCTTACGCATGGCAAGTCCCCGGTTGTAGATGAACCGGCAACATCCCAGGGTCTGATGGATGAAGTTTTTCTGTTCTCTGTTCGGGTAGATCCTGAATTTAATTCCTTTTTGCATTATCCCATCTTATCCTTTTGTCTCTGCGATGTTTTCTGGTTTTCAATATACTGTTTTACTGTTTCCAGCGGAGCACCGCCCACCGTCGATACAAAATAGCTGTTTGTCCAGAGAGTCGGCATTTTCGTTTTAAGATAGGGAAATTCCTGTCTTAAAATTCTGGACGTATAGCCTTTAAATGACTTTACAGCTTTGTGGATGCCAAACTGAGGATCTACTTCCAAAAGCATATGAACATGATCTGGCATGATCTCCATTTCCAGAATGTCTACAGAAAGATTTGCAGCATACTCTGTGAGCAGCTCCTTCAGCCGGACGTCCACACCATTAATTAATACTTTTCGTCTATACTTTGGACACCATACTACATGGTATTTACAGGAATAGACGACATTGTTGTTTGATTCATATGTTATGTTTATATTTATATTATACTATGGCTCATTAGTTAATACAATTACTATTTTGTCCATCTTCAATTACTTGCATAAATTCGATGGACGCGTCTTATATCCCCATAGCTGACGCAAGGGGTTTTACGACGCATTGGATAAAAACCCCATAAAACGGATTTTCAGAACCTTCACAGTAACAAAAAATGGAAAACGCTTCAGAACCCGAAGCTCCAAGAATGTCCATACAGACAAAAGATCTTATAAGATATACCAACCATACCATACACCAGAAAAAAAATCACGCAAAACCCATCCAAAAATTCCACCGCAATTCGACACACTCCCAGCCGACAGCAAAGCGCCTCGACACACTCCCAGCCGACAACGAAGCGCCTCGATACACTCCCAGCCGACAGCGAAGTGCCTCGGCCCACCCCCTTCCCATCAAACCACAAGGAAACTCAGCCTTTCCTCCACGCCGTCCAGCGCAGCGCTGACGGCTCATCCAACTCCCGCCCAGCCACCCTAGCCCTACCGCCTTGAACCTCACAGCCCGAGCCGGGGATGCTGTCTGGTCTGCCTCTGCAGGAGGGGAGCTGATTCTTGGCTGGCGGAAATCTGCGTTGTTTTTCAAAAGTCCGCTGTCTGAGCGGCTGCAAGACGCGAGTTCGGACTTTTGGAAAACGCTTTTAGCAGATTCCCGGCAGCCTAGAAGCCAGCCCCCGACGAAGCCGCAGACCAGACAGCATCCCCGGCTCGGGCGTACGTTCACCCCCACCACCCTCTTCCCACCAAAATAAAAATCTGCTATAATACAACCACACAACAAAAATCAAAAATAACAAAGCGAACAATCACCAATCAATCGCATTCAAAATCCAAAGAAAGACAAGGTAAAACATAAATGAAATTTCCACCCAACATCAAAATCCCCGGCTCCCTCAAAGGAGTCTTCAAAAAAAGCTCCACCCCGGAGCCCCTCGGAGAAACCCGGCGCAACCCCAAGGACAACATCCCCCTGAACTTCCGCGAACGCAGCAATGCCCGCGTAAGTCTTATGGCATCCGTCATCGTCCTTGCGATCCTAGTCCTCTTCTTCAATCAGCTGGACTACCGCCTCATCCGCAAACCAGCCATAGACGCCCAGAAAAAAGCCGCGGCAGTCAAAGCCAAGGCCGATCAGGAAGCAGCCGACACCACTGCCGAAACTACCACTGCCTCAGTCATCGCAGTAGGCGACAACCTCTATCACCAGAGTCTCATCGACGCAGGCGTATCCTCTGACGGCAACTGGAACTACGACAAGATCTACACCCACATCCAGGACGCCATCAAGGACGCAGACATCAAAATGATCGATCAGGAAACCGTCTTCACAACCGACCATGACAGCGTAAGCTCCTACCCATCCTTTGCAACACCCACAGAAGTAGGAGACGCCATTATAAAAGCAGGATTCAACGTAGTAGAATCCGCCAACAACCACATCGATGACTTCGGAGAAGGCTTCCTCACAGACACACTGAACTTCTGGAAAACCAAATATCCGGATGTCACACTTCTGGGGATCCACGACTCCCAGGAAGATGCCGACACCGTCAAGATCCGTGAAGTAAACGGTATCAAGATCGCATTTCTGGATTACACCTACGGCACAAACGTAGGCGGCATTGAAGGAAAAGACTACATGATCGACATGATCCGCAAAGACAAGATCACAGCCATGATCCAGAAAGCAAAACAGCAGACCGACTGCATCATCTTTGTAGCACACTGGGGTACCGAAGACGAAACCATGCCAAACGAATACGAAAAACAGTGGGCAGCCTACCTTATGGAGCAGGGCGTAAATGTCATCATCGGCGGACATCCACATGTACTCCAGCCATATGGCCGCCTTACTGATGACAAAGGCAATGAAACTGTAGTCTTCTACTCTCTGGGAAATTTCGTATCCACCCAGCAGAAGCTGGAAGAACTTCTCGGCGGAATGGCAAAATTCACCATTCAGAAAACCGTACAGGACGGCAAGACCTCAATTGAGATCCTGACCCCTACAGTGGAACCTCTGGTCATGCATTACAACAGCGATGCCGGTGAATTCGGACCATATATGCTTTCCGATTACACAGAAGAACTTGCATCTCAGAACGGTGTACAGTCATACATTGGCTCCGGTATATTCACTCTTGACAACCTGAAAAAGAAGTTCAACGAGATCATGTCCATGAATGTCACTCCATCCACAGGGACCAACCTCCTGGATGTGACCATTGACACAGACCTGAACATGATCGATGCATCCGGAAATGTCATAGAAGATACCGACTCTATCACAGCAGAAAAATATTACGCAGATAAAGGCATTGACATCACTTCCGAAGACTTTAACTCTGCTGATAATAACTCAGGCAGCACAGACGACTCCTCGGATGACGGTTCCTACGACGACAGTTACTCTGACGATGGTTCCTACGATGATGGTTCCTACGATGATGGTTCCTACGACGACGGTTCCTACGACGACGGTTCCTACGATGATGGTTCCTACGATGATGGTTCCTACGATGATGGTTCCTACGATGATAGCGAAGAATAGCGATAACTTTTCGTAACCAGTTTATACCCAGATCCATAAAATACCGGAGATCCGGCACCTCTGAAGCCAACACTTCAAAGGCACACAGATCTCCGGTATTTTTATTTTATCTTTTATATTTTCTTTCAAAGATTTCACTATATAGAATATCAGTATGTAAACACACCAACTCCATAAGCTTCCAACGGATATGCAAAAGAAAATTCCCGGTTGTCACAATTTTTCTTTTCGGCTTTAAATACCTTGCCCTTTGGAAGAAGCCCCTGCTCATCCATAATCAGTTTGTACTGTTTTTTCTTCGGAACGCCTACACGGTAATCCGGACGTGCTACCGGTGTAAAGTTGCATACTATCAGGATATTATTACGTCTTGTAGGAGATTTTCTCACAAAGCTGAAGATACTTCTGTCGCCATCGTTGGCATTGATCCACTCAAATGCAGATGGATCATTATCTGCACCGTAAAGTGCCGGATATTTGCGGTAGATATGCAGAAGATCACTGACATACTGCTGCAGCTTCTGATGATTTTCCTCGCCAAGAAGATACCAGTCAAGCTCTCTGGCCTCACTCCACTCACGCAGCTGTCCGAAATCCTGTCCCATAAACAGAAGCTTCTTACCCGGATGCCCGAACATAAAAGTATATCCGGCCTTCAGGTTCTTGAATTTATCATCCAGCTCTCCTGGCATCTTCTCCAGCATAGAACACTTCAGATGTACTACCTCATCATGAGACAGAACCAGAACATATTTCTCACTGTATGCATAAGTCATAGAAAATGTCATCTTATTATGATTAAATTTACGGAAATATGGATCCAGCTTCATGTATTCCAGGAAGTCGTTCATCCAGCCCATATTCCACTTCAGGGAGAATCCAAGCCCGTCGTCTTCTGCCTTACCTGTTACCATCGGCCATGCGGTAGATTCCTCTGCGATCATGACAGTTCCATGATTTCTTCCGAGAACAACGGTATTCAGATGCTTAAAAAATTCAATAGCCTCCAGATTCTTGTTTCCGCCGTATTTATTGGCGATCCACTCACCGTCTTTCTTACCGTAATCCAGGTAGAGCATGGATGCAACCGCATCTACACGAAGACCATCAACGTGGCATTCCTCTACCCAGTAAAGAGCGTTTGCGATCAGGAAATTCTTCACCTCCGGACGTCCGTAATTGTAGATCTTGGTTCCCCAATCCGGATGCTCACCCTGTCTCGGATCTGCATGCTCATATACAGCAGTTCCGTCAAAGTTAACCAGTCCGTGTGCATCCTTCGGAAAATGTGCCGGTACCCAGTCAAGAATGATACCGATTTTCTGACGGTGAAGATAATCCACCAGATATTTGAAATCCTGCGGTGTTCCGTAGCGGGAAGTCGGTGCGTAATAGCCGGTTACCTGATAGCCCCAGGAACCGTCAAAAGGATGCTCTGCGATACCCATAAGCTCCACATGGGTGTATCCCATTTTTTTGACATACTGTGCAAGCTTCGGCGCCAGTTCTCTGTAGGAATAGAAACCATCCTCATCCTCTGCTGTCTGCGGATGCTTCATCCAGGAACCCGGATGCACCTCATAGATAGACATGGCACTTGTGTCCGGATCAAAGTTCTCGCGATTTTTCATCCAGGTATCATCTTTCCATTTATAGTTGGTGATATCTGTAATACGAGAGGCTGTTCCGGGACGCATTTCAGCGGCATTGGCATATGGATCTGCCTTGTAAAGCTCCTCACCATGTGCACCTGTAATGTAAAATTTATACAGCTGTCCGATCTTCGCTCCCGGTACAAATGTCTCATAAACGCCAATGGGTCCAACTTTTTTCATGGGATTCTTCTCCGTATCCCATTCGTTGAATTCACCTATAACAGAAACCGCCTGTGCATTAGGTGCCCACACTGCAAAATAAACCCCTTTTTTCCGGTTCTGCGTATCTGGATGTGCTCCCAGCTTCCTGTAAATATCATAATTCGTGCCCTGACCAAACAGATACTGGTCAAGCTCCGTAAATTGTAATTTCTTTCCCATTTTCAGGTACCTCCCTTTATAGTTCTGCCACCGTCCATTCCCCAATTTTAAGTGGAATTTTTTATTCTATAATTATACCAATCCCCATATTTTCAGTCAAGGAAAAACCCTCTCCGGCTAATATGTGTCTATTATCCGACAGTGTCAGATAAAGTCAAAAAAGAGACCTGAATGACACACATTTTGTCATTCAGGTCTCTCCTGTCATTTTTTAATATTCTTCGCTTCCATCGTCATAAGATTCGTCGTAGGAACCATCATCATAGCTTCCATCATCGGAAGATCCATCCGAAGAATCACTTTCGTCAGAACCATCGGAATAGTCCCCTTCATCGGAAGATCCGTCACTGACATCAGATCCGTCAGAAGAATCGCTTCCATCGGAGCCATCCTCTGAGGAATCCTCTGAATCGCTGGAATTTCCTGCATATCCTGCAACACGACCAGCCTGAAGAGAGCTGTCCCAGAAGTCAGAATAGGAAGCACTCTGTAACGTAACATCCTTTGCTTCTGCAAGCTCGCTGACTGTTACAAGCTTATATCCCTGGTCGATCAGTGCCGGGATCAGCTTCTCTGTGGCACACTTCACAGATGGTTCATGAATATCATGCATCAGGATGATAGAACCATCTCCCAGTGAGGAATCATTCATGATCTGGTTATAATCTGCATCCGCATCCATCAGCTTCCAGTCCAGAGAATCCGTAGACCACATGAAGAAAGGCTTGCCAACTGCACTCATCTGCTCATCTGTGATCGCGCCATACGGTGCACGACATACCGTTGATGCCTGCCCACAGGCTTTTACCAGTGCATCATCCGTCTTCTGGAACTCCTGCATAACAGAATCCAGATCCATATTCGGCAGCGTCTGTTCCGGATGATCCCAAGTATGGTTACCGATCTCGCAGCCAAGCTTTACCATTCGCTGTATGGTAGATTCACGGCCCTCCACATTCTGTCCCAGCATAAAGAACGTAACATGGATATTGTATTTCTCAACAGTATCAAGAAGTGTCTCTGTATACTCTCCAGGACCATCATCAAAGGTCAGAGCGATCATCGGGCGCTTCTTGGAAGGATCATAAGAGCCATCCTCATTAAAATAATAGTCCTTCACACCTTTCTCCACCCATCCGGTCTGCATGTATCCCTTTTTATCAAAGCTGTATGTTGTTCCGTCAATATCCGCAAAACCATTTACATAATATGTACCATCCGGATTCTGATACCACTTTCCTGTAGAATCCTCATGCCATCCCGGAGTCATAACAGAAAGCCTTTCGCCTGCTGCACTGCCCTTTACCGGCATCACCGTTGCATCCGTACCGGAATCCGCGCTGTCTGTATCCGAAGCAGCCGTATCCGTCGATGCCGTACCGTCCTTCGTACTGCTGCCTGTGGAAGCTCCGGCGGTATTTGCCTGGACATTTACTGTCTCCGCATCCTTATTGCTTCCGCCGCCTGCATGGTTGACGATGGGAAGAATTACCCCTCGAACAACAAAAACCAGCAGAAGAATCGCCGCAACTACACAGGTTATCCGCTTCATCATCCGCCGCCGTCTTAACTGCTGCTGTTTTCTGCGCATCCTCTCACGCAAAACTCTTTTGTCCATTTTTTACATCCCCGTTTATATACTCATATCTTTCTTTGATATTTAATGTCTGTCTTTAATCATACCGCATTTAACGCTTAAATACAATGGAAATTCCCGAAAGAATCTCTTAATTTGTTACTGTTCACTCCGTTCTCAGTAACACACTTCGCGATGCACATGTAAAAAAAATGGTACCCGGAACACATTCCGGGCACCACACTTTTTTAGCTGCTGATACTGTCAGATCACTCCTGCCCCGCTGCATCCGATGTGCTGCTGTCTGCATCCTGATCCGCCTCGCCGTCTTCCGGCACCATATCTGTAGCCTCTGCCGCTTCCAGCTCTTCATCCACGGTACCTTCCGCACTGCTTCCGTCCGAGGAAGGATCATCTCCGTTTACTCCCTGGGTATCACCGGCAGAAACCTTCTCCTCAACCGTTGCATTGTCCAGGATAAAATCTTCCACTCTGAGAAGTCCGATGGATTCATCCACGGCTGCCTGTCCGTATTTATCTACCAGCGCAGCCAGATCCTTCACACTGTATGCTTTGATCAGTTCATCCTGGATACTGAGAGATTTTTTATCTTCAAGTGTCATATTCTCCGCATCCATGATCCCCTGTACGATCAGGTTCTGCTTTACTTTAAACTCCGCATACTGACCGCTCTGCTCCTCAAAATCATCCATGGAGATTCCCTGAGCTTTTACAAAATCCTCCAGCGTCATATCACCCTGTTTTGCATAATTCTCATACAGACTGCGAAACTCTGTCTTGGCTGTATCCAGATCCTCCTGTGGATATTCCTTCACTTCAGATGCTGAGAGCACTGTGTTCCATGCAGTTTCACGCAATGTGTTCTGTGCACTTGTCTTCGCTTCATCCTCCAGTGTGGTACGGATTTCCTTCTTGTAATCATCCACACTCTTGCAGTCTGTATTCTTGGCTACCCAGGTATCGGTAAGCTCAGGTGCACGCTTAAAGCTCTGCAGAGTGACCTTAAATACCACTTCCTGTCCGGCCAGCTCTTCCGAAGAGTATTCCTTCGGGAAAGTCAGATCGAGATCCTTGGTCTCACCTTTTTTCATTCCGATGATCCCGTCCTCAAATCCGTCGATAAACGTTCCGGAGCCTATGGTCAGCTCATAATTATTTGCAGTACCGCCGTCAAAAGCCACTCCGTCCTTGGTTCCCACATAATTAATGATAACCACATCTCCGTTCTGAACACTGCCTTCCGTTACTTCCTCAGCCTTGTTCTGAAGTTCTTCCTTGATCCTTCCGTCAACCATATCATCGGTTACGGCTTCTACTGTGTTATCAAGAGTCAGTCCCTTATATTCTCCGATGGTCACATATTTGCTCACATCATCCACGGAAACAAGCCTTGTATCTCCGGAGGCTGCCTCTTCGCTGTCTTTATTGGAATCCGTTTCTTCTGACTCTTTGGAATCTGCAGATCCGGAATCTTCTTTATCTGTTGTATCCTGCGCTTCTGCTGCAGGTTTTTTGTCATCTTTCTGGTCTGTTGATGTGCCACATGCAGTGATCGCCAGTGCCGCACACAGTGCAAGAACCATGAGATATGCTTTTTTCTTCATAACCTACTCCCTTCATCAAGTACTGTCGGTTCGATTATAATCTTTTTTTATACAGATTTGTAAAGTGTGTTTGCTGTCTTACATTTCCGGTACCGGTGTCGGTCTGGAAGAATCCCACACCTCCGATACATCAAACAGGTCACTGAGCATATCCGGATTGTAATACATTCTGTATCCATCCAGATTCCGTCTTCCCTGACGGAAATATTCACTTGTGATCTGCACAAAATACTGACTGGAATCTACATTGCAGAAATAGCGGTAGCCACGGCTTTTGTAATACTCATACTTCTCATTATCCGAAGTGTATCCTTCCCAGTCGCCGATATCCGCACCAAAGGCAAAAATGATCATATCGGTTTTTCCGAGGATGGGTGCCACATATTTTTCCCATTTTTTATTATCGGTCTTCAACTCCGCTGCTGTGGAGCTTGTAGCGTTTCTGTGACCCCAGGTATGGCTTGCAAATTCCCACCCGTCCTTTTTCATGGCCTTCGCCACTTTTTTGGCTGCTTTTACTTCTTTATCATAGTCAAAATCCGGATTGGCCTTGAGAAAAGCCTTCTGGTCATCCTGAAGATTCTTCTTGGTCTTATATGCCCCATCTGTACGGTAGCCCAGAACACCATTATAACCGGTCATTGCTAGAATACCCTTTCTTCCATGATAGGAAAAATCCGGATGTTCTTTGATAAAGGAATCCAGGATCGGCACCACATCGTAATCTCCGGTCACAACTGTACCGTCTGCCTTCTTATACTCGCATTTGATATCTCCGTTGTCGTCGATCACCAGCTTTGTGGCAAATCCGTCTCCGTCCATATAATGATAGTAGCTGACGTCATCCTCTGAAAGAACAAAAGGGATCTTGCCTTCCGGCAGCATGATCTTTCCCTTGCTCATGGTTCCGTCATCATTGATCACAGCCATATCATGAGGACTCACCAGTACGTAACCCTTATCATACATGATCTGGAGCATTTTTTTGAATTCGCTGACTGTGGTCATCATCTGATTATATCCGGCCTCATCGGAATCTCCGTCAAAGGCCAGTGAGGTATTCACGATCAGGGAATGAAAAAATACATGGGTGATATTCTCAAGTGGATATTCCACACAGGCATCTCTTTTTTTCATGTAGGCTGCTGCTGCTTCCTGCATCTTGTCACTGGTAGCAAATTTCCAGTTGTTTTTCAGCACGGAGATCGCGCCGGTATAATCATACTGCTGTGCCAGTTTTTTGGCTTTTTTGAGAAGTGTTTTTTCGTCTGAGGAAGTACTGTCAGAGCTGTTCTCGGCTGCTTCCCTTTTCTGTGTTTCTTTTTCTGCCTTTTTTTCTTCCTTCGGTGTCTCGGTAGCTGCCGGCTGGTCCTCCGGATCCGCTGCTACTTTGGCTTCTTCGGACTGTTCTTCTTCGGCTTCTACTTCCGCTCCATCAGACTGTGTATCCTCGTCATCCTGTGTCCCGGAGATCATATTGTCCACCTGAACAGTGACCGGATGGTTTCCGCCCACAAGAAGTGACGCCGCAAGCACTGTTGTCAGTACACCTGCAATTTTTTTCTTCATAATAATATATATGCCCCTTTCTAAAAGTCCCCTCGTATCTCCGGATATGACCGTTACATCGGCGGTACCGGTGTCGGTCTTGCCGGATCAAAAACATCTTTTACGTCAAAAAGATCGGATAACAGTTCCGGGTTATAATACATACGGTATCCATCCAGATTTCGTCTTCCCTGACGGAAGTACCGATCCCGGATCTGTACATAATACTGGCTGGAATCCACGTTGCAGTAATAATTATATCCCTGCCCCTTCAGATATTCGAATTTATCCCCGGAATACTCCTGGTCATTGGTAATGTCGGTTCCAAAAGCAAAAATGATAACATCCGTTCCCCCGATCAGCGGATCTACATTTTTCTTGAAACGTTCGGTATCTGCCTGAAGCTTCTCCAGTGTGACCTGTCCCACATTCTGATGTCCCCAGGTATGGCTCGCAAATTCCCAGCCTTCTGCCTTCATGGCATCGGCAACCTTTTTTGCGGCTGCCCGTTCTTTTTCCAGGCTGAAATCCGGATGTGCATCCAGCCACTGTACTTTATTTTCATCCAGATCTGCCGGACGGGTCTCATAGCTTTCGTCGGTCCGGTATCCCAGGATCCCGTTGTATCCGGTAAGTGCCAGGATTCCTTTTGCACCGCGGTATGAGAAATCCGGATGCTTTTCCACAAAACGGTCGATCAGCGGAACCATGTCGTAATCTCCCACGGATACGCTTCCGTCATCTTCCACATATTCATTGCGGATCTTTCCTTTATCATCCACGATCAGCTTCGTGGCATAGCCGTCACCGTCCATGTAATGATAATAGCATACATCATCCTGTGAGAGGACAAACGGCGTTTTCCCAGGCGGAAGAAGGATCTCTCCCTCTGTGATATTCCCGTTGTCGTCTGCCTTTGCCATGTCCTTGATGCTTACCATCACATAGCCCTTGTCATACATGGTCTGCGTGATCTTGTTAAACTCATCAATGGTTGTCATGACCTGATTATAATCTGCTTCTTTGTAGTCTCCGTCAAACGCTTTGGATGGATCCTTGATCAGAATATGATAAAAGACATGTGTCACCTTTTCAAGGGGCCATGCCGTACAGGTTGCTTTTATGTCTTCGTATTTTTTTGCAGCTGCCTGCATCTTCTTATCCGAATCATAGGACGGAGCCTTTTTCAGAAGATCGATAGCTTTGTCATAGTTATACTGACTGGCCAGAAGCTCTGCCTCTGCGAGAGTATCTTTGGAAGCGGTCTCTGTATTTTTAGTACCTGCTTCTAAAGCTTTTTCTCCGGAAACGGTCTGTTCTTTCTGTTTGTCAGAAGAAACTGTCTTCTCTTTTGAAGCCTTCTCACTTCTGCCCTTCAGCGCACCGACTCCTACTGATGCCCCGACTGCGACGATCATTGCCGCTGTTATGATGGCCAGACGTTTTCTGCGTTCCTTCAGCTGGCGCTTTCTGCGGCGTTTCAATATCTCTTTCCGCCATTCTTCGTACTCAGGAGTTCCCATTTCCGGTCGGGTTCCCCCGGGCTTTTTCTCTTTCATATAATATTTCCTCCATCTCTGGTTTATCCATTACATATGTTAGCTCAAAGATAGTTATGTCCTGTATTCTCTGCAGCATACACAGATGAACTGCATCGTAATCATTATAACTGGTAACTGCTGAAATTTCCACCGTTCCACCTGTCTTTTTCACTTTTTTAATTGCCTTTTTGACGAAACAATGCTAAAATGTTGTTTGCGTAATGTAACCGATTGCGAAACAAATATATATACAGGGGGATTCTCAAATGAGTACAGTTACCATCGTTCTTCTGGTCATCCTCGTTATTCTGATCGCAGCAGTGATCGCACTCTATTTCTTCGGAAAAAAAGCTCAGAAAAAACAGGACGAACAGCAGGCTCAGATCCAGGCTAACAAGCAGACAGTTTCCATGCTGGTCATCGATAAAAAACGGATGCCGCTGAAAGATTCCGGACTTCCACAGATGGTCATCGACCAAACACCTAAGCTTATGCGCCGGTCCAAGCTTCCGATCGTAAAAGCCAAAGTCGGTCCGAAGATCAGTATCCTTATTGCAGATGAAAAAGTTTTTGATCTGATCCCGGTCAAAAAAGAGATCAAAGCTGAAGTCAGCGGTCTTTACATCGTTGGCGTAAAAGGAATCCGTGGTTCTCTCGAAGCACCACAGAAGAAGAAAAAAGGCTTCCTCGCAAGATTCCGTAAATGATCAGAATCCAAAACAGCCGCCATGCTTTCAGGAATTCCCCTGATGCACGGCGGCTTTTCTTATGTAGTGTAATTATATATCTTTTATTTTCTGCAGGATCTATAAAACAAAATCCTTGCAGTCTCTTGGCTGTACCTGGATTGCCAGATAGCAGTCTGCCACATGTTCTTCATTCATATCCAGCGCATAATCTGCTTTGATCTGAAGGTTCTCTTCGCTTTCCGTCAGCTCCAGATTCGTAGCTGAGATTCCCATCTGAAGTGTTCCGTAAGGGGTAGTATAATAGGTCATGTTTTTTTTGCCCTGTTCAAATACCATGTGTACATTGACCAGTCCCTTCTTGCTGACCTCCAGACCCTTTCCGGATACTTTTATGTAATTGATGGTGGGTTCTGCTGTTTCATCCAGCAGTTCCTCATATCTGAGATAATGAGAACCATTACGGAAATAATACTGTCCCGGAACAATGATCTCTATAGGTTCCTGATCCCCCTGTGCATCCATCATCTGAAGCCCTCTTACATGGATCAAAACTTCTTTCTGCATTCTTTTCTCCTATCATTTATGTACAGATCTGTTTAATATTTTTCGATATCGATCTTCTGTGTTTTTTCTACGTTATACGGCAGGATGGAATTGGCAAAATCCTTAAACTTCTCTGCAAGATCACTTACATAAAAGCGATACGGGAATTCCTCCTGTGCTACCTCATTGCTGGCAAGATCCAGTCTGGAGAGCAGCTTTTTAAGCTCCAGCGCCGTCTCATATGCAGGATTCACAAGGCAGACCTCCTCACCCATGATCTTGCGGATGGTAGATCTTAAAAGAGGATAGTGCGTACATCCGAGGATCAGTGTATCGATCTCCTGCTCCTGCAGCTCCTTCAGATATCTTCTGGCAACCTCCTCGGTGACCGGATCATGATACCAGCCCTCTTCTACCAGTGGAACAAACAGCGGGCACGCTTTTCCGATCACGGTGATCTCCGGATCCAGTTCCTTCAGATAAGAGGCATGGATACCGCTTCCTACCGTGCCCACCGTTCCGATAATGCCCACCCGTTTATTTCTGGTTTCCTGGGCAGCAACTTTGGCACCGGCCTCGATCACTCCAAGGATCGGGATATCCAGTTCATCCTTCACCGCATCCAGAGCAAATGCACTGGCTGTATTACAGGCCACCACAATGGCCTTCACCTTCTGTTCCTGCAGAAAATGAATGATCTGGCGGGAATAACGGATCACCGTTTCTCTGGATTTGCTTCCATAGGGAACTCTGGCTGTGTCTCCGAAATATACGATTTTTTCCGATGGGAGATTGCGCATGATCTCCCGGGCTACTGTCAGTCCTCCGATACCGGAATCAAACACACCCACCGGTGCGTTTCTGTCTATATTCATTGATCTTATCTCCTGAAATAATTAATCGAACGTGATTGGTCCGTTGAAATATTGTATCACCAATCCAGGGCTTGCGCAAGCCAGAAGGATATCTTCACCGGCTTATTTTCCCCGTTATCCTCTGCTTTTTCAAAACAGAATTCCGGGTAGATCGTTCCCCACCAGGCATAAAACTGTGGCTGCCGATCACCGGCAGTTCTTCTCTCCCAGGTACTCCCTGCAAGGATCACTGCCGTGAGCAAAAGGAACCCTCCTGCTTTTTTTAATACATGCTTCTTCATTTTTATATGCTCCATGAGCAAGCCCTCCTGTCAAAAATCTTCGGATGATCTTATCCAGAGATATACTGTACGATTTATCGTACTGATCATCATCTGTATTATTAACAGTCCGGCTCCCATCTATTCATTACTGCCGTAATCCACTTCCAGAAGCTCACCTTCCACCCATATCTCCGGAAGCCAGGGCAGCGTTCCATCCTGACAGAACTGATGATATACCTCCCGCAGAGTCACACCCTTCTTCTGCTGCCCGGATGTGCGGTTCTCCTGAATTCCCTGAAGGTATTCCCCTATGGAGCTTTCCCGGGCTCCCTTCCATTGAAAAACATCTCCCAGCATATCCGTCCGGAACACGTAGACATCCTCTCCGATATGCTCTTCCTGCTTCAGATATCCGATCAGTGCTTCCCGGGCTCCCTCTCCCAGGATCTGTTCATCCAGGATCAGCACTTCAAGATGACCCAGATCCAGAAATTTTTCCTGAGACCGGTTGTAGACTGCCTCGATCTCCTGAAAGTCCCGGCCGGAAAGAGTCAGCACAGAAATCGGATCTTCGTCCGGTTTTTCCTGTCCGGTAGCTGTACTCATATCCGGCATTGCATATTTCAGCACAAAGCCATTCTCTGAAACACCGGCCCCCAGTGCCAGCGGATAAGCTCTTTTTTCCGGTTCTACTGCCGCACAGCCTGATCCCGTCAAAGTGATGACCAGGACAAGTCCTGCCACAGTTACTTTTTTCTTCCGTCTTCCCCGGTTTTCCGTACTGAGAAAAAGCTGTATCACAAGCAGAAACGGCACAAAGATGTACCCCAGATACCCGCCATAATACTCCCGGATCCCCATCCCGTTTCTCTCATACAGGGAAAGCAGCCAGCCTGCTGCCGGGATCCAGTACCGACCGGTCCCGAATCCGGTTTTTTCCGCGATCTGATTTCCGTAATGAAACAAACTTCCCAGAGAAAACAAAAGTCCGAATACCAGAAACCCCATCCATATCACATCAAATCTCGCCAGTACGTTTCCCGGAAGATCTGCACCCTCCAAAAGAGGCAGTACCGGACAGATCTCGTTTTTAAGGCGTGCACCTCCAAAGACTGCCGGAAGAAGGAGCTGCATTCCAAAAATGATCCCGCAAACTGTAAGAAAAGCCAGGATCACAGGTTTTCTAGCACTTCCCTGTTTTTTTGCATACTCCAGCCCGAAGGGAAGAAGTCCTGCTCCTGAAAAAGCACACAAAAGTGTATACAGATCACGGAGCCATCGCTCTCCTGTAAATCCTGTTTCCGGATCTTTCATCACTTCCATAAAGTACTCTGTTTTTCCCTGCCCTGCACATAAAAGCATCAGAAGAAGGATCCCTGCCAGAAAAATCCTTCCGGACACCTCAGCGATCCGCCCTCTTCTCTGCATTCCGCGATGCGTTCCCAGACTACAGGCTGCAACTGCAAGAAGAGACAGCCATTTTCCGGAAATCCCGCTGATCAGACTTTCCGGGATCACCTCCCCCAGAAGGCCCGAAAGAAATGCCGAACTTGCGATCACATATACCAAAAAGAACAGGCCAATAAATCGTACAGTAAAACTTCCTGTCCTTTTGGAAAGCTCCCCATATGCAGGTGTCAGACGTATCAGCCAGATCACATAAAAAGAGAGCACTACGGCCGCAGCAGCTGTCCCTGCCATGGCACTGATGCCCAACATCGCTCCATTCTTAAACAGGCACAGCAGAAACGGCGCCGGAAACACCAGTATGATCTGCCGAAAAAGCTGTCTGTGGGAAATCCTGTTATTCTCCGCAAATCTCATAACCTTTATCCTTTCCGGCTCCATGGCCTTGTCCGAAGCCTGCGTTTCTGGGCATTTCTGGCATACAGCGGCCGGAATTTCCGCTTCCGGAAGGGCTGTCGCAAAATCCTTCCACCGGTTTCCGCCTCACTGTTCTTCTCTACAAAAGGTACCAGATATGGGACACCGAAGCTTAAAAGTCCTGCCAGATGCGCCATGGTGAGATACAGTCCCAACACGATTCCGAATATACCTAGAAATCCTCCCAGAAACAGAAAAGCGTACTTCAGAAGCCGGAATGCAGAAGCAAATTCCTCATTAGGTATAGCCAGTGATCCCAGTGCTGTCAGTGCCACGATGATCACTACCACCGGGCTGACAAGATTGGCCTCCACCGCAGCCTGTCCGATGATCAGTCCTCCTACGATCCCAATGGCATTTCCAAGAGCTCCCGGGATCCGCACACCAGCCTCCCGTATCAACTCAAAAGACAGTTCTAGGAACACCAGCTCCACTACACTGGAAAATGGAACGCCCTCTCTTGCCTGTGCAAAGGAAAGGATCAGATTCGCCGGAAGGATCTGTGTATGAAACCGGATCACAGCCAGATAAAGTCCGGGGAGCAGCGTTGCCACAGCCATGGCCAGATACCGGAGCACCCGCAGGAAGGATGCCATCTCAAAACGGTTGTACCAGTCTTCACTGCTTTCCATAAAACTGTTGAATGCTCCGGGAACCACCAGTGCCACCGGCGAGTTGTCACAGAGCAGAACTGCTTTTCCATTCAGCAGCTCCTGGGCAGCCCGGTCCGGCCGCTCCGTTGTCTGAAACTGAGGAAAGGGAGAATACCATGCTTCTTCTGTCAGCTGTTCCAGCATCCCGCTGTCCAGGATCCCGTCCACTGCAAAAGATTCCAGGCGCTCTTTCACAGCAGTCAGAAGCTCCTCATGGACCAGATCCTCCACATAAAGAAGCTGTACCACCGTATTGGAGCGTACACCGATGCTGCTCTGCTCCACCTTCAGCCTGGTATCCCGGATCCGCTTTCTCACAAGGGCCGCATTGGTTTTTACACTGTCACAGAAGCCCTCCTTGGAGCCTCTGAGGACCTTTTCCGTCTTCACCTCTGATACAGCCAACCCCGGATATCCTTTACTGGAAATTTTCATTGCTTTGTCGTATCCATCCAGAAAGAAAACTGCATTTCCCGAAAGAATGGCACCAAATACCTCCTCCATGGAAGACAGCTCCTTCACATCTGCAATTCCAAGACTGTTTCGACGGATAAATTCCCGGATCTTTTCCTCCGGGATCTCCCAGAAATGATTGATCATTTTTCCGATAGCAGAATCATCCAGCATCATGTTTGAAACCGCAACCTCAATATAGACCATCAGACAGTCCGCCTTATGTCCCTCACCAAGGCGCATGGGCCTGATCAGGATATCATCGCAGTTTTCACACCGTTTCCGGATATATGATTCATTTTCATGAAGAGATATCGATATCTTCCTTGTTTCCATAAAGCCACCATCCTTTGCAGCAAGTTCCCCCCCCCCCACTGCTTATTGCTTTTCGCAATTGAAACAGGGGACTTACTTGATTCGGTTAAAAAAAGAGATGCCCCAATGACATCTCTCTTAATATTCCCGCATATCCGGTTCTTATTCTTTTTTCTCGGCCTCTTTGGCCTCATTCTCCGCGCGGATAGTACGGATGATCGCTTTTCGTTGATTCTCCAGATGATGGAAAGAAATATCCTGCGCCTTTTGCACATCTCCTTCACGGATGGCTTTTACCAGTTCTTCATGCTCACTGACCAGAAGATTTCTTGTCTGCTCCTCCTTCAGATACTCTACACGATAGCGATACATCTGCTCACGGAGATTATTCAGGACCTGATTCAGACGCTTATTATCAGAAGCCTGATATATGATCTCGTGGAAAGCCACATCGGTTTCCGCCAGACGGACCAGATTTCCCTCTGCTTTTGTTTTTTCAAATTCCTTGGCTGCCACCCAGAGCCTTCCCAGCTCATCCTCTGTGATCAGCTTGCACGCTTTTTCTATGGCAACATTTTCGAGGGCGATACGCACCTCCAGAACATCGTTCAGATCCTTCTCTGTGATGCTGGCTACCTGTGCACCTCTGCGTGGGATCATCACTACAAGACCTTCCTGCTCCAGCTTGCGCATAGCCTCACGCACCGGTGTTCTGCTCACGCCAAGACGCTCTGCAAGGGCAATCTCCAGAAGTCTTTCGCCCGGCTTCAGCTCTCCCTTCAGGATTGCCTGCCGCAAGGTGTTAAAAACAACATCCCGAAGCGGCAGATATTCATTCATATCCACAGAAAAATCACTTGTCATTTGTAACTCCTCCATCTCTATTGTAAATATCCGTGGCAAATACAGTCTTTGCAAGCCCGCTCTTTCTGAGGCTTCTGGCTGCCGCGGCCATCTTATCCCTGTTATCAAAGATTCCAAACACAGTAGGACCGCTTCCGCTCATCACGGCTTTCAGCGCACCTTTTTCTTCCATAAGGTTCTTGATATTGCCGATCACAGGATACTGTCGGATGATCCCCGGTTCAAATACATTCTCCATTCTGTATGCCATGGCATACAGATCATTATTTCTGATAGCTCCGATGAGTCCATCGATGTCCGGATGTTTTCCGATCCCTTCCAGATTCAGATTCTCATAGGCTGTTTTTGTGGAAACATTGATCCCCGGTTTTCCTATCAGAACATAACATTTCGGAACTTCCGGAAGTCTGGTCAGCTTCTCTCCGATTCCCTCCGCAAGCGCTGTTCCCCGCATGATACAATACGGAACATCTGCTCCGACCTTTACTGCACGTTCCATCAGCTGTTCTTCGGTAAGTCCTAAATGGAACATCCGGTTCACACCCACAAATGCGGCCGCTGCATCGGAGCTGCCTCCTGCCATGCCTGCTGCCACCGGGATAAATTTACGAAGCTTGATGGAAAGTCCCTCTTCAACATCGAACTCCTCCATCAGCATCTGTGCTGCCTTATATACAAGATTTCTCTGATCTGTAGGAATAAACGGAAGATTGGTCGTCAGTACGATCCCCGGCCGTCTGGTCTTTCTGATATCCAGGATATCATACATACGGATGGTCTGCATGATCATGCGTACCTCATGATAACCGTCCTCTCTCTTTCCCAGAACATCAAGTCCGAGATTGATCTTTGCCATTGCTTTTAAACGCATAAGCCCCTCCATTTGTACTTTGTATACAGTATTTATACATGTATTTTATATGATTTTTACATTCTTTTCAACAGCAAAATATTCCACTTTTTATTTGATCTGACCTTCCACTTTTTTCACAACAAGAAGCGGAGTTCCCGGAGAGGGTTCCTGATTTTCCTTGAGAGCATTGATCGTCCGGATCTCCTGGATAGATGTGTGATATTTCCTTGCAATATCCCACAATTCATCTCCCGGTTTTACCATATAAACCAGGATTCCCGGCATAGCCTGGAGTTTTTTCATATCCAGTGGTTTTTCCTCTACTTTCTCAATGATAAATACCGGCTCTCTGGCAACTGCCAGAAGCTCCAGTCCTACAGTTGCCCGGATCTCGATCTCATTTCCATCTGCCATGGCTGCGGAAAGCTGCTCCAGCTTTGCTTTTAACTGATAACAGCTGTCCTGTCGGATCCCTCTTGCTTCCACCATATGGGAAAACGGTATCATTGCCTCCATGGAATAAAACGGCATATCATCATTTCCAATAATGTACAGGATCTTCAGCATGACTACGCCATCTGCCTGCACACCGTTCTCTACGATTCTGGTCTTATCGATCTTCACTTTTCCCTGACTGTGACACAGCTGGAGGACTTTTCCCTGAGTCTCCTTTACCTGGATCCTGTCACTGATCCTGCATCTGGAAAAATTACGTACCAGAAGCCGTTCCAGTACCTCATTCTTTCCTTCCGGAACACATTCACGGATCGGTGTATACACATCGGTAATAAGATCATATTCCTCTTCCCTGAAAAATTTCATATCCAGCTCCAGCACAACATCCGAAACAAGGATCCGTTCTTCCCCATCGACATCCGGTTTGGCCTCCAGACTCTGATGCATCACCGAAGCTTCGATCAGCGGGATCAGTTCCTCCGTGCAGTCCGGACATTCCACTTCTCCGGAAAAAGGCAGAGAATATTCCAGCCACTGCACCGGGGCTTCTGTATCTTCAGCTCCGTACAGCACAAAAACGGACAGCTCTCCTCTTGCCTTTACCACATTTTCCTCCGGTTTCAGATCCAGCCCCCGTATATCCATAGTATACCAGATCAGGCTGGCGATATCCGGACGATTGGAGGCAATGGTATACTCATCCTTGATCCGGAGTGTATCTTTTTTATGTACGGTAAGTCCCAGAAAACGGACTGTTTTTTTTCTGACGGATACCTCTTCTGCATCCAGCGCCACCGGCAGGCGGATTTGTTCTGTTTCATCCACAGTCGCACAAAAAGTTACCAAAGCTTTGATATTAAGCTTTCTGGAATGGATCAGGCGGATCGTAAGATCTTCAATTTCCCACTTCAGACACATTTTATCCCCGTTTATGATATTCTTCAGGTTCAAGGTTTCCTCAAATGGAAGTTTTGCAGTAAGACTGCTGACGATCCCTCTTTCTTCCCCCACATAAAGGATATCTACCTGCAGATTTCCCGTAAGAATACCTTTCCCGTCAGTAAGACGGACATCATCCATAATGATCCTGCCCTTATTCTGAATCAGTCTTCCTGCATCCGGTTTTGCATCCGGTACATTAAAATCCTCATCAAAAGTGATCTGACTTTTTGCCCTGCTTTTTTCCTTTAATATCTGCATGCTTTCTTTTTTTAATTCCACAGTCTATTCCCCTTTCTCCGACTCTTTTTTCACCGGACTGCTGCTTTCCCGGAACGTTACCGGCTTTTCCTGTTTCCGGGTTTTTATCACAATGCAGGGATAGGACGGAACTCCTGCCTCCTTAAGATCCTCCGGTCCAAGAAGTTTTGTAACAAAAAATATCCCATTCGAGGATTCTCCAAGCTCCTCTACCTGGATGCTGTATCCGCCACTCATCTGCCGCCCGTACCCTTTGGCCAGGTAAAGATCCTCTCCGGTTTCATAACTCAGCTGAAATTCCTTTTCCTTTTTTTCTTCCATAAGCCTGGAAAGCTCCGCCGGGATATCCCGGCGTTCCACAACGATGTAATCTACCGGTTTTCGTTCTTCTTCCTCCACCCGGACAAATCGACACCCGGAAAGCAGCAGTGCCAGCACGGCAGCTGTCAGCACGATCCGCAGAAATACTGCTTTTTTCATAATATAAGCCACCTGCATGATTCGTTACTGTTCACTCCGTTCTCAGTAACACGCTTTGCGGAAGATCACCAGTAAACAGTAACCATTATTCAGTATTTATTCTATGTGAGCAGGGAAAGATTTATTGCAACTATCGGATTTTCTTCGTATAATATAAAAATACCATCTTACTGCGGAACTCTCCGCAAGTATCTATAACAGAAAGGACAAAAGACATGATTCGATTCATACTTGTCTGTATCGTGGTGATCGCCTATCTGGTGCTGACCATTCCGGTTCTCCTTGTAGAATGGATCATCGGGAAATTTTCTCCCATGACTAAGGATATCAGCTCTCTGCGCATGGTACAGGCCATATTCAAATTCATCCTGTGGATCACAGGCGCCAAAGTCACCGTCATCGGCGAAGAAAACGTTCCAAAGGATCAGGCTGTTCTCTATGTAGCAAACCACCGAAGCTATTTCGACATCCTGCTCACCTACAGCCGCTGTCCGATCCGCACCGGCTATGTTGCCAAGAAGGAAATGGAGCATTATCCGCTGCTCTCCAACTGGATGCGCAATCTCTACTGTCTCTTTCTCGACAGAGAGGATATCAAGCAGGGTCTGAAAACGATCCTTCAGGCTGCAGACTATGTGAAATCCGGCATTTCCGTATGTATCTTCCCGGAAGGAACCCGAAATAAAAATGCTGATGAAACAGAAATGCTGCCTTTCCATGACGGCAGCTTCAAGATCGCGACCAGAGCCAAAAGCCCGATCATTCCTATTGCGATCAGCAACTCTGCCAATATCTGGGAGGCCAATTTCCCGAAGATGACACCTACACACGTAGTGATCGAATATGGCAAGCCTATCATTCCTTCAGAGCTTGACCGGGATACTCAGCGCCGCTTAGGTTCCTATACACAGGATATCATCAAAGAAATGCTGATCAAAAACAAAGAACTGGTGTGAACATCAAAAAAACCATATCTATGTCTGTTTTTCGACATAAGATATGGTTTTTTTATTACTGTGTACCTGCTCCCAGGATTTTTTCCGCATTTTCGATCCGTTCTTTTGTTGGCGGATCAATTCCCTTCAGCGGATAATCAATATGCAGATTTTCCCATTTAAAGGTTCCGAGTGTGTGATATGGAAGAACCTCCACTCTCTCAACTGTCTTCAGTGTTGCGATAAAGTCAGCCAGCCGGTGGAGATAGTCATCCCGGTCATTGCGTTCCGGAACCAGTACGTGACGGATCCACATGGATACGCCCATATCGGAAAGCTTCCGGGCCATGGCAAGGATATTTTTATTGGTACATCCTGTGAGGATCTTATGCTGTTCCTCATCAATGTGCTTGATATCCAGCATGACAAGATCTGTGTACTTCATCAGCTCTTCCCATTTTTCATACCACGGACCCTCTTCTGTGTAAGGGTTGCCGCTGGTATCAAGTGTTGTGTGGATCCCAAGTTTTTTTGCTTTTCTGAACAGCTCAGTAAGGAAATCGATCTGTAACAGTGGCTCGCCTCCACTCACAGTAATACCGCCCTTACTTCCCCAGTAAGAGCGGTATCGACAGGCTTTTTCAAGCAGCTCATCTGCTGTGTACTCCGTCCCTGTTTTCATTTGCCAGGTGTCCGGATTGTGGCAGAACTGACAGCGCATGGCGCAGCCGCTCAAAAAGATCACATACCGGACTCCTGGTCCGTCAACAGAGCCGAAGCTCTCCAGTGAGTGGACGTAGCCAGTGATTTTTTTCTGGTCGTCCATATTTTTTATTACATCCTTTCGTGGCAGGTTCTTGCGATAACGTCAAGCTGCTGCTCTCTTGTAAGGTCGATGAACTTAACAGCGTATCCGGAAACACGGATCGTGAAGTTTGCATACTCCTCTTTTTCCGGATGCTCCATAGCATCGATAAGTTTCTCTTTACCGAATACGTTTACATTGAGGTGATGTGCACCACGATCAAAGTATCCGTCAAGTACATTTACAAGATTCTCTGTACGCTCTTCCTCAGAATGGCCAAGTGCATCCGGGTTGATCGTCTGAGTATTGGAGATTCCGTCAAGGGCATCCTCATAGTCAAGCTTTGCAACAGAGTTCAGGGAAGCAAGAAGTCCGTTCTGCTCTGCGCCGTAAGACGGGTTTGCTCCCGGTGCCAGAGGCTCGCCGGCTTTTCTTCCGTCCGGAAGAGATCCTGTAGCTTTACCATAAACAACGTTGGATGTGATGGTAAGGATGGATGTGGTTGGCTTGGAATCACGATAGGTATGGATGTGTTTCAGTTTCTCAAGGAATGTGGAAAGCAGAGTTGTTGCGATCTCGTCTGCTCTGTCATCATCGTTACCATAACGTGGGAAGTCACCCTCAACCTGGAAGTCTGTTGTGATTCCGTCCTCGTCACGGATTGCTTTTACTTTTGCATATTTGATAGCGGAAAGGGAATCTACTACGTGTGAGAATCCGGCGATACCTGTTGCGAAGGAACGGTCAACCTTTGTATCGATAAGTGCCATCTCAGCTGCCTCATAGTAGTATTTATCATGCATGTAGTGGATCATGTTCAGTGTTCCAACATACAGATGTGCAAGCCAGTCCATCATCTGATCATATTTTGCGATTACTTCGTCATAGTCAAGGTACTCGGAAGTGATCGCCTGGTACTGAGGTCCTACCTGCTGTTTTGTCTTCTCATCAACACCACCGTTGATCGCGTAAAGAAGACATTTTGCAAGGTTAGCACGAGCACCGAAGAACTGCATCTCTTTACCGGTCTCTGTAGCAGATACACAGCAGCAGATGCTGTAGTCATCGCCCCATACCGGACGCATAACATCATCGTTCTCATACTGGATGGAACTTGTTGTAACAGAGATGTCTGCTGCATATTTCTTGAAGTTCTCAGGCAGTCTTGAAGAGTAGAGAACTGTAAGGTTCGGCTCCGGAGCCGGTCCCATATCCTCAAGTGTATGAAGGAAACGATAGTCGTTCTTTGTTACCATGGAACGTCCGTCCTGTCCCATACCTGCTACTTCCAGAGTTGCCCATACCGGGTCACCGGAGAAGAGCTGGTTGTAAGACGGGATACGAGCGAATTTAACCATACGGAATTTCATTACGATATGGTCAACAAGCTCCTGTGCCTCTTTCTCTGTAAGAGTTCCGTTCTCAAGGTCTCTCTCAATATAGATATCAAGGAATGTGGAGATACGTCCAACACTCATTGCAGCTCCGTTCTGAGTTTTGATCGCTGCAAGATATCCAAAGTACAGCCACTGGAATGCTTCCTTTGCATTCTTAGCCGGCTGGGAAATATCAAAGCCATAGATCTGAGCCATTTCTTTCATCTTCTTCAGAGCACGGATCTGATCTGCGATCTCCTCACGAAGCTGGAAGTCATAACGTCTCATACCCTGACGGTCGCATGCTGCGAAGTCTTTCTCTTTACCTGCGATCAGATGATCAATTCCGTAAAGAGCAACTCGTCTGTAATCACCTACGATACGTCCACGTCCGTAAGTATCCGGAAGTCCTGTAAGGATCTTGTTGTGACGTGCTCTCTTCATCTCCGGTGTGTAGATATCGAATACACCCTGGTTGTGTGTTTTGAACTCATAGTTGTTGAAAACATCTTTGATCTTGTCGCTTACATGGTATCCGTAAGTCTCACATGCCTGCTCTGCCATTTTGATTCCGCCGTATGGCATGAAAGCACGTTTCAGAGGTTTGTCTGTCTGAAGACCTACAACCTGCTCAAGATCTTTCAGCTCCTCATCGATATATCCAGGACCATATGCTGTGATTCCTGTTACTACCTCTGTCTCCATATCAAGAACGCCGCCTTTTGCACGCTCTTCTTTCTGAAGCTCCTGAAGCTTGCCCCAGAGTTTATCTGTTGCCTCTGTTGGTGCTTCCAGGAAGGAAGCATCTCCATCATATGGTGTATAGTTCATACTGATGAAATTACGAACATCGATCTTCTCTTTCCAACGATCACCCTTAAAACCATTCCACTGTTCAAAATCAACTTTTGCCAATTTGTTACACATCCTTTCCTGTTGTCTCAATATTTCGTTCACTGTCCGCGCAGTTAGTAATATATAACATTTCTCATGACGACCATAAGATAACAGATTCCGAATTTAAAGTCAACAGCTTGGAAGTATGTTCTTTATAATATACATGTAATTGTATTATTGATAAAAATAATGAGAAAATTGTACCAGATATTGTACAATGTCGGGCGTCTGACGGAGGGCTTTTCCTTTCCAGGGGGGACACTTTGGCAGTGGGGTTTCCCTTTCTGGGGGACACTTTGGCAGTGGGGTTTCCCTTTCTGGGGGACACTTTGGCGTGGGCAAGTTTGCGAGGGGGAAAGGCGCTCGGAGTTACGAAGCCCGCTTTTCCCCCTCGCGCTCCCCCTTTCCGGNAAATCCACTGCAAAGTAGATTCCTTTTGCATCTCTTCCCGGAACCTTGATATCTCTCGGATGGGAAGCTCCGCAGCAGAGAAGGACACGGTCATAATCTTTCAGAAGCTGCTCCGCGGTAATGTCCACACCAACGTTGATGTTGGTGACAAACTTCACGCCTTCCTCTTCCATCAGTTTCAGTCTGCGGTCGATGACTTTTTTCTCCAGTTTCATATTCGGGATACCATAGCGGAGAAGTCCTCCGATACGGTCGTTTCTTTCAAATACGGTTACGCTGTGACCACGGCGGTTCAGCTGCTGTGCTGCTGCCAGTCCGGAAGGGCCGCTTCCGATGACTGCGATTGTCTTTCCTGTGCGGACAGGCGGGATCTGTGGTTTTACCCAGCCTTCTGCATAGGCAGTCTCAATAATGGCTTTCTCATTTTCCTTTGTGCTGACCGGATCTCCGTTCAGGTTGCAGGTACAGGCAGCTTCACAGAGTGCCGGGCATACTCTTGAAGTAAACTCCGGAAAACTGTGGGTCTTGTTCAGACGAAGAAATGCCTGTTTCCAGTTTCCTGTGTATACAAGATCGTTTGTCTCAGGAACCAGGTTGTGAAGCGGGCAGCCGGAAGCCATTCCGCCGATCATCATACCTGCCTGGCAGAAGGGAACGCCGCAGGCCATGCATCGTGCTCCCTGAAGTTTCTGTTTTTCTTTATTTAACGGAATACGAAATTCGTTGAAATTCTGAATACGTTCTTTTGGCGGCAGAACTTTTGCCGTTTCTCTTTCATAATCTAAAAATCCAGTTGGCTTTCCCATTTCCTCATCCTCCTTAATGTTTCACGCCGATGCTCTCATAGAATGCTTCCATCTGTGCCTGCTGGCTGGTCAGACCTTTTTCTTCCAGCTTTGCACTTAATGTGATCATTCTCTTGTACTCATCCGGAATGAGTTTTTTGAAGTGAGGCAGATAGGAATCAAAATCAGCCAGCACCTTCTTACCGATCTCGGAGCCTGTTGCTTCTACATGAGCCTCGATGAGATCACGAAGCTCTTTTTTATCATATTTATTATCCACTTTTTCAATGGAGATCATTGCTTTGTTAAGGTTCTTGTAAAGAACGTTGTCCACATCAAGAACATAAGCGATACCGCCACTCATACCTGCCGCGAAGTTCTTTCCGGTTTTTCCGAGAACTACCACACGGCCACCGGTCATGTACTCGCATCCATGCTCACCAACACCCTCAACTACTGCCACTGCACCGGAGTTACGGACTGCAAAACGTTCACCTGCAACACCGTTGATAAATGCAGTTCCGCTGGTCGCACCATAGAGTGCCACGTTTCCGACGATGATGTTCTCTTCAGCCTTGTATCCGGCCTTCTCTGGAACCTTAACGATCAGCTTTCCACCGGAAAGGCCTTTTCCGAAGTAGTCGTTGCTGTCACCGGTCAGTTTCAATGTCAGTCCTTTCGGAATAAAGGCACCGAAGCTCTGTCCGCCTGCACCTGTACAGTTTACAGTTACCGTATCCTCCGGAAGTCCATCCTTATGATTTCTTGTGATCTCAGATCCGAGGATGGTACCAAATGCACGGTCTGTATTGGTAACATTTACATCAACAGAAACTTTCTCACCCTTCTGGATCGCCGGTGCACATTTCTTGACCAGAACTTTTTCATCCAGAGTTTTCTCAAGATTGAAATTGTATACAGCCTTCGGATCAAAGGTTACTTTGCCCTTTCCTGCATATGGGTTATTCAGGATGGCACTTAAGTCAACCTTACCCTTATGCGGCTCCTGCACACTGTCAGAAACTGTAAGAAGGTCTGTACGACCTACCATCTCATCGATGGTGGCAACACCAAGGCGTGCCATGTACTCTCTCAGCTCCTGTGCAATAAAGCGCATGAAGTTCTCCACATACTCCGGTTTTCCGCGGAATCTCTTACGCAGCTCCGGGTTCTGTGTAGCCACACCTACCGGGCAGGTATCCAGATTGCAGACTCTCATCATCACGCAGCCCATCGTTACAAGTGGCGCTGTTGCAAAACCGAATTCCTCTGCACCGAGAAGTGCTGCAATGGCAACGTCACGGCCGCTCATCAGCTTACCGTCTGTCTCGATACGTACACGGTTACGAAGTCCGTTCATGATCAGCGTCTGGTGTGTTTCTGCAAGTCCAAGCTCCCATGGAAGTCCTGCATTATGGATAGAGCTTCTTGGCGCTGCTCCTGTACCTCCGTCATATCCGGAGATCAGAACAGTCTGTGCACCGGCCTTTGCTACACCGGCTGCAACCGTACCAACACCCGCCTCAGAAACCAGCTTTACGGAAATATCCGCATATTTATTGGCGTTTTTCAGGTCATAGATCAATTCTGCCAGATCCTCGATAGAATAGATATCATGATGTGGCGGCGGAGAGATCAGGCTGACTCCCGGTGTGGAATGACGGGTTTTTGCGATCCACGGATATACCTTCTTTGCAGGAAGATGTCCGCCCTCACCCGGCTTTGCCCCCTGTGCCATCTTGATCTGGATTTCTCTTGCGGAAACCAGATAACGGCTGGTAACGCCGAAACGTCCGCTGGCTACCTGTTTGATCGCAGAGCAGCGGTCATTGTCTGTTCCTGCAGAATCCAGACGCTCATCACTTTCACCACCCTCACCGGTATTGGATTTTCCATGGAGATGGTTCATGGCAATAGCCAGTGTCTCATGTGCTTCCTGTGAAATAGAACCGTAGGACATGGCACCTGTCTTAAATCGTTTTACAATATCCTCAACACTCTCAACCTGGTCGATCGGAATAGGCTCCTTGGCAAACTTAAAGTCCAGAAGACCTCTTAAGTTTCCATGACCCTCGTCATCCACCAGCTTTGTATATTCCTTGAACATCTCATAGCTGCCCTGTTTTGTGGACTGCTGGAGAAGATGAATGGTACGCGGGTTATATTTGTGCTCCTCACCCTGGCTTCTCATCTTATGGGCACCTACGCTGTCCAGAGTAAGATCTGTGGCAAGTCCAAGGGGATCAAATGCCTCAGAATGAAGTTTTTCTACATTATCCTCGATATCTTCCAATGTGATTCCGCCTACACGACTTACGGTTCCTGTAAAGTAACGATCGATCACATCCTGGGAAATTCCGATTGCCTCAAAGATCTGAGATCCCTGATAGGACTGGATAGTGGAAATACCCATCTTGGAAGCGATCTTTACGATACCGCTGATCACTGCATGATTGTAATCATCAACGGCTGCGTAATAGTCCTTATCCAGCATATGTGTATCGATCAGCTCATGGATCGTATCCAATGCCAGATACGGATTGACTGCACTTGCACCATATCCGAGGAGTGTTGCGAAATGATGTACCTCTCTCGGCTCACCTGACTCCAGGATCAGGGCAAGGGAAGTGCTCTTCTTTGTTTTTACAAGATGCTGATGTACTGCGGAAACCGCCAGCAGGGACGGGATCGGCATATGGTTCTCATCCACACCGCGGTCAGAAAGGACCAGGATGTTTGCTCCCTCACGGAAGGCTTTGTCTACCTCTACGAACAGACGGTCAATGGCACGTTCAAGCTTTGTGCTCTTATAATATAATGTAGAAAGTGTTACAACCTTGAAGCCGTCCTTTTTCATATTCTTGATCTTCAGCATATCGGTGTTGGTCAGGATCGGATTGTTGATCTTCAGCACCTGGCAGTTCTCCGGCTTCTGGATCAGAAGGTTTCCGTCTTTACCTACATATACACTTGTAGAAGTAACGATCTCCTCACGGATCGCATCGATCGGCGGGTTTGTTACCTGTGCAAAAAGCTGCTTGAAATAATCGAACAACGGATAATGTTCCTTGGAAAATACTGCAAGGGGAGTATCATGTCCCATGGCTCCGATGCTTTCTGCGCCGTTTAATGCCATGTTTCGGATCGAAGTACGGTACTGCTCATAAGTATATCCGAAGGCTTTCTGAAGGCGTGCTCTCTCCTCCGGAGTGTATTCGACAACTCTCTGATTCGGGATCTTGATATCACGAAGCTGTACCAGATTGCTGTCCAGCCACTCACCATAAGGCTGTTTTTTCGCATATTTTTCTTTGAGCTCATTATCATCAATGACACGACCCTGAACGGTATCAACCAGAAGCATTTTTCCCGGATGAAGACGTTCTTTTAATACGATCTTCTCCTCATCCACAGGAAGAACACCAACCTCGGAGGAAAGGATCATATAGCCATCAGATGTGATATAGTATCTGGATGGACGAAGACCGTTTCTGTCAAGAACTGCTCCCATTACATCGCCATCTGAGAACAGAATGGACGCAGGACCGTCCCATGGCTCCATCATAGTCGCATAGTACTGATAAAAATCTCTCTTCTCCTGAGAAATCGTATCGTTGTTTGCCCATGGCTCCGGAATCGTGATCATCACTGCAAGTGGAAGATCCATTCCACTCATAACCAGGAATTCCAGGGTATTGTCAAGCATTGCAGAGTCAGAACCATTGCGGTTAACTACAGGAAGGACCTTGTGAAGCTCATCCTTCAGATACGGAGACTCCATGTTTTCCTCACGTGCAAGCATCTTATCGGCGTTTCCGCGGATCGTGTTGATCTCACCGTTATGTACGATGAAACGGTTCGGATGTGCTCTCTCCCAGCTTGGATTCGTGTTGGTACTGAAACGGGAATGTACCACTGCAATGGCAGACTCGTAATCCTGGCTCTGAAGATCGCCAAAGAAGGTACGGAGCTGTCCTACCAGGAACATACCTTTGTATACGATGGTACGGCTGTTCATGGAAACTACGTAAGTATTATCATTACTCTGTTCAAATTCACGACGTGCGATGTAAAGCATACGGTCAAAGGCAAGACCTTTTTCCACATCCTCCGGCTTTTTAACAAATGCCTGCATAATGCACGGCATGCACTCTTTTGCTTTATGACCAAGAACCTCCGGGAAGACCGGTACTGTACGCCATCCAAGAAGCTCCAGACCCTCTTTTTCCACGATGATCTCGAACATCTTCTTTGCCTGGGCACGTTTGATCTCCTGCTGTGGAAAAAAGAGCTGGGCTACACCGTATTCTCTCTCTCCGCCGATATCAAAGCCTTCTTTTTTACAGACCTTCTTAAAAAATTTGTGGGAGATCTGAAGAAGGATACCGACACCATCACCGGTTTTTCCTTCTGCATCCTTACCAGCACGATGCTCAAGATTCTCTACGATCTTAAGAGCATTGGCAACTGTATCATGTGTTTTCTTTCCTTTTATATTAACAACGGCTCCGATACCGCAGTTATCATGTTCAAATTCAGGGCGGTAGAGGCCCTGCTGCTGATTTGCTACTTCTCTCATTTTTCTCATCCTTTCATTGCAGCTTCTTCTGCCGTCTTTTTATCAACTGCCGCCTGCACAAATCCACGGAACAGTGGATGTGCATGATTTGGCCTGGATTTAAATTCCGGATGTCCCTGTGTTCCCACAAAGAACGGATGTCCGGCAATTTCGATCATCTCAACAATGTGAGCATCCGGGGATGTTCCTACAATGGACATTCCCTTTTCGTCCAGTTCCTTACGGAATGCGTTGTTTACCTCATAACGATGTCTGTGACGTTCCTGGATCTCTTTCTTTCCAAAAAGCTCATAGGATCTGGAGCCTTCTGCAAGCACACACGGATAGCTTCCAAGACGAAGAGTTCCTCCAAGATCTTCCACATCCTCCTGATCCGGCATCAGGGCAATGACCGGATGTGTTGTTTCCGGTGCCAGCTCAATACTGTTGGCATCTTCATATCCAAGCACATGGCGGGCAAATTCCACAATAGCCATCTGCATTCCCAGGCAGATCCCAAGGTATGGGATCTTATGAACTCTTGCATACTGTGCCGCAAGGATCATTCCTTCTGTACCACGGTTTCCGAATCCTCCCGGAACCAGGATTCCATCTACAGAATGGAGAGTCTGATCCAAATTTTTTTCATTGAGTTCTTCGGAGTCCACCCAGGTGATATCAACCTTTGCACGGCAAGAGATCCCGCCATGCTTCAGTGCTTCCACAACACTCAAGTATGCATCATGAAGCTGTGTATATTTACCAACCATGGCGATTTTCACAGTTTTATCCGGGTGGCGGAGATTTTCTACCATATTTTCCCAGTCTGTAAGATCTGGTTTGCGATTCTCCAGTCTTAAGCTCTGCAGTACTACGTCTGCAAGCTTTTCTCTCTCCATTGCAAGAGGAGCTTCATATAAATATTCCACATCCAGATTCTGAAGCACATTGCTTACAGGCACATTACAGAACAGGGCGATCTTTCCACGGATATCCTCGGTAAGAGGATACTCACTTCTGCATACCAGGACATCCGGCTGGATTCCCATTCCCTGAAGTTCTTTTACACTGGCCTGGGTGGGTTTGGTCTTCATCTCTCCGGAAGCACGAAGATACGGGATCAGAGTTACATGGATAAGGATCGCATTGTCATGTCCCACATCATGCTGGAACTGACGGATGGATTCCAGGAACGGCTGGCTCTCAATATCACCGACTGTACCACCAACCTCGATGATGGCAATTCTGTCCTCGTCTGCGGATTTTGCTCTGTAAAAACGGCTCTTGATCTCATTGGTAATATGCGGGATTACCTGAACGGTACCTCCGCCGAAATCACCATGACGCTCTTTCTGAAGAACAGACCAGTAAATCTTACCGGTTGTCACATTGGAATTTTTGTCAAGGCTTTCATCAATAAAACGCTCATAATGTCCAAGGTCAAGGTCAGTCTCTGTACCGTCATCCGTTACAAAAACCTCTCCATGCTGAATGGGATTCATAGTTCCCGGGTCAATATTAATGTAGGGATCAAATTTCTGCATGGTCACCTGATACCCTCTGGCTTTCAGAAGGCGCCCAAGAGACGCTGCGGTAATTCCTTTTCCCAGACCGGAAACAACTCCACCTGTTACAAAAACATACTTTACTGCCATCTTCGATTTCCTCCTCCATTTTGTGTCCCACAACAAAAAGGCGTCCGGAACAGATTCCAAGGGGTGAGAATTCCCCTGTGGTATCCGTTCCTGACGCCTTTGTCAGTTATCTTTCATATAAAATATGGTTTACTATAAACTATTTTTTTTTATTTGTCAATAACTGATTTTTCATATAGTCTGCGGAATTTCTTCCTATGAAATGGATGCAAAGAAAAAACAGACGCCTGCTAAGGATTTCAAACTGATCTCCTGTCTCTGCAGTCACGTCTGCCTTTTCTTTTTATGTCTTTCATATCTTGTCTGTCTCTGCACTGTCTGTCAGGCAACTGCATATTTCTGAAGGAAACGATCAAACTCATGATCCTCGCCATGACAGGTTACTGTAAGAACTCTGGTCAGATCCATGCTGAGGATTCCAAGAATAGATTTTGCATCAATTAAAATTCTGTTATATGAAATATCTACATCAAAATCACATTTACTTGCAGCCTTAACAAATTCTTTAACATCCTCTGTCGCATTCAATCTAATTTTTTTAGACATAAATATCATCCTCTCTTTTATCTCGGCAAAAAACCGGCCTTTTTTCGGCCTTGCTGTTTTCCTGTATATTCCAGACCAGCGGCCTTTTTCATCTGGCTGTTCCACATTATGTCTCATGTTGTCAGATTTGTCAAGTTGATGTTTTTTATCGTTTTTAAGAGTCTTTCTATAAAAACCCGGATTTTATATGACAAAATCCGGGTTTTTTATATATTTATTGTGCAGTTTTTACATTTTCGTTTTTCAATCCATTATTTTTTACTGTGAGATTAATTCCACATAGTTCATTAATCCTGTTTGATTTCTGCCGGTATTTCCATCGGATAATTGCCATCAAAACATGCTTTACACAGCGGAAGTCCACCTGCCATGCCTTCCAGATAATCGATCTGCATATAACCCAGGGAGTCTGCACCGATCATCTTACGGATTTCTTCCGTGCTGTGCTGTGCTGCGATGAGCTGGTCATTGGACGGCACATCGGTACCAAAATAACAGGGATGTAAAAATGGCGGGGAGCTGATACGTACATGGACTTCTTTTGCTCCTGCTTCTTTCAGCATGTGGATCAGATTGGCAATGGTAGTTCCGCGGACAATGGAATCATCCACCAGAACGATTCTCTTCCCCTTCACCACGGATTCCAGAACGCTCAGCTTCAGATGGACACTGGACTCTCTCTCCTGCTGTGTAGGCTTGATAAAAGTTCTTCCAATGTAACTGTTTTTATAGAACGCAAAGCCAAACGGGATTCCGGATTCCTCAGAATAGCCTTTTGCTGCCGGAAGTCCGGATTCCGGTACACCGGTCACCAGGTCCGCTTCTACCGGATAGGATTTTGCAAGAGATTTTCCTCCACGGATCCTTGCATCATAGATTTTCACGCCATCCATGGTGCTGTCCAGTCTTGCAAAATAAATATATTCAAAAACACAATGAGCATGCTTTTTCTTCTCAGTCAGTTTACTGGATTTCAGTCCGTTCTTGGTGATCGTGACGATCTCACCCGGTTCAATATCACGGATAAATTCCGCTCCTACAGATGTCAGCGCGCAGCTTTCAGATGCAAGGACATAGGCATTATCTCTTTTTCCAAGACAGAGGGGTTTCAGTCCGTAAGGATCACGGGCACCGATCAGCTTCCGGGGGCTCATGATCACAAGAGCATATCCTCCGCGGATCTTCTCTACGGTTTTATGTACTGCTTCCTCTACAGTGGCAGAATGCACACGTTCTCTTGCGATATGGAACGCGATAACCTCTGAGTCGGTAGTTGTATGGAAAATTGCGCCTGTCTGGATCAGCTCCCATTTCAGAGCTTCTGTATTAACCAGATTTCCGTTGTGCGCAAGTGCCAGACTTCCCTTGATATAAGAAAGTACCAGCGGCTGTGCATTCTCTGCGACAGATTCTCCGGTGGTGGAATAACGAACATGTCCGATTCCGATATCACCATTCATATTATGTACAACATCTTTTCGTAAAACTTCGCTTACCAGTCCGAGATCTTTATGGAACTGTACGTTTCCTCTTTCTCCGTCCGTCCTTGAAACGGCCATTCCGCAGGACTCCTGTCCCCTGTGCTGCAGCGAGGTAAGACCATAATAAATAGATGGTGCAATATTCCCTCCATCCAGATCATAAATCCCGAATACGCCACATTCTTCCTTTACTCCTGACATATTTCCCTCCATCTGTTCTTTCCGTATTGTACATCTTTGTCACTGGTCAAAAAGCTTCTTTTGCCTCGATCACTTATAGCGATCGCTGACTTTTCGACTGTATAACTACGATATCAGATTATAATAAAAGGACAAGATTTGTCAACCCTGCCTATTTTCCGACAGTCCGATCGCCCTGGTCAATTTTTTAGATTTTTTCAAAAAAGCTCTTGACAATATTTTATTTTGGTGTATACTGCAACACATAAAGCAAAGGCGCTTTGGATACGGCAGGTATCTGAAGCGCTTTTTTTGTTTTCCGGTCCGTTTATACCCGGTTCTTCCGGCAGCGGTCCTTATAAAATAATTAAAAATTATAATGAATGAGTGAAATCGAAAGGAGTGTACCTATATGGCACAGAGTATCCCTGAAATGTATGGCAGCCTTGTATTCAATGACAAAGTGATGCGAAGCAAACTGCCAAAGGACATGTACAAAGCATTAAAGAAAACAATTGAAAACGGAACTCATCTGGAACTGGACGTTGCAAATTCCGTAGCAGTTGCAATGAAAGAATGGGCTACTGAAAACGGTGCGACACATTACACACACTGGTTCCAGCCGATGACAAACGTAACTGCTGAGAAGCATGACAGCTTCATCTCCCCTACAGGTGACGGACAGGTGATCATGGATTTCTCCGGTAAAGAGCTGGTAAAAGGTGAGCCGGATGCATCCAGCTTCCCGTCAGGCGGACTTCGTGCTACTTTTGAAGCAAGAGGATATACAGCATGGGATCCTACTTCACCTGCATTCATTAAAGATAAAACTCTTTACATTCCTACTGCATTCTGTTCCTACAGCGGAGAGGCACTGGATAAGAAAACTCCTCTTCTTCGTTCCATGGATGTTCTGAACAAAGAAGCGGTTCGTATTCTTCACATCCTTGGAAACAAAGAGGTCCGTCACATCGACACAACCGTAGGACCTGAGCAGGAATATTTCCTGGTTGACAAGGATCTTTACAAAAAGAGAAAAGACCTGATCTTCTGCGGCCGTACTCTTCTGGGCGCTTCTGCACCAAAAGGACAGGAAATGGAAGATCATTACTTCGGAGCCCTGAAGCCTCGCGTTGCTGCTTACATGCATGATCTTGACGAAGAGCTTTGGAAGCTTGGCATTCCAGCCAAAACAAAACATAACGAGGTTGCTCCTGCACAGCACGAACTGGCTCCTGTATTTGATACCACAAATGTTGCTGTTGACCACAACCAGCTGACCATGGAGATCATGAAGAAGGTTGCCGACAAGCACAACATGGTCTGCCTCCTTCACGAGAAACCATTTGAGGGAATCAACGGAAGCGGTAAACACAACAACTGGTCTATGAGCACAGACACAGGTGTAAACCTTCTTGATCCAGGAAAAACACCGGCAGAAAATACACAGTTCCTGGTATTCCTGGTAGCTGTCATCAAAGCCGTTGACGATTATGCTGATCTTCTCCGCGTATCCGTTGCAAGCGCCGGAAACGATCATCGTCTTGGAGCAAACGAGGCACCGCCTGCGATCGTATCCATCTTCCTTGGAGATGAGCTGACAGACGTACTGAAATCTATTGAAAACGATACCTTCTTCAGCAATAAGCATGCGGTACAGATGGATATCGGAGCAAAGGTACTTCCGCACTTCATAAAGGATACCACAGACAGAAACCGTACTTCACCATTTGCATTTACCGGAAACAAATTTGAGTTCCGTATGCTTGGTTCTGCAGCATCTGTCGCAAACCCGAACATCGTACTGAATACCGCTGTTGCAGAGGTTCTTGCAGAATTCAGCGCAGCTCTTAAGGATGTTCCGGAAGAAGAAATGGAAAGCGCAGTACATGCACTTCTTAAGAAGACCATTGAAGAGCATAAACGCATCATCTTTAACGGAAACGGATATACAGATGAATGGGTTGAAGAAGCTGAGAAACGTGGTCTCTACAATCTGAAAACAACTCCGGATGCACTTCCTCATTTCATTGCTGAGAAGAACATTGAGCTGTTTACAAAGCATGGCATTTTTACAAAGGAAGAGCTTTTCTCCCGTTACGAGATCTGGCTTGAGAACTATTACAAGACCATCAACATCGAGTCCAACACTCTGGCTGAGATGATCCAGAAGCAGGTAATTCCTTCTGTATATACATATGTTGAAAAGCTTGCAGATACTGCAGCTGCAAAGAAATCCGTAGTAGCTGATATTTCTGTAGCAAGTGAAGCTGCTCTGATCTCCAAACTGAGTACACTTGCAGACACCATGGCAAAAGATCTGGAAACTCTGAAAGCAGATACAGCAAAAGCTCTTGCTTCTTCTGACGATGTACTTGCATGCTCCAAGGCTTATCAGGAAACTGTTCTGGAAGACATGGAAACTTTAAGAAAATCTGCAGATGAGGCAGAGGCTCTGATCCCGGATGAGTTACTTCCTTATCCGACCTACGACGAGCTGTTATTCTCCATCTGATCACGGATATCAGATAACAATTTCATACGGTAAATACAGGGGATATCCCTTATGAACTCTACTTCATAATTCATTATCGATTTCCTCATCCATTAATCACACGATACAGATATCCCCTGTTTTACATATACTAATTTTGATTTCGTAAAGGCGCGGAAGAGAATTTCCTCTCTCCTGCGCTTTTTCGTTATACTGATACTGGATAAATTCTGTCTGTTTTTTGTCCGGTATTACAAAAATTCTTTCTATACATAATAGGAAAGAAAAAAATTGGGAAAGGGAGTGTTACTATGTATTCTTCAGTAAACACAACTTGGGTCCTCGTCGGTGCAGCACTGGTCTTCTTCATGCAGGCTGGATTTGCAATGGTCGAAACAGGATTCACAAGAGCAAAAAACGCAGGAAATATCATCATGAAAAACCTGATGGACTTCTGTATCGGTACACCGGTCTTCTGGCTGGTTGGATTTGGCATCATGTTCGGTGCAGGAAACGGTTTCTTCGGCAAGATTGGCGGAATCGCCTCAGAGGCAAACTACGGAAACGCAATGCTTCCGGATGGAGTTCCTTTCTGGGCATTTCTCATCTTCCAGACTGTATTCTGTGCTACTTCTGCTACCATCGTGTCCGGTGCCATGGCAGAGCGTACTAAATTCATCTCCTACTGTATCTACAGTTTACTGATCAGTCTCGTTGTATATCCTGTATCCGGTCACTGGATCTGGGGCGGCGGCTTTATCAGCCAGATGGGATTTCATGATTTCGCAGGTTCCTGTGCCGTTCACATGGTTGGTGGTGTTGCTGCACTGATCGGTGCCATCATCCTCGGACCTCGTATCGGAAAATATTCCAAATCCGGTAAATCCAGAGCGATCCCGGGACATAACCTTACGGTTGGTGCACTTGGTGTATTCATTCTCTGGTTCTGCTGGTTCGGTTTCAACGGTGCATCTACTGTCAGCATGGAAGGCGATGCCATTGTAAGCGCCGGAAAGATCTTCGTAACAACAAACCTTGCAGCTGCTGTTGCTACTGTAACAGTTATGCTGATCACATGGATCCGCTATAAAAAACCGGATGTTTCCATGTCCCTGAACGGTTCTCTTGCAGGACTGGTAGCCATCACAGCAGGCTGTGATACCGTATCTCCTACATCTGCAGCTATCATCGGAATCCTCTCCGGATTCATTGTAGTATTTGGTATTGAATTTGTTGATAAAGCTCTCAAAATTGATGACCCGGTTGGTGCTGTTGGCGTTCACGGTCTTAACGGTGCTTTCGGAACTCTTGCTGTCGGTCTTTTCTCCGACGGTGCAGGTACCGAGTGGAAAGGTCTTCTCACAGGCGGTGGTTTCCATGGCTTCGGTGTTCAGTTTATTGGTATGGTTATCACCATCGCATGGGTTGCTGTTACTATGACAATTATCTTCCAGGTGATCAAACACACGATCGGACTTCGTGTTTCCGCTGAGGAAGAGATCGCAGGTCTGGATATGAAAGAGCATGGCCTCGCAAGTGCATACGATGGATTCTTTGTACAGGATACCATGACAAAGGCTCCGACTCCAATGGGAACTTCCGTAAAAGCCCCTGTTGTAAAACATGCTCCTTCTGCTCCTGCTGAATCTGTTCCTGAAATTCCTGCAGACGGCGTACACAAACTGACAAAGGTTGTTATCATCACACGTCAGAACAAGCTGGATGAGTTTATGCAGGCTATGAACGAGATCGGCGTAACCGGTATCACTATCACAAACGTTATGGGCTGTGGTGTTCAGAAGGGTGCTCCAACCTACTATCGTGGTGTTGAGGTTGACATGAACCTCCGTCCGAAGGTTAAAATCGAGATCGTTGTAAGTCTTGTACCGGTTCAGAAGGTTATTGATACTGCAAAAGAAGTTCTTCATACCGGTCAGATCGGTGATGGTAAGGTCTTCGTTTACGATATCGAAAACGTTGTCAAGATCCGTACCGGCGAGGAAGGCTTCCTGGCTCTGCAGGATACAGACGCATGATTCTCTTATGAGAGGAACAGATAAAATCTTCTACGCAATATAAACCAAATAAAAGCCAAAAAGCTCCGGAACATTATTCCTTAAATGTTCCGGAGCTTTTCATATCTTTTTTTATTCTCTTCTCAGTCTCGGCAGATTCCACCGGTAATGTGCCGCTAGGTACCGGATCAGGATCACTACTACCGTTCCGATCACCATGGCCGGCACTCCGCCCCACAGCCTGTATATCCAAACACAGGCAATGGCCCCTACAATAGACGCACAGGCATAAATATGGCGCACAAAAATATATGGCGGTACTCCTGCCATCATATCACGGATCAGGCCGCCTCCAACTCCTGTGACAGTCCCAAGAAATACAAGAAAAAATGTTCTTTCCATATACCCCTGGGAAATCCCCTTATCAACCCCCATGACAGTAAACACACCAAGGCCAACCGTATCCATCACCAGCATCACCTTATCATAGACCAGCCGGTTCCCGCCTTCCAGCAGCTCCTGCTTCCAGTACATCACTGCAAAAACAATACAGGACGTCACGGTTGCCACAATGGTATACAGCGGATCCTGAAACATTCCCGGCGGCACGATTCCCAGGATAATATCCCTGGTAGCTCCTCCGCCCACTGCAGTCACCACTCCAAGAACGCAGACCCCGAAAATATCCATTCCTCTCTGCGCCCCCACCATAGCTCCGGAAGCAGCAAACGCAATAGTTCCTGCCATCTCCAGCATAAATGTAAACATACTCTGATAATCCATTTCCCCCTCCATGCATATCAAGCCGTATTTTTTCTCACCCTCATATCTGCATCCTGTTTTCCCTGTCTGCACATTTCCACAAGGTGCACATTTCCGCAGGGTGCAAGAAGGAACCCTGCCATGCAGGATTCCTTCTCCTATTTTCGTGATCACTATATTTTCATATTAACAGAATTTTCTCATTCTGTATATCTTTTCTTTTTATATCTGACTTCTACTATTCTGCTTCGATCAGAAATCCTCGCCGTTTCAGCATATCCTGGATCATATCCAGGATTTCCTCGGATTCTGCTTCTACTTTATGATAATGATAATCCGATGTGATATTCTTCAGAGGACTGGACTTGCCGTTTCGGATATCCTCCATAAAATTCTCAACCTGGCGCCTGGAGCTGATATTCAGTTCTGCCTCGATATGCCCGTAAACTCTGTGATTCACCATTACATTGATCACTTTTCCGCCAAGATCCACAATCCCGCAGAGCTCGTTTTCCAGATCCGCATCTGTATGATGCACCTTGAATATCCGGCTCACAGTATGGGGAGCAGTAAAAATATATCCTCTATTGGTGGAGATCACGTCATTCCCCTCCGCGCGTATCAGCGCAATATCCTGCACTATCACCTGTCTGCTGACCTGAAATGTTCTGGCCAGAGCACTTCCTGAGACCGGCCGTTCACTGTTTTTAATTTGATCCATGATCGCTGTCCTGCGTTCTGAACCAGTCATTTAAGTTCCCCTTTCCTGGCTGTGCCTGTACTTTTTATTCCGATACCTCTCTCCTTCATTCTCGCGATCTCTCCAACCCGGCCCGACATCACCTGCTATGCCTCTGCTTCCGGCAATTCACGCTTCTTTTCTGATATTCGGGGTATTTCCTGTCACAGCACTCGGTATTCTGTAAAATCCTGCATTTTTCAGGAAAGCGGATGAAGATTCTTAAGCGAAATATCAAGGATCGGTGCAGAATGCGTTAATGCACCACTTGATACATAGTCTACACCAACATCCCTGATCTTTGCAATGTTTTCTTTTGTAACATTTCCAGAACATTCAGTTTTTGCTCTTCCATCGATCAGCTGCACCGCCTCTTTCATCATCTCCGGAGTCATGTTATCAAGCATGATGATATCTGCGCCGGCCTCAACAGCTTCTTTTACCTGATCAAGAGTTTCTACCTCAACTTCGATCTTGCGGACAAAAGGAGCGTACTCCTGCGCCATTTTTACAGCATTCGCAACGCTTCCTGCTGCTCCGATGTGATTGTCTTTCAGAAGGACTCCATCTGAAAGATTATATCTGTGGTTCTGTCCGCCGCCTACACGAACAGCATATTTCTCAAAAATACGCATATTCGGCGTCGTTTTTCTGGTATCCAGCAATGTGATCCCTGTTCCTTCAAGAAGTGACGCAACCGAATGTGTATAGGTTGCGATCCCGCTCATTCTCTGAAGATAATTCAGCGCCACACGCTCGCCGGAAAGAAGCACCCGGATATCTCCTGTAACTTTTCCCATTTTCTGACCTTTTTTTACTTCATCGCCATCCTTGCAGAACAGCTCCACTTTTGTGTCAGCATCCAGAAGCGTAAATACACGGCTGAAGATTTCCAGTCCCGCAATGATTCCATCCTCTTTACAGATCAGATCTACCTCTCCCGGAACTGCTTCTTTCATAACAGAGTTTGTGGTAACGTCTTCGCTTGAAATATCTTCCTTTAAAGCCTCCAGGATCAGGTGATCTACCTGAAGTGTCATTGTGATCTTATTCATTTTACAATACCTGCTCTTTCTTAATTATCACAGCAGCCCTGTTCTCCAAAGCAAGGCTGCTCCTGTCTTTCATAATACGGATATTTATATTCCGACTGCATTTATGCCGCACCTGCAGCACTTTTCTTTTCTGCTGAGATTGCTTTGGCTGCACGTTTTGCAAATACAAGGCTCTCCAGCAGGGAATTACTTGCCAGTCTGTTCGCGCCATGTACACCGTTGCAGCTGGTTTCTCCCACTGCATAAAGCTGGTCCATGCTGGTCTTGCTGTCAGAATCCACCCAGATACCGCCCATGAAATAATGCTGAGCAGGAACAACAGGGATGCATTCTTTTGTCACATCATAGCCTTCTTCCAGACACCTCTGATAAATATTCGGAAAATGATTCAGGATCGTATCTTTATCAATATTTTCCATGGAAAGCCATACATGGTCTGTTCCTTCTTTTTTCATTTCTTCCCGGATCGCATTTGTTACTACATCTCTTGGAAGAAGTTCATTGACAAAACGCTCTTTTTTGCTGTTATAAAGCACTGCACCTTCTCCGCGGACCGATTCCGAGATCAGGAATCTGCGGCCCGGTTTCTTGGAATACAGCGTTGTCGGATGGATCTGCACATAATCCAGATGTTCCAGACGCACATTGTGTTTTTTTGCAATATCAAGAGCATCCCCTGTGAGATGCGGATAGTTGGTGGAATGCGCATATCTTCCTCCGATCCCGCCGCTGGCCAGGATCGTATCCTGTGCATAAATCTCTACCGGGATTTCTCCGCCAGGCTGGATCTCTTCCTGGCTTTTCACTGCTTTTCCGGCTTCCATAGCTTCAAGACGTGCCCTGTTTGCTTCTGCGGAAACTGCCTTCAGACCTGTACATTTGCCATTTTCCACAAGAATATCCTGCATGGTAGTATATTCCAGAATTGTTACATTTTCAAGCTTCAGAACCTGCTGGAGCAGTTTTTCGGAAATTTCTTTTCCTGTGATATCCTCATGATAAAGGATCCTCGGTCTGGAATGTGCACCTTCTCTTGTATAAGCAAAATCATCTCCATCCATCTTGAAATCCACGCCATATCCGACAAGGTCATTAATGATGTCTCTGGAGCCTCGGATCATAATGTCTACCGACTCTTTTCTGTTTTCGTAATGTCCTGCCTTCATGGTGTCTTCAAAATAGCTGTCGTAATCGTTTTCATCACGAAGCACACAGATCCCGCCCTGCGCCAGGAAAGAATCACTGCTCCTCATATCCTCTTTTGTGATGATCACGATCTTTTTGTCCCGCGGAAGCTTCAAGGCACTGAACATACCTGCAACACCTGTTCCCACGATCACTACGTCTGTTTTAATTCTCATTGCTTTTCGCCTCTCTGTCTTGATTTCTCTTTTCAGCCAACTCAGACAAATCTTTTATACAAATGTGTTTTATTTATTTTGCCAGTTCCAGCATCCGCTCCAGCGGTCTCTTCGCGTTTTCACGTGTCTCGTCTGTTACATGAACCTCATTCTCCCCGGTTTTCAGAACGTGGAGAACTTTTTCCAGAAATACTTTTTTCATGTTTTTGCAGACCGGTACGGTTTCTGTGAAGTAGAATTTTTTATCCGGGCATGTAGTTTCCAGCTTGTACTGAACGCCACATTCTGTGCAGATGATAAACTCTTTATTGTCACTTTCCTGTGCATATTTGATGATTCCAGATGTGCTTCCGATGTAATCAGCCTGTTTCAGAACTGTCTGAGGACATTCCGGATGTGCCAGAACCAGTGCATCCGGGTGCGCCTCTTTTGCTGCTTTTACTTCTTCCGGATCCATAAATTCATGGACAATACAGAAACCTTCGTTATAAATAAAGTTCTTCTCAGGAACCTGTTCTGCAACAAAATGTGCAAGATTTCTGTCCGGGATAAAAAAGATGTTTTTGTTCGGAAGCGCTTTTACGATCTTTACTGCATTTGCGGAAGTAACACATACATCAGAAAGCTCCTTCAATGCTGCTGTGGAATTAATGTAACAGACAACTGCCACATCGTCATATTCCTCTCGCACCTTGCGGATGCCTTCTTCTGTTGCCATATGAGCCATCGGACAGTCTGCATCCATGGCAGGCATCAGAACAGTTTTATCCGGACTTAAGATCTTCGCACTCTCTCCCATAAATCCTACTCCACAGAACACGATCGTCTTCTCTTTCGCGCTGGCTGCGATCTTGCTGAGATAAAAGGAATCTCCTATATAGTCAGCTACATCCTGTACTTCGGGACGCACGTAGTAGTGTGCAAGGATGATGGCATCTTTTTCTTTTTTTAATTTCTGGATTTCTTCTGCAACTGTCATTATCTTTCACCTTTCCTGCAGGATTTCTTTTTTGAGTTCCTGCTTTTGCTTTCTAGTACAGCGAATATTAAGTAACCGCCATATTGACTTGTCTGATTTTTCATCTGCTGCATCAATATAGCAGAAACTTAATTTTCGCTGTACTAGTCTTTATTATGCAGATGCTTCTGATCTGCTTTTTTATTATCATGTAACTTTTTTCAAAACATCTTACACATAATACCACAGTCCTTTACATGTGACAAGACAGTTGTTTGATATATGTAAAGTTTTTTTGTAAAGAAAGACATCAAAAAACACGGTTTCCACAATGAAACTTTCATCCTGGAAACCGTGTTTCTGCACACATTCATTATTTTATCAGTCTTATTCACCGTTCTGCGTACTGTCAGCTACTCATTTATTACAGTTTTCTTTCTGATCTGCCGCGATCACCCGATCATTTCCCCAGCAGTTCTCTCTCAATCCGCTCTCTTGCTTCCGGTGCCTGCTTATCCATCTTTTCCGGAAAACCAAACATGGAAACGCAGGCAATGTTATCGCCGCCGGCTTTCGGTGCATCCGGTTTCAGCTGCTTGCTGGCAAAATCCATTTCTCTCAATGTTTCAAAAATACCATCAAAATCCACATCACCCTCACCCATTGCAAGATGCTGATGCACCGTCACATCCGCTTTTCCACGGCCATTCAGCCACGGCGGATTTAAAATGTATCTGCAGTCCATGGTCTGGTTAAAGGTATCCGCAAAAAGTACATGGGTCAGTTCATCTCCCGCATATTTCAGCATGGACCGCACATCTCCTTTGCCCTCATCGTAGAAGAAGCCGTGAGGAGAAGAATACACATAACCAAGATTTGGAGAACGGAAGGATTTCACCATATCACAGGTCTCATTATTCAGCTCACAGAAATCATAAGGATGAGACTGGATCTCCACACGGATACCCTCACGCTCGATCAGCGGAAGCAATTCCTCCATGGATCTAAACCACATTCCATTGCAGATCTCCTGCTGGTTCGGATCACCCGAAAGCTCTGTATTGATAACCTTCACTCCCATATCTCCGGCGATCTGGATCATCCGTTTCCAGTTTGCAACTGCAAACTGTCTCTGTTCCTCCGTCGGACCAGACCAGCGATACACCACGATAAAGGACGAAATCTCAACGCCAGTCTCTTTAAGAGCCTGTCTGTATTCCTGTTCACATTCTTTTGAAAACAGTGGATGCTTATAGAACGGATTGATCCTCGGATGCGGAGACTGTTCAATATATTTATATCCCCAGTCCGCCACCTGATGGACCATACGGTTGATATCCATCTGTTTTGCAAGAACATCTACGTCAAATGCGATCTTCATGATGCATTCCCTCCTTTTTCCTCTTCTTTATTCCGGATATAATCCAGGATCAGGCTGGCCGCTCCGGCTGCACCTGTTTTGGATACATTGATCACCATATCGTAATAATGGGGATCGTCTCTGCGGATTCCGGTAAACTTCTCATAGTATTCATTTCGGATCTGATCACGTTTCTCCAGTTCTCCAAGAGACTGGCCTTTATAATATTCCTGGCCCTCTTTTTCCCGGTAAGCATCATCTGCATAAACGAAAAAGCTGTATGCATGTGGCTCTCCACGAAGCACATAGTTGGCACATCTTCCCAGGAATACACCTGGTCTTCTCTCAGAAAGCTCACGGATGATCCGGCTCTGCACCTCAAACATCTGAACACCTGTATAATCTGCTGCCGCACCTGCCGATGAATGTCCATACGGGGAAAATGTAAGCTCAGAATCCTCATAATTGTAGGAATCCAGATACTGCCTTACACTTTCCAGATCTGCTTTTTCCATACCGAACTTTTCTGCCATAAGACAGATGATCTGACGATCATAAACCTTGCAGTCCAGTGCTTTTGCAACATCCTCGGCAATCTTTCTTCCACTGCTGCCATACAGTCTTCCAATTGCCACGTTGATCCGGTTTCCGGAAGCTTCCGGTAACGGCATGGACTGAATCTCGCCCGGCACAGAGACGCTTTCCTCTCCCGATTCTCGCTGGATCAGTTCACGCATCATTTTGTCATAAACTTTGTCCAGCTGGTAGCATGCTGCGATCACAAACATCACTACCCAGATTGCTATCGGAACATACAGATAAAATCCCTTGATCACGCTGATTGCCTCTGCAGACTGCTCTGCCGCTGTCGCCTTTGTTCCGTCAAAGTATGCCGCCGAAAGAATTCCTCCCATAATAGCAGAAGTCAGTCCGGAACCGGCTTTCTGACCCATGCTCATAGATGAGAACATCAGACCCTCCACACGCTTGCCTGTTTTCCACTGGCCATACTCAATAGCATCGCTTGGAAGAGAATACTGCACACCATAGAATGGGGCGATTCCGATACCTCTCATGATACAGGTTACAACACCAAGCGAAACACTGGTAATATTCATCAGGAACAGAAGCTGTCCTGCAACGCCCAGGATGCAGCCGACACAGATGAGATTTCTTTTTCCATAGCGGGGAAGCACCTTCGGCAAAAGGGCAATTCCTGCCACAGTTGCCAGTTTCTCAGCTGCGGAAAGAGGCATGACGAGGTCTACATTTCCGAGTACATACTGGCAGTAATAAGTAAGGTCCGTTCCGATAATGATCTGATATGCGGTATAAAAGATCATCAGCCCCAGAGCGATAAGGAAATACCGGTTGGTAACGGTTGCTTTAAATGCTTCCACAAAAGGAATATCTTCCTTTTCCTGTTTTGCTGCAGAAACACGCTCTGTACAGACCATATAAGTATTCACAAGTACACCGACAGAAATGATCGCATAGCCGGCAGTTACTAGGATCCAGGCCATCTGCTGATTGCCGGTAATATTCGCTACGATATTGATCAGCGGCAGTGTGAACGCAGTAATGATCATACTTGCTGTGATCGACAATACCATGCGGATGTTACAGATCACATCACGGTCACGACGGTCACGGCTCATCAGAGATCCCAGTGCATGGAATGGCTGGCTGATAGCAGTGTATACAACCGTATTCATGATATTATAGGTAACAAAAGCATAGATGATTTTTCCCATATTTCCCATTGGCGGCATGGTGAACAAAAGCACCGCTGCCAGCGCATAAGGAACCGCAAGTCTTAAGATCCAGATCCTGGCTTTTCCATACTTGGAATGAGTCCGGTCGATAATAGTTCCCATCAGCACATCGGAAAATCCATCAAAAACACGGGACAAAAGCATGATCATTCCTACCGCACCTGCTGATATTCCAACAACGTTGGTATAAAAATAGATCAGCAGAGTTGTAGTCATGGTATACATCAAGGTCAGTGCCGGATCACCAAAACAGTATGCCAGCTTTTCCGACAACGGAACCTTGATGAATTCATTCAAGTCTTTCCCCTTCTGCTTGTAATTCAACAATTCAGGGATTCCCTTACCAGCCATAGTATCTACCTCCTATCGGTTTAAGGTCGGACCTTTCTGAATGAATTATCCGAAATATTTCTGCACAAAGTCTCTGGTAACTTCCGCAGCCTTTTTCACGTTGTCCTCATGGCTCATTGCATAGTATTCCGGACGGAACTCTTCGATGGTGCAAACGCCATCAAAACCGATCTCCTTCAGTGCAGCTGCGATTCCTGCATGATCTACAACACCCTCACCCGGCCACAGTCTCTTGTCGTCTCCGCAGGAGCCAAGCGGAAGATCCTCACAGTCATTTAAATGGTATGCAAAAATCTTCTTGCCATCAGCAGCTCTCAGGTCCTCAAGGCGGGAGCACATCTCATGGAAATGGAAGGTATCCACGGTAACGCCTACATTATCTCTGTCTACTGCTTTTACCACATCATAGGCTGTTCCAAACTGATTGATGGAGCAGTTCGGTGCACCACAGAACTCCAAGGAGATCTTCATATCCGCGCCAACCTTATCGGAAAGATAACGAAGACGTGCAACTGCTTCTTCTTTGATCTCACTGACAGATTTGTCTTTTACATCAAAGCTTGGAACGGTGATCAGCATTTTCATTCCGATTGCTTTGGAAACCTTCAGGATAAAATCAACTTCTTCGTCAATCTCTTTTTCCCCTGCCTCATCTCTCTGGTTAAAGAAGATCAGAGTGTTGTATGCCCATGGTTTCAGATGATGATTCTTAAACCAGTCTGCAAGTTCTTCCAGTGTATGCTCTTTGAGATAGTCCTTTACGCAGTCAAAGCGGATCTCAATATAATCAAAACCATATTTCTCGCACATCTCCAGGTCTGCCATAAGAGACTGTCCTTTACATTCCAGTGCAGTTGCTTCATTAAATCCTAATTTCATCTTCAATACCCTCCATATGTTTTTACTTTTCAGCCAATTTTCCCAGTTAATCTCACCGGCAGGTTTTCCACTGCAGTTTCAACAAAGCCGAAGCGGAATCGGATCCTGCCGGTAACTGCCGCCGCAGACTCATTGGGAAGTCTGTAGCAATAAGTTGGTATGATAACTCACACTTGATGAGGTGGAGCTCGTAAAATATATTTATTTATAAAATTCCGGCTTCTCAACTGCTGAAACGATTTTCTCGATCTGTCCGGTTTCCTGCGCTTTTACAAGAGCATCTGCTGTGATCGCTGCCAGGTATCCATCCCATGCATTCGGTCCTGTGATCACTCCTGCCTCTGCGTTATCAACCCAGTCCTGAACCTCTTTATCATAAGCGTCTTTAAATCTTACGAAGCAGTCTGTGTCAATAGCAGTGGACACTGCCGCATTCTTGCGGATAGACGGATAAGCCGGCTGTGCCATTTTCAGTGCACCGTCCTCACATACAACTTCACAGTTGATGTCATATCCAAACTTGCAGTTTACAAATACTTCTACATCAATGCATACACCTTTTTTAGTACGGAGCATCATGATCTGCGGATCCTTCAGCTCAGAGTGGGAATATTTCGTCACTCTTGGCATTACTACCTGTGCTGATTCATACTCATCATCTACAAGCCAGTGAAGGACATCGATCTCATGGATTGCGGTATCGTGCACAGCCATTGGTGTATTGTAATTGGTACCTACCTCTGGATTTCTGTGTGTACAGTGAAGGATCATCGGCTCGCCGTATTCTCCGGTTGCAAGTGCTTCCTTGATCTGCTGATATCCCTTGTCATAGCGTCTCATAAATCCAAGCTGGATGAGATGTTTGCCGGCTGCCTCCTCTGCCTTTACTACTTTCAGGCAGTCCTCAGCAGTTGTACATAATGGTTTCTCACAGAAAATCCTCTTGCCGGCCTCGATCGCCTGAAGAAGAGAATCTACATGTGCGAAGCCCGGAGATACGATAAATACTGCATCTACGTTCTCTGCATTGATGAGCTCCTTACTGTCTGCATAGACTTTTGCTCCGCAGATCTCGGCTGCTTTCCTGGCACTTTCCTCAAATACATCGGAAACAGCTACTACTTCTGCTCCCTGGATCTTCTCTGTCAGTCTTCTGATATGATCTCTTCCCATTCCGCCGCATCCGATAACTCCTACTCTTAACATTTTAAATTCCTCCGTTCATTTTTTATTGTTTTCTGTTTTTGTGTTCTTTTTGATGATGTTATATTATCATTTTGTGCACGTGAACGCAATGTCTTTTTTGTACAAATTTTCCATTTTGTTTTTATGCGATTTTCACTATTTGTTACTTCATTCACATATTTTGTTTGTTTTACAGTATTTTTTCGGCATTCACTCACATTTTCGCATCTATAAAATGACTTACTATGCTTATTTTGAACGTTGATCATATAGTGTTTTATTATGTGCACCAGAACGCAGTATTTCATTTCCCTTATACCCTAGTAGAGTTTATGTAGAATATTATTGTATTTCAACACCTAAAGAGTTATACTTATATGTAGTTTTATTAAAAATATACAAATGCCTTTTTCATACTTTATTTAACCGAACTGTAAGGATCAAAGCTTCTCTCAGAAATCCCTGAAACGCAAGCAAACTTCCCTGATTCGGTTAAATTCATACGAAAAACACAGCAGAAAGGACTTATCCCTATGAGCGACTATAATTTAGAAACTAAATGTATCCACTCCGGCTATACCCCATCCAAGGGCGAGCCCTGTGCACTTCCTGTCTATCAGAGCACCACTTACAAATATGACACCACCGACGAAATGGGCCAGTTATTTGATCTGAAGGCAGACGGATATTTTTATACCCGTCTCCAGAATCCGACCAACGATGCCGTAGCCGCAAAGATCGCAGATCTGGAAGGCGGTGTTGCTGCGATCCTGACTTCTTCTGGACAGGCAGCCAACTTCTACGCAGTATTTAATATCTGCGAGGCAGGCGATCACGTTGTTGCCGCTTCTACCATTTACGGAGGAACCTTCAACCTTCTTGCCGTCACCTTCAAGAAGCTTGGCATTGACTGCACCTTTGTTGATACCGATGCAACAGAAGAAGAGATCGCTGCCGCATTTAAACCAAATACAAAGGTTCTCTTTGCAGAAACCATTGCCAATCCGGCTCTGGTCGTCCTGGACATCGAGAAATTTGCACACGTTGCACACCAGAACGGCGTGCCTCTTATTGTGGATAACACCTTTGCCACACCGGTAAACTGCCGTCCCTTCGAGTGGGGTGCAGATATCGTTACCCACTCCACCACCAAATATATGGACGGGCATGCCGTTCAGGTAGGCGGCGCCATTGTCGACAGCGGTAACTTCGACTGGGATGCCTACGGCCATAAATATCACGGCCTGACAGAGCCGGATGAATCCTATCACGGCGTCATCTATACAAAGCAGTTTGGAAAAAAAGCTTACATCACTAAGGCTACTTCCCAGCTGATGCGTGATCTGGGCTCTATTCCATCCCCGATGAACTGCTTCCTTCTGAACCTCGGCCTGGAAACGCTTCCACTGCGTGTTGAACGCCATTGCTCCAATGCCCAGAAGATCGCAGAATACCTGAACGCACACGAAAAGGTTTCTCATGTAAATTATGCAGGACTTCCGGAGGATAAATATCACGCACTGGCTCAGAAATATATGAAGGATGGTCGTACCTGCGGCGTTATCTCCTTTGAACTGACCGGTGGCCGTGATGCAGCAGTCCGTTTTATGGACAGTCTGAAGCTTGCCACCATCGCAACTCATGTTGCTGCTTCCATCACTATGGTCCTTCACCCAGCCAGCCATACCCACCGTCAGATGAACGACGAGCAGCTGGTTGAAGCAGGAGTTTCTCCCGGAATGATCCGTCTTTCCATTGGTATCGAAAATGTGAATGATATTATCAAGGATCTGGATCAGGCACTGAAAAATGCATAAATAACCAATTCAAAAAGGAAGGATGCATCTGCTCATGCATGATGTATCCTTCCTTTTTATGATATATTTTCTCCTACTCTCAATTATGGCATTTCCGCAAATTACCTGCATCCTGTTCTGAAAGGCTTTCTTCTGGCGCATAAATTCCTGCAGCTGCTGCATGTATCTGAAACTACCTTACAAAATCCATTATTCATCTTTTTCCAGCTGTTTGATCAGCTGGTTCACATATGTAGAAAGCCCCGCCACCAGGACTCCCTGTGTTGTGGATGTAAATACTGCCATTGCAATATCCTGTGCATTTTTACAGGAACAGGTAGCAAAAACATAAATTCCGCATATAAGGATTCCTGCACACCCCAATATCAGCGGAATATATTTGTCCTTCACAGCCTGAGCCTCCTTCAGTGCGATCCCCATAAAATACAAAGCGATCGCTGTGATCAGCAATTCCGGTTTAATATAATCCACAAGCGCTTCCATAAATATTCTCAATATCTCCCCTGCCGCTTTGATTTATTTTATGAATTTCTCCAAAAAATATTTCATAAATTCCCCAAAAATGTTAGCTACGTGTTCGCTATTGCTGTTTTTTCGCACTTTTTGAAAATATTTTGTTCTATTCCGATTCAAAAAGAAAAAGGCCATAAACCCTAAGGTTTACAGCCTTTCCCACTATTTTTCGTTATCTGAAATCAGAACTTGCCAGCGTCAGCAGCTTCCTGTACGGAAACAGCTACAGCAACTGTCATACCAACCATCGGGTTGTTTCCAGCGCCGATAAGACCCATCATCTCTACGTGAGCCGGTACGGAAGAAGATCCTGCGAACTGAGCGTCAGAATGCATACGTCCAAGTGTATCAGTCATACCGTAGGAAGCAGGACCTGCTGCCATGTTGTCCGGATGAAGTGTACGTCCTGTACCACCGCCGGAAGCAACGGAGAAGTATTTTTTGCCTTTCTCGTTGCACTCTTTTTTGTATGTTCCTGCTACCGGATGCTGGAAACGAGTCGGGTTTGTGGAGTTTCCTGTGATGGAAACGTCAACGCCCTCTTTCCACATGATCGCAACACCTTCCGGAACGCTGTTAGCGCCGTAGCAGTTAACCTTTGCACGAAGTCCCTCAGAATAGGATTTACGGAATACTTCCTTAACCTCGTTCTTATATGGATCATACTCTGTCTCTACATATGTAAAGCCGTTGATACGGGAGATGATCTGAGCAGCATCTTTTCCAAGACCGTTCAGGATAACACGAAGAGGTTTTTTACGAACCTTGTTTGCTTTCTCTGCGATACCGATCGCACCCTCAGCTGCTGCGAAAGACTCATGTCCTGCAAGGAAGCAGAAGCAGTCTGTCTCTTCCTCAAGAAGCATCTTTCCAAGGTTTCCATGTCCAAGACCTACTTTACGTGTGTCTGCAACGGATCCCGGGATACAGAAAGCCTGAAGGCCTTCTCCGATAGCTGCTGCTGCGTCAGCGGCTCTTCTGCAGCCTTTTTTGATCGCGATAGCTGCACCTACTGTGTAAGCCCAACAAGCGTTCTCGAAGCAGATCGGCTGAATGCCTTTGATCTGATCGTAAACGTTCAGTCCTGCGTCTTTAGTGATTTTCTCAGCTTCTTCGATAGAAGCGATTCCATAGCTGTTTAAAACAGAATTGATCTTGTCAATTCGTCTCTCATATGATTCAAATAAAGCCATTTCCTGTAACCTCCTGATATTTTTACCTTACGAAGTGTAATTACTCTTTTCTTGGGTCGATGATCTTAACAGCATCTGCAACACGGCCGTACTGACCTTTTGCTTTCTCCCATGCTGTGTTCGGGTCATCACCTTTCTTAATGAAGTCAGTCATTTTTCCAAGGCTTACGAACTGATATCCGATGATCTCATCGTTCTCATCAAGAGCGATACCTGTAACATAACCCTCAGCCATCTCAAGGTAACGAGGTCCTTTTTTCAGAGTTCCATACATTGTACCAACCTGAGAACGAAGTCCTTTTCCAAGGTCCTCAAGACCAGCGCCTACTGCAAGTCCGTCCTCGGAGAATGCAGACTGGGAACGTCCGTAAACGATCTGAAGGAAAAGCTCTCTCATAGCTGTATTGATTGCATCACATACAAGGTCTGTGTTCAGTGCCTCCATAACGGTAAGTCCTGGAAGGATCTCAGAAGCCATAGCTGCAGAATGAGTCATTCCTGAACATCCGATTGTCTCAACAAGTGCCTCCTGGATGATTCCCTCTTTAACGTTAAGGGACAGCTTACATGCACCCTGCTGCGGAGCACACCAGCCAACACCGTGTGTAAATCCGGAGATATCCTTTACTTCTTTTGCCTGAACCCATTTTGCTTCTTCCGGGATCGGAGCGGCACCATGATGTACGCCCTGTGCCACTGGACACATTTCTTCTACTTCGCGTGAATAAATCATTTTAAAACTCCTTTCAAGTATAGATTGACCGATGTTATTGAGAAAAAAAGTTCGATAACACCCTATCGCTATTTTCTCACAAAACCTTTGTTTCGTCCAGTCATATTTGATAAAATTTTGCCATAAAACGCATAATATTGGTGGTTATTCCGGCAGTATTGCATGCCTAACTGTCAAATATTTCTGGCAACTACTGTATGTATGTGATAATATATTAGCAAGTTTAACCTTGGAGGTATATTTTTCATGAATGCATCTGTGGATTCTGTTTTTCCAGAAAAATACCGCATTCTCAGCGGAAGCGCTCTGAAGATGATCGCGGTCATCACCATGCTGATCGATCATATCGGAGCTGTGCTACTCAGTATGTATCAGCCCGCACAGAAAATCCTGTTTACACTTTTCGGCAGAGAATATACTGTATATCTTATTTTCCGCGATATCGGAAGAGCTGCTTTTCCCATCTTCTGTTTTCTCCTGCTGGAAGGCTTCCGGCATACACGGAGCAGGTTCCTCTATGGAAGAAATCTCCTTCTTTTTGCGCTGCTCTCAGAAATTCCGTGGAATCTGATGTTTACAAATACGCTGCGTTACGAAAGACAAAATGTGTTTTTTACGCTTTTCCTCGGATATCTGGCCTTTTGTGCCATCGAATATTTCCAGACCAGACCTTCGATGCAGCTTCTCTGCATCCTGGGACTGCTTGTTGTTTCCATTTTTCTGAAAGCAGACTATGGATGGCGGGGGTATATCTTCCTGCTGATCATATACTATATGCGAAACGATAAACCAGGCCAGGCAATCCTCGGAAGCTGCTGGCTTTACTATGAATGGAGAGCCTCCTTTGCCTTTCTGTCCATTAACCTGTACAATGGAAAAAGAGGCTTCATCCGCGGAAAATCAGCAAAATATTTCTTTTACTGGTTTTACCCAGTCCATATTATAGGACTGGTCATACTTCGACAGCTTTTGTTTTTATCTTAATCCCGCCCGCTCCCGGTCGGTTCATCCTTCCACGACCAATACTGTTGCATCCATCACCCCATCAAAAAAAGCTGCACTCTCTCAAAAGTGCAGCCTAAATGCGTGTCCAGAAGAATCTGTTTCTTATTTTTTCTTTACGATCTCTTTTGCATTTTTATAAATGGAATCTGCAGGAACACATCCACGTACCGGTGACAGCGGGTAGATATTAGAATTCCGTCCGATCACAGTACCGGGATTCAGCACAGAACCGCATCCGACTTCAACATGATCTCCGAGCATCGCTCCGAATTTCTTAAGACCGGTTTCGATCTCTTCATCCCCGTCTTTTACGACAACCAGCTTCTTGTCTGATTTTACGTTGGAACAGATCGATCCGGCACCCATGTGGGACTTATATCCCAGCACAGCATCTCCAACATAATTATAATGAGGAACCTGAACCTTGTTAAACAGCACTGCATTCTTAAGCTCTGTGGAATTTCCCACAACTGCGCCCTCACCAACGATAGCCTTGCCGCGGATAAATGCACAGTGGCGCACCTCGGCGTCTCTGCCAATGATAGCCGGTCCGGTGATACTTGCAGTCGGCGCAACTGTAGCGGATCTTGCGATCCATACATTTTCGCCCTTCTCCTCATATTCAGAAGGATCCAGTGTTTTTCCAAGCTTAATAATGAAATCTCCGATTTCAGGAAGAACCTCCCACGGATAGGTTTTTCCCTCAAAAAGCTCTGCTGCAATGGTCTCATTCAGATCCAGCATATTGCTGATAGTAAAATCTTTCATCATGATGATCTCTTTCCTCCCTGTCCGGAAGCTCGCTCCGGCTTCCTGTAGTTTACAGCGGCCGCATCAAAAAACTGCCGCAGGTTATACTGATAATTGCTTGCCTCCACCTGCCGGGTACGTACCCGCACAAAATGCTCCAGCTTGTCCATATATTCCTGTTCCGTGATGCTGCCCTCTGCCACATAGGTGAGCCCCTTTTCCCAGCTTGCCGTAAGCTCCGGGTTCAGAAGCTGCCGGATAGAACAATTTACCACATCAAAGATCATTTCCCCAAGAAGCGTTGGAGTGATCACCTGAGTCTTTTTGTTCAGTGCCAGATATTTGATGTTAAAAAGCTTCTTCAGGATCTCGGCACGGGTAGCACTGGTGCCGATCCCGCTTCCCTTGATCTGGGCTCGAAGCTCCTCATCCTCGATCAGCTGTCCTGCATTTTCCATGGCAAGGATCATGGAACCGGAATTGTATCGTTTGGGCGGTGAAGTCTCACCCTCCTTGATACTCAAACCGTTCACAGGAAGTATATCACCCTTTTTCAGCTTCTGCAACGCCTCCAGGAGCACAGTATCACAGGAAACCTCGTCTTCCTCTCCATTTCTATTTTTCTCACTGTCTGAAGCCCTTTTCTGCGAAAAAGAATTCGTGGCGATCTTCAGATAGCCTTCTTCTTTGAGAACCTTAAAGGATGAAAAGAATGCCTCGCCGTCCAGTTTCGTCACAAGACTCACCTTCTGATAAACGGCCGGCGGATAAAAAATACACAAAAATCTCCGTACAATAGTCTCGTACACACGCTGCGCAGTAAGAGACACGCTTCCCAGTGCATTCAATCCCTGACCGGTAGGAATGATCGCATAATGGTCTGTGATCTGCTTGTCATTCACATATCTGGTCTTTGCAATGCTTTTCCAGGATTCCATCCCCAAAACCTCTGCCGCCGCAGCACCGGCCTGCTGATAATTTCGAAGACCGGATATATTCTTGTATATCTCCTTGGCCACTGCCGTGGAAAGAACTCTGGCATCCGTTCTCGGATAAGTCACCAGCTTCTTCTCATAAAGCTCCTGTACGATCCGGAGTGTCTCGTCCGGACTGATCTTAAACAGCTTTGAGCACACATTCTGAAGCTCCGCCAGGTTAAAAAGAAGCGGCGGATTTTTGTTTTCTTTTTTTCGTTCCACCTTTTCCACAATACAGGAAAGGGGCTGGTTCACCATCAGCTGATCGATCAGCATCTGTGCATGCTCTTTTTTCCTGAAGCCGTTTTCTTTATAAAGATACGGGGACTGGAAATACCTGCTGCCTTCCACAGCTCTCCATTCACCGTCAAAATTTTCGCCTGCAAGTCCAATACTGCCAAGGACACGATAGAAGGGTGTCTTCACAAAGACACGGATCTCCCGTTCTCTCCGCACCACCATGCCAAGAACACAGGTCATCACACGCCCAACTGCAATAGCCTGATATTTGGAATGGAGATAATTGGTGACACTGCTTCCGTAGCGCAGGGTCAGAACTCTGGAAAAATTGATTCCCATAAGATAATCTTCCTTTGCGCGGAGATACGCAGACGCTGCCAGATTATCATACTCCGAGATGTCCTTCGCTTCACGGATCCCTCTTAAGATCTCTTCCTCTGTCTGGGAATCGATCCACACACGTTTCTGGACTTTTCCCTTTACTCCTGCCATCTGGGCTACCAGACGGTAGATATATTCACCCTCACGTCCGGAGTCGGTACACACATAAATGGTATCCACATCCGGCCGGTTCAGCAGTCCTTTTACGATCTCGAACTGCTTTTTGACCCCGGGGATCACTTCATATTTGAATTCGCGCGGCAAAAAAGGCAGGGTATCAAAACTCCACCTTTTAAACTTGATATCATATTTTTCGGGATAGCTCATGGTAACCAGATGTCCTACACACCAGGTTACCACAGAATCATCAGATTCCAGATATCCGTCTTTTCTCTGACCGTTGATCTTCAAAGCCTTCGCAAATTCCTGTGCCACGCTGGGCTTCTCCGCTATGTATAAAGCCTTTGCCATACTATTTATCTGCACTCATCTTTCTAAGCGGCCATGCCAGAAGCACAGCTCCGCCAACTATATTTCCCAGTGTTACGATCACCATGCTTTTAAGCATAGCGCCGACAGACAATCCTGGCACCATACAGAATGCAACTGTAAAAATACCCATATTTGCAATACAATGCTCAAATCCGCTGACAACGAAACCTGAAATACAGATCACGATCATCAGGAACTTGCCTGACTCACTCTTCAGCTTAATGCCGCAGAGAACAGCAAGACAGACGAAGAAATTACAAAGTACCGCACGGAAAAACATCTGTCCTGCCGGAATACTCAGTTTTCCGTTTATAAATCCGGCAAAATAATCTGCTGTACCGGACGCTCCTGCACCTGCAAAGATCAGCGCCAGGATCAGGCATCCCACAAAATTGCCGATGTAACTGATTCCCCAGACCTTGCCTACGTCTTTCCATGATACGCTCTTGTCATACGCACCAAAAGCCATTACCAGATTGTTACCGGTAAACAGCTCTCCTCCTACCATTACGATCAGCAAGACCGCAATGGAGAACACGATGGCTCCAAGGAATTTCCCCCATTCCGGGAAAGTTTTGGAAAATACATTTCCAACAACGTTACTGTAGATCATCGCCACATCAATAAAAAATCCGGCCATGATCGCCCGCATAAAGTATTTTCCGAAATTGCTGTTCAGTAAGTTTATCTTACCCTTCGCAGCGGTTGACAGTTTCTCTACATCCTCCCTGTTCATAAATAGCACCTCCACATATTTTTAGCAAGCGTGGCACTTTGTTACTGCTTCTTTGTTCACAGTAACACGCTTTCCGGAAATCTGCTTGTTATATTGTAACACTTTACCAATTATTCCACAATAAAAATGCGAAAATTTTCAAAAATTTCCGCTTTGTTACATACAACAAACAATATCCGCTTTATACCAGAACACGGTAGATGCCATCCCAGGCCAGTTCCTTTTTTTTCAGGAAATCTTCTGTTTCCTCCTCTGATTGCTCCACGCATTTCCAGGCCAGTCCGCACTGGGCACTGATCTCTGAAGGGATCGGGATCAGTCTTCCCTGAAATTCAGATTCCCTGGCCGTTTTTTCCATTTTCATGGCAGCCGTGGTTGTGGAAAATGTCACAACTGTAGTAATTACTTTTCTGCGCATATCTCCTTTGTTCCTTCCACATACACAAAAACAGGACACCGGAAAAACCGATATCCCGTTTCTGATGATTTTCTTTATTTCCTGTAAAGGATCCAGTTCTTATTTAGCCTGGATATATCCTTTCGCTTTCAGAGTTTCTGCACAGAGAACTGCTCCGCCTGCGGCACCTCTTACTGTGTTATGGGAAAGTCCGATGAACTTGTAATCATAAACAGTATCCTCACGAAGACGTCCTACAGATACTCCCATTCCATTCTCATAGTTTACATCCATCTGTACCTGCGGACGGTTGTCCTCCTCAAGATACTGGATGAACTGCTTCGGAGCGCTTGGAAGCTCAAGCTCCTGCGGAAGTCCCTTAAACTCAACCAGCTTCTGGATCAGCTGCTCTTTGGTAGGTTTCTTGCGGAATTTAACGAATACAGCTGCTGTATGTCCGTTGAGGACCGGAACACGTACACACTGGCATGTGATGACAGGTGTGGTAGCCGGAACGATCACGCCGTCCTCGATCTTGCCCCAGAGTCTTAATGGCTCCTTCTCACTCTTCTCTTCCTCACCACCGATGTACGGAATGATGTTGTGCTCCATCTCCGGCCAGTCCTTGAAGGTTTTTCCTGCTCCGGAAATAGCCTGGTATGTAGTGGCAACTACTTCATACGGCTCGAACTCTTTCCATGCGGTAAGTACCGGAGCGTAGCTCTGGATAGAGCAGTTCGGTTTAACAGCTACAAAGCCGCGTTTTGTTCCGAGACGTTTCTTCTGGAATTCGATAACCTCGAAGTGCTCCGGATTGATTTCCGGAACTACCATCGGAACGTCCGGTGTCCAGCGGTGTGCGCTGTTGTTGGACACAACCGGTGTCTCTGTCTTTGCATATTCTTCCTCGATCGCCTTGATCTCATCCTTAGTCATATCAACTGCGGAAAATACAAAGTCAACAGTAGCTGCAACCTTCTCAACCTCGTGGATATCCATAACAACCAGCTTCTTTACTGCCTCCGGCATCGGAGTATCCATTTTCCATCTGCCGCCTACAGCCTCCTCGTAGGTCTTGCCTGCGCTTCTCGGGCTTGCCGCTACAGTAACCACCTCAAACCACGGGTGATTCTCCAGAAGAGAAATGAATCTCTGACCAACCATTCCAGTTGCACCTAAAATACCGACTTTAAGCTTTTCACTCATAATAAAACTCTCCTCATCTTGTGTCCCTCCATGGCACACATTTGTCTTTTCTGTAAATACTATACCAATTTTTCCTAAAATGCAAGCATTATCTTAATTTTTTTCAAGATATTCTTTATTCTGAGCGATCACCTGCTCCATCACGTCCGGTCCCGGCGCTCCCAGAGTCACACGTTTTTCCACGCAGGTCTTCATACTGATGGCTTCATAGATGTCCTCCTCAAACACAGGACTGATCTCTTTGTACTCGGAAAGCGGAAGCTCATCCAGAGAGATTCCCTTATCCAGACAGAGAAGGACCAGTCTTCCGACGATGCCGTGAGCATCACGGAACGGTACACCGTGGTTAACCAGATAGTCCGCTGCGTCTGTGGCGTTTGTAAAGCCTCTCTTTGCACTTGCCTCCATGTTGGCTTTGTTGAACTGCATAGTGGAAACCATGCCGGTAAACAGGGCGATACAGCCCTTTACAGTGTCGATGGCATCAAAGGTCAGCTCCTTGTCTTCCTGCATATCTTTGTTGTATGCAAGCGGGATTCCCTTCATGGTTGTGAGAATAGATGTCAGCGCTCCGTAAACACGGCCTGTTTTTCCACGGACAAGCTCTGCGATATCCGGATTCTTCTTCTGCGGCATGATACTGCTGCCTGTGCTGTATGCGTCATCGATCTCAACGAAACGGTACTCATTGGAATTCCACAGAATGATCTCCTCTGAAAAACGGCTCAGATGCATCATGATCGTAGAAAACGCACTGAGAAGCTCGATGACATAATCTCTGTCAGATACGGAATCCATACTGTTTCTGGTTGGTGCATCAAAGCCGAGAAGCTCTGCAGTATAGGCACGATCCAACGGATAAGTGGTTCCTGCCAGTGCTCCCGCTCCAAGCGGACAGGTATTCATTCTCTTACGGATATCAAAAAGTCTGTCACGGTCTCTGCGGAACATCTCAAAATATGCGCCTACATGGTGTGCCAGAGTTACCGGCTGTGCCTTCTGAAGGTGGGTAAATCCCGGCATGTAGGTGTGAACATTCTCTTCCATGATCTTCTGCAGGGCAAGAAGAAGGTCCTTCAGCTCCTTATCTGTCTCATCGATCTCGTCGCGGACATAAAGCTTCATATCCAGAGCTACCTGGTCATTACGGCTTCTTCCTGTGTGAAGCTTCTTTCCGGCATCTCCGATACGGTCGATCAGGTTTGCCTCCACGAAGCTGTGGATATCCTCATACTCCGCTGTGATCTCCAGCTTTCCTGCTTCCACGTCTGCAAGGATACCGTCCAGTCCTTCTGTAATCTGCTCCTTTTCTTCCTCTGTCAGGATCCCCTGTTTTGCAAGCATGGCAACATGTGCCTTGCTTCCACGGATATCCTGTCTGTAAAATTTTTGATCAAAGGAAATGGATGCGTTAAAATTGTAAACCAGCTTGTCCGTTTCTTTTGTAAAACGGCCTCCCCATAACTGTGCCATATTGATTCTTCCTCACTTTTCTTTTTTGCGGCAGAACTGTCTTCTCCGGACATACACGAGCTCCGTCTCCCGGACGTCTGCACTTTTCTGTGTTAGTGTAACATATTTTTATAAAAATGCAAAGTTTTTCATAATTATACGTTTGCTGTCTTCAGCCGTTGTTACTGTTCACTCGATTCTCAGTAACCAGCCGTTCTCTGTCCATGGCTTCTTTCTTTGAAAATACACAGCCGCAATAATTCTGCCGGTACAGAGCATGCTCATGAGACAGTTCAATAGAACGCTTGTAGCCATTCTTTTTCTTAAAATCCGAAGTCAGATGTGGCACTTTATAGATTTCTGCCAGCTCCTCGCCAATCTCATTGATCTTCTGTGCATTTTTCAGCGGACTGATACTTAAGGTTGTGGTGAAATAATCATATCCGCCCTCCTTCGCCAGTTTTGCCGCCTCTTCCATCCGCAGACGGTAACACCGAAAGCACCGTTCTCCTCCTTCCGGAACATCTTCCAGGCCTTTGGCCATCTCGTAAAATTCCTTCGGGTCATACCGTCCCTCCACTAGCGTTACCGGATGGACAAATTCCATCTCCCCGATCAGGCGGCGGATCTCAGCCACGCGGTGTGAATATTCCTCCACCGGTGCGATATTGGGATTATAAAAAAATATCGTGATTTCAAAATACTGCGACAGATATTCCATCACATAGCTGCTGCATGGCGCACAGCAGGCATGCAGAAAAAGTCTGGGGGTTTTCCCTTCTTTCTGGTTTCTTTCAATCAGTTTATCCAGTTCTTTCTGGTAGTTTCTCTTGTTCAATGTTTGTAATTCCTTTCTCTATGACCGTTTTCAGGCAGACATCAAAGTATGCATCTCTGCCATTGGCCTTCTCATGTTTCAGACATATGATAATATTATACCATTATCTACGAAAAGGAGGCAACATCCATGAATCCTGTCCTGAAAGTGCGGGACGTGTGTCTCTCCTATCACACATTGTCCGGTGAGACACCCGCCCTTTCTCATATATCCTTTGACCTGATGCCCGGTGAATTCCTGTCCATTGTAGGACCTTCCGGATGCGGAAAATCCACTCTTCTGAATCTCATTGCCGGCCTGCTCACTCCGGAACACGGTTCCATTACTCTGGGAAACCGTCCGGTATCCTCCGGCAGTGCCGCTGTAGGATATATGCTCCAGAAGGATCATCTTCTGGAATGGCGGAGCATCTACAAAAACATCCTTCTCGGCCTGGAGATCCGGAAAGAGCTCACACCTGAAAAGCTGGCACATGCAGAAGCCCTTCTTCAGACCTACGGTCTGGACCGTTTCCGTGATGCCCGCCCTTCCCAGCTTTCCGGCGGTATGCGCCAACGTGCCGCTCTGATCCGGACCCTGGTGCTGGAACCGGAGCTCCTTCTTCTGGACGAACCATTTTCCGCTCTGGATTACCAGACCCGCTTAAATGTCAGTGATGATATAGGAAAAATCCTCAAAAGCTCCGGCAAGCCTGCGATCCTGGTCACTCACGATATCTCCGAAGCCATCAGTATGGCCGACCGGGTACTGATCCTTTCTGCACGTCCTGCCACTGTACGAAAGATCATTGATATCGATCTGGATATCAGCGACCGCACTCCCCTCTCCTCCAGAAATGCTCCGGATTTTAAAAAATATTTTAACATCATATGGAAGGAGCTCAATGAAAATGCCTGAAATTTCCAGACAGCAGAAACAATATCTTGCACGGCAAAAAAAAGAAAAAAACATTATCCTGGCTGCACGGACACTTCTTTTTGTTCTGTTTATGGGACTTTGGGAAATATCCTCTGATCTTGGATGGATCGATTCCTTTATCTTCAGCAGTCCTTCCCTGATCGCAAAGACCTTTCTTTCCATGTGCAGGGATCAGTCCCTGTTTGCACATATTGCCGTGACACTGGCAGAAACTCTTGTCAGTTTCTTTTTTGTTGTGATCCTAGGTGTAGGAACCGCAGTACTTCTCTGGTGCTCCCGACGGATCGCACGGATCCTGGAGCCATGTCTGGTGGTACTGAACAGTCTCCCGAAATCTGCTCTGGCCCCTCTTCTGATCGTATGGCTTGGTGCCAACGAACGTACCATTGTGGTCGCCGGCATGTCTGTAGCCATCTTCGGCTCCGTTATCAATCTGTACTCCGGCTTCTGCCAGGCAGATCCGGAAAAGCTGAAGCTGATCGAAACTCTGGGGGGACACAAAAAGGAAAAGCTTCTGAAGATCGTCCTGCCCTCCTCCGTTCCTCTTATCCTGAGTGTGATGAAGGTCAACATCGGGCTTTGCCTGGTGGGCGTGATCATCGGAGAATTTATCGGTGCCCGAAAAGGCCTGGGATACCTGATCATTTACGGAAGCCAGACATTCAGACTTACATGGGTCCTGATGTCCATTGTGATCCTCTGCATCATTGCCATGCTGCTATATTTTGCACTTTATCTTATTGAAAAACAGGTCCGGAAACATTAGCTGTAAAAAGGGCGTGTAAAAATGATCTCTCATTTTTTACACGCCTCTTTTGCTCTTATAACCTTTGTTTCAAAGTTTTCCCACGGCAAAGGCCGTGCATAATAAAAGCCCTGGATCTCATCGCAGCTCAGGCTTCGCAGGATCTCCACCTGTTTTGCTTTCTCCACGCCCTCGGCAAGAACCTTCATTCCAAGGCTGTGTGCCAGCGAAATGGTATGACGAATCACCTGCTGCCCACGAAAATTCTCTATGTAATCGATCAGACTTTTATCCAGCTTCAGAGTATCGAATGGCAGCTGGTTCAGGCTTGTCATAGATGAATAGCCGGAGCCAAAATCATCCATATGCAGCTCGAATCCTGCATCCACCATCTTCTCTATGAGCTTACTGATCCGATCATTATACAACGCAGCAGTTTCTGTCAATTCAATGGGAACAGAAGAAAACGGAATGCCATTTTCTTCCACGATCTTCACATAACGACAGATCATATTATCGTAATGGATACTGGCACGTGACAGATTCACCGAAATCGGAAGTATCTTTTTCCCTGATCTTATACGTTCCCCCTGGATGCTGCATACCTTTCTGAAAACATATTCATCAAGGCGTACGATCAGACCATCCTTCTCAAAAAGAGGGATAAATTCTCCCGGCGAAACCATAGTTCCTTCCGCTCTCTTCCAGCGCACCAGTGCCTCCGCCCCAACGATCTCTTCTGTCTCCACACTGTATTTCGGCTGCAGGTAGACTACGAATTCTTCATTGCGTATAGCCTCCACGAAAGCATTCTCCATCTGTCCGTTACGGATATGCCTCTGTCTCATCTCATCATCATAAAAAGCAATCTGGTGCTCATAGTCATCCCGGATACTCTTCATGGCCAGAAAAGCCCTGTCACAGATCAGGGTAAAAGGCAGTGTCTTATCCACATTCTCATAAACCCCATAGTTGACCACCAGATTAGGAATCGGCGCTCCGCTCTCGACCCTGTGGATAAATTTCTCCATATCTGCCCTACGGATCTCTTTCTTTCCATATATGATGGCTACAAACTGGTCTCCTCCATATCTGCCCACCGTCCCGTAGCGAACCTGATTTCTATACGTATCTCCCAGATAGGTAAGAACCTGATCACCGGTCTTCTCTCCATAGGTTCCGTTGATCCATTTAAAGTTCTTTATATCTGCCACCACCACATGAAAATCCTGATTCGTATTAAAGCGCATCAGCGTCTTTGCATGATGGAAAAAGGCCTGTCTGATATAAAGCCCTGTAAGATCATCATATTCCAGAGCTGAGAGTACCATCACGGACTCTCTCAGCTTGATCACATTGTTGATCTTACTTTTTAATATACGGACATTATACGGTTTCCGTACAAAATCCACTGCTCCCAGTTCCAGACATCGCACCTCATCCTCCAACCGGTTACTTCCGGTTATGATGATCACAGGCACAGAGGTCAGCATCACATCATCACGGATCAGCTCCAGAAACTGAAATTCATCACATACCGGCACACTCATATCAAGAAGAATTGCAGAAAGGGTTTTGTAATTCTCAGACAGACGCTTCATCCCCTCTGCTTCATTCATCGCAGTGATAACCTCAAAACTGCCCTCCAGATGTTCTGTAAGCGCTTTCCGATCCGTCTCGTCATTCACTACAATAAGAAGTTTTCTTCCGGATGCTGTTCCTCCTGGTTCCAGTACGGCCTCCATCTCACTGTACCGTACATCCATATCCTCATTGGCAAAAGCAAACACCACGGCCTGAAAATCCTCAGCCGTTCCTACCCTGGCACATTTCACATAGAAATATTCAATCCTCCCGTTGCTTCGGCGTACACGATAATGTACCATCAACTGGGGAATCCTTGTAAGACGTTGGCATATCTTCTCAAAATCCATCATCTGATGCATCCGGATCCTGTCCTCTGCCGCAACAATGCTCTCAATATAAATATCCATGATCTTCTCATAGGATTCATCACTGCGAAGTCCCTCCTCCACATAAGCTCCACTCTGCCCCTGGAAGCGGCATACCTGGACCTTATGAGTCTCTCTGTCAACAGAGTAGATATTGATAAAATTTTTTCCGAGAACATTAATGATCCCCATAAGAAGCGGATTCTCCATCATTCCGCTGCTGATCTCATCATTCGTCTCTGTATCCGAAAAAACAAGGGCATGTCCTGTCCCGCCGGATTCCAGCGGAATCTCCACAGCATCAACCGAACGCAGGATATTCCGTCCCGGTTCCAGATAGTTCTTCGGACCTTTGATCCCGTTAACGACCGGACAGATCTCACAGGGAGTTTCTCTGTTTCTCAGACAGTGATAGCATTTCTCGCCCCTCTTCAGCTGCGGATAGATCTCACGTGCTGCCAGGTTATAGCTGATAATCTTATAATCCTCATCTATGACATACATTCCCGATGCATTTTTCCCCACGAGCATCACCTCCGGATTCGTAAATTTCTCATAGATCCTTCGTGACAGTTACTGTCTCAAAATCCTTAAATATTCCTTCATTATATACGATTTTTCTGATAACTGCAATTATCTTTCGTATTATTTATTTTTCATATTGGTTTTATTATATTTCGGTTATCAGCGCATCTGAAAAGATTTCCCCCTGAGCGGAACCCCGGCAAGCTCCGCAAGCCTTTTGATCCCGGAATCTGCTATGGATACCGCACTCTCCACATGATTGAAATCTGTGGCACTGTAATCAAACAGGATATTTCCCTGTGCTTCAAACTCCTCGTCCCGTTCCCAGAAAAAGAATCTCATAGGCATACAGTCAAAGGCCCTGATCTCATATCCCACATCACCCTGGGGCAGTTCCCTGCCGTCAAGCTTCTGAAACGCCTCCCTCAATTCCTTTTCATGGCCGGAAAATGTAGCACTGAACACGTCCGTCTCTCCGATCTGATACGCCGGTGCAAATGGTCTTGCATTCCTGAGATCTGCAAAAGGGACCCACTTATCCATAATAAAAGCCCCCTCTTTCGCATACCCCAGAAGCGTATAAATATTCAGCATCTCCGTAGTATCCGGTTCTCTCTGTCCATCCAGGCTCCGGATACTGCCGTCTTCCAAACTCACCCCATATCTTCTTCCGAAATGAATGATCGTGAGAAACCCGTTTTCTTCCTTCAGTTCCGGCACCCGTTTATGCAGATCTGCCTGATCCATCTTCAAAAAGCGTTGTGCCCACTCTTCACATAGTTTTACATAGTTGGAAATTCTTTCTTCTTTCATCCTGTCTTCTCCCTGTCTGATATCAATATCCTTTCTCCGCTGTATTCCGGACTTTTTTTACAGAATACACTGCTTTCACATTTTCCGCAAGAATCTTCGCCGATGTATCCGAAATCCGGCTATTTTCAGTGTTACTGTTTTTTCAGCATCCCGGAACCTTCTTAAACGTTTCTTTTTTTCGACAGATCATCCATCAATTTTCCCAAATTCGTCTAATTTCTCAATATAAAAATAACGTTTTTTTGCACAAAAAACTGGATTTCCTTTTTCGAAAGGTGTATAATATTAACAAAGTTTATTGTTTTTATGGTTAAAGACACCTGGCAGTAAACAAGAAATGAAAGTGAGGATTCGCCATGAAACAAAACAGTATGTTAGCAATGATCCTGGCCGGTGGAAGAGGAAGTCGTCTTCACGAGTTGACGAATAAAGTTGCCAAGCCAGCCGTTGGTTATGGCGGTAAATACCGTATCGTGGATTTTCCGCTCAGTAACTGTGCCAACAGCGGCATTGATGTCGTAGGTGTACTGACACAGTATGAATCAGTTTTACTGAACAGCTATGTAGCAGCCGGTGGCCGCTGGGGCCTTGATGCCAAGGACAGCGGAGTTTATGTACTTCCTCCACGTGAGAAGGCTGATGCCGGTCTGGATGTATACCGTGGAACAGCTGATGCGATCTCTCAGAATATTGATTTCATCGACTCACAGAACCCGGAATACCTTCTGATCCTTTCCGGTGACCATATCTATAAGATGAATTATGCAAAGATGCTTGATGACCATATCCAGCATAAGGCAGATGCGACTATTGCAGTTATCGAGGTTCCCATGAAGGAAGCCAGCCGTTTCGGTATCATGAACACCGGTGAAGATGACCGCATCGTGGAATTTGAAGAGAAACCGGAACACCCGAAGAGCAATCTTGCCTCCATGGGTATCTACATATTCAACTGGAAGCTTCTGCGCAAGCTCCTGCTGGCAGATATCAAAAATCCGGATTCCAATCACGATTTCGGTAAAGACATCATCCCTACACTCCTTGCACAGGACAAGGCGCTCTACGCCTACAAGTTCAAAGGCTACTGGAAGGATGTAGGAACCATCGATTCCCTCTGGGAAGCGAACATGGATCTTCTCAGTCCTAACAGTGAACTGGATCTTAACGATCCTACCTGGAAAATCTACACTGAGGATGCTACCTCTCTTCCACAGTATATCTGTGATACCGCTGTGATCAACACTGCTTTCATTACTCAGGGCTGTGTTGTAGAAGGTGAGATCACCAACTCCGTACTTTTCACAGGCGTCAAGGTCGGTCCTGGTGCCAAGATCATCGACAGTGTCCTGATGCCGGGTGTTGTTGTTGAAGCAGGTGCCGTTGTCCAGCGTGCTCTCGTTGCAGACGGAGTCGTGATCGGTACCAATGCTCGTGTCGGTTCCAAGGACAGTGAGCACATCGAACTTGTATCAAAACGTGTAAAGGGGGCTGAGTAATATGTTTAAAGCATTTGGAATCGTGAATTCCTCAGAAAGAAATATCCATGTGGAGGGGCTTCAGGACTACCGTGCGATCGGCGCCTTTTCATTTCTCGGAAGATATCGTGTCATCGACTTCCCGATCTCAAATATGACCAACAGCGGAATTGAGTACATTCAGGTCTATGTAAAGAACAAACCCCGTTCTCTTGTAGAACATCTCGGAACCGGACGTCACTACAACATCAACTCCAAGAGCGGTAATCTCCAACTCCTCTTTTCAGAGCATTCCGGAGTCAACGATATCTATAACACCGATATCGACAACTACTACTCCAATCTGGAGTGCATCGAAGCAGTTCATTATCCGTATGTTGTTATCGCTCCGAATTACATGATCTACACCACCGACTATTCCAAGCTGATCGATGCCCATATCGAATCCGGTGCAGATGTGACCATGCTTTATCATTCCGTTGATAATGCCAAGGAGAACTATCTGAACTGCCACATCCTGAACCTGAACCGTCAGAAGGGTGTTCTCTCCATTGAGCACAACCACGGCAATGCAAAGAACCGCAACATTTTCATGGATACCTACGTAATGAGCAAGGAGCTTTTCATCAGCCTCATCCATAAGGCAAAAGAGATCTCCTCTCTTTATACCCTTGCAGACGTGATCAATGCCGGCTGCAGAGACGGTGAGCTGGATGTGCGTGGTATATCTCATCGCGGATATTTTGCATCGATCACTGATTTCAAGAGCTATCACGATGCAAATATGGATCTGATCGACTACAAAACTGCAACCGATCTTTTCCATGATAACTGGCCGATCTATACACGCACCAACAACTCCTGTCCGACCCATTATTTTGACACAGCCAATGTTTCCAACTCCGTTATCTCCAACGGCTCCATGATCGAGGGAACTGTAGAAAATTCCATTGTCGGACGTGGCTGTACCATCAAAAAGGGCGCTGTTATCAAGAACTGTGTCGTTCTTGCAGACTGTACCATCGGTGAGAATGTCCATATCGAAAATCTGGTGGTAGACAAGCATGCCAAGATCACGCATGCCAAGGAGATCATCCGTCCTGCGGATGAGCCTGGCTACATCAAACGTAACGATACACTGTAATATTCATATATAATAAGGCCTCCGGTTCCTGTGTTACGAACCGGAGGCCTTATTTATCTCTGTACTCAGCTAAACATATGGATCCATCATTTCAGAACAGACTGGATCCATTTCAACGCATTCTCTTTATTCTTCACATTACCCGGAAGGCAGATGCACACCGGATCATATCTCAGGCCAAAGTCCTGAGCAACACTACTGCTGCCGTCAAGCTCCAGATGCTGATCATCCACAGCGCCCAGAGACTCAAACACCTCATCTCCAAACGTTTCCCTGAGATTTGCATACATTCCGCTATCTTTCTCATGTTCATAGAGTTCCTTCGGCATGATCAGGACATCAACGGTAGCACTCTGGATTTCCGTCACATATGCGATCCTGGCATAGTAATCAAAATCCTCTCCTGTCTCGTCCGTCATCAGATTCTGCGCCACACTGACTTCTGCATATTTATCCTCTGTTCCCAGTGTCTTCAAAACATCCTCTTCCACCTTCTCAGAGTCATAATTCCCTGCATTCACCACCGCAATGGAAAGCACCGTCTTCATCTGTGCGTGACGATAAATATTCACTCCCAGACAGACTCCGCCAATGGCAAGAAGCACGCACAGCATATGTATCTTATAATACATCCAGATATACTGAATCTTCTTACCTGTTCCCATTCCCTTCAGTTTCTCTCTTTCGATCCGGCGGCGTTCCTTCTTCGTCAGATCAGTTTCGTTGGGCATCTCCGGATTCAGTACACTCTCATCGTGTCCGTCACTGCCGGCCTCCGCTCTGTTTTGTAAATCCATAAAAATCTCCTTTTTCTTTCATGTCTCAGTATTTTTTACCCTGAAGCGGGATATTCCAGTCGCTTTCCCCACATCCTCCGGGTGGGTGCTGTGACTTATCAATAAAGGATATTTTAGCATATTTTGGTACAAAATCACAGCGCATAAATATGAAAATACCATAAACTCTTCTATTTCCGGCAGATCTTCATTCCATATCCATACATTACCGCCACAGCAGTCACAAGAACACAGACCATCACCGGTCTCATCCACAGATATAAAAGATTTTTCTCAATTCCAGCTGCCACAGCCACATCCTTCAGGATATCAGCCACGCAGAGATGGAACAGATAAATAAAAAACGCATATTTCTGACCGATGGCTGCCGGAAGCTCGGGCACTTTCCGATTCTTTCCCATGATCGCAATGAGAAAAAGACCAACAGCCATAGATACTGACCCCAGAAACAATTCCAGTTTGCCAAAATACCGGTATTCCAGCAGACTTGCGATCCCGCCGCCAGCTGCCATGCCATACAAAAGAAGCACTTTTTTTCCGGCAAACCAGGCTTCCAGCTTTTCCTGATGTCTGTGTATCAGATGTCCCAACATAAAAAACGGAAATCCGGTAAACAGATAGTTTCGAAACTGCATAACACGGAAATGCTTTTCCGGGAACAGGAAGGTCGAAAATTCCTCCATTCCGAAATGGATCAGAAGAAGCACCGGTATCAGAACATATACCTGCTTACAAATCCGGAATCTTGCTGCCAGGGCAAAAAGAAGATAACAATAGAGCAGTGCCGGGAGAAACCACAGATGCCATTTCACCTGAGAGCTGTTATTATATAGAAGAAACTGGCGGATATGTTCCCCCGAAACCAGGGCTTCCAGCCATTCCTTCTGGCTTGCTCCGTCGATGTGGTTCTGGATCAGCTCCCACAGACAGCAGACCGGAAATGCCACAAGCATCAGCTTCAGAACATGCCGGATCTTTTTTCCGGTTCTTATAAATTCCGTATCATCGCCACGGAAACAAAAATATCCGGATACCATAAAAAACACAGGTACTGCAAATCTGGCAAGTACATTGGCTATAATTCCGGCATTTCCCGGAAAATGGACGTGAAGAAGCACAACTGCATAAGCACAGATTGCCTTTACCATATCCAGAGTACGGTTTCGCATAAAAATTACTCCTTTTTATATCGAACGCTTATCCCGGAAATATGATTCCGGGGTTCCCTTTTTTTCGAAACGATATACTAACAAACCAGCAGAATTTTGTCAATGCTGTTTTTCTCCTGTACGGTTTGCTCTTATACGTTTTACTCTTGTACGGCTTCCGGATCTGAATTATAATTCTTTTATGACTTCTATGACAGGATGTTTGTTATTTCCTCAGAAAGGATTCTATTTTTTATGAAAAAAGACGGCTACTATTCTTCCGGCGAATTTGCACGCATGGCACACGTAACTCTGCGTACTGTCCGCTATTATGATAAACAGGATATCCTGAAACCCTCTCTCGTCACCGAATCCGGCGCACGTTTTTATACAGATGAGGATTTTGCAAGGCTTCAGCAGATCCTCCTTCTGAAATACCTGGGCTTTTCCCTGGATGACATCCGTGAAATGACCATCGGTGATTCCGATTATCATTTCATGCTGAATTCTCTGAATATCCAGCTTCGTCTGGTCCGTGACCGGATCGAACAGATGCAGCTGGTGGAAAAAGCGATCCAGGATACCGCACAGATGATAAAGGAACAGCACACCATTGACTGGAGCCAGATGCTGAACCTGATCCACCTGACCGGCATGGAAAAAAGCCTCAAGAATCAGTATCAGAATGCCACCAACATTTCCTCCAGGATCAACCTCCACAGCCTGTACTCCCAGAACAAACAGGGATGGTTTCCCTGGATCTTTGAGCAATGCCGGATCTCACCCGGTCTTCGTATTCTGGAGCTGGGCTGCGGGGACGGAACGTTATGGACCGACAATCTTTCCCTTCTGCCGGAGGATATCTCCATCACACTTTCCGATATTTCCAGCGGTATGCTCCGCGATGCCAGACGAGCCATCGGTTCCTCGGATACCCGGTTTGCATTCCGGGCCTTTGACTGCAGAAAAATCCCCTGCAAGGACGAAAGCTTTGATCTGGTGATCGCCAATCACGTGCTTTTTTACTGCGATGATATTCCTTCCGTCCTGAAGGAAGTCCGCCGTGTCCTCGCTCCCGGCGGAAGATTTCTCTGCAGTGCTTACGGAAAGGCACATATGCAGGAGGTCAGCCAGCTGGTGCAGGATTTTGATGAACGGATCGTGCTTTCCGCAGACCGGCTTTATGAACGGTTCGGACGTGAAAACGGTCAGAGTATCCTAGCGCCTTTTTTCCCAAAGGCTCAGTGGCTTTCTTATGAAGACTGCCTTCTGGTCCAGGATGCGGAGCCGCTGATCTCCTACGTCCTCTCCTGCCACGGCAACCAGAATCAGTATATATTGGACCGTTACAAGGAATTCCGGGCCTACACCGCCAGAAAAACTGCCAAAGGATTCCGCATTACCAAAGATGCCGGCGTATTTCTTTGTGAAAAATAGCCAAAAATAAAAAATATGAAAAAAGCTCTTGAAGGTGACCTTGCGTCACCTTTTATAATACAGTTACAGTAACAAAGTTATGTGCAGGCACGACTTATGCTGCACATCATCACGCAAAGGAGAAAACATATGAAAGGAATTATTTTAGCCGGAGGCTCCGGAACACGTCTTTACCCACTTACCATGGTGACCTCCAAACAGCTTCTGCCGATCTTTGACAAACCGATGATCTACTATCCTATGTCTGTTCTTATGAACGCAGGCATCCGTGATATCCTGATCATCTCCACCCCGCAGGATACCCCGAGATTTGAGGAGCTTCTCGGTGACGGCCATCAGTTCGGTGTCAACCTTACCTATGCTGTACAGCCAAGCCCGGACGGACTTGCTCAGGCATTTATCATCGGCGAGGAATTCATCGGCAACGACACCGTATGTATGGTCCTTGGTGACAACATTTTCGCAGGACATGGCCTCAAAAAGCGCCTGAAAGCTGCTGTAGACAACGCAGAAACAGGCAAAGGTGCCACTGTTTTCGGATACTATGTAGATGATCCGGAGCGTTTCGGCATCGTGGAATTCGACCAGAACGGAAAAGCGGTTTCCATTGAAGAGAAACCGGAAAAGCCCAAAAGCAACTACTGTGTAACCGGTCTCTACTTCTACGACAACAAGGTTGTAGAGTACGCAAAAAATCTGAAGCCAAGCGCAAGAGGCGAGCTTGAGATCACAGACCTGAACCGTATCTACCTTGAGAAAGGACAGCTGAACGTTGAGCTTCTGGGCCAGGGCTTCACATGGCTGGATACCGGTACACATGAAAGCCTTGTAGAGGCAACCAACTTCGTAAAAACCATGGAGCAGCATCAGCACCGCAAGATCGCATGCCTTGAGGAGATTGCTTACTTAAACGGCTGGATCACAAAGGAGGACGTGCTCAAGGTTTACGAAATCCTTAAGAAAAACCAGTATGGCCAGTATCTCAAGGATGTTCTGGATGGAAAATATCTGGACGCGCTTCACTAAGCCGATCTGATTTTCCGACACTGAATTTACCTGCGGACTCCGTTTCGACGGAATCCGCATAAGATCAATCATTTATTATAAAGGAGATTTTTTATGACAATCATCGTTACCGGCGGCGCCGGATTTATCGGAAGCAACTTTATTTTTCATATGATGGAGGCTCATCCGGATTACCGTATCGTATGCCTGGACTGCCTGACCTATGCCGGAAACCTTTCCACTCTTGCACCGGTCATGGACAAACCGAACTTCCGCTTTGTAAAGGAAAGCATCACAGACCGTGACGCTGTTTACAAGCTTTTCGAGGAGGAGCATCCTGACATCGTGGTAAACTTCGCAGCTGAGAGCCACGTAGACCGTTCCATCGAAAACCCGGAGGTATTCCTTGACACCAACATCAAGGGTACTGCTGTTCTCATGGATGCCTGCCGTAAATACGGAATCCAGCGTTATCATCAGGTTTCCACAGACGAGGTTTACGGAGATCTTCCTCTTGACAGACCGGACCTCTTCTTCACAGAGGAAACTCCGATCCATACAAGCAGCCCGTACAGCTCCTCCAAAGCAGGTGCTGACCTTCTTGTTCTCGCATACCACAGAACCTACGGCCTGCCTGTGACCATCAGCCGCTGCTCCAACAACTACGGCCCGTATCACTTCCCGGAAAAGCTGATCCCGCTGATGATCGCCAACGCTTTGAACGACAAACCACTCCCGGTTTACGGAAAGGGTGAAAATGTCCGCGACTGGCTCTATGTTGAGGATCACTGCCGTGCCATCGACCTGATCATCCACAAAGGACGTGTAGGCGAGGTTTACAATGTAGGCGGACATAACGAGATGAAAAACATCGATATCGTAAAACTGATCTGCAAGGAGCTTGGCAAACCGGAAAGCCTGATCACACATGTAGCAGACCGTAAAGGCCATGACATGCGCTACGCTATCGACCCGACCAAGATCCACAACGAGCTTGGATGGCTTCCTGAAACAAAATTCGCAGACGGAATCAAAAAGACCATCAAATGGTACCTTGACAACAAGGAATGGTGGGAAACCATCATCTCCGGCGAGTATCAGAACTACTACGAAGAAATGTATGGAAACCGCGAGGAGGTTAAAGCATGAAATTTTTCGTAACAGGTGTTGGCGGCCAGCTTGGCCATGACGTAATGAATGAACTGTCCGGCCGTGGATATGAAGGCGTAGGAAGTGACATTGCTCCTTCCTACAGCGGCATCGCTGATGGTACTCCTGTTACCACCATGCCTTATGTGCAGCTTGATATCACAGATAAAGAAGCGGTAGCAAAAACCATCCGTGAGGTAAAGCCTGATGCAGTAGTACACTGTGCCGCATGGACAGCCGTAGATGCTGCAGAGGACGAGGAAAACCGTGAGAAGGTACGTCTTGTCAATGTTGTAGGAACACAGAACATTGCGGACATCTGCAAGGAGCTTGGCATCAAGATGATGTATATTTCCACAGACTACGTTTTTGACGGCCAGGGAACCACACCATGGGATCCGGACTGCAAGGACTACGCTCCACAGAACGTATACGGTCAGACCAAGCTTGACGGTGAACTGGCAGTATCCGGCACTGTAGATAAATTCTTTATCGTACGTATTGCATGGGTATTCGGCAAAAACGGCAAAAACTTTATCCGTACCATGGTAAATCTGGGAAAAACCCATGACAAGCTTACCGTAGTCAGTGACCAGATCGGAACTCCGACCTACACCTACGACCTTGCACGTCTTCTGGTAGACATGGTCGAGACAGAGAAATACGGCTACTATCACGCAACCAACGAAGGCGGCTTCATCAGCTGGTATGATTTCACTAAAGAGATCTTCCGCCAGGCTGCTGCCCTCGGCCACAAGGAATACGAAAAAGTAGAGGTATCTCCTGTCACAACTGCAGAGTACGGCGTTTCCAAGGCTGTACGTCCATTCAACAGCCGCCTGGATAAATCCAAGCTTGTAAAAAACGGCTTCCAGCCACTTCCAACATGGCAGGATGCCCTGGAAAGATATCTGAAAGAGATCCTGTAAAAAAAAATCCATCGGTGATCGCCGGTGGATTTTTTTCGTTCTGTTTCTCATGAAAAAACAGCCGGTGGAAAGCTTTACGCTTCCCCGGCTGTTCTTATGCTAAAATTTAATAATTTTATCTTACTGCTGTGCAACAGTTCCGTCTGCACTCTGGGCATCTGCTGTGCCATTCTGTGTGGCATCTGCAGTCTCACCCTGCGCTTCTGCTGTACTTCCCTCTGCAGCTGCCTGTGCATCATTATCCGTAGCTACTGCCGCTGATGTTGCACTGTCTGCCTCCTCCTGGGAAACAGTCTCTCCGTCACGAACCTTCTTCATCATGGCCTCCGCCTTCTGAACGGTAGACTCATCCGGAATCATAACGTAAGCCTTCTGGCTCATAGAATACGGCTTCTGTGTGTCACCGGTACCATTTACACTGTAGCTTACGATGTTCCAGTCACCACCGTTGTTCAGCTGCTGCTGGAGCAGTCTGGCGATCTCCTCGTAGGAGATATTGGTCTCAAAGCATCCCTGGATGCTGGAAAGAACAGAAGAATAATTCTTCAGAAGCTCCGGTGAAAGAGCCTTGTTGATCACACCCTTGATCACTGCCATCTGGTTCTTGCCACGCTGACGGTCGCCCTCTTTAAAGGCATAACGCTCACGGCTGAATACCAGAGCCTGCTCACCGTTCAGGTAGTTCTCTCCCTGATTGAAGTGATATCCTGTCTCATTCTTGGAATCAAAGTCATAGTCAGAATAAACAGTAACTCCGCCAAGCGAATTGATCAGCTGCTCAAATCCCGCAAAGTTGATACGGAAATAATAGTTGATATCCTCATTATAAAGCATTCCCAGAGTATCCATACATACATTGATACCATAGATACCTGCATGTGTCAGCTTATCTCTCTGTCCGCCTGAAATAGAAAGCGGTACAAAATAATCACGAGGTGTGGAAACCAGAAGCACCTGTCTGGTAGCTGTATTTACCGTAGCAATGATATTGGAATCGCTTCGGCTCTTTGCAACAAGGCCGCTGCGGCTGTCGATACCACTGATAAAGATGGTATATACAGAACCGTCATTGGTACTCTCTTCAGCCTTCGCCTCTGTCTCCTGCGGTTCAATGGTCGTCTCCACCTTCTTCACGGTCAGCTCTTTGATCCTGGAAGAAATATCGGAATATCCATCCATCTCTTCAATAACGCTTAAATATGCGCTGTTCAGCACGATCGCACCTGTCTGTCCGTTCAGAAGACCGTCAACCAGCTCTGTAAGTCCTGCATACTCCTGGACCTGCACAGTCTTGCCTGTCTCGGAATCCACCTCCTGGATAGCCTTGTCCGAATTGGCTCTGTCAAGATCTGTCAGCACACCATACACATAATCTGCTGTAGCCTCTATGGAATCTGCAGAATCATCTGCACGGACATAAATGCCGACCTCCGTAACCTCTGTGTTCACACCGGAAATCCCTGCCAGTGTGGAATGTGTCTTATAAACATACATACTTCCGAGAATAAATACTGCTGCAAAAACTGCTGCCAGGATCACTCCCACTACAAATCTTATCTTACCATCCGTACTCCATACAAGCGCTCCGACGATCACGATCAGGACCAGCATTACCAGTCCGATCACTGCAATGAACTTCGTCGGGATCACCTTCATATTCAGAAGCATGACCGCAAATACGATCGCTGTGATCAGAACCACAAGCGTCACGATCAGCCCTGGGATATGTTTTCCCATTTTTCTCATATGCAATCCTCCATTTTTGATGGTACAGAGAATATTACATATGGACACCCTCTGTACAGATTCAAATATCCTAATCATTTTACGCTTTTTTACTGATAAAAGCAAGAAATATCGTAAATCGCCAAATGCAAAAACAGTTCCGTGATATCATGATTCTTTTATGCTCTCACGATGTCACGGAACTGCCTCTAAAATGTTCCTTCCATGAAACAGATATCCTTATTCCACGGTAACACTCTTAGCAAGATTTCTCGGCTTATCCACATCCAGACCTTTATTTACACTGACATAGTAACCCAGAAGCTGCAGCGGGATCACTGCCAGAGAAGTTGCAAAATGCGGATCTGTTTTCGGGATATAAACCGTAAAATCTGCAGTATCCTCGATATTATAGTTTCCAAACGTAGTAAGCCCCATCAGATACGCTCCACGGCTTCTGCACTCCACCATGTTGCTGACTGTTTTCTCATAAAGCTCCGGCTGTGTCAGGACACCGATCACAAGAGTGCCGTCCTCGATCAGGGAAATGGTGCCATGCTTCAGCTCGCCAGCCGCATACGCCTCAGAATGGATGTAGCTGATCTCCTTCATCTTAAGGCTGCCCTCAAGGCTGATGGCATAATCAATCCCTCTTCCGATAAAAAAGATATCCTTTGCATTGGCCTGCTTGGAGGCAAACCACTGAAGCCTTTCCTTATCCTCGATGATCCTGCCGATCTTGTCCGGAAGTGTCTTCAGTTCCTTAATGTAGGACTCACACTGCTCCTCTGAGATCTTTCCGCGGACCAGTGCCATCTGCAATGCCAGCACATAGGAAGCGATCAGCTGTGTACTGTACGCCTTGGTGGTAGCAACCGAGATCTCCGGTCCTGCAAGTGTGTAGAATACATGATCCGCCTCTCTTGCAATGGAAGAGCCGACCACATTGACAATAGCCAGCGTGCGGATTCCCTTCTCCTTACATTCCCGAAGCGCAGCCAGACTGTCCGCAGTCTCACCGGACTGACTGATGATCACTGCCAGGCCGTCAGGATCCAGAAGCGGCTTCCGGTAACGGAACTCCGAAGCAAGCTCCACACGCACCGGAAGACCTGCAAGATCCTCGATCACATACTGTGCAGCCATTCCCACATGGTAAGCAGAGCCGCAGGCCACGATATAAACCTGGCTGATGCTGCGGATTCTCTCATCATCCAGACCGATCTCCGTCAGATCCAGCTTGCCCTCCCGGATAACGGAGTTCAGTGTATCTGCAACTGCTTTCGGCTGCTCATGGATTTCCTTCATCATGAAATGCTCAAAACCGGCTTTCTCCGCTGCCTCTGCATCCCACTCAATGATCTTAGGCTCCTTCTCGATCTCCTCACCATCCAGATTGTAAAAAGTGATCTCACCCGGTTTTACACATGCCAGCTCCAGATTTCCGATATAATAAACATTTCTTGTATACTTCAGGATCGCAGGAACATCCGATGCGATATAGGATTCTCCATTCTCCACACCCAGGATCATAGGGCTGTCTTTTCTCGCTACAAAGATCTCTTCCGGATAATCACGGAACATCATTGCCAGCGCATAGGAACCACGGATACGCACCATGGCATGACGCACTGCCTCAACCGGAGATCCGCCGTATTTCTGGTAGTAATAATCCACCAGCTTCACAGCAACCTCCGTATCTGTGGAAGAATAAAAAGAATATCCCCTGCGGAGAAGCTTCTCCTTCAGCTCCTGGTAATTCTCGATAATGCCGTTATGCACAGCTGCCACATTTCCGTTATCACTGACATGAGGATGGGCATTGACCTCTGATGGTTCTCCGTGAGTTGCCCAGCGGGTATGACCGATCCCGCACATACCCGGAACAGATTCACCTGCGTTTGTTTTCTCCAGAAGGACCTTCAGACGGCCCTTCGCCTTAATGATCTCGATATCCTTTTCCCCGTCACGCACTGCGATGCCGGCGGAATCATATCCCCTGTATTCCAGTTTGGAAAGCCCGTCCAGAAGGATGGGTGCTGCCTGATGCCTGCCTGTAAAACCTACAATTCCACACATGATTTTTTTCTCCTCTTATTGCATTTTTATATTCTTCTGACTGCTCCGTTCTTCAGACACCTGCGGTCTGCATCCAGGACATCACTCTGCCACATGCCCCTTCTTACGGACGATCTCAACCACCTGGTCCACATATTTTCTGCAAAGCTCCTCACTCTCTGCCTCAACCATAACACGAAGCAGAGGTTCTGTACCGGATTCTCTCACCAGGATCCTTCCGGTGTCTCCAAGCGCCTCAGCCACACTCTCTACTGCTGCCTGCACATCCACATCTGCCTGCGCTGCTGCCTTGTCATGGACACGCACGTTCTCAAGAACCTGGGGATAGATCGCCAGATCAGCAGTAAGCTCACTGAGCTTTTTCTTCCTTGCCATTATAACTTCCATCATCTTCAGACTTGTAAGGATGCCATCCCCGGTAGATGCATACTTGGAAAAAATAATGTGCCCGGACTGCTCACCACCAATACGGCAGCCATTCTGCATCATATATTCATAAACATATTTATCCCCTACTGCAGTCTTCGCATAATCGATATCAAGAGCATCAAAAGCCTTGTAAAGGCCAAAATTGGACATTACCGTAGTCACAACCGTATTGGTGAGAAGCTTTCCGCGCTCCTTCATATAACGGCCGTACACATAAAGGATCGCATCCCCGCTGACCACATTTCCCTTCTCATCCACACAGAGACAGCGGTCCGCATCTCCATCGTAGGCAAAGCCAACATCCAGCCCCTTCTCCACTACAAGCTTCTGGAGACCCTCGATATGGGTGGAACCGGCATTGTTATTGATATTGGTACCATCCGGCTCAGCATTGATCACATAAGTCTTCGCTCCCAGCGCATCAAAAACCGCCTTTGCGATATTCCATGCACTTCCGTTGGCACAGTCCAGACCAATCCTCATTCCCTTAAAGGAATATACTCCCAGGGAGATCAGATATCCTATGTAACGGTTCCGGCCTGCCGAATAATCCACCGTCCTGCCGATCTCACCGCCCTTTGTAAAAGGAATCTCATGCCATTTCTCTCCGAACAGCTGAAGACGGTCATCCAGATAATCCTCCACCAGAGCGATGATTTCCTCTTCCATCTTCTCACCCTGGCCATTGATCAGCTTAATCCCGTTATCATAATAAGGATTATGGCTGGCAGAGATCATAATACCACAGTCAAAGCCATCGGTACGAGCAACATAAGCCACAGACGGCGTTGTTGTCACGTGGAGAAGATAAGCATCCGCTCCGGACGCCACCAGTCCGCCGACCAGCGAATACTCAAACATATAGCTGGAACGTCGGGTATCCTTGCCGATCACGATCCTGGCCGCAGCCGTCTCCCCCGCTCTTCTGCGCAGCTCATTATAATACCACCCCAGAAAACGCCCGATCTTGAAAGCATGATCCGCCGTCAACGAAACACCCGCCTCCCCACGGAAGCCATCTGTACCAAAATATTTTCCCATTTCTTGCTCTCCTTTGTATGTTAATATTTATAACTTATCTTATATATTGATGTGTCATATAGATTGATCAGAATTCCTTCTGCCATTTCTGTATGCACATCCATAATACTGTTTATTTAATCATCTTATTAATATTGAAAATTGGCATTACGATACTGTTAGTTTCCGGTTGTGATGTTAATAACGATACCTCACTTCGTAAATATGGCATCATAATTGCAACCGCATTCTTATGTATCAAAGTTTCTTTGTCTGATATATTTTCCGCATTCTTTATTTCAAAGAAACCACTCAATACAATTTTAAAAATATATTCTTTATCTTTCTTCCCATTTAAAACTAACGTAACTTTATAATGTTCCTGATTATCATGATCTCTTCCTATCTGTATTTCCAGTCCATAATTAACTTCACTTTCTGTTTTAAATCCCAACCGTTTAAACTCTATTTCATCAAACACGAGATGTTGTAAAATAAGATGACTTTCATATTCCATACGTCACCATCCTCCTAAAAAAACTATGCAGCAAAATTGATCTTTTCTTCAAAACAATAATTCTTGTCCCATATATCCTTTTCAGTAACGGTTTTACAGAATTGTCTGTTATAATTTAGGGCACAGTAATCAATATCTTTCCCATTTTTTACCGTCGTAACTATAATCTCACAATCAAATTTTTCGAATTCCTGTTGATTGATCTTACAACCTCGCAACTTTTCAATATATTTTTGTATATATTCCGAGTGTATCTCGTAATATTCTCCCACATCTGGAAGCATTGATCCCGAAAATGTTTGCGAATCATATTCTTCTACGCCAAGTATATTGCTATTTTCTTCTATAAATGTCTTATAAATTCTTTTACCTAAACGGAAAGTACGTTCCATTGTATTGCGATTTTCCAACATATCTAACAATTCATCAGATTCTATTTTCCGATATATATATATTCCGTTGTAGGAATCATATGTCATAACCAAATATCTATTATTCTTATCATCAATACATACAAAGAGTACAGGTTCTATCCCCACAACCAGTTCCTCTTCTACATATAATTTACCTATTCCCCTGATTTCGTCCCAATATTCTTCTGGCATAGTTCGTCCACCTCTATGATTTTGAATTCACTGCTAGCTGAATCAATTTTATCTTTGAATAAATACCAATTATGATGTGTTTTTCCCTCTTGAAAATCCGCTGGTCCATACTGACATTTCATGATTCCTCTGACTATTCCAAGAGTTGGTCTTCCAGGATTCGGAATATGTAACGCCTTAATCAACTGCATCGGATCTTCATTAACTGAAACACCGCACATTTGAAATGTCGGTTTCCTGACAGGACGATCATACAACTCTGCTTCATCCAGGTTTCCCAGAAAATCATCTCTCTCAATTTTATTCTCTCGATGAATTCCTCTATATACAATTATGTCCGCATATTCTTTGGATATACTTTTAAAAAATTTATCTCTTACCCTTGAGTCTTTTAACATCTCATGCAACTTTGTCGGAAATCGTTTTATATATTCCTCGGATGCCTCTTCCTGCTGTATCTGAACTGTACTTTTCTCCATAAGAACATCATTTTCTAGCATGATCTGTATCTCACCCCTATTTTTTCTTACATTGCTATATATAATTCGTGCTTTCAGAGTAGCACAATACGCTCTTTTTGTCTATTGATTTATTTCGACTCCGTTCGACAAACATATCCTCCTTAACTGCGCAGCTCTGAAGCTTTTTCACAAAAATCCTCTTTCCAAAAGCAATAAACTACGTTACCCAGAAAATGAATCCGATGATAAAATAATTCTGATCACATAACAAGATCGAAGGTGGTGAAACCTATGGGTACAAAGGATACCATCACCAAAAATTACATGGCTGACAACCCACAGAGCTGCAAAGCAATGACCCTCCACATCCGGAGAATATCTCACCGGCTTCTACAAAGATGACCGGCTGATTCCGGTCATCACCGTGTCGTATACTTCGGCTCCGATACCTGGAAAGCTCCCAGGAGCCTCCACGAAATGCTCTCTGTCCAAGACCCCGAGATTCTTTCTCTGGTCCCAGATTACCGGATCAATCTCTTCTCACCTGCCGAGATAAAGGATGAAGAACCTGACAAACTCCAGAGCAATCTCAAAGAAGTCATGCTCTTCATCAAATACTCCAAAGATAAACGGAAGCTTCAGGAACTCACATCACAGACCCCTGGCTTCCGGTCGCTCGAGCTCAAAGCAGCCCGAGTCATTGACTCCATAACCGGTATCAATTTACGTTTCACAGAAACAGAAGGGAGTGTTAATATGTGTCAGGCTGTTCAGGAAATGTGCGATGATGCACGCGCCGAAGGTCTATCTCAAGGTCGCGCCCAAGGTCTTCAGGAACATGCTTTACTTACTGCACAGCGCATGCTAGAGGATTCCAGATTCTCACCTGAGGATATCAGCAGGTTTTCAGGGCTGCCACTTGAGGATGTTCTGAAATTACGGGAGAAATGATGATTTGAGAAAATGCTCAGGAAGCGTGAGGCTTCCTGGGCATTTTAAATTTCTTTAACATTCTCAGCCAACACCAGGAACCCAAAACAGCTCCCATCATACATCCAAACCCATTGTGGATAATATCATCAAACTCAAACAATCCTCGACAGGTGATCAACTGCAATAATTCTATCACAAACGATGTTCCCATTCCAATCACCAAACCTCTTTTCCAGTTGATTCTCTTATCTAAAGCAACTGGCAATAAACAGCCATACGGCATCAATAATATGCAATTTAGAATATTTTCCTTCAGCATCTCATTGTCATGATATACAAAAAATGCTTTCCAGGACCAGAATATGTGAAGTTCATATTGAGGATATGCCTGTGGAATGCGGGTAAAAACTGTAGATTCCAATACTGTCCAAAGATATATAAAAATTGCGATATACGCCAGACTTTGTGAAAAGCTAATTCTGTTACTTTTGTATGACTGTTTTATGATCCGGCTAAAACACAATAAAAATACGAAAAACCAACAAACCCCAGTTATTCCCCAACTGGGATTTTGCTTAGTAATTGTTTTATAAATATCCATTTAAATTTATAACTTATCTTTTAATCTCTGTAAAAGATATCTCTTGTGTATACTCGTTCTTTTACATCATCCAGACATTTATCATATCTATTTGCAATAATTGCCTGACTCTGCTCTTTAAATGCCTCAAGATCATTTACAACTTTACTTCCAAAAAATGTTGTTCCGTCCTCTAATGTCGGTTCATAAACAATAATGGTGGCACCTTTGGCTTTAATGCGCTTCATCACACCTTGTATAGAAGACTGACGGAAATTATCTGAATTTGATTTCATGGTAAGACGATATACACCAATTACAACTTCTTTTTCCATAGAAGCATCATAAGTATTTTCATCTTCATAAGCATAATACCCTGCTTTCTGCAAAACACGATCTGCTATGAAATCTTTCCTGGTTCTATTTGATTCAACGATTGCAGACATCATATTCTGCGGTACATCTTCGTAATTAGCCAAGAGCTGCTTGGTATCTTTTGGTAAACAATAACCACCATATCCAAATGACGGATTGTTATAATGTAATCCAATTCTCGGATCAAGACATACCCCATTAATAATCTGCTGTGTATTCAAGCCTTTCATTTCGGCATAAGTGTCAAGCTCATTAAAATATGATACTCTGAGAGCCAAATATGTATTAGCAAATAACTTCACTGCTTCTGCTTCTGTAAATCCCATAATCAGGGTATCAATATTTTCTTTAATAGCCCCCTCCTGCAATAAGCCAGCAAATGTGTTCGCAGCTTTTACAAGTCTTGCATTTTCAACATCTGTTCCTACAATAATTCTGGATGGATACAGATTATCATATAATGCTTTAGATTCTCGCAAAAATTCTGGGCTGAAAATGATATTATCACAGTGAAATTTTTCTCTAATACTTGCTGTATACCCTACCGGAATTGTAGATTTAATTACCATAATTGCATCTGGATTATATCCAATAACCAACTTAATCACAGCTTCTACTGCTGATGTATCAAAAAAATTTTTCTTGCTGTCATAGTTTGTAGGTGCAGCGATAACTACAAAATCCGCATCTTTATATGCTGTTTCTGCATCTAACGTAGCTGTCAGATTTAACTGTTTTTCCTTTAAATACTTTTCAATATACTCATCCTGAATTGGACTGATTTTTTTATTAATCTTTTCTACCTTTTCTTGGACTATATCAACTGCCATTACCTCATGATTTTGAGATAATAATGTGGCAATAGAAAGTCCAACATATCCTGTTCCGGCTACTGCTATTTTCATAATTATAATACCCTTTCAATAACCTATCATTTTTTTCTAAATAAAAAACCATCTTAGTAACGCATCTTTTTAAATTTAATATGTTAGATTCCATATTTTAAGTGTATCTTCACGATTTATTGCATTTAATTTCGATGTACGTTTGATAATATCCATCATTTTTCTTATTTCCTCTTGTGTATACCCTCCTCTTATCCATCGTATCTTTAAAATTTGCATTAAAACAAACTTCCATATATTCCATATAAATACAGAATAAAATTGTTTCATATCAACAATTCTATACGCATAATAACTTGCCATTTTTCCTGGTTGTAATCCATTTTTACTACTTGTAGCACTTACTTTATGATATACTAAAGTTTGATTTATACATTTCCCTTTAATATGGTTTTTCTTCATTCTCCAACAAAAATTAAAATCTTCTTCTCCATGAAAAAAATCATCCGATAAAGTACCATACTTTTCTATCACTGAGGATCGTATAAATAATGCACATCCGGTAATAAACTCAGCATCAATAATATCTGGCATTTTTTTTAGTTCTTTCTCTGAATAATATTTTCTCAATCCCCATGGTCTAAGTTTTCCACCGCAATTCCATAATAATGTATGATCATAATAATTATCAATCCTGCAACTTGCATAACCTATTGTTGGATCTTCATTTAACATACAAATCATTTTTTCAATGAAATTCGGTTGCACTACTGTATCATTATTCAAAAGTAAAACATACGAATAATCTTCATAAATTTTCCTAATGACCTTATTATTTCCACCGGCAAATCCCGCATTATCATTTGACAGAATAAGAAGATTTCCTTTTACCTTATTTCTTTCATATATAGCATCTGAATATATATCAAATTCTTCTCTGCTACTGATATATCTTTTTAAAATATCAACTTCTTCTTTCTGAGAAGCATTGTCAATAATATAAATATCGTACTCATAATTTGTTATTGTGTTATCCAAAGACTCAATACACTCAATCGTATCAACAGAACCATTATAATTTAATAATATAATTGCCAAACTTTTCAAAATTATCACTTCCTCTTAAAATACTCTAACTAGGCAAACTGTTTATTTATTCTAATTTTTTTTGAAAATATAACACATGTTTTTCTTATTAAGAAATATGAATATTGCAACTGCCATAGTATAAATTAATAGCCCTATTATTTGAGAAGGCAGTATGGTCGTAATAACAAATACTACAGTCATTATAATTTCACCAAAAAAATTTCTTATATCAAATACACTTAGTGTCTTCATAACAACAGTTTCTGATAAAACAGAACATATCATAATAGCAATAACGATAGATACCAACAACATTTTTAGATCATTAATTACATAAGCACTGATAGAAAACATTCCAACAGCAATTCCTACTGAAATCAAATTGATAACAAACATTGTTTTTTCTTTTCTTAATGCTTTCAAATAATTATTTGTTAATAGGCTTATTTTTGACGTAAAAATTATAATTGGTAATAATATTCCCAAATAAATCAAACTATTATTATATGATGGCAACCATTTTTTTAAGATCCAGCATCCTGGATAATAGAATATTAATATTGTAATCAATAAAGGATTTATCGCTCCTCTTATTTTTTGATACAATCCTGGCAAATTTTTCTTATCTGTTCTCTTTAAAGAAGGAAACAACACAACGCTGATAGCTGTCACAAAAGTTAAAAACAAATTTGTAATACTAAAAGCAAATGATACCTTCCCGAATGTAATTTTATCCCAATGCCACTGAATAATTAGCCTGGCACTTCCAGTTAACAAAAAAGAACTCCAGTTTGAAATCATCAACATAATGCCAGCAGAAATATTCTTTTTTGCCTCTTCAAGTGTATCTCTGATGTTCAAAGAAGTTCCAAAATACATTCCTTTATTATTATGTACTGAAAACAAAATTCCAAATATGTCACTGCATAAATCGACCAAACAGAAATAATAAAAATTATGGAATCCAAAAAATAACATTACAATGGCACCAAAACCATAAAATATTCTATAACCAATAATCATTTCTGCATAATATTTTATGCGGTTAGTAATTTGAAAGGAATAAGATGTATAAGTAAACATAGTTCGTGTTATAATTCCTATTGCCGTCATAATAAATACTAATCGCATCTCTGATTTGCAAAACAAACTGGAACATACAATAGCAATTAAACAAAATACACTTGTCATTGTTAGTAAGCATTTAAATTGTGAACGTATTCTTGGTTTATCTAACTCACCATAATCATATTGTGAATACCTTAATACAATTCCATCCAGCAATCCAAAATGCAATATTCCGACATAACCAATATATAACAAATATGTTTGCCATAAAGCGTACTGATATTCACTAATAAACTTAGGCAATATCAAATTCATGACAAAGCTGACAGCTAATGAAATTATTTGGGCTATAATCGACAAGCCTATATTCTTTTTTATTTGACTGAAACTGACTTTTGAACTCATACTATCTCCTGATTATATATGGTAATCTCCTATTTTACATAGCGAAAACATATCTAAAAAGACCGCCAGTAAAAAAGGTAAAAAGACGCCTGACACTGAATAGAAATTGCAAAAAAATAGAAAAGCAATTATCGCATTGGAATAGCAAAAGCTAAGGTAGAATTTGTTTTTGCTTCTATATTGATAATAAAAATAATTTATTACACCAAAAATTACTGAAGTATAGAAAAATGCTCCACTTAATCCCAAATTATAAACTGTTTCTCCAAGAAATCCTGCTACATTTGTTTTCGTTATATTATCCACTTGAAATATAAATGGATAGATAGAACTGATATAATCATTCTTTCCAAATAATGCTTTACCTATATTGACTATTACTGTAAATGGTATTAAAGCATCTCCCTGTCCAGCATGAACCATAGTATAATTATTAGCTGTTACAGATCCTAGTAAATAATAAAACATATGTTTAATAGCAAAATCCATCGTAGATTGATATTGTCCTGTTACTCTAGGTATTATATAATAGAGAATTATAAATGCTCCAAAGGCAGCTCCAATTAAAGGTAAAATAATTTTTAATAATTTTAGCAAATTAGCTTGTCGATCTCTTTTCAAAACAAAATACAGCAAAAAGTAAGTTAAATTAATAAATATTACATATTTTCCGCCAAAAGCCACGCTTATGCCAAGTACTAGAATATTAAGAAGCAAAGCAAATATAATACGTATTTTTTTACCTGTCTTAATTGAAAGATCCAGTGCTACCGGACCTAATATAAATGCAAATGAACTTAAATGTCCTAAAATTCCATCATTAAGCCCCTTAATTGATAATCCATATTTCCGATATAAAAGCAGAAACTGAATACTATATGCTACAACTCCGATAAAAAATAATAACGTTACACTCACATTATTTTTAAATCTGGTAGAAAAAGAAAAACTACAATGTGGCGTATTCCTATATAAATAACCTCCTAAAAAATCAATTAAAAAAATTATTATAAAAAAACAAAAAATAATCCATAAAGCATGCGCATTTATTGGTATAAACGAGTATATCTTACTAATAACAAGATTATTCAAATTAATAAGACAAGTGTAAACTCCTCCAAAAATTGTTAATGGCGTTATCTGTTTCCTATAATTATGCATGTCAATAATAATTAACAATATTGTCAGTATATCAAATAAAAATAAATCCACACTGTACCTCCAATTTTTTACTGTAATTTCAACCGAAGGTTGCAATACAGTATACTTAATACTCCATTTTAATTATATTCTCTTCTCTTTCTACAGTATTTCCATATCCAAACGTATCAATTTTTGTTCTATATTCTTTCAATATGTTTACATAGATTTGTGAAAAATTCTCATTTTCAATCTCATTGTTCATGAATGCGACAGACGGTATTTTTTCAAAAATTTCTCTGCATACGGGTAAATCTGATGTAATAAGAGGTATTCCATATGTGACCAGTTCACAACTCATCACTCCTTGTGTATCTCGTCTAGTCAGCATCAAAGCACATCTAGCATGGTTTACACAATTCAATATATCTTCATGATTCAAATATTCATCTATCCATGTAATATTATCCGGTTTACTTTTATTTTTAAAGAAATTTCCTTTTCCAATAACTAAAAAAGAAAAGTTTGGATTTTTTTCAGCCAACTTACAGACTAAATCAATACAATATGTAGAAGAATCCATATTGTTGCGAATAGTTATAAAATCATATTTTTTATTCCCTTCACATTTATATGAATTATCTTCAAATACCTTGCCAACACTATTATTAATAATATGAACATGTCCCTTTAAATCGTCATCAGAAAGTCTAACATATTTCTGAAATTCATTATGGAGACAATTGCTAACAAAAATAAACTCTGCTTTATTTGCAATTTTCTTGTAATACTTATGCCATAATGATAACTTAAACTGATCATAACAATTTTGCATCTGAACTCTGAACCAACTATCTTTTTTCATATAATCATATGGTTTAGGATATACATCATTAATCATTACAACTTCATGACCATGAAAGAAAAAAATCATATGTTCAAATCTATCATCATATTTTTTTAAAAATCGGTAGTGATTTTTTATATTAGCTGCATGAGAAACCACTACATCATATTTTTTATTTTCTTTTTTATATGTATCCTCAGTAATAACTTTAATATTGTCAATATTATAATCGTCATGTGACGAAAAATTAAGAACCGTTACATCTATGTCATGTTGAATATAATACTTATTTCTTACATGTACATACATTAACGCTACCCCGCCATCATTATCGGGATAATTCTGAACAAGTACCAAAATCTTTTTCATTGTAAAAACATCCTTTTTATTATTTCCAATTAATTTATTTTCTTATCGGTTGTACCAGGATACCAGCATATAATATATGTTTCTTCGGTTCTGTTTTAGTAATCAAACTACCATATGTAACTGTATACTAATCATCAACATCAACACCTTTTAATGCAATACTATATGCCATAGCAAATCAGACTTTTTTTACTTTCTCTGCGTCCATTTTCAAAATCTCTAAATCCGATTCCCATCGATGCTATTGTTAAATTCTTCTTTTCTATAATAAAATATAGTTTTAGGAACACTCAGAAAATTTTAATAATATTCTTTCCAATATAATATTTTTCATAAGCGTTCATTTTCTACTTTCCTTTACATATCGCTTCTTTTTATATAAACCAAACATCATATTTCTTATAGTATTTACTAAACTGAGCATTGCATTTTCCTTTTCAGCAACTCGAAACAATCTATAATGCCATTTAATCAATTCTTTATACCCATGTGTACTAATACTTCCACTTCTTCCACGTCTATATTCAGCTAACACTTCATCAAGTAAATAGCACCTGGTTTTCTTACACACTTTTAACCACATCGCATAATCGTTATTCTTCTTTATATCTGCAATCTGAATCAGACCGATTTTTTTTCGATCATACATAACTGTCAGACATCCCGGCCAACAGTAATTAAACATTCCTGTTTTAGATATCACTTTTGGTCCTGTAATAATTACATTTGTTTTATTTCCATCAGCATCTATTTCTTCATAATTGGTATATGAAAAATAATATCTATTTTTCATCATAAAACAAATTTGCTTTTCCAGTTTTTCTGGTTTCCACAAATCATCCGAATCCAAAAACGCAACCCATCTTCCATTAGCTTCCCTTAACGCCCTATTCCGACTAACCGCTGCTCCTGAATTTTTTTCATTTTTTATATATCTAATTCTTGGATCCTTTATTTTTCCAATCACTATGTCAGTATTATCTGTTGAACAATCATCCACAATAATCAATTCCCAATTGTGGTATGTCTGATCAATTACTGATTGTATTGTTTCAGTTATATATTGTGCTGTATTATAAGACGGCATTATAATTGACACTAAATCACTCATGTTATTTCCCACTCTTTATTAAAATTTCTTTTGCCATTTCTTGTTTTTCCAGATATTCTTCCAAGCTAATCTTACCTGTTCTCAACAGATAATCTCCAAAATCCTCCGCCGTAGCCATATCATCCTGTGAAATGCCTTCCTGCTTGATAAATGCCTTTTTGACTGTTTCTAAAATAATGTTAATATCTTCTATCAGCCCAACTTTTTTGATATATTTCTGATCCCACTCCAATTTATCTTCCCAGGTAATCGCATTTCGCCCATTAACCTGTGCCAGGCCTGATAATCCGGGTTTTGCAGTATGACGCATTCTTTGTTCATCCGTCATAAATACCATATCCCTTACCAGCTGAGGTCTTGGACCAATTACTGACATCGTTCCGTTCAGGATGTTAAAAGCTTCCGGCAGCTCATCTAGGCTTGTCTTTCTTAACCATGCGCCAAACTTCGTCAGTCTTATTTCATCAGGAAGCAGATTTCCTTCTTCGTCTCGCTCATCTGTCATCGTACGAAATTTATACATTTTGAAAATCGTTTCTCTTCCGTTCTTATCTACCAAACCTGGACGATCCTGCGTAAAAATAACTGGTGATCCCAGTTTTATTTTTACTAAAAGAGCAACTCCTGCATAAATCGGACTAAAACATAAAATTGCCGCAGATGCACATATTACATCCATCCCTCGTTTTATATACTTCTCATAAAATCCCATCTTACGGGGTTTAATCGCACTCATTAATTCAGCAGTATATGTAGTCTTATCTGCTTCCTTTTTCATTGCATGTGCTGTTGTCGCAGTCGTTACTGCTGTACTTCCTGCCAGAAGACCTAATTTTTTCTTTTTAGACACAATCTCATTCCCCTTGAATACTATTCAAAACAAGCCCGAATAACCTCAATGATCCTCTCCTGCTGCTCCACTGTCATCTTATTATCACTAGGCAGACACAGACCTCGGTTGAAAATATCCATTCCAACATCAGACACGCTGCCTGCAATATATGCATTCGATCTGGCTCTTCCATTTCCGTCTTTTACAACAAATGGATTCAGGCGATAAATCGGCTGCATATGCATCGGTTTCCAGACTGGGCGTCCTTCTGCATTAATAGATGCAATTGCTTCCAGAATCTCTGTCGGACAGGTTTTTCCTGTTTCTTTTATGTAGCAGACATCCTGCTCGCCACGAACCTGCTTGCACATCGCTTTCTTATCAATAATTAGACAAGACAGCCAGTAATTTGGCTCAGAATTTTCCAGATCCATTGGATTCATGGATACTGGTAATCCTTTTAATCCCTCTTTATATCTCTCATAGATTGCTTTTTTCTGTGCGATGTGTTCATTTAAATATGGAAACTGCCCACGTACAACGCCAGCAACCACATTGCTCATTCGATAGTTATAGCCCAGTTCTTCATGCTGGTACCAAGCCGCATTCTCTCTAGCCTGCGTTGACCATTTACGTACTTTATTTGCAGCTTCTTCATCATCTGTCAGGAAGCAGCCTCCTGAACTTCCTGTAATGATCTTGTTTCCATTAAAAGAAATCGTATTATACTTTCCAAACGTACCTGTCTGAACACCTTTATATGTGGCTCCCATAGATTCTGCCGCATCCTCGATCAAAATAGCTCCATGCTTTCTGATCACAGCATTTAATTCTTCTATTTTTCCCGGAGTTCCGTAAAGATGTGCAATAACCACAACCTTCGTATCAGGATAGATTTCAAAGGCTTTTTCCAATGCTTCCGGATCCATGTTCCAGGTATCATACTCTGTATCTATAAATACCGGTTCTCCGCCTTCGTATACAACTGGATTTACTGTTGCATCAAAAGTCATATCGGAGCAGAAAACTTTCTTTCCTTCCAATGCTCCATGACCAACTTTTGGCATACCATATGCTTCGATTCCAGCCAGTTTCATAGCCAGATGTAAAGAAGCTGTTCCTGCTGATAAAGCTACTGCATATTTGCAGCCAATATATTCACAGGCAAGTTTTTCTACTTCATTAATGTTTTTTCCTACTGTAGACATCCAGTTTGTTTCATATGCTTCTTTTACATATTCAATTTCCGGTCCATGCATTGTTGGACTGCTTAACCAGACTTTAGATTCAAATTTTTCAAACTTGTTACTTTCTTTGAACATGGCTCTCTACCTCTTTTTATGTACTTTCAATTTGTGCTTGGTCACTTCTCCGCAGCCACAGCCACCTCGCTCATCAGCTCCTCATACACCTTCTTATGCAGCTTCAGGTCGGAATCCGCAGAGTGATAGGTCGGTACGATCGCGGCTACAATGTCCCGGATCTTTTCGCTGTTGGCGTAGCCGTATGCTGCCAGGACTTCCAGCTGTTTGAAGAATTCCTGTACGTCCATTTCGATGGGTTTGCCGATGTGGATGAGGTCGTTTGGAGTTTTCTCCATGCCTTCCTCGGCCATCAGCTTTTCTTCGTAGAGCTTTTCGCCTGGGCGGAGACCGGTGTAGGTGACTTTGATGTCTACATCCGGGGTGTAGCCGGAAAGCTTAATCAGGTTTCGGGCAAGGGTGTCGATCTTTACCGGGGCTCCCATGTCCAGGACGAAGATCTCTCCGCCTTTGGCGTAGGTTCCTGCCTGGAGGACAAGGCTTACGGCCTCCGGGATAGTCATAAAGTAGCGGATGATGTCCGGATGTGTGACGGTGACAGGGCCGCCTTTTTCAATCTGGCGCTTGAACAGCGGGATCACACTTCCGTTGCTGCCGAGAACGTTTCCGAATCGTACAGCTACGAATTCTGTGCCGGTTCCTGTTTTCGATGTATGGTTTGCACTTACATATGCCTGACCTTCGTTGTCGTGAAGTGCATCCAGGGTATCCTTTCTGTGTCCGCCAAGTCGTGGCAGCCAGTCGGTGTGTCCGTTGTGGCTGACCATGTTCATGCTCTGGACTACCATTTCGCAGAGTCGTTTGCTGGCGCCCATGATGTTGGTCGGGTTTACGGCCTTATCGGTACTGATCAGCACAAATCGCTGGCAGCCGTTCATCATTGCCGCATATGCAGTCTTATAGGTTCCTACCACATTGTTCTTGATCGCCTCACAGGGGCTGTTCTCCATCAGCGGTACGTGCTTATGTGCGGCTGCATGATATACGATCTCCGGCTTGTAGGTTTCAAATACCCAGTTGATCCTTTTGCTGTCGCGGACGGAGCCGATCAGTACCTTCAGGTTCAGGTTCGGATAACTGGCCTTCAGTTCCTGCTCAATGTCATATGCGTTATTTTCATAAATATCGAAGATCACCAGAAGCTCCGGCTCATGACCTGCGATCTGACGGCAGAGCTCGCTTCCGATAGAACCGCCGCCTCCTGTTACCAGGATCCTTTTGCCCTTCAGATACTGAAAGATCTCGGACATGTTGACTTTGATGGTGTCTCGTCCAAGAAGATCCTCCACTGCTACTTTTTTCATCTTGCTCAGGGATACTTCTCCGTTTACAAGCTGATATACACCAGGAAGCTGCTTCAGCTCGCAGCCGGTTTCCTTGCAGATGTTCAGGATATCCCGCTTTTGATGCGGTGTTGCCGTCGGGATCGCAAGAAGGATCTGATTGATATGATACTTGTCCACATTGAGAAAAATATCGTCTCTTCCACCTACCACCGGAACGCCTTCCATGTATCTTCCCCATTTATTCGGATTGTCATCGATCAGGCAGCGTACTCTGGAATTGGTTTCCTTTGCATTCTGAAGCTCCCGGACAATGGTCCTGCCCGCTTCTCCTGCACCGATGATCATCACGTTTTTGCTCCGCTCCTCACGCTCGCTCTTTTCTCTGCGGTTCCGCTCAAGAAGTACAAAACGATAGGAGAAACGTACGCCTACAGTCAGGAAAAACTGCAGCATGATACCGATCAGATAATAGGAAGCCGGCATCCGTTCCCAGAAGATCGTGATACCCACAATATGCAGAACGCCAGTGATCACAGTTGCTACCGTGATCTTGATCAGCTCATGGAAGCTTGCGAAACGCCATACACTGTTATACAGATGCATGCATCCGAACACTGCCAGGATGATAATGGTATAGATTGGTGCAAAACTCCTCCATGCGGCAAAATAGTCTGTGGGGATCGAGGAATACCGAAAATCGAATCTCACCAGCAGCGCCATAAAATAAGAAAAATTAACAGCTATCATGTCATAGATGATCAGATATATCGCAATTACTTTCCAATGTTCTAACTTCTTCATACTTCCTCCGGTCTGTCTTACTGTTTCTGCATAATCCCTGACGTATTCTTCCTGCTCTTTGTCTTCTGTCTGCTTTTCCCTGGGACTTTGTTTTGCCAGCGCCCGAAGCAGAACCGAGAACGCAAGAAGTACTACGATCAGCATGATCAATAAAATCTGCATTTTTTACTTCCTCTTTTATATTTATAACTTATCTAATTTATTTTTATCCCCGAACTGCGTCTCCGCAGCCCGGGTCATTATATTCGAATCTCAATATGTATGGATCATTTGGCGCCGCTTCCGCGGAAAACGACCATAACTGTCTTAACCAGGATCTCTATATCCAGCTTCAGACACCATTCGGCAATGTACTTTGTGTCAAGCTCTACGACTTCCTCGAAATCCGTAATATCACTTCGACCGCTTACCTGCCACATACCGGTAAGTCCCGGCTTGATGGCCAGACGTTTGCGATGGTGAAGCTCATACTTCTCCCACTCATCCATTGTCGGCGGTCTGGTTCCTACAAGACTCATATCTCCTTTCAGAATATTCCAGAACTGTGGAAATTCATCCAGGGATGTCTTTCGGATAAAATGTCCTACTCCTTTGATGATTCGTGGATCATCATCCATTTTGAACATCATTCCATCTTTTACGTTATTCTGTTTCATCAGTTCTTTTTTGCGTTCTTCTGCATCCATATACATGGAGCGGAATTTATAGATCTTGAACGGACGACCGTTCTTTCCCATGCGGACCTGTGAGAAAAATGCAGGACCCGGAGATTTGATCTTAATGGCCGGAACCAGAAAGATTGCTGCGATTCCTGTAAAAAGACAACCTACCAGACCGCCTGCGATATCCATAGCTCGTTTCACAAACATCTGGCGCGGTGTCACAATGTGGATACTGCTGGAAAGCACAGTGTATCCGCCAAGTTCCTCCACCACCTGGTTCTTGCCAAGGGATTTCATAGTTGCCAGTCTCATATGGATGACAACTCCCATTGCAGAGCAATCCTTGATCATCTGCTCCGGGATCGGGATTTCCTTAGGCACTGCAAAAAATACTTCATCGATCCAGTTCTTATGGATATAGGAGATCATATCCTCCTTTCCGGCTACTACCGGCACTCCACAGACGGATGCTCCCTTCTTGTCACAATCCATAAAAGCAATTCCTGCCAGATGATAGGTTCCGTAATTATTCTTGCGGATGGTTTCCACCACATTGTCTGCATTTTCACTGACTGTAACGATCAGCAGGGATCGCTTCTCGCTTTCTTCGTATCTGTGATCCTTCAGGAATTTCTTCAATGCCTGTCTGCCGCAGTAGCTGAAGCAGATATAAAGTACATAGGTGATCAGCAGGATCATTCTGGAATAATTGTTTCCAATTCTTAAAAGAAACATATATGCCAGGACCAGAAGACAGACCAGTGTACACTGTTCAAAGGTTTTCTTCAGTTCCACCAGCATTCCTCTTCGCAGAACTCCACTGAAGCTTTCATTAAAAAATGTGACCATCAGCTGGATAAGAAACATCACCACTGCCACATTTCGATACAGCTCTGTCTCGTATGGCTGATCGATCCCGTTTCGGATCCAGTATGCAAGTACAAACGCAAGCTGCAGACACAACATATCGCAAATCGTAAAATCGGCATGTTTTACCCAACTGCTGTTTTCTTTTTGATACATATTCTTTTCTACGCCTTCCCTCGCTTACATTTTTTGTTGCTTTTATCCCCTCTCCGGTATCTCAGGCACCTGGAGAGGGGATGATATTTATTTCACAACAATGGTAAGTACGGCTCCGTTGGAGCTGTTTCCACTGTTGTCTACTACATAATATGTAAGCTCGTAAGTTCCCGGTGCAGCTGTATTTACATCACCGGTGATCTGAATCCTTTTGAAAAGATCACTGGTTGACTCTGTATCATCCTGGATATCCTTTACATAGCTTAATTTATCCAGCGTAGTTCCTACCGGTACCTCTACGTAATATGTAGTCAGATACATCTTTGGATCCTGCGGAGAAAGCTGCTCGATCTTGTCTTCCTGTGTCTTCTGCGCCTGTTCCTCCGGAGTCAGTTCTCCTTCTGCGGAATCTCCGCTTTCAGCATCTGTGCTGTCTGCTTCTGTCCCATCCTGCATATCTGTCTCTTCTGCAGGCTCTGTGGTATCTGTGGAATCTCCGTCCTCTGTGAGACCGTCATTATCGATCAGTCCCAGCTGCGGATTTTCGGCACTGCCGTCCTGAGCTTCCATGGTAAATTCTTTTTTTGTTACATTGTTGTTTTTGTCCTTTGCAACAAAGATAACAGAAACCTGTTTTCCGTCATTCTTCGGATATATGGTTTCTACGGTAAGAGACTCTGTAACATCTCCATCTCTGTCATCCTGTGCCTTTACATCCTTCAGAAGATCCTCTTCTGTCATATCGGATGTATAATTCGTATCTTTTCCCTCTTCAAATGTGATCTTCGGTCCTTCATTATCCTCGGAGCTCTTCATGTATACTACACCGGCTCCCATACCAAGGCAGATGACCACTAATAAAAACACAAAAAATTTCTTCATATTTTTGCTGCTCCCGGCCTTTCCCAACACTTTGATCCGTTGTTGTTATTTTTATGCGTGACGTTTCTTTTTCTTTTTGGATTTCTTGCCCATTTTGGAAGAGTATGGGATTGTACCAAGTACGCTTAATCCAAGATATTTCTCTACGTCTTCCGGTGTCTTTACAGTATCGTTTGTCAGATATACGATGATCACAACAGCTGCTGCCAGAAGGATACCCAGAAGTCCGCCGATCACACCGTTTTTCGGTACGCTTGGGCTTGATGGCTCATCCGGGATGTTTGCTGTCTCTACCACATTTACTGCCTTGATATCCATAACCTGCTGGATATGCTTGGAAGCAATATCTCTTACTGCGTTTGCGATCTCTGCCGCTGTATAAGGATCGGTATCTGTAACTGTGATGGATACTACTCGTGTATCCGTTGGTGTATCTACGGAAAGCTTCTTAAGAAGCTTCTCATGTGTCATATCCAGTTTCAGCTGTGCGATCACACCCTCAGTAACTGTACGGCTCTTGATCAGCTCCGCATAGTCCTTGGTCAGTGATGTACTTGTCTGGATATCCTGATTGGTCAGTGTGCTGCTGTCCTGCTTGGACAGTACCACGATCTTGGTTGTGGATTCATACTTCGGTGTGATCAGAAGCATGGTTCCCATAACAGCTGCCAGGCAGAAAACAATACCGGATAAAATGATAACACCCAGCTTGCTCAGTAACAGGTGAAATACCTCACCAAGATCGATCTCTACTTCGTCGTTGTTGTTAACAGTCTGATTTTCCATTTCTTTTCTCCATTACCCTGTGATTTTCCGGGGATTTTTGATAAAGATCTTCTTTACATATTCGCTCCCCATTGTTTTTTCCATTTTGGCGACACATTTGCCGATCTCCGGGATACGCTCCGTCTTACGGTGTCCGTCAGAACCGACAAAATCCAGAAGCCCATGCTTCATGACTTTCCGTGCAAAGGTTTTTGCTCCGAATCCGTCCTGACCGCTGATGGTATCTGCGTTGACCTGGATATGTGCTCCCATATCCTTCAGCTCTGTCAAAAATCCAATATCGTTCCGGGTAGCCTTATAACGTTCCACATGAGCGATGATCGGGATAAAACCATTCATCAGAAGACTTCTGACCCGTTCTTCAATATAATTTTTCTCATCTCCGTTGCTGAATTCCACAAGCACATATCTGGAACCTGCAAGGGTAAGCCGCCGTCCCTTCTTAAGGCATTCCACCATATCCATACTGGAATGGAGTTCACAGCCCAGATAAAGTCTCATGCCTTCATCACCAATATTCATGGCTGCTCTACGCAGCTGCATGAACTGTCTTGTCACAATGTTCATATGCGGCTCAAACATATCGTACCGGAAATGTGGTGTCAGGATCACATGACGTACGCCCTCCTGATACTCCTTGTTGAGCATCCAGAGTGATTCTTCCATGTTTCTTGCACCGTCATCCACCCCGGGGAGGATATGACAATGAATATCATAAAGTCCCTTCATTAAAATAACCCACTCATTTCTGTTGTCAATGTTTTTTTATTTACTGCTGCTCTCACCATAATCTCCGTAGGAACCATACTTACCGTACTTGCCGTATTTACCATACTTGCCATAGTGACCGTAATTGCCGGCCTTGCTGTAGTCCACCTTGTTCAGGATGGTTCCCAGGATCGGGCAGTTGCTCTTGGCAAGCTGATCTCTTACTTCCTGTACAAAACGGTAGCTGATGGTACCGGATTCAACGACGATTACAGATCCGTCGCAGGAATCTGCTATGATAGCACTGTCGATGATCAGTCCAAGCGGCGGTGTATCTACAATAACGTAATCATAAACATCTCTTACCACGCGGATCATATCCTTGAAGAGTCTGTTTCCGAGAAGCTCTGCCGGGTTCGGAGGTACGATACCGGAGAAGATAATATGGAACTTCGGAAGTGTAGTGGCACAGATCACGTCAGAAAGCTTGGCCTGCTTGGAAAGATAATGAGCAAGTCCCATTACCTCCTGGTCTACTGTCACACGTCCCATCAAAACGGATTTACGCAGATCGGCATCGATCAGAAGCACTGATTTGCCGCTCTCAGCAAGAGAGGCAGCAAGATTAAATGCCACACTGCTCTTTCCCTCATTAGGAGTACAGCTGGTAAGTGCGATCACTTTCTTATCTGCTCCGCAGAACTGGATATTTGTTCGCAGAGCTTTATAAGCCTCATCCATCTGGTGATCAGACTTCCAGTTGCTCAGTTTAACTTTAATCATAATTCCTTTTCACCTTTACCTTTATGTTCTATCTGATGACAGTCTTGCCCTTTGGGCATGTCTATAGGTTATTATACAATCCCATTTTCTAATACGCAAGTTCTTTATTCGACAGAAAAGCCGTTAAATATGTACAATTTGCCTAATTTTTATTATTTTTTATTCCCCGGCCCAGAAACAGGATAGATTATTTTTATTCCCTGTGTTAAAATAAACCCACGGCAATGAGTGCAGCGGTTACAGGAGGAGCCCTATTTTTTGCCAACCGTGATTGGCTGCCATAAGGAGGATATAAACATATGACAAAACAGGAATTTCAGAAACTGACCGAAGATCATGTCCTGCTGCTGGATGGTGCTACCGGCTCCAACCTGATGAAGGCCGGCATGCCGCGTGGTGTCTGCACAGAGAGCTGGGTGCTTGAGCACAAGGATGTGATCCAGTCTCTGCAGAAGGCATACATCGAGGCGGGAAGCCATATCATCTATGCGCCTACCTTCGGAGGAAACCGCATTAACCTCACTATGCACGGACTGGAGGATCAGATTGAACAGATCAATCATACCCTGGCAGGCTATTCAAAGGAGATCGCACCGGAGGGTGTTTTCGTAGCAGGTGATATCACCACCACAGGCAAGATGATGGCACCGGCCGGTGACATGACTTACGAAAAAGCCTTCGAAGTCTATCAGGAACAGATCGGCTATCTCCGTGATGCAGGTGTGGACCTGATCGTAGCGGAAACCATGATCAATATCGAGGAGACACTGGCTGCTGTAGACGCCTGCCAGAGTGTCTGCGAGCTTCCTATCATCTGTACCGTGACTGTAGAAGCAGACGGAAGTATCTTCAGCGGCGGAAATGCCATAGAGGCTGCCATGTCCCTGGAAGCTGCAGGTGCAGACGCTGTCGGCATCAACTGCTCGGTTGGCCCGGACCAGCTGGTATCGGTTATCCGCAATATCAAAGAAAACGTTTCCATTCCGGTCATTGCCAAACCCAATGCGGGAATGCCCCAGATCGATGATCTTGGAAATGCAGTTTACAGCATGACCCCTGCGGATTTTGCAGGTTATATGAAGGTGCTGGTGGACAACGGTGCTTCCGTGATCGGCGGATGCTGTGGTACCACACCGGAGTTTATTTCGGAAACCGCCCAGGTGCTTGGACTTCGATAACTTTAACCGGAACAGATATGCTTCCACGCACTGCTTCAATTTAGAACAGCAATAAGCCGTGAGTGAAAGATTCCGTCAAAAAAATCCTGAGGATCCTATGTGAGATATCAACAGATAGCAACATAGAAATTCTCAGGATTTTTATTTTTCCGGATATTATTTCTCTTTTACTGCTTCTTCCGGCCGGTTTGCCTCATCCGCATAGGAGCTGCGGATCGCTTTTCGCACTGGAAGTACACAGGCAGGAACAACGGAAAGGCCGTCCACTCCCATCTGGATAAAAGCTTCTGTAAGATTGGAATCTGCTGCCAGCTCTCCGCATATGTAAACTTCACATCCTGACTTATGTCCTGCCTCTGTTACCATGCGGATCATCTTTACAAGCGCTGGATGATGATCGTTGTATTTATCCTTCAAAAGAAGATTCTGCCGGTCCATAGCCAGGGTATACTGGGTCAGGTCATTGGTTCCAAGGCTCAGAAAATCCACACGTTTTCCAAGTTCTTCACTGATCATGACCGCTGCCGGTGTTTCGATCATAATTCCGGTACGGATGTTTTTGTAAGGAATGTTCTTCTCATCCAGGCCCTTTTTTACCTCACGGATCAGCTTCTCGATCTCATCCAGTTCATCCTCGGACGTGATCATCGGATACATCAGGTTGATATTTCCATAGGCACTTGCACGGTAAATAGCCCGAAGCTGCGCTTTAAACATTTTTTTGCGATCAAGGCAGAGGCGGATGCCGCGGTTTCCCATCATAGGATTGACCTCATCAGGAATTGCCATATATTCTGCCTGACGGTCTGCCCCCAGGTCCACGGTACGGATCACTGCCGGACGTTCATCCATATCCTCGGCTACTTTTTTATAGGCACGGAACAGCTCATTCTCTCTTGGATAATTCTCTCTTCCGAGATACTGGAATTCACTTCGAAGAAGGCCGATACCTGCTGCTCCGTAATAAAGAACCGTATTCAGATCATCCAGATTTCCGATGTTTGCCAGAAGCTTGATCTCCTTGCCATCGGCTGTGATATCCTTCTGGTTCCGAAGTCTCAAAAGTTCTTCCCGCTCTTCCTTATCTGCTGCATGACGGATCTCATATTCCTTAAGAAGCTCCGGCTCCGGATCGATATACAGTGTTCCTGTATACCCATCTACAATAGCCATATGGCCATCCCATTCTTTCTGTATCTCCACCTCGACCAGGGTGGGGACTTCCATGGATTTTGCCATGATCGATACATGGGAAATAACAGACCCCTGATGCATGACTACCGCCAGAAGACTGGCTTTGTTCATCTCCAGAAGTTCATTGGGGGAAAGCTGCTCTGCTGCAAGGATCACCGGCTCATCTCCCAGATTGATCCGTGCATGGGAGCCACCCATGGCGCCGATCAGCAGCTCGGAAATCTCCCTGATATTTTCGATCTGTTCTTTGACAGCCTCGTCCTCCAGCTTGCGGAACACATTTGCAAGCTCATCCCTGGTTGTCTGGACTGCGTAAGCTGCACTGACCTTTTCTGTCGTGATCATGCTTTCCACGGCCCGCTGGAAGCTTCCGCCACTTAAGAGCTTCAGCTGACGTTTCAAGGTCAGCTCCTGCTCTTTGGGGAGGGGTGCTCCGTTTTTATACATATGCTGGATCTGGTTCTTTACCGCTGTTCTTGCATTATCCAGACGATCCAGCTCCTTTTTTACATTGTCTACCATGGACTGACGGATCTGATATTCGCCTCTGTGGTAATACAGTATTTTTCCAATGGCTATTCCGGAAAAAGCGGATGTGCCTTTGTATATCTCCACCTGAAAAACCCCCTTACTGGTCCGTCTGCTTAATCGCAGGCAGCTTTAAACTCTGTCCAGATCTTATTGTATTCCTGCTCTGCTTCCTGGCTTACATTCTGTACGATCTCACCCTTTGTCACGCTGTCCGGAACAACCAGGCTCTCGTCTACCAGATCATCTGCTGCCTTGTTTGTATTGTAGTATCCGATATAGTTGATGCACTGTGCAGATACTTCCGGCTCTAGGATATAATTGATAAATTCATTGGCAGCCTTCGCATTCGGTGCTTCACTTGGCACAAACATTCCCATAATACCAAATCCAAGACCTTCCTCCGGATAAACCACCTTAAGATCCGGATTATCCTTCAGCGCCTGTGTTACCTGTGATGTATAAAGAAATGCCACACTTGCCTCTCCGTTGAGAAGTGCATTCTGTGTATTGTCATCCTGGATCATACGAATGTTCGGTGCCAGCTCTTTCAGCTTCTCACCGGTCTTGTCGATCACGGCTACATCTTCTTCGTTCATGCTCTCTCCCATGGAAAGCTGTGTGATGCCACAGATCACGCGGTAATTACCTACGATGGCAATGCTGTCCTCCAGAGATTTATCCCAGAGATCCTTGTATCCTTTAATGTCGATATCTACCTGCTCCGGATCATAAACGATCAGTGGGATTCCTGCTCCGTAAGGTACTGTATATTCGTCATCCGGATCATAAAACTGTCCCTGATAAAGGGGGTTGATGTTCTTAAAATTGGAAACGGTATCCTTGTCGATCTTCTGGACAAGTCCCTCTTTTACCGCGCTGTCGATAATGTAATCATCTGCAATTACCACATCGTAATCGCCGCCCTTTGCCTGGGAAAGCTTCTCAAGCATGGTCTCATCGGTATCAAAGTTGGAATATACCACCTTGGTCCCTGTTTCTTTTTCAAAATCATCCAGCACTTCCTGCGGAAACATTCCGTCCCATGTATAAAGTACCAGTTCATCCTTATCCTTTGCACTGACACTGACACCTGTTATCATAGATGTTCCAAGTACCGCACATAACATGATCGCTGCTGCTTTTTTTGATTTCATAGAACCTCCTTCATGTCTCTCTCTGACGTCTTGTTATTTTGCTTTTACCTTTGTCCAAAGCTCTGCGAATTTCTGCTTGATCTTTGGCTTCTGGTATCCGAAGATCTCATTCTTTGGATTGTCGATCTGCGGAATATAGGAAGAAATTCCCTCATAAGTTCCGTTCTTCATCTCCTCGAATGCACTCTTTACAGTAGAAGTATATCCTACTTCTTCGGTATTGGAAAGAGCATTTTCATCATCCAGCATAAAATTGATGAACTCATGAGCCAGATCTACTTCATTACAGTCTTTGGTGATGACCATGGCATCATACCAGGTATTGGTTCCCTGCTGCGGGGTATAATAGCCAAGCTCCGGATTTTCGCTGATAATATAGGAAGCATCTCCGGAATAAACAACCGCCATTGCCTTGTTTCCTGAGATCATGTTGTCGATCACATCATCACCTGCATAGATCGGATCCATGGTATCTCTCTGCCGGATCAGCCACTCATAAGCCTGCTGGATCTCATCAAGATTTTTGGTGTTCATGGAATACCCCAGCGCTTTCAAGGCGATCATAAAGGAATCCCTTTCGGAATCATACATATAAAGATCTCCCTTATATTTTTCATCGCAGAGAATATTCCAGCCCTCTTTGTCAAGATCCTCCTGAGAGACTACATTCTTATTATAAAGGATGCCTACAGTTCCCCAGAAATACGGACAGGAATAACGATTTCCCGGATCATAGTCCTTATTCTGTACCTCGGGAAGAAGATTTTTGCTGTTTGGAATTTTTTTCCAGTCAAGGGCCTGAAGATATTCCTCCTTGATCAGTCTTTCAATCATATAATCTGACGGAACCAAAACATCGTAGGTTTCACCACTGGCCAGCTTGGTGTACATCATCTCATTGGACTCGAAGGTTTCATATACAACAGTACAGTTATACTGCTTCTCAAATTTGTCCAGAAGACTCAGGTCCATATATTCTCCGGCATTATATACACGAAGCACGTGGTTTCCCTGACTTACGAGCGTCCACTTTCCCAATACCAGAACAACCGCAGCAGCTGTGATAACCGCAACGATCCTTCTTTTTTTCGGATCCATTTTTTTCACGGTGGAGGCCTGAAGCTTCGGCATGATCAGATTTGCAAAAAGAAGCACCAGTACAATGACCACGATCACAATGGTAGAAAGGGCGTTGATGGTGGGATTGATGCGCTTTGTCATATTATATACAACAATGGATATATTTTTTACTCCGTTTCCGGAAACAAAGTAGGAAATTACGAAATCGTCAAAGGACATAGTAAAGGCCAGGAGCGCTCCCGCAAAAATCCCTTCTTTGATCATGGGCACGATAACCTTGGTAAGTGCCTGATATGGCGTTGCACCAAGATCCATGGCTGCATTGGCAAGGTTCGGATCCAGGCTTCGTACCTTCGGATATACACTGGTGATCACATAGGGCGTACAGAATGCGATATGTGCCAGCAGCATGGTCAGATAGCCTTTCGTCATTCCCAGCGAAGAAAACAGCAGCATCAGACCAATCGCGGTTACGATCTCCGGATTCAGAATTGGAAAGTTATTGATGGTAAGGACCATCTCCTTCAGCACCTTTCTGGATTTTGAAAGTCCGATGGCTGTGATGGTTCCCAGCACTGTAGAAATAACAGTTGCCAGAATTGCCACTGTGACCGAAACATAAACTGCCTTACTGATCTCCATGTTGTTTATCAGCTCTCCGTACCAGCGCAGGGAAAATCCTGTAAATCTGGTCAGGGACTTGGATGAGTTAAAGGAAAAGATCATGGTCACAAGGATCGGCAGGTAAAAAAATGCCAGACACAGCACTACATATAATTTTGAAAATATGGTATTTTTTCTTTTCATCTCCTGCCTCCTTTAATCGTCCTGGGTATCCATCTTCTTCATCAGGCTCATAAAGATCAGGATGATCACTGCCAGGATCAGAGAGATGGCACTTCCGAAGTTCCAGTCACCTACAGAAATAAACTGTGACTCGATGAGATTACCGATCAGCATGTACTGGCCGCCGCCGAGAAGCTTCGGAATAACGAAGGTTGATATGGACAGAAGGAATACCATCATGATACCATTGACCACACCTGGCATGGAAAGCTTCCAGGTGATCCTCCAGAAGGTCTGGAAGGGATTGGCACCAAGGTCGTTGGCCGCTTCGATCAGTGACTTGTCCATTTTACTTAAGGATGTATGGATTGGAATGATCATAAAGGGCATAAAGTTACAAACAAGGCCCACGATAACGGAAAAATCTGTATACATCATGGTGATCGGTGAGATTCCCAGCATTTTCAGAAGGTTGTTCACCAGACCATTGTCAGAAAGAATGTTCATCCATGCATAGGTACGGAGAAGCATGTTGATCCACATGGGAATGGTGACCATAAGGATCAGAAAGCTCTGCACCTTTTCGGAATATTTGGAGATAATGTATGCCAGCGGATATCCGCAGACCAGGCAGATCAGTGTGGTCAGGATACCCAGGCGGAAGGATTTCAGGATAACACTTAAATATGTAGCTTCCAGAAATTTTGCAAAATTCGCCCATGTAAAATGCAGGGTCAGAACTTCATTTCCATCTGAGGTAAATGCATAAAGCACGATCAGGATCAATGGTACCACGATCAGGATCGAAGCCCAGATGATATACGGCTTGATCAGATGCTTGAACTGTTTCATTAGTATCCTCCCATTCTGCACATAACATGGATATCCTCAGGACCAAACTTCAGTCCCACTTCACGTCCCACTTCTGCATAATCGGTAGTATGCACCATGTATGTGCGAAGCTCCGTCTCGACCAGGATCTCATAATGCACGCCCTTGAACGTAATGTTCCGTACAGTTCCTCTGATCTTGGCCTGATCCGGTTCCACAATATCCAGATCCTCCGGGCGGAGAACAACCTCAATGGCTTCGTTGTCCTCAAATCCCTTGTCTACACATTCAAAACGGAAGCCATCAAACTCCACAAGGAAATCCCTGATCATCGTTCCTTCTATAATATTGGACTCTCCGATAAAGCCGGCAACAAAACGGTTCTCCGGCTCATTATAGATATCTGTCGGGCTGCCGATCTGCTGGATCTCACCGTTGTTCATGACTACTACCGTATCAGACATGGAAAGTGCCTCCTCCTGGTCATGGGTGACATAGATAAAGGTGATCCCTACCTCTCTCTGGATCTTTTTCAGCTCGATCTGCATCTGCTTACGGATCTTGGCATCCAGTGCGCCGAGTGGCTCATCCAGCAGAAGAACCTTCGGCTCATTGACAAGAGCTCTGGCAATGGCAACTCGCTGCTGCTGTCCACCGGAAAGAAGTGTAACATCTCTTTTTTCGAAGCCTTCCAGCCCTACCATTTTCAGCATTCTTTTTACCTTCTGCTCAATAACAGATTTATCTACCTTTTTCAGATTCAGGCCGAAACCGATATTGTCCATAACATTGAGATGCGGAAACAATGCATATTTCTGGAATACCGTGTTGATCTCTCTTTTATATGGAGGCAGCTTGGAGATCTCAATTCCGTTAAACAGTACCTCTCCGCCGCTTGGCTCCTCAAAGCCGGCAATGATCCTTAAGGTTGTTGTCTTTCCACAGCCGCTGGGTCCCAGAAGCGTAAGGAATTCGTTTTCGTGAATGTCCAGATTAATGCCCCGGAGCACCTGCTGGTCATCAAAGTTTTTTGTGAGATTTTTTAACTCGATCAGTTTATTGCTCATCTTTTATATTCCCCTTCCCGCGTTTTCCTGCGATCAGATATACTGCCAGTACCAGAAGGATCACTCCCAGCATTATGGTACAAAGTGCATTGATCTCCGGCGTAACGCCTGTTTTCATCTGTGTGTAAACTTTTATCGGCAGCGTGGATACACGTGGCCCGGTTACAAAAATACTGATCACCACATCGTCCATGGACATGGCAAAGGCCAGCAAAGAGCCGGATATAACAGCCGGCATGATCAGCGGCAGGGTAATGTCCCAGAAGGCCCGAAAGGAACCGGCACCAAGATCTCTGGCTGCCTCTTCCAGGGACGGATCCATTCCCACAAGCCTTGCTTTTACCTCCATCAAAATATAGGGCACGCAGAAAACCGTGTGTCCGATCAGAAGTGTCAGCATTCCAAATGGCAGGTTCAGCATATAGAAAAATGCCATCAGTACCATTCCCAGAATGATTTCCGGGATCATCAGAGGCAGGATGGAAATATACTCCATCACCCCTTTTGTTTTCCAGTGGATCCTGGAAAGTCCTACAGCCCCCAGTGTTCCGATCACTGCAGATACCCCACAGCTGGACACCGCCAGGATCAAACTGTTTTTCAATGCCTGGATCAGATCCCTGTCCTGAAACAGTTCCTGATACCATTTCAGGGAAAATCCGGTAAAGCGCACCGGAAGTCTTGCTTCATTAAACGAAAATACCACTACCACACCAATGGGCAGATACATAAGGAAAAACAGGATTCCCAGGTACAGTCCTGAAAGCTTTGAGTTCTTTTTCATCCGATTCCCTCCAGTTCCTTCACATTGGTAAGCTTCCGATATAATACGATCATCAGAGTTGTCAGTATCATCAGTACCACAGCCAGTGCTGCGGCAAAGGGCCAGTTATTGCCTCTTGTCATCTGCTCCTGGATCAGACTTCCCACAAGTACGATCTTGTTTCCGCCCAGGATATCCGCAATAAAAAACAGACCCATAGACGGAATAAAGGTAAGTATCACTCCGGAAAGAAGTCCCGGCAAAGTCAGCTTAAAGGTGATGCTCCAGAAGGCCTTCCATCTGCTGGCTCCGAGATCTCTGGCAGCTTCCACAAGGGACCAGTCCAGCTTTTCCGCACTGGAATATACGGACAGTGCCATAAACGGCAGCAATACATAGATCATACCGATCACGATTGCAGGATAACTGTACAGGATTTTTAAGGGCTCCTGGATGATGCCAAGCTTCATCAGCAGATAATTCAGAAGGCCCTTTTTCTGGAGAATGATGATCCAGCCATAAAGACGGATCAGGGAATTCACCCAGAAAGGCAGCATCAGGAAAAGCATGGCCAGCTTCTTTTTGCCCTCAGAAAGCTTTGCCATAAAGTATCCGAAGGGGTAGCCCACCAGACAGATGATCAAAGTGCTGGTGAGCGCAAGGCGAAAAGATCCTGTAAAGGTCTGCAGGTATACAGGCTCCAGGATCTGCTTGTAATTATCCAGAGTAAATTCCCAGTTCACGCCGTAGCCGCCGTCTGCTGTGGAAAAGCTCAGTGCAGCTACATACAGAAGCGGCAGTGCGACGAAGATCAGTGTAAAAAGATACAACGGCAGGATCATCCATACGGAGCCTGCTCTGTGCTTACGCATGGGTACCTCCTGCACAGGGACCTGACAGATCCGGCAATACTTCTTCTGCTCTTTCTTCCCGATCTACCAGCACTGCATCTGTAGGAAGAAAACAGCAGCGCACCTTTTCTCCTACACTGACATTTGTATCAATGCCGTAACGGCTTGCCACGATTTCCTGACCTTCCGAAGTTTTCAAAACAACACGGAGCTGGCCGCCGGCGAAGGTTTTTTCAATGACTTCGGCGGTTAAGCCATCGCAGCTGTCATCTGTGTTTTTTTCTGCGGGCTCCTGTACACTCTTTTGTGTGTTTTCTGATGTGCAATTCGGCGTGCTTTGTTGTGCATTTTTTTTATTTTCCTCAAACCGGATATTTTCGCTTCTTACTGCGATGGTAACCTTTTCTCCTTTTTGTGGGAAATATCCTCTGTCAGATGTAGCTGCGGTGTCCATTGATACTTTTACTTTTCCGGCATCAGTTCTTATGGTGATCTGAGCGGAAGTACCGTCAATCTCCTCTTCCGCAATGCTTTCCACAATACCGGTCAGGATATTGGCATTTCCAACAAAGGTTGCCACATAGCTGGTCTTCGGATGATTATAGATCTCATCCGGCGTCCCGATCTGCTCAAAGCGTCCGTGGTTCATCACAGCGATCGTATCAGACATGTTGATGGCTTCTTCCTGATCGTGAGTGATATAGATAAAGGTGATCCCCAGCTTCTTCTGCAGGCGCTTCAGCTCGTGCTGCATGGCACGCCTCAGCTGCAGATCCAGTGCACCAAGGGGTTCATCCAGAAGAAGTACCTCCGGATTGTTCACAAGTGCTCTGGCTATGGCCACACGCTGGCGCTGACCGCCGGAAAGCTCTGACGGCTTACGCCTCTCAAAGCCCGGAAGCTGAACAAGCTCCAGCATTTCTTTGACTCTTCTGCTGATCTCCGCTTTCGATGTTTTTTTCAATTTCAGCCCATATCCAATGTTATCTGCTACATTCATATGGGGAAAAAGTGCATAATTCTGGAACACTGTGTTCACATTGCGCTGATTCGGTTCCAGGGATGTCACATCCTTTCCATCCAGAAAAACCTGGCCGGAATCTGGCTGTTCCAGGCCTGCAATGATCCGCAGTGTGGTGGTTTTTCCACAGCCGGAAGACCCCAGCAGAGTGACAAATTCTCCTTTTTTTGCTGTGAGACAGATACTTTCCAAGACGTCCTCACCTTCCTGGAAGCTCTTTTTTATATTTTTCAATTCTAATGAAATTTCGGACATTTAGTTCTCCTTCTGTTTGCTATGATATCCGCCCCCTGCATGGGACTTTCCTGATATAAGATTGCTTATTGTACTCTCGCAGGGGATTCTCCTGATTCGGTTAACTACTCATTTTCACGAAAATTATCTTGTATATACTGACAATAAGTTTCTTTATTAAATACAGGTTTAAATTCCCGACAGATTTTTTTTGCTTCTTTTGCCTGATCACAAAGAAGACGATACGTAGTCAGTGCCAGAAGCTTGGCTGGTTTGATATATGCCAGTTCTTCATCCATGATCTTAAAATCTGCTCCGTGGAGTTTTCCCGCAAATCCTCCGAATGTAAAATTCAGCACTGGAAACAGATGGGTCAGGTCTCCTACGTCGGTACAGGCGTTGTTAAAATCTGCCGGCTTTGAGCACCGGTACGTAGCGTCCAGAAGCTTTACAGATTCTTCCATCACTTTATCCGCACCTCTGTGCAGGATCGGCATATATCCCTGAAGCGGTTCTCTTTCGATCGTACCACCGAATGCATAGGCAGCTCCGTCATAGGCACGGTCCATTTTTTCCTGTGTTGCCCGGATCGCATCCAGAGACGCTGCACGGACTTTTGTTTCGATCACCGCTTCGTCCGGAACTGCATTGATCACATCCCCGGCTTTTCGGATCACGTTGTGAAGACGCACATGGTCTTCCTCCCGGAACGTTTCCCTCATCAGTCCCATCATCTGAATGGCACTGGAAGTAATACTTAATGCATTGACACCATCCCATGGATCAATGGCTGCATGTGCGGCTTTTCCTCTTACTGTCACTCGTTCTGCGGAAAATCCGTTACAAGCTGCATTTCCCAGGTAGAAGTCTTCCTCCACCGGCATCATGTGCACATGTGTTGTCATAATAATATTAGAATAGTCAAATTCTCCAAGACGGATCAGCTCGCTTTTTCCGGATGCAGGAAAGCCGATTCCTTCTTTACGAAGCCGTGCACGTTTATCTGCATCAATGTATTCTTCCGCCGGAACGGCAAAAAAAGATACGGACCCAGACAGAGAGGCTTGAACCTCCTCATTGGTCAGTGCCAATGCTGCGCCGATCATGGCTGCAATCTGTGCGTGGTGTCCGCATGCATGTGCTGTCCCGTTGGCGGGATCAGCCATCGGATGCGACTTACATCCGATGGCGTCAAGTTCTCCGATAATCGTAATGTTCGGTCCGTCCTGTTCCATCCACTCAGCGCGAACCCCTGTGCGTGCAAGTCCTCCATGCACACGAAGTCCCAGGCCACGCAAAAAAGCCGCTACGTGTGCGGCTGTTCTCTCCTCATAAAACCCTGGTTCCGGATGGCTCTGGATATCCTTCGCAAAGGCTATGATCTCATCTCTGTGTTCATCTATAGTCTGAATGATCTTTTCTTCAATATGATTCATGTCTTATAACCTCCATTTTCCGCAGGTTAAGCTATATGATATCATAAAACAGTTGATTTGGAAATAGATATTTTCTGGAGATATTTCGCTACTCCGTCGTTTTCATTGGAACCGATGATCCCGGTTGCCACAGCTTTCAGTTCACTCACTGCATTTTCCACTGCATAGGCTTCATCCGCTATTTTAAACATATCAATATCATTTTTTCCATCACCAAAAACAACTAATCTGTCACATTCCAGTTTTTGTTTTAGCTGCAAAGCAGCCTGCGCTTTGGATGCTTTTTGCGGCATGATCTCCAGCCACTGCTCTCCTGTATAGATATCTTGCTGATAAACAACATGATATTTATTTTTATATTTATGATAAAATGGTTCCAGCTTCTCCGGCTTATCAATGCAGGTGATATAAAAAAGATCTCCATACATCAATTCAGACTCTGTAGTTACAATATTCGTACGTTTGTCACCTTTCCTGCTGTTTAAAAATGCCTGCATTCCACTTGTTGCCTTTGCCGCTATATAAGAAAACTTTTCAACATTATCCTGATATGAATATATGATCGGATATATTTCGTGTGCAAAAAGATCCCTCAATACCTCATATATATCCTCTTCAAAATAATTGGCAATAAGGATTTCCTCTGTTATATTATCTTTCACAAATGCCCCATTGTATATAATAAGAGGTAAGTGTGTGTTAAGGCCTTCTGTTACTTTTTTTGCCGTATTTAAGGAACGAGCTGTTGCATAGGAAAATAACATGCCTGAAGAAGTTAAAGCATTGATTGTTTTTATTGTATATGAAGATAGAGTTTCATTTTTTCGCAAAAGAGTTCCGTCGAGATCTGATACGTATAGTGTTTTCATAAATAAATCCTTTCGTTTTACTATGGGCTGTAGATAGGGAAACTTTTTTCAGTTGACAGGGAAATTGATGATAAAATATTTCTTTATTATAGCACAAAAAAAGTGGCTGTTTAAGCCACTTTTTACGATTGTATATTCAAAACTACATACATGTTCTGTTGATGATCGTTAATCTTTTTTGAATCAATTCTTAACCTGCGTTTCTTGGTCAAGCCCTCACCCGATTAGTAACAGTCAGCTCCATGTGTTACCACACTTCCACCTCTGCCCTATCTACCTCGTCGTCTTCAAGGGGGTTTACTTCATAAGAATGGGATATCTCATCTTGAGGGGGGCTTCACGCTTAGATGCCTTCAGCGTTTATCCCTTCCGGACTTGGCTACCCGGCCATGGCTTTGGCAAGCCAACCGGTCCACCAGCGGTCCGTCCATCCCGGTCCTCTCGTACTAAGGACAGCTCCTCTCAGATATCCTACGCCCACGCCGGATAGGGACCGAACTGTCTCACGACGTTCTGAACCCAGCTCGCGTACCGCTTTAATGGGCGAACAGCCCAACCCTTGGGACCTACTACAGCCCCAGGATGCGATGAGCCGACATCGAGGTGCCAAACCACTCCGTCGATGTGAACTCTTGGGAGTGATAAGCCTGTTATCCCCAGGGTAGCTTTTATCCGTTGAGCGATGGCATTCCCACTTAATACCACCGGATCACTAAGCCCTACTTTCGTACCTGCTCCACCCGTCGGTGTCGCAGTCAAGCTCCCTTCTGCCTTTGCACTCTTCGAATGGTTTCCGTCCATTCTGAGGGAACCTTTGGGCGCCTCCGATACCCTTTCGGAGGCGACCGCCCCAGTCAAACTCCCCGCCTGGCATTGTCCCACCGCCGGATTACGGCGGCTGGTTAGAAGCCCAATATCACAAGGGTGGTATCCCAACAGCGGCTCCGCGGCAACTGACGCTACCGTTTCTCAGCCTCCCACCTATCCTGTACATGCAACACCGGACCCCAGTGCCAAACTGGAGTAAAGCTCCATGGGGTCTTTCCGTCCTGGCGCGGGTAGCCAGCATCTTCACTGGCACTTCAATTTCACCGGATGTATTGCCGAGACAGCGCTCAAATCATTACGCCTTTCGTGCGGGTCGGAACTTACCCGACAAGGAATTTCGCTACCTTAGGACCGTTATAGTTACGGCCGCCGTTTACTGGGGCTTAAATTCAAAGCTTCGCGTTACCGCTAACCTCTCCTCTTAACCTTCCAGCACCGGGCAGGCGTCAGCCCATATACCTCACCTTTCGGTTTCGCATAGACCTGTGTTTTTGCTAAACAGTTGCTTGAGCCTATTCTCTGCGGCCTGCTCTCGCAGGCACCCCTTCTCCCTAAGTTACGGGGCCATTTTGCCGAGTTCCTTGGCAATACTTCTTCCGCCGGCCTTAGGATTCTCTCCTCATCCACCTGTGTCGGTTTACGGTACGGGTACAATATGAACGATAGCGGCTTTTCTTGACGCATGGCTCACGGGCTTCGCTACTAATCTTCGCTCCACATCACGTCTTCCCATTGCATGGCGGATTTTCCTACCATACTGGTACCTCGCTTGTACCGGGCTTTCCATTCCCGGCTCCCGCTCTCCTTACGTGTCCCCACAGTTCTGTCATACTGCAGTNAAACAATAGCGGCTTTTCTTGACGCATGGCTCACGGGCTTCGCTACTAATCTTCGCTCCACATCACGTCTTCCCATTGCCACACGGATTTTCCTATGTGACTGGTACCTCGCTTGTACCGGGCTTTCCATTCCCGGCTCCCGCTCTCCTTACGTGTCCCCACAGTTCTGTCATACTGCAGTNGATTTCTATCCTCAAGAATCACCCCATCATCCATAAAGAGCACTCTGTCGCTGACCTCCCTTGCAAATCCCATCTCATGGGTAACCACCAGCATGGTCATGCCTTCTTTTGCAAGCTCCTTCATAACCTCAAGAACCTCTCCGACCATCTCCGGATCAAGAGCTGATGTCGGCTCGTCGAACAGAAGCACCTGGGGATTCATTGCAAGGGCTCTGGCAATGGCAACCCTCTGCTTCTGTCCGCCTGAAAGCTTTCCTGGATAGACATCAGCTTTTTCTTCAAGTCCGACTCTTTTCAAAAGAGCCCTCGCCTTCTGATCAGCTTCCGCTACATTCCATTTGCCAAGGCGCACCGGCGCAAGGGTGATATTTTTCAATACTGTCATATTTGGAAACAGATTAAAATGCTGAAAAACCATTCCCACATTTTCCCTGAATTTATCTACATCCAGCTTCGGATCCAGAAGCTGCTGTCCGTTTACGGTGATCTCGCCTTCCTCCGGTTTTTCCAGAAGGTTCAGACAGCGCAGAAATGTAGATTTTCCGGAGCCGGACGGACCGATGATGCAGATACACTCACCCTTGTTTACGTGAGTTGTGATTCCCTTTAATACGTGTACGTCCCCGAAGGACTTTTTCAGATTTTTAACATCAATCACTTTCTCTCAGTCTCCTTTCAAATCTCTTCAGCAGAAGGCTCAGGCACTTCACGATCAGATAATACATGATACCTGCAACGATCAGCGGTATGAACATCTGATAAGTACGGGAAGAAACATAGCTTGCCGCTTTTGTCAGATCCATGATACCCACATAGCCCAAAATAGAAGTCTCCTTGATCAGCTGGATAAACTCATTACCCATTGCCGGAAGGATGGTTTTTACAGCCTGCGGAATGATAATGAAACGCATGGTATCCTTATACCCAAGGCCCAGAGAACGACCAGCCTCGCTCTGCCCCTTGTCTACAGATAAAATACCTCCGCGGATAACCTCGGAAACATATGCACCGCTGTTGATACCGAAGCTGACCACTGCTGCCACATATCCCAGCCTGCTGTGGAACACTGCAAAATAGATGATCATCAGCTGAAGGACTGACGGTGTTCCACGGATCACATCAACATAAATATCCGCGATCGTGGAAAGAATGGTTCTTCTGCCTTTTTTCGCAGCTCCAAGACGTACCAATGCCACTACAAGACCGATCAGGATACCTACGATCACTGACAAAAGGGAAACGATCAGCGTAATCCCAAGACCGTTAATATAAAACTTCCAACGATTATCCTGAAGGAAAATAAAGCTTAAAAGTCCCAGAAAACCATCAGTTGCTGCTACATCTGTCACATCCTCGCTGTTTTCAAGTGTGTCCACAAAATACTTCTGATAAAGATCATCATATTCCCCGGATTTTTTTACTTTTGCAAGCCCGTCATTGATGATCTGGACAAGCTCTGTGTTTCCTTTTTCAATGCAGAAAACCGTATCCTCTGCTGTACTTGGCACGGACTCATACTGCAGGTCTGAGTTCTGTTTGCAGTAGATCTCAGCCATGATATTGTCGATCAGAACTGCATCTGCTCCACCGTTTTTCAGCTCCATGACTGCACTGGAAGCGTTTTTAAATCTTTTTACTTTGGCATCCTTAACTTCACCGTAATCAGTAGTCTCGCCGGATGCGATCATATCACTCTGTGCACCCTCCAGAACTGCAACGGTTTTTCCGGACATCTCCTCAAAATCCTTGATCGGATTATCCTTACGGCTGATGATGCACTGTGTACCGGTGTAATAAACATCGGAAAAATCAACGCTTTTTTTACGATCCTCCGTAGGTCCGATCCCGGCTGCGATCACCTGTACATCACCAGCCTCCATGGAACCCATCAGGGAATCAAAGGGCATATCCTTCCATACCAGCTTTACGTTTTCTTCCTTGGCGATTGCCTCCAGAAGATCGTAATCAAAACCTGTAATATTTCCATTATCATCCAGGTATTCAAACGGTGAATACTCTGCGTTCGTTCCTATGACGATGGTCTGCTGTTCTGCCGCTTTTACTGCCACTGCACTGCTGAAATACACCGGCAAAGCCATGATCATACACAGTACAAAACAGATAAGAGCTCTGCTTTTTCCATTGCGTCCCATTATTTTCCCCTCCTGCTATTCATATTTTTTTCCGTAGCCAAAAGCACCTTCCATGCCACAGATGCCCGCTGCAAAAGCAGCTGCCTCTTCAAGACTTTCACAGATCGCGGTTTCCTCCGCCATGCCGTTTTTCATTCTTCCGATATACCCGGTAAGGAAAGATGCGATCAGTGAATCCCCGGCGCCAAGAGTATCTTTTACTTCCGTAAGCGGCGCTGCCGGCTGTCGGTAAAAATTCCTTCCGTCATAAAGAATGCAGCCCCTGGCTCCTCTGGAGGCCATGGCAAGCTTCGGCCCCATGGAGATGATCTTTTTCAGATGCTCTTCTGCCTCCTGGTCGGTTCCGTCAAAGGAGCAAAATGCGTAAGTAACCTCCGGTGCTGTTTTTTCATAATATTCCTCTGTGGAATCATCAGAAAAGTCAAAAGAAACCGGAATTCCCGCCTCTTTGATCTTATGCAGCTCTTCCTCCGTAAAAGAGTAATTTCCGCTATGTACCACATCAAAGCCTTTCATATATTCCAGATCAAAACGATCAAGGATATACGGTGTTTTTCCACGGATACCACCATCATTAAAATCCAGGAACTCACGGTCTCCGTCTTTTAATGTGATCCTGGAATAACCGTTCTCGCCGTGCATCTGTCTGCACTTTACGGTTTCCACGCCGATTTTTTCCAGTGTATCCATGATCAGTTCTGCTCTGTCGTCATCTCCGAAATATCCCATATACGCTGTTTTTTCACATCCGGCCATCTTTCCGTAAACACTGACGTTTACGCAGTTTCCGCCTGGATACATGGTTTTCAGATGATCATAGATATCCACTACATTGTCTCCGAAGCCAAGAAGCTTTGTACTGTATTTACTCATATTTTCCCTTTCTCTGTGCACAGGCACAGCAGCACCTTTAGTACTCTACAACGCCCATATATCTTCTCATATCCAGCGGATGACGGCGTTTATCCTGGAGAGCGGTACGGTAAACGGTCGTCATAGTGTAGAACAGCATCGGGGTAAAATATTCCACACAGCTGTCATCAATTGCTTCCATACCAAGCTTATCTGCATCAATCACTTCGTATTTCTTTCCGTATTTTTCAAGGAAAGTCAGCACACGCGCATCCATCATACGGTTTCTGCCCCGGCTCATCATAAGGATATAAAGATGATCCTCATCCGTTACCTCAAACGGTCCATGGAAATATTCCGCACTGTTCAGATAACCGCAGTCCATCCACTGCATTTCCTGAAGTGAGCAGATCGCAAAGCCATATGCCTGAGAATAGGAAGCTCCCGATGCCATGATATAAAGGTTCGGTTCCTCTGAATATTTTTCTGCAAAAAGCCATGCTGCATTCTGCTGATCCTTCACTGCAGCTGCAATAACATCATCGATCTTTTCAAAGCCTTCCACGATCTTATCGTAAAGCTTATATTCCGGCTCCTGTACCTTCATCAGCTCATTAAGAATACGAAGTACGATTCCCTGAGGCTTCTCTGCTTCCTTTACCCCCGGTGCCCAGTCGTATACAACGGAGATCCATTTATCGGTATCACATGGGGAACCTGGCGCATGTGTCATTGTAACAACAGCCGCACCTGCATCCATTCCTGTTTTTGCTGCCTCCAGACACTCCTTTGTCTTGCCACTGTGGGAGCAGATGATCAGAAGACTGTCTTTTCCCAGCTTCTTCGGCGGTGTCAGTGCAAACTCTCTTGCAGGGATCCACTGTGCATCCATCACTGCGGATTCCGCACGGACAAAATAATATCCCGGATACAGATCCACAAGAGATCCTCCGCATGCAAGAAAATACACATTTTTGATTGTTCCATGCTCTTTGTTGATCTTATTTACGATTTTTACTGCGTCCATTTTCATCCTCCGGTTTTCGTGGAAATTCGTCTGAGAATCCTCTGAATCCATTGAAAATACAGGTTTTTTCGGATTTTCAGATGAATTTCTCCTTCTTGTACTTTTGCATTTTACCTTTTTGAAGAATATAACATATTATAACGTTATAGTAAAGAGTATATTCATGATTTATGATTAATTATTCATCCAATATACTTTCTGACGCACTGCAGAGGTTTGTCCATTACTGGACAAATACATCCGCACTATAGTAAAATATCTTTTATGAACAACCTCAGAAAGGATATTTTCATGTTAAATAAAAATTCGATCCAGCCGCTTTACAAGCAGCTTATGGATATCATCACCCAGCAGATCAAAAACGGTACTTATAAGCCCGGAGAAAAAATCCCCACTGAGCCGGAGCTTGCCGATCTTTACCATGTCAGCCGGATCACTGTCCGACGTACCGTGGAGGAGCTTTGCACGCAGGGCTATCTTATCAAGCATCAGGGAAAAGGAACCTTTGTAAAATCCCCCATGATCTTCCGGAAATTTGAATCCCAGAAAAATATGAGCTTTTCCGAATCCTGCCGTCAGAATAACCGTATTCCGGAATCTCACGTACTGTCCTTCTGCAAAAAACCTGCGAACAGCGTAACCTCTGATTTTCTGCAGCTTACTTCGGATGAGGAAGTTTTTTTCCTGGAACGTCTTCTTCTGGCTGACAGTATTCCGGTTATTGATGTTCACACCTGGCTCCCCCCACGGCTTTTCCCGGATTTTGATCCGAACGCTGTAGAAAACGGTTCTTTTTTTGAATATATCAAAAACACCTACCGCTGTACGATCGCAGAATCCAGCCGCAGCACTATTTCTGTTACTGCAGCCTCCCCGGATATGGCAAAAACTTTGCGTCTGTCTTCCGGCGATCCCGTGCTGATCCTGGATTCCTATATGGAAGCTCCTGATGGAAAACCGCTTTACATCAGCCGTGAATACATTGCAGGTTCCCGCTATACGATTTCATTTTGAAGAATCAAAAAAACGGCACAGAAGTGTTATGCTACCAATACAGCAGCATACACCTCTGTGCCAGTGTTTATTTATCCAAAAATATTACTGTTCACTCCGTTCTCTGCAACACGCTTCGCGATACACAAAATTTATCCTTTATCTTTTCAAGACTCCGATCCATCACTGCCTGTCATCTGTGCCTCAATGGCCTTTCCAAGGCGGTTATAGATCGTCACCGCATCCTCCACATGGAGTGGGCTTCCGGTATTTCCCGATGCGCCTGCCGTTACCAGTATGTATTCCCTGTCGTAGACCTCTGCAAAGCTTGCAAGACACAGACCCGCCTCGCTGGTATATCCTGTCTTGCCGCCCAGGATCTTGCCGCCGGTAACGGAAGGGTCAGAAAGATTTTTGAACATGGTACTGTAATATGTGATCCCGCTGGGATGGATATTCGTCACTCCTGTAGAATGCCGCGGACTCTCAATGATCTCTCTGAACGTATCGTTCCGAAGCGCATACCTGAGCAGCACCGCAATATCTCTCACTGTACTGTAATGATCCGGATCATGAAGCCCTGTCGTATCACAGAAATGTGTATCATTCATTCCAATCCTCTGTGCCTTCTTATTCATCAGCTCCACAAATCCATCCCTGGAACCGCCTACGGTATCCGCCAGTGCGATACAACACTCCGCACCGGATGGCAGCATGGCACCATAAAGAAGGTCGATGGCCCGCACGGTCTCACCGGGCTGAAAGCCTGCCTGGGTGGCATCCTGCTCATAAAGCCCCTGGAACATTTCCTGGGTCAGAGTGATCTCCTGATCCAGATCATCCAGGTTCTCAATAGCCACGATCACCGTCATGATCTTCGTCATGGAAGCCGGATAGATCTTCTCATCGCCCTTCATATTTCCGATGATCTTTCCGCCTTTTACCTGCATCAGCACTGCGTAGGGACTGTTGATACCGCTCATCTCAAGCTTACGGACAACCGGTCTCTGCAGAGACTCCATCCAGTCACCTACCCCTTTATTCCAGCCGATGATCACTACAAGTGTCAGGATCACGATAGCCTCTACCACCAGGCAGAGTATCATTTTTATTTTGTTTACCTGTTTTTTTATTTTCTTCGCTTTACGCTTTTTTGATCTCAATTTATACTCCCTGTTCCGACAAATTCATCTGTAAGTTTTACTTACAGAAACGTTTTCCCCATCTTTTTTATATTAACATGATTATTATTTTCTTCTGTAAAATCTATATGAAAAAGCTCTGATGAGCTTTCGGTCTGTTACAACTCTGTTTGTGCCTTATTGTAGGATTTTTGCCCCCAAAAATCAAGGTGTATAAATGTATAAAAAAATACCCCATACAAAGTTTCCTCTGTACAGGGTATTTAAAATTTATTACTGAGCTAATTTAATCGGGTTAAGCTTAACACCAGGTCCCATTGTCGGAGCGATTGTAACGCTCTTCAGATACTGACCTTTCAGTGTGCTAGGTCTAGCCTTTGTGATAGCTCCCATAAGCGTCTGGAAGTTGTCGCTTAACTGCTCCTCGGTAAAGGAAGCCTTTCCGATCGGAACATGGATGATGTTGGATTTGTCAAGACGATACTCGATCTTACCTGCTTTAATGTCGTTAACAGCTTTTGTTACGTCCATTGTTACAGTACCAGCTTTCGGGTTTGGCATTAAACCTTTCGGTCCAAGTACACGACCAAGACGACCTACAACGCCCATCATATCCGGTGTTGCAACTACAACGTCAAAGTCAAGCCATCCCTCGTTCTGGATCTTCGGAATGAGGTCCTCAGCTCCTACGAAGTCTGCTCCTGCTGCCTTTGCCTCTTCTGCCTTAGCATCTTTAGCAAATACAAGTACACGAACTTTTTTACCTGTTCCGTGTGGCAGAACAACTGCTCCACGGATCTGCTGATCTGCGTGACGTCCATCGCAGCCTGTACGGATGTGAACTTCGATGGTCTCGTCGAACTTAGCTACAGCTGCTTTTTTAACAAGGCTGATAGCCTCTGGTGCATCATATAATGTTGCGCGGTCTACTGCTTTCGCAGCTTCCACATATTTCTTTCCTCGTTTCATTTCTATAACCTCCTGTGGTATTTGCGGGGAAAAGCCCTCCCACTTGAAAATTTCACTTTTTCTACGGGAACCCCGAACTTAAGCTTCGGTATTTATTAGTCTACGACTTCGATTCCCATACTTCTTGCTGTACCGGCGATCATGCTCATAGCAGCCTCGATGGATGCTGCGTTGAGGTCTTTCATCTTCAGCTCAGCGATCTCCTGAACCTGTGCCTTAGTAACTTTAGCTACTTTGGTCTTGTTCGGTGTACCGGAACCAGATTTGATGTTTGCAGCTTTCTTAAGAAGAACTGCTGCCGGCGGAGTCTTGGTTATGAAGCTGAAACTTCTGTCAGCGTAAACAGTGATGACAACCGGGATGATAAGATCTCCCTGATCAGCTGTTCTTGCGTTGAACTCCTTAGTAAACTGTACGATGTTTACACCATGCTGTCCAAGAGCCGGACCTACAGGTGGTGCTGGAGTTGCTTTACCAGCCGGAATCTGTAATTTGATATATCCTGTTACTTTCTTTGCCATTTTCGGCACCTCCTATGTGGTATTGGCGGGGGTGTGTCCCTCCCACTTGCTGTTACCTTGTTTTTGAATTACTCAGCTTTTTTGATTTCTGTGAAACTTATTTCTACCGGTGTTTCACGACCGAAAAGCTCAACATTGATCGTTACCGTCTGTTTCTGCATGTTGATACCTGTGATCACACCTGCGGTATCTTTCCATGCACCACCGGTAACGACTACCATGTCGCCCTCTGCGAAGTCCACTTCGATATCCGGTTTCTGGATACCAAGCGGCATCATTTCCTCTTCTGTAAGAGGCACAGGCTTTGATCCCGGTCCTACGAATCCTGTAACACCGCGGGTATTACGGACAACGTACCAGGTATCGTCATTCATCACCATATTGAGAAGCACATAGCCTGGAAACATCTTTTTCTGAACCTGTCTTGAGGTTCCGTTCTTCATCTCCACTACATCCTGCAGCGGAACACGTACCTCCAGGATCTGGTCTTCCAGGTGTCTGTTCTCGATCGTCTTTTCAATGTTGGCTTTTACCTTGTTCTCATACCCGGAATAGGTATGGACAACGTACCATTTTGCTGCTTCTGACATATAATCACCTTGTCCTTACTTCATTAAGAAATTAATGCATTCCAGAATTCCGGAATCCATTACACTGATAACCACTGCCAGGATGATCGTGATGATCACGACCACAACAGTCTGCTTTGCCAGTGTGGGACGGTCTGTCCAGACAATCTTCTCAAATTCTGACTGAAGTCCCTGAAACCAACTTTTCTTCTGCGGCTTATCCTCAGATTTCTGTTTTTCCATAGCATAACCTCACAAATCTCTGTGATTACTTTGTTTCCTTGTGCAGAGTGTGTGTATGACAGAACTTACAATATTTCTTGGTCTCCATTCTCTCAGGATGGTTCTTTTTCTCCTTCGTCATATTGTAGTTACGCTGCTTGCACTCGGTGCATGCTAATGTAATCTTAACGCGCACAACTTCCACCTCCAGTGTTTTCATTTGCATGGTCTTCTATGCCGCCCGGAACGTATATCCGTCGTCATTTTCGGGCATAAAAAAAAGACCTAACTTCCATGTCGCTCGTCAATTTTATCACAGAGCAGGTGTGCAAGTCAAGCCTTTTTCGCTTAAATATAAAGAATTTCACAGATTCCGTACGGACGTCTCAAGTGCGCAAACCCGATTCTGCTTCGCTGCATTTCGTTTTCGGGACGTCGCCCCTGTACAGGAAGACAGAAGAAGACCCTTATGTGCAGGCACAACATGTCTTCTTCTGTCTTCCTGCGCACTTTCAACTGATAGGCAAGCGGTTAAAAGTAGTCATAACCACCGTGAATATCCACCACACTGCCGTTCATATATCCGTTAGACAGTACTGCATAAGCCATATCCGCCACTTCCTCCACAGTTCCAAACCTGTGGAGTGCGATCTTCCGGTTGATACGGTCATAGCTCTCCTGGGTGCGGGCGCTGTGCCACGGAGTTTCGATGAAGCCAGGTGCAATAGCGTTGACTGTGATGCCCTTTGGCTCAAATTCCTTTACCAGGGATCTTGTCAGGAAATGGATGGCTGCCTTGGTGACTCCATATACAAGGGAGGAAGAATACGCCTGCTGTCCTGCATAGGAACCGGTAAAGAGCACACTGCCGCCCTCTACCATCATGGATCTCAGCTCTTTGACCATAAATACAGGTACGGAAAGATTGGTGTTTACGATCCGTGTCCACTCCTCAAAGCTGTAGTCTTCATATTTTGCGTAGGTACTGATGCCGGCATTGCTTACAAGCCAGTCAATATGGTCTGTCTGCTTTTTCAGCTTCTCCACAAAAACCATCATCTCTTCATAGGAAGACATATCTGCCTTTATCAAAGTCACCTGAGATCTTTTTTCCTCAGGAAGGCTCTCCTGAAACGACAGTGCCTTCTTCTCATCATGTCCATATGTTACGAAGATCCTGTCAGTTTTTGCCGACTCTGCCAGGATCTTTTCGGCGATTCCTCTTCCGATTCCGGAGGTACCGCCTGTGATCACAGTTATTTTTCCCATTTTACAGCTCCATCAGTTCATCAAATATCGGTTTCGGTATATAAGGCTGCTGATTGTGGATCGGCTCACCCAGACAGGTCTTCGGGTATGCGTAGGTTCCATGCTCCAGCATGATCTCCAGAAGCTCCGGCCCGTTCTGCTCCAGGAATCCACCGGCATATTTTTCTACGTCTTCTCCCTGGATGCGCTTTGCAGGAATTCCGTAGGCCTGCGCCACATCTGTAAAATCGCAGGATGAGAATCCGCTGCCATCGGAGGTATCCGCATATACACAGTCAAAATAATCTCTCTGAAGATGACGGATCATTCCCAGCGCCTCATTATTCATTACGATCATCTTCACCGGGATATTCTCGCGCTTCACCCACTGCAGCTCCTGGATATTCATCTGGAAGGCTCCGTCTCCACAGATACATGCCACCGGCTTGCCGGTAGCATAATAAGCTCCGATAGCCGCCGGAAGTGCATATCCCATAGCACCATGTCCGCCGGAAAAAAGTGTCTTCTGCCCCTGCTGATTGTGGAAGGACTGATAGCTCCATACCATATGCTGTCCCACATCCACAGCAACCGCTCCGGTATCGGAAAGCTGATCACTCAAGTATGCGATCATGCGGTTCGGATAACGCTGCGGTGTCTCATCGTCCACTTTCCAGAGTTCCTTACGGATCTTCTGGCAGACAGCAAGCCATTCCTCATAGGAACCGATCTGTGCCTGCTGCTCTGTCAGCTTACGCACCACAGTCTCTGCGCTGACGCAAAAGCATTTCTCACCTTCTCTTCCCGCATGGATCTCTCTTTGAAGATTATAAGGATCAATATCCACACGGATGATTTCGGCATTCTTCGCAAACTCATGAACCTTAGTACCAATCTGACGGGTACACAGGGAAATTCCAAAGCAGAGCAGAAGGTCGCTTTTTGCATTGGCGATCATATTTGCATACCGGTGTCCGTAGGCACCTCCGATGCACCCGAAGTTCAGAGGATCATCAAAGCTCAGTGCGGAACGTGCAAGTACACTTGTGATCACCGGAATGTGATGGGCACGCGCCAGATCTGTGAGCATTTTTTCTGCTTCTCCGGAAGCTCCGTGACCGATCATAAATACCGGCCGTTTTGCAGTCCTGATCTTATTCAGAATATATTCTGCCGCCTCTGCTCCATCAGAAGAATCCGCCTTTGCAACTGCATCCCTATAAAAGGCTGCCCCGTTTTCCGGATCATTTTTTCCATATACAGCTGTCTCGATCTCTTCCTCGGAAAATTCCATATCATAAGCCGGATCTTCCACCTCGCCTCTCTGCACGTTCATGGGAAGATCGATAAGAACCGGCCCCTTCCGTCCTGTATTGGCGATCTGCCATGCAAGATTCAGTTCACGAACGATATTTTTCGGATCACGGACCTGCACCGCATACTTGGTTACCGGCTTTGCCATGGAAACCATATCGATCTCCTGAAAGCCTTGCTGACGAAGGCCTGTAATACCGGAATATTCATAGGTATTCAGCTGTCCGGTGATAAAGATCACCGGAAGAGAATCGAAATACGCATCTGCCACACCGGAAAGCAGATTGGCAGCTCCCGGACCACTGGTGGCATAGGCACAGCCGCAGGCATTCTTTGCCTGAGCATAACCACAGGCGGCAAAAGCAGCTCCCTGCTCATGATAGCTGGAATGACTTCTTGCATGGGGATTCTTCTCAATGGAATCTACCAGATGTGCGATCATGGTTCCCTGGTATCCAAAGAAATCATGGATCCCTTTTTTCTGCAAAAATTCCACAACATAATCTGTAAGCTTGACCTTAGACATATTTTTTTACCTTCTCCATATACGAGATCCTTCCTGTTTTTTCCAGATACTTAAGATACAGGTCAAAAACCTCCGGATCTGTTTCAAATGCTTCTTCATATTTCAGGCAGCGATCATTCATCCTGGTATATCCTGCAAATGCTTTTTCCAGTTCCACATAATCTTCATTTTTGAAGAGATTCCGGATATAGCTGAGCTTTTTGCGATAAGCCAGTGCACAGGTATATTTTTCCCCGCAGAATTTTGCATAATCCCAGCACTGTGCAAGATATTCCCGGTAATTCATTCCAAACTGCCTGCGCTTTTCCCTTTTCTTCCTGACAGAAGCAAATTTCTTCAGTTCCTTTGACTGCTGCAGAAATTCCTCGCATGGGATCAGTGTGCTGCACACCACCAGCGAGCCGGGAACATAGTTTTCCATTGACTTATTTCGATAATTTTTGCCGTAGGCCCGGGTGAGATAGCTGTCTGTGTTTCCCGGGACCATAAAGGATTCTCCTCCAAGCATTGCCTCCCCGGGATTTTCAAAAATATGCGCAGGAAAATAAAGATTCTGGTCAAAATATCGGAGTACATATGTTTTTGCGCCATCCTGCGGCTGCCGGAGCAGATCCCGGAATATGCTCTTTGCCAGCCAGCCTCGTCCGCAAAGGGAAAGGACTCGCACCATCCAGATACATCCCAGCTCACGCCGGTTTCGCCACTTGCCTTTTTTTCCGTAGATCCTTTTCCATCCCTCTTCGCGCATACGGTTCCAGAGATATTTTCCCTTTGGGCCATATTCACACTGCAGCGGAAGGATATTGATCCCCAGTCCGGGATGTTTGTATTTTCCGTACTCGTCCAGCTTATAAAACAATGTATCTTTATCTGTATAACGCAGAAAAAATCCGGGGAAACGGCTGTTATTCTCCATAGATTCCAGAGTTCTGCGCAGCTCCGGTTCTTCATCAAAGATATTTTTAAACCGGGCCATATCACCGGTCTTCATATAAATATCATTGCTTGCCGGATTCATGGGAAAAGGGCGCTCCGTTACCGCACAGAGGGTAAGATACGGAGAAAGATAATATGTGATCTTATTTTTTCTGCATATGGTATCTATTTCTTTTAGAAGTTCCAGTACTTTCTGCTGTTCTCTGTTCAATACACTCTGCCTCGTTTCTGTTGATCTGTCATTACAGGATCCGCTTCAGAAGCTCCTGAAGCTCCTCCTGACTTTTATACTTATCCAGCCAGCTGTTCAGAAATTCTGTCACGTCTGCCTTCTTTGCGAAAAATCCGGTACGCCGGCTTCCATCGTAAAGATCCTCCAGGAAGATCCTGGAAAGCTCATTTTTTATATAGGGATGCGGCTCATGATCCAATGCCAGGAAATAATTTTCGAAGGCTTCCCGGGTACGCCCCTGTTTCTTCCGGATATCTCCCAGAAGCTTGTATACCTCTCCCTGCCATTCCTTATGGACCAGAAAGCTGCGGATCTCCTCTGCCAGATATTCCATCTCGCCCTCTTCCTCACTGCACAGGATCCTGGTACGGCCCTCTGCCAGTGCTTTGGGATAGCCGAATCTCTGCCATGCACAGGTAAGTGCCTCTTTGTACACCGGCTCCTCAAGGGTTCCCTCCCTTGGAGAATTACCGGTGATCCCCAGTTCTTTGCAAAGCTCTCTCACCAGCTCTTCCAGCTCCCCTTTTGTACGGACGGAATATACCTTCGCAAGATAAAGAGCGCCTCTGATCTCCTCATCCTCCGGCATCAGTCTGCTCCAAAATTCCATCAGAGAGAGTGCTTCTGATCTTCTCTGGCTTACAAGCAGATCCCGACAGTCCCGGATCGCCTGGGACTTCTGTTTTTTCAGGAATTTATCCAGTTCCAGCTGCACAATGCCATTATTGGTGCATTCTCTGGCTTTCAGATACTCTGCCATTGCTTCGTTCCGGAGGCCCTTTTTCCAGAGAAGATCCCCCTTATATTTCATAAAATATCCATCCTGGGGAAATACTCTCAGGCAGTAAGACAGAAATTTCTCCGCTTCTGACGCATTCTGCGGTCCTTCCAGGCGCTCCATCACAAACCGGCATTTAAATTTCAGGAATCCCGGAGCATCCGGATATTTTCTGAGAAGATCATCCACAATCGCCTCTGCTTCCTGCATTTCTTTAAATTCATAGTGGCTGGCTGCTTTTCGGAAACGTCGGATATCCTCCACTGTCTGCTCCATTTCCGGAGTAAGATGATCCATTTTCTTACGTACCTCGTACATACGGTATGCCTTGGAAACACGCTCCTGATAAATCAGTGTCAGCATGGCCGCCTGAAAAGCCTCATCCTCCAGCGGGATCAGGACCGGATGATAGAACGGACGGATCCCCTTAAAATCCTCACGCCCGATAAACTCCATGCTGAGCTGTACACGGTAATACTCCTCAAAGATCTCACCAAGCACATCATATCTTCTCTCTTTCAGCAGGGTCTCCGCTGTTTTTTCGGATCTCATCAGTCGGGCAGACACATCCCGGGCTACAACACCGGCTTTGATCCTTCTTCGTCTGTCATCCTGTTTATGGTCTCCCTTTGCCATAAGAAGGCAGTAGAATTTGCGGAAAAGCATCTGTCTGCGGATACGTTTTTTGTCGATCCTTGGCATATATTCATCCCGCACCTCCTGATAGCTGGCGCCCGGAACATCAACAGACTCATGAGATTCTCTTTCCCCATGAGGCGGTATATAGGACCATTCGTCCCCGTAATGCCAGATCAGATAATCGCTGGTCCTGTGAGGGATCATAACCTTTTCGCCCTCGAAGTCCATATATTTTACAGGGAACATCATATCCTTGTCAAAAAGAAACGGGCAGCCTCCCCATCGCATGGCATAGCGGCTGCACTCCTCTTCTTTATAAGAAAACATGATCTTCTCCAATTTCTTTAAGGTTCTGTCCTTTCCGCAGAAGGTATAGCGGAAAAGCCAGTACAGATACCGCCAGGGAGAAATTTCCCATCTGACTCCCACGACCATGCTGATATTCAGAAGTTCCGTATAGATCATCATATGTTCCCGGTATTTCTCATACTCACGGTCATCATCCGGAATGGGATCCAGAGTCAGTACGTCAATGATCTCACCAGCCTTGTCGTCTCCTATGATCTGATGCTTGTGGATCGCACAGGTATCCGTACTTCCGTAGCGTGGAAAACCGTTGGTATAATTACGGTCCACTTCTGCACAATAAACCGCCCGGTTCGGCGGCATCTCGTTCTGACATATTTCTACAAATTTATCCCAGTCACTTTTGGGCATGTAAATGTCCACATCATCGTCCCATGGGATAAAGCCTTCATTTCGAAGAACACCGATCAGAGTACCTCCGGCCATTACATATCTAAGATCATGCTTTTTGCAGATCGCGTCAACCTCCCGGAAGAGCTGCAAAAGAAGCTTCTGTTTTTCTGTCATCTGTCAACCTCTTTGATTAATTATTTTCAAAAGCTCAGCCAGAGTTTCTGATTCTTCATAAAAAAATCTCGTACATTCTGTCCGTCTGTCACGGATCATGATGACCAGCTCCTGAAGCAGATAGCGAAGACCATTTCCCTCAAAATTAAAGCTGTAGCGTTTCAGGAATTCCTGACCTTCTATTTTGGCTTCAAAATATCCGGTATTCCACCAGTCACCGGGTACGGTGATACGCCCCCTGGTTCCGATGATCGCAAGCTCGTTTTCCACATCCACCGTTGTTCCGATCTCAATGGTCGCCAGTGCCCGGAGATACTTCATCGTGATCATATCATAAATAAAGCAGCCGTCACTGCTTTTCACCGCATTGGTCTTCACCTCCAGGTAATCCTTACCGAGAAGCTTGATGCATGCACACAGCGCCTGGCTGACTGTTTCACTGAAATTTTTTCCGCCCTCAAAATCATCCTGTGAAATCGCGCATTTTACAGCTACCACATCTCCCACAAGTGCTCCATGTGTCAGCCAGACGAGCTGCGTAAACGCGCGCAGATAGACCATGGTAAGCCTCTCTACCAGAACAACCTGATGTGCCTTTGCCAGTGCAAACAGCTCTCTTATCTCTTCCGGCTCCAGAGCCATAGGCGTATCACTGATCACATATTTATCACATTCCAGTGCCTTTCGGATATAATCTGCCCTGTTTTTCAGACCGGATCGGATATAAATGATATCCAATCCTTCCAGAAACTGCCCGTAATCTGTACCATAAGAGTCAAGTTCGTATCTGTCACAGAATTCTCTCGCAACAAAAACGTCCTCGGAATACACACTTTCTACATGCAGTCCGCTGACATACTTGGACTCCATCACCATTTCGTTGTCCTCTGTATCATCCGTAACAATGCCCATGCTGTAGATCATACCCTCACTTCTGAGCTTGGTACTGGAAATATTTTTGGTACGTTCCAGATAAACGACCTCACAGTAATTCTTCAGATAATCAAATTTGCCACGCCAGTCCGAACCGACTACCAGAAGGTCGATATTGTATTTTGTAATGTCATTTAGCTTCTGCCCCTGATATTCCTCTACAATGATCTCATCCGCAAAACCAGTCTTGCGGACATTTTCGATACGCTTCAGAAGGCTGTCCTGTACATTCAGCTTGCCGCGTTCGATATCATAGCTTTCACTGGTGACACCCACAACAAGATAATCCCCCAGCTCCCTGGCTCTTTTCAGAATATTGTAATGTCCCTGGTGGAACAGATCAAAGGTACCGTAAGTAATGACTTTTTTCATTATTAATTTAATCCTGCGCTTTCTCTTCTTTATTTTTCAAAAGCACTTCCATTTCCCCCTGCGGTTCTGTGATCTCTAATATATCATCCAGGTCCTGGAGCTGCTCAAATTCCTGTGGAGCTCCGGCATCATCCATGCCTTCCTCCATCTCAAGATCCTCATCTACAAAGAAATCCTCGCCACGGATTTCTTCCGTCTCTTCTGTCTCATGTTCCAGTACAGCCGCCACATCGTCCTTCACCTTACGTGCATCCTCCTCGTCCAGAGTTGCCGCAAGCTCCTCAATGGCTTTCTTTCTTTTCAGTATGATCTCATAACGGTCATCTTCATCATATTCATCCTCAAGTCCTTCATCCTGCACCTGCCTCTCACGTTTGAACAGAATAAATGTAAGCAGGTTCAGTACCCCTCCGTAGAGGAAAGATACCGGCTTGCTTCCAAGGATCAGCACAAGCACCCAGGATACTCCGAAAAGCACCCAGACATTCAGCATCTGCGGGATGCTGAGAAGAAGCAGGCCGTTGAGTACGATCATGATCGGATAATGGAAAAAATAAATCCCCATGGTATTTCTTCCAACAAAGGTAACCGGCAGCTTCACATCCGGGATCAATGCCAGAAACGTCAGCACCAGCACAAAAGATACCAGATACATCAGAAGGCGGATCAGCATTCCTGTGATATCATCCATTCCCGATAACTGATACGTATGATTCCCACGGAAAATATCTACCGGGATCTCATTGGCGATCATAAAATTCGGAACTGCATACAAAAGCAGGGCTGAAACCAGGAGCAGGATCCATTTACCCTTGAATTTACGGACCACGTCTGTGTAATCACTCTTCCACAGATAGCCTGCCACAAAAAACGGAAAAAATACAACAATCCTGGAGCTTGAAAGATAGGTTGTAAATTCCGGTCTTGTTCCTGCCCACAATGCAAAAATAATGCTCAGAGGCACGATAAAACGTATCTTGCCAAGTGCTTCGATAGTCAGCCTGTAGATAAACAATGCCAGCACATACCACATAACTGTTCCGGACGGACGGAGCAGCTCATAATCCATGCTTCTGCCGGTCCAGATATAAGCATACCAGGTCAGACTGTATCCAAGAATATAAGGGATCAGCAGATTCTTCACATTCTTCAGTACATCCTGTGGCTTCTTGGAAAGATATCCAGATATAAAAATAAAAGCAGGCATGTGAAAAATGGTGATCCCATACCATACATAACGCACCACCATGTCCACCTTGACCAGCTGAAATGCGATCAGATGATTAAATACGACAAGAAAGATCAGTACTACTTTAATGTTATCGACCAGGTAAGAATACGGAACTCCCTGGCTATCCGTTCTCTGTTTCATTTGTTTCCACCTTGTAATATTTGATAAAAGTATGAATAAATAATAACATATATTTATGAATTTGGAAATAAAGAATTAATATATGTCAGAATTATTCACCTCTTCCAGAATTTTTCAACGGTATTTCCATATCCCGTGGAGCGCATAGGAAACAAAGAAAAACAGACTCTTCAGCGGACCATATCCCACATACCGATACACCTGATAAGTCATTGCCGCAGACTTCAGCTTATTTCTGGATTTTCCCCCTTCACTGAGCCGGTATTTCAGGTAAGGTCTGTTGATCCCTGCTGCAAATCCTCCCTTTCTCAGGATCCGGAGCCAGGTAATGTAATCTTCATGGCTGTCATCATGCTCCATTGGAAACGCAAGTGCATCTTCTCTGCGCAGCAATACGGAAGAACAGTTGATGCTGTTATGCTTCAGAAGCTCCCTGTATGTGATCCGTTCCTTTACCGGAATATATTTGCCGGTAGTGCGCCCATCCGGCGTCATCAGCTCTCTTCCGGTGGAGCAGATCGCACAGCCGGTCTGTTCCATAACCTCTGTCTGGGCTTTCAGCTTGCCCTTTTCCCACCAGTCATCCGCATCCAGAAATGCGATATATTTTCCCCGGGCTTCCTTTACGCCCCGGTTTCTGGAACGGGCAGCCCCCATATTCTGTTCATTTTGGATATAACGGATCTTTCCGCTGTCCATATATTTCATTACAGCAAGTTCTGTGCCGTCTGCAGAACAGTCATCAATGACCAGCACTTCTACCGGAACCTCCTGTCCCAGTGCTGATTCGATCGCTTTTCCAATATATCTTTCCCCGTTATATACGGGCATCACTACGGAAACCAACGGCTTTTCCATAAAAACAACCTCCGTCCTCTCTATCCACAAAATGCGCGTCAGGATGATCTGCCGCAGCCTGACACGCATTTCGTTTCGTTACTTATTTTTTGTCTTCGGAATCCTTAAGAGCGTTCTTCTGATTATCATCCACGCCCTCGGAAACTTCTTTCTGGAAAAAGATCTTTACAGTCATAAACAGAAGCTTGATATCCAGAAGGAATGAATAATTTTCAATATAAAACAGATCCAGCTTCAGCTTATCATACGGTGTGGTGTTATATTTGCCATATACCTGAGCATAACCGGTCAGTCCGGCTTTTACCTTAAGACGATAGTGGAATTCCGGGATTTCCTGCTCATATTCCTGCATGATCACATCTCGTTCCGGACGTGGACCTACCAGAGACATATCACCCATAAACACGTTAAACAGCTGGGGAAGCTCATCCAGATGCAGGTTACGCAGAACATGTCCTACCGGTGTGATACGGGAATCGTGCTTGGATGCAAGACGCGCCCCGTTCTTCTCGGAATCCACACACATGCTTCGGAATTTCCGGATGCGGAATTCCTTTCCCTGATAGGTAAGACGATCCTGGAGATAAAATACCGGACCGCCGTCATAAGCCTTCACCGCAATGGCAATGATCAGCATGATGGGTGAGGATACGATGATCCCAAGTCCGGAAACAATGATATCCAGAACTCTCTTGGCTGCACGCTGCTCCATGGAAAGTCCCTGATTCCTGCACATCAGAAGCGGCGTATCAAACAGATGGATCCTGTCTGTTCCAAGCAGGATGATATCGGAAATCTTCGGGCTCATATAGCAACGGATGGAATGAGAAAAACAGTATTTCAGATACCTGTTTCGGATCTGGGACGGAAGATCCCAGATGATCACGCCTTCATAATCTTCCATCATGGCATGGATCTTCTCTTCGCCCTCACGGATATGAACCTTACCGCTGATATCGTATTTATCCTTTCGGGTGTTCATCTTGTGGATCACATCACCGGGATCACGGTCTCCGTAGATCACCAGCAGCCTTCTGGCTCCGTACAGTCTGGAGTAAATATACCTGGAGCCCCAGATCCACAGTACCGTCACAACAAGCTGGACTCCGGTCATTTCGATCACCGGTCTGGCCGACATAAACCATCTGTTGATCAGTGTGATCTGAAAATACGTCACAACATTGGTACAGATCGTTGCCAGCGTCAATGAATAAAATACATCGATACGCTTCAGATAGCCTACCTTCAGACCTCCGTAAAGCTTGGCAAACATCAGATAGATCAGCGCATAGATCAGGATCATTACCCAGTTACCTTTTCTCCAGAATGGCTTCAGGATCAGGTCACTGTAAAAATCATACCATACATAAGCAAAGATCGCTGCCTGTGCGATTACGATCAGACTTGCCAGACAAAATACCACAAATCTCTTATAATCTTCTCTTTTACTTCTATTCACAGATTTTTCTTCCTTCCTGAGGAGTAGATATTAACTTCATCATTATAGCCAATATATACTCTTACGTCCAGAGATTCCTCTGATTTTTCTCCTGATATTTTCCTGTCAGGATGTTTTTTTCCGTGACTATAGCAAAAATCCCCAGGAGCTTACCCGGGGATTTTTGGCTGTATATATTTATTTTTCTTTTTCAGTTTCCACGCCTTTTCGAATTATTCATTCACCAGGTTATACTCTTCGATGGATTTGTTGATGGAATCTGCCATGTTTTTCACAGCCGTATCCACATCCTCTTTTCCGTTGAGCATGCTCTCAATCTCGGATTCCACGGTAGCTCTTGCCTCCGGGAATACACTTAACAGAGCGCCTACATAGTCGGCGGAAGAATCATGAAGCTGGTCGATCGCTGTCTGGAACTGCGGATATTTTGCAACATTATCCTTAAATACCTGCTCTTCCTGAGACTTTACAGTTACAGGGAAATATCCGGTCTGTGCGTTCCAGTAAGCCTGAGACTCCGGAGAGATCAGGAATTTTACGAACTCCCATGTTGCACGAAGCTTTTTCGGATCATTGTTGTTCAGTGCCCAAAGAGATGCACCACCGATGGAAACACCGCCCTCGTCACTGGATTTGATCTTCGGGAAGTATGCAGTACCAACCTCAAATTTTCCGTTTACATCCTGAAGGATCTGTTTCAGGGAAGCTGTGGAGCCAAGAGTGATCGCAGATTTTCCTGCTGAGAAATCTGCCAGACCAGCATCGCCGCCTTTTCCTACGACCGGTGCGAAGCCCTTGTCGTTAAGATCCTTCCATGCTGTAAGGATATTCTTTGCAGCATCATTCTCGTCAAAAGCAACAGCTGTAGCAGCCTCTTTACGTCCGTTTCCGTTGTTTGCATACTCAAGGCCCTGCTTTCCGATAAACTGCTCGAAGAACCATCCGTAGATTCCAAGAGACATTACCTCGCCTGCGCCGCCTTTGTCCAGAAGATCCTGTCCGATCTCACCGATGCCCTCCAGGCTGTCCGGAATTTCTGTGATGCCTGCTTTATCAAACATGTCCTTGTTGTAATACATGATCGGTGTGGAAGAGTTGAACGGCATGGAGTACAGCTCATTGTCGATGGTGTAGTATGCAGCCAGGTTCGGCTCGATCTCAGATACATCGTAGCTGTCTGCGTCGATCATCTGCTGCATAGGCACGATCCATCCGGAATCGATCATGAATCTTGTTCCGATCTCATATACCTGTACAAGATCCGCACCCATGTTTCCGATCTGTGCACTTTTCAGCTTGTTCAGGGAATCATCATATTCCCCCTGATACTGAGCATCTACCGTAATTCCGTATTCATTCTCATCGTTAAATTTTTTTACCAGTGTATCGATCGCCTCACCATTGACACCACCCATGGAATGCCAGAAGGTAATGGTAGTTCCGTCTACATCGGAAGCATCTGCCATTTCCACTTTTTCATCTGTGCCGGCATCTGCGGCGAATACAGTTACTCCGGAAAGAGAACCGATAGTCATTGCTGTGGTAAGGAAAGCTGCGATGATTTTTTTCTTCATAACTTTTTTCTCCTCTTGAAAAATTTTCTCTTTTTTCATTTTTTATATAAGATGAACTGCCCGTCTTACGACTTTGCAGTATCTTTTTGCAATATTTTCCCCTTACAGCAGGATGCTGCAGGGTTGCTGCCTGCTCCGATATCAGCCCTTGACTGCACCCGAGAACATTCCTCTGATCAGCTGCTTCTGTCCAACGATAAAAATGGAAATGGACGGAATAATGATCATAACAACGCCTGCGATCATCAGGGTGATGGACTGTGAATCCACACTATCCAGCATACTGATACCGATCTGAACGGTTCGCATATTGTTGGAGCCCGTTACAAGCAGCGGCCACATGTACATATTCCATGCGTTGATAAAGGTATACACTGCCATAGCGCCAATAGCGGATTTTGTCAGCGGAAGCAGGATCCTTACGATAAATTTCAGATTGCTGCAGCCGTCAAGCTTTGCCGATTCATACAGTGAGATCGGGAAAGTCATGTAAAACTGACGGAACAGGAAAATTCCCATTGCGGATGTAAGGTAAGGCACGATCAGTACCTGATAAGTATCCAGCATTCCCCAGCTTGATACCGTCAGGTAGTTGGAAATGATCGTTGCCTCTCCTGGAACCATCATGGTTGCCATCACAACCATGAAGAGAATACCTTTTCCTTTGAATTCCAGGAAAGAAAACGCAAAAGCAGCAAGAGAACAGGTAATGATCTGTCCGATGGTAATGCATCCCGCCATGATAAAGGAATTCAATATGAATCGGAGAAGTGGAACGGTGCGGAATGCATTGATAAAGTTGGAAAAGGTCGGATTCTTGGGAAAGAGATTCAACTCTGTAGTAAACAGTTCACTGGAAGGCATCAGTGCAATACTGATGGCATAAAGCAATGGAAGCAGGATCAGAACTGCAAACACCACATTTGCCGTAACACGGAGTGCTGTTCTTGTCCTTCTCTTTGCAAGAGCTTTTGCATTCATAGCTTTTTTCAGCTCCAGAAGCTCCTCTTTTGACATATTTCCCACTGCCGGGACTGCCATATTTTCCATCTGGCTCATCAGTAATTCACTCCCTTCTTCTCAATACGGAACATGATCAGTGTGATGATCATGATGATCACAAACAGGATAACAGACTGGGCTGCCGCACTTCCGAAGCGGTAGTTAAAAAACGCATCCCTGTAAATGGAATAAACAATAACATTGGTAGACTCATTAGGACCGCCCTCTGTCAGGATCTTAATCTGTCCAAAGGACTGAAATGCCTGTATGATATTTACCACCAGTGTATAAAACATGATCGGGGAAAGTCCCGGAAGCGTCAGGCTGAAAAACTGCTGCACACTGCTGGCTCCATCCACAGAAGCTCTCTCATAAATGGTCTCATCAATATTTCCGAGTCCTGCGGAAAAATACAGAAAATTGATCCCGCTGTTCAGCCACGCAGTAAGAATGGCTACGCAGATCAGAGCCGTGTTCGGATCGTTCAGCCAGTTGATATCCAGGCCGGTAAGCTTATTCACAATACCTACTGCCGGGTGGAGCATGATCTGGAAGATCATCGCCGCAGAACTGGATGCAATAGCCATTGGCAGAGCATAGGATGTGCTGAACACCCGGATTCCCGGAAACGCCTTGTTACAAAGCACTGCTGCGATCAGACCAAGAAGCATGCCGCCGACCACAACGATCAGCACAAAGATCAGCGTCACCTTCAGACTGTTGATAAAGGATGCTGACTGAAGCAGCTCTTTATAATTGCCCAGACCAACGTACAGCTTTGCCTGTCCCATCTTGTTGGTCTTGTAAAGACTTAAATAAATTGTTTTCACAAACGGATAAAACAGAAAAATTCCAAAAATAAGCATACAAGGCACCAGATATAAGTACGGTGTGATCTTGCTTTTGCTGTTATTTTCCATAACTATTTCTCCTCCTTGCATAATCAGATTCTATCTACAGGCTGATCTGCCTGCACTCAAGCTTTTTCGTGACATAAATTCATGACACAAAAATATTTTCTTCTGTCTCCGGATCAAACACATGGGCCTTCTCCATATCAAAATACAGAGAAACCTTCTCCCCTACCTGTGTCTGATTTTCCGGACTTAAGCGGACTGCCAGGGTTTTGCCCTGCTCATCAAAATAGAGGATCACTTCCGCTCCCAGCATCTCCCGGTTTACTACAGGCTCATCTACATCTACGCTTTCATTTTCAATACCAAGCTTTTTCGCCTCGTCCAGCTCGTAGATATCCTCCGGACGGATTCCAAGGATCACGTGTCTGCCGTTATATCTGTCTGCGATCTGTTTTCCTCTGGTTCCATCCAGATAAACCTTTTTCACAGTTTTGGCATCATCCAGAAGAAGGGCCGTGCGATTATTTTCTTCTGCTTTTACTGTACACCGGAAAAAGTTCATGGACGGAGAACCAAGGAAGCCTGCTACGAAAAGATTTACCGGATTGTCATAAATACTCTGCGGCGCTCCCACCTGCTGGATCAAGCCATCCTTCATGACCACGATCTTAGTCCCAAGAGTCATGGCCTCTGTTTGGTCGTGCGTTACATAAATAATGGTGGTGTCCAGCTGTTTATGTAATTTCACAAGCTCCACACGCATCTGAGCACGAAGCTTTGCATCCAGATTGGAAAGGGGCTCATCCATGAGAAAGGCTTTCGGCTTCCGGATAATTGCACTTCCAATGGCAACTCGCTGTTTCTGACCGCCGGAAAGAGCCGCCGGCCTCCGGTCAAGAAGCTGGTCGATCTCCAGGATCTTTGCCACCTCATGGACCTTTCTGTCGATCTCATCCTTCGGAAGCTTACGGATCTTCAGGGCGTATGCCATATTTCCATAAACTGTCATGTTCGGATATAAGGCATAGTTCTGGAACACCATGGACATTCCCCTCTCCTTCGGTTCCAGATAATTGGAAAGCTCACCGTCGATCCACAGCTCGCCGTCTGTAATCTCCTCCAAGCCTGCGATGATACGCAAAGTGGTGGATTTTCCACATCCGGACGGACCTACAAAGATCACAAACTCTTTATCATGTATATCAAGATTAAAATCCTTCACACCGTAATGCTCCGAATCAAATTGCTTACATACATTTCTAAGTGCAATTTCTGACATTACTTATCTCCTTTCTCTTCTCTCGCTCACATAGTTTGTAGTATAGGATTTTTCCGGCTGTTCAGATATCGTGATTGAGATAAAGATTTGTGAATTGTATGTTAAATTGTTTCAGAAATTATATGCAATTCCGTTAAATTCTTTCTCCAGAGTAAAATACCCATCGCGTTATGTTGCCACCTTCTTTCGCCGTCATCTCTGTCCTGCATCATATCTTCCAATTTTTATTACATTGATCACAACAGCTCTCTCCAATATATCAGCAATATGGATATTTCCCGTCTCCTCGCATATCTGAATCAAATAAAAATAGAATATTCATATTTAATACTTGCCTCTCTTCCAGATAAATGCCGGCTTTCAGGCTTTTATGATCACTTGATTTGTGCAATTTTTTATGT
>NZ_LN913006.1:2390595-3213859 GCF_001487165.1 Blautia massiliensis (ex Durand et al. 2017)
CATATCTTCTGTCTTTTGTCAACTGTGAATTTCATTTTTCTGAAATTCTTTTTAATTGTTTGTTTTTCCGAAACAATTATTTGCGACAGCTTAGTTATAATACCACTGGGAGTTATGCTTGTCAACCATAAAATTCAATTTTTTTAGATTTTCCTGGAAGTTTATCTTAAAGAGGCAATTTCTTTTCTGCTATTATCCTATTATACTATTGTCTTCCTGTTTATTATTTTATATATGTTGTTTTTTGATAAGTCTCTTCGCTGGATGGCGCTACGCCGGTCGCATTTTCAATGCGGGAATATGCAGGGGGAAGGCCATCTCAGAGTTCCGTAAGCCCGAAGGCCCTCCCCCTGCACCCCCACCCTCTTGGGCACGGAAGGAGTTCTGCGTTGTTGTGTGTGCTACGTTGTTGACTTTTGTCTGTATGCTGCGGTACTCAGAATGGAACGTTGTGCCGATCTGGTTTCTAGATTCTTCAATATTTATGGTGGTATACTGTGCCGATCTAGTTCCTGGATTCTGGATCATGGATTCTGAATCCTTTGATGTTTCTTTGATGTTTTTTTGATGTATGCTTCCGTTCCATGCTCCGGCTTTTTTCCTGTCTTCCTCTGGCGTCCTGCTCTCCATCCTCCTCACAAATCCTCAAAAACATCCCCGACTGCATCCGCCCCCGGACCGATGCCGCCTTCCTCTGGCGTTCCTCTCTCCATCCACCTAAACAAAAAAGCCCCGGTGCCCAGCAAATACAACATTGCCAGACACCAGAGCCAAAAGAACAAATAAGTCACAACCCCGCAGAAGACTCACTTGATTCAGTTAAATCTCAATCACTTCCCATACACTGCATTAGACATACACCCCGAAATATAAGCTTCATAAGTGAACCTCACACGACTGAAGTCGCGTGCTTCCAGACGCTTTAGGCGTCAGACTGAATATCGGCGGATACACCTATAACTTAGGTGCGCAGTTATGCGCATTTCCCATGCCAGATATGGCTGGTTCCCACATTACAGGTAGTCCGCTGTATATCTGCCTGTATCTATTCTACTTTTAAGAGTTCCATTTCTGAATGGAGTTTTCTCAGATCTGCATAGACACATGAGGTTCTACGCTTTACAGGAGGGACTTTTGCCTCCAGTAAAGACCTTTCCGTTGCCGGAATGGGTTTTAAAAGTTCTCTGATAAAATATCTCGCTCCTATATTACAGGCTGCTGACAGGTCACAATTATATCGTTTTCCTGTCTGGAAAGTACAGAGGCTGTGATTTTCCCAGTCACGTGTTACCGCTCCGGAACCATCATAAGCCAGTCTGCTGGTATTCCATGCGCAGATCCTGGATACCCGCATCCCTTTCCTGTGTGCCTGATGTCTACAGCGCCTCTGGATATCCCGCTTTCTCCACAGGTGCAGTTTCTGTTTTTTCTTTCCCGATATCTTTCCCTGCATCTCCAGATACTCAAACACGATCACATCTGCATGGTTTTCTTCCGCATATCTTACAATCGCACATGCAGTCTTTTTTCCAAGTTCTGTGTTCAGACGTTTCATATATGCCCATCTTCCCTGTGTCTGCGCAGAGCCATGTTCCCTCTGGGATCTGCGGATCCGTCCCAGTGTGCGGTACATCCGGTCTTTTTCACTGGGATGATCTATGAATCTTCTTCCCAGGACAGTTCCGTCTGCCCGCATGATGGTACAGACTGCATCGGTATTGATCCCTAAGTCTACGCTGCAGATGACCTGTTCTTTCACAGGTGTTTTAGTAAGTGTTACTTCCTCTTTATAGGAAAAACGCAAAAAATACTTCTGGTGTCTCTTTTCCAGAGTCGGGGCAGATGCCTTTTTCCCTGACCAGTATCTTCTCAGATATTCCATATCTGTATGCTCCAGACATACACAGGACCATTTCCAGTCATGACCGTCATAGAGTTTCAGGTATGCTTCGTCTTTCCCTTCCACTCCTTCACGGTACATAACATCACGGTAGAAGACCGGCATGGCGTGATTTTCATATACAAGCTTTGGTTCCCCCCTCTTTCCGTCTGTCTTTTCCCATAGATCCAGCCGTGTTTTATAAGAGGATACTGTCCCCAGTGCATGCTGGATGGCAGATCTTCGCAGATAGGAAGGCATCTTTGGGAACCGGATATCAAAATCAAAACAGGCATGGTTTTTCTTCGTAGTATGTACTAGATGTTCTGCAGCATTAAAACGCCTCTTTGCATCCGGGATTTCTGCTAATTCTTCCCATACCTGCACATAAATTCCAATCAGATAGCTGACAGCAGAACGATAAATCTCCAGTGTCTGGCGGATCGGGATATTCTGTTTTCGTAATTCTACACCATAACTGGATATTATCTGCATTTTTATTTCTCCCTGATAACTCTTTTCTCAGATTCTGTTGTTTTTTCTACTACCCATGGCTATATTTTAACACATATAGTGCCGTAAGTAAACATATGTTCTTTCTTTAAGCAAAAAATTTGCGCGTCTAACTCATCACTAAAGTAACGAGAATGCGACGCGCAGTTATTCAACGCACTATCATAACGAGCCAAATACCCCTGCATAACAAATGAGTTCCTCATAACTGACGCCACATATCCCCCAGACTTCTTCAGACAGTCCAGATAAGTCCTCATCAGCAGCTGACAATCCCCCATCTGCTGATTCGAAGCTCCACCATTATTCTTCGCCACAATGATCTCATTACAAAGCTGCATAACAGAATTCATCAAAATCATCGTATTTGACACCGAAACCCACGCCTGCTTATAACCCTCGATCGTCGGTCCCGGGATCATTGTACCGGTAACTTTAAAGATCATCTCCACATTCTCAACATAACAGCTGCCAGTATACCCCTTATGAGTCCATACTGTATCCAGAACCTTCGTCAACATCTCATCAATGCCAGTTTTCTTTTCATACCCAATCCTCCTTAAAAAATATAAAGCAGCCATATTTTATTACTGCTTATTATCCTGATTTTCTTTCTGATTCTTTTCTTTTTTCTGAGCAGTACTGTCGGACTCTGCAGAATCTCCCTGCATGATCTTATTCAGTTCCTGGATCATCTCTTCATCCTTCAAACGGAATTTTACCTCTACACGTCTGGACGCATCCTTATCTACATTTCCATCTGCATCCAGAACCGGATCTGACATGGAATGCCCATTCACTGTCAGACAATCCTTCAGTTCCTGAACCTGTGAATCCTTCAGAAAATCACTCTTAATATCCAAAAGATACTGCGCTACCGCCAGAGACCTCTTCTGTGACAGCTCCAGGTTATAACTGTAATCTCCGTCTGTATCCGTATAACCATCAATAATGATCTCGCCAAGATATTTCTTATAGGAATCATCCAGCAATACCTTACAATATGTCGGCAGTACCATAGACAATGTCATCTTACCGGAATCGGTAAGCTCTGCCTGATCATAATCAAACATAACATTGGCATTCAGCGTCAGCGCACCTGTCTGTGGATCAATATCCACATTGAGGTTCTTTTTCTCAAATTCCTTCTGCAAAGCTTCCACAACCTCAGCTTTCACGCCGATGATCTTGTCGATCTTCTCCTGCTGTTCTTCCAGAAGCTCTGTTTTTTCATCCAGCGCAGACTGCTGCTCTTTCAGTGTATCCTGCTGGCTGGAAAGCTTCTTTTTCTGAGAGGACAGCTTTTTCTGCTGTTCTTTCAGCTTCTTCTGCTGTGCCTCCAGTGTTTCCTGCTGTTTGGCAAGCTTCTCCGCCAGAGAAGACAGTTCTTCATCCTGAGATTTGATCTGCTTGTCCTTGGACTTGATCTGCTCATCCTGGCTCTTTAATGTTCCTGCCTGCTCATCCAGCGCATTCTGTTTTTCCAGAAGCTCTTCTGTATATTTTTCCTGAAGAGCGATTTTTTCATCCCGTTCCTTCAGACTGTCCTGATAGCTCTTCTGTGCCTGAAAAAGTGTCACACACATGATCAGAACAAAAAGCAGCAAAACTCCTGCCATCATATCCGAATAAGAACGCCAGACATTAAACCCATGCTCCTCCGGCTTTCTTTTTTTGCGCATTGACAATTCCTCTCTTATTTAAATAAACCAAAACGGCTTTTCTGTGCTGCCTTCGTTGCCTCACGGATACTGCGCTCGATCTCATCCAGCAGCGCTTCCTGTCTTGCACCCTGTCCTTCCAGAAGATCCTCCAGACCCGTCAGCTTATCCTTAAGTTCCTGGATACCGGCATTGCTTCCATAGCCCCAGGGCTGTCCGGCGATCAGATGGATATCACGGTTATTTTTTGCCGTCTTGATCTCAGAAAGAAGCCTGCGTACCTCATCCAGAACACCGTTGACCATCTTCTGGCTCTCGGTAAATTCTTTCACTCTGGCTTCAAAATCTTCGATCATCTTCTTATCTTCACGAAGAAGCTCCTCGCTGATCCTATTGGAATCCGCAACTGCTTTCATCCCTTCTGCAGCACTGTCCACATACTGACGCATAGATGCATTGCAGTTTTTCCAGAGATCTGCGGATTCTTTTTCATTTTCATGCATATGCCGGGCAAACTTTTCGTAATCCTGTTTCTGCAGCTGCTGGATCATCTGATTATCCCGGATAATACGGTCTGCAGTCTTCATATAACTGCTCTGCATCTCATCGATTTCCTTAATGGCATCCTTCATGGCACGTTCCTGCTTCGTAAAAGTTTCACTCAGCTGACTGCTCATGGTCTTGTACAATTCTGATGTATATTCTGTATTCTCCTTCTGCACCTTCTTAAGTTCTGCCAGAGCATCATTAAAATCTTCAAACTGCATCTGAAAGGAACCATGCATCTCGCTTAAAAACGTATCCAGGATCTCCCGGATCGCATCCTGCTGCCCTTTTGTCACAGATGCGGTAAGAACGTCCAGAGAATCATTCATCTTCTGAAAAGTAGGTGTGATCACTTTCTCAAAGCTATCTGCCATCTGCACAGAAAACTGTTCCGCCATCTGTTTCATGGCTTCTGTCTGCGTCTTCTGGCTGGAAACAAGGAGATTCCAGGACTCATTCTCCGCAGTAGGGAGCACCAGTGCGTGAAAACGATCCAGAAAATCCTGCATCGCCTGGGACATCGCAGAATATCCGCTTTTCATCCCAAATGTGTACACAACAGAAAGTGCAACTCCATAAATGGAAGTCAGAAACGCAACTTTGATGCCATCTACAAGAGCGGATACAGAGCTTGTCATCACTTCATAATCTGTGGGCTGGAAATTCTTAAGTCCCCACACAAGACCGATAAATGTTCCAAGGATACCAAGGCTTGTAAAAATGTCCGGAGCCATCTCAAGGAGTCTCTTGTGGATATGTACATCTACATCCTCAATATTCACAAAATCCTCTACTTCAGCGATCCCTTCTTCCGTTCTGCTGATGCTGTCAACAAAATCATCCATCTTTTTGTCGAGATAGCGGTCACCGAAAATCCCTCGCAGCTGCCCAATCTCTTCTTTTCTGGCTCTTCCCGGAAGCTGAAACACTTCTGTGATCTCACCAGCGCCATGCTTCAGTGCTCTTGACAGATTATCCATCCGATATAAACCTGCAAAAAGCCCCACTGCGTATATGATCAGCATAAGTCCCAGAAATGTAAAATTATAAAGCAACACATTCCCGGAGCCTTTTCCAACATAAGCAGTCAGGGTTGCCGCGGCCACTGTTACTGCCAGAAACAGCGCTGTATTCATAAACTTTTTTCCCATAATATGCCTCCCCTGTCTTTATTTTTGAAAAAAGTTACTCTTTTGTTCCCATACTATCATAACATCTTCCCTAAAACAACCAGAAAGGACAATTCCTTCGCCAAAAGAATTGTCCTTTCGTCTTTTTTCTATTTATACTTTTATTTATACTTTTATACGGCAGGCTGCATCATCGCTGATCAGGATCCTGCGTCCGCAAACACCTACGATCACTCCGCCAAGTATCCTGCTTATGATCTGTACGGTCTTTCCTTCACTGACATCATATTGCCTGATCTGTTCCATAGTCTCCGGCATTCCGGTCATCCACTTGATCGTGTAGCTTTCCCCTGCTTTTGTCTCATTTAATGACTGCATATACTCACCCCATTCCATATATCACATCACTATCCGTAATTATCCTCTATCCGTAGGCGGATATTCGCAATCCGCACTTGGTTAAATGATTTCATATAATTCCAACACAATTCTGCATCTTTATATAATTAGTAAAGTTTAACTTTTATTTTTCTGAATTATTTATGTTTTTATATATTTTATCTCATTTTATCTCAATTAGTCAATCATAACCTGTGAAATTCCACCAATAAAAACAAGCAAAAAAAGAAACGCAGAACAGCCATTACAGTTATTCTGCGTTTCTCATTATTTTCTATGCATAAACTCTATCTTCTTCCAGAAGCGTTGTCTTTCCATTCTTTACTTCCACAAGATTAACACAGCAGTTTGGCGGCACGGAGCCTCTCCAGAAATTCTCCGGATCAGGATCTACATTCTGAAGAAGAGCACGGACTGCACATCCATGAGAGGCAACAAGAATTGTTTTATCCGCAAGAGTCGGATCTGATGTTATTTCATCCCAGAAATCCTTTGTCCTGGCGATTACATCAAAAATATCCTCGCCCTTTTCCGGTCGTTTAAAATTTACCGGATCACGGAAAAAAGTCTCGATCTGCGGATCGATATAATTACCATCTGCATCTCTTACCTGATCACCCTCCAACACACCAAAATCGATCTCCTGGATCCGCTTATCCGGTATGATCGGAACATCACGTTTCCCCAGAACATATTCTGCTGTCTGTTTTGCCCTTGAGAGCGGACTTGTAAAACAGATATCAAACTTCACATTACGGAGAGCTTCTCCGGTTTTTTCCGCAAGAAGGATCCCTTCCTTCGCAAGAGGTACATCCGCTGCACCCTGAAGCTTTTTTAATTTATTCCACTCAGTAAGGCCATGTCTTACAATGTAGATCAGCATCAGCTTCTCAGCTCGATTCCAAGTCCGTTAAGACCATTCATGATCTTTTTCATTGCTGCGGAGATCTCGTTTTCACCAAGAGTCTTGTCATGGGCACGGAATACCAGAGAATAAGCCATGGATTTGAAACCTTTCTCAATCTGTGCGCCCTCGTAGATATCGAACAGCTGATAACTCTCAAGAATATTTCCGCCTCTCTGATCAAAAATCTCCTCGATCTGTCCTGCGAGAACTGCATGGGGAACTACAAGGCTCAGGTCACGAGTTACAGCCGGATATTTGGCAATTCCTGTATATTTGTGGTTGAAACCAGCAAATTCCAGAACATCCAGAATGTCGATCACTGCGATATATGCTTTTTCTCCGATAGAGTAATTATCTGCAACAGCCGGATGAACCTCCCCTAAATATCCAACTACCTTACCCTCATAGATCATGTTAGCCTGTCTTCCCGGATGAAGGAATGGTTTTCCGCTGTTTGGATCGTAGGTAACCTTTTTCTTCATTCCGATCTTCTCGAAGAACTCCTCGCATACACCCTTCATATCAAAGAAATCGCCTTTTCCGTACATTCCAAGTGTAAACATGGTACGCTCATCCGGAAGCTCTGTAACCGGAAGGGACTTCGGAAGATAGATATTTCCAAGCTCGTAAAGACGAACATCTTTATTACGTCTGTTATAGTTTGTGGAAAGGGATGCCAGCATACCGTTCAGTGTGCTTGTACGCATGATACTGTAGTCCTCTCCAAGAGGATTGCTGATGGTGATGACTTTACGAAGATCACTGTCCTCAGGAATACAAAGCTTGTCAAATACCTTCGGGCTTTCGAAAGAATAGGACATTCCCTCTGAGAATCCGCAGTATTCTGCGATATCTCTTGCAACCTCCTGGATACGAAGCTTAAATGGCAGCTTACCCGTAGTAGCCTCTCCTGTAGGAAGTGTCATCGGGATCTTATCATAGCCATAGAATCTTGCAACCTCCTCTGCAACATCTGCATTACAGTGGATATCCTGACGGAATGTCGGTGCAACGATCTCGTCTGTTTTTTCATCATAAACCAGTTCTACACGTCCAAGATAATCGATCATCTCTTCTTTTGTAAGGCTGGTTCCAAGAAGCTTGTTGATCTTCTCAGGCTCAAATTTTACTCTGGATGGCTCTCTTGTTTCGCTGCAGACATCAACCATTCCGCCTACAACCTCACCTGCACCAAGCTCTTCCATCAGCTGGCATGCACGGTCAATTGCAGCCTGTGCATTGTTCGGGTCAAGACCCTTCTCAAATTTACCGGATGCATCTGTACGAAGTCCGATCCTCTTGGAAGAAAGACGGATGCTGGTTCCATCGAAGCACGCCGCCTCAAAAAGAACCGTTTTTACATCGTCTGTGATCATGGAATTCTCTCCCCCCATGATACCTGCGATGCCGACAGCCTTCTCACCGTCACAGATCATCAGAACGTTCTCATCCATGATACGCTCCTGGCCATCCAGTGTGACGAATTTCTCATCTTTTCCTGCACGGCGTACAACGATCTCCTGATTTGCGATGGTATCCAGATCATATGCATGCATTGGCTGTCCAAACTCTTCCATTACATAGTTTGTGATATCAACCAGGTTGTTGATCGGGCGGATTCCATTGGAAGCCAGACATCTCTGCATCCACTTCGGGGACGGACCGATCTTGACATTTTTTACAACTCTTGCGCAGTAACGCGGGCAAAGCTCCGGATCCTCTACAGTAACTTTTACATAATCGGAAGCTTTCTCATCATTTTCCTTAACCTCTACAACCGGCGGGCAGAATTTCTTCTGGAAGGTTGCTGCTGCCTCTCTTGCGATTCCAAGAACACCGTAGCAGTCTACACGGTTGGAAGTGATCTCATACTCAAATACCACATCGTCAAGGCCAAGTGCTTTAACAGCGCTCTCACCCACAACTGCGTCCTCAGGGAAAATATAGATTCCGTATTCCGGCGCTTCCGGATACATTTCTCTGGTGCTTCCAAGCTCCTCGATAGAGCACACCATACCAAAGGACTCAACGCCACGGAGTTTGCCTTTTTTGATCTTGATCCCTCCGGGAGTCATTTTTCCATCATGGCCGCCTGCAACACGTCCGCCATCAAGAACAACCGGAACCTTATCTCCTTCTTTTACATTCGGAGCGCCTGTTACGATCTGCACACTCTCAGTTCCGATGTTTACCTGGCAGATGATCAGCTTATCTGCATCCGGATGCTTCTCAATCTTATCGATCTGGCCGATCACGATCTTATCGAGATCTGCATCCAGCTCTGTAAAGCCCTCTACCTTTGTGCCTGTTAAGGTCATGGCATCTGTATATTCCTGTGCCGTTACATCCAGATCCGGCACATATGTTTTAATCCAAGATAATGAAGTATTCATTTTGGTTGTCCCTTCTTTTTTCTATATTTACTGTCAGACGGATACTCATGATCCGTGTTCACTGTTTTAGAACTGTTTCAGGAATCTGCTGTCGTTCTCATAGAGAAGACGCATATCATCGATCTCATATTTCAGAAGTGCGATACGCTCCAGACCTACACCAAAGGCAAATCCTGTATACTCATCCGGATCGATCCCACACATACGGAGAACATTCGGATGAACCATACCACAGCCAAGAATTTCAATCCAGCCGGAACCTTTACAGAAACGGCAGCCTTTTCCGCCGCATTTGAAGCAGGAAACATCAACCTCAGCGCTCGGCTCTGTGAACGGGAAATGATGCGGACGGAATTTGGTCTTTGTCTCCGGTCCGAACAGCTCTTTTGCAAACTCCTGAAGGGTTCCCTTAAGATCTGCAAACGTAACGTTCTTATCAATAACAAGGCCCTCGATCTGATGGAAGGAAGGTGAATGTGTTGCATCTACCTCGTCAGAACGGAATACACGACCAGGTGCGATCATACGGATCGGAAGCTTGCCTTTTTCCATCTCACGTGCCTGCACCGGTGATGTCTGGGAACGGAGCAGAATGGAATCATTGATAAAGAATGTATCCTGCTCATCTCTTGCCGGATGATCCTCCGGAATATTCAGCTTTGTAAAGTTGTAGTCCGCATACTCAACCTCCGGACCTTCCACAACCTCATAGCCCATTCCGATGAAAATACGCTCAACCTCTTCCAGAGCAATAGTATTCGGATGGCGATGACCGATCTTCGCTTTCTTTGCAGGAAGTGTTACATCGATCACTTCTGCCTTCATTTTTTCCTCACGGACCTTCTCCTCGAAATCCTTTTTGGAGGCTTCCAGAAGTTCTTCGATCTTAGCTCTTGTCTCATTGACAAGCTGTCCAACCTTCGGACGTTCTTCCGGAGCAACATCCTTCATACCTTTTAAGATTGCAGTAAGCTCACCTTTTTTTCCAAGATATGCAACACGCACATCATTCAGCTTATCCAGGCCCTCGGATTCCTCGATCCGTTTTCTGGCATTTTCAGCCAGTTCCTGAAGTCTTTCTTTCATATCCATGGTCTATTTCTCCTTTAATTAAAATGATCAAATGATCCGCCGCCCACCCCGAAGATCCAGATATGGGCAATAAAAAACCGTCCCTCATAAAAGGGACGGAATATCCGCGGTACCACCCAGTTTCCCATGAAAAGATCACGGGCACCTCTTGTCTGCTTAACGCGCAGCTTACGTCATCTCCTACTGTTACTTCAGAGAGGAAGCTCCGGTGGGAAATTCAAGAACCATCTGAACCCGGGGAAGCTTACAGCCGGTGACTTCCCTTCTCTGCGAGAAAATGATCCTCTATAAACACCTTCACAGCTTTTCTGTCTTTTAATACTATGCCACAAGGTCTGCCTTCTGTCAAGCGCAAAGTCAGGATTCTTTGGAACTGTTTTTTTCATTTTCTTTCTTGGAAAGAAGTGTTTTTACAGATCTCTGGGCCTTTCGGAATTCATTTTCGAAGTAGGCATTGATCTCCGCCCCGTAAAGAAGCAGGTTCATACACACATACAGCCACAGCATTACCATGATCAGCGCAGTCAGACTTCCGTACATATTTCCAAAACTCGGAAAAAATTCAAAATACAGGGAAAATCCATAGGAAAATATCATCCATGCCACTGCGATCATAAATGCACCCGGAAGCTGGCTTTTAAAGGTTGCCTTTCGGTTTGGAAGCACTTTATAAAGGACCAGAAACACTGCAAACAGCACGGCAAATACAAGCAATGTCCTGGCCCCTATAACCTTGGCCAGCAGTCTCCCGAGAATCGGAATGGTTCTCTGTGCAGCTACTTGGATTCGATTACCAAGAACCAGGACCAGAAGAGTGACAATGATCGCCAGCACAAACAACAGCATATAAAAAACCGAATAGATTCGGGTCATCAGCCAGTTTCGGGTTTCCTTTACATGATAAATGGTATTTAAGCCATTGGTGATCGCCTGCATTCCCTTTCCGGACGCCCAGAGCGCCATCAACGCAGACAACGGCACGATGGCTGTACTTCTTTTGTATACTTCTACCACAATGCTCAGCACAAAGGTCTGCAGATTTCCGGGCACAAACCCGATGATGGCATCCCTGACAACATTATAGCTTAACGGTGTATAACGGATCAGCGTTGTAAGAAACAGTATAAACGGGATAAAAGACATGATCAGAAAATACGCTGCCTGGGCCGCATATGCACTGACATGATCTCCGTTTGCCCTGCGCACAAATCCCAGCATGAGCTGGATTATATTTTTCTTTTCCTCGTCCATGCTGACCTCCCTCAGGTTTCTTTTTTCACCAGGAAAAACGTTCAAATCCGATCTTATCCTGGATTTCCGGAAAAAGCTTTACTTCCGGCTGCAGGCTCTTATGTTCGCCTATCATCTTTTCCATCCATACCATATTATACCAGCGGTTAAACTTATAGCCGCATCTGTGGAACTCTCCCACACGCTTATAGCCGAAATGCTTATGAAAATCCACACTGGCACTGGTCAGGTATTCATCATCTTTTGGTGCAACTGCAATGCAGGCGTTCAGGTTCAGAATTCCCATCTCTGCAAGAAGACTCTCCAAGGCTCGATAGAGTCTGCCTCCTGCACCGCTGCCCCGCCGGTCATGTCTCACATAAACAGACATCTCCGCACACCAGCCATAAGCAGCCCTCGGGTGAAACGCCGAACCATAGGCATATCCCAGGATCTCTCCGTTCTCTTCTGCCACAATATACGGATATTTCACCTTTATATCATGGATTCGCTGCGTAAACTCTTCTATGGAAGGTGTTTCGTATTCAAATGTGATCGCAGTTTTTTCTACGTAGTAGGAATAAATCTCTAAAAGTGTTGCTGCATCTCTCTCTTCTGCCACACGTATCTGCATTGCCTTCTCGCACCTCTTTTATTTCTGTTTATCTGTTATTTCACAAAAAAACGGTAAACCGTTTCGGAGCTGTACTCTTCACCGGGAAGCAGGATCGGAGAATGGAAATCCTCTACATTGACTGCATTTGGCTCCACCTGTGTCTCCAGGCAGAATCCATAACGTTCATGATAAATATGACCGTTCTTTCCCTTCTCATCCTTAACAAAATTGCCTGCATAGAACTGCACACACGGGCAATCGGAGGAAACCTCCATACCGATACCGGATTCCCTGCAGTATGCAGTAGCGATCGAACGGACATTGCCCTTTGCATAATTATCGGTTACATAGTTATGGTCATAACCGCCTGTAAACTTCAGCTGTTCAAAGTCCGCCTCAATGTCTCTGCCGATCGGTTTGGAAACATTGAAATCCATCGGCGTTCCCGCCACCGGTGCATATTCACCGGTAGGAATGGACTGGCTGTCTTTTACCGGAGTAAAATACTTCGCATGAATACATACTTCCTGGTCAAGCACATCTCCGCTGCCTTCTCCGTTCAGATTAAAATAAGAATGGTTGGTCATATTGGCAACGGTAGCTGCATCAGAGCGTCCTCTGTAAAAAATCTTCAGTTCGTTTTCCTCTGTGAATTCATATTTCACAACAATGGAAAATTCTCCCGGAAATCCGTTCTCTCCATCCGGACTGATGCGGAAGAAATCCACGCTGTTCTTCTCCTGGGAAATTTCTTTTACTTCCCACAGCTTTTTCTCAAAACCATCCGGACCGCTGTGAAGATTGTTGTGATTCTCATTCTCTGCAAGAACCACTTCTTTATCATCAATAAAAAATCTGGAATTCTCGATACGGTTTCCACTTCTTCCAATGATCGCACCGAAAAAGCATCCATTAATCTCATATCCCCGGATATCGTCATATCCAAGGACCACATCCTTCAGATCTCCCTTCTTATCCGGAACACATATCTTCACCAGGATCGCACCATACTGAAGCACTTCAGCATAGGCACCTTTTTTATTCTCAAGATGATAGATTTTTACTTCTTCCCCTGTAGGAAGTGTCCCAAATTTCCTTTCAGAAACACTCATGCTGTAATTCCTCCCATATATGAAAAAAGAGCCACTAACCGGCTCTATGTCTTTAACCGATTAATCCCGGGATGCCGTTCCCTTATTTTTGACGCCTAGCAGATGCTAGGTGGGTATCCTCAACAGTGTCTTCTGCCTACCACGACGTGAGGTCTGACATCCAACCTGCGATTTTGGATTCCCAAAATGTCAATGTAGGTTCAAAAAGAAAAGGGGGATCGAACATTCCAGGATTCGGTTTTCGTTGTTTTTATTATAAACCAGTATTTGTGCTTTTTCAACAGAAAATACATTTTCTTACTGATTTTATTATCAATTATTATTTGATCTTAAGGATATCCTTTACTGCTGCCGGCATATCCACTGCATCTACCACCCTGTCATGAAGAACCGGAGCAGTACGGATTTCTTCAACTGCACGTGGAACAGGTACTCCGGAAAGCGCACTTAATGCATCTACAAGGCCAAAATCATCCAGATCTTTATGCTCCTCACCAAGTGCTTCCATAACACTTCTTGTGAATTTATACGGACTTGCAGTAGAGGCGATCACTGTCGGAAGATGATCCGCTGTCTCACTTACATACTTCTTATATACGCCGGCTGCAACTGCAGTATGCGTATCGATCACATAATTGCTGTTTTTGTAGATATCACTGATGGCCTGTGCAGTCTCATCTTCACTGCAGAAATTACCATAAAAATCAACAAGCTGTGCTTTCATATCGTCAGTAATGGTATATTCGCCGCCCTCACTTAAGGATTTCATAAGCTCTGCACATTTTTCAGCATTTTCTCCGGTAAGACGATAGATCAGTCTTTCCAGATTGCTGGAGATCAGGATATCCATGGAAGGAGATGTCGTAAGGATGAAATCTCTCTTTCTGTCATAGGTTCCTGTGCGGAAGAAATCATAAAGAACACGGTTCTCATTCGATGCACAGATCAGCTTGTGGATCGGAAGTCCCATCTGTTTCGCATAGTATGCTGCAAGGATATTTCCGAAGTTTCCGGTAGGAACTACCACATTGATCTCCTGTCCGTCTTTGATCCTGCCGTCGCGTACCAGTGATGCGTAGGCATATACATAATATACAATCTGAGGAACAAGACGACCGATGTTGATAGAGTTTGCAGAAGAAAACTGGAAGCCTGCCTGATCCAGCTCTGCTGCCAGCTCATGATCATTGAACATCTTCTTAACTGCAGTCTGGGCATCATCAAAGTTACCGGTAATACCTACCACATAAGTGTTGGCACCCTTCTGAGTTACCATCTGTTTCTCCTGGATCGGGCTGACACCATGCTTCGGATAAAATACAATGATCTTCGTTCCCGGCACATCTGCAAAGCCTGCCATGGCAGCTTTACCGGTATCTCCTGATGTTGCGGTAAGGATCACGATCTCATTCTTAACATTATTCTTCTTCGCTGCAGTTGTCATCAGATGCGGAAGAATGGAAAGTGCCATATCCTTAAATGCAATGGTCGCGCCATGGAACAGTTCCAGGAAATATGCCCCATCCGCTTCATGAAGAGGCGCGATCTTTTCTGTATCAAATTTGCTGTCGTATGCTTTGTTGATACAGTTCTTAAGCTCATCCTCGGTAAAATCTGTAAGGAAACGGCTCATTACCTCATATGCTGTCTCCTGGTAGGTCATCTGTGCCAGCTTGTCCATTGGTACATCCAGCTGTGGAATGCTTTCAGGCACGAACAGTCCGCCGTCCTCAGAAAGGCCCTTAAGTATGGCCATAGACGCTGTAACTGCCTGCTCTTTTCCTCTGGTGCTCTTGTACAATACCTGCATTGGTGTTCCGCCTTTCTATTGTAAGATATTCGTTTTCTTTTCAACGTTATCACATTATAGCATGGAATTATGGAAAATGCCACCACTTTTAAAAAAGAATCTGTCTTGCCCAATCCCACCCTGAGATCAGACAGATATTCACAGCTTTCGGATAAAAAGAAACCGCCGGTCTGTTTCTGCCGGCGGTTGGTTCCTTCTGTACTGCATCAGTTCTTCCTATTTATATGTATAAAATTCATGGACCCCGTATTTAAAGAGCCTCTTCAGGTCCTTTTCAAACCATTTCACATTATGTTCCTCTGCTGCAGATTTCTGGATAAAGAACAGTGCACCTTCAGAATAATCAGTACCCTTCAGCGCCTGCTTGACCGCTTCCCTTGTTTCATCGGAAACTGCAACTTCATTGATCCTGCCATCATAGGTCGGTGAAAACTGCGGAACGCCGTCACTGTTATCCCAGACAACCTCTGTCACCGTATTCGGAAAATCTTCGCTTTTTACACGGTTCATGATGACGTTAGCCACCAGAACACGGCCCTTGATATCTTCACTTCCTGCTTCTGCCTCCACGATCCTCAGAAGTGTATCATAGTCTTCATCTGACATCAGTGTGGGATTTTCTGCCAGTGTGATCGACCTTGCATCAAGTTCATTTACTTTGTTTTCCATAGAGGAGCTTACATTAAGATCTGCAGCAGTATTGGTTACTTTCTGTACTCTCTGGCCTACGATCACCTGCTCACAGGAACTTCCGATCCTTGTAACCGTACTTCCGGATAATGGTGTATCCGTAACTCCTGAAACCACACCTGCGATCCCGGTAGGAACAGCAACCTCTTCATAGGGAGAGCTCTCTCCTCCATCTGAAGCTGCATAAACCCTGCCTCCCTCACTTTCTGCAAATGTCCTTGTCCCCAGAGAAATAACCATCGCCAAAACTGCACATAATGTCAGCACTGCAAAACTGCGCGCGGAATTTCCTCCGGTTTTTCCATTTCTACGTTCATCCTGGACTCCGTCAGTCTCACGTAAATCTTTCTCAACTTTCATAATCTCATTCCTTGCGTTTCATTTTCTGTAACAGCCCATAATCCTCCGATGCGACATCACAGCCCCCATTATCATCGCTTCCCGGATAAATACGGATCATTACGATTTCCTTTACATGTTTGTAACATTTTTGTAATGTATGGGAAAATTATATTTAATAATATTGAATATGTCAAGCTTTTTCCCGTATTTAACGCTTCAACGGCGGTATTTGTGTTTTATCCACACCTTATCCACATGTATTCCACATAAAATCCACATAAAATCGCAGAGTTATCCACACTCATGCCATATTTCATTTCAGAAAAAAAGGCAGATAGCGTCTCCATCTCCGTCCAATGTTGTACACCCACTTTCCGGAAATCGTACTTCTATCTGCCTGTTTATCCTTTTTCAGAACAGTTTTTTCTTCTGTTATTTACGGATTTGATTATAATATTTTGTTTTCATCCAGTCAAGGATTTTTGCTCGACCAGATCCGACACCTTATGCAAAACGGCACAATGCCTGCACGAAAAGTGTCGCATAAACGCACAGATCAATACTCCAGGCTCCCAGAAACAGCCCCCATGGTGTTTCCCCGGCTCCTTCGGCAAACCGTTTGGGCTTCAGCGCAAGGATCAGCGAAAAAAGAAGCGGCAGAAAATACCGTCCCTGAACGCCCAGGATCTTATCGTAGCCATAGGCTGTCCACTGTCCGTATAACGTTACAAAGATCAGCGCAAATACCAGGAGACTGACTCCTCCCAGAATGCTCTTTACCGGAAGATCCAGACGGATTCCCGACATATCATCATTCCCGGAAACCTGAAGGACCAGGACCAGAAGATATCCCATTGCCAGCAGGGCACAGACAGGAATGTTCAGCCATCCAAGATTACTTCCTATCATTTCTGTAAGATAGGTCACACCAAAATTATCCAGGCTCCGCACAAAAGTCAGGACAAAGGCAGCCGGATCCTTCAGGATCCCCACAAGCTGTGCAGCTGTATCCACACCTGGCTGTGACTCACAGAGATATCGGGACGCAATGGCCAGCCAGCCGAAACTTAAGATCAGGATCACAGCTCCTGCACAGACCACATGAAACCAGTAATTTTTCCTGCTTTTAAACCGTTCTTTCGGAATCAGGAACAGGAGCAGGCAAAACGGCATGTAAACCACTTTGCAAAGACACAGGAATCCGGTCAGCACGTACATCCATATCAGCTGTCTTCTACTCATCACTTCTTTTTGTTTATATCGCATAGCCAGTACAAAGGCAGCCAGAGCAACCGTCAGAGCCAGGGCCAGGGCATCTGCTGACATGGAATTTGCTGACTGGATATTCACAGGTACCAGCCCCAGAAGTACGAGGAAATTTTTCCCAACAGGCGTCAGACGAATGGCAAAGAAAAAGAACAGTCCAAACATAAGCATATTGGCGATCCTTCCCGCATAGGCAAGAACCATCGGCCGGTCCGTAAACAGATCTGCAATGCGGATCCCTACTGCCTGGGGAAGATACGAAGTAGGTGCATACAAGGCTGTATTTCCAAATCCGTAAAACTGTGTTTTTTCCCGGTCGATACGCTGATCTGCATTCTCTCCGATATCCCATAATGATACATGATCCTTGGCGGAAAATTCCGGAACCAGACCACTGTTAAACGTCCTTCCATATGAGAATAAGTCGTTTCCTCCGTTGCCTTCCGACGTCAGATATCCTCTGGAAACCTCATAGCTTCTCAGATAATGGCTGTACTCATCCGGCGAATTAAAGGCCGGAACCGCCGCCAGCGTACAGATACTCATAAAAATATAAACAACGGCAAACACCACTTCTGCCCGGAGCTGTCTGCGTTTCAGAAATGCAAAGATCACCAGCATCACAGCTGCCGCCGCTCCAATCACCAGAAACACCAGTGATTTTGGAAATGGCCTGGAAATGATCCGATAGGCAAGTGTCTGTGTATCATCCTTCTGGCTCACCAACCCTGCAGCTACTCCGGTATCCCCTTTTGCGCCATCTAAAACGATCCGGAATTTCTGCCCCTTACATTCCGTAAGCTTCTGGTCAAGCCGGAAATACGTGGCACCCCCCGACGATATGGTCAGTCTGCTGGCCTGCCAGCTCTGGATCTCCCTTTCATTCTGATACAGCGTTATCTGAAACGTTCCAGCAACCGATGCACTCTCTGTAGAAAGAAAAAGCTCCACACCGGACAGACGGTTCGTTTTGCAGGTAAACTCCTCTTCAAAGCTTCCTCCCGCACCGATCATAGACCAGGTATCCGGTCTTGCCTGCTGCTTTACATTTCCGAGGATCTCCGAATCACTAAGCAGATATGCGGAAAAGATCAGGATCATTCCCCATATCAGCAGATATTTCAGAGCGTTTTTCAGCTCTGCAGACAGGCTGTATGAGCTCCTGTTTTTTTTCTTATTTTTCATAATATCCCTCTTACTCACTGTTATTTTCACATTCCGCACTATTATAGCATCTGCACGGCAAAAAAAGAAGCTGCGTTTTATGGCAGCTTCTCATTTTTTGTAAACCTATCCGGAACCGGATGCTTATCGATTGTTGATCGCAGTTACCAGTGCATCAATAGAGGCACGAATGATATCCTGATCAACACCCGCTCCCCAGGCAAGCGTTCCATCCGGTTTACGGATTCCCACATAAGCGATAGCCTTGGAGGAAGAACTCTGCTCCAGAGCATGCTCCTGATAAGTCTCCAGTGTGTATTTCAGTTCGTAAGCTTTCTTCAGTGCATTGCTTACCGCATCCAGACGACCATTTCCGGAAGCCTCTGTAACGATGGTTTTTCCACGGAATGTAGAAGTAACCCGTGTTACGATGCCGTCTTCCTTCTGCTGGAAATGAGCCTCATTGATGCTGTATGGTTCAACCACATTTTCGAAGGTAGATTTGAACAGGCTGAAGATCTCGTCTGGATGAAGCTCTTTGTGCTTGTGATCGGACACTGCTTTGGCTGCATAGCCCATAGCCTCGCGCATTTTCGGAGGAAGGTTCAGGCCAAACTTTGTCTCCAGTATATAGCCTACGCCGCCCTTTCCGGACTGGCTGTTGATACGGATAACATCTGCGTCGTAGTTTCTTCCCACATCTGTCGGATCGATCGGCAGATACGGAACAGTCCAGTGCTCCAGATCTCCGTTCTCTCTCCAGTGCATACCCTTTGCGATGGCATCCTGATGCGATCCGGAAAATGCAGCAAATACAAGAGCTCCACTGTACGGACTTCTTTCATAGATCTGCATTCCGGTACATTTCTCATAAACCTCACAAATATGCGGCATATCAGAAAAATCAATCTTCGGGTCCACACCCTGGGAATACATATTCATACCAAGCGTTACAATATCCACATTACCGGTACGCTCACCATTTCCGAACAAAGTTCCCTCAATTCGGTCAGCACCTGCAAGAAGACCCATCTCGGAGTCTGCAACGCCACATCCACGATCATTGTGCGGATGAAGAGAAACGATCACGTTTTCACGGTATTTCAGATTATCACACATGTATTCCACCTGACTTGCATACACATGCGGCATAGAATGCTCAACCGTAACAGGCAGGTTGATGATCGCTTTGTTATCTGCAGTGGGCTGCCATACATCCAGAACCGCATTGCACACCTCCAGTGCATACTCCGGCTCTGTTCCCGTAAAGCTCTCCGGGCTGTACTCAAACTGAAAATTGCCTTCTGTCTCATCAGCCAGTTTTTTCAGAAGTGCAGCGCCATCTACTGCGATCTTCAGGATCTCCTCTTTTGATTTTTTGAATACCTGCTCTCGCTGAGATACGGATGTGGAATTGTATACATGAACGATCGCTTTTGGGGCGCCTTTAACAGCTTCAAAAGTCTTACGGATAATATGCTCTCTTGCCTGAGTCAGCACCTGGATCGTTACATCCTTCGGGATCAGATCCTGCTCAATCAGCGTACGGAGAAACTCATACTCTGTCTCAGAAGCAGCCGGAAATCCAACCTCGATCTCTTTAAAACCAATCTTTACAAGAAGCTTGAAAAATTCCACTTTCTGCTCCAGGCTCATCGGGATCACAAGTGCCTGATTTCCGTCACGAAGGTCTACAGAGCACCAGATCGGGGCCTTATCTACATATTCTTTCTCCGCCCATTTCATACATTTCACCGGCGGCATGTAATACTGACGTTTGTACTTGGATGGTGTCATCATTTTGTTTTCCTCCACTTTCTGTTTCCATTAAAATTTCTCTTTGGTTTCTGTTTTTGATATAAAGACATAAAAAAAATCTTCCGACTCTGCAGATTCTGCAAGAGACGAAAGACAACTGCTGTCCTACGCGGTACCACTCTTATTTCATGAATAAAAATTCACACACTTGACAGATACGGAATGTATATACATCCTTATATCCTCTCCGGATAACGGCGGACACCGTCTGCGTCTACTCTCTTATATAATATATAAAGATTTCAGGCAGATGCTCCGAGGCGAGTTCCACAAATCCCTTCCGCTGCTTCTCACCGGCCAGCAGCTCTCTGTGCTCCGTTCTCTTGTGTACTATTCCTCATCTACGCATTTTCTTTTTGAAACTGGTATTAGGTTAACACGTTATGGAAGATTTGTCAACGAAATTTTAACGATGCACCGCGCAAAAATTTCAGTGCATCACTCACGAACAGCAATCCGGGCTGATCCGTTTCTCTGTCTTCCTGCTATCTGCGGCAGACATTATTCGGCTCCCCGCCTGACTGAAAGCTGATGACCAATCCAGTACACAGCCCCGCCAATACCTCCTCCAAGAGTATTATATGTCAGATCAGAAACCTGGAACGTCCCAAGCCTCAGGAAAAGCTGCAGAAGTTCAATGGACAGTGAGAATACAAAGGTAATCTTAAGTCCGGTCCACACAATATTCAAGAATGTTGTTTTTTTCAATATTTTCTTTCCTGCGGTCCAGAACAGCAGGATCGTGAACGGAATGAACAGCATCAGATTCTCAATACACTCAGTTGTGAGATATCTGGTACCATCCTCTCCATATTTCCAGATCCACCAGTTCGCCATCACATCCGAAAGGGGATTCATCCACATATCCCGGTTCAGCAGCGTGCGAAACAAGATCATGGTTGTATAAAAGGTCAGAAAAAACAGCTTCCGAAAAAAAGCATTTCCTCTGAAATACTGCCACCACACGGAAAAAGCGCCCCTGATTCCCCTTCCACCTGTCTCATTATGGTAGGCAAAGAGATAAAAAAACAGTACCATCACAGACAGAATCACAGAAAACCAAAATGGCTGGTACAAAGCTGTCAGTACACTTGTAATAATACTTGATATGATGTCTTTCATTATAAGTCCTTTCACATAAGCCAGACAGCCGACCATTCTTCTGTCCGGCAGCTCTGTCATTATTCCTACCTATATTACTACACTCTTCCCACAAAAGCCAGAAAAAGATATCTCTCACCGCTCTGTCAATCGACCTGCATATCGTTTTTATATTCCTGAAAATGTGAGGGTCATGCGGATATTCGCAATTGAAGTAAGAGACTTACTTAATTCGGCTAAACTGCAATATTTTTTTATTTTTAACAAATTTTTGTTATATTTTACCAGCAAAACATGCTATAGTTCATAGTAAGAAAAACATTTCGGAGGTATTTTTAATGAAACGTGATCTGAAAAAAATCGTAAGCCAGATGACACTGGAAGAAAAAGCCGGCATGTGCTCAGGTCTTGATTTCTGGCATCTGAAACATGTGGAACGCTTGGGGATCCCGGAAGTAATGGTCAGCGACGGCCCTCACGGACTTCGTAAGCAGGATGACAAGGGCGATCATCTTGGAATGAATGACAGCATCAAAGCCGTCTGCTTCCCGCCGGCCGCTTTAAGCACCTGCTCCTTTGACCGCAAGCTGGTGGAAGAAATGGGCAAAACCATCGGAAAAGAAGCTCAGGCCAACGATGTATCCATAGTTCTCGGACCGGCCGTAAACATCAAACGTTCTCCTCTCTGCGGAAGAAACTTCGAATATTATTCTGAGGATCCATATCTCGCAGGTGAGATCGCAGCCGCTTTTATAAACGGAGTACAGTCCCAGCATGTAGGAACCTCTATCAAGCACTTTGCAGCAAACAACCAGGAATATCACCGCATGAGCAATTCTTCCGAGGCTGATGAGCGCACTTTACGTGAGATCTATTTCCCTGCATTCGAAACCGCAGTAAAAAAAGCTCAGCCATACACCTTCATGTGCTCCTACAACCAGATCAACGGCACTTTCGCATCTGAGAATAAATGGCTTCTCACAGATGTTCTCCGCGGTGACTGGGGCTTCAAGGGCTATGTAATGTCCGACTGGGGTGCAGTCAATGACCGCGTCAAAGGTCTTGAGGCAGGTCTTGAGCTGGAAATGCCTTCCTCCAATGGGGTCAACGATGCCCTCATCGTACAGGCCGTAAAAGACGGCTCCCTCAAGGAAGACATTCTTGACCAGGCTGTTGAACGCATTCTACGCATAATTTTTGAATATGCAGACAACCGGGCACCGCAGGAATTCACCATGGAAAAAGACCATGAAGAAGCACGCCACATTGCCGAAGAATCTATGGTTCTTCTGAAAAACGATGAGCAGATCCTCCCTCTGAAAGCATCCGAGAAAATTGCTTTCATCGGCGGTTTTGCAAAGAAGCCTCGTTTCCAGGGCGGCGGAAGCTCTCATATTAACTGCTTCAATATCACAAATGCACTGGATTCCGTTCCTTCCGATGCACAGGTTACTTATGCAGAAGGTTTTCCTGCAGACAAAGATCTCTACGATGACACACTTGCAGCTGAAGCGATCAAAACTGCTGCCGCCGCTGACAAGGTTGTGATCTTCGCCGGACTTCCGGACAGCTTTGAATCTGAAGGATACGATCGTTCCCACATGAGGCTTCCTGAATGCCAGAACCGTCTCATTGCTGAGATCCTTAAAGTACAGCCGAATACCGTGATCGTCCTCCACAACGGTTCCCCCGTGGAGATGCCATGGCTCAATGATATAAAAGGCCTTCTGGAAGCATACCTCGGCGGTCAGGCAGGCGGTACCGCTGTCGCAAACATCCTTTACGGAAAAGTAAATCCCAGCGGCAAGCTTGCCGAGACAATGCCGCTCAAGCTCTCCGACAATCCATCCTACCTGAACTTCGGCGGTGGTGAAAAGGTTGAATACCGTGAAGGCGTATTCGTAGGCTATCGCTACTACGATACAAAAGAAATGGATGTAGCATATCCGTTTGGCTATGGACTCTCCTACACTACCTTTGCCTGCAGCGACCTGAAGATCTCCAATGAAAATCCTACAGACAAAGACACCATCACCGTTTCGGTTGATGTAACAAACACAGGAAATATGGCAGGAAAAGAAGTCGTACAGCTCTATGTCAAAGACTGTACCAGTTCCGCGATCCGTCCGGAAAAAGAGCTCAAGGGCTTCGAAAAAGTTTTCCTGAACCCAGGCGAGACCAAAACAGTAACCATGGAGCTGGACAAGAGAAGCTTCGCATGGTACAATACAGAACTTCACGACTGGTTCGCAGCCAGCGGCGAATATAAGCTCCTTGTTGGTACCTCTTCCAGAGATATCCCTCTTGAAGGCAGGATCCATCTGAACAGCAGCCAGGAACTTCCGATGCATGTTCATATGAATACTACCCTGGGCGAACTGTTCCGCAACCCGAAAACAAGCGAAACAGCAAAAGAACTGACAGCAAAATATATCTCAGCCATGAACGTTGGTGAAGAATCTTCTTCTGAAGCCGCTTCCGAAGCGGTCACCGAAGAAATGACAGAAGCCATGACCGACTCCATGCCATTACGTGCGCTGGTAAGTTTTGGCGGGTACTCCAGAGAAGAACTTACAGAAATTATTGAAAAATTAAATAAACTGGTATAATTTCACAGGACATCATCCGCCGAACGAATTATACTTACATAAAAAGCTGCATAAAACGGCATAAAAAGCGACATAATTGGACCGCTATGGCAGTTTCAGATCGCTTGACAAGCATTAAAGCGGATGTTATCATTACATATGGTTCAAAATCTTGGATCAAACAACAGAATAATCCGAAAAAAATCACTGTCGCTTAATTTAACATTAAGCGGCAGTTTTCACATTCTCTTCATTTTCCTTTCACACAATGCACACATTTTTTTACTATATTATTAACTGTAGATAGCAAATGCTAAACAATCTTTTTCTTTTTCATACTTTTTTGCCGGGAGTCCGCACAACTCCCGGCCTCCTTTTTTTATTCTTCAGGTAATTCGCCTGCATTTTCTATTATTATTAAAGATATAAAAATATGTCTTGTTTTTTCTTATTATATATATTATACTAGTTAAGAACTTATTGTTCCCGTCCATTTTGTTCTGCTAACTTGAAAATTTAAATTCCAGTGAAAGAGGCGGTGGAATTTAAATAAAAAATTTACGTCCATTTTGTTCTTTGATAATTTCATAGACTTCACACTCGAAACATGATACAATATCCGCACAGAGAAATATGCGGTACAATTTTTATAGGAGGATGCGCATATGCTAGATCAGAAAGATTTGGAATTATTAGCCGGTATGATAAACCCGATCAATGTCCAGTTGGGCAATATAAATAACCGATTAGATGGTATCGACGCTCGTCTCGATGCTATGGATGTTCGTTTTGACGGTATCGACGCTCGTCTTGATGCTATGGATGTTCGTTTTGATGAAATAGATGCCCGCTTCAACCGGGTAGAAAACAGACTTGAAATGATCGATCTGAAATGTGATACCAACAGAAAACGCCTGGACGACCTTTCACTGGATGTTAAGCTTGCAGAACGAGATATCCGAAAAGATATCAAGAATTTACAGGACACAACAGAAACTCTTGTCGTTGTACTTCAGGGAAGAGGTATTTTACCTGACCCAGGTAACACAATACAGACAGCCTGATCATATCATGTAAAGAGTGTGAAGCCTATGAAAGTATCAAGGGATCACGCTCTTTATTATCATCCATACAACCATCTTTCTCCTCAAAAAATGGTTGCATTTACAATTCGTTTATGTTATAGTTATATGCGTTGCGGGGTATGGCGTAGCTTGGTAGCGCGCACGGCTGGGGGCCGTGAGGTCGCAGGTTCAAATCCTGTTGCCCCGATATTTCTAACAAATTCAAGGATTTCCGAGGTCTGATGACTTCGGATTTTTTTATTACCTTACTATTTTTCGAAAGGAAGGTTTTGCATGCAGGATAATCTGTCTCTTTATCATATTTTTTATACGGTAGCACGTACCGGCAGTATCTCCCACAGTTCCCGGGACCTTTATATCAGTCAGCCTGCTATCAGCAAGGCGATCCAGAAGCTGGAGCAGAATCTGGATACCATTCTTTTTAAACGCAGTTCCCGGGGTGTCACTCTGACCCCGGACGGTGAGCTTCTTTTTGAAAAAGTAAAAGAAGCTCTTTCACTTCTGGATGAAGGAGAAAATTCCATTCGCCATAACCGTTCCCGGGACATTCCAAAGCTGCGTCTGGGCGCCAGTTCTACTCTTACCAGATATGTACTGCTCTCCCACCTGGAAAACTATATTGCACGTTTTCCTCATGTACGTATCACAATTTCCTGCCAGTCTACTTATCAGACGCTGCAGCTTCTGGATGAGGAAAAAATCGATCTGGGACTCATCGGACGGCCGCAGAAGCTTCGGGGATATTATTTTCAGCCTCTTTTGAAAATCCAGGATACCTTTGTCTGTACACAGCAGTATCTGGAAAATCAGAAAAAGCTCTATCCGGATGAACCTCTGATCCAGGCAGCAACTTTCATGATGCTAGATGAGGACAATATTACACGTCAGACCGTAAACACTCAGCTGAAAGAACATCATGTGGAATTAAGCCATATTCTGGAAGTAACAACTATGGATCTTCTGATCCAGTTTGCGGAAATTGGTCTTGGGATTGCATGTGTGATCCGTGATTTTGTAAAAAAAGAGCTGGAAGAAGGAACTCTGGTGGAAGTACTGGTAGGATTTTCTTTTCCGCTGCGTGAGATCGGGTTTGTATGCAGACAGAAAGATGCTGATTCGGCTTTGATCGCGCCATTTTTTGATGATGAAACAGAGCATCCGGATAAATAAAGGAATGTAAAAAAAATCCCATCTGATCATTGCGACCAGATGGGATTTTTAAATTTCAAAAAAGTTTCCTGCCACTGTATTACGTGTGTGACTTTTTTGACTCAAACTTCGCTACGCTTCGTTCGAGTAGCACAAAATTTATTGCACCTGCAATAAATTTTGCTTAGTTATTAATAAGCTTATCCTCGCCGTTCCAGCTGTAGAGTTTACGGATCTCCTCGCCGACTTTCTCAGACTGATGCTCAGAAGCTAATTTTCTCATAGCCTTGAAGTGTACCTGTGCACCTGCATCGGACATGTCGAGTAAGAACTCTTTTGCGAATGTACCATCCTGGATATCGGAAAGAACTTTCTTCATTGCTTTCTTTGTATCCTCTGTGATGATCTTCGGTCCTGTGATGTAATCGCCATACTCAGCTGTATTGGAGATAGAATATCTCATTCCGGCGAATCCTGACTGGTAGATCAGGTCAACGATCAGTTTCATCTCATGGATACACTCGAAGTATGCGTTTCTTGGGTCATAACCAGCTTCAACAAGTGTCTCGAAACCAGCCTGCATAAGTGCGCAAACACCACCGCAAAGTACAGCCTGCTCACCGAAGAGGTCTGTCTCTGTCTCTGTACGGAATGTTGTCTCAAGAACACCAGCTCTTGCTCCGCCGATTCCAAGTGCATATGCAAGTGCGATATCCTGAGCTTTACCTGTAGCATCCTGCTCTACAGCGATCAGACAAGGAACACCTTTACCAGCCTGATACTCGCTTCTTACTGTATGTCCAGGTCCTTTCGGCGCGATCATTGTAACATCAACATATGCTGGTGGTTTGATGCATCCGAAATGAATGTTGAAGCCATGAGCGAACATAAGCATGTTGCCTTCCTCAAGGTTCGGCTCGATATCCTTCTTGTAAAGTGCAGCCTGTTTCTCATCGTTGATCAGGATCATGATGATATCTGCTTTTTTAGCTGCTTCAGCAGATGTATATACCTCGAAGCCCTGCTCCTCAGCTTTTTTCCAGGATTTGCTTCCTTTGTAAAGACCGATGATTACATTACATCCGGACTCTTTAAGGTTCAGTGCATGTGCATGTCCCTGGCTTCCGTATCCAATAATCGCAATTGTCTTACCATCTAATAATCCAAGATTACAGTCTTCCTGGTAAAAAATCTTATTTGCCATTTTACTTTCCTCCTCTGATGTTTACAACATCTTCTTCATAAAAATTATTTATCGTTAAGAGAGTAGCTGCTCTCCTAGCAAACATATGTAAAAATTTTTACAGGTACCGGACATCGTCACTGCCTCGTGACAGACCTGTGATTCCCGTTCTTGCAAGCTCAAGGATCTCATAGTCAGCCATCAGCTCCACAAACGCCTGCAACTTGTTCTGGCTTCCGGTCATCTCCATAATAAGAGAATCCTTACTTACATCCACCACCTTGGCACGGAAGATATCTGCAACAGAAAGAGCTCCCTGTCTCTGTTCCGGCTTCACAGCAACCTTGACGAGCATCAGCTCACGGGCAACGCTGTCGTCCTGTTCAAGGACCTTAACATCCCGTACATCTTCCTGCTTCGCCAGCTGCTTGGTGATCTGCTGGAGCATCTGATCATCTCCCTCACAGACAACTGTCATACGGGAATATCTCTGATCTGCAGTCACTCCTGCGGTAATGCTGTCAATATTATATCCACGGCGGCTGAAAAGACCAGCCACACGGCTAAGGACTCCGGAGGTATTATCCACAAGGATGGATAGTATTCTCTTTTCCATAATACACCTGCTTTCAACACTTTTATGTATAGAAAACCGACTTCGTCAGTTAACGCTTTAATCTAATAAACCCTTGCTTTCTTACCATTATAACAACTTCGAAAATTTTGTCAATCAAAATTTCCTGCAAAATTCCTTCAGGATGATAAGAAATGTTTTTATCCTCAGATCAGATATTTTTTCTTAAGCTCCTCGGATGCCTTTGGTGTCAGATAGAGTTTTTTCCGAAGGAATCTTTCAATTCCTCCGTTTTCTTTTTCGATGACATCAAAAACTGTATTGATATAAGACTCCTTCACCTGATAGAAGGCTTTCAGATCTGCAAGCTTCCGGCTGTTTTCCGGCCAGTCTGCCCGGTAAAGCCTGCGCATATATTTCAGTTCATCTTCCAGACATGGATTCGACCGCATATAATCCCTTCGTATCGTTTCCTTAGGTACACCCAAAGCAAAGAGCAAAAGTGCTGTTCCGACTCCTGTCCGGTCTTCTCCTGTGGCACTGTGAAAAACAACAGCTCCATTCTTTACATGAAGCAGGACATCCAGAAAACGTGCATACTGCTTCAGAGAATACTCATCCGTAACGAAATTCCGGTACCAGTCCTGCATATACTGGTCTACATCACCATAGCAGGACATCACATGTTCAAAAAAGCTATTTCCGCTGCTGTCCTCATCCCGGATTGGAATGTGATAATACTCCACTCCTGCCATGATATCATCCGGTTTTTTCTTTACTTCTGCATCTGACCGGAAATCAATCACTGTTTTTACATTATATTCTTCTGAAAGGATCCGATTGTCTGCAGCAGAAGCATGATAGATTTCTCCGCTGCGCAAAAGCTTTCTGGGAAGAATATGCGAACCGTCTACTGTCATCAATGCACCCAGATCTCTTGTATTCGGAAGATTCTGAAGCGGAAGCCTGCTTCCTTTTGGAAAACCAACCGCAAGATCCGGATTCAGTACTTTAAGAAGCTGAAGGCAATCCTGTACCTCCTGCTCTGTCATATCAAATTTATAACGCTTCTGACGTCTGGTTATGATCACCAGATAATTGATGATCAGCTGCTTTTCACCGGTTTTATCGGTTCCCTCACGGCGCATGTACGCCCAGAGAATATCTTTACACGGAAGACTGTTGAGCATCATATGTCTGGTAAACACAAAAAAGCCATCTTCGATCCGTATTTTTCCGTATCTCATTTTCTTTCCTTTCTCCTTCTCAACCCCTGTGCTGCTTTCTTCGCAACACTTTTTATCATACCAGAAATCTCCAGTCCCGTATACCTCGTTTGACAATTTTCGTAGTTTGGATATAATAAACAGAGAAATTTTACCACAGGGAGGCTTTCTTTTATGGACAATCTTATTTTCTGTCTGAATGTTACCGTGCCCATCTTTCTTACACTGCTCCTGGGATATTTTTTCCGGAGGATCGGACTGTTTGATGAAACATTTGTCAATCGTATGAACAAATTTGTGTTTGTCATCCCCCTGCCTGTGCTTCTGTTTCAGGACATCGCTAAAATCGATATCTATGAGGCCTGGGATCCCAAGATGGTTCTTTTCTGTTTTGCGATCACATCGCTCAGTATTATGATCTCCGTGCTCCTGTCCCGTTTTCTCCACCCTTCCGATATCCGGGGCGAGTTTATCCAGGCATCCTACCGCAGCAGCGCAGCGATCCTTGGTATCGCCATTATCCAGAACCTTTACGGAAATGCAGGTATGGCACCACTGATGATCATTGCCAGCGTCCCTCTTTACAATGTAATGGCTGTTGTAGTTCTCTCTGTCTTTAAACCAGGTCAGGGAAAAATAGATGGTACCGTTCTGAAGCGCACTTTAAAGGGAATTGTCACCAATCCCATCATTCTCGGCATTGCAGCCGGTACACTCTGGTCCCTTCTTCGTCTTCCATTTCCGAAGATCCTGGACTCTACGGCAGGCAATCTTGCAAAAACCGCCACTCCTCTTGGCCTCATGGCTATGGGCGGATCTCTGCACTTCGGAAAAGCCTTTTCCCGGCTGAAAGCATCTGTTGCCTGTACATTTATGAAACTTGTCGGTTATGAAGCACTTTTTCTTCCTCTTGCCATCCGTTGCGGTTTTACAAAGGACAAGCTGGTTTCCATCATTATCATGCTGGGGTCTGCCAGCACCGTTACCTGCTTTGTCATGGCAAAAAACATGGGACATGAGGGTTCTTTTTCTTCGGGAGTCGTGCTTCTTACCACATTATTCAGTGCCTTTACCCTGACACTCTGGCTGTTTATCTGCAAAGGTCTGGGACTGATCTGATATTGCAGCTTCTGCATATTATCTACCCGAAAAAATCTGTAACATAAAATGCTGTAAGAACTATGATTTCTGGTTCTTACAGCATTTTTTTATAAAAGCATATTCACATAAAGCTATCATTTCTGATGTGGATGTTTCTGTTCTTACAATCTCATAGCTTACAAAACAAACGAAGCATTCTCTCAGATCAGCTTCAGATATTTCAAGCCATCCCGAATGCCGTAGTGGAACATATCAGACGTAACATAATCTGCCAGTTCTTTGATCTTCGGAGAAGCATTTCCCATGGCAACCTTTGTTGCAGCGTATTCAAACATGGCAAGATCATTGTTGCTGTCTCCAAAAACAACGGTATTCTCCCACGGAATATCAAACAGGCGGATCACAGCTGCGATCCCAACAGCCTTGTTAAAGCCCTTTGGCACCAGTTCAATGGTATTTCCCACAAACGAACTGCTGCCTTCATGGCGGATGATATCATAGTATTCTGATAAAATGGATAACGCTGCCTCCGCATCACATCCCTCCGTCATTTTTGCACTGATCTTATTGATCCGCATACAATCCTCATTTCCACGGATAGGCCTCCATTTATCGCCCAGGGATTCTGTGATCAGACTGGCATACCAGTTCACTTCATCGGTATACTCCTCTTTGTCATAATACATAAAATCCGCGCCTTCCATTACCGGGATCAGTCCGTATTTTCTGAGAACCTCCACAGAAAGCTTTGCAACCTCCGGCGTCATCTCTTTATTAAAAAGTCTCTTCCCGTCCTTCTCAATGGTGGATCCGCAGGCACTGATCATTCCGGTAAAAGGGATCTGCTCCAGATACCAGGATACAAACGCACGACTTCTTCCTGTGCAGAGCCACGCTTCATGTCCGTTATCTACCAGCGCACGGATGGCTTCTATGGCACTGTCCGGCACTCCTTTTTTCATATCACAGACTGTTCCGTCCGCATCAAAAAATACTGCTTTTCTGCTCATTTTCCTGTCCTCCGATATCACCTGTAAAATACCTTTGCCGCACGGATCAGGCTTTCCGTATCTTTCACTCCGGCTGTTTCATAAGCGGAATGCATCGCCAGCTGCGGCAGACCGATATCGACCGTATTTATGGCTGCCTGGGTATTGGAAATATTTCCCAGAGTGGAACCACCGGCAATATCGGAACGGTTCACAAATGTCTGATATGGCACATCTGCTTCTCTGCAGAGTTCCTTAAAGATTGCTGTGGAAATCCCATCGGTACAATATTTCTGATTGGCATTATATTTGATCACAATTCCACCATTCATCACCGGACGGTTTACAGGATCTGCCTTGTCTGTATAATTCGGATGTAATGCATGTGCATTGTCCGCAGAGATCATAAAGCTCTCTGCAAGGGCCATCAGATAACTTTCCTGATCTCCGCCAAGGGCCAGATTGATACGAAACAGTACATCTTTAAGAAATGTGGATGCAGCTCCCTGCCTGGTAGTGCTTCCCACTTCTTCATTATCCAGTACACAGTGGACTGCAATGACCTTCTTCTTATCTGCCTGAAGAAAGCCTTCCATTGAAGCGAAAGCACACTGCAGATCATCTAATCTTGGACTGGAAACAAATTCATTCCTGGATCCCCAGATCGTTCCGGGCATCCGGTTATAGAGAAACAGATCATGGCCCAGGATATCCTCCGGACGGATCTCTGCCTCTTCTGCCAGCATCCGCATGAAGTTTCCTTTTTCGCCACTGCCACTGTACAATGGAAGCATATCCTTCTGGACATTATAATGATAGCCTCCGTTAATATCTCGGTTCATATGGATCGCAAGGCTCGGGATCATGACCAGATCTCTATCAATATCTACAAGCTTTTCCAGAATTTTTCCGTTTTTGTGGACGATCATGCGGCCTGCCACAGAAAGGGGACGGTCAAACCAGGTAGAAAGGATCATTCCTCCGTACCGCTCCACATTCAGTTTCACATAAGCTCCGTTTACAGACATCTCCGGATTTTCTTTTATTTTAAAAGACGGAGAGTCACTGTGACTTGCAATGATATGATATCTCCTGCAGTCATTGACAGGAATGGAAAATCCGATGATCGCGGAATGATTTCTCATGACAAAATATTTTCCGCCCTTTTCCAGCTCCCAGCGCTCCTCTTCCTTCAATTCTGTAAAGCCTTCCTCCAAAAAACGTCTTCTTGTTTCCTCTGCCGCCTGAAAGGCTGTAGGACTTTTACTGATAAATTCCAGCAGTTTTTCTGTTGTTTCTTCGTACATAATCTTCTCCTCTGTCGGCCCGGTAATATCCAGGCTGTTATGCTATTACCCATTATACGGCAAAACTTTTTTCAGGGCAATATCTCAGATTTCTGCACTCTTTCGTACCCACATATGCTGCACAAGCTTATCCCCAAGCTTATTTACGAGCATAGTATAAATTGAACTAAATACATTGGCTCCAATACGGAGCAGCACTGCTGCCGGCATTCCAAACAGTCCTGATGCAATGGACAGTGCTCCAAATGTATTAAATGCAGTCTGCCACGCATAACCTGCGGAATATCCCACACCGATTCCTCCGATCATTCCAATATAGGGATACATAGATTCCGGAAGTATCAGATAAAGCACTGCAAACAAAATACAGCCAACGATATTGAACATCCCCCTTTTTCCGGCTCTTCCCTTGCAGTCCTCGGTAAACGGCAAGCACACGGACATACAAGCAATTCCGGCCCACATTGCTCTTGGAAGTCCCAAAAGAGACATGATCAGCATAGCGCTGGAAACGATCAGCGTCAGTCTTAAATACCACCTGCCTCTTGCAGAATGCAGGTCAAATTCCCGGAACAGGTCCAGAAATGTCCTGCGATACGGGCGGTTTTTCTGATTCTTATAAAAAACTACCATGCAGAGAACCATTCCGGCCAAAAGCCCCTCTACACGAAGCAGATACGCCTTTCCGGTTACGTCATATCCCATCAGAAGCAGATATCCGAGAACAAATGTGGAATGGTTATACATAATTACATTATGGCATCCCAGGATCATCAGTAACAGGATGCTTATCGCATTAACAAAAAATGCCGGTACCGGTGAAACCATATTGGATAATCTCGGTCCTGCGATCAGAATACAGAAAATCCCGGCAATAGACAACAATCCGTGGGACGTCCGGATTCCGAAATCCGCCTGTCTTAAAACCAGCACTGCCAGTAGTACGGTTACTCCTACAACACTGTTGTCATTGCCGGTTATCTTACTGTACAATGTCACAACCGCCACACAAAATACCATGACAAGATACACTTTAAAATTATAGATCAGAATATGCCTTCTTTTCTCCTTTTTGTCTGTGGTATTTCTGATCAGCTGTTTTGATCCGGTTGAGCTTAACTGCAGTTCCTGATAAAATGTCATTTTCATCACTCCTTTTGTAAAGCAGACATTCTCATTTCGCTTTTTTCACATGCTCATAAACGCAATCTCTTTACAATTTACGTTCAAAGATACAAACAGCCATTATACTTGGTTTATTCTAAAACGTCAAATATTTTTTCTGAAATCATGTTCACGCATTACACCTCAGCCCCGATCAGATCACTCCGAAAATGGCCAGGAACATTTTTATTATTTTTATATTTACTGCAGCTCCGCTATCCTAGTCACTGCTACATAAATGTCCTGTATCTTATACCAGGTTGGATAATCCACCACTCCGGATGCGGGAAGTCCGAATATATTCTGGAATTTTTTTACAGATGCAGCAGTAGCCGGACCATAAATACCATCCACAGTCACTGACGGGATGGCAGGATAGGCTTTTGCTATGGCATTAAGCTGTTCCTGGATCTGCTGTACCTTTTCTCCGGTAACACCGATAGTCAGGTCATATCCCGGCCAGGACGCGGGAATCCCGGAAACTGCTTCCGCCACATTGATATACATATCGTTTCCATAGAAGCTCCGCAGGATCTCAATTGCGGAATATCCCTGATCTCCCAGAGCTTTGCTTCCCCACTGGGTCATCCATCCCCGGTTCCTGCACTGCACCTGGTGTCCGTCACAGTACTGGGTCAGGATCGGCTGACGTACATCCGGTCTGGAAAGGTAGTTTTCAAAAAGTTCATCCACGATCCGGTCGATACTCTCAAAAATATTCCTGCCATGGATCCATTTGTGGTCGTATGCTGTGGAGGATGTAATGGTGAAATCATAACCCTTATTTCGGTACCACTCTGTATAAACTCTGTTCAGAGTAAACGACATAATTGCCAGAACATTGGCACGTATCGTGTCCTCCGGCCAAGTTGCGTAGATCTCACTGCTGGCCACGTTTTTGATATAATCCTTATATCTTACATAATAATCCTGTGCAGAGGTATCCCCTATTGGCCCGTCGTGGACTACGATATACTCCGGGATCACCACTTTGTTTAATACGATCTCGCCGGTTTCATTTATCGGCTTGATCTCTGCTTCCGGATTTTTGGGAGGATATTCCCCAAAAAGCGTATGGGGTCCGATGACGATCCGCTGATAGTCCTCTCCACTACCCTGCTGTCTGCTAAGGGATGCTCCCTGCCTGGCAATGGAATGGGGAAGAACTTCTGTCCCGGCAACTTCTTTTGGTGTAAAACCTTCTGCACTGATCCGAACTGTATATTCTGCATAAGGCTGCTGCTCCACCGGTTTCATGCTGTATTCCAGTGGAGGAGCTGCTAGCTCCAGCATGGGCGTTTTTCCGGAGGAATCCGTACGGATTTCTTCGATCACAGTATCCGGGACTCCTGTGTACGAGATCCGCACTGTAGCATTTTCCACCGGACGGTTACTGGCACTGTCCAGCACCGTCACCTGCAGCTGTCCCTGATCCGGCATATCCTGCTGCATGGAAATATAAGAATGATTTTTCATAAACAGAGGCTCCTTTTTGTGCCTGAAAGCACACTGGTTCTCTGCTAGTATATGTACAGAATCTCAAAATGCCATATCTCCTACTGTGCTTCCTCCCAGTAATCTTCCGCATCCTGGATATCATCAAACTCATCTGCATGATCATAATAAAAATCTTCCGGATCATCATAATCCTGCACATCGTACATATCTTTTCTGTCATTATTCCTGCTGGTATTTCCACGGTAAGTTTTTTTCCCGGATGTTGTGGATGAAACAAATTCCACTACACTGCTGACCCGTCCGTTTCTGCAGACTGCCATGAATTTTTTTGCTCCATTGCTGTTATACCACATATATCTGTACTGAATGTCCTGTGTTCTTTTTCCCGGTGTGTCCCGCCAGTAATGTTCTGTTCTTTTCTCTTTTGCCCTTCCCAGAAGCGTAATGTTTATGTATTTTTCTTTCATTCCCTTATATGGCTCATCCTCCTTTCGCATTCTTTCTTCCTCTTCTTTTTCCTTCTGTGCCATATATTTTTTGTATTGTTCTTCTGTATCTTTCTGGGCCTTCCTCATTTCTTCTATATATTTGCTACTGTACTCATCTCCCTTTGGAACATACCATATAAGCTTATGCAGCTCCTCAATTCCTTCTCCATTCTGAACAGCATCGCAAAACTTTGCATATTGGATAATATATTTTACATCCTCATAATATCCCGGAAGTTTTTCCAGCAGCTCTATCGCCTCATCATATTTGCCTGCATCCATGCATTCTTCCGCTTTTTCATAACATTCCCTGTTCTGTTTTTCCTTAAATTCCTCATTTTTGATCTGGATTGCCTCTTCTGCCTTTGTAGCCAGAAAAGGAACTGCTATAACAACTGCTATCAATGCCGCCAGTATTAAAATATCCTTTTTCAAATTTACATATCCCCCTTTACTCTGATGCCTTTATTATATAATAAATATCTGCACAAAAAAAGTGCTGTATCATCTACTCACAGATCATACAGCACTTGATAGTTATTGTTCACTCCGTTCTCAGTAACACTTGATATTTACCTTCTTCCGCCAGATATCAGAATATCTTCAGAATATCATTATACATAACGATAACCATCAACGCCATCAAAAGCATCAACCCCGCAAAATGGATCATGCCTTCTACCTGACGGTTTACCGGTTTTCTCCGAATCGCTTCTGCCACCAGAAATACCAACCTTCCTCCATCCAGTGCAGGAAGAGGAAGAAGGTTCATCACTCCCAGGTTTGCAGAAAGAAGAACTGCCATATTCAACAAATTCATCCAGATCATCAGCGTTCCCTCACTCTTGGACTGTTCGTAAGTGTCGCCAATGGCATCCGCAATACCCACAGGACCACTTAAGTCTTTCATTCCAAGGTGACCGGTCACAAGCTCTTTCAGGCTTAAGATCGTAGTACGGATCATGTATTTCACTTCCACAGCACCATATTTCAGAACATTAAAGCCGGAAGTCTTTTCACTGTATGTGTTATATCCGAAACCGGAAACCGGTGTTCTGTATTCCCTTGGTGTTATCTCTGCCTCATATTCCAGTCCGTTACGCTCATAGGTGATCGTCACAGGTTCCTTGGATAACGGATGCTCCTCGATGTATTTTTCATATGCATTTCCGTCCGGAACCTCCACACCGTTGATCTTCGTGATCACATCGCCGGCTTCCAGACCTGCCTCTTCCAGTGGCATTCCCTTGATCAGTGATTCCACTGTCATGGAATTTACATCGGAACGGTTAAAGCCAAGAAGATACCGCACATTTACATCTGGTTTATAGGAAATCTCCTGTTCCTTTCCATCACGTTTTACTTTCAGCCGGATGGTATCTCCCTCTTTCAGTTCGTTGAGATACGAATATACATAAAGATCTTTCCCCAGATCAATATGATAGCCCTGATATTCCGTGATCACATCACCCTTTTTCAATCCTGCCTTTTCCGCAGCAGAATTTTGGGTTACTTCTAATACGGTTGCCGGATCATAGCCCATACAGCCTACAATGATCACAGACAAAACAAATGCCAGCAGAAAATTAAATATCGGACCTGCAGCAACCACTGCGATCCTGCCCCACACAGGAGCCGAATTAAAGGTTCCCGGACTGTCATCTTCCGCATCCTCTCCGGCCATGGCGCAGGAACCTCCAAGAGGAAACAGTTTCACGGAATAACGTGTGCCGCCCTTTACCGTACTTATGATCCTGGGTCCCATACCAAGAGAAAATTCCAATACCTCGATATGGTTCTTTTTTGCCAGAAGAAAATGTCCCAGCTCATGGATCAGTATCACAACACTGAAAATAATTACAGCAATCACAAATTTCAATTTACCACCTGCTTTCGATCCACTGATAAGTATCCTGCTCTACAGAAAGGATCTCATCCAGATCCGGATGTGCGATTTTTTTATGTCTTTCCATAGACTGTGCAATAATCTCATAAATATCCAGAAAGCCGATCTTTTCCTCCAGGAATTTCTTTACTGCAAGCTCATTGGCTGCATTAAAGACAGTCGGCATACTTCCGCCCTCCCGGGATGCCTGGATCGCCATAGGAAGTCCCCGGAATGTCTCCATATCCGGAACCTCAAATGTGATCTCATGAAGCTTCGTAAAATCAAGGCGGTCTCCGTCCAGATATCGTCTGTGCGGATAGTACAGAGCGTACTGGATCGGAAGTCTCATATCCGGAGTTCCAAGCTGTGCCATGATCGCACCATCCTTAAACTCCACCATGGAATGGATGATACTCTGCGGCTGCACCACCACCTGAATATGATCCAGATCCATGTCAAACAGCCATTTGGCTTCCATAACTTCCAGCCCTTTGTTTACCAGGGTTGCGGAATCTACGGTGATCTTTCGTCCCATTACCCAGTTTGGATGCTTCAGAGTATCTGCAACAGTGACCCTTCGCAGCTCTTCTGTGGTACGTCCGCGGAAGGGACCACCGGATGCCGTGATCAGAAGCTTGTGGATCTCTTTGTTTTCTTCTCCGTGGATAGCCTGGAAAATAGCGCTGTGTTCACTGTCTACCGGAAGGATAGATACGCCATATTTCTTTGCCATGGGCATGATCAGATGACCGGCTGTGACAAGGGTTTCCTTATTTGCCAGGGCAATGTCCTTTCCGGCACGGATTCCCTCCATGGTAGGACGGATCCCGATCATTCCCACGATCGCAGTGACAAGAATTTCTGATTCCGGCATGGACGCAAGCTCCAGAAGTCCCTCCATTCCGCTGACTACCTTTGTATCCGTGTCCGCAATACGCGTTTTCAGATCCCAGGCTGCTTCTTCATCCCAGACTGCTGCCAGAAGCGGATGAAACTCACGGATCTGCTCTTCCAGCTTCTCCACACTTTTGCCTGCACTGACTGCAACAACCCGAAGGTCTTCGTTTTTTCTTGCCACATCCAGTGTCTGGGTCCCGATGGAGCCGGTAGAACCTAAGATTGCAATATTCTTCATTTTAATGTCTCCTAAATTCCAAGAATCATTTTTGCAAGATAGTAAATAACAGGGGCTGTGATGATCACACTGTCAAAACGGTCCAGGATTCCTCCATGGCCCGGGATCAGCTTTCCATAGTCCTTGATGTTCTGGTTTCTTTTGATCGCAGATGCAGCCAGATCACCCACCATGGAGATCAGAGCTCCAACTGCGCAGATCAAGGCATACTCAGCCATTTTTCCCTGTGTTGCTGCTGCATAAATCACTCCAAGAAGCGCCGCTCCCGCAACGCCTCCTACAGCTCCCTCGATGGATTTCTTCGGGCTTAAAACCGGCGCCATTTTATGCTTTCCGATAAGCATTCCCACACAGTAAGCACAGGTGTCACATCCCCAGGAGCACAGGAATATCAGCCATACCAGGAATTTTCCGTCCGGAAGGCTTCTGGTAAGATAGATAAAGGAAAGCATCACAGCAACATATACAACTCCAAAAAATGCTGCCATCACCTGTTCTGCATGGTATTTCGGATAACCGAATACATAAACAAACAGGATCAGGATCATACTGATGATGATCGCCATTGTTCCGTAATTTCCAAAATCAGCTTTCATGGCAATATAATAAAGCACTGCTCCAAGATATCCTACAAGTTCCAGCACAGTAACATGCTCATCGCTTACCTTCATTACCTTGTAAAGCTCTCTCATTCCGATCAGTGAAACAGCCAGAAGTGTAAAAAATAAGATCCAGCTTCCGGAAATGATAGTTGCCAGGGCAATAATGACAAGGACGATACCACTTATCAGTCTTGTCTTAAACATGATCTACTCCTCCTTGACGCCACCGTAGCGTCTGTCTCTCTGATTGTATTTCTCGATGGCTTTGATCAGCTCTTCTTTATTGAAATCCGGCCATGCAACCGGTGTAAAATAAAACTCGGAATAGGCAAGCTGCCAAAGCAGGAAATTGGAAAGCCGCTGCTCACCGCTTGTGCGGATCAAAAGATCCGGATCCGGTACACCTGCAGTATCCAGATAGCTCTCAATCGTATCTTCTGTAATGCCATCCGGCTCAACTTTTCCGTCTTTTACATCCTGTGCCATCTTCTGCATTCCACGGCGGATCTCATCACGGCTTCCGTAATTTAATGCCAGCTGAAAATAAATACCGTCAAAATCTTTGGAATATTCCTCCAGTTCCCGGACACTCTGCTGGATATCCGGTGCAAAGGCAGTAACATCTCCGATGACTTTCATCTTCATATTATTTTTCTTGGAAATCTTGATACATTTCTTAAGATAACCGCGGAACAGTTTCATCAGTGCTTCCACTTCTTCTCTGGAGCGTTTCCAGTTTTCTGTGGAAAAAGCGTAAACCGTAAGATATTTCACCCCAAGGTCTTTGATATCATAACAAATGTTTTCAAGATTGGCGCATCCCTTTACATGTCCGTAGGTTCTCGGCATTCCTCGTTCCTTTGCCCAACGTCCGTTTCCGTCCAGAATGATCGCGATATGATTTGGTACGTTCATAAATCTCCTCCATACAGAAAGAGAGCTTCTTCAAAGAAGCCCTCTCTATCCTCGTATTTCTTACAATTATACAGTCAGAATCTCTTTAGACTTGTTCTCGATCGCCTTGTCAACTTCCTTGATGTACTTATCTGTAAGTTTCTGGATCTGATCCTCAAGCTCTTTGATCTCATCCTCAGAAACATCCTGTTTTGCAAGTTTCTTAAATGCATCGTTGGCATCACGACGGATATTTCTTACTGCAACCTTGGCACCCTCGCCTTTTTTCTTAACGTCCTTCACCAGCTCTTTACGACGCTCCTCGGTAAGCTCCGGGAAAACAAGACGGATCATTTTTCCATCGTTGCTCGGGTTTAATCCCAGATCAGAGCAAAGGATCGCTTTCTCGATTGCTTTGATCATGCTGGATTCCCACGGCTGGATCTGGATCATACGTGCCTCCGGTACAGAAATGTTTGCAACCTGCTGGAGCGGAGTCGGTGCTCCATAATAATCTACGGTAAGTTTGTCAAGAATATGCGGGTTTGCACGGCCGGCTCTGATGGTTGTCAGCTCACTCTCCAAAGCATTCAGTGTTTTTCCCATTTTTGTTTCGTATACCTGAATTCTCTCATCCATTTCACATATCTCCCTGTATGGTTTTTTTTATTATTCCCTTTTGATCACACGGTTACCTTTGTTCCGGAGAACTTGCCATGTACGGTATTGACGATGCTGTCCTTTTCATCAAGACCGAATACCAGCATCGGCATCTTCTGCTCCATACACATGATGGAAGCGGTAAGATCCATAGCTGCCAGCTTCTTTGCAACTACTTCATCGATGGAAATCTCATCATACTTCTTGGCATCCGGATTTACCTTCGGATCACTGTCATAGATTCCATCAACAGCCTTGGCAAGAAGAATGGCATCTGCGCCGATCTCAACAGCACGAAGTACAGTAGCTGTATCTGTAGAGAAATACGGATGGCCGGTACCACCTGCAAAGAATACAACCTTTCCTTCTGCGAAGCTCTCTTCTACAGCATCCTTGGAATAAAGTGTGGTAAATGCACCACATACAAACGGGGTAAACACCTCTGTCTTAAGTCCCACATATCTGCAGATGTCAGACACATAGATACAGTTCATGATAGTAGCAAGCATGCCGATCTGATCCGCCTTGCTTCTGTCCATGGCTCCGCTGGTACGTCCTCTCCAGAAGTTTCCACCTCCGATCACGATACCAACCTGAAGTCCTTCATCCACGATCGTCTTGATCTGTTTGGCAACCTCTGTAACAGTTGCTTCATCAAAGCCTCTCTTCTGCTCTCCTGCAAGAGCCTCTCCGCTTAATTTCAGTAATACTCTTTTCATATGTTTATTCTCCTTTACCATACGCCGGATACAACTTCATTGCCGTCATTGTCAAAAGTTGTGGATACCGTAAACGTATCATAATAATAATAACCTGTCTTACCGGACTCCGGCTCGTCCTCATAATCACTGCCATTTGGGCTGCCGCATGCATTCTCAAGCTCAGACATGGACTGACCGATATATCTTGCTGCTACAGATGCCGGATCATCCTCGCCGGATGGTGCTTCCGTAGGATCCGCATCGGAAGAATCAGAGGAAGCTGGTGCAGATGTTGGATCCGGTGTGGATGTGGAGTCCGAACTGCCGGACGAACTGCTGTCTGTACTGTCTCCATTATCATCAGAACTCTCCGGAGTCGGAGTCACAGCCGTACTGTCTGAAGAATCTGTACTGTCACTGTCACTTTCACTGTCATCCTCAATGCCAAGCCTTGCCTTTACATCCTTCAGGGTAGACACCTCCTTGGTGCTTCCGCTCGCCAGATATGTAGCATATGGGATTCCGTCTTCACCCTCACCATCCATACACAGGCTCAGCTGTGAGATCGTCAGAAGCGGCAGCTGGCGGAAGAAACATTCATTCTGCTCTTCGTCAGAAAATGTGATCCTTACATCAAAGCTTGTTGCTGTATCTCCGTTATCGTCCTTCTGGCTCTTCTCCATATAATAAACAGCCTTGTCGTTGGAAGCCAGTGTGAATTTACCATTTACAAGATCGCTTCCCCAGGTCTCATCACTGTCATCGCCATCATCTCTGGTAGGACGGACATAAATTGCAGAAATCGTGGAATTCATCTTATTGGTAAATACAATACTGGTAGTGGTCTCACTCTTGGTTCCCATTACGTTCTTGATATTTGCTGTTTCATCCGTAGAGGTCTGCATCTCCACCACATCCGTTTTCGCAGCTTCCGTTACCGTCGGGGTTGCCGTTGCCTCCACCTTCTGCTCCGGTGCCACAGAGTTCTTCTTTCCGCAACCGGCTGCAAGCATGCTCGCTGCAAGAATTCCGGCAAGAATCAAATAACGTTTTTTCATTATATCTCCTCCATATAAAATGGTCCTATTCGCTGTCAGGTTTTCCTTTTCTATTATTACAGAGTATCACTTTCTTGTCAACCTGACCGTTCTGAATTTCACAGAATCTTTAGATATTTTAAACTATGTCAAAAATTGGAACAGCTGAGGTCAGAACCCGTTTTCCCTTCGCTGTCTGCGCATATCACGGCGCATTTTCGCAGCTTCATTCCGGGCTTTTTCCGCTTCTGTGGTAATGATCAATTCCGGCACCTGGATCGGTTTCTGGTCTTCATCTACAGCCACCATCACAAAAAATGCCCGGTTTACAGTATGACGCATGCCATCCGGCTGTTCCACATACGTATCGATCTCGACCTCCATGGAAGTTCTTCCCACATAAGTCACATATCCCTTAAGTACTACGATCTCTCCCTCATAGATCGCATGCTTGAACTGAAGATTGTCCACTGCCGCAGTTACCACCCGATATGTCTCCGCATGACGCATAGCTACCACTCCGGCAACCTCATCCAGCCACTGCATCAGTGCTCCGCCAAAAAGTCTTCCGCCTCCGTTCAGATGCTGCTGCATGATCAGATGAACCTGCTCCGTCATCGATGCTTCTACCGTTTTTTTACGTCTTTCCTGTACCTCTGTCATTTCTCATTCCCCGCATTTTATCATACTTTTACTTTTTCAGTTGAAACCAGCCGATCAATAAAGATTTTTTACTTTAAAGTCTCGCTCCGCTTCTCTTCTCTGATCCTTCTTCGCAATATCCTGGCGCTTGTCATAAAGCTTTTTACCACGTGCCATGCCAATCTCTATTTTTACCAGGCTGTCCTTGAAATAAACCTTCAGTGGTACCAAAGTCAATCCTTTTTCCTTTAATTTAGCTTCGATCTTATTGATCTCGTAGCGATGCAGCAAAAGCTTACGCACACGAAGAGGATCTTTGTTAAAAATGTTTCCTTTCTCATAAGGAGTGATATGCATTCCATATACATAAACTTCTCCGTTTTCCACACGGACAAAGGCCTCCTTGATGCTGCATTTACCGGAACGTAAGGATTTCACCTCGGTTCCTGCAAGTGCGATCCCGGCCTCATAAGTATCCTCGATAAAATAATCATGAAAAGCCTTTTTATTATTTGCGATCAGTTTCATTCCTGTTTTTTTTGCCATTTCGCGCTCCCTCAGTCTTCCTCAACCAGGACAAAATCCACGGTTTTCAGCATTTTATCCGCATCTGCCACACGGACACGGACCTTCTGCCCAAGACGGAAGATCTTTCCTGTTATGTCGCCCCGCAGTTCATATGCATCCTGGTCAAATACATAATAGTCATCTCGTAATGTATTGATATGGATCAGTCCTTCTACGGTATTCGGAAGCTCCACATAAAGTCCCCATCCTGTAACGCCGGAGATGATCCCCTCATACTCCTCACCGAGATGATAAGACATATACTCTGCTTTCTTCAGCTTATCGGATTCTCTTTCCGCTTCGTCTGCACGCCGTTCGCACACACTGGACTGGCGTGCCACTTCATCCAGGATCTCCTTGTAATGCTCGGTACGTCCTTCCCTTACCAGTCTGCCTCTCAGACGGTCATGGATGATCCTGTGGATCTGAAGATCCGGATATCTTCGGATCGGAGAAGTAAAGTGGCAGTAATACTTCGCTGCAAGTCCGAAATGTCCGCTGCATTCCGTAGTATATTTTGCCTGTTTCATGGTACGCAAGGTCAGGCGGCTGATCTGTGCCTCATTGGGCATTCCCTCAATACTTTCCAGGATCTCCTGGATCTCACCAGGCGTGATCTCCTGTCCGGATTTCTGTATGTTGACTCCTTCATTATGAAGAAGCATCAAAAGACTTTCAATCTTTTCCGGATCCGGATTTTCATGCGTTCTGTATACAAAGGGATAATCTCCGGTGCAGTATTCCTGTGCCACGGTTTCATTGGCAAGAAGCATAAAATCTTCAATGATCCTGGTTGCCACATTGGCCTCATAAGGCTGCACATCAATAGCTCTTCCTGCAGCATTCAGGATGATCTTACTCTCCGGAAAATCAAAATCAATGGAACCTCTTGTATGCCGACGGCTGCGCAGGATCCCGGAAAGCTCTTTCATCAGGAAAAACATGGGGATCAGAGCTTCATAGCGTTTCTTCGCCACCTCGTCGGTATCTTCCAGAATATTTTTCACATCTGTGTAACACATACGCTCATCTACACGGATCACGGTTTCTGCGATCTTATGGGAAATCACCTTTCCTTTTTCATTAACATCCATCAGACAGCTTAAGGTCAGACGGTCCTGTCCCTGGTTCAGAGAACAGATACCGTTGGAAAGCCGCTCCGGGAGCATGGGAATGACACGGTCTGCAAGATAGACGGAAGTTCCGCGCTTCAGTGCCTCTCTGTCAAGGGCACTGCCGCCCTGAACATAGTTGCTCACGTCTGCGATGTGCACACCCAGATGGTAGATTCCATCCTCCTTTGTCAGGGAAATGGCATCATCCAAATCCTTTGCATCCTCACCGTCAATGGTAACTGTAACAAGATTTCTGAGATCCAGTCTTCCATCCAGATCCGCTTCCTGTACATGATCCGACACACGGTCAGCCTGACGAAGTACTTTGTCAGGAAATACACTTGGTATGTTAAAGCTCTTCACAATAGCAAGGATATCTGTTCCAGGTGAACGTAAGTTTCCCAGCACCTCTGTGATCTTTCCTTCCGGCTTCCGGTTTCTGGAGCCGTAATCTGTGATCTCTGCAACTACCTTGTCTCCGTCCTTTGCTCCCATGGAGTTTTTTCTGGAAATAAAGATATCTTTAGAAAATTTGGGGTTATCACTGATCACAAAGCCATAATCACGGCTGCTCTGGTATGTTCCCACGATCGAAGGCATTCCCCTTTCCAGAACCTTCAGCACAACGCCTTCCTGACGTTTTCCCTCTTTATGTCCGTTCCGTACAAGGATCTGCACCTTATCCTGATGCATGGCGCTTCCCGTGTCATTTTCCGGAATAAAAATATCCTGTTCCTGACCCTCCACTTCCACAAAGCCAAAGCCCTTGTAATGGCCAATAAAAGTCCCCTCCATGAGGGTTCCGTCCTTCTCGGAGAAACGATATTCCTCATGATTCTTCTCTCTGCGTTCTCTTCCCTTACGGCCACGCTCCGGCTTTTCTGCCTTCAGAGCTTCTTTATTCTTTCGTCTGTCTCTGCGCTTGCCGGAAACCTTGCTGTATCTTCCTTTATTATCTACTTCAGCCTTGCCCTGGGCGCAAAGCTCGTCCAGCACGTCAAAAAGCTCTTTTTTCTCACTCTTATCCAGCTGAAGAAGAGATGCGATCTCACGCAGGCGCATGGGCTTATACAGCGGATCTCCCAGAAGCTCCATTATAAACTTTTTTCTTTTTTCAAAATTTTTCGATCTTTTCACATTTTCTCCTGTTTCATATCTATATTTCATTTTTACCCTGTTATCATTCTGGAGGAAGGCTCACCCGTGCCCCTGTATCAACGCAAAAACACTCCTGCTGATTAACAAAAGAAGTCCCCATCCGAGTTTCTTCTGCATGCTAACGCAGCAAGAGTGTTACCAACCTCTGTTCTGCCCCTGACAGATCAGATAATGTTCAGTACAATTGACAGTACAAAGAAAATAACTCCCATGATAATGGTACCTCTTACAAGACCACCTTCCATGGAACGGCCCTTATTCTTACCCCAGTAAGTATCAGCTACTCCGGCGATAGAGCCAAGACCCTGCTGCTTGCCCTCCTGCATCAGTACGACAACAGTCAGAGCGATACAATCTATTGCATAAATTACAGTCAGAATAATCTTCAAAATGTTCACGCGGTTACACCTCCTAATCAACTAGAGGTTATTTTACCATAGCTAAACCGGGATTTCAACCATTTTCCGTTTATTTTATGCAGGGCTTTTTCTGAGATTTTTTTGCAAAAGGATCTTTATATCTTCCAAGAGCTCCGAGCTGTTCGTGGATCCGCAGAAGCTGATTATACTTGGCGTTCCGGTCCGAACGGCAGGGTGCGCCTGTTTTGATCTGTCCCGCCCCACAGGCAACTGCCAGATCTGCGATAAAGGAATCCTCTGTTTCCCCGGACCTGTGAGAGATCACTGCACGATACCCGGCATGCTGAGCCATCTCCACCGCATCCAGAGTTTCCGTGAGAGTTCCGATCTGGTTTACCTTGATAAGGATAGCATTGGCAACATCAAGTCCGATGCCACAGTGCAGCCGTTTGATATTGGTGACAAACAGATCGTCACCTACCAGTTGGATCTTTTTCCCCAGGTGTTCCGTCAGATATTTCCAGCCTTCCCAGTCATCCTCCCAGAGACCGTCTTCAATGGAAACAATGGGAAATTTTTCCACCAATTTTTCATAATACGCTGTCATCTCACCGGCATCCCGGTAGATCTTTTCTCCTTTCATGCGGCTCTCCCCAGGGAAAAAGTACACACCCTTTTCCTCATCATAAAGCTCGCTGGAGGCTGCATCAATGGCAATGGTGATCTCTTCTCCTGGCTTATATCCTGCTTTTTCTATGGCATGAACGATCAGGGTAAGCACTTCCTCCGAATCAGAAAGATCCGGAGCAAAGCCGCCTTCATCTCCAACTGCTGTGGAGAGTCCTTTTTCCCGGAGAAGAAGCTTTAAGTGCTGGTAGACTTCCGCACACATGCGGATACCCTTTTCCAGACAGCAAGCTCCTGTTGGCATGATCATAAACTCCTGAAGATCTACCGTATTGTCCGCATGCTTTCCCCCGTTTAAAATATTCATCATCGGCACAGGGAGCTGCAGGGTATGACAGCCGCCCAGATACTGATAAAGAGGAAGCCGAAGGGCCCCGGCTGCTGCACGGGCTGCTGCCAGAGATACTGCCAGCGTGGCATTGGCTCCTGCGCTGCTTTTGTTCTCCGTTCCGTCGGTTTCGATCAGAAGATGATCGATCCATGCCTGGTTCAGGGCATTCTCTCCGATAATGGCATCTGCCAGACGTGTATTGATATTTTCCACTGCTTTTTTCACACTCTGGCCCAGATATTCCTCCCGGTTTCCGTCCCGCAGCTCCACAGCCTCAAATTTACCTGTGGATGCTCCGGACGGCACCATGGCTCTTCCTGTGTATCCGTTAATCCCCACGATTCCTTCACCCACAGTCACTTCCGTTTCCACCGTAGGATTCCCCCTGGAATCAAGGACCTGTCTTGCATGAACTTTTCGAACAGGCAGATAACGTAGCATAAGTTTTTCCCTCCTTGAAAATAATAATACTGTTTATGATCTCCTGCACTTTCTGATTTTTTTCTTATGTTTATGAGGGTAGCTTGTCCGAAAAGGGTTGGGTCTATACGTGTTCTGTTGATAAGGACGAGGATATTACACTAATTTACGTATACGGTAAATGCTTACTATAAAAAAGCACAGGACAAAGTCAGTACCACCAGCTTTGCTGGTGGTACTGACTTAGGTTGTTGTGTCCATATTTACTTTTCAAAACCACCTCTTACGATGGTTTATTTGTCATGCCCTTTATTCTTTGGCTGTCCTCTACTTATTTGTTTCAAACTTCTTCTCTTATTTCTATTAACTCACTTATGCAGCGTTTGAAATTTTCCGAAAAACACCTACATTATAAATTCCCGTATCAAAAGTTTCTATTTTATTACCATTGCTATCAAACAAAGTACATTCTGTATAATTTCCATACTCATCCTTCTGTCTGTCAGCAGTAATATATGCACCATCTTCAGATATTTCACAACTATCATAGCTACATGGGACTATTAATTCTCCATTCGAACCAAGCATTCCGTAATTTGCCCCATCATAAACTCCCACTATATCCGGCACTGTATATGAAAGCATATATTTCTGATATTCTGTGTTAACTACCTCGCCTGACTTTAAGATCAACATACCATGTTTTTTCTCTTCGTTATTGCCAGCAATATACTTCTCATTTACTTCATGATTATCATGAGTTTCTGAAAACAGATATTCACCATTTGAATCAATAACATTCCAGTTCTCATTAATCCCTACTTCATAAAGATTTGAATCCATCTGCCAACACTCATCTGCATTTGTAAGAAAACGCTCATTTCCATAAATGTCTACTATAAAAACAGCATTATCTTTCATTGCATAGGTCTCATTATCATACGAAAAATTCCCTAATTCATCATATTGACATGGTACTTCCAGATTACCTTCCAAATCTATAGCGCCATAATATCCTTCAGAATTTTCAACAACTAAACGATTCATTCCACATTGTGAATTTATATCATAATATTCCATTGGCACAATAGTTTCTCCATATTCATTTATAATCTCAGCACCATGCCCTTCCTGAAAATCATACTCTGCTATCAGCAGATACTCTCCATTTACTTTCACTAAATTATCAGTAGAATCCTCCCACACTTTATAAATATCTGAATATTCTGCTTCACAAATCCACTCGTAATTTTCATCTATAATTCCATACATTCCCGTTTCAGACTCACAAGCAATAAAATATCCAGAATCACCTATATTATATATACTGCTATACTCTGGAGACATCATAATGTTTCCATTCTTATCCATAACTCCTGAATATTGCTCATCATAATCAAATGGATACGGAAGTCTGGTTATAGTTCTATATCCATAATTATCACAAGTAGAACCAATTGAACTGTTAATATAGCTATAGTCTAAAGGAATAATCTCTTCTCCCTCTGTATTTACCAATCCATAAATCGTATAATATTCACTTGCATCTGAATCTGTCTGCATTCCAACTACCGCATATCCATCCTGATCAAATTCATATGCTGAATCATATTTACATTCAATAACTACATCTCCATCTGTGTTTATATAGCCCCACTTTCCTTCATTATTCATAAAAGGAGCCACATATACACCAGAACTCTTCTTTTCAGCAGATATGTCTTTATCCACTTGTCTATTTTCTTCTTTCTGTGCTATTGCTTCACCTTGATCTTTCCCAGAGTTTTTATCTTTAAAAAGCATAAATACTCCGGCCAGACATGCACAAATAACTGATATAAGTATTACGATTGCTATTATTCTTCCCAGATCATTTTTCTTTTTCTCTGATATCACCGGCAACTCTGCTCTGCACCATGTACAAAATCTTGCCTCATCTATATTTTCTTTCCCACACTTCGGACATTTCTTCATACGCACCTCTCTATCTCAGTTTACTCTTTTTCCACATTGTCCACAGAATTGCATTCCTTTTACTACTGCTCCACAATACGGGCAGAATTGATTTATCTGCGTTTTTTTGTCTTGTGAAATTTCAGATTTATCTTCTGTTTTTTTGTCTTGAGATTTACCTATTGTTGGAATTTCTTTCTCCATATTAACTTGTGCTTTTTCCACAAATATCGGATTATTCCCACAAGAAGACATCTGCAGACTATTTCGACTCTTTTCTTTTAAATCCAACAACTTTTCACATTCATTGTTTAATACATTGACTTCAGATTCTAACATATGTATATTTTTTTCTAACTCTCTGCATCTTTCTCTATATTCTGTATCATTCATACTACTTATCCCTTCTTTCCTTTCCGCAAAGCGGGCATTTATTATTTTTATTGGAATACACCTGTCCACAGCAGCACTGATGGTTTTTCCCGATATTTTTTTCCATACACATCACCATATTCGAATTCGCGAATCTTGCACTACGCAGTTCATCAACAGAATAATCACTGTATGCTGAAAAGCCACTTCCTTTTTCCACATGTTTCTTCTGACTTTTATATATGTTATAAACTAAAATGTTTACTCTTGCACTTGCAATGCCATCCAGATCATATCCCGCATCCTGCAATTGGAATCTTGCGAAATTTTGTCCTTTTTTCTCAAATAGTGCATTTTGGACAAACGTATTAACAGTGCCATCGTATCTTACTAACTGAATATCTACTATAAATTCCTCAATACCTGCCCATTCAAATTCCGCATACGTCAATTCAAGTATTAATTTATCATTTTCTTTTCTGATTTTAAGAGTTTTCATTCGAACCGGCAGAACTGGATCATAATTCATCACTTCAAATTCGAAGTTTGATTTATTCTTTGTCTCTGCTTCTGTATCACTTTTATAAAATACAATCACACAAATCAAAGCGATTCCTGCAAGCAACATCAGCCAAACGCCAACCTGCGTATTAATTGAAATCCATCTCCAGTCATCTTCTTCCATACTAATTTTATACAATAAGATAGCCACTGATACTACAATTCCGCTGATACCTGCTATCGTTCCACTTACCTCAGATTCCCTTTTTTGTAAGACCTGTGCTATAAAATAGCCATTAATAAACAGCATTACAAAACCAAACATAATAATAAATACAAATACTCTTAACACTTCTGGTGTTGAGTTCGTCCAATCTTCAAATTTTGAAATATCGTTCAATAGATCAAAAATACCTGCGCAACTTATTGTTTGACCTTGAAACAGATCCGCATAATATAAACTCACCCATGGCATGAATCCTGAAATAAATTCCAAAACAGCAATACATGCTGCTATATACCATTTGACGTCCATTTTAGAATTCTCAATTTTTATAACTGGCATATTCGGTGCCGTTTTATTTCGTTCACAACTCGGAATCTCTTTTTGTATAATCTTGCTGTAATTATCAATTTTCAGTCCCAAACTCTTTTTCTTTTTTAATAAATTTTCTTTTTGATATTCCAGATGTTTTTGTTTTTGTAATTTTTTATTTATATCAGTTTGATATTTCTTTTGAGTATCATCATCTAACCCATATATAGCTGATTCTCTACTTTCACTCTTCACATTCTCATTTATAATGTTTCCACAGAACGGACAAAACGAACCACCTTGAGACACTTCTTTTCCACATTGTGAACACCTTTTAACTTTTGTCATTTTCTCTTCCCCTTTATCATTTATTTAAAAATCTCTCAACTACATAATTTAGCATCAGACATGCCAAACAAAATATCCGTCATATCACAAATCCCGTTATATTCAAAACTAAGCTCTCTGATTCCGCTTACATCTATATCAAAATCGATCCGACAATTATCTGCATTTAACTCTGAATTATCATATATTACATTTCCATCGCCTATTAATCTTATATGTGCAAATCCATCTTGAATCTGATCTGCAGGAAAATACCAGGTTCCCGTAAGTCTTGAATAATTTTCCCCTAAATACCACGCATCGCACGTACTGTATTCTTCTGTACCAAACGGATCAGTGACAAAAGAATACTCTATTGCATTTCCATAAGTATTTCCCTGAATATCCATTCCAGCCGTTTGCTCATTTCTCCAAGAACAGTTTGTTTCCAATAAAGGCATCAAATTTAACGACTGTTTTTCTGGTGTCTCCAATTTAGCAAGCTCAATCTCATTTAATTCATTACCATTTTTTACTACAATGTTTCCTTTTTCCGTTGCTATTGCCAAATCGCATTTCGTTGCCTCCGTAATCATACTTCCATAAAAATCCATAACCGCATAATAATTTTGTCCATCAGTACCTTCCATATTTAAAAGAACGAGATATTTTTCTCCACATATACTTACTTTTAATGTATCAGTCCACCCATGCCAGAACTTATCAGCATAATCCGGATGGTAAATGTCGTAAACTTCTGCAGCAACAACATCATATATATAAAACTCTTCCCCATCATAAATATAAACAACCTGCTTTCCATCCGCATATACAAACTCAAAATCATCCGGGCTCAATATTTTATCCTCGGTAATAAAATCAGTAATACCGGTATTTTGGTAATTTCCATCTTCGTCGATTTCATAAATTCCATACAATTGATCTCCATAGGATTCTCTGGCTCCGCTCACCGCACATCCATTATAAAAATGAAGATCATTAAAATTAACATTTATATCCAATTTCAAAAATTTCTGCGTCTTAGTATTTAATAACGTAGTGGTCTCTCCATCCGACAAAGCGAATATTCCATCTCCTGCATAATAGGATGATTTCAAATATTCATCATAGGCCTGATATTCTACAGTCCACATTCTCTCAACACAGTTATACACACCTAAATATATTCCTTCTGATGAAAAACCATTTTTTTCATTTCTTACCAGAACTAAACTATCTCCCTCTACCAGAATATCCGTAAATTCGATTTGTTGATCTTTTAGAATCTGATACGTCGAAGATCCATAAACATTAAAAACTCCCAAAAAAATTCCTGTCATTATCAAACATATTTGTACTATTCTTTTCATATTTATATCCATTCCTTTCGCTTCACTCAGACAAAAAACGTTATGAAAATGTTTTCCTGAGTTTTTTTCTTTATAATTCTTCTTATAGGGATCTCGGTATACTGTAAATCACGGGGAGGTGAGTGGGCTGTCCGGCTTGCCGGATGACCGTATTTTTATATGTGTAGTCCGCCTTTTCAAGCACAAATAAGTGTGACTTTGAACACGTAATCTTATCTTTGTATAAACAATCTCGTTTATGGCTTAGGCGTTCAGTCAATGCCGTTACTCCCTATAATTCTCTGAACCTCACGGTTCCGAAAGGAATCCCTATGACTTTAAAAATCGTGTACAAAATCTGCTGTGGCATTGATATCCACAAGACTTTTGTAGTTGCCTGTATTGCTTCTACTAACAATAAAGGCATCACTTCTTATATGGTACGTACAATTATACCTACTATGTGCTAAACTTTGATTATCCATGGATACCTCCGTTGTCTTTTATGTGGTTTGCTAGACCCACATTCTAATTTGATACTACATTTATCGCTCCTTGTGTCCACGAGTCTCCCCAGTTCTGCTGAGGGTTTGAGATTGTTTCAATCAATACTTTTTGTGTAACTGCAATGAAGCAGTCTAAGAGTGTAAAGTATATAAAAGTGAACACTCTTATGAGCGAAATGGAACAGGCACGTATCAAATCCACAAATCTGGATTACCTGAATAAGCTGACCAAGCTGGATCTTCTTGTGATCGATGATTTTGGCCTTATGGATCTCAATCTTGATAAATGCCGGGATCTTTTTGAAATCCTTGACACCAGGGATAGAAGAAAATCAACTGTAGTCATCTCACAGTTTCCAGTCAGTACATGGTTTGATATGTTTGCTGATAATACCTACGCTGATGCGTGCCTTACACGAATCACAGATAAACATCATACATATCGTCTGGAGATGAACGGTATAAATATGCGTGAAACAGAATGATATCATCTAGCGGTACTTCGTACCGTTAAAAATGGAATAGCCGTTCCGCAGTAGCGGAACTGGCATTCCGTTTGAGCGTAATTTGCACCTCTTCCCTATTTTACTGTGATTATTACTTTTACATTTTCATATGTTTTTTTCTGTTACTTGTAGTATTTCTATAATATTTCAAAGTGCTTGTTTGTTTAATCCATTTATCTGTTATCTGTTTCCATTTTTTTAATGAAATTTTTTTCTTGTTATATAAACATTTGTATTGTACATTTCCATTTTTTACTCCATTTACATACGCACCGCATATTACCTGTTTTACTTTTTTATTCTTTGTCAAGGTATAATACCAATATTCAACATTTCCACATCCACCCCAAGATGCATGCAAACGCTTTGTTATACAATTATAGCTTATTCCTGACATAGGACTCCCAATCTCACCTGCATATCTCAGTTTTCCCCGTGTATAAGTATATGCATATGCTTTGATCGGTGAATTTCCAACTCGCTCTCTTCCATCGGTAACAAGAAGTTCTTTCAAGCCATCTTTATCAATATCCCATAATGTAAAATATCTGTATCTCCTTTGCGTCAGAAATTTTCGATATGCCTCTTGAGCTTTTCTCTTCGTCGAAGAAGAAACCTTTGCCTGAACGATATATGCACTAAAATTCAGTGATGAAGTTTCTACAGTTGTTAAAGTGAATATACTTAGTAATATTATAATAAAATACTTTTTAATCTTTCTCATCATATCCCTCCCTTAATCATCATCTTGTTTTCGTAGAACGAACTATACCTCTCTCATCGGATTTCCGGCGTGTCATTGCAATAATTTTGCAAGGAGCTCCAAATATATTACACTCTATGGTTTCAAAACTATTCGAATCAATTACTCTTGTTACAACTCCATAGTGTGGTGTTTTATCTGTACTCAAATCCACATAATCTCCTTCTTTTTCTACATTCACTCCAAATCTATATCCGTTCCCGTAAGATTTTCAAGAAGTTGTACATTTTTAACTGGATTATCCCCTAAGCTTAATTTCTCAAGATTTTTTAAATTCATTAATGGTTCTACGTCTTCTATCAGATTCCCTTCCAGTTTTAACACCCTAAGTTTGCAGAGTTTTCTGAGTGCAGATATATTCTTTATTTGATTCCCGTATAATATGAGTTCTTCCAGGTTTGTCATTTTCTCCAAAGCATCGATGTTTTTGATATTATTATTAGGCAGCCTTAGTTCTTCCATATTAGTCAGTTCTTTTAATGCCTGTAAATCTTCGAACTCCGCACCCTGAATGATCAGACTTTTTAATGCAGTCAGATTTTTCAAACGATCAAGGGAATCTATGGAATATCCATCCAACTTCAGGTTTTCTAATTTAGTCAATTCTCCTAATGCAGTATTATCATCAACTATGCATTCATTCAGACATAATTCACGAAGATAAGGAAATTTCTTTAAATCCTCTAATGTAGAAAATTCCTGCAATGCAAGTATTTCACACATATCATTCCCTGAATTGTAAACGTATTCTTCTGTCTTATCTTTCCAATCCAACTTCACTACATACTGCGAATCGATACTGATGCCTGTTATTCCTTCAATATCTGCATATGTGACTTCTTCTTTTTTCAAAGCATTGCAAATTGACTCACCAAAGTTTTCATCTTCCCATTGAACATTCAATGTACCTTCATTAGTATCCTGTACTGCTGCTTCTGTCTTATTTGTTGAAATAACTATTGAAAGTAAAAAAACATCCAACAAAAGCTCTTGATTTTTCTTATATTTTCTCTCTCATTTCTAGTCAAACGGATATTCGCAATCCGCTTCGCTACTTGTTCATAACCGGATAACTGCCTCGCAGTTTATCAGAAGGAGCCTGCCCTCCTCCTGATACAAGCAAGTCTCCGCCCACTGCTTATTTATTTTCGCAATTGAAACAGTGAGCTTACTTGATTCGGTTAAAGTATCTACATTTTAATCCTTGTTACTGCAGAATTATTACTGTATACCTTTTTACCATCAATTGTTTTGTAAGCACGAACAATATAATAATAGTTCTTTCTGCGTTTCAATCCTTTATCTATGTAATAATTTCTCCTTCTCGTTATTGTTGCAACCTTCTTATAACTGCCTCCATAATTCTTTCTAAATAACTCATATCCCGTAACATTTCCAAGATTTTTCCATATTATTTTAGCTTTTGTGGAAGAAACTTTTCGTATTTTAGTTATCTTTGCAGAATTTAAAAGTTTTCCCTGGACTGTTAATGAATACGGATGTTTTTCTGAATTAGAATTATAAAGTTCCGTTAGACGAATATAATATTCTCCTGCATTACAAGTACTCCGCAGAATTGTACTATTCTGATTTTTAGATCTGTTATATAACCAATCGTTACTATCCCTCATATAATTTCCTCTGCTATTATATAACGACATTGAAACACCTTGGGTTCCTTTCATAGTTACTGTAATAGTGATATTCATTTTTACCGGGGCCTTAAAATAAAAGTACTCTTCATAGCTATCCCATGGATCCATGAGAGTCGGGGGCTGATTATTCCGTGCCACTCCTTTGATCGTACTATTGATTTTTACCTTCTTTGCACTCTCCATCCAGCTGTAACTGTCAGCATGTACCGGCGTTCCAGAAACCATAAGCAGACTAACTACCATTACTACTAGTACAATAAAACTACATTTTCTTTTCATCCTTGAATACATAAAATCGCTCCTTCCTTTTCTCAATTTACTCTCTTACCACATTGTCCACAGAATCTGAGACACCTCTTCCACATTGCAAACATCTTTTTATTTTATCCATTTTCTCATTCCCCTCCCCTAAATTTTGTAACTTTAATTTTACCATACTTTTTTCTTTTTTTTAGTCATTTGCATAAACAGACATAGTAAAGTACATAATTAACCATTTACTATTTCTACAAGCATCAGTTTTTTAAATTTTTCATTTGTCATAGATTTTTTACTTGAATTTTTACTATCAATTGAAAAATTGTGTTATAATACTTTCAAAATCACTTATTTCAAGGAGAGATTTCTATGCTGAAACTCGCAATATGTGAAGATAATGACATTCAATGCAGACAAATTCATACATTATCCTGTTCTTCTCTTGAAATTCCAGTCGAAATTGATACCTTTTCTTCGGCCACTGATTTTCTCAATCAAATATCCAATGAACAATGCCCTTATCATATTATTCTCATGGATATTGAACTTGGATCTGAATCTGTGTCTGGAATCAAACTTGCTCAGAGAATCAATTTATTAAATCCGAATACACAGATAATTTTTATCAGCCAATATCTGCAATATGCATCTTCTGTTTATGAAACAGATCATATTTATTTTGTTTATAAACAGCAAATGGAAGAATATCTTCCTAAAGCACTTTCTGCTTCCTGCCGCAAACTGAATAAACTCCGTCAACAGTATTTTTGTTTTAATTATCAGTCCCGAGATTACCGTCTCCTTCGATCCGATATTTTTTATATGGAGCGAAAACTACGAAATACTGAAATACATACCAAATCGCAGATTTACTATTGTCGTGAAAAAATTCCGATTCTTATCGAACAATTAAAACCTGATTTTTGTATATGTCATAAAAGTTTTGCGGTCAACATAAATACCATACATACTTTCAGCCATGCTGGCATTGAACTTTCTGATGGAACCCATATTCCTGTAAGCCGAAACTATTACCAGGCAACTAAAGATGCCTTTGCACAATTGTTACTCCAAAATTCAAGTGAGGTTCTGTAATGTTAAAAAACCTGTTATTTGCAATGCTTATTGCTGCATATCATTCAACTATGCCTGTATATTGTTTCATGCAGCTTTTTCCCAGACGAATAAGTTCAAAAGCGAAAGCTTTTGTCCATATTTTAGTTTGTTTTGTTTTACTGTCTTCTTTTCATATGATCAAAGTATATGGGCACAATAACGAAATGACGATGTTAACACAAATAGTCATGTTTCTGAATCTTTTTTCTTTATTCAGAGGCTCCTTTAAAAAAAAGCTGATAGCTTACTTTATCATTCTTTTTACCAGTATATTAACTGAACTTCTGGCACTGAATATTTACATACAAATTTACAACCGGTTTATTCACCAGCATACATATACTGCAATAAATATTTATTCTCTATGCACTTTCCATGAAAAGCTGATCATACAATTGCTCATTTTTTCTTTTGCTTATCTATTTTATAAAAATGTTTTCTCTCTTTTACGGGAATGTATAAATTATCTGAAGTTTACTTTACTGCTGTTTATTATTCTTCCTATTTTCCTGCCCATGATTGCAACAGAATTCCTACAGCATTATAAATTCAGCAACCAGTTTATTCCTGTTATTTTATATATCACTTGCTGCTGTATAAGTTTTCTGTTATTTATACATGGTCTTAAATCCTTAGAACAAGAGCAGATAAATTTCAAACAGAATCTCCATAAAATGGAATTACTGAAAAAACAAATGGAAGTATCAGAAGAAATGAAACAAGAATACATTAAAATCCGCAAATGGAATCATGATATAGAAAACCATCTGTTTTCGTTAGCTTATCTTATAGATATGAAAAAAACAGATGCAGCAGAAAAATATTGTAATTCTGTGTTAAGCAATAACATAGACCATAATAATCATACATCAGTCTGTAAATCACTCAATCAGGAGGATTCCATATTATGACTTTTAAACAAAAAATAATTTTTATTATATCTTTAGCTTTTTTTCAAATATTTTATCTTCTGTCTACTTATACCGGACAATATTTGAATTCATTTTTTTTACTGACCTGTCTGACTGCAACTATCTTATGTTACAATTTATATCAGCTTTTAATGCAACTTTTTACAAGCGAAAAAGTAGAAGCAGAGCTTAATCTGTTAAAAAAGCAACAACTTTTAAACTCTGAACATCTGCTATTAATGAATCAACAGGAAGCCACCTCACTTAAAGCCCAGAAACAATTTTCAAAAAATCTCCAGTCAATACAAAAACTTCTGCATGAAAATGATTGCGAAAATGCACAGAAACTCGTTTACGAGGTCCTTGAAGCTTTCCAGCGTGACCGCTTTCATCCTTATTGCGAAGATAATCTTATTCTTGCCTTTCTGGAATCCAAACGACTGTTTGCTCAGCATTTAGGTATCCATACAGACTACAAGATTTTTCTTCCTGAAAAATCAAATATTCAGTCCTCAGATTTATGCAGTGTTTTATTTAACATATTAGATAATGCTATTGAAGCATGCCGTTCTTCTGAATCTGCGGAACCATATCTTTCCCTGTCCTTGACAACCTCTAAAGGATTTATTTCTATCCTGGTTAAAAATAGTAAAAATCCGCAAACAGTATTTGATCATACTACTACAAAAAAAGATTCTTTTAATCACGGATTAGGACTTTCTATTATTGAAGATATCTGCCACAAGTATGACGGAAGCTGGCAATGGCATGACTATGGAAATACTTTTGAATCTGTCATTCTTTTGCGCTATTAATAAAACATCTATTTATTTTTCCTGTATTGTTGACGCTTTAATATTATCTGATTATTTTGCATGTATGGCTGTTATTATATTTCTTTTTTAATTTATTTTTATTGTTTTTAAAATTTAGTGTTGACATTTTCCATTTTATCTGTTATAGTTTAACCATCAAATAAAACAAACGGAAAACAAAAAACTAAATCAAAAAGGAGCGTGAACCCACCGAAAACATAACTTACTTCCCATAATCTAAGAAAGAGAGGTACAGTCCACCAGAAGATTTAAAGATTTTCCATCATAATTAAAACAAGGAGGTACGGACCACCGAGAACGTAAATTTTAATTCCGTATAAGTTTTAAATCTAAGAAATGAGAGGTATATTCCATTGGATAATGAAAATTAAAAGAGTCATCGGCAGAAGAAATCAATCGCTGATGACTCTTATTTTTTGCTTATTTTGACCTTTGTCTCACAGACATGATCTCATGATCTTCTGCTTTCATATCTTCTTCTTCGTGTTCATAAACATATTAATAACTCCATTTTCTCTGAGGTTCCCATGAAACAAAAACACATCTACCGTCTTATTTTTTTCTTTGTCATGGCTTTTGCTCTTGGCAGTCTTGTAGGAAAGATCTATTCTCATTTTACTTCCGACCCACGATCCGATCCGAATTCTGCCAAAAACAGCCAGACCTCTTCTGCTTCTATGACATTCCAAAATGAAAACTGGGGGCTCGGTTTTCAGGAAGAAGGCAAACGGCCCACAGGAAATGCTTCTATGGAAGAATTAAAAAAATACAATGCCTGGTATGCAGCCGATAGCGATGAGAAAAAAATCTATCTTACCTTTGACGCAGGCTATGACAATGGAAATATGCCTGCCATTCTGAATGCCTTACATAAGCATCAGGTACATGCCACATTTTTTGTTGTGGGGACTCTGATCCGTGAAAAACCGGAACTGATCCGTGAGATCGTAGATGCAGGCCATACCATAGGCAACCACACCATGACACACCCGGATATGTCCGGCATCTCTACAAAGGAAGCCTTTCAGAAGCAGCTTGAGGATGTGGAGGTTCTTTATAAGGAAGCCACCGGAAAAGAAATGACAAAATTTTATCGCCCGCCCCAGGGCATTTACAGCGTGGAAAATTTAGAGATGGCAAAAGAGATGGGATACCACACCTTTTTCTGGAGTCTGGCTTATGTGGACTGGTATCAGGATAAGCAGCCTTCGAAAGAAGAAGCTTTTGAAAAGCTTCTGGGACGGATCCATCCGGGTGCCATCGTGCTGCTGCACAGCACCTCTTCCACCAATGCTTCCATTCTGGATGAGCTGCTGACAAAATGGGAAGAGATGGGATATACCTTCGGAACATTAGAAGAACTTGTGGCATCGGGATCCGCCTGAAAAAAAGCGCACATGATCCATGCATCCTCAGTGCCATCGACACGGATCTTCCCACTTTTGGATTTTCCAGATAAGCACACAAAAAATCTGCCCCGGGACTATGTTCTCATATGTCCCGGGACAGATTTTTCTGTGCTATTGATTTTAGAAGGTGTTCTTCTTATTTAATTGTCTTATTTACTGGACAGCCTTGAATGCCTCATCAAGATCCTGGATGATATCATCGATATTCTCAGTTCCGATGGAAAGACGGATCGTGTTTGGCTTGATTCCCTGATCAAGAAGCTCTTCCTCTGTGCACTGGCTGTGTGTTGTAGTAGCCGGATGGATAACAAGGGATTTCACATCTGCAACGTTTGCAAGAAGTGAGAACAGCTCAAGGTTATCAATGAAATCCTTTGCCTTCTGTGCATCTCCCTTAATCTCGAATGTAAAGATGGAACCGCCGCCGTTAGGGAAATATTTCTTATAAAGCTCCTGCTGGCTTGGATCTGTGGATACAGACGGATGATGAACCTTCTCTACCTGCGGATGATCATTCAGATACTGTACAACCTTCAGTGCGTTCTCAACATGACGCTCTACACGGAGAGACAGTGTCTCAAGTCCCTGAAGGAAGATAAAGGAGCTCACCGGAGAAATTGTTGCTCCTGTGTCACGAAGAAGGATCGCACGGATCTTTGTAACAAATGCGGCCGGTCCGCATGCTTTTGTGAAGCTTACGCCATGATAGCTTGGGTTTGGCTCTGTAAGAGATGCAAATTTGCCGGATGCCTCCCAGTCGAACTTACCACTCTCTACGATCACACCACCAATAGTAGTTCCGTGGCCACCGATGAATTTTGTTGCGGAATGAACAACGATATCTGCGCCGTACTCGATCGGTCTTACGAGGTATGGTGTTGCAAATGTATTATCTACAACAAGCGGAATTTTATGTTTGTGAGCAATTTTTGCAAGAGCCTCAATATCTACAACATCAGAATTTGGATTTCCAAGAGTCTCAATATAAACAGCTTTTGTGTTCTCCCGGATCGCATTCTCCACTTCCTCGAGATTGAATACATCAACAAATGTTGTTGTGATTCCGTATGCCGGAAGCGTATGCTCCAGAAGGTTTGTTGTACCGCCGTAAATATTTTTGGCTGCTACAATGTGATCTCCCTGCTGTGCAAGGTTCTCGATCGTGTATGTGATAGCTGCTGCACCGGATGCTACTGCAAGTGCTGCGGAGCCACCCTCAAGTGCTGCGATCCTCTTCTCAAATACGTCCTCTGTCGGGTTTGTAAGACGTCCGTAAATGTTACCGGCATCTGCAAGTCCGAAACGTGCTGCTGCATGATCGCAGTTGCGGAATACATAGGAAGATGTCTGGTAGATTGGTACTGCTCTTGCATCTGTAACCGGATCCGGCTGTTCCTGTCCTACGTGAAGCTGTAATGTCTCAAATTTGAATTTTCTCTGATCTCTTGTAATTTTGCTCATGTGTTTGTCCTCTTTTCTTTTATTCTTATATTCGGTAAAATAGTAATTTCTTATCTTATGATCATCTGCTTATCAGCGACAACAACACATTCGCTTTTCTTCGATAAACACCCTTGTTGACTTCTGTAAAACCTTCATGATTTCCTCCTGATCATCACGTTGCTCACCTTGTTTTGTGTGCTCCGTTTTTTGATGATGCAATCATATCACCCTTTTCCTAGTATGTCAATGGGGTTTATCTATTTAGGTTCTCACCTTTATTTATGACTGGCTATAGATTTTATTTATAACGCCACCGCCTACAACCTCATCTCCGTCATACATCACCACAGCCTGACCTTTTGTGATGGCTCTCTGCGGTTCATCAAATTTCACATGAAGGATGCCATCCGGTGTCTGCCATGCAGTGGCAGGCTGCTCTTTGTGACGGTAACGGATCTTGGCAGTCACTCTTTTCGGCTCAGCTAAGCTGTCCACAGAGATCAGATTTACACTGTCTGCCTCCAGTTCACTACTGAAAAGATCTGCGTTGTCCCCGAGAACTACCGTATTGGTCTTCGGAGAGATCTCACAGACATAAAGACGGCTGGCCGCCGGAATGCCAAGGCCGCGGCGCTGGCCGATCGTGTAATGGATGATTCCCTTATGGCGTCCGATATAGTTTCCCTCTTTATCTACAAAATCACCTTCCGGTGTTTTTTTGCCTGTGTACTTCTCAATAAATTTCGCATAGTCGCCGTCCGGCACAAAGCAGATATCCTGACTGTCATGCTTTCTGGCATTGATAAAGCCATGTTTTTCGGCAATGACACGAACCTGGTCCTTCCGGAGACCTCCAAGCGGAAGCTTTACATGTGCCAGCTGTTCCTGGGTCAGCATATAGAGAACGTATGACTGATCCTTTGTATCGTCCACTGCTTTTTTCAGAAGGTAGCGGTCCCGTTTCTCATCGTACTCCACTCTTGCATAATGTCCGGTTACAATATAATCGTAGCCAATCTCCTGCATGCGGTGAAACATTTTATCAAATTTCAGATATCGGTTACAGTCGATACATGGATTAGGGGTGCAGCCGTTTTCGTAGGCATCTACAAACCTGTCCATAACCTCTGTATGGAAATCTGCGGTAAAATTAAACACATAGTAAGGCATATCCATCTGATAGGCTACGCTTCTGGCATCCTCAACATCGTCCAGGGAACAGCAGGTCTTTTCCCTGTGGACACCGATATCTTCGTTGTTGTAAAGTTTCATGGTAGCGCCGATGCACTCGTCACCGGATTCCTTTGTCAAAAGAGCTGCCACGGAGCTGTCTACACCGCCGCTCATTGCTATGATCGCTTTTTTCATTTATATCTTAACCTTTCCTGATGATTGATGATTTCTCAGCTTTGCAGCCTGTATTCTCTTACGGTTACTGCAATTTCGCATTTATTATAATATGGCAGTTATTCTTTGTCCACGATTTTTCACCCGGAACCTTTGCTTTGCTTCTTTCCTGCAGGCTCTCTTTGGTATATAATAGAAAATATTTTTCAGAAAAGGATGTGACTATATGAAACTTTCCCTGTTTTCCACGCTGCGGGGTTACCGTAAAGAATATCTTCCCAAAGATATTTTCTCCGGCATCATCATAGCAGCTGTTTCCATCCCTATTTCCATGGGATATGCCCAGATTTCCGGGATCCCGGCGGTATACGGACTGTACGGTTCTGTTCTGCCGATCCTTTTGTTTGCTCTATTTTCCACTTCAAGACAGTTTATCTTCGGAGTTGATGCGGCACCTGCTGCCATTGTAGGTGGTGCACTGTCTACTCTTGGCATTGCTGCAGAGTCAGAAGCTGCCATGGATTATGTTCCTGCCATCGCACTTTTTGCAGGTCTGTGGCTGTTTATCTTCTTTCTGCTTCACGCAGATAAGATCGTGGACTTTATCTCCACACCTGTTATGGGCGGTTTTATCAGCGGTATCGCAGTTACCATCATCCTGATGCAGATCCCGAAACTTATGGGAAGTCCTGCAGGATCCGGAGAGCTCCTGGAACTGGCAGAGCATATCTTCGCTGCTGCCAAAAATATCAGCTGGCTTTCCCTCTTCATGGGGCTTGGTGCTCTGGTGCTGATCCGCACATTTAAAAAGCTGGCGCCGAAATTCCCCATGGCTATCGTTATTATGGCTCTGGGTGTTCTTTCCACCGTTGTTTTTCATGTGGACGAAAAAGGCGTAGTCCTCCTGCAGTCTGTAGAACGTGGACTTCCCTCCCTGGTGATCCCGGATTTCGGAAATGTTGATCTGACCCAGGCGGCAGGCCGCGGTCTTATGGTTGCTGTTGTCATTATGGCAGAAACTCTTCTTGCAGAGAATACCTTTGCGTTCCGCAATGATTATAAGCTGAACGACCGTCAGGAAATCCTGGCCTGTGCCGCCGGAAATATTGCTGCCGCCGCAGTAGGCTGCTGCCCGGTAAATGGCAGTATCTCCCGCACCTCCCTCAATGAACAGTACGGTGGAAAATCTCAGGCGGTTTCCATCACTGCCGGGATCACCATGGCTCTGATCCTTCTTTTCGGCACCGGTTTTATCGGATATCTTCCGGTTCCTGTACTGACAGCCATTGTGATCTCTGCTCTGATGGATGTGGTGGAAACCCATCTGGCTGTACGTCTTTTCAAAGTAAGCCGTACAGAATTCTACATCTTCATGGCTGCCGGTTTCAGTGTGCTCTGTCTTGGAACCATTTATGGGGTTATCATTGGTATCCTGCTCTCTTTCGTAGCTGTGATCCTGAAGGCCACCAACCCGCCGCGCTCCTTCCGTGGTATGATCCCTGGAAGAGATGCTTATTTTGATCTGTCCAAAAACCGTTTCGCCTACCCTATTAAGGGCGTTGTGATCTACCGTTTCAGTGAAAACCTGTTTTTTGCAAATATAAAGATTTTTCAGGAAGATATTGAAAACAGCATCCAAAAAGACACCAGGGTAGTGATCGTAGATGCCAGTGCTATCAACAGCATTGATGTCACAGCAGCAGACCGCCTGGATGCCATCTCCGCAAGCCTGAAAAAACGTGGGATCCGTTTTTACCTCACAGAGCATTCCACCCAGATCAATGACCAGCTGCGTCAGTTCGGCATCGGTCATATGATCAAGGACGGTATGGTCCGCCGTACCATTCTTGCTGCTCTGCATGACGCAGGGATCGAAGCCCCTTATGAACTGGATGTTCCAAAGGAAGACGAGACAAAGCTTCTGCGCCGCAGTATCGCTTTTCTTCCGGCAGAGGAAGAAAATACCCTGGAAGAGTTCGCCTGGGCTTTTGGTGATGATGCAGTAAAAGAGATCGAAGAATCTGTCCATCACATTATTGAACAGCTGCATCAGATCCCGGATATCCAACGTCTCTCCGAAGAAGGTCTGGAAGAGCTTCTGGATAACTGGCATGGGCTGGGTGTTCTGGATGAGGATGAACTGCTTCGAAGAATTGAATTACATATGGATGAGCTGCCTGAGGAATTAACTTCCGACCGGAAACTGATCCTTCATCTTCTAGAAAAGCGCCGTGGCAAGCTGAAAGAAAAAATCCTTGCCGAGCATCCGGAAGTCCTAGAACGGCTGGAACAGCGCCGGAAAAAGCTGGAAGAACGGCTGGAAAAGCAGAATCCGGAAGCTGTTCAGAAATGGAAGCACTGGAAGGAAGAGCATCTCAAAGACTGATTTCTGCATACATCCCCTTTCCAGGTCCATGATCAGATTGCAGGGTTTCCTGCATATTTCTCACAGATATTGATAAAATCCTGCATCACGGCAGAAGGCCTGCGATCCTTTTTCCAGGCAAGAAGGATCCTGGTCTTCAGCTTCTCTTCTTCAATGATGCGGATCGGAAGATCTGTACAGAGATCTTCCATGGATCTTGGAAAAACGGCGGTTGCAAGACCTTCCTGCACCCAGAGCATGGCGTCTCTGGGATCATCGCAGACACAGAAAATATCCGGCTGGAGATTTTTTTCTCCAAAGGCTTTCATCAGAAATTCTTCGTACCGCCGGTAAATAATGAGAGGGCATCCGGTCAGCTCTTTAAGGCTGATGCCCTCTTTTTTTGTCTCATTTTCCGGGATCTCCGGAGGAAGGACCGCGATCATGGGTTCCTCATCCAGTTCCAGATAATTTAAACCTTCCAGCTTGATAGGTGTACGCACTACCGAAACATCAATGATCCCATCCATCAGATAATTCAGAAGTGTAAAGGTGATCGCATCCCTTACCTCAAAGTTTACATCACAATTTTCCCTGGAAAATCTGGAAATATAAGGCATAATGGTGGTCACTGTGGTTGGCGTGATCCCGATACGTAAAACCTGTTTTTTCCCTGCTTTGGATACTTCCAGTTCTGTGGAACGAACGTAGCTCAAAATGTTCTCTGTCCTGTCATAAAGAAGCTTTCCTGCTTCTGTCAGTGTCACGCCTGCCCTGGTCCGCTCAAAAAGCTTCACCTTCAGCTCTGCCTCCAGCTGCTTGATCTGATAGCTCAGCGGCGGCTGGGACATGTTCAGTCTCCTTGCGGCTTCATTGATGCTTCCTGTTGCTGCGATCTCATGAAAATATTCCAGCTGTCTGATTTCCATATATAAATCCTTCTTTCTTTATCTGGTATATAACACAGGCAAAACCCATCTACTGCTTATTGCTTTTCGCTGTCCCACAGAGTACTTTCTTAATTCGGTTAAGAAATACTATATCTGCAATACTTTGTAAATACTATGAATATCTTTCCCACGCAATTATCCGAAAAACCATACTTCTATCATCCCACAGATTTCCGTCCCAGGCAATAGCAAAATTATATTATCATACATTAAAAACAATATTATACGTATTATCTCCATAGGAGTATAATAACAGAGGTTTATTATAGAAAAATAAGGAAACGGAGGAAGAAAAAGAAATGCGAACACTTGCAAAATATCTTCAAAACTACAAAAAAGAAAGCGTTCTGGCTCCTTTTTTCAAGTTTCTGGAAGTTGTATTTGATCTGCTGGTGCCTGTCGTCATCGCCCAGATCATCGATGTGGGAATTGCAAATAATGACCACGGCTATATCGTTCAGAAGTTTTTTATCCTGATACTGATGGCTGCTGCAGGACTTGCAGTCAGCATTACTGCACAGTTTTTTGCTGCAAAAGCCAGCGTAGGCTTTGCCACAGAAGTGCGTCAGGCTGTATTTGACCATATCCAGAAGCTTTCCTATACGGAGCTGGACACCCTTGGCACTGACACGCTGATCACCCGTCTTACAGACGATGTCAATCAGGTACAGAACGGAGTAAACATGGGACTCCGTCTTCTTCTTCGAAGCCCGTTTATTGTTCTAGGCTCTATGGTAATGGCTTTTACCATCAATGTGCGCTGTGCACTGATCTTCGCAGTTGCCATTCCGGTACTGTTCCTGGTTGTCTTTGTGATCATGTTTTTAAGTATCCCGCTTTTCAAAAAAGTACAGGGACGTCTGGATTCCGTCACCCGTCTTACCAGAGAAAACCTGACCGGTGTCCGTGTGATCCGTGCATTTTGCCGTGAAGCTGATGCCGTTGCGGAGTTTGACGAAAGCAATCTTGCACTTACCAGACTGAACGAATTTGTCGGAAAAATCTCTGCACTTTTAAATCCTGCAACTTATGTACTGATCAATATCGCAACAGTAATCCTGATCCGGACTGCAGGTGTACAGGTAAACCTCGGAAACATGCAGCAGGGTGAAATAGTTGCTCTTTACAACTATATGGCACAGATGATCGTAGAACTGATCAAGCTTGCGTCCCTGATCATCACCCTGAACAAATCCATGGCCTGTGCAGATCGCGTTGCCGGAATCCTGAAGGTCGATTCCACCATGACTTACCCGGACAAAGCTTCCTTACCGACTGCGGAAAACAGTGACTATGCAGTTGCCTTTGACCATGTGAGTTTCTCCTATGCAGGAACCGGCGCACCTAGCCTTTCTGATATCACTTTTTCCGCAAAAAAAGGCTCTACGATCGGAATCATCGGCGGTACCGGAAGCGGTAAATCCACTCTTGTGGATCTGATTGCCCGTTTCTACGACGCAACCTCCGGAGTCATTACCCTCGACGGTCAGAATGTACAGACCTATTCCAGGCAGGAACTCAGGGAAAAAATCGGCGTAGTTCCTCAAAAAGCAGCACTTTTCCAGGGAACCATCCGCGATAACTTAAGCTGGGGACGGGAAGATGCCACGGACGAAGAAATGTGGGAAGCACTTACCACCGCTCAGGCTCGTGAAATCGTAGAGAAAAAGGACGGTCAGCTGGATTTCCGTCTGGAACAGAACGGCCGGAATCTTTCCGGTGGCCAGCGTCAGAGACTTACCATTGCCCGCGCCCTTGTGAAAAAACCAGAGATCCTGATCCTGGATGACAGTGCCAGTGCTCTTGACTTTGCCACAGATGCGGCACTTCGGAAATCCCTTCACCAGCTTGGTGGAAAAACAACCACCTTCCTGGTATCTCAGAGAGCCGCCAGCATCCGCCAGGCTGATCTGATCCTGGTACTGGATGACGGTCAGCTTTCCGGAAAAGGAACCCATCAGGAACTGATCTCTACTTGTAAAACCTACCGTGAGATCTTTTTCTCACAGTTCCCGGAAGAGCGTACCAAATATGAAAAAGCGACTGGAAAGGAGATCCTGTCATGAGTAAAACAGATACAACCGCCAAAAGCAAAAACAGCATGGCAACCTTTTTCAAGGTACTACGTTTCATTGGAAAATACCGTTTTCTTCTCGTATTAAGTGTGATCCTAGCAGCAGTCACTGTAATTTTGCAGCTGTATGTTCCCGTACTTTTTGGTTATGCCATTGATGAGGTCGTTGCTGCCCACGAAGTTGATTTTACAAGAATGGGATTCTATCTTTCCCGTATTCTTGTCATGATCGTATTTTCCGGCATTGCCACCTGGATCATGAGTGTCATCAACAACCGTATGACCTACCGCACAGTACAGGATATCCGTGCAAGATCCATCCGCCATATCCAGAAGCTTCCTCTGTCCTACCTGGACGGACACAGCACCGGTGATATCATCAGCCGTGTCATCGCAGATACGGATATTCTTTCCGATGGTATGCTCCTTGGATTTACACAGCTGTTTTCCGGTGTCATCACCATCATCGGAACCCTGCTCTTCATGTTCTCCAAAAATGTGTGGATCACTCTGATGATCATTGTCCTGACACCTGTAAGCTTTTTTGTGGCGAAATTCATCTCCTCCCATTCCTTCCAGATGTTCCGTGCGCAGAGTGATGCCCGTGGACGTCAGACTGCACTGATCGAGGAAATGATCGGAAATCAAAAAGTAGTTCAGGCCTTTGGTTACGAAAATCGTTCTTCCGAACGTTTTGCTGCGATCAATGAAGAACTCCGTGATGCCAGCCAGAAAGCTGTTTTTTACAGCAGCCTCACCAACCCGTCCACACGATGTGTCAACAACATCATTTACGCAGGTGTAGCTCTTGCAGGTGCCTTTCTGATCCCGGGCGGTCATCTGACTGTCGGTGGACTTTCCGTACTGCTGGCTTATGCAAACCAGTATATGAAGCCCTTCAACGATATCAGCTCCGTGATCACAGAGCTTCAGAACGCTCTGGCCTGCGCTACCAGGATCTTTGATCTTCTGGAGGAAGAGCCAGAAAGCCCGGATCCGTCCGGAACTCTTGTCGATGTAAAAGGTGCAGTGGATATCCAGAATGTTTCCTTCCGCTACGAAGCGGACAAACCTCTCATTAAAAACTTTAATCTTCATACAGAACCAGGCAGACGTATTGCCATCGTAGGCCCTACCGGTTGTGGCAAGACAACTTTTATCAACCTGCTGATGCGGTTCTATGACGTCACCGGTGGAAGTATTTCCGTGGACGGAACCCCCATCACCGATATTTCCAGACATGCCCTCCGCGGAAGCTATGGCATGGTTCTCCAGGATACCTGGATCAAGCATGGAACTGTCCGTGACAACATCTGTATCGGAAAGCCGGATTCTTCTGATGAGGACGTGATCCAGGCAGCTAAAATGTCCCACAGCTGGGAATTTATCCGCCGTCTTCCAAATGGCCTGGATACCATTCTTTATGAAGACAGCTTAAGTCAAGGACAAAAGCAGCTTCTCTGCATCACCCGTGTCATGCTGTGTCTGCCGCCGATGCTGATCCTTGACGAGGCAACCTCCAGTATTGATACCCGAACAGAAATGCTGATCCAGGAGGCCTTTGACCGGATGATGCAGGGACGAACAAGCTTTATCGTTGCACACCGTCTTTCTACCATCCGCAATGCAGATGAGATTCTTGTCATGAAAGACGGAAGCATCATCGAGCAGGGAAGCCATGAAGAGCTTATGGCAAAAGGCGGATTCTATCAGAATCTTTATAACAGCCAGTTTGTGAAGGTTTCTGAATAATATAAGCTGATTTTAACCGAATCAGGCAACTGGCTAAATACGGATCGCAAATATCCGCCTGACTTAAAATTCTCCGGAACACAGATTTTCTGTACCGGAGAATTTTTTTATACTGTATCAATGATATAAAAAAAATAAACATCTCCATATGATATCTATTTTGATATCCAGGATGATGTCTATTTTTATAAAACTATATTCAGATCTTTTTATATTTTGTCCGAAGAAGCCATTTCTGATCGATCACTTTCAGCTCTTCTCCAAAACGGATGTGAAGCCTTACAGAACCCGGAAGCTGCTCTACATGCTCAATATTTCCGGTTCCGCATTTCGGATGACTGACATCCTCTCCGATCTCATAGCGTACAATACTGTTCTGAGTATTCCTGTGCTGCTGCTCTCTTCTGTAAGTATCCCGCACCGTTACAGTACGGTCATGGATCGGGCTTCGGAGTTTTTTCTCATAGTTGTGTTTCATCAGAGCTTCCCCTGCCTTATAATATGGCGTTGGTGCCGCACCAGTCAGGGAACAGCAGTATTTCCAGGCGCTTCCGTGGGTTCCGTGCTGCCACTGATACTCTGAGGGAATGTGAAAATTATACTGCATATAGTGGGCATATTCATGTTTGTAAAGATCCAGTCGGTCTTCTTTTTTCAGAGGATTTTTTACCGCATAGCCGATAAACAGCAGAGAAAAATGGAAATGCTCTTTTTCGTGGCAGCTGCCTCTTGTATAAGATCCCAGCAGATCCGGCTCCATGCCAAAAGTTATAGGGATCTTTGCTCCGTTAAGATGAAATTTTTTATCGAATTCTGCATAGAGACTTCGGATCTGAGCTGTAAGTATTGGAATTTCTTTCTGCAGGGCCTGTGAAAGTGTCTGATCGATCATTGTATCTGCAACTCCTTATCGTCACCTTTTGCAAATTTATAAAATGAACAATCGCTACTATATCATTTTTCGGAAAAAATGTAAACACCTGAAAAAAATTACTGTTCCAGTTCTTTCCTCACATCCGGGAACATTTCCACACAACGTTTCAGGATTCCCTGCATGTACGCAATGGCAATTCCGTAATTGGTGATAGGAATCTCCTGATCCAATGCACATTTCTGACGGTAACGCATTTCTCTCTCATTAAGCATACATCCGCCACAATGCACGATCAGACTGTACTTCGTCACATCCTCCGGGAAATCTCTTCCGGAAGAATACTCAAATTCCAGCTCTTTCCCCGTATAATTACGGATCCAGCGTGGAAGCTTGACTGTTCCGATATCATCACACTGCCTGTGGTGGGTACATCCCTCTGAGATCAGGATCTTGTCACCGTCTTTCAGCCGGTCCAGTGCTGCTGCCCCAGCTGCCGCTGTCTTTAGATTTCCTTTAAATCTGGCAAACAGAATAGAGAATGAAGTAAGCCAGATGTCTTCTGGAGTTTCTTCACTGACTCTGGCAAAGACCTGGCTGTCTGTGATCACAAGCTTTGGTTTTTTCCCCAGAGTTTCCAGTGTATTGGAAAGCTCATCCTCTTTGATCACGATGGCTGCTGCTCCGGCTTCCAGCACATCACGGATCGTCTGCTGCTGCGGAAGGATCAGACGCCCTTTTGGTGCAGCTTTATCTATGGGAACTACAAGAATCGCAAAATCTGATGGTTCAAGGAGATCCCCTACCAGACGCAATTTCAGTTCATCCGTTACTGCCAGCGAAGCGATCTTTTCTTTCAATTCGTAGATATTCTGACCGGTGGCGGCGCTGGCATAAATAGATTGCTCTGTGTTCTGGTTTTCATGATCCTGTTTCTGGCTGACACTGCTCTCTTTGACCGCACCCGCATGGATATTCCGGTTTAAGTTATTATCTGAAGAAAGCCGGTTCCCATCTTTTGTTTTCAGCAGATCTGCCTTGTTATAAACAACCAGATATGGAATCTCCTTCTCTTTAAAAATATGGATCAATTCTTCATCCACACTGGTTTTTCCCACAGTGGCATCTACTACAAGAACTGCTACATCCACTCTATTCAACACCTGTTTCGCCTTGCGGACGCGAAGTTCTCCAAGATGTCCTTCATCATCAATACCTGGTGTATCTATGATCACCACCGGGCCCATAGGAAGTAGTTCCATGGCCTTACTTACCGGATCTGTAGTAGTTCCCTTTACATCGGATACCACAGCCAGCTCCTGGCCTGTCACCTTATTTACGATACTGGATTTTCCTGCATTTCTTCTGCCAAAAAAACCGATATGTACACGGTCTGCTGACGGTGTTTCATTCATTCCCATAATTTATCCTCTTTTCTTTCAGCATCAGACAGGTCCTCATCCATTCCTGTTCCTATCAACCTGCTTCTTTTTGATTTTTCAAAAGCCGGACATTCCTTCCACTCTTATATCATAGTGTAGTCTCCTACGTAGATATGGCTGTCATCTACCAGTGTCAGGTTAAAGTTGGCATAGACATTTTTTCCAAAATGGACATAAGTCCCTGCCATATTTTAAGGATCTGTTCCCGTCTTTTTATGGAAGAAAGTTCTTTTTCCTGTTTTTTCATTGTTTTATCCCTCTTTCTGTCTAATAAAACGGATATCCGCATTCCACTTTGCGATTTATTCATAGATATATTAACCAGATAATTATGTTTAATTAAACACTATTTTCTTTATTATATCATGAACAAAACATAAACAAACATTTTTATTTTGTTATTTATGTGCTATTTTTATATGCAGAAACACCGATACTCATCTTTTGCAGAAAGGATCTCGAATATGAAACCATTATCTTCATTTAAGCCACAGGCTGTTTTCAGCGATATTGACGGCACTTTACTAACCTCAGAACATGTGGTATCTCCGCTGACTAGTTCCGCCATTCATACTTTGACAGATCAGGGCGTTCTGTTTACTATTTCTTCAGCACGAAGCCCTTCCGGCATCCGTCCTATTATTAAAAAAAATGATTTCCATTGTTGTACCATTGCATTCAGTGGTGCACTAATCCTGGATGAAAATCAAAATATCCTTTACGAAAAAGGAATAAGCATTTCCGACGCTTCCAAAATCATTGATGTGATCGAAAAAAAATGTCCTCACGTGACCTGGAATGTTTTTACCTCAGAAGACTGGATCGTAAAAGACCGGACAGACCCTCATGTGATCCATGAAGAAACGGTTGTGGAAACTACCTCTATAGAGGGATCCCTTCAGTCTCTCTCAGATACGCTTATGGTAGATAAAATCCTGTGTATGTGCGATTCTGAATATATGTCACCGTCAGAAACACTTCTTCGCAAATATTTTCCGGAATTATCTATTGCAAGATCTTCCGATTCTCTTCTGGAGATCATGGCTGGCGGCATAAACAAAGCGGAAGCTGTAAAATATCTTTGTGATCTTCGAAAAATCCCTCTTACCAGTACTATTGCATTCGGAGATAATTATAATGATCTGGAAATGCTGGAGGCAGTAGGATGTGGAGTTTTGATGGGAAATGCACCTTCTGAGCTGCAAAAACATTTCTCTTTTGTAACAAAGAGTAATGATCAGGACGGGATTTTTCAGGCCTTTAAAGAATTGGGAGTTCTGAATTAAAGAATATTTATAACAAATAGAAAGTCTCTTCCAGAAGATAATTTTTTATCTGTACCTGTGAAAGAGACTTTCTGTATTTCAGTAGATATTATTTATTTCAGTGCCGTTCCGGCTTTAAAAGCATCGCCGACTTTTTCGCCAAGACGGATATATGCATTGTTGAACGGATCAAAAGTGATCGGTGCTGCTTTTGCAACATCTACGTTTCCATTTTCATCCAGAACGCTCTCATCCACGCTGACATTTACGATCTCACCGATCAGCCGGCAGGTGTCTTTATCATAGCTTTTCAGCTTACATTCTATACAGATTGGAAGCTCTTTGATAATAGGTGCATCTACTTTTTCAGATTTTTCTGCTGTAAATCCGGCTTTTACAAATTTATCCGGCTCTTTGTTTCCGGAAACAATTCCTACATAGTCGCAGGCTGTCATATGCTCCACATCTGCCATACTTACTGTAAAAGCGCCTTTTTTCAGGATGTTTTCAGTTGTTTTATGATTTTCACTGACACAGATGGAAATTTCCTTATCATCGCTGATTCCTCCCCAGGCTGCATTCATAACATCCGGTTTTCCATCTTCACCATATGTAGCGATCATTAATACCGGCTGTGGATAAGTGTAAGGCTTTGCTCCGAAATCTTTTCTCATGATCTTTCACTCCTTTATTGTATTGCCGTTACTTTTTATAAATTGACGTACAAGCTGCAGACCTCCCAGCGGAACACAGAATTTATCTCTGTGCTGACTGCATTGCTGATACGTTTCTTCCAGATCAAACCACTGTACCTCTTCTACTTCTTCCTTTTGAAGTGTAAGATGATCGATCTCTACCGGGTGATCGTAGATATAAACAAAAGCGATTTCTTCATCCCGGAATATTTTTCCATGAAATTCTCTGGCAAAAGATATGGGGAATTTTCCTGCAAACTGCAGATCAGCTGATTCTGCATGGATTCCCAGTTCTTCTTCCAGTTCCCGTAATGCCGATTCCATTGGTTCATCTCCTGCCTGTATGTGACCTGCAGATGAAGTATCAAATTTTCCAGGAAAGGAGTCCTTGTTTCTGGATCTTTTCTGAAGAAGGATCTCTGTTTTTTCATTCCTCCGACGGATGATCCAGATATGAGCAGTACGATGAGGGATTCCTTCTGCGTGAGCAATACTCCGTTCTACAATCTTTCCAGTGGGATTTCCGTTTTCATCTATGATATCAAATAATTCCATTTTTTTGCTTCTTTCTCATAAATTATTCTTTCTTAACCAAACCAATTTCATTCTAGCATGATTTCGAAATAATTTCCAGTCTGTTATCAGAAAACATTCTATAGAGGATTACTTGATTCGGTCAAATATTACGATATATATAACGGATATTTATACAAACATATAAAAAGTACCTGTAAACAATTCCTTGTTTACAGGCATAAAAAAACTCCCCCTGTTGGACTCGAACCAACGACACTGCGGTTAACAGCCGCATGCTCTACCGACTGAGCTAAGGAGGAATATTTAATTTAAGGATTATACCTTAAAAACTACATACATGCCTGTTGATCGTTAATCAAACTCTTTGAATCAATTCTAACCTGCGTACCGATACTCCAGCGGTGGTCATCTCACGACTCCGTCGTTCGATGTCATTTGCTTCGCAAATGTTCAGTCTGTACCATAAATGGTTCTCCACAAGCAAGCTTGTTCCGCCCCATTTCTGTTACATCCTGCCCGCTTCCTCGGCTTTTTGGTCAAGCCCTCACCCGATTAGTAACAGTCAGCTCCATGTGTTACCACACTTCCACCTCTGCCCTATCTACCTCGTCGTCTTCAAGGGGGTTTACTTCATAAGAATGGGATATCTCATCTTGAGGGGGGCTTCACGCTTAGATGCCTTCAGCGTTTATCCCTTCCGGACTTGGCNAGGCCGTTACCCTGCCAACAAGCTAATCCAACGCGGGTCCATCTTATACCACCGGAGTTTTTCACACCGGACCATGCGGTCCTGTGCGCTTATGCGGTATTAGCAGCCATTTCTGACTGTTATCCCCCTGTACAAGGCAGGTTACCCACGCGTTACTCACCCGTCCGCCACTAGAATTAAATTAAATCGACCGAAGTTTCAATAAAGTAATTCCCGTTCGACTTGCATGTGTTAAGCACGCCGCCAGCGTTCATCCTGAGCCAGGATCAAACTCTCTGATAAAATGTTTGATTCATTTACTCAAGACAACCGTTTGGCTATCTCTCGTTTTTACTGCTTTTGGTTTGTTTAAACCGTTCTTTAAATGTAAAGAAATTTTCGAGAATCGTATGTGTTTCACTGTTTAGTTATCAAGGTTTGTTGTGTCTGTCTCTCAGACAGCTCGTTTATTCTATCTCATCTCTTTTTGTTTGTCAAGCACTTTTTTAAGTTTTTTCAAACATTTTTGAGTTAAGATTTTGTTGCCGCTTTGTTGGCGACTCGGATACTTTATCATATCTTCTGTCTTTTGTCAACTATGAATTTCATTTTTCTGAAATTCTTTTTAATTGTTTGTTTTTCAAAAACAATTATTTGCGACAGCTCAGTTATAATACCACTGGGAGTTATGCTTGTCAACCATAAAATTCAATTTTTTTAAAATATTTCGTTTATCCCGTTTATTAAGAAAGACGCTGCCAATAAAAGCAGCGTCCTTCCACCACACTATCTCCAAATCCCCTTTCTCTTCCGGATCGTATAAAACAACTCATTCTCCATCGCCATAACCTTCTGGATCGGCACACTCTTAAACACCGGCATCTTCATCCTAGTCCTGATCCACCAGAAAGAATAAACCGCCAGAACCACAAAAGTGATCACCACAACCAGCCAGATCATATTCCGCTCCACCGGATCAGAAGAAATATTCAGGATCATATAACACGTCCCCGCAATACCAACAAGCGGAAACACCGGCCCACCAGGAACCCTGAAGCTCCTCGGCACCTTCGGCATCCGCTTTCTCAGAATCAGCACATCCACATGCGCCAGCACATAAGAAATCATCCAGAACACCGAACCCACCAGGATCAGGAACGAAATAATAGAAGAAGAATCATTACTGATCAGTGCAAAAATAAAAATCGTCACACTGACAAATACAACGCCACACCAGGGAACCCCGTGCTTATTCGTCTTCGCAAAAATCCTCGGCATCATATTCATCTTCGCCATCCCCTGGCAGATACTCGCCAGACCATTCACCGTAGAATTCTGCGTACTCACAACTGCAAGCGCAGCCACCAAAGTCATCCAGATCTTACCTGCACTGCCAAGAAGATTTTCTCCGTAAAGCAGATGCGGAGCCGGGGAATCCATAAGCTCCTGCCATGGCGTATAATTATGAAAACCAAACACCATGATCGACTGCACACCACAGATCAGAGCAAGACCTATGATCATACCAAGAGGAACATTCCTCTTCGCATTCTTAACACTCTTGGAAACCGGGATCACATACTCCGCCCCGATAAATAGCCAGAACGCCGTAGCTGTAGCAGAAAACAGCTCCGAAGGCTTCGTGGCCATTGTATACGGCTGCGAAACCACCTGCCCTGTCCCCAGCTTAAGCATACCGATCAGTCCCATGATGATCATGGAACCAACCAGAAGAAACGCGACCAGATCCTGGATCTTTGCAAACATATCCACACCACGAAGATTTGCGATCATGATCACAATGGTCATGATCAGCGTATACGCAATACTGGGAACCGGCAGCTTGATCGTCTGCGCCATCGCATAGGAAAAAATCGAAGCCTCCACACCAGAGGACAAAATATTACAGAGCAGATAACCGCCCACCATGGAGATCAGCGTGGGAAAAGGCCCCAGACATGCCAGCGTATACTGCGCCAGGCCACCCGTCGTATTCGGCATAATGGCATTCAACTCCGAAAGCGAAGCCACCGTAGTCATATTCAAAAGACACGCAATAATCATGGAAAAAATAAACACAACACCAACCGTACCTGCACCCTGCCCCAGTGAGACCAGACAGCTGGTGGCAATGACCAACCCTACTGATATAGATACAACACTTCCCAGCCCTAATTTCTTATCTTCACTCATAATCCCAGTCACCTCCCAATAAGTCAGACGGATATTCGCGATCCGCATTCGTTTAGCAGCCCAAAACAGACAACATAGAAACAGGCGAAGTTCCGCTTTATCTGCGGACACCCTCGCCTGCCATCACGATTCTCTGCTTACCCTTTACAGAGCATCTACACCTTCATCACCCGTTCTTACACGGATCACATTATCAATATCGTAGATAAAAATTTTGCCATCGCCAATATGCCCAGTATAAAGCTCATGCTTGATCACTTCCACAATCTTATCCACCTGCTCCTTTTTTACCACAACACTGATCTGCTGCTTCGGAAGGAGCTCCATCTCGTAATTTTCATCCACCTCGTACTCACGGGTACCTTTTTCAACGCCACATCCAAGCACCTGCATAACAGTCATACCTCTGACACCGGCTTTACTAAGTGCAGATTTCAGGCTGGAAAATTTTGCAAGGCTTGTGATGACTTCTATTCTGCATAAGCTCATCTTATAATATCATCCCTTTCTGAAAAAATACATTGATCATTAACTCAGATATTCACGTCTATCTCTGCAGCATATCCATCAATATAAATGCTTTGTAATTCATTCAGAAAAGACATCAGCCCAGCTAAGCCGATGCCTTTCCGCATAAAAAATACTCTCTGTAAAATTCTGTCTTATCTTATACATTAAGTTCTTTCTTTGTATCAGCAAGAGCCTCGTCCATTCTGGAGATAACATCCTTGATATCCTGTTCGGAGATAACAGCTGTAGGCTCGAAACGGATGGTTTTCGCATTAACAAGTGTTCCTGCTGTCATGACACGTCTTGCAAACAGACCCTTTGCAGTCTCATAGCCAAGCTCACATGTATGGAACTCAACTGCAAGCATAAGACCTGTACCACGAACCTCCTGGATGATCTCAGGATATTTTTCCGCAAGGCTCTGAAGTCCTGCTTTCAGGATCTCACCTTTACTTTTGCAGACACCCGGGATATCATTTTCAAGCATATATTTGATAGTTGCGATAGCTGCTGCACAGCATACCGGGTTTCCGCCAAATGTAGGAGAGCCAAGAAGCCATGGGTTGTCGATCAGATCCTGAACCCACATCTTCGGTTTACAGATGATACCTGTGATCGGCATGATACCGCCGCCGAAAGCTTTACCATATGTCATGATATCCGGTGTAACACCCTCTGCCTCACATCTCCACATTGTACCGGTACGTCCCATACCTGTCTGGATTTCATCAAAGATCAGCGCCACACCTGTCTCATCACAGATCTCACGAACCTCCTGAAGGTATCCTGCCGGAGGAACGATAACGCCAGCCTCGCCCTGGATCGGCTCAAGGATCACACCGGCAACCTTCTCTCCAACTGCCTGAAGGTTCTTGATCGCTTTTCTTACATCATCTGCAATACCATACTGCACATGCTGTACCTGCTGTACCATCGGAATATAAGGAGTACGGTATGTACTTTTACCACCCATGGAGATTGCACCCATGCTCTTGCCATGGAAAGCACCTACTGTGGAAATGAACCATCTTCCGCCGGTTGCGATACGTGCAAGCTTCAGAGCCATCTCAACGGCCTCTGCACCGCCGTTTGTGAAGAAGCAGTACTGCAGGTCGCCAGGTGTGATATCTGCAAGTGCTTTTGCAAGATATCCACGAAGCGGATCAAGAAGTTCCTGAGAATGAAGTGCCTGATGATCAAGCTGCGCTTTTACGGTTTTCAGAATCTCCGGATTTCTGTGACCACAGGTGTAAATACCGAAGCCGCCAAGACAGTCGATAAATTTTTCTCCGTTCAGTCCATAGCAATAAGCTCCTTCATCCTGCCACTCAAGAACTGCACCCTGCTCAGAGTCAGAAGAAACAGATTTACGGTATTTCAGCCAGCCCGGGCTTACATAGTTGTCAAAATGATCGATGGTATCTGCCACCATCTGTTTTTTCTCCTCTGCCGGAATATCTTTCATATCTGTGTTGATCAGTCCGATCACTCTATCAAGATCTTTGATTACCTGTTCGCTCTTTGCCATAATACATTCCCTCTCTTTCTGAAAATCATCCCGCGATCTGCCTCTGCATCCTGCGTTCATTCTGGTAAAAAAACAGGCGCATTCGCTGTATTTCTACAACAAATGCGCCTTTGCATTTCGTTTAATTGTTTTTTGAATTGCCTATATTGTACCCCGGTCAGCCAATGTGTACAATTCTTAATTTCTGGCTGTTTATGATTAGTTTCTGGTAGGCATACTTGTTTTTAAGTATATCTCTTCTCAGTTTCTCTCGAAATTATCTGCAATATACTCTACGATCGGTGCAGGATCTTCCAGACTGTGCGGATGATGGTCACAGTCCGGTTTTACGATCACTTTGATCTGGCCGCCGTTTTCCTCATAATATCTGACCAGATTGGCACCGTTTTCCTGATAAGGCACAACACTGTCAACCGCACCCGCTACCAGCATGATCCTGATCCCCGCTTTAAGAAGCTGAGGCATTTTGTCCAGAGGATTCCCCCTAAACTCCAGAGCATTCTCATCTGTGAGATGATAAACTGCCTTACACTCTTCCCATTCTTTCGAATAACGCTCACTTGCTCCATATCCTCCCGGCCAGCTCGTCACATTCATAACCGGCGCATCCAGATACAGCGTGGAGATCGTTTCAGGATTTTTCACCGTATAATTGACAGAATAAAGACCGCCTCGGCTGAAGCCGAAAAGATCTGCTTTTTTATTAAGGCCTTCTTCCTCTGTGATATACTGATAAAACATTTCCATAAGGCTTATGGATTCCGGGCATCCGTACATGTCGCTGATCATCATATATGCAATATGCCAGCCTTTTTCAAGAAGTGCTCTGTCTGCATAATCAAAAGCTCCGAAAAACTCTGCGCGCCATACCCATGGTTTTCCCGGATGCACTTCTTTCGGCATGACCAGGATACACTCATGGCCATCCAGTTTAAAATCCTTTCTCTGATATCCTTCCCATTCGGAGATCCTAACTTCTTCTGCTTTCATTCCATTACCTCCATTATTCATGCCCACACAAGCCACTGCTGCATAAGCTCTTCACAATCCACAGTTTGAAAATGCCGCCTCCCTCAAAGGAGACGGCATCCAGACATCCGCATCAGCAGACATGTTTATTCTTTTTTATTACCACTGGCACGGCTCAAAGTCTGCTGTGTTCTCAGAAGTAACAACGTCTGTTCTCAGATAGTTTACACGGTTTACATCAATGCCACAGAACCACTCGGAGATTGTACGAACTGCAAGACCAGCATCACCCTGGCAGGTCTGATAGGACATACCATAAAGTTTTCCGTCTTTTACAAGATCAAGACCCTGTTTGGAGATACCAGCTGCAACGATTACGATATCGTCACGTCCTGCTGCCTCGCAAGCCTCAGCTGCACCGATAGCCTGGTCAGAGTCATCTGCAAGAACGATAGCATTTAATTTATCGCCATATTTTGTGATCCAGTCGGATACGACCTGTTTAACCTTGGAAGCCTCAAATCCAGGAGACTGGATATCAAGTGTCTCGATATCCGGATATTTCTCAGCAAGCTCTGTCATAGGTCCATAGCAGCGTGCATAGTAAGGAGATCCACCTACGTTATGTGTAATGTAAGCAACTCCTCCTTTGCCTTCCATCTTCTCGCCAAGCATATCGGCAAGTGTTCTCATCTGGTACCAGTCATTCGGGCCAGTGTAGGAAATGATGTAGTTCATAGCTTCTGCTTCTGGTGTTGTATTTACACAGAATGCCGGGATTCCAGCGTCTGTGATCTTCTTGAACTGCTGTGTTGCATGGTCAGCGGAAAGCGGAATCAATGCGATTGCATCCGGATGCTCGTTGATCGCCTGGTCAATGTAGCTGTCCTGATTTCCCTGATCCCAGTTTGGATCATAAACAGTTACTTCCATTCCGACTGCATCACATGCTTTCTGGAAAGCCTCTGTGTAGCATGTTGTCCAGGCATGTGCACCATGAACGATCAGGATAACTTTTTTGCCTTCCTGTCCATCTGCCGGTGACTCCGGGAATTTTGCATCATTTGCCTCGTCCCAGTCAAGATACTCTTTGTAATGCCAGTGATTGGCATCTGTCTCTTCGTAATTGTCTTCACAATATGCAGCATCTCCGTCTACTTCCGGAACATCGAAGCTAAGCGGTGCTTCCATCATGAGATGGTCATCTGTTGTTTTTAATGTTTTTTCTGCTTCCTGCAGTTTGTCGTAAGAATCTTTTGCAGCGTCCGGAACTTCTACTGCTTCCTCTTCTGCACTCTCATCACTTGCCTCTGCCTCAGTTGCCTGGGCGTCTGTGTTCTCCTCTGCAAATGCTACAGACCCCGTACCTAACAACATAGCACCACATAACAGAACCGCCAGTCTCTTTTTCATCATGTTTTCTTCCTCCTATACCTTATATAGTTTTTATTTTATTAAAAGCTCCCTCCGCTTTTAATTTCCCCTATTATTTTTCATTACTTATTTTGCACCTTTCATCTCTTTGAGATGTTCCAGATGAAGATTCGGACGACGTCCAAGGATCTTATCTTTATTGTATTTTGCAACTGTCTCATAGATCAGGCAAAGCACAAGTGCTGCACCGATAACCAGTACCTGAAGCTCTGTGGATTTACAGAGAGATTTCAGGAACGCGATCATCAGAAGAGAAATGTAGGTCCAGCCTACGCTTCCTTTGCCGCCGTAGATATCTGTTCCACCGATAACAGTTGCTGTAAATGCCATATAGAAAGGTGAGATTCCTTTTTCACCCATGGTTACATTCGCCGCGCCGGAATAGATTCCGTTCAATGCTCCGCCAAGTCCTGCTGCAAGTCCGGAAATGATAAATGCTGCTATTACAACACGGTCACTGTGGATACCTGCAAGCCATGCTGTCTCTGCATTGCCACCTACCATATGGATATTTCTTCCAAGTCTTGTGTAACGAAGAATTACAATTACCAGGATTACAAAAAGTGTTGTGATAATAAAGTACGTTGAGAATGGAAGAAATGGAAGCAGCTGATTATTCAGCTTCTCATTCAGATCATAATCTCTTCCGATACTCAGCTCACTTCCGTTACAGTACACATACATGATTCCCTTGAGAACCAGCTGCATACCGATACTTGCGATAAATGCGTGGATCTTCAGCTTTGTAACAAGCAGTCCCATGATCAGGCCGTTTACAACACCCATCAGAGCACCGATGAGAATGCAGATTGCCCACGGAAGCTTCTGGTTGCTGTGAAGCCCAAGTGTAAGAAGTGCTGCAAAGGTTGACATGTACATAACTGTCATATCCATATGCCCTGCAATGAGGACGATAGTAAATCCAAGTCCCAGCCAGATAACAAGACTTCCGTTACCTGTTACTGCCCGGATATTGTAGGCTGTATAGAAATTGTCCACAAACAGTCCACAGAAAAGTACGATCGCAAGTAATAAAAATGCGCGGTTTTTGTTGATCATTGCTGCATTCAGCTTAAATTTCTTCTCCATCATGCTTTACCCAACTTTCTGTTTGAATGTGTGTTTAACCATACGATGAACAGGAATACGATACCCTGGACAAGATACTTGGTGTATGTCCCAAGACCGATCCAGGAAAGAATATTGTTGAGGATACCATAAGCAAGAACACCACCGAAGGTTCCAACAATACTTCCTTTTCCACCGTTCAGGGAAACGCCACCCAGAAGGATCGCAGTCAGAGCATCAAAATCATAACCGGTTCCGTTTTCGTAGGAAGCACATTTTCTGAGAGCTGCATAAAAGATACCAGCTGTTGCGCTGCAGAGACCATTGATCACATATGCGATAATGATCTGTTTTGTACAGTTGATTCCTGAAAATTTCGCTACTTCATAATTGGTACCGATGATCTTCAGTTTCTGTCCGAATGCTGTTTTTGTGTGAATCACCCATGAGATCACAAACATAACCAGCATAACGATTGCCATCAGGGAGATTGCTCCACCGATATAGGTTCTGGAAATCGCGTAAAACTTTTCAGCAGATGACTGCATGCTCTCTTTCGCGATATCCTCTGCGTAGAGCATTTTTCCCTGCCATACTACTCGTATGACACCGGATATCAAAAGATTTACCGCCAGTGTCCAGATGATGGCGTTGGCTCTCATCTTACCGATCATGAAACCGTTGATCAGACCGATCAGGGCACCTGCAAGAAGTCCTGCAATAATAGATCCCACAAAACCGAAGTTAATGCACTGTACTGCCATAACTCCGCCGAATGCCATTGTGATCGGCACAGACATATCTGTCATGTTTCCTGAATATGTAACGTAGAACAGTCCTGCACAGACCATACCGGTCAGGGCTACTGCTTCCAGAATAGACTGGATATTACTTTTTCCGAAGAACTGTCCTTTCGAAATGATCATTCCCAGAATGATAAGTCCTGCAACAATGATCCAGATGCCAAGCTGATTAAAGATCAGGCTGGCTTTGTTGATCTCTGTTTTTCTTGTATCTACCTTTGGAGCGGCAGTATTTCCATTTTTATTTACTTCTGACATGATACGAACTCTCCCTCCCCATTAGCTGCAATCAGTATTGAATTTTCCGTCATATCTTTTTTCCGGATCATTCCGATCGTATGTCCTTCACGTAAGATCACTGCTCTGTCTGCAAGTCCCACAACTTCCGGAAGGTCAGAAGAAAGAAGAATTACGGAATTGCCTTTTGATACATAATCCTTAACTACATTATGGATAACCTGCTTGGCATTAACATCAACACCTCGTGTAGGTTCATCCAGGATCAGGATATCAACACCTGCTGCCAGCCATTTGGCCATCAGCACCTTCTGTTGGTTTCCACCGGAGAAGCTGTTTACCAGATGGTCTCTGTCTGCCGGATAAACGCTCATCTCATTGATCTTCTCATCAATCAGTCCGTTCAGTTTCTTCTGATTGTAGAAAATACCGTTGGAATTCCGATCAATAATACAGGAGGTCACATTATCACCAACTGTCTGGTTCAGTGCCAGACCTACGACTTTTCGATCCTCTGTCAGATATCCAAGTCCTCCGGCGATAGCTTCTCCGAAGTTCCTGAAATGCGTCTCTTTTCCATGTATATAGACTTTTCCACCATCGGCCTTATCCACACCGATCAGTGCTCTTGCGATCTCTGTTCTTCCTGCCCCGGCCAGTCCGCAGATAGCAAGTACTTCACCCTTATGAAGCTCGAAGTTTACATGATGGAAAAATCCCCAGTGTGTATAATCTTCAACCTTCAGTACAACTTCATCCTGTACCATGGATTTATGGTTCTCATAGAAATTCTTTACAGGAGTTCCTACCATCATCTCAACCAGCTTGTCCGGATTCGTATCAGCTACTGCACAGGAGCCTACCAGCTTACCATCTCGCATAACTGTAACATTGTCTGCGATCTCAAAGATCTCTGCCAGGTGATGGGAAATATAAACCACTGCAAGCCCCTCTGCCTTCAGCTGACGGATGATCTTGTAAAGGCGTTCAACCTCGTCGCTGGAAAGAGCGGATGTGGGCTCATCCATAACAATAATGGATGGATTAAAGCCAAGAGTTTTCGCAATCTCGACAAGCTGTGCTTCGCACTGGCTGATTTCAGAAACATCCATAGTCGGATCAATATAATCCAGTCCCACTCTTGCAAGAAGTTTCTTTGACTCCTCAATTGCTTTCTTCTTATCTACAAAAATACCTTTCTTCGGAAGTCTTCCCACCAGAAGATTCTCATAAATGGAAATTCTTCTTGCAAGAGAAAGTTCCTGATATACCATTCCGATTCCTGCTTCCTTGGCCATTGTCGGGGAATGGAGAAGTTTCTTCTCTCCGTTAATGTAGATATCTCCTGTATAGTCATTAAACAAACCGTTCAGCATTTTCATCAGAGTTGATTTTCCCGCACCATTCTCTCCCATCAGAGCATGCACTTCACCTTTTTTCACACGGAAATCTACCTTATCAACAGCCAGTGTACCTGGAAAACGTTTTGAAACCTTCTGCATATCCAGAGCATATGTCTGTCCCGTGCTGTTTACTCCACTGCTCATATTTATCTCCTTTCCCATGAATGACACCTCCGCCAATGTCAGTTCATCTTTCTGAGTAACAAATCCGATCATTACGAAGTATTTATTAGTATAATAAGAAAAACCGATGAAAATTGAAATTCAATTTTTTCATCGGTTTAGTCTTATTTTTCACATCAGTGACAGTCCTTTTTTTAATCCAGTGACGGTCTGAAATAAGTGTCTATATTATCTTTTGTAAGGCTTACCACCAGGTTCTTATACCACAGTCTCAGGATTTCTCCCGAAGCAGCTCTTTTTGCACAGCTCCATGCATATTCCGCTTCATATTCCGGCGGCTGGGTTACAATACCATAAAGCTTTCCACTCTTTACCGCTTCCATATGCTCTGTTTCATTTCCAATTCCTATTACCTGGATCTTGTCCTGTATTCCTCTTGCCTTCAGCATATCATAAACTCCCAGTGCCATATTGCTGTCATGGCAGTAAAATACATTGATATCCGGATTCTGGGAAAGAAGTCTGGATGCTGCCAGACCTGCTTTTGCCCGGGACCAGTTGGCTTCTTCAATCCCCACAACTTCAACGTCCGGATAACTGGACAGATATTCCAGAAATGTCTGTGTTCTGTAAATCTGGGGATCTGTTCCCTGAGAACCTTCTATGATTCCCACTTTTCCTTTTTTTCCATTAAGACATTCCACCACCAGCTGACCTGCCAGATCAGCCTCTTCCGACATACTTGCCCCTACATAAGTTGTAATATATTCCGCAGATACAGTATCCACCTTCATATTCAGATTGATCACAGGGATTCCGGCGTTCTTTGCCTCGCGAAGTACATTCAGATAGGATTTCGCATTAACCGGACAAAAAATGATGGCATCAACCTTTCTCCGGATAAAATCCCTCATCTGCTCTTCCTGGTTTTTTACATTCCATTCTGCATACTGGATTTCCAACTTATAATCCGGATCTTTCTCTGCTTCTGCAACAAGAAGATTTCCAATAGCATACTGATAACTGGCCTGACTGGATGCAAGGGTGGCACCGATTATTTTTTTCTTTGTTTCCTGCTGCGTTTTTATACCGGCTGCCTCAGATCTGACTTCTGTTTTATAATGAACAGTTACTGTCGTTATTATCATCAAAATTGCCGCCGCAAAAATCAGGAGCCTTTTTTTCATATGCTTCTTATTCATATACTGCCTCCCTCATTATATGGAAGAACATAAGTCACTGTCGTTCCAACGCCTTCTTCTGATGAATAGCTCAGACCGTATTTCTTTCCAAAACGGAGCTGGATGCGTTCATTTACATTTTTGACTCCGATTCCGGAACCGCTGATATTCTCAGATTCGATCTCATCAGAAAGGATTTTCCTGCATATTTCTTCCGGCATTCCGCATCCGTCATCGCTGACTTCTATGATCAGATTCTGTTCCCGCCTGTACGCCCGGATAGTGATCTTTCCTGTTCCTCGTTTCTTTTTGATGCCATGATAAATACAGTTTTCCACTATCGGCTGCAGGATCAGCTTTATCGTCCTGCACCGTTCCACACCAGGCTCTGCTGAAATTTCATATGTAAATTTATCTGCATAACGCATACTCTGAATGATCAGATAATTTTTCACATGCTCCAGCTCCCTTTCCAGAGAGATTTCTTCATTTCCCTTGTTCAGGGATATCCGGAACAGCTTTGCCAGTGCTTCTGTCATTGCCACGATATTTGAGTCATTTGTCTCTGCCATCCATATAATGGAATCCAGCGTATTGTACAGAAAATGCGGATTGATCTGTGCCTGCAGAGCCTGAAGCTCGTACTTTCGCTTATCTTCCTGTTCTTCGATCACCTGCTCTTTCAGATTCCGGATACGGTCCATCATCTGATTAAATTTCATTGACAAATGTCCGATCTCATCGTCTGTAAGAATTTCCATACGCTGATCCATATTATCCGGATTAACCTGAACCATATATTTTTCCAGTTTTTTCAGAGGCTTTACTACTCCTGTAAGAATCCGGTTAAGCAGAAGCAGGGTTACTATAAGAGTAATTGCCACAGCCAGGATCATTACCCCACTGATTGCCATTGTTTCTGCCATCACAGACTTGTACGGAACCATACTTACCAGAGTCCACCCTGTTGTTTTCATATCGGTTCTGGTTACCAGATATTTCTCTCCTCTGTAGTTCAGCCTGAAACAGCTCTCCTTCGTTTTCCCAAGTGCTGTATTCAGCTCCTGACGGTTTTCCTTCTCATCAAAAGCGAAGCGTTCTCTTCCATTTTGCTGCTCATAAACCAGCTCGCCCTTATCATTTATAATACATATAAAATTCTCCTGTTTTTCCTGAAAAGAATTACAGATCTCCGTGATCTTATTCATATTCAGATTGATCAGGATCACACCTCGGAAGGTTCCGTTTTCATAGCTCTGGACTTCCCTGCTCAGTGAGATCACCTCATCATCTGTGTCAAAAAATGAATGTCTGTTAGGTCCTGTGATAATTGCATCCTGTGGCTTTGCCACTGCCTTCGCATACCAGTCCAGCTTGGAATAATCCAATGCGACCTTCTGATAGGTATACATAGATCTGTTCAGGAGCATTTTTTTCTTTCCAAAAATCATAATGGAGGAAATATCTGCCCTGGAAAGTAAGGTGTCACTGAATGCCTGGGAGCTCATCTCATAAGAACGCATATTTTTTCCGATTCCGCTATCCACATAATCATCTTCTTCTTTGATCACAGTTTCCAGATAATCCTGAAGATAATAATTATAATTTACATTTTTTGCAATGGAATCCACTTCCTCCAGATAGCTGTTCAGATAGGCTTCCATATTTACCAGATTTTCTTCTTCGTACTTTCCCCGTTCATTAAATGCCCTTGAATGAAAGACCATATAAAAAACAGTAACCATAATACACATGGTAACAATAATCAGCACCGCTGTCTGACTCAGGGCCCGGTTTTTCAGGCTGCTTTTCTGTTTTTTCTTCATGGCTTACTCCTTTGCCCTGAACTCGGAAGGAGAAATTCCTGTATATTTTTTGAAAGAAACACTGAAATAATGAGGATTGGAAAATCCTGTTTCATAAGCAATCTCATAGGTTTTCATATCTGTTGATCGAAGCAGCTGCATGGATTTTTCCATACGGACATCTGTAAGATATTTTACAAAATTCGTTCCCGCTTCTTTCTTGAAGAGTCCGCTTAAATATCCTGTGCTGACAGATGCAAATTCCGCTGCTGATGTAAGGGAAATCTCCGGATTTTTATAATTTCTCATTACATAATCCTTCACCTTGTCAATAACCTGCATTCCACTGTTTGTCTGAGCAGAATTCATTTCGTCACGGATACTGCATGCAAAACGGATCAGCTCATCCTCCATCTCTCTTAGGGAACTGTATGTTTCAAATTTCTGGTATAATACAAATCCTCTGTTCCACATTTCATCCGGGATATCCTTAAGCCCGGCAAGTTCTCTCAAAAGCGCATTCATTGCCTCCATATAAATAACCTTGACATTTTTTCCGGAAAGGGAACCGTCCTTTCCATTGTCACGAAATACAGAACGTACTGCTCGTTCGATTTCTTCCGTATTGCCGATCATGATACTCTTAGTAAGATGGTGAAGTTCCTGCTGCGGATAATAGAAGGAACGCTCCAGATAATTCAGGTCTTCAATATCATAAACATTATTGCTTCCCAGTGAATATTTACACTCCAGTGCTTTCTTTGCATTGCGGTAGGCCTGGTTCAGTTCATCCAGGGTGGCTGCCGTTGTCCCCAGTGCACAGGTGGTTTTCAGCCGGATCGTGTTATAGATAGACTTCTGGATAATACAGAGGACATCATAAATAAGATCATGCGATTCTGCTTCAAGTGTACCGCAGCGAAACAAAATTACCACTCTGTCTTTTCCATCTTCAAAAACATAATGTTCTTTTCCCAGACATTCTTTCACAATATTCCGCGATGCAAAAAGATAAAGATCATAATCTGCCCCTGAAATATTTTCCATATCAAGATCCATGACTCCAATCTCATATGGTGCCTGGCTCATATCCAGCTGAAGGCTTTTTGCCCTCTCCAGATACAGCCTGAGATTACGGTCTGCAGAACAGACAATCTTGTTCAGTGTCTGTTCCTGAAGTACAGGCAGGCTCTGGCGAAGCTGATTCTTCATTGACTGGATATACTGTCTCTGGCTGTTCTCTATATGAAGCTTCTCGCAGATCTCCTTCATTTCCTTATAAAGGCTTTCGGCACCGATAGGCTTCAGGATATAGTTCTTCACTCCAAGTCCGACAGATTTCTGTGCATACTGAAAATCCTCATGTCCAGTGAGGATCACAACATGGATCTGCGGAAATTCCCTTGAAAGGATCTCCGTCAGCTCCAGACCATCCATAAACGGCATCACAATATCTGTCAGCACAAGATCCACATGATTTTTCCGTATAATATCCAGTGCCTCCTGTCCATCCTCCGCAAGAAAAATCTCCGAAAATCCCAGAGATTCCCAGTCTATGATCTTTTTCACCCCATTGCGGATAAGAGGTTCATCATCAGCAATCAGAAGTGTATACATTTTCTTCCCCTCCCATCTGTACATCGCCCGTGATTATATATAATTTTTGTCTGTTTTTCGTGCACTTTTTTGTTGATTATACTATATTTTCACAAAAGTTACAACTTTTCCCACAATTATTCTTGTGTATATTGCATATTACAAAAATTATTAAACGTGGTTTTTCGTCATCTTCTGAATATTTCGTGAATCGTTGGATATCCATACATGCTGAACAGGTGATCCGCCTCTTCCTGTGCTGCTTTCAGAGCCTCCTCAATAGAGATATCTCCCTGGTATATTTTTCGCAGAGCCTGACACATGATCTTCTCAATCTGCTCTACAGGAATAATCAGGCGATTCTTTCGATACGGACTGTTTCGTCTTTTTGCATACTGAAGGCTCTCCTCAGTGCTGACCAGCCAGGGATACAGCTTCAGAAGCTCACTGTTGCGGTACGGTGTCACAACTGTTGACGCACCATTCAGTATAGTCAGATACAGATTCGTATCACTGTTGCACAGCCAGGAAAAAAATCGGCAGACAGCTTCTCTGTGTGAGGAAAAAGGATTCAGTCCCAGATTCCATCCTACACTGGCAGGTGCTTTTCCCGGAACCATACCGGAAGCGATCCGACCGGATACATTCTCTTTCACCCGCTGGTTTATTCCATGGGCAAACTCTGAATATGTGATCAGCATAGCTGTCCTGCCTGTACAGAAATCATCTACTGTCTGAGTGATAGATTTGTTCATATCTTTCTCCGGTATATAATCCAGCGTATGGAGAATACTCTCAAAAGCCATTCTGTTCTCCTTCGTATGAAAGGTTGGCCTATGATAATTATCCCACAGCTTTCCGCCGCAGGCCCAGAGCCTGATCAGGATCTCCGGTGCCAGTTCTTCATCGATCGCTCCCGCAAAAGAAGCTCCGTATTCTGTAGGTGACGCAGGATTCTCCTTCCTTGTAAAAAAGGCAGCCACATCATTAAATTCCTTCCATGTTCTCGGTGCCCGAAGTGATATCAGACTCCTTTTCTGGTATTCAGTCTGAAGCTCCCTGTTTTCAAACAGGTCTTTTCTGTAGAAAAGAAGCTGTGTTCCTCCGCTCACCGGGATTCCGAAATACCGTCCGTTCAACTGGCAGTTCCGGAAGCCTGACTGAAAAAACTGATCCTTTTTGAAGCTGTCACTTTCAATAAAGGAAGAAATATCTGCAAGACACATATTTTGAACCATATATTCCAGCCACGGAACATCATAGGTATAAAAGTCATAGGTCTGCGTCAGCGTAGCACAGGACTCTGAAATCATGGAAAGCAGCTGGTTCTGAGGTACACAATGAAACTCTACCTGAATCCCGGTTTCCGCTTCAAAATGTCCGGTAAGCAGCTGCAGTGCCTGGATAGTCGGATTGTCCACTGACAGAAAGCGGATTTTCTCTCTGCAGGATATCCGGAAGCTCTGTTTCTGCTGCTTTTCTTTTTCCGGCAGACTCACAAGCCGGATATCCTTTTCCGAAAAATCAATCTCCTGTATAATCTGCTCATACAGCCTTGGGTTATGGATATTCTGCAAAAGTATCCTGGCTGCCTGCTCCCCCAGAACAGTACTGTTTCTGGAGATTTTGATCACACCATCATTCTGATTGATGTTGATCCAGGATTCCTCGGAACAGCTGATCAGAACAATATCCTCCGGGGTTCGCAATCCGCAGTATTCCATGGCAGTCTGAATTCCATATGTGATCTCACGACTTGTTGACAGCAAAACCTCCGGCGGCTTCCTGGAAAAAATTTTCATAAAACTGCTGAATGCATCTTCTCTGGTAAAATTCGTCGCACATATCTTCTCCGGTGCCAAATCTTCTCCCAGTGTTTCCATGGCATCTCTGCATGCCCGGACATAATTCCGCTCAGAAGAAAACTCAAGAGGACCACAGACAATACTGATATCCCGGTATCCCTGTTCCAGAACCTGTTTTGTTATGCTGTAAAAGGTATCGTAATGACGAAATCCTACATAATTACAGAACACCGAATCCGGCTCACGTTCAACAAAAACCGCCGGAATCTGATAATCCATAATGTGGTTCTGAAAAAAAGCTGTATTACCGGGCTGTGTCGTCACGATAATAAGCCCTGCTGAATTCTGGGTAATAAATTCGTCGATCTTCGTACATTCAACATCTGCGGAATCATTGGAAAACGCAATATTAATGGAATATCCATGGGACTGAAGATAAGAAGATATTCCGTCAAAGAGCCCTGAGTAAAACTGGCTCCTCATTCCCGGAAGCAGCACGCTTACCATATTACTGGCTTTTTTTTTCAGATTTCTGGCAGAATAATTCGGAATATATTTCAGCTTCTCCACAGCGTCCATTATCTTTGTATAGGTTTCCGGACGGACTGCTTTCTTTCCGCTCAGTGCGCAGGAAACGGTTGCTATGGATACACCTGCTTCCCTTGCAACGTCTTTTAATGTTATCATTTTTATGTCCCTTCAAATGCTTCTGTTTCGTCGTTTTTCTCTCTGTTTTTATCTGTTTTTCATTATATGTCCTATGAGATCCGCTTCATTCAACATAGTAAAATTCGTAGTAAAACGTTTAGATTTTTATTCCGGCAATCGTATTGAAACACACACTTTTTTTTCACATAATGTAGTTATAAGTTGAAGCAAATGAAAAACTACAGGAGGTAAATATATATGAAAATGACACCCAGAGAACGTGTAATGGCGTCTGTCAATCATCAGAATCCTGATTCCCTTCCAATGGATCTGGGAAGCAACGTAAGTGCCGGAATCAGTGGTATGGCTTACGGAAAATTAAAAGAATATCTTGGAATCACAACAGGCCACAACCGTATTTACGATGTGGTACAGCAGGTAGCTCAGCCTGAGATCCAGGTTCTTGATATCATCGGAGCTGACGTCCTTGACGTTGGCCGTGTATTTAACACAGAAGACTCCAACTGGTACGATGTAACCTTATCAAACGGCGTTGCCGCACAGTGGCCGGGCTGGTTCAGGCCGAGACATAACAAAGATGGCTCTTATGAATATTTTGACTGCGAGGGCACACTCATTGCCAAGATGCCAAACGGCGGAATGTGTTTTGACCAGCAGTACTTCCCATATAAAGAAGATTACCCGAAAAACTACAATGATCTGGATAAAGAGATGGGAAAGGTTATCTGGAGTGCTATGGTTCACAGTCCATGGGATCATTCCAACGAAAAATATTTCTGGGAAACACTTCGTGAGAGATGTCTTGTACTGAAGAACAGCACAGACCGTGCCCTGATGATCACCTGCGGATGCAACTTCTTCGAATGGGGAACTTTCCTTCGCAGAATGGAAAATTATCTCATGGATATTTATGAGGAACCGGAGCAGGTTCTTGCACTTAATGACCAGCTTCTGGAACGCCACCTGAAAAACCTGGAAAACACATGTAAGTACCTTAACGGAATCGTAGATATCGTCCGTTTCGGTGATGACCTCGGAATGAACAACAACATGTTCATGTCCCTGGAAAAATACCGTACCTTATTCAAACCGTATCATACAAAGATTAATGAGTATGTACATAAACACAGCAGCATGAAGACATTCCTCCACTCCTGCGGTTCCATCTTCCCGGTCATCGGAGATCTGGCAGAAGCAGGCTTCGATATCCTTAATCCGGTTCAGACATCAGCAGCCAATATGGATCCTGCCAGACTGAAACAGGAATACGGCAAAGATATCACCTTCTGGGGCGGCGGATGCAACACCAGAAAAATTCTGAACATGGGAACTGAAAAAGAGGTTTACGACTACTGCAGACGCATGATCGATATCTTCTTCCAGGATGGCGGATTCGTATTCAACCAGGAGCACAACATCCTCGGTGATGTTCCTCCTCAGAATATCATGGCTATGTATAAAGCTGTTGAGGATGCCAGAAGATAAAGTACAGACAATATGTTTCTAAAACCCCAAAAGGGATGCCGCATGAACAGAATCTCTGAATTCTGTTCCATACGGTATCCCTGATGGCATAGGTTTATCATAAGCGGTTGGATTATTCAGTTATGCTCCGATCAGCTGATTTGCCAGTGTTGCAGCACTTGCAGCATCCTCGGAATATCCGTCTGCGCCGATCTCGTCTGCGAATTCCTGAGTGATCGGTGCTCCGCCGACCATAACCTTGATATTGCTTCTGAAATCAGATTTGTTCAGTGCATCTACAGCATCACGAAGTGCAGGCATTGTTGTTGTAAGAAGAGCGGAAAGAGCGATGATCTTTGTATCCGGGTTCTCTCTGTAGCACTCGATGATCTTGTCATTGGAAACGTCAACACCAAGGTCGATAACCTCGAAGCCTGCACTCTCGATCATCATGGCAACAAGGTTTTTACCGATATCATGAAGGTCTCCTGCTACTGTTGCAATGATAAGTTTACCCTTTACGCCTGTAGCTCCGGATGCAAGATGCGGTTTCAGAACCTCAACACCTTTTTTCATGGCTCTTGCTGCTACCAGCATCTCAGGTACAAAGATCTCATTATTTTTGAACTTCTCACCTACAACAGCCATGGCATCGATCATACCTTTATTTAAGATCTCCTGTGGATCGCAGCCTTCATCAAGAGCTTCCTGCACTGCTTTTCCTACCAGTTTCGCTTTACCGATTTCTACTAATTTTGCAACTTCTTCGATTTTTGACATTGTTCTACCTCCAAATATTATGTATATTCATTATTTGCTACGGACAGGCTGATAATTTTTCGCACTCATCTCAGCTTTTATCGTATTTTTTATGGGATTCGTTTGCAGAGTCCTCCGCAGGCTCTGCAAACCTGAAGGGATCCTGATTATTTTTTTACAGGTCCAATAAGACCCTCTCTGTATGCTCCGATGTACTCCATACAGTAGTCATCTTCTCCAAGAAGAGCTTCTGTTGCATAAATAAGGCCAAGCATGTCTCTGTTTGTCGGATCAAGGATTCCACTGTCCAGTCCGGCATTCATAGCCAGTACCATAAATCCAAGGTTGATCAGCTTACGAACCGGCAGGTTGAAAGAAATATTGCTGATCGCTGCTGTAATGTGAATGGACGGATACTGCTCACGAACAGAAGTGATAACCTCGATATTTGTCTCAATTCCGTTCTCAGATGTACAAAGCATCTCTACCAGCGGATCAATGTGGAGCCTTGATGGAGCGATTCCGTATTCTTTGGCTTTTGCCATGATCTTATCAAATACGCGAAGTCTGTCTGCTGCATTTTTCGGGATTCCGGTATCATCACTGAGAAGAGCGATAACTTCCCAGCCTTTATTTTCTTCCTGTGCCATAACAGGGAAAATCTTGTCGATCTTGTCGCCCTCGCCGGATACAGAATTGAAAAGTCCCGGACGTTTACAGAATTTATAAGCCTGGATCAGTACATCAGCACTTGGACTGTCCACAGAAATCGGAAGGTCTGTTACTTCCTGAATACAGTCGATCATCCATTTCAGTGTTTCAACTTCCTCTTCCTCCGGAACAGATGCACAGCAATCGATAAATGTTGCTCCGGCTTCTGCCTGTTTTCTTGCACGGTCTTTGATAAACTCCGCATCTCTTTTTGCAATAGCCTCTGCAACAGAAGGAATGGAACCGTTGATTTTTTCTCCAATAATAATCATATTTTTCTTCCTCCCTATTCGTAGATCTTGGTTGCTTCGTCAAACAGCGCCTTGATATTGCTTGGCGGAACATCCGGCTGTAATCCCTCATGGCTTGGTGATACGATAAGGCCTGTCGGGAAGTAGGTACGAAGCTCTTTAACCTTTGCAGCTACCTGCTCCGGTGTTCCGTTCGGAAGAAGATCCTGTGTATCAACACCGCCGCAGAAAGAAATCTTTCCGTCGAATTTATCTTTCAGGTTTGCAGGATCCATACCTGCTGCAAGTGCCTGGATCGGATGGATAACATCAACGCCAGCCTCAATGAGAAGCGGGATAGCTTCAACAATAGATCCGCAGGAATGATATACAACCTTTACGCCATAGCTGTGTGCCAGATCGATAAGTTTCTTTGCTCCGGGAATAACGAACTCGCTGATAAGAGCCGGGCTGATCATCAGGCCTCTCTGACTTCCTACATCATCACCGATGAGGATTGCCTGTACTTTACCTTTTGTTGCCTCAAGGAAAATCTTAAGGGCTTTCAGATAAAAATCTACAATATGATCATCTACATAATGTACCATCTCAGGCTCTGCAACCATGTTCATAAGGCATGTCTGCATTCCGAATGCAGCACAGGTATCCTGGAAGTGGCAGGCCCAGAGCATACCCATAACTACTTTATCATCCGGTGCCTCATCAACAAGACGGCGGCACTCTTCCGGATCGATATAAAGCTCCGGATCCGGCCATGGGAAATTCACTGCCTCCACATCTTCAAGATCCTCACACTGTGCAAAGCATCCGTCTGCTGTCAGTGTTCTGTGCTCTGTATCTACGTTGCTTCCGTTCATATACCAGTCAAATGCCGCGAAAATTGCGGAGCATGTCGGGGATTTGTACGGGATCTCTACTGCGTAGAAATCATCTCCGCATACTTTTTTCAGTTCTTTGATATTGTCTACATGGTAGTAATCGCAAAGTGCAGGAACTGCCTCCGGTGTCGGATCACCAAGCCAGCAGGCCGGTCTGTCTACCGGTTTTCTTTCTACAGTTGCGATAAATCTTTCTCTACTGTTCATGTTTCTTTTCCTCCATATCTATTGCTTTTGCTTATTAGTTAAGGTGATAAATTTCTTCCATATCTGACCAGAATTCGCCCTCTGCTCTGTCAGGAAGGGGTGACATCAGCGGTTTTACAACATCCCACCATCTTTGTGTTGCCGGATCTGCTGCCATCTTTGCCATATCTGCATCAAAATCTTCGCCTTCGTACTCAAAATATGTAAAAAGATATTCTCCTCTGCTGTAGATAGAATAATTTTTCAGGCCGCATTCTTTGATCATTTCATTTACGCCCGGCATTGGATTTGCATGCCATTTTTTATATTCGGCAAGCTTTTCCGGTTTTACCTTGATCATCTGACCAAATCTTTTTTTCATACTTTCACCCTTTCCCTGCTGCTTCCAGTTTACAGTTCTTACATTCCGTTCTTTATGAAAATCATTATAAAAAAAGCCGGTAAAAATATAAATTCAATATTTTCATCGGTTTAGTCCTTTTTTTCATGTAAAAAATCTGAACATGTAAAAAATACACCTATAGCAATTCCAGAAATTAATACATTAAAAAGAAGTTGAACAGAGCATGATGCAACAATCTCCGGAAGTGCTGTAATCTGATTAATGTAACTATTGAATAAAAACAGGAATGTATTATACTGAAATCATACTCAGACAATGGGAAAATCAAAGAATTTACAGGGAGGTTTTTTATCATGGAATACAGACGTTTTGGAAACACGATCTATCTTCGACTTGATCCGAAGGAAGAGATCCTGGAGGAGATCGGCAAGGTTGCAGAGAAAGAGAACATCCGCCTTGCACAAGTCACAGGCCTTGGTGCCATCAATGATTTCACCGCAGGTGTATACAACACCGTAACAAAGGAATACCACTCTATCCAATTTCAGGGAGCTTATGAGATTGTTTCTCTTACTGGTACCGTTACCCGCAAGGACGGCGAAGTTTATCTTCATCTCCACATCGCAGCCGGTGACGAAGAAGGCCTTGTACACGGCGGTCATCTGAACCGTGCCATCATCAGTGCTACCGCCGAGATCCAGATCCAGGTGATCGACGGAGAGATCGGTCGTGAGTTCAGCGAGGATATCGGACTGAATCTGTTTAAGTTCTGATTTTGTCAGAGGGATTTCGACCACTGTCTACTGCTTTACAGTTTAAAATTTCATCACACATAAAAAGGGTGAAACTACTCAGCATAATGCTGTCAGCTCACCCTTTTCTTATTCCGAAAAGCTATACCGACAAATCATCACATCTCCCTGATTCAACCTTCCTACATATACATTGACAAATTTCCCTGTTATGATATACTTTGATGATAAAACTATTTTATATTAAAATCATTTAAAGAACGCAAATGAATGTGAGGATCTGATCATTATGAAGAATTTTAAAATCGGTGATAAACTTACAAGATTTCCCCTGATCCAGGGTGGAATGGGCGTTGGCATCAGCCTTGGCCGTCTGGCAGGCACCGTTGCAAAGGAAGGCGGGATCGGAATCATTTCCACCGCTCAGATCGGCTACCGGGAAAAGGATTTCGACCGGAATACCGAAGAAGCCAACCAGCGGGCTATCCTGTCCGAGATGAAAAAAGCACGCAGGATTTCTCCTGACGGTATCATCGGCTACAACATCATGGTTGCACTGAAGGAGTACGCATCTCATGTAAAAGCCGCTGTCCATGCCGGCGCTGACCTGATCATCTCCGGTGCAGGACTTCCTACAGAGCTCCCTGCTCTTGTCAGCGGAAGCAAAACAAAGATCGCCCCCATCGTCTCAACGGACAAATCTGCAAAGGTCATCCTGAAATACTGGGAAAGAAAGTACAAGCGCACTGCAGACCTTGTGGTGATCGAAGGTCCCCAGGCAGGCGGTCATCTGGGCTTCCACAAGGAAGATCTGGATTCCTATACACCGGAAGCCTACGACAATGAGATCCGAAAGATCGTCCAGACTGTAAAAAGCTATGCCGCAAAATTCGGCACGGAAATCCCTGTAGTAGCTGCCGGCGGCATCGCCACGCACGAGGATGTAAAGCATGTCCTTGATCTTGGTGTGGACGGCGTTCAGGTCGCCACCCGTTTTATCCCAACGGAAGAATGTGACGCAGACATCCGGCTGAAAGAATCCCTGATCCACGCCGCAAAGGACGACATTGCCATTGTAAAAAGTCCGGTAGGTATGCCGGGACGTGCCATTATGAATCCCTTCATGCAGCACGTCATGGCCGGAGAAAAGATCCCGCACAGTCCCTGCCACCGCTGCCTTGCCAAATGTTCCCCCGGCGAGATCCCTTACTGCATTACAGACAAGCTGATCGCCGCCGTAAAGGGCGACGTGGAAAACGGCCTGCTGTTCTGCGGAGCAAAGGCCTATATGGCAGATAAGATCGAAACCGTGCACGATGTGATCGCTGATCTGTTTGGCACAGAATCGGAGTGCATCCGGCTGTCATAAAGATAAACCTGCGCTGTCAGGCACCTAAACAAAAAGCCCCTGCTTTCATTGCTTTTCGCAGTGAAAACAGGGACTTTTAGTTTTTCTACCGGTTATCGATCTTTTCCGGGTACATGTCATGCTCTGCAAGGCGTTTCCAGGCAATCTCCTCCCATCTGGTTCCGGCTTTTCCGTAATTGCAGTATGGATCAATGGAAATGCCGCCTCTCGGCGTAAATTTTCCCCAGACCTCAATGTATTTCGGATCCATGAGACGGATCAGATCCTTCATAATGATGTTCACGCAATCCTCATGAAAATCTCCGTGATTGCGGAAGCTGAAAAGATACAGCTTCAGAGATTTGCTCTCCACCATTTTTTCACCGGGTACGTAGGATATCGTGATCGTCGCGAAATCCGGCTGTCCGGTAATGGGACAAAGGCTTGTAAATTCCGGGCAGTTAAATTTTACAAAGTAATCGTTGTCCGGGTGCTTGTTCAAAAATGTTTCCAGTACCTCCGGAGCATAATTGTCCGGATATTTTACTTTCTGATTTCCGAGAAGGGTGATCCCTTCTTTTTCCAGGTTTTCTCTGCTCATATTTTTTTCCTTTCTATGGTCAAACGGATATTTATGATCCGATCTATCTGTCAAGTGCCGGATCCTTCACTCCATTGAGCCGGAATGCCTCTGCTCTGTCAATACAGGTTCCACACACACCGCAGGGCTTTTCGCCGCCTTCGTAACAGCTCCAGGTCAGTTCATAAGGAACATTCAGCTCCAGGCCGGTTTTTACGACCTCTGCCTTTGTGCAGCTGACAAAAGGCGCCTCAACCTTCAGCTGGCCGCCGCTTCCCTGATAGATTGCCTCGTTGATCGCATTGTGAAACGCACTGCTACAGTCCGGATATGCATTTCCGGCTGCATCATCCGCATGTGCTCCGTAATAGATCACACTGCAGTTTTTTGACAGCGCAATACTTGCTGCCGAAGAAAGAAACAATCCGTTCCGGAACGGCACATAGGTTGAAACCGGTGAGCCATCGGTTTCCTTCAGCTGCTCTGCATAGCTTTCGTGCGGGATCTCTCTGTCTGAATGCTTCAGAAGCGAACAGTCACTGTACCGGAAGATCGGCTCCAGATCCAGATAAAGATGCTCCACTCCGTAATATTCTGCTGTTTTTCTGGCAGCCTCGATTTCTTTTGTGTGCTTCTGTCCGTAAGCTACTGTTAATGCAATTACATTCTCTTTTCCATATTTGTTTACGGCAAGCCCCAGGCAGGTGGTGGAATCCACACCGCCGCTTGCAAGTACAAGTGCTTTCATAGCGTTCTCCTTTTCTGCGGTATTTCTTGTTATATTGTGATATGTTTTCCTGTCATACTCCACGTTTCTGCGGGTCCCAGATCACCTTATGAAGCTGGATCTGAAGCTTTACATCGTTGAGCTTTTTTTCCATAAGGAAATCCACGATCTCCACCGGCTGGATCCTGCCGAAAACAGGGCTGAAATAAACTGCCGTTTTTCCGACCAGCCTGTACTTTTCCAGGATTTCCAGAGCTTTTTCCATATCTCTGCGGCTGCTGACCACGAATTTCAGCGTATCCTCACTGCCCAGAAGCTCCAGATTGGAAAGGAGCATCTCTTTTTCCATGCCGCTGTCCGGTGCTTTATAATCCATGGTAAAGGACGGACGTTTTTTTAATATATGATAAGGCTTCAGATCTACGCTTCCATTGGTCTCAATCTCCACCCGCTGGGATGGATCCTCCAGGATTGCCTCGATCAGCTCCTCCATGCCTTTCCGTAAAAGTGGTTCCCCGCCTGTAAGTGTCACATTTTTTACGCCTGTTTCACGGATCCAGGAAAGGATCTCTTCTTCTGTCAGCCTTTCACTCTCACATCCCGGCTCATTTGCCCAGCTGGTATCACAATAGCTGCACTGAAGATTGCAGCCCTTAAACCGGATAAAAGCGGCAAGCTCTCCTGCCCGTCTGCCCTCTCCGTTGATGCTGACAAATTTCTCTACAACCTGATAGGTACTCATAGCCATACCGCCTCCGTTTCTTCTTCCGTTTCCCGGTAAGCTGCACAGTTATTTGGTGTTTCGTAAACAACAGCTCTTTTTACAGGATAGCCCTTTTCTTTCATTTTTCTGAAAAAATACTCTGAAAAATTCTCTGCTGTAGGGCGAAAGGGAACCTTCACCAGATGAAAGCCTTCTTCATCCAGTGCTTCCAGGGTTTTCGGACGTAATGTTTTTTCTTCATAGATCAGTGTGTGATCCATGGAATCTGCCAGCTCCTTCAGATCCTTTTTCAGATCTCCGAAGTCTACCAGCATCCCTCGCTCCTGGCCGTTTTTCTCCAGCTTTCGGCTTTCGATCTCAATCTCCACATGCCAGCGATGGCCATGGATATTGGAACATTTGCCGGTGTAACCGGACAGAAAATGTGCAGAATCAAAATCTGCTTCTGTTTTTAACTGATACATAAATTTTTCCTCCTTCTGGATCTGTCACACCACCCGAATATTTCCATAAATAAAAAAAACCGGGATTCCCGGCCTTGATCCAGTTAAAGTAAAAAAAGGGCAGACCCGCCACGAGTCTGCCCTGATTCTCACATCTTCTTCAGCCCTGGTTTTATTTATAGACAGGATGGTACAAACGAACTGTCTTATATTTAATTTGTATGATATCCCGGCGATACTATCTCAAAAGCTCAGCTGTATCAGCTCCGGAACCTCTGTGAATTTCCTGCGGAACTATCTTCTTCCGCAGCACTTCTTATATTTCTTACCGCTTCCGCACGGACACGGATCGTTCGGGTAGATTTTTCTTGCAGATGCCGGCTGCATCGGCATTGCTGTCGGCACAAAGCTGTTCGGCATTGCAGTGTGCGGCTTGCCTGTGGCAAACGGCCATACTGCTCCTGAGATCTCATTCGGTGTGTAACCGCGGAATTCCAGCATTCTTGTGTTATTGTTTGCCTCCATGATCAGCTTTGTAAATTTCTCAAGCTGCTCATCGTTAAACTGGATCCCCTTCTGGTTCAGGTTTTCCATGATCGCTGACATTCTGCCATCCATGGAGCATTCTTTGTAAATAAAGAACAGTACCTGATCCTTCACTGCATCGGAAACCTTCATCTCATCCAGCAGGAATCTGCCCAGTCTCTGGTAAGAAGCAGATTTTGTCGGATACCCGTTTTCGGAATAATCCAGGATCTCATCTACAGACGGAATATAGAATTTCCGTCCACCCTGACGTCTCTCGATATCCTTGTAGATGTTATTGACCAGTGCGGATTTCAGGATCAGCTGATCCCCCGCAAGCTCACAGATACAGGCCTTCTCCGGAATGGTATGATACAGCTCGATGAAGCTGTCATATCCGATGTCAAAGCCTTTTCTCTGCTTAAACATCTCATATACGGTCTTTGCCGGTGCAGATACATACAGATAGCTTACCATAATAAGGCAATCCTTCAGCCAGTTTACCTGGCTGCGAAGTGTCCGGAATTCCGGTGTATTGATCTGGTCGTAAACAGCTGCAACCTCTGCCGGAACTTCTGCGTAATCATCACTGTAGGAAACAAGGTAGCCCATATCGTTCAGCCACTCTAATGTATTCCACTCATCCTCTGCAACATGGAAGCATTTTCTCTGAATAGCCGCCTCAAAAGCCAGTACTTCCTGATCGTCTGCTACGAGGAAGCTTGCTTTCATAACCTCCGGTTTAAGAACCTCTGCGGCAACCTTTGCGGCGATCTCTTCCTGCTCCATTCCCCTGCAGTGAAGTCCAAGCTCACCTGCAATGCTGAGAAGGTCTTCTTTACGATAGGACATGAGGAAATCTTTTACTGTAGGATTTCTTCTGCTGCCTGTGGCTGCCTCATCTGCTTTTGCAGCTCTGGCTGCTGCCTCTACTGCTGCTACTGTTGCAGCAATGTCTTCCGATGCTTTGGCTGTTTCCGCCTCTGTCTCAACTGCTGCAGTGCATCCCAGCTCCGGTGCCTCTGTCCAGTACGGATCATCCTCACCCTTTACTTCTTTTACAATAGAAGGAGCTTCTGCTGTTCCCTCGTCTTTCTTCTCAATATCAACTCTGTATTCCGGAGCTTCCTTATCCGCGCCATACTGACGGAAGGTAAACCATTTCTCGGAATCCATAAGCTCTGCAGTCTCTGTCTCGCCTGCATTTAATAATGTGAAATTATTCTTCGCTTCTCCGTCACCGTTCTCACGGATCTGTACTTTTTTCTGAAAAAATTCAATCTCATATAGGCTGCCTGCCGGATACTGAACCAGTTTTTCAAGCATGGCTGCCATATTTGCAAATGTAACGTCAGCCGCAACAGTACAACGTCTCCATACCGGCGGTTTCGTTCCTTTTCTTGTGATTTTTAACTGATAAAACATTCCTGTGTTCCTCTCCTGTAAATATATGCCGGATCAGGAGATACGAATAACTCCTGATCCGGCGTAAGCAACTTCCCCTATGTTATACAAAAATAGAGAAATTGTCAATATTTGAGAGGCTTCTACAACACAATATCATATTTCTCAACCTGGATCACAGCATTTCCGTCACTGTGAAACAGGATCTCATCTGCTTCCACTGGTGTTGGGATCACGGTAGTCGCAGTTTTGCTTCCATCATTGATAAAAAGCTCTATGGAGCTTCGATCCAGGATAAAACGCAGCTTCAGATTTTGTCTGTCATCTGTGATCTGGAGCTTTCTTGTACATACAACATCACGCTGCACCCCGCTCCAGGTTCTGTCGATCTCCAGTATCTGTCTTTTTCGATCATAGGTAAAGACCGTTGTATATTCTTCATTGCGTGCAAGCTCGATCCGGAACTCATTGTACACATCCAATGCTTCCTGATTTGGATTTCCGGAGTTCCTGCTTCCATCCATGATGCCATCTGCGTTCTGCAGTTCCACAGTCAGATCGATCATTCGGCCACGGACGCCTTCAAGGCTTAAGCTCTCACCCACTTTTACATTCTCATAACAGCAACGGTTTTTCCGATAATTCTCAATTTCTCGGACCGGCTTCTGCCAGATCTTTCCGTCACGATATTCCAGCTCTCTCGGAAGAGTCATCATTCCCTGCCATCTCTGCTTTTCCTTGATCACACAGCTATCCCAGGATTTCATCCAGGCGATCATCACTCTTCTTCCATCTGGAAGAAGGGTTGTCTGCGGCGCATAAAAATCAAGTCCGTAGTCCAGACTTACCGGTGCGTCTTTTTCAAATGTATGTTTTTCGCTGTCATAATCTCCCGTAAAATATAGGGAATTATGTCCATTATGAAACTCATACCCTTTTGCCCGCATATGCTGCGGAGAACAGATCAGCACATGTTTATCCCCGAGCGGAAAGAAATCGGGGCATTCCCACATAACACCGATTTCTCCTGTGGAGTTCTCCGCAAGAATTGTTTCAAATTTCCATTCTTTCAGATCTTTACTGGAAAACAGAACTACCTGTCCAGGAATTTCTTCGCTGCGGCATCCTACGAGCATATGGTATGTTCCGTTATCTTCCCATACCTTCGGATCACGGAAATCAACTCTGCTGCATTTCTCCGGAAGCATATCCCCGGTGACTACCGGATTTTTCTCTGCCTTTACATAATCTTTTCCGTCACCCCAGGCAAGGCACTGATTCTGCCGGACTTCTTCTTTTCCATCCGGCAGCTTTTCTGTTGTAACTCCTGTGTAGATCAAAGCCTGTTTTCCATCCGCTTCAATAGCACTTCCGGAAAAGCATCCCTCTCGATCATATTCCTGATCCGGTGCAAGCGCTGTAGGAAGCTGCTCCCATCTGATCATATCCTCCGTCACACTGTGGCCCCAGTGCATAGGGCCCCAGTCACGGCTGTAAGGATGATACTGGTAAAAAAGATGTACCTTTCCTTTAAAAACAGAAAATCCATTGGGATCATTGATCCAGCCAACCGGTGCAGATACATGAAAGGCCGGTTTCTCTTCCTGCGGGATATTTTTTGCTTCCTCTATTTCATAAAGACGTGCTTTTTCAAGTTTTTCACTCATACTCTGCTCTCTCTTTCCTTTTTATGTTTCTGACCGGTATCTTTTTCTGTTTTTATTTCTCTGTCTCACTAAGAGACTTCTGATACTGGTCAAAATATTTCTGTTTGATTGCCAGATAATCAGACAGTCCATACTGCTCCATCTTTTTCAGATAGGAATCCCATTCTTTATCGATGCCGCCATTCAGGATCCAGTCTGCTTTTTTCTGTTCCGCATACTTCTTGATATCTGTGTCGTACTGAGATACCTTATTGGTATCATCAATACTCATAAATACATTCGGATACACATATTTACTGTTCATATCCTTAAGATATGTTTCATGCATATTGTCGAGACGCCATTTTGCATCTGCCGGCTCTGTTACATATACATCGTAATACTCGTTAAGTATTGCCAACGGTCCGTTTACAGACTGTGCTTCACGAACCTCTACCGGAGATGCATCTCCCAGATCCATATGTTTCAGCATCTGACCACCTTCTGCATTCTCGGACATCTCAAAGATATTAAATGAATCTTTTTCCCCGTAAGTACCCCAGTTATTCTGCGGAGACTGGATCGGTGCATACATCTGATCGATCCATGCTGCTGCCAGTGCCGTATTCCGACAGCTTGTAGTCAGAACGCAACGTCCTCTGTCAAAGCCACTGGTTTCACTGTTATTCTGTCTTGTGATATTTACAAGACCATCCGGACCGGCCAGCGCCGGGAGCATTACATAATCTTCATTGTTATCAATATTTGCAATATCCCAGGTGAAACACAGACCATATCTGTGGTTCTTACCTTTTGCAACATAAGTTGACCATTCCTGGGTAAAAGCCTCCGGATCCACCAGCTTTTCTTCTACCAGCTGATGGAGCCACTGAATACCTTCTTTATAGCCTTCCTGTACAGTTGTATAAATAACGGTTCCATCATCTTTTACTGCAAAATGATCACCGGTGTCACCATATCCTTCTCCGAATCCGTTGATGAGAATTGCAGGATCCTGATCACCATTATTGATGATAAAGGACATCGGGATCACACCACCCTCAATGTTGAATTTCTTTTCCAGTTTATCTGCATTGTCGCGGAAAGCGACCAGAACCTGTTCCAGTTCCTCAGTTGTAGTCGGAACGTCCAGCTTCAGATAATCCAGCCATTTTTTATTAATGTAGGGAATATCTCCAATTGCCTGAATGGCTTCTTTCCCCGCACCAAGCTGCTCGATCCATGGGAAAGAATAAATATGTCCGTCCGGTGCTGTACACATTGTTCTGTATTCCGGGTATTTTTCAAATACAGCCTTAAGATTCGGCATGTATTTATCAATGAGATTTTCTACCGGAATAATGATTCCCTGTTTGGCATAACGAAGAAGATCATAATCACTCATCCCTGCGTTAAAAAGTCCATCCGGAAGATTTCCGAACTGTGCCAGCGCCAGATTTTTTTTGTCATCAAACTGATCCGATACAAAACAGGTCCAGTCAATGTGGACATTGGTCTGCTTTTCCAGTCTTTTAAAAATCGTTCTTTCATTAGGTTCCTGTGTAGATGTTGCAGGTGCACTGGTAATAAAAGACAGCTCTGCTTTTTCTTTCAGAGGAAAGGACACATCTTCCACCGGGATATCCGGATCTGTTTCTGCTTTCATGTGTTCTTTTCCATTTCCACATCCGGCACTGCATACCATTATAATTGCAGAAAGCCCGATTGCCAATAATGCTTTCATTCTTTTTTTCATCATTATCAACCTCCTGTCATCAGCCTTTTACAGAACCAACCATAATGCCCTGGTCAAAATATTTCTGGAAGAATGGATACATGATCAGAAGCGGTAAACTTGATACAATGATCGTAGCATATTTCAGAAGTTCCGCTACCTTTGCCATCTGTGCAGTACTCTGGATATCTGCGATCATTCCGGGCTGCGGTGTATTCTGTACAAGGATGGAACGAAGTACCAGCTGCAATGGCTGCAGTTTCGCATCATTCAAATAAATCATAGCGTCAAAATAACTGTTCCACATTCCTACAAAGGACCACAGTGCAAGCACTGCGATGATCGGTTTGCATACCGGCATCATAATCTTGAAAAAATGCTCGATTTCCGTGGCACCGTCAATGGCAGATGCCTCTCTGAGTTCCTTGGGGATAGACTGATAATAGGTTCTGGCAAGGATCATGTTCCAGACATTAAACGCACCCGGAAGCAGGATTGCCCAGATTGTATTTACCAGATGCAACTGATTGATCAGGATAAAAGTCGGGATCATTCCTCCACCGAAAAACATGGTAATGAGAAAAATAACATTGAAGAAATTTCTTCCCACAAATTCTTTCTTGGACATTGGATATGCTGCCAGCAGAGTTACCAGAACTGAAATAATGGTAAACACCAGGGAATAAAAAAATGAGTTTGCAAAGCCTCTCCAGATCATATTATTTTCAAGAACTCTGCGGTACGCATCGATCGTCCACTTCCGCACATCAAAGCTGATCCCCTGGCTGTTCAGCACATTCGGATCCATAAAGGATGCGATCACAACATATAAAAGCGGAACCAGAATGGAAAGTACAAATGCACCCAGAAGTACGTATCCGATTCCTAAAATGGCTTTATCAGATGCCGAATATTTCTTTTTCTTTGCTTTTGCCATAACAGCACCTCCTATAATCCCTCTCCGTCATTCAGTTTCTTGACTACCCAGTTTACAAAGATCAAAAGAATTACATTGATCACTGAATTAAACAGCCCCACTGCTGTAGAATATCCATAATCTCCATTCAGAAGACCGATTCTGTATACATAAGTAGAAAGAATCTCAGATGCAGGAAGGTTCATATCTGTCTGCAGTGCATATGCTTTTTCAAAACCAATGCTCATAATATTTCCGGCCTGAAGGATAAACTGGATCACAATGATGTTTTTAATAGCCGGAAGCTGTACATACCAGATCTGCTGCAGGATATTTGCACCATCCACCACTGCTGCCTCTTCCAGATCCTTACTTGCATTGGCAAGTGCTGCAGTATACATAATGGATGCCCATCCGGCTGTCTGCCAGATTCCGCTGGCTATGTAAATGGTACGAAATGCTGCCGGCATAGTCATCCAGTTGGCATCGGAACCGATCAGTTTATTCAGCGGACCTACCGGTGAAAGAAACATACGAACCATACCACAGAGTACGATAACGGAAATAAAATTCGGCGCATAGATCAGAAGCTGAATTTTTTTCCTGATCCCAGCTCTCCGGATCTGATTCAGAAGAAGTGCCAGGATGATCGGAATCGGAAATCCCCACAGTAGTCCGTAAATACTCAGTTTCAGAGTGTTCACAAGATAATTCATAAAATCCGGTGATGCCAGAAATCTCCGGAAGTATTCCAGTCCTACCCATTTGCTTCCAAATACACCATCAATGACATTGTAGTCCTCAAAAGCGATCAGTACGCCACCCATGGGCACGTATTTGAAGATGATCGTCAGAAGAAGTGCAGGCAGCAGAAAAAACACATACAGCTGCCAGTTCTTTTTCACATACTGAAGCTTTTCTGCAGCAGTTCTTTTTCCTGCCGGAACAGCTTTCGCAGAACCTTTTTTCATTCTCTTTTCCTCCCTTTTTTGTTCTTTCGTTCTTGTTTAGTAACCGGTAAAGTAACCGGTTACTTTATAATTTGATACTACTATATGACATAGCTTCTGTCAACCTTTTTTGTTAATTTATTCAAGAAAAGTTACCGGTAACTTAACTGGTTATTTTTTTATTGCTATTTAACGTCTGTATTGTTATACTTAATTACATCAATCCAATTATCTTGTACGGTCTGCAGATTTCTCTTATATGATCACATCTGCATTCCGTACCATAACTTTCTGCTGTTAAAAGGAGACTATTTTTTTATGGCTAAAAAACAGGTAACATTTGCCGATATTGCAGAATACACTGGTTTTTCCAAGACTACGATCTCCAGATATTTCAATCATCCGGATTCTCTGACCCTGGAAAATCAGGAAAAGATCGCAAAAGCCCTTGATGAGCTCGGCTACAGAAAAAACAAGCTTGCCAGGGTTCTTGCCAATGGAAAAAGCGAATTTGTAGGGATCATTGTCCCGAACCTTTATCTTCATTATTATTCCGAAATGCTGACACAGCTTCTTCGAAGTTACTCCGATTATCATTACAAATTTCTGGTTTTTGTCAGTGATGGCGGCCCGGAGAAAGAAATGCAGTATCTGGACGAGCTGATGGCTTATAAGATTGAAGGACTTATTGTTCTCAGCCATACTCTTTCCTCTGAAAAACTGGCTTCCTATAATATTCCTGTGATCGCCATTGAACGTGAAGCAGAACATATATGCAGCGTTACAACAGACAATTACATGGGCGGCATGCAGGCTACTTCTCTGCTGATACGTAATCAGTGTGATGTACTGATCCACATCAATGTCCATGTACCTGAGAATATTCCGGCTTATGACCGTATCCGTGCCTTTGAGGAAACATGCCGGGAATATCATGTTCCTTATGAACTGAACCTTAATGTTTCCGGTGATTCCTATCAGGAGCTTTTTGAACAGATGCGTGTGATCTTTCAGGATATTGACAGTAAATATTCCGGTCAGAAAAAAGGCATATTTTTATCCAATGATACTTACGCAAATATATTTCTCAATCTGATCTTCCAGAAATACAACTGTCTGCCGGATGAATATCAGATCATCGGATTCGATAATTCACCCATTGCTGCGGAGTCCATCATTCCGATCACTACTATTGGACAGCAGATTGATGTGATCGCACAGACTACCATGGAACTGCTTGTGGAACAGATGAACGAAATGAAGAAAAGAAAACCGGCACCGCTTCAAAAACCGATCCACAAAAAGATCACTCCGGTTCTGATACGACGACAGACAACCGGAGACTGAAAATACTTACAACATTTTTCCATATTCCATAACAACCCGTATATTCATGTACCGGAAACTTCATGCTATAATTCTGTGGAAAAATGTCAGATAACCATTACCGCCGGGAAATATTTTACAGGTTTCCCGGCATCTATAAATATCTATTCAGGGAGGAAATCATGAAAAAAGATCAGGAAATTTTTCAGGAACGTTTAAACCATCATCACGACGAGCTTCGATGGCTGTACACAGAGCTTTATCACAATGACGATATGTTTGCAGAGCTCTGCGACCAGATGTACCAGTATTTTACAGCACGCCGCCGCGCGCTCAAAAACCGCGACCTGGAAAGAGAAAAAAATCCGGACTGGTTCCGCCAGAAGGATATGCTTGGCATGATGCTCTACATTGACAATTTTGCCGGCAACATCAAGGGAGTTTCTGCCAAGCTTCCATATCTCAAGGAATGCAACGTGAACTGCCTTCATCTAATGCCGTTCCTGGATACCCCGAAGGGCCGTTCCGACGGTGGTTACGCAGTAGCCGACTTCCGCAAAGTCCGCCCGGACCTTGGTACTATGAAGGACCTGGCTGCCCTTGCAGATAAATGCCACAAAAACGGAATGAACCTGTGTATGGATTTTGTTATGAACCACACTTCCGAGGATCATGAGTGGGCCAAAAAAGCACGCCAGGGTGACGGCGAATATATGAGCCGTTACTTCTTCTACAACAACCGTGAGATCCCGGACGAGTACGAAAAGACCGTACCACAGGTATTCCCAACCACTGCTCCGGGGAACTTTACTTGGCTTCCGGATATCGGTCACTATGTCATGACTACCTTTTATCCGTACCAGTGGGATCTGAACTACGGCAATCCCCGTGTTTTCAATGAGATGATGTACAACTTCCTCTTCCTTGCAAACCAGGGAATGGACGTGATCCGTATCGATGCGGTTCCGTATATCTGGAAGGAACTGGGAACTCCTTGCCGTAACCTGAAGCAGGTGCATACGATCGTTCGTATGATGCGTATGATCGCCGAGATCGTCTGCCCAAGTGTCGTACTTCTGGGTGAGGTCGTTATGGAGCCGGAGAAGGTTGTTCCCTATTTCGGAACCGTAGAGAAACCGGAATGCCATATGCTTTACAATGTAACAACCATGGCTACAACCTGGAACAGCATTGCCACTCGTGATATCCGACTTCTGAAAAAACAGATGGATATTGTAAACAGCCTTCCGAAGCAGTACACCTTCCTGAATTATCTCCGCTGCCATGACGATATCGGCTGGGGACTTGATTTCGCCACTCTGAAAGACTGGGGCATGGATGAGCCATCTCATAAGCGTTACCTGAATGATTTCTTTACAGGAAAGCACCCGGGAAGCGACAGCCGCGGAGAGCTCTATAATGATGACCCGGTAACTCAGGATGCTCGTTTCTGCGGAACTACTGCTTCCATGTGCGGGATCGAGGCTGCTCTTTTTGAAAAAGATGACGAGAAGCTGAAAAGGGGTATCCGCGAGGATCTGATGCTTCACGCATATATGCTTACCCAGTCCGGGATCCCGATGCTTTACAGCTCCGATGAAATCGGACGTCTCAATGATTATTCCTATAAAGAGGATCCGGATAAGGCTGCAGATTCCCGCTATATCCACCGTGGTGCTTTCCAGTGGGAGCTTGCCGAAAAAAGAAACTCCAAATCCTCCGTTGAGGGACAGATCTTCCAGACTCTTAGCCGCATGGAGCAGATCCGCAGCCAGGAATCTGTTTTTGATAAGGACTGTGATGTATATACATACGATGTTCATGATGACAGCATTCTCTGCATCCTCCGCCAGAAAGGAAACGAACGTTTCATCGGAATCTTCAATTTCAGTGACAGTGAAAAAACTGCCTGGATGCAGGAGGAAGGAACCTTCCGCGATCTGATCACTGACCAGACACTGGAGCTTAAGGACGTGGAGCTTCCGGCTTATGGATTTATGTGGTGTAAGAGGATGTAACGTAACTGTTGCTCGGTAAATAAAAAAGACGTGGTCTTACGGGTCCACGTCTTTTTATTATGTTATATCTTTATTTTTTATAAGCTGTTCTGGTATTCAGAAATTACTTGCAGAGCTCCTCTGCCATTGCATCGATCTCTGCCACATTCTCATCGCTGAGGGAGGACATGATCTTTACATTGTTCTCAAGCCATGTGATATTTTTACTCTTCTCGAACATTCCTTTCATGACTTTAGCTGCAGTCGGTGCCCAGCTTCCGTTCTCAATGAGGCCGATGGTGCGGTTCTGGTAATTACGCTCTGTCAGGTTCTCGATGAATGTACGCATAAACGGGAATGCTTCTCCGTTGTATGTAATGCTGGCCAGTACCAGCTTGCCGTAGCGGAAAGCATCCTCCACTGCCTCTGCCATGTCTTCTCTTGCAAGATCGCAGACAACAACCTTCGGGCAGCCCTTTTCCTCCAGCTTCTGTGCAAGAAGCTCTGCTGCTTTCTTTGTATGTCCGTATACAGATGTGTAGGCGATCATTACTCCTTCACTCTCTACTTTATAAGAAGACCAGATATCATATTTCTCCAAATAATGTCCAAGATTTTCGGTAAGGATCGGTCCGTGAAGCGGGCAGATGGTCTGGATATCAAGAGTTGCTGCTGCCTTGAGAAGCTTCTGTACCTGCGGACCGTATTTTCCGACGATTCCGATATAGTAGCGACGTGCTTCGCAGTCCCAGTCCTCTTCTACATCAAGAGCTCCGAATTTGCCAAAGCCGTCTGCGGAAAACAGAACTTTGTCTGTGCTGTCATATGTAACCATAACCTCCGGCCAGTGAACCATCGGTGCAAATACAAAGGTAAGGACGTGTTTTCCAAGTGTCAGGATGTCACCGTTGGCTACAATATGTTTCTTTCCTTCCAGATCCATTCCACGGAAGAAATTCTCCATCATGGTAAAGGTCTTTGTGTTGGCAACAACAGTTGTATCCGGGTATGCTTTCATGAAATTCTCAATATTTGCTGCATGGTCCGGCTCCATATGCTGGACTACAAGATAATCCGGTTTCGCACCATCCAGAACCTCTGCAACTTTTCCCAGCCACTCTTCTGTGAAGCCGGCATCTACAGTGTCCATAACTGCGATCTTCTCATCTTTGATCACATAGGAGTTGTAGGACATTCCGTTTGGCACTACATACTGTCCCTCAAACAGGTCTACCTGATGATCGTTTACTCCTACATAATAAATATCATTTCCGATTTTCATTGTATTGAGTTCCTCCTTGGTCTGCTGTATTTTATATTTCCAATATTTCTGAAAATACTTTCTTATTGCTCTCATTTATTATATCATTGTTCGTACTGAAATCAATGTAGAATCTATAAATAAAAACAAACCTCTGCGCCTGGTAAAAGAACTATTTTCCCCTCTTTACAAACCTATTCCAACATAGTATTGTATACCTTGGATGAAGGAATTTTTTATAATTTTTATGAGGTAAACTATGTGTGAAAATGAAAAAAAGAAAACGTCTTCCATTGAGATGACCTCCGGCTCTCTCTGGAAAAATATCCTCCTCTTTAGCCTTCCCCTGATGGGGTCCCAGGTGTTGGAGGTTCTTTTTAATTTAAGTGATGTTGCGGTTGTAGGGCGATTTGCAGATTACATGGCACTTGGAGCTGTGGGTTCCACAACTCTGCTGGTCACTTTATTTACCGGAATCCTGATCGGCATGGGCGCCGGAGTCAATGTTCGTGTAGCACACGAGCTGGGTGCCGAAAACAGAAAAGGTACCGAAGAAACGATTCATACATCTCTTCTTCTCTGTGCCATCGCAGGACTTCTGGTCTGTGTCGTCTGTCTTCTGTTTTCCGGACAGATGCTGTCCATGATGAATACGAAACCGGAGCTGATGGACCAGGCTGTTTTATATATGAAGATTTATGCTCTGGGTATGCCGGCCATGGCTGTATACAATTTCGGTAACGGCGTATTAAGTGCCCGCGGCGATACGAAGCGACCGCTGATCTATCTTTCCATTGCCGGAGTGATCAACGTTCTTCTGAACCTGTTTTTCGTTATCGTCTGTCATATGGCCGCCGCAGGTGTGGCAACTGCCAGCGCGATCGCACTGTATATCTCCGCAGCGCTGGTAATGATCCACCTCCTTCGGAGAAAAGACGAATGCAGGGTATCCCTGCGTAAGCTCCGTCTTCACCCGAAGGCCTGTAAAGCAGTACTGCTTCTTGGTATTCCCACAGGTCTGCAGAATGGGATTTTTGCCATTGCAAATCTGTTCGTACAGGCCGGTGTCAACTCCTTCGATGCAGTCACGGTTTCCGGAAATGCCGCTGCCGCAAATGCAGACTCTCTGATCTACAACGTCATGTTTGCTTTCTATACTGCATGCGCAAGCTTCATCGGTCAGAACTGGGGTGCCGGAAATAAAAAACGTATGCTGAAAACTTATGGGATCAGCCTTACCTATGCCTTCATCGCAGGCGCGATCCTTGGTGGACTGCTTCTTGTTTTCGGTCCGCAGTTTCTGTCACTGTTTGCCACAGAACCGGCAGTCATCGATGCCGGCATGGAGAGGATCCGGATCATGGGCTTCAGCTATGCCTTCAGCTGTTTTATGGATTGCAGTATCGCCGCTTCCCGTGGCATCGGAAAAAGTATCCCACCGACCATCATCATCATTCTGGGATCCTGTGTATTCCGTGTCATCTGGTTCTATACGGTGTTCGCACACTTCCAAACCATTTCCTCACTTTATCTCCTGTATATTTTCTCATGGGGAATTACAGGCTTTGCGGAGGTTCTGTTCTTTGCTGTAAGCTTCCGGAAAATTCGGACCTGATACTTCAAATATATAGCGCCAGACGAAGCATTGATCTGGCGCTTTTTATATCTTTCTCGCGTTTTATGTACATTTGTCTTTACAAGGCGGACATAATTGTATATAATTATCCTGTTGTGCTTTTACGCGATGCAGTAATACCGGCTTAGAACGATCCGCCCTTTACACTGGATCGTTGCTTTGCGGCTCAGCATTTTTTTAGCACACTCACACAATAGGAAAGAGGAAACTAGTTATGAAAAAACTGATTCAAAAATGGAACAGCATCAACCTGATCAAGCGCATCATCTGTGGTCTGATCGTTGGTATCATTCTCGGACTTGCGATCCCTCAGGCATCTGTGATCTCCATTCTCGGTGATCTGTTCGTCGGTGCTCTTCGTGGAATTGCTCCGCTTCTGGTGTTCTTCCTGGTAATGAGCTCTCTGTGCCACATGGGAAAAGGCCAGAAAACAAACATGAAATTCGTTGTTGTACTTTATCTTCTGGGAAATATACTCTCAGCACTGGCAGCTGTGATCTCCAGCCGCCTGTTCCCGATCATGCTGACTTTTTCCGAAAGTACAAATACTTCCGACGTCACTCCGCCAAGCGGTGTTGCAGAGGTCCTCAAAAACCTTCTGATGAACATTGTTTCCAACCCGGTTGACGCACTTGTCAACGCCAACTATATCGGTATCCTTGCATGGGCCATCATCTTCGGTATCGCACTGAAGGCCGCAAGTGAAACTACCAAGACTGTCATCGAAAACATTTCCGATGCAACCTCCACAGCCGTAAGATGGATCATCAGCCTTGCTCCATTTGGTATCATGGGCCTGATCTTCACAACCATCTCCGAGCAGGGACTTAGTGTACTGTTAAGCTATGGCCGTCTGATCTGTGTACTGGTGGGAACCATGCTCTTTGTCGCACTGGTGATCAACCCGATCATTACTTTCATCTGCACACGCCGGAATCCATATCCGCTGGTTCTGCGCTGCCTGAAGGACAGTGGTATCACAGCATTCTTCACAAGAAGCTCTGCCGCCAACATTCCGGTAAACATGGAGCTGTGCAAGGATCTCGGACTTGATGAGGATACCTACTCCATCTCCATCCCTCTTGGTGCGACCATCAACATGGGTGGTGCAGCGATCACCATTTCCATCATGGCTCTGGCAGCTGCACATACACTCGGTATCAGCGTAGACTTCCCGACCGCTCTGATCCTCTGCATCCTGGCTGCTGCAAGTGCGGCTGGTGCTTCCGGAGTTGCCGGCGGTTCTCTTCTTCTGATCCCGATGGCCTGCAGCCTTTTCGGAATCCCCAATGATGTTGCCATGCAGGTAGTTGGTGTCGGTTTCATCGTAGGCGTGATCCAGGATTCCTGTGAGACAGCACTGAACTCTTCCACAGACGTACTTTACACAGCATGCGCCTGCAGGATCAGAAAGAATAAATGATCACACTTATAAACCGTCAGGCGGATATTCGTAATTGAAACAGGGAACTCCCTTGATTCGGTTAAAAAGAGCAGATCTTCCGTATTTGGAAAATCTGCTCCTTTTTTGGCTTAACAATATCTGCCCCATATAAAATTATCCGTAATCGGTAAATAAAACATCCTCTACATTCGAAAAAGCTTCCAGTTCTCTCCCATCTGCACAGCCAGATATACGATTTCAAAGATCACAGCTACAGATCCAAGCTTAAAAAGCAGGGAATCCACAAAGCCTCCTGCCTTACAGAAATCCAGCGCAATGCCGCCCGGCAGCGGATACAGGATCCGTACCCGTTTCCGGTTAAAGCAGTCCAGCACCAGATGTGATGCGAATCCAACCACAAAATAAAGGACCAGCTTCACGGACACCATGGATATGGCTGCACTTAAAATGGCCATAGCCATGATCGAATGCATAAATGACCGGTGCGGCTGATTTTTTCCAAAGGCGCAGACTGCAATAAAAATAATAACTCCCATGGCAACCGGCGCCATAGACTGGTTATTGCGGACCTTTTCCCAGATAGAAAAATCATAAAAATAATTCAATGCGATCTCTGCTGCCACAAGCAGTACCGCGATCAGCGTGATCCGGTTCGCATCCTTATGGGATTTGGAGGTTCCTACATCAATGTCGCTGATCAATGCTCCAAGCATTCCTGTTCCTGCCGCAAGTACCAGACCGGAAACCGTAGAGGGCTGTGTAACTGCCAGCACTGTTCCGAGTCCGACTGCCGCGTGTGTTTTTCCTGTCATAATTCTCCCCTTATTGTAAAAAATCTTCCGTTATTCAGGATTATCCACTGCTACAGATCAGACACTCTCTTCTGATCTTCTGCATATATAAATGTATCACTTTATCATTTACCGCAGATCTAAAAATACAATAAGGCAGCTGTCAGCCTTACCTTTTACTGACAGCTGCCTCCACGAAACAGCATTATATCACATAAAAAATTACGATTCTATCTAAAATCTTTCTACTTTCTTTCACGTCCCGTTTAAATGGAATATGTCTCTTGGATCTCTCTTTTAATCAGACCAGTTCATACGTCCGTAGCGAAGTGCAATACCTTGGATCTCTTTCTGAAGCTTCACAGTCAGCTCCCTTTTGCGGATCCTCCACTTCCAGTTCTTTCCTACTGTGGAAGGCTGGTTCATTCTGCAGCTGTTATCCAGGCCCATATAATCCTGCATAGGGATCACACAGAGCTTTGCACTGCTTCTCATAACCAGGCTGATAAAGCATTTATGCAGCTCTTTATCCGGTGTATAGTTATCACAGAGATAATCCCTGGCAAGCTTACGCTCTTTTGCCATAATGCTCTTCCACCATCCGGCGATGGTCTCATTATCATGGGTTCCTGTGTATGCCACACTGTTCTCCGGATAGTTGTGCGGAAGATAATCGTTGGCACAACCGGAATCTCTGGAATCAAACGCAAACTCCAGGACCTTCATTCCCGGGAATCCACTGTCATGGACAAGCTGACGCACGGAATCTGTCACATAGCCAAGATCCTCCGCAATGACCTGCTTCCAGCCAAGGGCCTGCTCCACTTTGCGGAACAAATCGATCCCGGGACCTTTTTCCCAGTGACCGCCAATGGCATTTTCTGCACCGTATGGAATGGAAAAATACTCGTCAAAGCCACGGAAATGATCGATCCTTACCACGTCATAAAGGCGGAATACGTAGCTCAGTCTGGAAATCCACCACTGATATCCTGTATTTCTGTGGTAATCCCAGCGGTACAGTGGATTTCCCCAAAGCTGTCCTGTTGCGGAAAAACCGTCCGGCGGGCATCCGGCTACAGCCACCGGCACATTCTCCTCATCCAGCTGGAAAAGTTCCGGATGAGCCCAGGTATCTGCACTGTCCATAGCTACATAGATCGGGATATCTCCGATGATCTGAATGCCTTTTTCGTTGGCATATTTTTTCAGTTTCATCCACTGCTCATAGAATTTGAACTGCATATACTGCTGGAATTCAATATCAAAATATAATTCTCTGCGATAGTAGTCCATGGCATTTGCCCAGCGAAGGCGGATATCCTCTGCCCATTTTGTCCACTCAACACCGCCGAACTGATCCTTTACTGCCATAAAAAGTGCATAGTCGGAAAGCCACCAGCTGTTTTCTGCAACAAATTTCTGATAATCCGGATTCTCGCTGATGTTGCTGTTTTCGTAAGCTTTGCGGAGAAGCTTGTAACGGCCTTTGTAGATTTTTTCATAGTCTACGCTGTCTGCTCTTCTTCCCCAGCTGACCTTATCACAGTCCTCCTTTGTAAGGACGCCTTCCTCCACCAGTGCCTTCAGGCTGATAAAATACGGATTTCCCGCAAAAGTGGAGAAGGACTGGTACGGAGAATCTCCGTAACTGGTAGGTCCCAGCGGGAGGATCTGCCAGTAGCTCTGTCCCGCTTCCTTCAGCCAGTCCACAAAATCATAGGCACTCTTTGAAAAACATCCGATGCCGTACTCTGACGGCAGGCTTGTGATCGGCATCAAAATGCCGGCTGCTCTTTTATCCATATCTTTTCTCTCCTTATGTTGAGCCCTGCATCTCAGAGCATCTTATCTATTATCCTCTCACGGATACATATTCATATAATCTACGCAATCGTTTGCGTAAATTATACGTCCATTTTGCATGAAGTGCAATGCGTTTTTGTCTTTTCTACCTTTCTTACAATTTTTACATCCTGATTTTGTGCAGTTTTTCATTATGTCAAACAGAATCTGTCTGCATCTCACTACCTGATTTTCTGTGCATCTGTTTTTACGCAATTTCATGCAATTTTCCGTGCAATATGTTTGACAGTATCCTTGTTATGAACTACAATATCTCTATCAGACTGAGATAAAAAAAGCCGGATCAGAGGCATACTTCCGCTTTGATCCGGCATATCCGTGAGGAGGCAAATTTATGGCAGTAACCATCAAAGATGTGGCAGCTCTGGCCGGGGTATCCCCGTCCACCGTTTCCAGAACCTGCAAAAATAATCCATCTATCAGTGAAGAAACCAAGGAACGTGTACGCAGAGCCATGGCGGAGCTTGGCTATGAGCCGAATTTCCAGGCCAGCAACCTGGCAGCACAGATTTCCCGCTCCATCGGTATCATCCTGCCTCCATCCCCAAAGGAGACATACGAGAATTCCTTTTACCTTGAGACGATCCGGGGGATCAGCCACTACTGTAACGCACATCAGTATATCAGCACCATTGTTACCGGTCAGAATGAAGAAGAGATCCTTAACGCAGTACGTTCCATGTCCAGAAGCGGTAAGGTTGACGGATTTATTGTTCTTTATTCCCGTGTGAATGATTCTGTTATTGATTTTCTTTTCAGTGAAGGACTTCTCTATATCCTGATCGGAAAACCGGCACAATACACCAATCATACGATCTATATCGATAATGACAACCTTCTGGCCGGACAGGAGGCAACGGAGTATCTTTATGCTCTGGGCCACCGGAAGATCGCTTATCTGGGTGTAGATAATTCCCTGGTCTTTTCCGCAGACCGCAAAACCGGCTACATGACTGCGCTGATCAGCCACGGATTAACCGTACAGCCCGAATACTGTATAGAGGTTCCTGCCGCTTCCCAGAATGAGTTTCAGGAGCTTCGAAAGCTGCTTTTAAGTGAGGAGCGCCCTACAGCTGTGCTTGTCAGTGATGATATTCTGGCGCTTTCCCTGGAGCGGATCTGTATAGAAGCAGATATCTCCATACCGGAGGATCTGTCTATTCTTTCCTTTAACAACTCACTTTTTGCCAGACTGACTTCGCCTCAGCTGACCTCCATTGATATTAACTCCGGGCAGCTTGGAATGGAAGCAGCCACGCAGATGATCAGTCATATCGAAAATCCGAGCCTTCCAGCCACAAAGATCATTGTACCTCACCAGCTGATCGAAAGGGACAGCTGCCGGAGGATCTGATCTGCTTTCAAACAAAAAACAGGTATCTTCTCTGCTGACTGTGTATTGACCACCACTTATCGATCTGACATTGGTGGTCGATCTACCGCCCGGCAAAAAGATACCTGTTTTTCATTTTTTATAATGCTTTCTCATAACACCAGTACATATGTCCCCAGAGTTCACACTCTCCCACGTTCTCAAAATTCAGCTTATCATAAGAACGGAGTGCTTTTACATTGTCCTTCGCAACAAGAAGATGTACAGCTTTATAGCCCCGCTTCTTCAGTTCTTCCATCACACCCTTAAGAAGTTTCCCGGCAATCCCCTGATTCTGGAATTCCTGACATACTCCCACCCGGGAGACCTCCGCTGACGGCACCATGGTTTCTGACCAGCATGTGAGACATTCCACATTTGGATCATCATCAATGGAGATCACACCTGCGATATTTCCCGCATCGTCCCGCATACAGAACAACGCATCTCTGGAAAGATCAAATTCCACTTCTTTTTCTGAAGGATACTCCTCTGTCCACACACAATAGGGCGTCCCCAGCAATGAACGGTACAGCTTCAGAACTGTATCTGCTTCTTCTCTTTTTACACGCTCGAAATTCATTTTATATCCTTTCTCCTGAAAATACATTCTTTTTCCGCCCGGATCTCGCCAGTATCAGGATCACAGCAAATGTAATGATCTCTGAACTCAGGAAGGACACACGCCATTGATCCCAAATAATCCGGAAATAGCTTTTTCCCAGGACCGTCAAATCTGCAATCTGCACCATGTCTTTTCCTGATTCTGGTTTTCATCCCATTTATCATTTATTCTAACTCAAAAAAGCTTCCCTTTTTGTTACTGATAATAACATCTTCCGCTACACCCCGCCGGAAACACTGTCCGTTTTAATGTATACTGAAATTCCCTCTCATTTTCTGCAGCGTCCAGAATTTCCAACGCTTTTCGCAAATTCCGGATATCTTTTTCCATGTGATCCACATAGTTTCCCCGGCCAACCAGCTTCAGATGCGTGATCCCTGCCTGCTTCAGCTGATACAGTGCACACAGTCCACAGCCTGTCTCACCACAAAGATATCCGAATTCATCATATGCTTTCAGATCCGGTTCCTGATCCCACGCCTGCTCCTGAAGAGCCATTATTTTTTCCGGAACAGCATCACCATTCCGTACAGTTCCAAGCCAATAGGACACCCTGCAAAGATATCCCATCTCATCACAGTGAAGAGAATTACAGAATGCTCCCGTAAACTGGCACATTTCATTCAGCACAAAGGCCTCGAACTCCATTCCCGCCTCCGGTCGGATCCCGGCCTGTTTTTCCACTTCTCTCTGAGATGCAATAACAGACTGCATATCCCGGAACGTGTTTTTCCGATGAAAGATCAATCTCTTCAGAGGAAAGCGCCGGAACATCTTCAGCATTTCGCTGTTCACTTCCCCTGTCTCTCCGCTGAGATGGATCTCACAGGAAATCCCCCTGTTTTTCAGATAAACAAGAAGCGCCGGATCTGCAATGATATAGCTTCGAAATCCAATTCCCATGCACTTTTCTATGATATCTCCGATCTCCGGATACTGTTCCGGAAGATAATACAGGGAATTGAAGGTGAGATGCACCGGCTTTTTATATTTTTTTACCATCCGGGAAAGGATCTCCAGCTCACTGTATGCTCCAAGCTGAACATTACAGCAGAGAACCTCCCTGCGATTTAACGGCATTACTGTGCCGTATTTTTCCGCCCAGGAAAAGGGTACATAGCCACAGAAAAATTCATCTGCTCCTGCCTGCACGAAACGTTCATATTCATCTATGGAGCCTAACCCGGCTGTTATTTTCATACTGTTCTCCATGTCCTGTTCCTTTTTTCCGCAATGTATTTTTGTCAAACGGATATTCGCGATCCACCTTCGAAGCCTGCTCATCACCTGTCATATATTAACAACAATGCGATCCGGCTTTGTGCCTTTTATATTTTTCCACATTTCCGTTGACTCCGGAAGTGTTTTATCCACACCAAACAGGGAGTTATACCGCCCTGCCATGTGTAAATGTTCCGGATAAAGCAGTGCGTATTTTTCACAAAATTTCGGACAGTGCTCCGCAAGCTGCTGTGTACCACGATCCCCAGTGGTGCACAAAGCATACAATGGACAGTACTGCGAAGTGTTTGTCTGATAAAAAGGCAGATGCAGACTGTTTTTTCCCGGCGGAAACTCCTGTGGATATCCGCAGGACTCCCATTCGTATCTGTGGATATGAAATTCTTCAGCCAGAAAATCCCGATAAAACCCCGCATTCAGGCTGTTTTGCTGAAATAATAAGGTATCACCGGATTTATATTTCATTCGCGGATCCTTTTTTCGTTTATTGAGCAATGTCCCCAGAACAGGACGCAGGCGAGATTTTTTTCCACAGAGCATTTCCATCATGGCCCAGTCATTGACTACGATTTCCACATTCAACCCATGAATACAGCACCAGTTATCCACCTTTTCCAGAAGCTTTCCCACAGACGAAAGCATAAATTCCCGGATATAAGAAAATACCAGTGTGATCTCTGATCCCTCCGAATACATTTTATCCATGATAGAAAAAAGCTGCTCTTCTGTCGGAAACAGATTATGGCAGAACTGATTTCCAATATAAAATCTGTCCGGTGTCCGGCCTGCAAAATAACTGTGAGTGAGATAATTCTTCTGCCAGTAAGACGCCAGAAAAGCCTGCAGCGGCTGGCGCAGATATTCTTCATACAGGGAAGTGCAGTTTAATTCCAGGGCAAACTCTGTATTATCCAAAAGCTTTAATTCTTCTTCACCCATTGTATCCTGTGGATTTCCGGAAGCCTTTTCACCCTCTCTGAAAAACCACTGTCTCTTCTGTTCTTCCAGACTCCTGCAGTGCATCTCATCCAGCTCCGCAGGATAACCGGTCAGTGATTTCGCCAGCTCTCCATCGTCTCCATCCAGCTTCAGACGGATATATCGGTTGTACTCTCCGGCCAGACGCCGAACCTCCTGTACATAATCCTTCTGTTCCACTCTCACAGAATATTCCCTGTAAAAATATTTTCCGGTTTTCTTTTCAACTGGCTGTTGATCCTGCAGGCATTGCTCCTCTGCTGCACTCATCCCAAACCTCCGGATCTCCACTCTCCTGTACCCGGCTTTTTTCATATCGTAAAAACAGATCAGAAACTGCTCCGGTTCCGGGCATTCCTCTGCCAGCCGAAATCGAAATCCATCTTCACCCAGCTCTGTGATCCGGATTTCTTTGCTGTCCATAAAACCGGATAGTAATCCAAATGGTATCATAGCGATCCTCATAAGGAAAGCTTCCTCCCTTCAGACAAAAAAGGAGATGCCATATGCTCCCATACAGCACCTCCCACTGTTCCTTCTTATTTCACTTCTACTAATTCAATTCTGAAATTCAGCTCTTTACCTGCCATCTCATGATTAGCATCGAAAGTAATGGTTTTTTCATCTTTTGCGTTAACTTTAACCGGGAACGGCTGACCATACTGATTGGAGAGGTATACCTGCTGTCCTACAGTAAGATCCTCAGCACCCGGAAGCTGTTCGATCTCAAGTGTAAAAATCGCATCCGGATTCGGCATACCGTAAGCTTCCTCAGGCATCAGATGAACATCTACCACCTGGCCAACCTCCATGTTTGCAACTGCCGTATCAAAGCCTTTGATCATCTGTCCTGCTCCGCAGATGAATTCCAGTGGCTCGCCACGGTCATAGGAAGAATCGAACTGTGTTCCGTCATTAAAGGTTCCTCTGTAATGTGTACGGCAGGTTTTTCCGACATTAGGGCCTGTGATAGATGGCTGGGAACCACATCCTCCGCCACAGCCTCCGCAGGAATGTCCGTCTTCATGACCGCCGCAGGAGTGTCCATTCTCATGGCTTCCGCAGGAATGTCCATCCTCATGATGGTGATGATCACAATTCACACCTGTGGATACCAGCTCGCCCTTCAGATAAGCATCCACAGCTGTGTCTGCATCTCCCTGTGCTCCGGAACATAACTCAATGCCAGCCTCAGCAAGTGCACTCTGTGCTCCGCCGCCGATTCCTCCACAGATCAGAACGCTGATTCCCTGCTCTGCAAGAAGTCCTGCAAGTGCACCATGTCCGGTGCCATTGGAGCTGATCACTTCACTGGAAACAACCTTGTTATCCTCTACCTCGTACACCTTGAAAAACTCCGTTTTTCCAAAATGCTGGAAAATATTTCCGTTGTCGTATGTTGCTGCAATTTTCATTTGTAAAACCCTCCATTAATCAGATATGTATTATATTAGTATATCGTGCAGGCAGGATAAAAGCAAGGTTTAACTTCTCTCACAAAAACACCTCGCGGGACATTGCCAGTGAACAGTAACCTCTTGCTGTCATTCAATGAATCCAGTATAATAGAAGAATCTGTAAAAATAAACGATTTTTTAAATAAGAAGGTTTGAATTAAAATGAAATCATACGAAGAATTACTTTCAGATATTGAAGAAGACATGGAGCTCATGGGTTCCTCACACATTGTTTATTCCATGGAAGAGGACGGCGTTGTTACTGATTATGATTATCTTCCATCCGATTCCTGTACGATCTCCATTACCTTAAAGGAACTTCAGGAAAAGCTTCAACTGCAGATGCTCTATGCAAAAGTTTCCGCTCATACAGCCGGAGCAGATAAAAATGCCCCGAAATTAGCAGTTGTTTTTCCGGGCATCGGATACACTGCCGACAAGCCGCTTCTGTACTATACCAGCCGCCTTGCCAGCAAACACGGTTACAAAATCCGCACTGTATCCTATGGCACCCTCCCGGAAAATGTCAAAGGAGATCCTGAAAAAATGAAACAGGCCTTTGACCTTGCCCTGGAACAAACAGAACGCTCCTTAGGCAGCATCGACTGGAATTCCTATGGCAGCATTCTGTTTATTTCCAAAAGCATTGGTACAGTCATCTCCTCAGCCTATGCTTCCCGACACGATCTGACTGTAAAAAGCATCCTGTTCACGCCTCTTGCAGAGACCTTTTCCTTCCCACTTGCCGGAAGCATCGCCTTCCACGGCACCGCAGATCCCTGGGCCGAAACCAATTCCATCCGGGAACTGGCAGCGCAGAAAGATGTACCTCTCTTTCTCACCCAAAACGCCAACCATTCTCTGGAAACCGGTGATGTACTGACGGATATCTTTATTCTAAAAACCACAATGGAGCGGGTCCAGCGTTTTATTTAACGCCGGTCCGCTTATTTTTCTCCACCCACTAAAAACTGAGGTGTCAGCTTGTTCAGCTCACGTTCCATGGAAGTTCTGGAAATATCACTGATGTCCTTCAGGGCAAACACTTTGGAAAAGCCGATCTCCATCATGTAATCCAAATCCCATGCCGGACGCTTTTTATCACTCATAAACAGCTTACTGCTGAGCTCTTTCCCTGTTTCCGCATCTTCATGAGCATGGATACCTCTTCCATATTTTTCCCACATAGCAGCATCATGTGCCTCGTAAATCTTTTTCTTTTCTTCATCATAAAGATGCAGATACCAGCAGGCGTCCGATACCAAAAGACGTCCGCCTTTTTTCAGTACACGCAGCCACTCCTTGTAAGCCTTCTGTGGATCGTCCAGCGTCCATGTGATATTTCTGCAGATAACCATATCAAATGTCTCATCCGGGAAATTCAGATTGTGGCAGTCCATAGTCATCAGATCTGCGGATAAACCTGCTGCCTTTACATTTTCCTTTGCTTCATGGATCATATTTTCAGTAATATCGATCCCGGTCACATGATGTCCTTCTTTTCCCAGCATAATTTCAAAAAATCCCGGCCCGCAGCCTACGTCCAGTACTTCCAGATGTTCTTTTTCCGGCGCATACTCCAGAATCAGATTCTTCCAGTTTTCTGCTGTTTCACTTTTCAGTTCTGCCTTGATCCCTTCGCTGTAAATGCCGGCTTCTCCTTCCCAGTACTCTTTGATCTTATCGTTTTGCATGTCACTTCTCCTTCTTTGTGGCTACTACAATAAATTTTTTTCCCTGATATCCGTATTTCCAGAAATCCATCGTCCATGGTCTGTTTAACCAGCGGTTCTCTCTGATCTGGATCCTGGCAAAGCGTACCTTCTTTAATATCTGAAAGTCCGCTTCCGGACGCTTCTGCGATGTAAATGGCAGCTTTTCATAAATTCCGCTGTTTTCCTTCACGTCAGATCCATATGTTTTTCTTTCTGTAACATAAATAAGAAAATCAGCAATTTTCATACGAATCTTATTTTTTAACGTGGGTTCAATGGTACGATAATCCCCATCAAAATAAATGATCCTTCCACCTGGTTTTAATACCGCCTTCCAGCGCCTAAAAGCTTTTTCCGGATCATATAATGTCCACACCGCATCTCTGGAAAGTATCACATCATAGCTTTGTTCCTGTTCCAATGGCAAAGTTACACCATCTTCCTCACAGATTTCCACCTGCTGATGATACTGCCGCATATTCCTTCTGGCTTTTTCTACCATTCCTGATGAACCATCGATCGCTTTTACATCATGTCCCAGACGCGCTGCTATGATGCTCATAAAACCCGGGCCGCAGCCCACTTCTAAAATACGAAGGGGCTCAGGTCCAAGAAGTCTTTTCAATTCTTTTGTCCAGTAAGATACCGTTCTTTTGTTACTCAATTGTTTTTGGATCATATCATCATAATCACCGGAATCTTCTGTCCATTTATTCTCGATCTTTTCAAACATTTTTTACTCCACTACATCCAGTGTTGCCCAGTTAATGCCTTCATAGGCAGTCGGTGCAAGCTCTACATTGGTCAGTCTGGTATTGTTATAGATATAATCACGGTTCGGATAATACAGCGGCACTGTTACTGCCTGATCATTGATACGTGTGAGGATCTTATCGTATAATTCCGTCCGCTTTTCTTCATCCTGTGTCTTTAATACTTCTCCGAGATCTTTGTTCAGCTCCTCATCGTACCAGTTTACTGCCTTTGCTCCATCTTCCGCATAGAACATTGATTTCAGGAATCCATGAGGCATCCAGGAATCTTCATAGCTGCGGTAAATGCACAGATCATAATCTCTGGTGTTCCAGATCTCATCATAGTAAGCTGCGGATTCTTTTTCTACCAGTTCAATACCTACACCAACCTTCTCATATTCAGATTTCAGGAATTCACAAAGAGATTTCCATGAAGCATATTCTTCAGTCTGGAATACCAGTCTGAGGCTCAGTGGTTCTCCGTCTTTTTCTACAATACCATCTCCATCTGTATCCTCATATCCTGCTTCCTTTAACAGTTCCTTTGCTTTATCCGGATCATATGGATAGCCCTTGCTGTTTTCTTCTGTTACATAAGGAACTGTCGAAGACATAAGTCCGGTTGCCGGATTGCCGTAACCATCCAGCAGATCATTTACAATGCTTTCTTTATTTGTTGCATAATTCAGTGCCTGACGTACGTTTACATCCTGAAGCGCCGGTGTATCATAATTTTCGATCAAATAGTAAGAAAGTGTGGAAACCTGCTGTTCTGTCGATAAATTTTTATCTGCCTGGATAATACTGAAGCTTTCGGATGGAATATCCTGAAGATTCAGATCTGCCTCTCCACTCTGAAGTGCCATCACTCTGGCATCACCGTCTACCACCTGTTTCAGAACTACTTTATCAATATTTGGTTTCTCACCGTAATAATTAGGATTTGGTACCAGGACAACCTCCTGACCGCTTTCATAACTGTCGATCATCCACATTCCGGTACCCACTTCCTGACAAAATTCTCCGTCTTCATCCAGTGCACTTTCACAGGTGAAACGGAATGGTCTTGGATAGCTGAATTCGATCAGCAGGGTATAGCATGGTTCTGCGAACTTAAATTCTACAGTATAATCATCTACCTTTGTAACATTTTCCAGTTTGGCTGAAAAGTTACCGGTCACATCCTGTTCCACCCATCTGTTATAATTCCACATCACATTGTCTGCATTAAACACTGTACCGTCTGAGAATTTCACATCTTTTCTTAAATGAAACGTATAGGTTGTGCCATCTTTGCTGATATCCCAAGATTCTGCCAATGCCGGTTTAATTTCTCCATTTTCTCCATAACGCACCAGTGGATCATAGATCATTTCATAAAGACGAAAGTCCGGACCACTTTTTATAGGGTCACAAAGTTCAGGAGTCAGATCAATGGATGTCATTGCCGTAACTACTTTTTCCTCTTTTGCCTGTACATTGACACCTGTCAGTAAAGTTGCCGCCACCATGCTCAATGCTATCAGTTTTGCTACACGTCTTTTCTTCATTTCTTCCTCTCCTTTGTTTGTTTTATATTTTACAACATATGACATGCCGCAAAATGTCCTGTTTCAATTTCTGTCAATTCCGGTATATGCTCTCTGCATATATTTGTACATCTTCTGCACCGGTTCTGGTATGGGCAGCCCTGTTCCGGAATGGTATCTGAAAATATTTTCTTTTCCTGCGATCCGATTCTTCGCATTTTCGGTTCTTTTACCGGAATAGAATCAAACAGATCTTTTGTATAAGGATGCACGGCAGTCTCCTTTAAGCTGTCCGTATGATCGATAAACTCGACCACGCGTCCCTGATACATAATAGCCACCTCTTTGCAGAGATATGGAACATTGGACAGATCGTGAGTGATCAGTAAATAGGTCATCTCATATTTTTCCTGCAGCTCATTTAACAGATGCAGGATCTGCTTTCGTATGGAATAATCCAGACTGGATACCGGTTCATCACAGATCACAAGTTCCGGTCTTAATACCAATGCTCTCGCAATATTAGCTCTCTGACACTGACCTCCTGAAATCTGTCCAACATAACGGTTGCGGATATCCGGATCAAGCCCCGTCTGGATCAAAGCCTCCTTTACTCGCTCTTCATACTCACCCTCTTGCAGTTTTTCATGTAATTTCAAAATTTCCAGAATATTTTCTCCAATGGTATAACCAGGATCAAATACCCCGCTGCTGCTTTGAAAGACCATCTGAAGATTCTTGCGATATGGACGAAACTGCTTTTCAGACAAATCCTGCATTTCCTGTCCCTGAAACCAGAATTTTCCATCTGTAGGTTTCTCCAGGCCGGCGATCAGCTTTCCGAATGTAGTTTTACCACTTCCACTTTCACCGATCAGGGCCATGGATGATCCTGCATGGATTTCCAGACTTACATCATCCACTGCCTTCACAATTTTTTTCTTGCCATAATATTTTTTTAAATGTTCTGTCTTTAGTAACGTACTCATACTTTTCCCCTATAAAACTGCATCCAACAGTTTTTTTGTATATGAATGCTGCGGATGATAAAAGATCTCTTCAACCGTTCCGTTTTCCACTATTTCGCCGTCTTTCATGATCGAAACATCATCTGCGATCTCTGCCACCACACCCAGATCATGCGTAATAAATAACACGCCCAGATTTTCTTTCCTGGATAGCTGATAGATTTCTTCCAGGATCTGCTTCTGTACGGTTACATCCAAGGCTGTCGTCGGCTCATCTGCGATCAGATAATCCGGTTTCATGGACATGGCAATGGCGATCATAACACGTTGGCACATACCACCAGACAATTCGTAAGGTTTTTTCTTCATCAGTTCTTCCGGATCACGCAGATTCATCATCCGCAGACTTTCCAACGCTGCTTCCCTTGCCTGTTTTTTGCTCATTCTGCGATGTTTTCTCAGTCCTTCCAGAAGCAGTTGTTCAACTGTAAAAAGCGGATCAAGAGCAGCAGTCGGATCCTGAAAGATCATTCCGATCCTGTCTCCGTATAACTGTCGTTTTTCTTTTCCTGATAACTTCAGAAGACTCTTTTCGTTCAGTGTCACATCTCCGGATATCACCTTTCCATTTCCTGCAAGCAGATTCATGATCGTCAGAGAGGTAACTGACTTGCCGCTTCCACTTTCTCCCACCAGAGCATGGATCCTTCCGCGTTTTACTTCCAGGCTGACATCTTTTACTGCATGAACCATTCCGTGAGATGTCTGAAACTCCACATGTAGTCTTTTTACCCTTAGGACATCATTTTTGGGCTGTTCCATTCTGTATTCCCTCCCCCAGATAATTAAATGCCAGAACAATGATCATGATCAGTATGCCCGGATAAAACATCAGTCTTGGATAAGTCTGGATATAACTTCTACTGTCACTGAGCATGATCCCCCATTCCGGTGTCGGTGCCTGCACACCAAGGCCGATAAAGGAAAAACCGGCAATTGACAGAATGATCGAACCGATTTCCATTGTTGCCAGTGCGATCACAGATGGCAGGATATTTCTCAATACATGCCTAAATATGATCCTTGCGTGGCCGCAGCCGCCGGCTTTTAGTGCGGTCATATAATTTTTATTTTTTTCCTGAAGTGTCAATGCTCGGGCAAGCCTTGCATATTCTGCCCAGGATACGACCGATAAGGACAGAATCAGATGAGCGCCGCTGGCTCCTACGGTTCCTGCAATGGCAAGTGCCACAATAAAGACCGGCATAGCCATAAATACATCAATGATCCTCATAATTATGGAATCGATTTTTCCACCTACATATCCGGCAAACAGTCCGATCGGCACCCCGACACATACAGTGATCAGAAGCACCGTAAAGCTATAGCTCAGTGAATACCGGCTGCCCCAGAGAAGTCTTGATAAAATACATCGTCCCAGCTGATCAGTACCTAAAGGATATGCCGCCGACGGATTCTTTAATTTTATCGAAACATCCACAAGCAGTGGATCATGCGGCGCTAATACAGGTGCAAAAATAGCTGCCAATGCAAAAATTATGACCACCATCAATCCTATTTTTGTTTTCGGTGACCGGAATACCTGTTTCCAGTACAGATTCTGGATCATGCTTTTTTCTGTTTTCTGCTTTCTTCTGCTTCCCATTCTATGATCTCTCCTTTACTTTAACTGGATTCGCCGGTCAATCGCAGAATAGGCGATATCCACAAGAAAATTTAATACTACAATGCCAACAGCCAGAATAAAGATAAAACATTGCAGCACCGGAGTATCTTTTGAGATCACGGATTTCAATGCCAGATTTCCGATTCCCTGAATTGAAAAAATACTTTCTATCACAGCTGAGCCACAGAAAAAACCGATCACAATTGATACCAGACGTGTCAGCACAGGAATCAGGATATTTTTCAGACCATGACGCAAAATTACATTTACAGATGACAATCCCTTAGCTCTGCTGGCACGTATGTAATCCTGCTTCAGCACCTGTATCATATTGGTACGAATCAATCTCGTCATAATTCCAAAGAAACTGATATCCATGGCAAATGCCGCAAGAATCGGGATGCCTCCGGCATCTCCTCCGATCACGGAAATCACTTTTAGCTTTACTCCAAATATATAGAGCAGCATCAGACCGATCCAGAAAGATGGCATAGATACACTGAGGGACGACAAAATGCGAATGACTTTATCCAGAACTCTGTTTTCATAAATTGCCGACAAAATTCCAAGAGGGACTGATACGATCATCAACAATAAAAACGAAGTAACTGCCAGTTTAAATGTCTGTGGAAAATATCTTTTTAATTCCTCAAAAGCCGGTTTTCTGGTAGAATATGATTTTCCAAAATCGCCATGAAGTGCCTGATCCAGCCATTTCCCGTATTGTACCAGCACCGGCTGATCCAGTCCTTCCTCATGCCGTACTTCTTCTACCTGCTCCGGTGACGGATGCTCATATTTTTTCTCCGCCAGCACTCTGGCAGCATCACCTGCCGATATAAAACTCAGCATAAAAATAATAAATGTAACCGCCAGCACTACCGGAATCATAAATATAAAACGCTTTGCAATTACTTTTCCCATCTTCATCTCTCCTCATTTTTTATCTGTTTATTGTTTTTAAAATAAAAAAAGCTGATATGATCCAGCATCATATCAGCACAAAAAACAAACCTCCACCTCAGGCAGAGCTTATTCCTTCTGTATCCCATCCGAATCAGAATTCTTCTGTCAAAAAGGCAAGTCTCCTGACTCCAGTTCTTCCTACTTACCATCTTCCCGGATCTCTCCAGTGATATTTTGGTTTTCGTCCCTGTCACAGTAGCGGTGGCTGTTCTGGCATTTCACCAGATTCCTTATTAAGTACTTTGTACACCCTTCTGACTATTCAATTTTCATAGTTGCAATGAATAAATATTATAATATCATACTTTTCTTTTTATATAAATAGTTTTTTGTCAAATATAAAATATCTGAACATTTCATAGTGAAACCCGGATATTTTCTGCCTGTATTATTATAGATCCCTTAAGTAAATAACATTATGTATGAACGGTGACTTCTTTATATTTCCGTATAATGATCATATAACTTACGAATAATAAAACAGCTGCACTGCTCCATGCACAGATCTCTGCATAGTATATTCCATCTTCACCGATCAGTTTTGGCAGCAGCAGCGCAACACTGACACGCATTATAAATTCTGCAATGCCGCTGGCAAGCGGAATCAAAGTATTACCCAGGCCCTGGATAGCGGAACGATACACATACAGCAGATACAGCACCCACAAAAAGACAGCCATGATAAACAAATACTTATATGCTATATCCAATACCTGTCGGGTCTGATCCGGTTCACCGGATACAAACAGGGACAGTACATTACGTCCAAACAGTACCATCATGCCGGAAATGAAAGCCGAAGTGAGCACTGCCATATAAGTGCCGCTGCGCACGCCTTTTCGAATCCTCTGGTATTTTTTTGCACCAAGATTCTGGCCCACATAGGTTGTAATAGCATATCCATATGAAACGGCAGCCATCTCCAAAACCCCATACAGCTTGTTCGATGCCGTAAATCCCGCCACAAACAGAAAACCAAATCCATTGATCACATACTGTACCACAAGTCCTCCCACGGAGATGATCACATTCTGTATCGCAAGAGGAACCGCCAGTTCCAAAAGCCGCAGGCTCATAGAGGGCTGCCTGTAAAAGTCCTTCTTTTCCAGGCGGATATCCGGGATTTTACGTAATACGATCAAACAGTACAAGGCAGAAAATCCCTGCGCGATAACGGTCGCCACTGCTGCTCCGGCTATACCCCAGCCAAAAACCGCCACAAATAACAAATCCAGTCCCACATTGATCACTGCTGCCACTGTCATTGCGATCAACGGAGATCTGCTGTTTCCAAGTGCCCGAAGGATCGCTGCAAATATATTATAAGCAGCTATGATCGGGATTCCTGCAAAGATCAGCCGCAAATATAGCATTGTCAGATCAATGACATTATCCGGTGTCTGTAAAAATAAAAGAACATGATAAACTGTACCTTCACTTACTGCGAGTACGACCACAGACAGTAATGCTGTCATGATATAGCTTTTCGCTACTGCACATTTCAGATTTTCCTTTTCCCTTGCTCCATAATACTGAGATACAAGAATAGAAAAACCCTGTGTGATACCTGTCATAATCCCCAACACCAGCCATACCAGCCAATCTCCGGCACCTACTGCCGCCAGTGCTTTAACTCCTACCACTTGTCCGACGATCATGGTGTCTGCCATTGTATAAAACTGCTGAAAAATATTTCCAAGCATCATTGGTATGGCAAAAGTTATGATCAGTTTTCCGGGAGATCCGGCAGTCATATCTTTTTCATTAGTTCCCATAAGAATCTCCTTTTCTTTTCATCCTTGACCGCTATTTTACAAGGGACTCTTACGAAACACAAGCCTATTTTTTCACAAAGTTTTTCTCATATTTTTGGTAGCTATTACATCTTTATAATCATTATTTTTAATGGATCATCTTTGCCACGCCTATCTTAAAACTCTTTCTTCTTCATGGCGCTCATACTATACTTATACGAAGCAAACCATATAAGCAGACTTAGCACAATGAGGGCAATCCCGATTTCAAGATCCCCTATTCCCCCTATCATATGCAGAATACTTTCTTTTAATCCCAAGTTAGTCTTCACAAAAGATCTAATTGTATAACAAATCGCAAAAATAATTAAAATTGCGATTGGCAGCACAATTCGCCCTTTCTCTCCTTCGAACCTTATCCTGATCGCGATCATAATTCCCGCAATTGCCTGAAACACAAAAAATGTGATCAACTCCATTGCCAGCATTTCCAGATCAAACACCTCTTCAGGATTTATGAGTACCATAATTCCTGCACAGATCATTCCAATGCACCATCCACATGCTGTCATGATAAAGGAAAAAATATATTTTTCTCTGACATATATTTTTTTATTTACGGGTAAAGAAAATAAATATGTGTAACCATGGCCATTTTCATCATAACTGATCGTATTACCTGAATATATCGCCAGAACAGATGGGATATACATTGCAATGAAAGCAGCTGCCTTTTTTCCTGTAAGTATAAAAAACAATGCTACAAACACTAACACCAAAAAAAGATTACCACCCTGTCGAAAAAACAATCGAAAATCCTTTTCCAAAAGCCCTCTGATTCCTTTCATCATCTTTCGCCTCCTGTCAACATCAGGATCACCTGATCGAGTGATCCGCTCTCTACTACGATTTCCGGATAATTTTCTATATAATACTGCTTCTCGTTCGTCAGACAGGCAACTCCAAAAAACTCTTTTTTCTCTTTCAAAAGATACCTTTTGTCCACTGCCTGATATTGTTCCTCACTGACCTTCAACACTGCATATTTTTCAAGAATCGTATCCATCGCTTCATGAAGTACAATCTTTCCTTTATGTATCACATAAATGTCATCACACAGATGTTCTAAGTCCGAAGAAATATGTGAGCTGATCAGGATACTTCTCTCCGGCTCTTCTTCCATATACTCTCTTAAAATATCCAGCATCCTTTCCCTCGCTCCGACATCAAGCCCTGCTGTCGGCTCATCCAGCATCAGGAATTCTGCCTGATGTGTCAATGCAACGATCAGATTCAGCTTTGCTTTCATTCCTGTTGAGTACTCTTTTATAAATTTATCCAACGGAATCTGATATTCTTCACACATCTGATGAAATTTTTCTGCTTCAAACTTTGGATATAATTTGGCAAGGACTGCCTCAACATCTTTCCCTTTCAAGTATCCACTGAATCCGGTTTCTGCCAGGACAACTCCCAGCTCTTCTTTCTCTTTTTCACTTAACTCTTCCGGTATTTTTCCCAGGATCTTTATCTCACCGGCATCATAAGAAATGAGTCCGAGCACTGCCTTGAACAAAGTACTCTTACCGGCTCCGTTCTCTCCAACCAGACCGGTGATTCTTCCTTTTTCTACATTTAACGAACAGTCTAACTGAAATTCACCGTAGCTTTTCTTTACTCCTTTGATCTCCAACATAATCATTCATCCTCCATGATGAGTTCAAACAACGAACGGATCTCTTCCTCTTTCATTCCGCAGCGCCTTCCCTTCTGAATTGCTGCTTCCAGATCCGCCTCAACCTCTTTCCTGCGCTCTTCTTCCATCAGCTGTGTATTCGAAGCCGCTACATACGTTCCTTTCCCATGAACTGTGACTGTCATGCCCTCTGCTTCCAGATTGTCATATGCTTTCTTCACAGTAAGTGCACTGATCTTCAGTTCCTTTGCCATTGTTCTCACGGACGGCAATATATCATTTTCTTTTAACTCTCCGGAGATGATCTGCGCCTTGATCTGCTCCATGATCTGTTCATAAATTGGTACCATCGATGTATTATTGATTATAATCTTCATATGTTCCCTCCTGTTGCAAACAGTATACAACAGTGTAATACTGTTGTCAACTGTTATATACTGTTTTGCAGTAGTTGACTGCCGGGATTCTGTCATCTGCCATTAGAAGGTATGGGAAGTCTTAGTCATTTACTTTTCATGATCATTAATTTTTATTTGTTACGCAAAATGTATTGATTTTATAGACCGATTAGTCTATTTTGTAAATAACTACAACAAAAATATTCTTGGAGAAATATATGACGAAAGCTATCAATAATTATGATAAAACAAAAATTTCAATGGCACATGTTTTCCTGCAATATGATCAGGCTACAATGATACATAAATATTCATTAGATTACAATTCTGACTGGTTATATATTACTTTTATTAACCGTACCTATCGTATTAACCGAAAAACGGGAAGTGTTCAGTGGTCAGATAATGATTTTGAAATAGTTCATGAAGCCAATCATAATGAAGCAATGACTATTTATGATGTTTTATGTTATTCAAAGGATAGATGTCATCTGTCACATGAATTTGTAAATATAAACAGCCTTTCCTCTGTCCGAACAGGAAATCTCTCACCGAACAGAGGATTTTTTCAGAATACCGCTGACTTTTTTAATGGAAAAACCGTTGAATTGCGTAATGCCTGTATATCACTTTCCGGAAAGGAACTGGAAAAAGGAGATGTTGCTTTTAAATTAAATCTTTTTCCTTTTTTGCCGATTATCATCCGTTTCTGGGAAGCTGATGACGAGTTCCCGGCAAGTCTTCAAATTCTTGCAGATAGGAATACTTTAGATTACATGCATTATGAAACGCTTATGTTTGCACTTACACATCTGTTTTCCAGACTGAAGGAGGAAATGCGAATTGAAAAAGGGTGAAGAATCCAGACAACGCCTGATCGAGTGTGCTGCTGAATTATTTTGGAAAAATGGGTATTCTACTACTGGAATCAGCGAAATCCTCAAACAAACAGACCTTCCAAAAGGATCTTTTTATTTTTATTTCAAAAGCAAGGATGACCTGGCAACAGCGGTAACGGAATACTATCAAAAAATCTTACTGGAACAATTTCAAAATAGTTCTCAGGGAAATGACTGGGAAAGTTTTATTGAAGAAATCTTTGATTTTTTATCTGAAAGGACAAATGGACAAACATTTGCAGGCTGCCCGTATGCGGTGATGGGCATGGAAACAGCACTTAGCAAGCCTGCAGTTGCATCTGTATTTATGGAAGGACTGAAAAAATTTGAGCAGATTTTTCAGGAAGTATTGTTATTCTCCGGATTGTCTCCAGATCATGCAAAAATTCTTTCGCAGCGCATGCTTTCTATCTATCAGGGATATTTTCTTCTTGGACGAATCAGCGCCGATACTTCTTATTTGAAAAATGCCAAAAAAAATATGATTGAAATGTACCGGGAATACCGGGCATTTCATGGAATCTGAGAGGAACTTACATGAGTACGGTAATTCGGGCTTGTAACTGCCCAGTCGTAGTAACGGCTTTCACTCCGTATTATTCAATTTCGTCAGTCCAATGCTATAAAGCTCTGCACCCTCTTGATAGCGCACAAATTTCTTTGCTATTTTCTTTGTTTTCTCTACATCTTTACGTGCATATCCCATACACGGCACCTCCTTTTTTGCATAAAAAAAGCAGCTAACCTATTTTTCATAGACTAACTGCTCGTGTTTTTGTTCCATATTCTGTTTTAATTTACTGAAACGTCTTCTGTTTGGCTTAACTGTTTATGAATATCACGTCCACCATACATAATTCGCACTACATATACTATTTCAGTTTCATCATCTGTTTTGTAAAATACCAGATAATTATCCACCGGAAAGAATCGAAGTCCTCTGCTGTGCCACGGTTCTTCCTCATAGAGCCGATTTCTATTCGGCATAGTATCCAGCTTCCGAATTGCCGTCATAATCCGCTCTGCCTGTCCTGCAGCATTCTCCGGAGCTAACAGTTCCTCTGAAATATATCTGAAAATGTTTCGCAGATCTTTCTTTGCTCCTGCTGTATACATCACTTTATATTTCATATACCAAATTCCTGTTTCATTTCTGCTTCAACTTCATCTGCTGAATACACTCTGCCAGCCTTAATATCTTCCATGCCTTTTTCTATTTCTGCATTGAACTGTTCCTTTGTCAGAGAGCCATATGCAACAGGCTCCTCATAAGCTGGAAGTTTCATCTCAAAAGGAATTCCTCTCTGGAGTACAATCTGTCTCAGAAACATTCCTACTGCATTGGACATTGGAATTCCAAGTCGATCAAGCACCTGCTCTGCCTGTTCTTTCACTTCAGGCTCAACACGTGCAAATACATTTGCTGTTCTTGCCATAGATATCGCCTCCTCTTTTTTCTTCATTATATTTCGTTTGATTGCAAATTGCAAGCAGTTCGCAATCTTTTTTATCATTAATACGCTGGCAGGTGGCAGACGGCAGAGAGGTTATCTATAAAACTCTGTATTTTTGTAAGCACTCTGCCACTATCAATCTTTTAGTCTGATACGCTTTTCTTGTTTTTAATTAATCCGATATTTCGGATACAAAAAGACCACTTCTGTATTTTTACAAAAATGGTCTCTCGTACCCTACTATTTAATTACTTTGCGCTAATCAATAATGGAAAATGACTCTGCCGTCATTAATTTTTTCCTTTTACCATTATCTTCAATTTCCCCAATCACTTCGACATGACTACCCGATTCATGCGCCTCTATTGCCTTATTATAATCATCTTTAGCCAATTGTACACTTACTGTTTTTTTGCTATCGTTCTCATCTAAATATACTATCGTTACCTTTCCATTTGTTCTTTTGGAGGCATCCGGTATAGATTCTAGCTTTTTTACTCTTCCAACAATTTTGGTATGAGTATTTATAGTTTCTCTTAATTTTTCTATAGCCATGGTTATCGGTTGATAATAATCATGTGTTAAAGTAATTCTGTCCTGATCACAACGATTTGTTTTAACAACAGGAGACCATTGTGCAATAAACTCTACTGCCGTATCCTGCTCTGAGATATTCATTCCTGTTAGGGCTTCATAAAAATTAGCACTTATCATCGCCCCTTCATCTTCAGAAATCAATTTATCAATTTCCCCATTGTCTATATTTGCTTTAATATTTGAAACATTTGACATAATTCGTTTTGTCACCTTGCGTGTTAGCGAATTTGCACATTGTTCTTCATCAGAAAAAATACTTAATTGTCTATATTCTTCCGATTCATCTAATTCAGCAAAAGGGCATACTACAGAAATAACATAGCTACCAATTTCTGTTTGACCAAATTTGCAATTATTTATAAATTGAGAAACCGCTTCTTCTGGTCTTCCTTGATGAATATGCTTCGGATGAAGAACATCTAGAGCCGTTGCTGCTATCAGCTTTTTAGCATTTTCAAATAAATTAATCGCATCATCAAAAAATATACTACCAGCTTCAACGTCTTTTTTCTGCAATCTAATTTTCAATATATCTGTATTAGGGTTTAATAAATATAACATCAACTGTTCTGTTGATTGTCCTTCTAAAAATGCAATCTGTTCAATTGCATCAAACATTGCTTTTTTATAATCCGCTAATGTTTTATCAATTGGTATTATTACCTGATAGAATTCTTCCTTCTCTGTAATTTTTTGAAAGATTTTAATATATTCCTTTTTGGTTTTATATTGCATCCAACCGGTATCTTTAAGGTATCTTACTACAGCATGAGGATTTATCTTTTCTGTCAGGTCCATGAAATTAACTGAATAGATCATGGCCACTCCTCCTTTGCTATTTTTTCAAGTATCTCTAACAAAGTATCTTTATTAATCAAGTTTTTCTTATTAATAGATACCGTAACCGTGTTTTTGTTATCAGATGGTGACTCATTAGAAAAATCAGCCCAATACATACATCCATTAATCAGCAAATCTTTTTCTGACCACTTTACCCAGGTATCTTCGTCCTCAGGCAACACAAGCAATCCCAAAATAATAGGAGTCGTACATCTTGTGCATAAATCGTTAAAATTCTTTACTTTTAATTTATAATGAAGTATTTCTTCATCATCTGTATATTGAGATACCGATGATGTGCATTTCAACTGAATTCTTAAAGAAGACATATATTTCGTTCCATCATCAAGAGTTATTAATTTCTTCATAATGCCGTCTGTACTATCATCATCATGTCTTTGGAGATCAAAAGAAACGCTTGCACTTGCGCAAACCGCTGAAAGATAACTAATATGGATATCCTCTTTATCATTTGTCGTGAGCATTTTTATCCCTCCGTTCATTTATTATTGATGAAATTATACCACACTTCTGAACAGATGGAACACATAATATCTATTTTGTCAGGTATTAATTCTCCTCTATACCTTACAGATTCCTTCTTCAACTTATCTCTGTGTACTTTGAAATATTTATACACCGGCAGACAACAGATAAGGTATCTATAAAAATCTGTATTTACTTCAATGACTCTGCCACCCATCATTCTTTTAATTGAATACTATTCTCCTGCTTTTCATTTACTTGGTACTCCAACTCATTCTTCATCCGGCTTCTCACATCACGCATTGTTCGCCCGGATATTCCCTGTTCCTTTGCTTTTTCATCTAATTCCCTGATTGAAATTTCTTTTTTATCAGCAAGAAGTTCCCTGATTAACTTTGCCCCTCTCTCCAGCTTTGTTTCTGTTGCTTTTCCTTCTTTTCCATCTAACAATTCATCTGCGGAAATCTCATAGGCTCCCACCCATCGGAAACCTTCTTCGTCTCCCAGTTTAAATGCCATTGTCTCCCCTGGTGGCGCAAGAGAACTTTTTTCATGTATCAATACCCTTGTGGTTGGATCTTTTCTTACTTTCCCGATGAAAATCAAGCTTCGCACTGCTGCCATAATATCAATAGAACCAAGTCCTCGATACGTGCTCTGTGTTCCGGAAGATTTATTCAGATGTCCAATCAGCACAATGGCACATCCGGTCTTCTCTGCAATCATTCCCAGTTTTCGGAACACCGGACGCACTTCATTTGCACGGTTTATATCCACATCTGCTCCAATAAAGGCCTGTACCGGATCAATGATTACAAGCCTCACATGATTCTGCCTGACTGCCTTTTCAATTCGATCATCGGATAAAGTCAACGCTTCTTCCGAATCATCAATCACCATAACCCTGCTTAGATTAGCACCTGCTTCTACCAATCTTGGCTTAATGGTATCGCCCATGCCATCCTCCGCAGTCTGATAGATTACATTGAATGGTTCGATATCTTCCATATTCGGAAACAATTTTCTGTTGGTACAGGCTGCCGTCAGCATCATAGCAAAATAAGTTTTTCCTTCTCCCGGATTTCCCTGAATGATTGTCAGTTTTCCAAATGGAATATAAGGAAACCACAGCCATTCCACACTGGTCTGTTCAATGTCTTCATAACACAACATCGGCACTAATTCTTCCTTTTCCGGTACTTTAATTGTGATTGTTTCTGCAATTGCTTTCTTTCTGTCGGCGTTTTTATCACAGAGAATTTCGTTCCAGTCTTTTCGTGATGGTTTCAGACGAATTACACTGTACCCCTCCGGAATTTCTTCTGCCAGTTTCTTACAAGCCTCATTCCCTGCCTGGTCATTATCCAGGCACAGGAAAACAGAAGTAATCTGAGGGCGTTCAGAAAGAAAAGTCATCAGTGCCACACTGGAGACTCCACCCAGACTCAGGTAACTGCGCTTTTTCCAATCTTTTGGAAATAACTGGATAAATGAAAGCAAATCAATAGCTGCTTCAAATACAAACAACTGATTATCCGTTCCTCTGTAACTGAATCCATAAGATTTACCAGAACCTGTTACATCTCCTCGATATTTTATTTCACCAGTTCCCCGGCAGTGTGCATATCTCGGAATACCATCTGCATCTCTGCCGACAAATATAACATTATGATGTTTCTTTTCTTCGTAAATATCACCTCTGTCAATCCAATCTTCCACCAGTGTTTTCTCAATCTCTCTTTTTTCTGTCAGATACTTCATGATTTTTTCATTATCCTCATTTTTCTCCGGTAATCGGAAGTCTTTAGACGGGGCGGGGCAGGACTTCTGCCTGCCTTCGCCTTCTTCCCCAATCAGAATTTTCACTGCTTCCGGGAATGTTGCATAATAAAATTCCATCACAAAGTCTACCGGATAACCGCCCTTACTCTGACTATGCCGATACCATCGATTTCCGGATATCGTTACACTGTCATGCTTTTTCCAACGGTATTCTCTGCCACTTTTCATCAACTGTTCCCCTTGTTCGTTCAGAAAAGACACAAGATCGGTCTGGTTTGCTCTTGCAACCTCCACATAAAATATACATCGATTAAAAAACATTTTTTCCCTATGCATAAATAGCAATTGGGATCACAATAGCAGCCGGTCCTTCTATTTTCGTCTTTAATTCCGGCAAATTAAATTGTTTCATATCCTCCGTTTTAAATTCTGCAAACATTTCATTTAATAAGTCTTCCTGCAAAATCGACAACGATGTTTTTCTGAGTAAATCAATGTTTTCTGTATCCTCTTTGCATATGAATATTACTTTTCCAAGAACTTTAAAATGCCCACCAATGATTTCTGATATATTATCATTCGCAAGATATTGTTCTTGGACTGACAAGACAGTCGTTCCTTTGTTATCTGATAATATAAAATCTATTGTTCCACTATGTTTTAATTCATCCGCAAATAATTTAATTTGCTTTACCATTTCATCATCTTTTTTCTTTTGATTTTTTGCCTGTGTTTTACCCCCTACTTGAGGTTGTTCTGCGAAAATATTTGCCATACGAAATAAATCAATGAAACTATCCATATAATTTATTATCGGATTCTTTTGTAATTCTCCTTCAACTTCGATAAAATCACCTACTTGCATTTTTAAAAAATCCAAATCAGATTTTAATATCTTTTGTTGTACTAAAAATCCTCGAAACTTTGATAAAAGAGAAACATTTGTATGTATCTTTTCTTTAACAATACTTTCATTTTCGCCTTTATTTCCTTCATGGCTTATTCCACCAGAAACATCAATTTTTAATAACTTACTTAAGATACTGGCAGATGTTGAAATTCCCGCATCAATTTTCTGTGAAGAACTATTTTCTTTATGCTCTGTATAATTAATTTGACTTACCATTGAAAATCCATCTTCCATAATAGCAAGCATATCCAAAACAATTTTTTCATTTATATATATCGGAATAATAAGTCTATCTGATTTTATATTATGTTCCACAATTTTACCCTTCCTTCATTTATCTATAGCATATTTTTTGAATAAAAATTCATGATGCACAGGTGAAGACGCACCATTATCCGAAATCTACGATTTTGCTATATTTCTGAATTGAAATTTTTCAAATCCATAAACAGCACCGCTGGTCGCACGATACAGGCAGATCCCATCACCTGTATAGAAGTGCGTTCTTAGCTTTGCTAAGAGAATTATGCCGTATCCGGCGTGTTATCTTTTTTCAAGGTCTTCTACTTTCTTCTGATAAAGTTTCATCAGTCCCACAACACAGGCAGCTTCGCTTTTATAGGCTTCACTGCCTTTTGTGAATCCGTATGCCTGCATGACTGCCATATCATTCTGGTGATGTGCTTTTCGCAGTTCCGGCGGCATGGTCAGTTCATCATAAAGATCTGCAAGGCTGCTATCCGGATATAATGCTCTGGCATCAAGGACTGCCTGTGCAGTCTGTTCGATTTTTTGCCGTTGCTGAGCGGTCGGTTCTGGCCATGGGAAATTATTGTAAACGATTTTTATCGAATAATCATAATCGCTTTTTAGTCTCCCACAAACAACCCGCATCCATGCCATGTGTACATTTGATTCTAAGATTCCAAATTCATATAAGTCAGCATCTGGCATCAATCGAACCTTATTACTACATAAAACCGAGCTATCCATATATCCCATCGGAACATATCTCCTTCTCTGAGATGAGACTTCAGGAATTACTATATACTGTCCTTTTGGCATATTCTCCACATGGAATCTTGTTGGCTTTTCAGCCAATTTAACCGTACCTTTGCTCGGACTTGATAATCGATATTCTCTAACTGCTTTAATCCGTTCCATACACAAAGGAAGTTTTCTTAATTCAGTCGGGCTGCATTCTCCCAACCAAAGACAATATCTTGGCGATCTGTTTATAAATTCTCTCGAGCCATACCATTGGTGAAAGTATTTTTGAGCTTCCGGTTCTTGTTTTATAAACTCTTCCATTTCTTTTTTTTCAAAAAGATAATATCCACCATCAATTGGCTTATTTCCAATTCCGATTTCTGGAATATTGCAGATAGGCTTATTTCTGCTCTCGACATATACATTCGCTGCATCCAAAAGATAACCATTGATGTTTTTTGCAATTTGATATCGTTCATCTATGAATATTTTCTTTGGTTTATTATAAGGAGCAATACTAAATCCAATGATCACACAATGCACATGGGCCTTTATCTTTGCTTCACTATCCCACTGAAATGTTCGATATGCAAAATCAATATGTACGTCATTTTCCAATAGTGGTTTCCACAAATTAGCAACACTTTCTCCTTGGGAAACAGAATTTGTCGAAACCAATGCAGCTCGTATTGATGTATTCTTCATAAAATCTGCACATTTCTTATACCAGCAGCAAACGTAATCCATATTTCCGACATTTTTCCATCCCTTAAAAATTTCTCTTACATCATCTTTCTGTTCAGAACTCATTACTCTGGCACCAACAAACGGAGGATTTCCCATAATATATGACACCTGATATTTCGGTACAACGCTCTCCCAGTTAATCTGCAAAGAATTACCTTCTACAATAAACGCATTTGTCGTCAACGGCAGAAAATCCAAATTCATATGAACGATATCTTCTGTCTCTTTCATCATCTGGGATTCTGCAATCCACAATGCCGTCTTGGCAACTGTAACAGCAAAATCATTAATCTCAATTCCATAAAACTGATCAATAGAAACATGAATCGGGGAAGATTCATCAAAGCCAAAAGTAATCTGTCCTCTCTGCAATTCTTTTATGACTTCGTTCTCCAATCGCCGTATACTGATATATGTTTCCGTAAGGAAATTTCCACTTCCCGATGCCGGATCAAGCCACCGGAGATTTGCCAGCTTCATCTGGAAGTCTCTCAGCTTTTTATCTTTTGTTCTCTGCACGGTTATCTGCTGAATTTCTTTCAGCTCATTTTTCAGATCGTCCAGAAACAGTGGATCAATGACCTTGTGAATATTCTCAATGCTGGTGTAATGCATACCGCCGGAGCGTCTTGTCTCTGGATTCAACGTACTCTCGAACACAGCACCAAATATGGTCGGACTGATTTCTGACCAGTCAAAATCTGCTGATGCTTTTTCTAATAAAAGATTTCTGATTTCATCCGTAAAAGGCGGAATCTCAATATCTTCATTTGCAAAAAGTCCACCATTTACATACGGAAAAGCTGCAAGCTGTGGGTTATCATCTTTCAAATAAGGATCTCTATCCTCCGGCTTTGTATCAAGGATCTGGAAAAGTTCAATCATTGCTTTTCTCATTTTTCTTGCATCAAATTCTTCCAGATAATCATGGAACATACCATGCTGTCCGAAAATGCCGGCATCCTCTGCATACAGGCAGAATACCATTCTGACACAAAGGATATTCAGACTTTTCATTGCACGCTCTGTTGTTGGATCGGCATATTGTTTTGCCAGTGCATCATACAGCAACCCTACAATTTCACCTGCGGCAATGGAAACTTCCATTTCTCTCTGAAGATTTGTGTTTCCCTCGTCCACAAGGAACTGTAACCGATAATATTCTTTTTCCAGATTCTCCAACTGGATAATCTCCGGATCACCGCCCGGCTTTTCCATGTCATAAATATAGAATGACTGGAAATTACTGGTAACAATCCATCTCGGTCTTTTTGAATACGGCAATTCAGAAGAATATCTTTTTGCCTGTTCAAATGGTGTCAGCATAGATCCATCGGACTGTCGGATAGCAGCTGTCAGGCTCTTGTTGATACTTTTCTGTTCAATCATGACATGGGTTTTCTCGATATACCCATCAATAAAACTGGTATGGTCAAGGTGTACCTGATCTTCAAAAGAAATAAACTGTGATATTTCCGTCACACCAAATACCGTTGTGAGAAGCTCCACCCAGAAAATCTGGCTGTCGCCTTTTTCATATCCACGGTCTTTCCAGTTTTTCGCAAATGCTTTCGCAGCTACTCTTTGTTGTGTATCTGTCATTGCAGCAACCTCCTATTATTCATCATCTGTAAATTCCATCATCTCATCCACGGTGCAGTCCAGTTTCTTGCAAATTTTCTCAATCGTCTCCATTGATACATATTGGTTTTTCCCCATCCGTGCAAGAATGTTTCCGCTGATCCCAGTAAGGTACTGCATTTCTATCCGCTTCATATTTTTATCTATGAGCATTTTCCATAATCTGTTATAACTTACGCCCATAAGCTACCTCCGTATTTTTCGTTCAAACATATTTTGATTATATCACGATTTCGTTAGGTTGAATATCTGTGTTTTTGATATCTTCTGTAAAAATGGAAAAGAGGATGCATTTTGTCTAGGCATCCTCTCCAACCATTTATTCTAAATTAATTAAATGGAATTTCTCCTTCAGATGCTTCCATAAATCCGTCCTTATCTGTTTTCGATGTTTCTGATGAATCTACCCCAGCACCGCTGTCCTTGTTCTGGGCAAATTCATGTTCTTCCACAATCACATCTGTAGTATAAATTGTTTTCCCGTCCTTATCCTTATAACTACCGGTACTGATACGACCGCCAATCACAATCCTCATTCCTTTGTGAAGATATTTCTGTGCGAACTCTGCACTCTTACCAAACGTGATACACGAAATAAAATCTGCTTCCTGTTCTCCGTCACGTTTATATCTTCTGTTCACTGCCAGAGTATAATTCTTCAATCTCCTCTGTCAATTTCATAGATTTACACCTGCCCTTTCCATGTTATCTCACTGTTTCAGATAACTCCGGTAACTATCTAGAACTGAATCAGTAACACCACTTTTATATATTTTACGAATATCAACAATCTGTTCATCTTTCAGCAATTTCAACCAATCCAGTAAATCTTTTCTGCTGTTTGCAAAATTGCAGCATCTTCCATCTGCATATTCAATCCTGTATCTCATACGCTCCTCCTATACATATACCAATTCACTCAATACAATTTCCTACACACGATTCCTGATGTTGTTACACTGTCGCACCCATTCCATAGGATTCTGACTCTTCAGTTTCTCGGTAACTCCATCCGCAATTCTCATTTGTGTTTCAATCAGCTCATACCGTTCCTGTGCCTGTTCGTTAAGATCTGCCAGATAGCGATCCAGTTTTCCGGTCAACAAAAGATAAGAATACATCCCTGATTTATGTTTTTTCAGATATTGTTTCCGAAGTATTCCCCAGTAACCAATCGGTCGGTTTTCCTCCGGCAAGGCTAACATCGGCATGTAATAATCTCCCACCAGCACATAATCCAATCCATTGTTATCATCATGTATTATTTTTCTCTGTTCACTCATGTTCTTCTCCTCTATCAAATCTTCCTCTGCTCTCGCAGATACGCTTCAAATATACTTCTACGAATCAGTACTTTCTTCCCAATCTTATATACTGCTCTGGCTTCATGTGCCATACGAACTACGGGCTTGATTCCCAGTCTGTAATATTCACATGCCATATTGTAGGTCACGTAGTCATGGCTCATAAATTCCAGATCTTCATCGTCAATCTCATCTGAAAACATCCATACATTACCGCTCATCCATCATTTCCTCCCTGCCTTTTCCTGTCGCCGGTTCATGGAATCGTTCCAGATAAGTATCAAAAATATCCCGATTAATCAGTACCGTTCCATCTATTCTGTAAATCGCACCTGCATCACTGGCAAGTTCAAATAATTTCTTATGAGAAATACTGTAAATAATCTCTGCCTGTTGATAACGCAGATACTGTCGGCGCAATTTTCTAAGCTACTCCGATACTTCCTTCATACTTGTGATTGGTTTATAATTTTTATCCATGATATTTTCGCGTAATTCACTGTTTTACAGAAGTTGACTGCCGGGATATATTTTTTAGTGCGAAAAACACAATAAAAATCTGATTATCCGCTAAAACACAGTATCTATCAGCATTTTCAAGGAAACAAACACATCAATTTACTACTTATTTACTACTAACGAATGAGCTTTGATACGCTAGTTTTCTTAGATATGCAAAGATATGGTACAGCACATCAGTATTGAAACAAGAAAAATTTAATATTTCATAGACTATGGAACGCCTAACATGACGTTCCTTTTCTATTTCCAGCCATTCTTATTGGACGGCTATTTTATTACTCAAAACGAAAGGAGCATTAGACTTATGAAAAAGATATTAAAGCGATTGTGTACGGGCTTCTTAGCTCTTGCAACTGTCGTTACTGCTTTACCGAGTACACCCGTTCATGCAGAAAGTAAGCAATACTGGACGGAAAGTGCAGAGCGTGTCGGTATCATTGAAAAAGTAATGAATGACGGTTCTATCGGTTCTACATTCAATGAGGGCATGATGAAAGTTGAGGGCGAAACTGCCTATTGTATTGACATCAATACAGATTTCAAAAATGGTTACAAGACCAGAGCTGACGCAAGCTCACGCATGAGTGCCGACCAGATTTCAGATGTGGCGTTATCCTTAGAGTATGTCAAACAGTATGGCGAAGCTCACAAGGAACTGAATTACAAGCAAGTCTATCTGTTGGAACAATGTGTTGTCTGGCAGAGATTGAGCGTACATCTTGGCTGGCAATGTGATAACGTGCGAGCTTCTTATGATGAAATACCAAAGGCAACACAGGACGAAGTTTTCTCTGGTGCAAAAGCCTTTGTCAAAGAGAATAAAGGACGCTATGAATGTGGCGGTTATATCTACTCTGGCGAGGGGCAGGAATTAGGACAATTCTGGGCGAAACTGAATGTCGGAAATGCGAAACTACAAAAGACTTCCAGTAATACCAGCATTACAAACGGTAACGGGAATTACTCTGTCGCTGGTGCAATCTACGGTGTCTTTTCTGATAAGGACTGCACGAAACAGCTTGCCACCCTTACGACTGATGAAAACGGAAATACAGATGTTGTAGAGGTAAAAGCAGGCACAGTCTATATCAAGGAATTATCCGCACCAGCAGGATATAAAGTAGATAAAACTGTATATTCCTTAAAGATTGAAGCTGGAAAGACAGCGACATTGAACGTATCTGATACGCCAAAAGTAACGGACACTTTGATTGAGCTTTTCAAGATTGACATGGAAACACAGAAAGACAATCCGCAAGGAAACGCTTCTCTAGCAGGTGCGGAATTTACATGGAAGTATTATGCAGGCTTCTATACTAAAGACAATCTCCCTGCCGAAGCTACTCGTACATGGGTTACAAAGACAATCGCTGAAACAGACAGCGACGGGACAACCCACTACATCACAAAATTAGCGGACGCATACAAGGTGTCTGGCGACAGCTTCTATATGCAAGACGGTAAAGCCGTTTTTCCACTTGGAACACTAACCGTTGAAGAAACGAAAGCTCCAAATGGCTACTTACTTGACGGTGCATATATGCAGGCTGGCGATAAGTCCGAACAGATTAAGGGCTTATATGTAACACAGATTACCGAGGACGGCGACCTTGCCGTATTATCTGGAAGTAACCAGTTTTCCGTTTCTGACAAGGTTATCCGTGGCGGTGTCAAAATTCAGAAACGAGATTTAGAAACGGGCGATACAAAGCCACAAGGAAGTGCCACTTTGAAAGATACTGCCTTTGACATCATTTCCTTAAATGATAATGCAGTATTGGTTGAGGGCAAGCTATACAAAAAAAATGAAGTGGTAAAGACAATTCGTACCGATATTGAGGGTGTCGCTTCTACTTCTTCTGACCTCTTACCTTATGGAAAGTTTCGTATCGTTGAAAGTGAAGCTCCAAACGGATATTTGACTGACGGTGCAAAACCGATTGATTTTACAATCACAGAAAATGGAAAAATTGTGGACTTAACCGACAAAGCCCATTCTATCTACAATCAGATTAAGCGTGGGGATATTGAGGGCGTGAAAATCGGTGCAGGCACACACAAGCGTCTTGCTGATGTTCCCTTTAGGATCACAAGCAAGACGACGGGCGAAAATCATGTTGTGGTAACTGATGATAACGGGCAATTCTCCACTTCTGCTGAATGGGCTTCTCATAAGCACAATACCAACGCAGGCAAGACCAGCGAGGACGGTATATGGTTTGGGACTTCTGAACCAGACGACAGCAAGGGTGCATTACCTTATGATACTTACATCATTGAAGAAATGAAATGCGACAGCAACAAAGGTTTTAAACTTATCCCACCTTTTGAAATCGTGGTATCAAGAAATAACCTTGTGATTGATTTAGGGACTTTGACTGATGAATACGAAAAAGAAATCTCTATCCATACCACAGCGACCAGCAAGGACGGCGAAAAGACTATCCTTGCAGGAAAAGAGGTAACAATCGTTGATACTGTCAAATTAGACGGACTTACAAAAGGCACAAAATACCAGCTCAAAGGCTGGCAGATGTTAAAAGAAGAAAACACCGAGCTTATCATTGACGGGAAACGTGTAGAAAACGATTATACCTTTGTCGCTGATGATGAAGCTATGAAAGTGGAAATTTCCTATACATTTAATGCGTCTGCTTTAGGTGGCAAAAACCTTGTTACCTTTGAGAAATTGTATGATTTAAGCAATCCAGACGAACCCGTGAAAGTTGCAGAACACAAAGACATTGCGGACGACGGGCAAACGGTACTTATCACAGAGCGTATCATCAAAATTCATACGACTGCTACTGATAAGGACGGCAACAAAGAGCTTGAAGCTGGAAAAGACGTTACAATCATTGATACAGTAACCTTAGAGGGCTTAGAAGTCGGTACACAGTACAAACTTGTGGGCTGGCAGATGTTGAAAGAAGAAAATACAGAGCTTCTTATCAATGGAAAGCGTGTGGAAAGTGATTATACGTTTACTGCTGACAGCGAAACTATGAAAGTAGAAGTTGCCTTTACGTTTGACGCTACTTCTCTTGACGGCAAACAGCTGGTAACTTTTGAAGAATTATACGATTTAAGCAATCCAGACGAGCCGAAGAAAGTTACCGAGCATAAAGACATTGAGGACGAGGGACAGACGATTACCTTTAAGGAAAAACCAGAAGTCCCAGAAGAACCAGAGAAACCCGAAATACCGCAGACACCAGATACACCACATAAAACAAACAGTCCAAAAACTGGCGATAGTACTAACCTTTACGGACTGCTTGCACTTCTTATGACTTCTGGTGCTGGGCTGGCAGGTATTTTCTTCTATAAACGCCGTAAAATGAAGAAATCATAAGGCGGTAACAGTATGAGAAAAGGAAAATCACGCTCTCCGCCGATACCGTATCGGCAGACTTCCGCTTATTCTGGCTTGTCTGCCAACAACCTGCAAGAACACGGATAGTCAAGGGTGCGAAGCATTGATTTTACCCTTTACTATCTGTGGGATTGCTGGTACTTTCCAAACCGCCAGAATAAGAAATCACAATCAAATATAGAAAGAAACGAGGTAAAACAATATGGAAATGAAATATGTCGTGCCAGATATGGCACAGTCTTTTGGAACTCTTGAATTTGCAGGCGAAAGCGAGCCAGTCTTTGAAAGAGATAAAAATAACCGCAGGGTCTTAGCCAGACGAAGCTATAACCTTTATTCTGACGTACAGAAAGGCGAAAATGTTGTAGTGGAAATTCCCGTGCAGGCTGGCGAAAAGAAGTTCAAGTATGAACAGAAAGTAAAACTTGTCAATCCGAAGTTATACGGCAGAGGTTACGCAATCGGGGATATGGGACATACCGATTATGTGTTGCTTGCTGATGATATTGTAGCAGTTGAAGAAAAGTAAAGGAGTGAAGCATTTATGAGATTATCAAACGGATTTGTTATTGACAAAGAGAAAACATTTGGAGAATTAAAATTTACAGCGGTGCGTGATGTGTTCTTGCAGAATGAGGACGGGACACCGAGTACCCAGCTTAAAAAGCGTATCTATGATTTGAAGTGCAGTCTGCATGGTGGAATTATCCCCGTGTCTGTACCGCCAGAAGTACCGCTAAGGGAATTTCCGTACAATGCAGTTGTGGAGCTTGTCAATCCCGTAGCCGATACGGTATCAAGAAAGACGTTTGGTGGTGCAGATGTGGACTGGTATGTAAAGGCAGAGGATATTGTACTGAAGAATAAAGGCAATCAGAACACAGGCACTTCACAAAACCATGCACCGCAGGGACAACCGAAAAAATAGACTTGCTGAATAGATTTTCGTTGTAGAGGATATACGGAACTGTTATAATATGGGTATGAAGAAAGCGACAAATTAAAATTTTTAGGGAGTGAGAATAGTATATGGACAGTTGGTTTACCGTCGAACAAATAGACCAAGATACATTCGTCATCAGCGAATACAGACACTGGGAAGAAACACATTGTTATCTATTGTGTGGGACAAAAAGAGCCATTCTGATTGATACAGGTTTAGGTGTTTCCAACATCAGAGAGGTTATTGATGGATTGACGAAACTGCCCGTTACAGTAATCACTACTCATGTTCATTGGGATCATATCGGTGGACATAAATATTTTCGGTCTATTGCAGTTCATGAAGCAGAAAAAGAATGGCTATCGGTCAAATTCCCTATACCTTTGCAAGTGGTAAAAAACAATATTATGTGCAATCCATGTGATTTCCCCTCGGATTTTAATGTAGAGAAATATCAGATTTTTCAAGGGGTTCCGCAAATGATTTTACATGATGAAGATTGTATTGACTTAGGGAACAGAAAGTTGGTAGTTATTCACACGCCCGGTCATTCTCCCGGACATTGTTGTTTCTATGAAGCGGATAGAAAATATCTGTATTCCGGCGATTTGATATATAGCGGTTGCCTTGATGCTTTTTATCCATCAACAAACCCACAAGAATTTTGGAAGTCTGTTAGAAAAATTCAATCTTTAAAGATAAGTCGAATTTTGCCAGGACATCATCATTTATCTATTCCAGTTACTATAATTGACAAGATAGAGACAGCTTTTCACAACTTGTCAAATGAAGGGAAATTAAAACAAGGGAATGGTATTTTCAGCTATGAGGGGTTTCAAATCCATATCTGAAATGCAATCTTAGTTTTACAATTTTATATCCCTACACACAAAGCAGTTAGTCTTAGGATTGACTGCTTTTTTCATACCCAGAAAGGAGTGATTGATTTATGCGTATGATTTGGAACAAAGGACACCGTATCAGAGCCAGCGACAAGCACCTTGTCTACCACTTTTCCATAGGAACGCTTCTGTTTATATTCGTGACGGTTCTCCTGTTACTGAATATGAAACAGCTCATGTGTACCGATTGGGAGCATTTCAGCTTGTTAGAGAACGGCTTGACGCTTTCCCCTTACAACTTCATAACCATAGGGATAGCGACTGGTGTTTGTGCATTGGTCGCTTTTGGGTATTACCGCTTCTGTTACGACGGTTTCAAGAAGCTCCTGCACCGTCAAAAGCTGGCAAGAATGATACTGGAAAATAAGTGGTATGAAGCCGATACCGTACAAGACAGCGGTTTTTTTACTGACCTGCAAAGCAGATCAAGGGAAAAAATCGTCTGGTTTCCGAAGATTTATTATCAAATGGAAAAGGGACTGCTTCATATCCGCTGTGAAATCACGCTGGGAAAATATCAAGACCAGCTTTTACGGTTAGAGGATAAGTTGGAAAGTGGTTTATATTGTGAGCTGACCGACAAGACTTTGCATGACGGCTATATCGAATATACCCTGCTTTATGATATGATAGCAAACCGCATTACCATTGATGAAGTACGGGCAGAAAACGGCTGTTTAAAGCTGATGAAAAATCTTGTCTGGGAATATGACGCACTCCCTCACGCTCTGATTGCTGGTGGGACTGGTGGCGGTAAAACTTATTTTCTGCTGACGCTCATTGAAGCCTTACTCCATACCAACGCTGTCCTTTATATCTTAGACCCGAAGAATAGCGACCTTGCGGACTTAGGAACGGTCATGCCAAACGTCTACCATACCAAAGAAGAAATGATAGATTGCGTCAATGCCTTTTATGAGGGCATGGTACAGCGAAGCGAGGAAATGAAACGACACCCGAACTATAAGACGGGTGAAAACTACGCCTATCTGGGACTGCCACCCTGCTTTCTTATCTTTGATGAATATGTGGCGTTTTTTGAAATGCTGGGGACGAAAGAAAGCGTGAGTTTACTTAGCCAGTTAAAGAAAATCGTTATGTTAGGGCGACAAGCAGGTTATTTCCTTATTGTTGCCTGCCAGCGTCCAGACGCAAAGTATTTCTCGGACGGTATCAGAGATAACTTCAATTTCCGTGTGGGATTGGGGCGTATCAGCGAATTAGGTTACGGTATGCTGTTCGGTTCAGATGTGAAAAAGCAGTTTTTCCAGAAGCGTATCAAGGGGCGTGGCTACTGTGATGTGGGGACAAGTGTTATAAGTGAGTTTTACACGCCTTTAGTCCCAAAAGGACATGATTTTTTACAAACTATCGGCAGGCTTGCACAAGAAAGACAAGCTATGCCAGAACAACAAGGAAAGGAAGATGTGATTGAATAAGGACACATTAAATATTTATCACACACCCACAGAGAAAAATTACCTCTGTTTGTGCTTGAATACAGATATTTTTACAGCGGATTGCAGGAAATATATGTTAGATTGTTTCTTAAATTATTCTGTCAATCCAAATTTACGATTTCATTCAAGGATAGATAAAATCATTGATGATGTTATTCGTGAAAAAATCAACATTCCTCATAAGTTTAGAATGAGGTTGGAAAGCAGACATTGCATTGAAAGCAGGATAATTTATTTTCGATTTCGAGTTTTAGATAAGTCTTGTCTGCAATGTAATGTATTTCTTAGAGGACTGTCTGATGAAATGAAAGAAGCACTTTCAGATGAAAGAATAGATTTTGCGGTTCTCTATGAGGGCATACAAGGTTCACAGCAGGACACAGACACGGACGACAAGGACGGGTTTTGCGGTTCTCAACCGCAAGTTCCGTTCTTGGCGGACGGGACTTGTCCCGTCCGCTGATTAAACCCCTCGGTATCTAACAGAGGGGTACGTTTGCAAATAGACAATAGACAAAAAACATAGGAAACATAAGGCTTCTGGCATGATTTTCTAGCAAAAATCGGCTGTGAAGTCGCCTTAAAAAACTTCACACTTGACAGATTGGGGGTATGGTTCTGAATGAAGAACAATGGATAAAAGAATTACGGGAGAAACGGATTGCTTACGGTATCTCACAAGGAAAGCTGGCGGTGGCTTCTGGTATCACAAGGGAATATCTCAACAAGATAGAAAGTAGAAAAATGAAGCCGTCAAAGGAACTTCTTAATACTCTGCATAAGGAACTGGAAAGGTTCAATCCAGAAGCACCGCTTACCATGCTGTTTGATTATGTGAAAATTCGTTTTCCCACATTGGATATACAGCACATCATCAAAGATATATTAAAACTGAATATCAATTATATGCTCCATGAAGATTACGGGCGTTACAGCTATACGGAGCATTACTCTTTAGGGGACATCTTTATTTATACTTCGGCTGACGAAGAAAAAGGTGTCCTTTTAGAGTTAAAGGGGCGTGGTTGCAGGCAGTTTGAAAGTTACCTGCTGGCACAGCAAAGAAGCTGGTATGACTTCCTCATGGACGCACTCATAGACGGGGGCGTGATGAAACGTATCGACCTTGCTATCAACGACCATACGGGCATTTTAGATATTCCAGAGCTTGCGGAAAAATGCAGGAAACGGGAATATATCGGAAAGTCCAGAAGCTATAAGTTTTATCAGTCGGGCGAGCTTATCAAGCACAGAGAGGACGACAGAGAATATATGGGACGTACCCTTTATCTTGGTTCGCTGAAATCAGATGTGTATTTTTGTATCTATGAAAAGGACTATGAGCAGTACGTCAAGTTAGGGACACCGCTTGAAGAAGCCGACATTATCAACCGTTTTGAGATACGGCTTAGAAATGAACGTGCCTATTATGCAGTACGAGATTTGCTGACCTATTATGACGCAGAGCAGACCGCCTTTTCTATCATCAACCAGTATGTGCGGTTTGTTGATGAAGAACCAGACAAGCGAAAAAATGACTGGAAACTCAATGACCGCTGGGCTTGGTTTATCGGCGATAACAGACAGAGTTTGAAGCTGACGACAAAGCCAGAGCCTTATACCTTAGACCGTACATTGCGTTGGGTACAAAGGCAGGTAGCACCAACCTTGAAAATGCTGAAAAAGATTGATAAGGGAAACGGTACAGACTACATGGAAACAATCGAACAGCAGGCAAAACTCACAGAAAAGCATGAAATGATAATCAAACAGCAGACGACCCCTGCAAAAGATTTGGTGGAAAGTTAGGAGTGATAAAAAATGTGGGTATTATTAAAAGACTTCCTGCTGGTATCTATGGGAATGGGTATCGGCGTAGTCTTGATGTGTATTTTGAATGTCGGTAAAGAAGCTGACTATGAAATGAAACAATTAAAAGAAAGCGAGGACAATTAAATGAATTTCGGACAAAATTTGTATCAATGGTTTTTATCAAATGCACAGAGCTTGGTGCTTATGTCGATCGTGGTTATCGGTATCTACTTAGGTTTCAAGCGTGAGTTTTCCAAACTTATCGGCTTCTTGGTAGTTGCCTTAATTGCTGTCGGCTTGGTATTCAATGCTGGCGGTGTGAAAGATGTACTGTTAGAGCTGTTCAATAAGATTATCGGTGCATAAAATATTGAAATTATCTTTAATTGCAGAGCAAAAAATGATATGATAACATAAAATCTTTCATAAAAACAAAATACATTCTTTCGTGCTTTTTAAGATTTTTACTGTATCATTTTATTTAAAATTACTGTGAAAGGACGATTACTATGTTATCTACAATTTATGCTTTGCTATGTATTATAGTTCCTTGTTCCTTATACCAGCTTATCATTTGCAAGCGTCAAAACAAAAAACAAGAAAACAAAGCAATTCATTTTGTATGGGTATATATTTTTCTGTTATATATCTACTTGACGTTCTCTGTTGCAGGTATAGGTAGTATTTGGGATATTGGACATTATGATACGATTATAAGATTAGAGGAAATCAATTTATTACCGTTTCAGTCTGAGGGGATAATGACTTATGTTTTAAATATTATAATGTTTTTACCTCTGGGCTTTTTAATTCCTTTAATTTGGAAACGATACAGAAATCCTCTGAAAATTTTTATGATAGGCTTCGGTTTTTCATTATCCATTGAACTTTGCCAGTTATTCAATCGGAGAAATACAGATATTGATGATTTAATGATGAATACGCTAGGGGCAGTTATTGGATATTTTATTTGGAAATTGACAAAAAGGTTATTTAAAAATATTAACCATAAATCTATTTCTCTTTCTAAACTAGAACCTATTGTATATTTAACTCTTGCAGTTTTAGGAGAATTTCTATTATTCAACTGGAGAATTTTTCTCTAGTGCTAACAAAAATATTTACACAAAAAGCAGTTAGTCTTAGGATTGACTGCTTTTTTCTTACCTAAATTTCAGATTGGAGTGATGAAATGATATACTCTTAGAACTTTTCAACAAGATTATCGAAGCATAAAATTTTGTTGTAGTGCTTATATGTGAATGGTATAATCGGGGTATGAAAAAAGATAAAATAGATTAGGAGTCAAGTTATGGATTATATCATAAGGGAAATTAAAAAAGCAGAATATGATTTACTCAATGACTTTTTGTATGAAGCAATTTATATTCCAGACGGTGTTGAGCCACCACCTAAATCAATAATTAACTGTCCAGAATTACAAGAATATGTTTTTGAATTTGGAAAGCGAAAAGATGATAGGGCTTTAGTTGCGGAAGTTCAAGGAAATGTCGTAGGTGCTATTTGGGTACGAATAATGAACGATTACGGACACATTGACAATGATACACCGTCCCTTGCTATGTCTGTTTTTCAAAAGTATAGAGGACAAGGGATTGGAACTTCATTATTGCAACAGTTATTGTTGGTGGAAAAATCTTTTGGTTATTCAAAAATTTCCTTATCTGTTCAGAAAAATAATTATGCAGTAAAAATGTATAAGAAAGCAGGTTTTCTTGTTGTTGATGAAAACAGCGAAGAATATATTATGACTATAAATCTATAACAAACAATCTAGTTTACAATTTCATATCCCTACACACAAAGCAGTTAGTCTTAGGATTGACTGCTTTTTTCTTACCTAAAATCAGATTGGAGTGATGACATGAACGATATTTTTAAGGATATGCAGGCAAAAGTCGGCTGTGAATACATTTCCGACCTGCCCTCTTACAAACGTAAGGTGTGGCAGGAAATGAAACGACTGAACCCTGCCAACTATGAAGAAAGACAGTTAGAAGATTTTTCAAAGTATGTGTTTGGTATGTCGTACCAGACCTTAAAAGATGTGATGAAACAACAGAAAGGACGTGAGGAACAATGCAGGAAACAAGGGTGCTGGTGGAAACGAAAGGAACAACTGGCGAAGAAACAATATCATACTGGTTCGACCTGCCGATAGATGTTGCCGAGTTTGAAGAAAAGTTAGGTATCGGTGCAGAAAGTGGGGATTACCGTATTATCGAAAAGGTGTTGCCTTATGCTGATGAAGTCCACGAACATACAAGAGTGTATCAGCTCAACGAATTAGATTTTATGTACCGCCAGCTTTCAAGCGATATGCAGGAAGAATATGTATCACTTCTTACGGTGTTTGAGAATTTAGAAGCACTTTATATTTGCAGGAACGTGATTACGGTTTATCTCGACTGCAAAAGCATGATTGATGTTGCAAGGCAAAAGCTGATGAACGACCCGACGTTCAAACATTTATCCGAGGACTGTCAAGAATACTATTTTGACTTTGAAGCCTACGCTTCTCACTTGCAGGAACACGGAAAATTTTTAGTAACAGAACACGGTATCTTTGAACTGCCAGAGTAGGAAATGAGGTGGTGCTTATGATTGATGATATGGCGGTTTACATTACTAATCTTGGCAAATACAATGAGGGCTATTTAGTCGGCGCTTGGTTCACGTTTCCCATTGACGAGGAAGATGTAAAAGAAAAAATCGGCTTGAATGAACAGTATGAGGAATACGCAATCCATGATACCGACAACTTCCCCATTGCGATTGGCGAGTATGTTTCCATTGAAGAACTGAACTCTATGTATGAAATGATAGAGGAACTTCCCGATTATATCATAGAGTGTCTGGACGAATTTATCAGCCACTATGGGACGCTGGAAGAAGTCGTGGAACACAAGGACGATATTTATTATTATCCCGACTGTGAAACCATGACAGACGTTGCCTACTACTACATAGACGAATTGCAGGCACTTGGCGACATTCCACCCCACTTACAGAACTACATTGACTATGAAGCCTACGGGCGAGATTTGGATATGGGTGGTTGCTTTATTGAAACAAGCCGAGGTATGTGCGAGATACCATACTAACGCTGGAAGATCAGCGACAAGCATTGTTGCTACTGACAGCGTATTTCTCTTTTAAGGGACAGTCTGAAACATGGCTGTCCTTTTCTATTTTGAAAGGAGCTGAAAGAACTTGAAAAAGATTAAATCTTATACGGGTATCTGGAACGTGGAAAAAGTCTTGTATGCAATCAATGACTTTAACTTGCCCTTTCCCGTTACCTTTACACAGATTACATGGTTTGTGATTACGGAATTTATCATCATTCTGTTTGGGGATATTCCCCCACTTTCCATGATTGAGGGAGCATTTCTCAAATACTTTGGTATTCCCGTTGCTCTCACATGGTTTATGTCGCAGAAAACCTTTGACGGAAAGAAGCCGTACAGCTTTTTGAAATCACAGATAACCTATGCCCTGCGACCAAAAATCACTTATGCAGGAAAAGCCGTAAAACTGCATAAGCAGATACTCAATGAAACAATCACGGCAGTAAGGAGTGTGAACTATGTTCCCGATAAAATATATTGACAATAACCTTGTCTGGAACAAGGACAATGAGGTGTTCGCTTACTATGAGCTGATACCGTACAACTATTCTTTCTTATCCGCAGAGCAGAAATTTATCGTGCATGACAGCTTTCGACAGCTTATCGCACAGTCCCGTGAGGGTAAAATTCATGCCTTGCAGATTGCCACAGAAAGCTCAATCCGAAGTCAGCAGGAACAGTCAAAGAAACTGGTAACTGGAAAATTAAAGGAAGTTGCCTGCCAGAAGATAGACGAGCAGACCGAAGCGTTAGTATCTATGATTGGGGACAATCAAGTGGACTACCGCTTTTTTCTTGGCTTTAAGCTCATGGTTACGGAAGAACAGCTCAATCTGAAGAACATCAAAAAATCGGCATGGCTGACGTTCACGGAATTTCTCCATGAAGTGAACCACACGCTGATGAATGACTTTGTTTCCATGCCGAATGATGAAATCAACCGTTACATGAAAATGGAAAAGTTACTGGAAAATAAAATCTCCCGTCGCTTTAAGGTGCGTCGCTTGGAAATCAATGATTTTGGGTATCTCATGGAACATCTTTACGGCAGGGACGGTATCGCCTATGAAGATTATGAGTACCAGCTACCAAAGAAAAAATTGAACAAAGAAACGCTGATAAAATACTACGACCTTATCCGTCCGACAAGGTGTGTGATTGAGGAAAGCCAGCGGTATTTACGCTTGGAGCATGAGGACAAGGAAAGCTATGTGTCCTATTTTACCGTCAATGCGATTGTCGGGGAGCTTGATTTTCCGTCGTCTGAAATCTTCTATTTCCAGCAACAGCAATTCACATTCCCCGTTGATACTTCTATGAATGTAGAAATCGTGGAGAACCGTAAAGCATTAACAACCGTCCGCAACAAGAAAAAGGAATTGAAAGACCTTGACAATCACGCTTATCAAGCAGGAAGTGAAACCAGCTCCAACGTGGTGGACGCATTAGACAGCGTGGACGAGCTGGAAACAGACTTAGACCAGACAAAAGAAAGTATGTATAAGCTCTCTTATGTAGTGCGTGTATCGGCTGATGATTTGGACGAATTAAAACGCCGTTGTGATGAAGTCAAGGACTTTTACGACGACCTCAATGTAAAGCTGGTGCGTCCTGCTGGGGATATGCTGGGGCTTCATTCTGAATTTTTACCTGCCAGCAAGCGATATATCAACGACTATGTGCAGTATGTAAAATCAGATTTCTTGGCAGGGCTTGGCTTTGGAGCGACACAGCAGTTAGGGGAAACTACGGGTATCTATATGGGCTATTCCGTTGATACGGGAAGAAATGTGTACCTGCAACCGTCTTTAGCTTCGCAGGGCGTAAAAGGCACAGTTACAAATGCCCTTGCTTCTGCTTTTGTCGGTTCGCTTGGCGGTGGTAAGTCGTTCTGCAACAATCTTCTGGTGTATTATTCGGTTCTCTTTGGGGGACAAGCGGTTATCTTAGACCCAAAATCAGAGCGTGGCAACTGGAAAGAAACGCTCCCAGAAATCGCCCATGAAATCAATATCGTAAACTTAACCAGCGACAAGGACAATGCAGGACTTCTTGACCCATTTGTGATTATGAAAGACAAAGAGGACGGAGCGACGCTGGCAAAAGAAATTTTAACATTCTTAACGGGTATCTCTACCCGTGACGGAGATAAATTTCCTGTGCTTATTAGTGCAATCAGCAATGTATCTGAAAGCGAACACCGAGGGCTGTTAAATGTTATCACAGAATTACGGAAAGAAAATACGCCGATTGCGAACCATATTGCAAATCATATTGCCAGTTTTACGAACTATGATTTTGCACATTTATTGTTTTCAGACGGGACAGTAAAAAATACAATCAGCCTAGATAATCAGCTCAATATCATTCAAGTAGCGGACTTAGTATTGCCAGATAAAGACACCACTTTTAATGAATACACGACCATTGAATTATTGTCGGTGTCTATGCTGATTGTGATTAGTACCTTTGCACTCGACTTCATTCACAGCGACAGAAGCATTTTTAAGATTGTAGACCTTGATGAAGCGTGGGCGTTCTTAAATGTAGCACAAGGAGAAACGCTCTCTAACAAGCTGGTTCGTGCTGGACGAGCTATGCAGGCAGGCGTTTATTTTGTTACACAATCTTCTGGGGACGTGTCAAAGGAAAGTCTGAAAAACAATATCGGCTTGAAGTTTGCCTTTCGTTCTACTGACATCAACGAGATAAAACAGACCTTAGAATTTTTCGGTATCGACAAGGACGATGAGAACAACCAGAAACGCCTGCGTGATTTGGAGAACGGACAATGTTTATTACAGGACTTATACGGACGTGTCGGTGTGGTGCAGATACACCCCGTCTTTGAAGAACTGCTACACGCCTTTGATACCAGACCGCCCGTACAGAGAAATGAGGTGGAGTGATGAAAGAAAGGATAAAAGGTGCGTTCACAAAAAAGAAGATTTTCCACTTTCTCAAAATGGCTCTGTTCGTGGTGGCACTCTCCCTTATCCTGCTTTCACTTCTGGGGACGGTGGCTCATGCAACGGGGCTTGTGGACGATACCATAAACGCAGAAAATCTTTACTCAAAATATCCCCTTTCCAACTACCAGCTTGATTTTTATGTGGATAATAGCTGGTCGTGGTTGCCGTGGAACTGGCTGGACGGGATTGGAAAATCGGTGCAGTACGGGCTTTACTGCATTACCAACTTTGTCTGGACGATAAGCCTTTATTTAAGCAATGCTACGGGCTATGTGGTGCAGGAAGCCTATAAGCTGGACTTCATTAACGATATGGCAGACAGTATCGGAAAGAGCATACAGACCCTTGCAGGCGTAACACAGAACGGCTTTTCTTCTACGGGCTTTTATGTTGGTTTCCTGCTTCTCATTATCTTAGTGGTGGGACTTTATGTTGCCTATACGGGACTTATCAAACGGGAAACCAGCAAGGCACTTCACGCCGTTATCAACTTTGTAGTGGTGTTCGTACTGTCCGCTTCGTTTATCGCCTATGCTCCCGATTACATCAAGAAGATAAATGAATTTTCATCAGACATCAGTACCGCTTCACTTGATTTGGGAACAAAAATCATGCTCCCCAACTCTGACAGCGAGGGCAAGGACAGCGTAGACTTGATACGGGACAGCTTATTTTCTATTCAAGTGGAACAGCCGTGGCTACTTCTGCAATTTGGAAACAGCAACGCAGAGGAAATCGGGGCAGACCGTGTAGAAGCTCTCGTATCGGCAAGCCCAGAGGACGAGGACGGAAAGACCAGAGAGGAAGTCGTGAAAACAGAAATCGAGGACAACGACAACAACAATCTGACGATACCGCAGGTGGTAAACCGTTTAGGTATGGTGTTCTTCCTATTGTTCTTCAATTTAGGGATAACAATATTTGTATTCTTGCTTACGGGCATGATGTTATTTAGCCAGATACTTTTTATTATCTTCGCTATGTTCCTGCCTATTAGTTTCTTGCTCTCTATGATACCGAGCTATGAAAGCATGGCAAAGCAGGCAATCGTAAGGGTATTTAATACCATAATGACACGGGCAGGAATAACGCTCATTGTAACGGTGGCGTTCAGTATTTCCAGTATGTTTTATAACATATCTACGGACTATCCGTTTTTCATGGTGGCGTTCTTGCAGATAGTGTGTTTCGCTGGTATCTACATGAAGCTGGGCGACTTAATGAGTATGTTCTCTTTGAATGCTAACGACAGTCAAAGCATGGGACGCAGGATTTTCCGCAGACCGTATCTGTTTATGCGACATAGGGCTAGGCGTATGGAACACCGTATTGCAAGGGCAGTAAGTGCTGGCGGTATTTCGGGTGGTGTGGCTGGTGCGGTGGCTGGAAGTGCCGTTGCTGGCAAACGAGCGGAAAGAAAAAATACAGCTTCTAAAGAAAATCGGGGCAATACCACTTCCAGCATGGGACAGCGAGCAGGCTCAAAGGTGGGTGCTGTCTTAGATACGAAAAATAAAGTGAAAGACAAGGCAAATGCTGTCAAAGAAAACATCAAGGATATGCCGACACAGACCGCTTATGCGGTATATTCCGCAAAGGAAAAGGCAAAGTCCAGCGTATCTGACTTCAAGCGTGGTATGGTGCAGGAACAGCAGTCCAGACAAACGGGACGATTGGAAAAGCAGACACAGCATAGACAAAATATCGCCGATAAGCGTATGGAGCTTCAAAAGGCACAAGAAGCAAGGCAGGCACAGCGAAAGGCTGACGGATCAGCGACAACGGGAGCTACCCGTCCCCATGAGCGACCAGCCACGGCTTCAACCATTCCAAAGCCGAGTATGGAAAAGACGCAGGAAGTCAAACGCCCTGCCACAGCGACCACTTCAAAAGCAAGCGAGCCAGTCAAGACAAATATTGTGAAAGAGCGTCCGCTATCTTCTGGTGCTTCTGATAGAAAAGCGACCCAGTCTGTACAGCCAGTACATAGGCAGAATGTAGAAAAAGTGGTATCGCAGGAAACACGCCAGAACTACAAAGCAGAGCGTACTACAAAGACACAGACCTTTGAACAATCAAAGCGTACAACAGAACATACCGAAAAGAACCGTAGTCTTGTAATGAAGAAAGGACAGAAGAAAAAATGAAACTGAAACATATCGCTATCATTGGCAGTCTGTTTCCTATCCTCTTTTCTCTGGTGCTTTTCTTTGGTGTCTTGATTAGTGCGGACAGCGACGACGAGAACAGTAACTTTTCTTCTGGCATTACGGGTATGAACTTATCCGCAGAAGTCTTGAAACATCAGCCTATGGTGGAAAAATATGCCAGGGAATACGGCATTTCCGAGTATGTCAATGTGCTACTGGCTATCATTCAAGTAGAAAGTGGCGGTACGGCAGAAGATGTTATGCAGAGTTCAGAAAGTCTGGGACTACCGCCCAACTCTTTAGATACAGAAAGCTCAATCAAGCAGGGGTGTAAATATTTTGCGTCCCTGCTTTCTTCCTGCAAAAATCAAGGTATCGACGATTTGAATGTAGCGATACAGTCCTATAACTATGGCGGTGGTTATGTGGGATATGTGGCAGGAAAAGGAAAGAAACATACCTACAATCTTGCAGAGAGCTTCGCCCGTGAGAAATCGGGCGGAAAGAAAGTAACCTACACCAACCCGATAGCTGTTGCGAAGAACGGGGGCTGGCGGTATGGCTATGGAAATATGTTCTATGTGGAATTAGTCAATCAATATCTGACTGTGGCACATTTTGATAATGCGACGGCACAAGCGATTATGAATGAAGCGTTGAAATATCAAGGCTGGAAGTATGTGTATGGTGGCAGTAACCCGAACACTTCCTTTGATTGTAGCGGACTTGTGCAATGGTGCTATGGAAAAGCTGGTATCTCCTTACCGAGAACAGCACAAGCACAGTATGACGCTACCCAACATCTTCCACTCTCGCAGGCAAAGGCTGGGGACTTGGTGTTTTTCCATTCCACCTATAATGCTGGTTCGTATGTAACCCATGTGGGAATATATGTGGGAAATAACCAGATGTACCATGCAGGCGACCCGATAGGATATGCAGACCTAAGCAGTAGTTACTGGCAACAGCACTTAATCGGTGCAGGACGAGTAAAACAATAGAAAGGACTTGAAAAATATGTTTAAGAAGAATAAGAAACAGACAGAAACTATCAAAGAACCAAAAGAAAAAAAGGTGCGTACTGTCAAGGTAGGCACACATCAGAAAACCGTGATTGCGTTGTGGGTGGTGCTTATCGCAAGCGTGAGTTTTGGAGTGTATAAGAATTTTACGGCTATCGACCAGCACACGACCCACGAAAAAGAAATCATTGAGCTTCGCTTACAGGACACCAACGGGATAGAAAATTTCGTGAAGAACTTTGCGAAGTCCTACTACACATGGAGTAACAGTAAAGAAGCGATTGAAGCAAGGACGCAGGCAATCAACGGTTATCTGACAAAGGAATTGCAGGACTTGAATATAGATACCATTAGAACCGATATACCGACCAGCTCCACAGTTACAGATGTGATTGTGTGGCATATCGAGCAATCGGGAACGGACACTTTTTCTGCTACCTACGAAGTAGATCAGCAGATAAAAGAGGGAGAACAGACAAGAAATGTCAAGGCAACCTATACCGTAAAAGTCCATGTAGACGCTGACGGGGATATGGTAATCGTTCAGAACCCTACCCTTGCACCAGCAATCGAAAAATCAGACTATGAGCTAAAGACACCAGAAGCAGACGCAAGCGTAGACGCTGATACCGTCAATGACGCTACCGCATTTCTGGAAACATTCTTTAAGCTCTACCCAACAGCCACAGAAAAAGAGCTTGCCTACTATGTAGCTGGAAATGTGATTGAACCTATCGGCAGGGACTACCTTTATTCTGAATTGGTAAACCCTATCTTTACAAAGAACGGGGATAATGTGAAAGTCAAGGTAGCGGTAAAATTCCTTGATAATCAGACAAAGGCGACGCAGGTATCACAGTATGAGCTTGTGTTACAAAAGGATAGTAACTGGAAGATTGTAGGATAAATGATATAAAAAGACCGTAGCCTGTAATATAACACTCTGATGTGATATACAAGCTACGGTTTTGTCATTGATTATTTATAGGTAAGGAAATAGTTGTAGAAAAGCCTTTATTTAATGCACTTGAAATGGAAACTGTTCCTTTATGAATAGAAATGATTTCTTTCACAAGAAGAAGTCCTAGACCATGTCGCAAATCTAACCTATTATCTGTACTTTGTAAATAATGAGGTGTCGATTGTATTTTTTGTAGTTCTTTTTCGGAAATTCCTTTTCCATTATCGCTGATTACTAATTCTAAATTATTTCCATTTATTTCTAATCTAACTGAAATTATACAGCCGTTTTCATTATGATTGATACTGTTAGAAATAATATTTTGTATTGCTCGACATAGCAATCTTTCGTCGCCTATAATAGTGATTTGTTCTGTATTATGGTTTAAGTTCAATTCAAATTCAAACTTATTATTTATATTGCTGTTTAGATATTCAGCAACAATTTCTCGTATCAATTTACAGAAATGAACTGGTTTTTCTTGATGTGGTTGCACATTATAATTTAATTGGCTTACAAGGTTTAAATCTTGAACCAAATTTTTGATTTTTACACTTTGAATTTTGATAATATTAGCTTGTTTTCTAGCGTTTTCCTCAACATTTAATGAAGAAGATATTCTATCTGCATATCCCATAATCATGGAAAGGGGTGTTCGTATATCGTGTGAAACGCCACTTATCCAGTTTGCTCTTGCTTGATTTTGTTTTTTTAATTGCAATGACGTTTCGTTGATACGATTTCCAATTTCTTCCAATTCTCCATTTATATTAAGTGTAACCGTTTCGCCGTGTGATAGTTTATCTATTCCATTGAGTATAGGGGAAATTTTTAACATCACATTTCGTTTTGATAAGTAGTACACAATAAATAGAATGGCAATATTTGATACTAACATAATCAAAAAAAGAAAGGGTGTTTTCTGTATTGCTGATAAGGGAAGATAGTTAGTCATAAATTTTGAATAGCTGTTCTTTGGATAACCTAATACTAATAAATCATTTCCTTGTTTCCATGTAAATACGGGATAATTTTCGATATACCCCTTAGAAAAGGTAGCAACATCTTGTAATGAATAGTTTAATGGTATTTCTTTTGGTAGATTGTGTTTCCATACTACATTACCATTATCATCTATTACTATTCCCCAGATATTGTTTGTAACTAAATCTTTTTGACATTTATTATTTAATATATATTCTCCATTTTGAATAGTAAGGTTATTAGATACTTTTTCTAGTATTTGAATAGGATTATCTTTGCTTATACTGTTGACAGTACCATTAAAAGTTAGGAAGAAAATTAATAAATCTAAAAGCACTATAAGAATTACTACTGATAAGTATATAAAGAAATGTTTACTGATAAATTTTCCAAAATTACGCATTATTGTAACCTGCTTTCCACGTTTATTTTATATCCCAATCCTTTAACAGTTATTAATGATTTTGGTTTTGAGGGGTTAAGTTCAATTTTTTCTCTTATACGTCGAATATGAGCAAGGAGAGAATTTCCATATCCAAATGGGTTATCGCCCCATACAGCTTCACAAAGAGCGTCTATTGTTACAATATGATTAGCATTTCGTACAAGTGTTTCTAAAATATCATGTTCTTTTGCGGTAAGAGGTAAAACTTCATCGTTCTTTATAACTTGTGCATTAGCCAAATCAATTTTACAATCATGTAATTCTATAAGAGGGCTATCTTCCTTATAACATCTGCGTAATACGGCATTTAGGCGAAAGACAAGTTCTTTTGGCATAAAGGGTTTTGTTATATAATCGTCAGCTCCTAACCCAAAACCAGAATATTTATCTTGTATATCATCTTTTGCAGTCAAAAATATTACTGGAATATTAGTGAAACTTCTTAGTGCGTCCATAAGTTCAAAACCGTTTCCGTCTGGAAGCATAACATCTAATATAGCTATATCTGGTTTTTCCTGTTGGCAGATTTCCAAAGCTGATTTTACACAATCAGCGGTAATAATATTAAAAAAGTTTTCATCTTCTAATATGGTAATGAGCATACTTCTTAAACTTTCTTCATCATCAACTATTAATACTTTTTTTGATTTTAAGTATGTATCTTTCATTTGTTTGTCACACTCTCTTTATCTTTTTCTTTATCCTATTATAACATTCTGAAAAAAGTTGAACAGTCATTTTCGCATTTGTAAGGTAAATGTAAGGTAGAGAGAATGTTGCTGTAATGTCGGTGTTTTATATTATAAGTAACGAGAAAGGAGTTAAAAATTATGAAAAACATGATTGAAACTAAAAATTTGACAAAAACATACAAAGAGTTTATTGCAGTAGACCACGTATCTTTACACATTAAGAAAGGTAGTATTTACGGTTTTCTCGGACCAAATGGTGCTGGGAAATCTACGACTATGAAAATGCTTTTGGGTTTGACTGCACCTACTGATGGAGAATTTCAAATTGATAACATGACTTTCCCGAATGACCGTGTTCGTATTTTGAAAGAAGTTGGTTCATTTATCGAGTCTCCGTCATTCTATCCAAATTTAACAGGTAGAGAAAACCTTGATATTATTCGTAGAATTTTAGAACTTCCAGCGTCAAGTGTTGATAAAGCATTAGAATTAGTAGGATTATCTGAATTTGGTAATCGCTTGGCAAAAAAATATTCTTTAGGAATGAAACAGCGTTTAGGTCTTGCTTCTGCTCTACTTGGCGAACCACCAGTTTTAATTTTAGATGAACCAACCAATGGTTTAGATCCAGCAGGTATTCACGAAATTCGCAATCTCATTAAAACACTTCCAAAAAGATATGACTGTACGGTTCTAATTTCGTCACATATGCTGTCAGAAATTGAATTATTAGCAGACAATATTGGTATTTTAAATCATGGAAGATTATTATTTGAAGGAAGTCTTGATGATTTGAAATTGACGGCACATCAAGCTGGCTTTGAAAATGATAACTTAGAAGAAATGTTTTTATCTATGATTGATGAGGACAATGCCAATAGAAAGCAGAGGTTAAAATTATGAAGAATTTAACCGTAGAATTAAAAAAATGTAAACGTACTGGAATATTAGTGGTTTTACCGCTTGTTGGACTTCTTGGTGCATTATACGCTTTTGTAAATTTTATAGTTCGTAAAGAGGTTTTGTTGAGTTTACCGCTTCCGCCTATGGACGTTTTGCTGACACAACTTTATGGAATGGTTATGGTTCTTAATATGTTCGGCATTATCGTGGCAACAACTTTAACATATAATATGGAGTTTCAAGGAAATGCAATTAAAAAGATGTATATGCTTCCTTTTAAGACATCATCTATTTTCAAAAATAAATTTTATATATTATTTGTCTTGCTTACTTTTTGTATCGTCTTGCAAAATGGAGCATTGTGTATTATTGGAAATATCTTTTTACCCAACGGAACTTTTGAGTTACTAACACTTGTCAAATATACAGGATATTGCTTTGTATCATCTTTACCTGTATTGGCATTTATGCTTTTGGTGTCATCACGATGTGAAAATATATGGTTTACATTAGGTATTGGAGTAGCAGGTTTTTTTAGCGGTATGGCAATGTCCCTTTCAGATATATCACTATTTCTTGTCAATCCATTTGTACTGATGATGAAACCTGCGGTAGCTTCAACAGCAAGTATTGATACAGGTATTTTAATATTGGGAGTTTTTGAAACAATCATATTCTTTATGATTGGCTGGTATCTTTGCAAAATAAAGCATTATGAATAAAAGGGGGGCAATCGTATGTCAATTATTGAATTGTTAAAAATAGAATTTATGAAAGTAAAAAGGTCTATGATTTTACCTTTGCTTTTAATTCCGCCTATCTTAGTTGTGATTTCTGGCGTATCTAGTATTAGTATGTATATGACGCCAGAATATACAGACGCTTGGTCGGCAATGTTCATTCAAAGTGCATTACTTTTTGGATATTATTTACTTCCATTTTCAATGGTAATTGTTTGCGTTATGATTTCCAACAGAGAAACAAAGAATAATGGTATATTAAAAATGCTTGCTTTGCCCATCAGTAAAGGAAAACTTGCATTGGCAAAGTTCTTTGTATTATTAAGTTTTTTAATGATTGAATTATTAATCTTTTTCAGTTCATTCATCATTGCAGGCATTATTGCTACTAAAATAATGAATGTGGCAGAAAATATTCCTGTTTTCTACTTACTCACATGGACATTAAAATTGTTTGCAACAATGATTCCAGCTATTGCTTGTATGTGGGCGATTACTGTACTATTTGAAAAACCACTATTGTCTATGGGATTAAATTTACTCTTAATAATTCCGGGGGTTTTAATTGCTAATACGCCTTTATGGTTAGTGTACCCTTATTGTTATAGTGGTTATGTCGTATCAGACGCATTACATACTGTAACAACGACGGGAACAGGAAGTACAATATCGCTATTTCCTTTTATACCGTGTGCTGTAATCATATCAGCCCTTGCACTATATGTTTCTATTAAATGCTTTGGACGAAAAGAAATGAGGTAATATAAAATGAAAAAAAATAAATTAAGTGTTATTACATTTATCATTTCGCTGTTACCATTTATCACGTTATTGATTTCTCTTTTTACAGAAGAAATTACAGGAGGACTTCAAACGGGATTGATTGTATTAAATGTAATCTCGATATTATCTGGTTTTGTTCTTTCGGTTTCGTTAGTAAAAAATCCCAAACGACGAGATGTATTTTCAATCGTCGCTTTATGTGTTAGTGCTTTTTTCGGTTTTCTTATGTTTGGTATTTTAGCTTTTGGCTTAATAGCCACTTTTATGTAAAAAATGTTTATGAAAAATATATAGATTAAAGGTTATTTGAAATATGATAGGTCTAAAAAAACGAGATATTAAAAAAGCTTTGAAAGCAGGTGCAAAGGCTGGCGGTGTTTCATTGGCTGATATACGGGCTGATATTGAAGCAACGATTGATGAAGCCATGAACAGCCCAGACCCAGAGGTGCAGGCAAATTTCAAAAAATATTTTGGTAATAAACGCCCTACCCCAGAAGAATATATTTACAAGATTACCAAAAAGACAAAGATTTGAAAAAAGGCTTGCTCCATACATATTGTATGATCTGCAAGCCTTAATCTATTTCAGAGGAAATTTAACAGTAAAAGTAGCACCGCCACCAGCAGTATCATTGATAGTTATTGTGCCGTTCAGCATTTGGGTTAATTCTTTGGCGATACTTAGTCCCAGTCCAAAATTTGATTTGTTCGTATGGGACTTGTCGCCACTATAAAAGCGGTCAAAAATATACTGCTTATCTTCATCAGAAATGCCTTGTCCGTGGTCTGCCACAGAAAAAGCAATATTCTTTTCGGTGGCGATTACTTCTATCTCTATCAAAGAATTATTCTTGGAATGTTGAATGGCATTATCCATAAAGACACACAAGATTTGAAATAATCGGTCTTTGTCGGTAAGCATGGCAGGATAACTTTCCTCGGATAAATGCAGTTTTAGTTCTAAATTCTGCTTCATGCAGACGGGTTCGTAGGTTTCATATAACGTGATGAGTAAGGTATCTACATTGATTGTGCTTTTATGCAATGTCCATGTTTTAGCGTCGGAAGAAGCCAGAAGCAACATATCTTTGACTAAACGGGATAACCGCATACATTCAAAATCTATGGTCTGTACGGCTTGCCTTGCCTGCTCGTTTAAGGAAACATTATCAAGAAGCATATCCGTGTTGGAAATCATAACAGCAAGTGGAGATTTTAATTCATGGGACGCTGTTGCAACAAAATCTTTTTGGCTTTGCAGTATCCGTTCCGTTGGAGCAAACGACTTTTTCAGCAGATAACGGGTCAGCACGATAACAACGATACAAGCCAAAAACCAGATAAGAAGATAGATAGGCAATGTCTTTTGTAAAATATCCGTCAAACTGGCTGTCTGATAAAGAAAGGTTGCATGATATACGGTATCATTTGCTGTCCGAATGGTAGCAGGAATAACAAAATAAGTATCGTGATGTTTTCCTCTTATTTCCAGAAAACCGCCTTGAGAAGTTGTGTCGCTTTCTGTTCGGGATAATGGCTGTGTGGAAATCTGCTTTTCTACATCATGCAAGAGATTGTCCGCAGGCGTTGGAAATGGAAAATCACTTTGATAAATGGTATTCCCTTTTGTATCGTTAATCAAAGAAAAAATATGATAACTTTTTTCGTAGGCTGTGAGTGATTTATCCATATCCGAAGAAGCACTTTCAACTTGATAAATCAGCAAGGTTGTCAATCTTTGAAACAAGGTGCTTTCGTTGATTTTCTCTGTATGAACTGTGTTCGCAACGACAAAGGAAATCACAAGGGTAATAATCAGCATAACAGAACTTGCAAACAGAATATGAAGTTTTCGGTATAAATTATTTAACATGTTTCTTTCTCCAGTTTGTACCCTGCACCGTAGACCGTTGTTATTTTACATGAACTTTTTAATTCTTTTAGGCGTTTTCGCAGAAAAGAAATGTAACTGTCTACATTGCCAGTTTCTACTTCGGAAGAACTGCCCCAGATTTTAAGGATAAGCTGTTCACGGGAAAATAGTGTTTCTGGGTTCTGCATAAATACAAAAGTCAACTCGGTTTCTTTTGAAGTTAATAAAAGAGAATTATTTGGTGTGGATAAGGTTCTACTGTCTTTATCGAAAGTTAAATCTCCATATTGTAATTTAGACGATAACTGGATATTGGCAGGTCGCCTTGTCAATGCTCGAACTCTTGCAAGCAATTCTTTGATATGAAACGGCTTTACTAAGTAATCATCAGCACCGCCGTCTAAACCCTCAACCCGATTGTCAAGGGTACTCATGGCAGTAATGATAAGGATAGGAATAGATATTCCTTTTCTACGCATAGATTTTATGATTGTCAAACCGTCAATAATCGGTAGCATACGGTCTACAATGGCAATGTCATAAGCATAGTCTGTATTTAAAGCATACAGCATAGCGGTTTCCCCGTCATTGCAACAATCAACCATATAGTTTTCTTTTTCCAGCGAAATTTTTATATTTTTACATAATTCTAAATCATCTTCCAGAAGAAGTATTTTCATAATGTATCAATCCTTTTCTATATAAATTATAGACAGTATAACAGAAAAGTCTGTAAAAATCCTCTAAAAAATGATGATGATTTTCTTACTTTTTTACAGGATTTTTAGAATGGTTTGCTTTTACAATAGGGGCATATCGAACAAGAAAGGTGGAATACAAAAATGAAAAAAACAAACATCAGTAAATTCATAGCAGTTGGATTATGTATCTGTGCATTGACGGGGTGTGGTGCAAGTCCAGATGAAAAACCAGATACGTCTAATCCTATTGTCAATTCTAATACGAATGAAGAAAATGCAAATGGTTCTTCAGAAAATAAAGGAAACGACATATTAGATTCTGCTAATTTGATAGGAAGTGTTTTGGAATTTACAGACAATGGTTGCTTGGTAAATCAAGCAAAAGATATTGAGGGTGGAGCTGGGATAAAAATAGAAGCACCGGGAATGGAAAAAAAAGAGAATGCTGTTTCTGTAACCTATAACCCAGATTGTGAATTTGTCATTGCCACAGTAAATGCACAGTCTGGTGTTACAAATGTAACAACGGGTTCTATATCCGATGTGAAAAAGCAATCTGAAGTATATCTCTATGGAGAGTTTGCAGACACAAATCATTTCAATGCAACAAAGGTTGTCATAGCCCATTGGGAATAGAGGTGTGAAGTATGAAGTTTTATCAACTTGGTTTTCGCTATTTACAGCGAAAAAAAGGGAAAACCATTCTTCTGTTGATTGTTTTGATACTTGTAAACAGTATGATTTTAGGTACAAGCATGATTTTAAGGACTACAAATGAGTCCAAACAAGCCATGCAGGAAAAGACAAACTCTAAGATTGTGGCTGAAATTACAAGTAAGGACAGCAAGATAACAGAGAATGAAGTAAACAAGATTGAAACGCTAGAAGATGTTTCGTCTATCAACCGCATTGGTAGACAAGAGGTATTTCCGAATAATTTTGCTCCCGTTACGCTCAATACTTCTACGAATGAGGAAAATTTGAAAATAGCACTGCTTTCCTATGATGATTTGGAAAAGGACAGCCCTTTTTCAGAAATGCAGTACCGCTTAGCTTCTGGCGATTATATCAAACATGAGAAAAAAGGTGCTGTTATCAATGCGAACCTTGCAAATCAAAATGGACTAAAGGTTGGAGATACGATTGAACTAGGTACAGAAAACGGAACAAAAGTATCTGTTCAGATTATTGGAATTTTCATGTCCGCAGGAAATGCGGAAAAAGACCAGCCGTCAAAAACTACGGCGGTCAATCGAATAGAAAATCAAGTCTTTATTGACAACAGCACTTATAAAGAATTGTTCAAAGAAGCTGAATTTGAAAAACTCTGCGTTTATTCAAAAAGACCAGAAAAATTAGATGTGCTGGAAACCAGCCTGCAAAAAATATTCGGAAATGATGTAGAACTTAGCACTTCCGATACCCTTTATCAACAGATGTCTGCTCCATTAGAGCAAATCAGTAAGGTGGCAAATCTTATGCTGGTACTTACATTGGTAACTGGTACTGTTGTTGTTTCCCTGCTGTTATGTATGTGGATGCGGACAAGGCAAAAAGAGGTGGCAATCTTTATGAGCCTCGGCAAGACAAAAAGTGAAATTTTCCTGCAAACTTTATTAGAAGCAGGCAGTGTATTTACACTTTCGGTTTTAGGAGCAACAGCCATTGGTAAATTGTTCTCGGGCGTTTTGCAAAATGTCATTACTGGTTCAGAAACAGTAACAGAAAATCTGAAAGTGGTGTTGCAGATACAAGATATTGGAATGTTGTTCCTTTTAGGTGGTGCAGTTATTCTGGTGGCATTGTGCTGTTCCATTCTTCCGATATTACGAGCAAACCCAAAAGATATATTAGCGAAAATGGAGGGATAGTACATGAATTTTTTTGGATTGGCAAGGCGTTCTGTGTTCAGAAAGCCCATAAAAAGTATTCTCTTATTGTTGATTGTTTTTGCAATCAGTACCCTGCTTCTTGCAGGTGTGGCGAGCAAAAATGCCAGTATTGAGGTGCAGGACAAAACCAGACAAGCCATAGGTGCAGGCTTTCTTTTAGAAAGAAATGCAGAGTACCGAACAAAACGAGTTCGTGAATACTCAGAAAAGATTGGTAATGATAAGGAAGGTAGTTTTGGTGGCTACCATCAGGAAAAAGAGATTATCAATGGTGTGGAGACTTGGTCAGGCTGGACAACAAATGAATTTGAAAGCTTAGATATAAAAGACATTGAGAAACTGGCAAAAACAAAAGGAATTGCTGATTACAATATTACAACAGCAACAACTCCTGTAAACCCTGTAAATTTCAAAAGAATTGAAGATAAAGATGTAGACCAAAGTGTAGATGAGGGAGGTGTAAGCTTAATTGGAAACAAAGATATGAAACTTGACAGAAATGTTTTATCTGGAAACCTGCATATCAAAGAGGGGCGAATGATAACCCCAGAGGATAAAGATATGTGTGTCATTTCAGAGGAACTTGCAAATCAAAATAATCTGAAAATCGGCGATAAGATTTCTTTTAATGATTACCACGATACTGAAAATTCAAAGGTATCAGAAGCTGAGATTGTTGGAATTTATCAAGTGGATCAAAAGATGTCCCCACTTATGCAGGGAGATACTTACCGTTCGGAAAATGTAATATTTACAGATTTGAGATTTCCAGAAAAGGCAGAGGGTGAAACAAGTCCATTATATGAAAGAGCCTATTTCAAAGTAGAAGATGTGGAAGCTTACGACGAAGTAAAAGAAAATCTGCAAAAAGTAGACATCAACTGGGAGCAATATGATTTGATTGACAATAACGGAAATTCCGAAACCATGTCCTCAAACTTCAATGATTTAGCAAAAGTAAGCGAAATGATGATATTGGTAATCTCTGTTGCAAGTTTTGTTATCCTTGTTTTCGTATTTCTTTTCTGGCTGAAAAATCGAGTGCAGGAAGTCGGCATTTTCTTATCTCTCGGTGTTCCGAAATTCAGAATTATCGGGCAGATTTGGAGTGAAGCGATTATGATTGCTGTTCTTTCCCTTATGCTATCCTTTGCTGTCGCTCCTGCCGTTTCCAAAGTAACTGCAAATTATCTGGTATCACAGCAGGTTCAGCAAATGCAGGAAGAAGAAAAAAATAACGAGGGAAAAGTATCCACAAAATATGTTGCACCAAAGCAGGACGTGCAGAATATCAGCGTAGAGGTTACGCCAGAAATGTATCTGTTGGACGGAGCAAGTGTTCTTGTGTTGATAACGGCTTCTGTTCTGGTATCTGGAATTGTAATACTAAAGAGAAACCCGAAAGATATTTTATCGGAAATGAGTTAGGAGGACGACGAAAATGTTAGAAGTAAAGAATGTAAGCTATGCTTACAAAACAAAAAAAGATAAAACCATTTTGAATAATGTATCTGCTACTTTCGAGGAGGGTATTTTTTATACTATTGTCGGTCCGAGTGGTGCAGGAAAAACAACACTCTTATCGTTGTTAGCAGGCTTAGACACAGCGGTAAAAGGGACTGTCCTTTGCAATGGCGAGGACATTACAAAAAAAGGGCTGAATTACCACAGAAAGCATAATATCTCATTGGTATTTCAAAATTATAATCTGATTGATTATTTGACAACGGTTGAAAATGTCAAATTAGGTGGTAGTGGAAATGCTGAAAAATTATTGGAAGAAGTCGGCATTGGAAAAGAATACTGGCAGAGAAATGTATTGCAACTATCTGGCGGACAGCAACAGCGTGTAGCGATTGCAAGAGCATTAGCCAGCGACGCTCATGTACTTTTGGCAGACGAACCGACGGGAAATCTTGACGAAACTACCGCTGATGAAATCATTGCTTTGCTGAAAAAGACTGCACATGAATTAGGAAAATGTGTTGTTGTGGTTACACACAGTAAGCATTTGGCAGAAGAAGCCGACGAAATCTTAGAAATTAAAAACGGTGCAATTTCTTTTCTGTCTGATTAAATTAGAATAGTGCCGTAAAGGAGTTGTCATTATGGAATATTTTAGATATACCTCGACGCAATCAGTTTGAACCTAACGGCATTTTTATAACAACTGAATATAGCACAGTTTTAAAAGCTCGTACAGACTATATGTTTTGTGCGGGCTTTTTTCATGCCAGAAAAAAATTTTTTAAAGTTTTTTCGATTTTGGTTACGCTGTCCCCCACTTTCAACGCGGTATATATGAAAAGGGGCAGACACCTCTTTTCGACTAGCGAAAGGAGGTGAGGAAAATGAAACCGTCAGAACTACAAGAAAAAACCTGTCATCAATTCGATTGTGCTATTAAAACAGTTATACGTCATAGAGCGATTGACTTCTATCGAGCGATACGTCGTTCAGAGAAAAAAGAAATGCCATTCGCCGAAATTATGGACGACCTCTTAAATTCCATAGGTACAGAAGATACATATTCTACGGATTATGTTGCGGTATTTGAAGTCTGTGGAGAAAAAGTATCAATCGAAGATGAACAACTGGCTCGTGCATTGAAAGCTATTGAAGAACGAAAGCGTAATATCGTTTTACAGTATTTTTTCATTGGCGACACGGACACTTACATTGGGAAAATGCTTGACTGTTCCAGAGCGAATGTAACGAAGTGCAGAATACAAGCACTAGACAAGTTAAAGCAACTGATTGAGGAGGAAAAAGAAAAATGCCAAAAGAGCTGACACCGACTTTCACGGTTATTTCCAAAGCCTGCGACGGCGACGAAACAGCAATTTCAAAAATCTTGGAATTTTATGACCCATATATCAATCAGTGCTGTATGCGTCCGTTTTACGACGATAACAACAACTTACGTCTTGCGGTAGATTTGGAAATGAAAGGTTTTATCAAAGAAGCGATTATTCGTAAAATCTTAAACTTTGATATTAAACGCTTCTAATTCATATTGGGATTGATTATGCCCGTCTGGTCTTTGACAACTGAATAAAGCAGACAGATACGTTTGTGAGATAGCAAGCCACGGGGACTGTACGCCATGACCTTTCCAAAAGAAAGCGAGCGACCCACGCAGTGATCCGAGAGCGACCGTTGGAAAAGTCGCTTTGCCACGACCTATCCTCACAGAATAATGATACGTCCGCATGGTGCGGTTCTGCCCACAAGAATGGGAATAGTTGAGATACTAACGGAGCTTTCCAAAGCCGTCTGCCTGCTTGTAAAAAATGACACACAGTAAAGGAGGTGCATAGATTATGAACAATACTGATGTGCCTATCTGGGAAAAATATACTCTGACGATTGAAGAAGCGTCTAAATACTTCCGCATTGGCGAAAAGAAATTGCGTAAATTAGCCGAAGAAAATATTGACGCTGGCTGGGTTATCGTGAACGGTAATCGTATTCAGATTAAGCGAAAACAATTTGAAAAAATCATAGATACATTGGACGAAATCTAATGTCATTGAGCCGTAGATATGGTATAATAAGGTATAGCGTATCACGGCTCATTCCATGACGGAAAGGAGCTTTACACTATGTCTAATGTAAAACGAAAAGACAGTAAAAATCGCAATTTGCGTAATGGAGAGAGCCAGCGAAAAGACGGAAGATACGTTTATAAATATACCGATATATACGGAAAGCCACAATTTATCTATTCTTGGAAACTTGTACCGACAGACAAGACACCTGCTGGAAAGCGTGATGATATTTCATTGAGGGAAAAAGAAGCACAGATAAAAAAAGACCTTAACGACGGTATCGACACAGTCGGCGGTAAAATGACAGTCTGCCAGCTCTACGACAAGAAAAACAGCCAAAGAAAGAACATCAAAAGGGCTACTGAAAAGGGACGACAGTATCTTATGAATGCTCTGAAAAATGACCCATTGGGTATGAGGGCGATTGATACTGTTAAGCAGTCGGACGCTAAAGAATGGGCTATCAGAATGAGCGAAAAAGGATATGCCTATAAAACGATTGATAACTATAAGCGTTCCTTGAAAGCTTCATTTTACATGGCGATACAAGACGACTGTATCAGAAAGAACCCATTTGAATTTAAGCTAAGTGATGTTCTGGAAGATGATACAGAGCAGAAAGTTATCCTTACACCAGAGCAGGAAGAACGCCTGCTTGCCTTTATGGAAAAGGACAAGATTTATAGTAAGTATTATGATGAGGTTGTGCTTCTGCTGGAAACGGGACTTCGTATTTCTGAATTTTGCGGACTGACGACGCATATTGATATGCAGAACAGAATACTCAATATAGACCACCAGTTATTGAAAGACAGCGAAATGGGCTACTATATTGAAACACCAAAGACCAAAAACGGAAAACGGGAACTTCCATTGACAGAACGGGCTTATCAAGCAATCCAAAGAATACTAAAGAACAGAGGAAAAGCACAACCGCTGATTGTAGGTGGTTACAGCAATTTCCTATTCTTAAACCGTGAGGGCTTGCCTAAAGTTGCAGGAAACTATGAGGGCATGGTGCGAGGATTGATTAAGAAGTATAACAAATATCACACGGACAAGTTACCGAACATCACACCACATTCATTCAGACATACTTATTGTACGAATATGGCAAACAGAGGAATGAACCCTAACACTCTGCAATATCTCATGGGACACGCTAACATAACCATGACACTTGGTTATTACGCACACGGGACATTTCAATCTGCAAAAGCGGAGCTGGAAAGGCTGGCTTGTTAATATCGGAGCTTATATTTACTACTCATTTACTACTTTTGGTTGCATTTTCATGCTGGTAAATGCCAGCTTATGCAAGGTATCTTCCAAAAAGAAAATACCGATAAAGTCCTAAAATACGGGATATATCGGCATTTACCAACTTATGAAAAGATAATCAGAAATTTAGTAAGTTTTTATATAAAAAAAAAGCACCTCTCAGATTAACTCTAAGAAGTGCTCTTGTTGTCATGCATATCAATCATTGATCCAGTGAATCAATTTTGATTTCATTCTCAAACCTGTGTCCTTTCACCTGAAATTCGTCATGCTTCATAACGATTCATTATTATCCCAAATTTTGTTGTCAAATTGTTGTCAACTGTGGTCTGACATCATGGTTTTAGAGATTTTATATTTAATTTTAGTACAGCTTAGCACATGCCGGAATATGGTTATCAACCATCAGAAGATGAAGCTTTTCTTCGCCTTCTTCTTCATGAATAGCACTGAGGAGCATGCCGCAAAAGCTATGGATTATATCAATCTGCTCCACGCATCCGGAATGTATGAAAAGCAGACTGCTAAGATAATTCCATTCCGTAGCATTGATATTTTTGAAAATGCCGCATCAGCCGGAACCGGTAACTTCCTTGTAGACGGACAGAAAGAGACTGTACGCATAGATGAATCTATCCTGCCGGAAGATACTACTTTCGGTGTCCGTATTAGTGGTGACAGTATGGAACCTGAATTCCATGGTGGTCAGATTGCATGGGTATTACAACAGGAATCTGTTGCTAATGGAGAAATCGGCATCTTCGCTCTTAACGGAGAACCTATATTAAGAAATTACAAAACGATAAAGACGGAATTTTCCTTATCTCTCTTAATGAAAAGTATGCACCTATCAAGGTTAGTGAAAATGACCGCTTAGACATATTTGGAAAAGTTCTTGGAAAATCTGATGCTTCTGCTATTACAGGACATTGCCGATAAAGCATTGCCGATAAAATTGCAAGTCCTTTTTATTGGACACATTATTTTGCATAATTGACAATAAGAAAATATCTATAGAACTGAAAGAAGGGATTTTTATGGCGGTTACCAATAATATCAGAGAAATCCGGGAACAGCGTGGCATTTACCAGGATGACCTTGCCGCTGCTATCGGATACAGCACCAAAACTGTTGGCAGGATAGAACGTGGGGACAGCACCCCATCTGCCGAATTTATGCTGCGGATATCAAAATACTTTAATATGCTGGTGGAAGATGTATTCCACGTGGAAGATTGAGTCGGAGCAGCAATCCGGTTCACCTTCTATTTTGGACAGCTTTTCATGTCCTTATCAACAACTATAGTTTTTTGATAAATGCTTGACTGTAAACCTTGTTTATAGCTTATTATTAAGTAAAATAGAGTTGCTCGAAAGGAGGGCATAATATGACTATAAAAGACGTAGAAGAGCGAACAGGTTTATCCCGTTCTAATATCCGTTTTTATGAAAAGGAACAACTTATTGAGCCTTCGAGAAATGAAAGTAATGGTTATAGAGATTATTCTGAAAATGATGTGGAAAATATAAAGAAGATTGCATATCTACGTACATTGGGAATTTCTATTGAAGATATACGAAGTATTATATCCGAAAAAGTAACATTGCAGGAAATGCTTGAGAAGCAAAAGGAAGTATTAAAAAATCAGATTACTGATTTGAATAAGGCGAAACTCATGTGCGAAAAAATGCTGGATGAAGAAAGTATTAGTTATGAAAAATTACAGGTAGAACAATATGTAACAGATTTGCATGACTATTGGAAAGATAATCGAACTGTTTTCAAACTGGATTCCGTCAGCTTTTTGTATATATGGGGAAGTATGCTTACCTGGACTATGATTACCGCACTATGCTTGATTATTGGGGCTTTGTCTTATTCTAAGTTGCCGACAGAAATTCCAGTACAATGGAGTAAAGGAGTGGCAACATCCCTAGTTAATAAAAACTGGATTTTTATTTGTCCTGTTATATGTATCATAATCCGTTATTTATTAAAACCTTTTATCTATGCGAAATTGCAGATGAACAATTATTATGGAGAAATTATAACAGAGTATTTGACAAATTATATGTGTTTTATTGTGTTGTCAGTGGAAATCTTCTCCATACTTTTTACTTTCGGAGTGGTAAAAAGTGTTGTTGTACTGTTATTTGTGGACACGGCAATTTTTATTGGATTGTTAGTAGTTGGTTTGGTAAAAATGGATTTGAGAGGGAAAGAAGTTTTATGATTCAAATTTTATATTTCAGAAATAACAATAAGATACTATTTTTCCCACGCCTACTATGAGAACGGCGGCTATGAGATAGAAATTGCATATACTGGCGAATAAAAGAACCGCTGTTGCATGGTTTATTGGCTTCCATGTAGCTGGTATTCGGCTGAGGTATTGAAAGAGCTGGGATTGAAATGAGGGAAGTGGATAAATGTTTTGATTGACGAAATAACCTATACATGATAGTATAAATCCAAAGATGATGGTCTATCAGAGAGACTGTTATATATCTTCAAGTTTAAAAAGATAATTTTCAATAATTTTTCAAAAATCAGAATCGACAATTCATGACAAATCAACCCTGAATCGGGGAACGTTTCTCATAGAAAAGAACTACAAAAAATAAGAAAATAAAAACGGAAAACCATTGTCTGTAGTATAAGTATTTGTTATTATGAAGTAAATAGAGGATATTTTACAAAGTAAAGCTTAATCTAGAGAATCTGCCAGTGGCAGGCCTCTGTAGATACCAAGGTATACAAAAGGAGAGTGAAAAAATGAAAAAAGAAGCCATGTCCTGTATCGACTGCGCAGTAAAAAACTGCAGTAAAATGGATAAAACATATCCGGATTTCTGTCTGACAACACACATGGATGAAGAAGTTCTAAATGAAGCTATGGAATGCTACAATGAAGACGAGAACCGCAAAGTAACAATCGCTGCAGCTGAAGTAGAGTATGAGAATTACTGCAAACATACCCGTGTCGAAGAAATCATGGATTTTGCAAAGAAGATTAATGCGAAAAAGATCGGGATCGCAACCTGTGTCGGATTGTTGAAAGAAAGCCGTATCCTGGCAGATATCCTGCGCAGACATGGCTTTGAGGTGTATGGTGTCGGCTGTAAAGCCGGAACACAGAAGAAGACATCGGTCGGCATCCCGGAATGCTGCGAAGGTGTCGGTGTGAATATGTGTAATCCGATCCTGCAGGCAAAGCTTCTGAACAAGGCGAAGACGGACCTGAATGTTGTGGTCGGACTTTGTGTGGGGCATGACAGTCTGTTTTACAAATATTCCGAGGCACTGACTACGACAGCAGTGACGAAAGACCGTGTATTGGGGCATAATCCGGTGGCGGCGCTTTATACTGCGGATAGTTATTATTCGAAGTTGAAGAAGAGTGAAGAAGAGTAATATTTCTAATTTGGGCGTTTAAAGATACATAAAGATATCCCATTCAAGCATTTCTCTTTTTATCCAACGAAAAAAAGAACACACAACACTCTGTATGTTCTCTTTCTGTATGTGAAGTCCAATATTATACTTTGAAGTAGCTATCCAATCCTTTGAACTCTTCCGCTTTCATTTCTTTTGTAACATCAGCATAGATGTTCAGTGTAGTTGAAATATCTGAATGTCCGAGTGCGTCTTGAATGACCTTTATATTTACTCCAGCTTCACACATTCTTGTTGTAAATGTATGTCTAAGCGAGTGGCAGCTAAAATGAGGAAGTAACACATCAGGTTCATCACTGTGCAAAAACTGCTCATCATTGCAATCACGGATAATTCTTCGGATTGCTTTGTTGAGTGTGGCTTGGTGCTGTGCCTGACCAAAACGATTGATGAAAATAAAATCTGTATATCCGTCAATCGTGAACTCGCAATGAAGTCCTAAATATTCCTGCTTCTGTTTCTCATGTTCAAATGCTTCTTTCACAAAACCGAGCATTGGAACCTGCCTCATACTCGCCGGAGTCTTCGCTGTATTTACATTGAAATAACAGCCACTTTTACTTCCCTCGGTTCTGTGGTCATAATATACAAGAGTATGATTAACATCAATCATTCCACTTTCCATATCAATATCACACCATCTCAATCCAGTTACTTCCCCCACACGAAGTCCAGTTCCTATCATTACTGCAAAGACCGGATACCAGTGTTCATATACAGGGTGGGTTTTCAGGAAATTCAGAAATAGCTCCTGCTCCGGTTTCGTCAACGCTCTACGCTTTTCCGACTGAAAACAATGTGCTTTTTTCAATTCTCTCAACACATTATCTGACGGGTTATTTCTGATAAAGTCATCATCGACAGCAATCTGTAAAACCTGATGAAGAACCGTATGTATATTATCAATCGTTGAAGGCTTCAAATTTCTTTCATCAACAAGATAATTGTAGTATTTCTTAATATCCGATTTCTTCAGCGTTGATATTCTTTTACTTCCAATCACTGGTCGCACAAAAGTATTGTACATATATTTGTAATTTTCAAAGGTATTATTCTTCAGCCCTCTTTTCATATTTGCCCAAGCGGTAAGTTTTTCTCCGACCACTCCGAAACAAGTTCCGGATGTACTTCTGCTAAACTGTTATTCATAGCCAAACCTCAACCTCCTTGTGCTTAGAGTATATGAAGTTTTAGCTTTGTCTTGTAGTTTGCGAATATCCGTATAAATAGAAAAAGCCCTTTGAGAAAAGGATTTCTCCTCTCTCAAAGGGCAACCTGACAAACTGAAAGTTGCCGCTTTCCTGTACTTACCATTTTTCATTAAAGCGGCTGCATCAGCTCAAGAATGATTCCATCCGGGTCTCTAAAATAAAAAGCTCTACTTTCCCCAAATCCATCTGCTCTAAAATCGAAATACTGCGGTTCAGACAAGCACTCCACATTATTATCTACGAGATGTTTGTAAGCAGAATCAATATCATCTGTGTAGAAACATACTTCCGAGATAGATGTTGTAAACAAATCAGAGGGAACTTTCTTTACTTCGTTGTTTACAAACTGAATCAGCTCAACTGGCGGTGCTTCAACAGCCTTGGAGCCATTCAAATAAGCGACCCTTGCTTTGCAATTTACTCTACGAAACATTTTATCTGTTTCTTCGCCTTCCATAAAAATCTCTCCTTGAAACTCAAGCCCAAGGACATCTCTGTAGAATGCAATTGAGCGTTCCAAATCAGAAACCGTTAGTCCTACATGATAAATTCTTCCAAACATATATATTTCTCCTGTAAATTTCGATATGTATTTTTGTTTGTTTAAAAAATGGGCAATCCCGATTGGAATTGCCCACTCATTGTACTAATTATGCGATTTTTTCTTGCTTGCACCGATTTCTGCATCAAATGATGTAAGTTTGATGTAAATCGCTGTTTTTTTAGTTTTTTATCAAATGAAGTACGTCCCGTCTATTCGGTAAAACGGTACATCTTTACATCATCTTAATAGAGCTTTGCACCTGCTGGAATATGGTCATCAACCATCAGAAGATGGAGCTTTTCTTCGCCTTCTTCTTCGTGGATAGCACTGAGGAGCATACCGCAAGAGTCAATGCCCATCATAGCTCTCGGTGGAAGATTTGTGATAGCGATAAGCGTCTTTCCAACCAGTTCTTCAGGCTCATAAAAGCTATGAATACCACTTAAAATGGTTCTGTCTGTGCCTGTTCCGTCATCAAGAGTGAACTGTAACAGTTTCTTTGACTTCGGTACTGCAACACACTCTTTAACTTTTACTGCACGGAAATCTGACTTGCTGAATGTGTCAAAATCAACTGCTTCCTCAAACAAAGGCTCAATCTTTACCTTAGAAAAATCAATCTTTTCAGGCTCAGCTTTCACTTCTGCAGCTGCCGGAGCTGCTTCGGAAGTCTTGGAAGCTTTCTTATCAGCGTCCAGGGACTTCATTGTCGGGAACAGAAGTACGTCACGAATTGCCTGGCTGTCTGTCAGGAGCATAACGAGACGGTCGATTCCGTATCCGATACCACCTGTTGGCGGCATACCGATCTCCAGTGCATTCAGGAAGTCTTCATCTGTGTGGTTGGCTTCCTCATCACCTGCGTCTGCAAGAGCATCCTGTGCTTTGAAACGCTCTCTCTGATCGATCGGGTCGTTGAGCTCGGAATATGCGTTACACATTTCCCATGTATTGATAAAGAGCTCGAAACGCTCTACCTTGTTCGGATCGGAAGGTTTCTTCTTGGTCAGCGGAGAGATCTCGATCGGATGATCCATGATAAATGTCGGCTGGATCAGCTCTTTCTCACAGTACTCCTCGAAGAAGAGGTTGATGATATCACCCTTCTTATGGCGATCCTCATACTCGATATGATGCTCGTCAGCAAGCTTCTTGGCTGCCTCATCATCTGCTACTTCGTCAAAGTCGATTCCTGCATATTTCTTGATGGCATCGTTCATGGTCAGACGTGCGAAAGGCTTTCCAAGATCGATCTCGATACCATTGTAGGAAATCTTTGTGGAACCGCAGACCTTCTCTGCAAGGTAACGGAACATGGACTCTGTCAGCTCCATCATTCCCTCATAATCAGTATATGCCTGATAAAGCTCCATCAGAGTGAACTCCGGATTGTGACGGGTATCAACACCCTCGTTACGGAATACACGGCCGATCTCGTAAACTCTCTCAAGTCCGCCTACGATCAGTCTCTTAAGATAAAGCTCCAGGGAAATACGAAGCTTAACGTCTTCGTTCAGTGCGTTGTAATGTGTCTCAAATGGTCTTGCAGCTGCACCGCCTGCGTTGGAAACCAGCATTGGTGTCTCAACTTCCATGAAGTCACGTCCTGCAAGGAAGTTACGGATCTCCTTAAGGATCTGGGAACGTTTGATGAATACATTCTTGCTGTCCTGGTTCATGATAAGATCCACATATCTCTGACGATAACGGGTATCTGTATCTGTCAGTCCGTGGAATTTCTCAGGAAGGATCTGTAAGCTCTTGGAAAGAAGAGTCATCTTCTCTGCATGAATGGAGATCTCACCTGTTCTTGTTCTGAAAGCAAATCCCTCCAGACCAAAAATATCACCGATATCAGATTTCTTGAAATCTGCATAGGAATCGGTTCCAATGGCATCTCTTGCCACATAAACCTGAATGTTACCCTGTAAATCCTGGATATTGCAGAAAGAAGCTTTTCCCATTACACGCTTGAACATCATACGTCCTGCGATCGATACATGGATCGGGCTTGCGTCCATGATGCTTCTTCTTTCTTCATAATCCTTCTTCTGAGCCTCTTTTGTCTGCTCTTCATCAAGACCTGTTACATCAAGCTCCTTGCGATCTTTGAGAAGCTCTGCCTCATGTGCTTCATAGAGATTCTTTACCTCAAGGGAATGATGTGTCTGATCAAATTTTGTGATCTGAAACGGGTCCCTGCCATTTGCCTGAAGGTCTGCCAGTTTGTCACGACGTACCTTAAGCAGCTGGTTTACATCCTGCTTCTTCTGCTCTGCCACTTGTTGGCCTCCTTAATCTATCTGTCGTTCAAGCGGATCTGTGCGATCCGCTCCGTTGTCTGCTTTATACGTTTCTCTGGATCTCAAGAACCTTGTATTTCATGATTCCGGACGGCATCTCAACCTCAACGATATCGTTGGTGTGTGCACCGATCAGTGCTTTACCTACCGGAGACTCATTGGAGATCTTTCCCTCAAGGCTGTTAGCCTCTGTGGAACCTACGATCTTCAGCTCCATATCTTCCTCAAATTCATAATCATGAACCTTAACCTTGCAGCCTACGCTGATTCTGTCAAGATCGACTTCGTCCTCTACTACAACCTCAGCGTTCTTGAGGATCTTCTCGATCTCCTCGATACGTGCCTCGATATCTCTCTGCTCATCCTTTGCTGCATCGTACTCTGCGTTCTCAGAAAGGTCTCCCTGCTCTCTGGCCTCTTTGATCTTTCCTGCTACTTCTTTTCTCTTAACAACTTTCAGATCGTGCAGCTCGTCTTCCAGTTTTCTAAGTCCTGCGTATGTGAGTAAGTTCTTCTTTGCTTCTTCCATTTTGCCTTACTTCCTTTCAAAACCGTGCTGTTTTTTCTGAAAAAAATACAGCTTCGGATATTTCTGTTGCTACCATTCCCAAGAGCTCTTTTTTCTAAAAAAGGGCGTAAAAATCTCAGGATATTCACAATTCCTGTATTATACCGAAAAGCCCCAGTATTGTCAAGCATTCCACGTCGAAAAAGGGTCCCTGAAATATGCAAAAAAAGCCGCGCGAAATCTCAGATTTCAACACGGCTTTTCTGTATTATCCTGCCCGGTCTGATTCCTTATTTCTTCTCCGGAAAAAGATCTTTATAACGATTAGTCACCATCTGTGTCTGATACTCAAAATCCTGTTTATGCTGATTGACCAGTGTAGAAAGGATGATCCCTGAAAACCAGCAGATGATAGCTGTCAGGATCACAAACCCGCTGACGATCAGTGTCGGGATCTTTTCCACTGTCCCAACCTCCAGAAAATGTACCAGCACCGGAATAAAGAATACCATTCCCACCACAAACAGCACTGCTGCGATAAGGGAGAAGAACTCCAGCGGCTTGTAATTTTTGAACATTTTCACAATAGTCTTCAGGACCTTAAATCCATCTGCATAAGTATTCAGCTTGGACTCACTTCCCTCCGGCCTGTCACGATATTCAATGACTACATTCTCAACCTGCATGTTCTTATCGATGGCGTGGATCGTCATCTCTGTCTCGATCTCAAAATTCCTGGAAAGTACCGGGAATGTTTTTACAAAGCGGTAACTCATGGCACGGTAACCTGTCATGATATCCTTGATGTTGCTTTTGAAAAGACGGTTAATGGAACCTCTTACGATGCTGTTTCCAAAGTTGTGGAAAGGTCTCTTGTTCTCTGTAAAATATGTAGAAGAAAGGCGGTCACCAACTACCATGTCTGTGCCTTTCTCCAGAACCTTGCTGCACATTTCAGCTGCAAACTCTGCCGGATAAGTATCGTCGCCATCTACCATAAGATAACACTGCGCATCGATATCCCGAAACATACTGCGGATCACGTTTCCTTTTCCCTGCTGATACTCATAACGGACAACTGCCCCTTCTTTTCTGGCGATCTCGTCTGTTCCATCTGTAGAGTTATTATCATATACGTAGATCACAGCTTCCGGAAGTGCTTTTTTCATATCGCGGATAACCTTTGCTACCGTCTTGCTTTCGTTGTAGCAAGGAATTAAAACTGCTATTTTATCTGCCATTATTTTTCTCCTGTAAAACAAAAAAACTTTCTGCGGATTCCCGCTAACTGACTGTAGCACGCGCCCCGTTCCTTGTCAATAGAACGTTTCGTTTTCTCCGACATACTTTTCTCTTTTATCGCTCCAGTACCATGTCTGTAAGCTTTTTCAATTCTTCATAGCTTGAAATATTATTAGATTCTCTCCGGATTCCCGCACTGTGCCGCATACCGGCTGTATACCAGGCTACATGCTTCCGCATTTCGCGGATCCCGATATACTCACCCTTTATCGCGATCTGATCTTCGGCATGGCGCAGGATCATCTCGCAGACTTCCTCTGCGGTTGGTCTGGAAAGCTTTTCCCCGGTGCGGAAATAGTGATTCAGCTCCCGGAAGATCCACGGGTTCCCACGTACTGCACGGCCGATCATCACCGCATCGCAGCCAGTTTCTTTAAACATGGCTTCTGCAGTTTCCGGTGAAACGATATCTCCGTTTCCTATCACCGGAATAGTCACCGCTTCCTTCACCCTGCGGATAGCATCCCAGTCCGCCTGACCGGAATAATACTGCTGTCTGGTCCTTCCATGAACTGCGATGGCTGCTGCACCGGCATCCTCCACCCGTTTTGCGATCTCCACCACATCCACCGGCGTATTTTCATCAAAGCCAATGCGGACCTTCACCGTTACCGGCTTGGAAACTGCTCCGGAAACACTGCGGACGATCTCTTCGATTAGCTGAGGATCCTTCAGAAGAGCTGAGCCCTCGCCATTATTTACCACCTTGGGAACCGGACATCCCATATTGATATCGAGAATGTCAAAGGGACGCTCCTCAATGCTTTTTGCCACCTCTGCCATAAGGTCCGGCTCGCTGCCGAAAAGCTGCATGGATACCGGATGCTCCCCGGGATCGATTTCCATCAGCGCCTCTGTATTCTTATTATGAAAAGAGATCGCCTTGGCACTGACCATTTCCATACAGATCAGGCCTGCACCCTGCTCCTTGCAAAGTCTTCGAAATGCCAGATCCGTAACCCCTGCCATCGGTGCAAGCACAAAGGGGTTCGGTATCTCCACATTTCCGATCTTCCACTGCATCTTCATGGATCATTCCTCAACGGCATCTGCTTTTTTCTGCAGTTCCTCATCCGGGATATCTCCCAGGAAAAATACCTTGTAATACATTTCCAGAGATTCCAGAAGCTCTCTTTTGTCCCGCTGGAGTTCCTTGATCTTCAGTGCACTTCCGATCTCGTCAAAACGGGCATCTGCCTCCAGGGCCTCAGTCTTAAACTGCAGACTGCCGTCCTCATCAAATTCCAGTGTCAGGATCCCGCCTACATCCTCTGTGAAAAGCACACACATGATCTGCAGCTCCTGCTTTACCGTCTCAGGAAGAGACGCAAAATCCTGGTTAAAATAATATTTCTGCTCATAAGAGCTTGCTCCGCAGAGCACAATGTTATCCTGATACATAAAATCTCCTTTATTTATAACTTGACACTCCCCACAGCTAAAGCAGGGAGATTCTTGTTTTTTCCACTACTGCAATAAAACATCAACGGAAAATCGCTGCCGGAAATTTTATCCGATCTGTGCTGCATGTTTTACACATAGCTGTATAAACCACGTACAGAAACCTCTCCGGAATTTACTTCCTCGACTGTACCGTCTGCACGCTCTACCAGAAGCTCTCCGCCGGCATTGATCCCTCTTGCGATCCCCTCATATGGATCATTCTGATCCAGTACACGTACCGGCTGGTTCAGATTGGCCAGCATTTTCTCATAATCCGGTTTCAGGCCGCTGAGATCCTCTGTCTGTACAAATCTCTCATAATTTTCCTCAAAATGCTTCATCACAAGTCCGACTACCTGTGCCCGGTCAAAGGGATGTCCGCTTTCCAGATACAGAGAGGTAGCCTTATCTGCCATTTCTTCCGGGAAGCTTTCCATATTTACGTTAATCCCGACTCCGATAACTGCACAGCCGATCTTATCCTGCTTCATGGTCATTTCGGTTAAGATACCGCAGATCTTTTTGCGGGAAACAACTACATCGTTAGGCCATTTGATCCCTACCTCAAGACCGAGCTCTGCTACTGCCTGTGCAACTGAAAGTCCCATAACAAGTGTCAGCATCGGCGCCTTCTGCGGAGAAAATTCCGGGCAGATAAGGATACTCATAGTAATGGCACTGTCCGGCGGCGCACTCCATCGTCTTGTAAAACGTCCGCGTCCTGCGGACTGATATTCTGCCACAAACAGCTCTCCGTGTCCTGCGCCTTCTTCCCTCCAGGCACGTTTTCCCCAGAGGTTGGTGGAATCTGTTTCTCTTGCAAAATGGACGGTTTTGCCCGCCCATTTTGTATGTGTTGCCTGTGAAATTATTTCTTCATTAAATAAATCTGACATTATTTCTCCGGCTCTCCTAATGTTGCAACGATCACAGCCTTAATGGTGTGCATACGGTTCTCAGCTTCGTCGAATACCTTGGACTGCGGAGACTCGAATACTTCGTCTGTAACCTCCATATCTGTAAGGTTGAAACGCTCGCCCATCTCTTTTCCGATCTTTGTCTTAAGATCATGGAATGCCGGCAGACAGTGAAGGAAGATCGCCTTTTCACCGGCGTTCTCCATTACATGTCTGGTAACCTTGTATGGTGTCAGGTCGTGGATACGCTCTGTCCATACTTCGTCAGGCTCGCCCATGGATACCCATACATCTGTGTAGATGATGTCCGCATCTTTTGTTCCTACCTCCACATCCTCTGTGAGAGTGATGGTGGAACCTGCCTCTTCTGCCCACTGCTGACACTGTGCTACAAGCTCATCATTCGGGAAATATTTCTTATTGGTGCAGGCTACGAAATCAAGACCAAGCTTGGAGCATACAACCATCAGGGAGTTACCCATGTTGTAACGGGCATCGCCCATGTATACAAGCTTCAGGCCTTTCAGTTTGCCGAAATGTTCACGTACTGTCAGCATATCTGCAAGCATCTGTGTCGGATGATACTCGTTTGTCAGGCCATTCCATACCGGTACACCTGCATGCTTCGCAAGCTCCTCAACAATATCCTGACCGAAGCCACGGTACTCGATTCCCTCATACATTCTTCCGAGAACTCTTGCAGTATCTGCAATGCTCTCCTTCTTTCCGATCTGGGAGCCTGTGGGATCCAGATAGGTAGAACCCATTCCCAGATCATGAGCTGCCACTTCGAAGGAACAGCGTGTTCTTGTGCTTGTTTTTTCAAAGATCAGGGCAATATTCTTACCTCTGTAATACTCATGAAGCTCTCCTGCTTTTTTCTTTGCCTTCAGATCTGCTGCAAGGTCGATCATGTAAGTGATCTCTTCCGGTGTAAAATCTTTCAGTGTCAGGAAATTTCTTCCTTTAAGATTCATAATATGTCCTCCTCATGGCTGCAGATTTATTTCTGCTCTGCCGGTTTATCTGTCATGATTTCCTTCAGGGATGTTGCCAGCCCTGCGATGCCCTGTATCTCGGACGGAATGATGATCTTCGTTGCCTTGCCGTCAGCAACCTTTGTAAGAGCCTCCAGGCTCTTCAGAGTAAGAACAGATTCATCTGCTCCTGCTTCCTTGATCATACGAAGTCCTTCTGCAGTTGCCTGCTGTACTTTAAGGACTGCCTGTGCCTGTCCTTCAGCCTCTTTGATCATACGCTCCTTCTGAGCCTCCGCATGAAGGATCGCCGCCTGCTTCTCAGCCTCCGCATCCAGGATAGCGGACTGTTTTTTACCCTCTGCAACAAGGATGGTGGAACGTTTCTCTCCTTCTGCTTTCAGAATGGCTTCTCGTCTCTCACGCTCAGCCTTCATCTGTTTCTCCATGGCATCCTGGATGGCTGCCGGAGGAATGATGTTCTTAAGCTCCACACGGTTAACCTTGATTCCCCATGGATCTGTAGCCACATCAAGGGAAGCACGCATCTTGGTATTGATAACCTCTCGGGATGTCAGTGTCTCATCCAGCTCCATATCACCGATGATGTTACGAAGTGTTGTAGCAGAAAGATTCTCGATCGCCATGATCGGATTCTCAACGCCATATGCGTAAAGCTTCGGATCTGTGATCTGGAAAAATACAACCGTATCGATCTGCATGGTTACATTATCTTTGGTAATTACCGGCTGCGGTGGAAAATCCACAACCTGTTCTTTCAGGTTTACTCTTCTTGCAACACGCTCAATGAACGGAACCTTGAAATGGATTCCTGTACTCCAGGTAGCCTTGTAAGCGCCAAGACGTTCCAGTACCACTGCATAGGCCTGCGGTACAATGCGGATACAGGATGCAAGTACCCACAGCACAAGAACGATGACTACAAGCAAAACAACAACTCCACCCATAATTTAGCCCTCCTTGCTAATTTCTTTTACGATCAGCTTCACTCCGCGGATCTCTTCGATCTCAACCACTGCACCTGTTGGAATTTCTTCCCCGTCATCTGCGGTCCGTGCAGTCCACTCGATGTCATTGATCCTCACCTGCCCGGTCTGGGCCAGGTTGTTGACCGGCTGTATCACTACGGCTCTTTTTCCCAGAAGGCTCTCTGCATTGGTCTTTTCCACGCCCTTGTTCATGTAGCGGACCGCCAGAGGTCTGGTAAAGATCAGAAGCACCACGGAAACTCCGAAAAATAAAAGGAGCTGTACAACAATTCCCCCACCAAGCCACGAGGCAATGCACGCCACAAGCGCACCGCCTGCAAACCAGACAGTGGTAAGTCCTACCGTGATTGCTTCAATTACCAGTAAAATTGCCAGTATTCCAAGCCAGGCCAAAGGTGTCATAAAACCCCTCCTCTCTTATTCTCTTCTCTGTCTTGCAGCTTCGTACATCAGAATTCCCGATGCCATGGCAGCATTCAGCGATTCTACCTTTCCGCACATGGGAATGCGGATCAGACAGTCTGCTGCCTCCGCCGCCTGATCAGTCAGGCCCTTTCCCTCGTTTCCGATGAAAAATGCGGTACCGCCCTTATAGGATTCCTGATCATAGGAATTCTCGCCCTTCAGATGAGCTGCAAAACTGCGGATTCCCTTTTCTTTCAGCTTCTTTTCTAATGATACCACATCTTCCACGTATAGAAAAGGCATTCTGTAAATGGAGCCCATGGTAGAACGGATCACCTTGGGATTTGTGATATCCACGCAGGTTTTTGTGAGGAAAACTCCGCTTACGCCGGCGCCCTCACCGGTCCTGAGAATGGTTCCCGCATTTCCCGGATCCTGAAGATCCTCCAGAACCATGACCAGAGGATTTTCTCCCGCCAGTACCTCTTCCTCGCTCCAGGAAGGCAACTTCAGAACTGTCAGGATCCCCTGGGGAGTCTTGGTATCACACATCTGACGGAATACGGAATCCTTCACGATCTCACAGGGATATTTTTCTGCCTGAGACATCAGCTCTCCATCCCGGGAAACTGTCTCGGAAACAAACACCTGGGAAACCCAGCTTTCCGGTGCTTCCAGAAACATTTTCCGGCCCTCTGCCACAAAAAGTCCCTGCTCTCTTCTGGCTTTTGCCTTCTGGTTCAGCTGCATGACATTTTTTATTTTTGCATTTGATACACTGGTTATCATACTTTTATTTCTCTCCTTCCGGCAATCCGTATTCGGTTAACGTAATTCCTCACGACTTGCATTCAGATCCTTGTTTTTTCCGATGGCGATTATGGAACAGTTGTCCGGAAGCGGTTCGGAAGGATCCAGATCTACCGTGACATTTTCACCCAGCTTGATGCCAATGATATTAATGTGAAAACGCTCCCGTACATTCAGATCTACCAGATTTTTTCCAATCCAGGATACCGGCATGGAAAACTCCGCCATACTGAACTCCGCTGAAAGCTCAAACACATCCAGATACCCGCCGGACATAAGATTTCTGGCAACCCGCAGTCCCATGGACTGTTCCGGATAAATGATCTTATCTGCACCGATTTTGTCAAGTATACGTCCATGAAGAGAATTCATACTTTTTGCAACTACAAAGGGCACTCCCAGATCTTTGGCCTGCATGGTTGCGGAAATACTGGCTTCCAGATTTTCGGCAACTGCGATAATGGCTACATCCACATTCTGAACTCCCAGAGCCTTCAGGATTCCCGGTTCACGGACATCTGCTTTTACCGCATAGGTTACTTTTTCGGAAATCTCTTCGATATTTTCTTCTTTGTCATCAATGGCAAGAACATCGCAGTCTGACTCTGCCAGCGTCACCGCCAGAGTCATTCCAAACTGTCCAAGCCCGATCACGGCAAAAGATTTATTTTTCATTCTATTCTCCTGTTTAACCGATCATGATATCTTCTTCACCGAGATGCGTGGTGCTTCCCGGCCTGTTGCGTACACGCATCACAACTGCTGTTCCAAGTGTCAGCGGTCCGATACGTCCCAGATACATGGTAAGGATCACGATCCACTTGCCTGCCACATTCAGCTGAGGTGTCAGTCCTCTGGAAAGTCCTACTGTAGCCCCCGCAGAAGTGATCTCATATAAAACATCTGCCAAATCCACTCCCGGCATTACTGCGGACAAAAGCACCGTCATGGTAAAAAGGATCAGCACACTGGTTCCTGCAACAACCATGGCAGAACGGAGATAGCTCTCACGGATCCTGCGGCCGTATACCTCTACATCCTTTTTTCCCTGAAGATATGCTGCAATAGAAAGGATCAGAACCGCAATGGTAGTAGTCTTCACACCACCGGCAGTGCCCATGGGTGATCCTCCGATAAACATCCACAGCAGGGAAATGATCACGGTAGGTGTGGACAAAAGCGACTGATCCATGGTATAAAATCCCGCCGTACGTGTTGTCACTGACTGGAAAAAGGATGCCATGAGCTTTGTTCCCAGTGGTGCCCCCTTCAGCGTGGAAGGGTTTCCGGATTCAAAGATAAATACCAGAAATGCTCCTGAAAATACTAGGATCCCGGTCATCGTAAGGACCAGCTTGCTCTGAAGCCGCAGTACACGAAAAACTCTGGATGGGGAAAGCTCTTTTCTCAGAACCTTGCGGAATTTATCCCACAGATCCCACCAGACGATAAATCCAAGACCTGACACAATGATCAGGCCAATCGTAGTGATATTGACCAGCGGATTGCTCACATATACCGAAAGGCTTGTTTCCCCGAAAAGATCGATCCCAGCGTTGCAGAATGCAGATACCGCCAGAAATATGGCATGCACCAGACCTTTTTTTATTCCAAATTCCGGTACAAAGCAAAACGCATACAGGACCGCACCGATTCCTTCTGCAAGAAACACGCATTTCACCACACTGCGGACTACAGCCACGACTCCACCCATTTCATCCAGGTTATAGGATTCCTTGATGATCCGCCGGTTTTTCAGGGAAATTTTCCTCCGGAGGCTGATGAATATCATATTCGCCAGTGCGATCAGTCCAATCCCGCCGATCTGTATCAGGCACAGGATAACCGCTTTTCCAATGGGGCTCCACTGGACTGCCATAACAACTGTGGAAAGTCCTGTCACACATACGCTGGTCGCCGCTGTAAAAACAGCATCCGGGAAGGTAACAGCCTGCCCGGGTGCACTGCAAAACGGCATCCACAAAATAAGTCCACCTACAAAAATCACCCCCGCAAAGCCGAGGGCAATTATTTGTGACGTATTCAGTTTATGCAATCCGTCTGAAACTTTTTTTAAGTTCATAAATATCTTTATTTTCTGTAATTATGAGAAAGAGAATTGCAGACCTCCCACATGTAGGAATCTACATTCTTCTGCATTGCAAGAGCCTCATTGATGTCGAAATCAACAAACTCACCATGACGGTATCCAACCACACGGCTGCGTTTTCCGGCAACAAGAAGATCTACTGCAAGAGCACCCATCATGGACGCATATACACGGTCCTTACATGTAGGGCTTCCACCACGCTGCATGTGACCAAGGATCGTTGCACGTGTCTCGATACCTGTTGCAGCCTCGATACGCTTCGCCATAGCCTCTGAATGGCCGATACCCTCAGCATTTACGATGATATGGTGTTTCTTGCCTTTCTTACGGCTCTCTACGATATTGTCAATAAGCTTCTGCTCGTCGTAATCATATTTCTCCGGGATCAGGATATCCTCAGCACCGTTTGCGATACCGCACCATACTGCAAGGTATCCGGCGTTACGTCCCATAACCTCGATGATACTGCATCTCTCATGGGATGTGGATGTATCACGTACCTTGTCAATAGCTTCCATAGCTGTATTTACAGCAGTATCGAAACCGATGGTGTACTCGGTACATGCGATATCAAGGTCAATGGTTCCCGGCAGGCCAATGGTATTGATTCCAAGGTTCGCAAGCTTCTGAGCACCTGCGAAGGATCCGTCTCCACCGATAACAACAAGGCCGTCGATCCCATGCTTTCTGCAGATCTCTGCAGCCTGCTGCTGTCCTTCCTCTGTTCTCATCTCTGCACATCTGGCAGTATAAAGAATTGTTCCGCCTCGCTCAATCGTATCGGAAACGTCCTTTGCTGTCATATCTCTGATCTCCTCATTTAAGAGACCGCTGTATCCTTTATAGATTCCCTTTACGTTCAGTCCGCTGCTTAATCCTCTTCTGACAACAGCACGGATTGCAGCATTCATTCCAGGTGCGTCACCGCCACTGGTCAAAACGCCGATCGTTTTGATTTTGTTCTCTGCCATATTGTTATCCTCCATCTTATGAAACAACCTATTGTAATACACATATTCGGGTATAGTTTATAGCATTTTTATAAGTTTTTCAATACTCTCTCCACAATTTTAACATTGGAACTTCCATATTTTTTACACATGCGCTCCAGCCAGGAATCCTCGATATGGACCTGATAAGCAGGGGGAAGCTTCTTCATTGCCTTGACATCTTTGAGATAAATAACCACCGTGCTGTTTCCTCTGGATTCCATCAGATCATCTACCAGACCGGTCTCGGCTTTTGCGTACTCTTCCCGGCTTTCAAACTGGAGCCACAGTTCTCTTGGCATATCATCAAAAAGACGGACCTTTTCCAGGATCAGCTTGCTGGCTTTGTCGTCTTCTGCGGATACTCTTCCCTGAATAAAGAGCCGGGCATCTTCATTCAGGAACATCTGGCATTTTTCGTAATCACGTGGAAATACCACAACCTCCACGGTGCCTACCAGATCTTCCACTGTAAGGAACGCCATTACCTTATTATTCTTTGTATATTTTATGGTTTTATCCGTGATCATTCCACCCACGATCACTTTCTGGTTATCGTAAACCTCCGGTATCCCTGTTTCATCATCCGGTTGAAAATCAGAAGTTTTTGCAGAGATCATTTTTTCCATCATATTCCGGTAACGCTCCAGCGGATGACCGCTGAGATAGATGCCGAGAACTTCCTTCTCAAAGGTCAGTATCGTCTCCTTCGGATATTCTGCTGCCTGCGGCATACGGATCTCAAATTCCTTTTTATCTTCTTCAGGCGCAATATCAAAAAGACTCAGCTGTCCCGCCATGGTATGCTTCTTATCCTGGTTGATACTGTCTATGATCTGCGTATAAACCGTCATTTTCTGATTCCGGTTTCCCTCCAGGCAATCCAGCGCTCCGGCCTTGATCAGATTTTCCACAACTCTCTTGTTGATCTGGTCGATATTTCGCTCAATAAATGTTTTCAGGGAGGTATATTCTCCGTGCTCCTCACGCTCCCGCACAATCCCCTCGATTACCGGACGGCCGATACTCTTGATGGCAGAAAGTGCATAACGAATGGAACCATTGTCAACAGAAAAGCCATAAACACCATGATTGATATCCGGCGGAAGGATCCGGATCCCCATCTGACGGCATACAGAAATATACTCGGCAACCTTGTTCGGCATTTCCACAACGGATGTCATCAGTGCAGCCATAAATTCTACCGGATAGTAATATTTGAGATATGCCGTCTGGTAGGAAACCACTGCATAAGCGGCAGCGTGAGACTTATTGAAGGCATACTTTGCAAAATCTGTCATCTCATCGTAGATCTTGTTTGCGATCTCCTCGGAAATACCGTTGGCAATACATCCCGGTACTCCCTCTTCCACGTTTCCGTAAACGAAATTCTGACGTTCTTTTGCCATAACAGAAGCTTTTTTCTTGGACATGGCACGGCGCACCAGGTCACTTCGTCCAAGGGTGTAGCCTGCAAGCTCACGGACGATCTGCATAACCTGCTCCTGGTATACGATACAGCCATAGGTTGGCTTCAGGATCGGCTCCATCTGCGGACAGTCATAACGGATGGTATCCGGACGGTTTTTTCCACGGATGTACTGCGGAATGAAATCCATGGGACCCGGACGATAAAGCGAAATTCCCGCGATCACGTCCTCAAGGCTCTGAGGCTTCAGCTCCTTCATGAAGCTTTTCATTCCGGCACTCTCCAGCTGGAACACACCGTCAGTACGTCCTGTTCCGAGAGAATCCAGTACCTTTTTGTCGTTGTAGTCGATCTTTTGCATATCCAGAAGCATACCGGTACTTTTTTCCACCATTTTCACAGCATTCTGGATAACCGTCAGGGTACGGAGACCCAGGAAATCCATTTTCAGAAGTCCCAGCTCTTCCAGTGTTGTCATGGTAAACTGCGTGACAATGGAACCATCCTGTGCTCTGGAAAGGGGTACGTATTCCGATACATCCTTCTGGCTGATCACAACACCTGCCGCATGCATGGAGGTATGCCTCGGAAGCCCCTCCAGACGTTTTGCCAGATCGATCAGACGATGGATATCGTCCTGTTCCTCGTAAGCCTTGCGAAACTCCGGATTCATTCCCAGTGCCTTGTCAATGGTGATATTCAGCTCCTGTGGAATCATCTTGGCGATGGTGTCCACCTGGGCATAAGGCATATCCAGAACACGGCCTACATCACGAATGACACCGCGGGCTGCCAGTGTACCGAAGGTAACGATCTGAACCACGCAGTCATCACCATATTTTCTTCTTACATAATCAATAACCTCCTGTCTCCGTTCGAAGCAGAAATCCACATCGATATCAGGCATGGATACTCGCTCCGGATTCAGGAAACGTTCAAAGAGCAGATCATACCGGATCGGGTCCAGCTGGGTGATCCCAAGTGTATAGGCAACCAGGCTTCCTGCGGCAGAGCCTCGTCCCGGACCGACCATGATATCGTTGTCCCTGGCATATTTGATAAAATCCCATACAATGAGAAAGTAATCTACATATCCCATGTTTTTGATCGTAGACAGCTCATAATCCAGGCGCTTTTTCAGCTCCTCTGTTACCGGATGATAACGCTGCTCAAGTCCCTCATGACAAAGCTTGTTCAGATATTCCCAGGAGGTAAGTCCATCCGGCACATCATATTTCGGCAGCTTGGTCACACCAAATTCAATCTCCACATGACATCTCTCCGCGATCCTGTGCGTGTTTTCCAACGCTTCTAGCGCATATGGGAAAAGCCTCGCCATCTCCTCCGGCGATTTCACATAATACTGGCCGCCCTCATAGCGCATTCTGTTCTCATCGCTGAGCTTTTTCTGAGTCTGCAGACAAAGAAGAACATCATGTGGTTCCGCATCCTCTGCCATAGTGTAATGCACATCATTGGTGGCAACCAGATCGATCCCCGTCTCTCTGTGCATACGGAGAAGCTGCTGGTTTACAGTCTGCTGCTCCGGGATCCCATGATCCTGAAGCTCCAGAAAGAAATTTCCTTTTCCGAAAATATCCTGATAACGTAATGCCGCGATCTTGGCATCCTCATACATTCCACGTGCAAGATATCTGGCAACCTCTCCCGCCAGGCAGGCACTTAAGGCAATGATACCCTCGTGATATTTTTCCAGAAGCTCCAGATCCACACGTGGCTTGTAATAAAACCCTTCCACAAATGCCTTGGATACAATTTTCATCAGGTTGCTGTATCCCTGATTATTCTCAGCCAGCAGGACCAGATGATAATAACGGTCATCCCCACTTCCCACTTCTCTGTCAAAACGGGAGCCCGGAGCCACATAAACCTCACATCCGAGGATCGGATTGATCCCGGCTTCTCTTGCAGCCCTGTAAAAATCGATTACACCATACATAACGCCATGATCGGTGATCGCCGCACTGTCCATACCCAGCTCTTTTACTCTGGCTACATATTCTTTGATCTTATTGGAGCCATCCAGAAGGCTGTATTCTGTATGGACATGTAAATGTGTAAACTCCAAATTTATTCTCCTTATCGTAAAAAACAGGGCTCCGGATCCTCCCCGCTCTGCACTTTTCTCTGAACGTGCCGGAGCGTGTCTGATCCGGAGCCGGTCAACACCTTGTTATTTTTTAATGTAGATCCTCTTGTCACGGATCTCTACTTTTCCTTCCTTCATCAGATGACCGACTGCACGCTTGAATGCGTTCTTACTGAGGCCAAACTCTCTCTTGATGACTTCCGGTGAGGCATGATCATCAAATGGCAGCACCCCTGCAAATTCCTCGATCACGCTGAATACGCTCTCTGCATCCTCATTGATCTGGATGTAAGCCTTCTGGCGGTCACTGACGTTCATCTTGCCATCCTCTTTCACCTCTGTGACACGAAGATCAAGAATAGCTCCCGGTCTGTACTTGCCTGTTGCCTCCCGTGCCGGGATCAGAGCGGAATATTTATCATCTACCGCAACAAAAACGCCGAAATTCCCACTGATCTCATAGACACGCCCCTTTACCGAATCTCCCGGTACATAAGGAGTTCTGGTGGAAAGATAATGATACACCTTCATGGTTGCACAGAGTCTGCTGCTCTTATCTACATAAAGAGCTACCAGACACTCCTCGCCTTCACGGACCCGGTTGGTCTGCTCATGATACGGAAGAAGAAGATCCTTCTCCAGTCCCCAGTCAAGAAAAGCACCAATCCTGGTAACCTGTTTTACCTTAAGGACTGCTGTCTGTCCTACCTGAAGCATCGGCTCACGGGTAGTTGCGATCAGTCTGTCCTGGGAATCCTTATAGATGAATACTTCGATCTCATCACCTGCTTTGGTTCCTTCCGGTACCTGTTTGGACGGAAGAAGCACCCGCTCATTCTGAGGTGCGTTTCGGTCCTCTCCAAGATATATTCCGAAATCCACGGTTTTTACAACCAGTAATTTCTGTTTTTTACCTAATTCTATCATTCTTACTCCTGTTCCTTAAAACTATATATGATCATTTACTATTTGCTGTCTGTCCTGCATTATAACATAAGAGAATTATTATAGAAAGCACAAAAAAGGCAGCTTCGGAAATTTCTTTCCGTCACTGCCTTTTATTTGCCATTCATGGGGGAATCTGTCCCCACATTGGGTCAGTCTGTTATTCTGTTGGTTTCTCAACCGGCATCGGGTTCATCATTTTAATGACAAAAAGTACGATCAGCATCAGCACGATTCCCACCGGAAGAGCGATCCATGCTGTTTTTACAAAGCCTGCAACAATATAAGTTACAAAAGATACTGCCGCAGCCAGGAGCGCATACGGAAGCTGTGTGGAAACGTGAGTCACATGATCACACTGTGCTCCTGCGGAAGCCATGATCGTTGTATCGGAGATCGGTGAGCAGTGGTCTCCGCAAACTGCACCTGCCATGCAGGCGGACATGGAAATGATCATCATCTCAGGACTGGATTTCTCAAATACCGCAACAACGATCGGGATCAGGATACCAAAGGTTCCCCAGGAAGTACCTGTAGCAAATGCAAGTCCACATCCAACCAGGAAAATAATGGCCGGAAGGATAACTTCAATACCACCGGCAACAGAACGCATTGCTTCTTCTACGAATACCGCTGCACCAAGTGAGTCTGTCATAGCCTTCAGTGTCCATGCAAAGGTCAGGATCATGATCGCCGGTACCATAGCCTTGAAGCCTTCCGGGATGCATCCCATACAGTCTCTGAAATTGACCACACGGCGGATCATATAGAAAATAATGGCAAACACCAGACCAAAAGCACTTCCCATTGCAAGGCCTGTAGAGGCATCACTCTGTGAAAATGCGGTAACAAAATCTGTTCCGCTGAAAAATCCTCCTGTGTAGATCATACTGATGACACAGCAGATAACAAGCACAACGATCGGAATCACAAGATCGATCACCTTTCCTCTCGGATTCGGTGTCTCATCATCCGTTGCATTCTCATACGGTCTTGCAGATGTTGTATAAAGATCTCCGTTCAGAGCATTGATCTCATGTGTTCTCATGGCACCAAACTCGGTTTTCATCAGTACCATGCCAACCATCATTACAATCGTAAGGATCGCGTAAAAGTTATACGGGATGGTTCTTACAAAAATCGCAAGTCCATCCTGTCCCTTTACGAATCCGCTGACTGCTGCTGCCCAGGATGAGATCGGTGCGATGATACATACCGGAGCAGCTGTTGCATCGATCAGGTATGCAAATTTCGCTCTGGATACGTGATGTCTGTCAGTTACCGGACGCATAACGCTTCCTACTGTCAGGCAGTTAAAATAATCGTCAATGAAGATCAGGATTCCAAGGATGATCGCTGCAAGCTCTGCACCCACACGTGTGTGGATCTTTTTGCTGGCCCATCGTCCGAATGCGGCGGAGCCGCCGGCCTTGTTCATCATACATACCACAGATCCCAGGATTACCAGGAAGATCAGGATACCTACGTTATAGCTGTCAGAAAGAACCTTGATGATTCCTCCCTCAAAAATCTGTGTTACCGTTCCTTCAAATTTAAATCCGGAATAGATCAGTGCTCCTACTACAATTCCCACAAACAGAGAACTGTATACTTCTTTTGTGATCAGTGCAAGGACGATCGCAACAAGAGGTGGAAGCAGTGCCCAGATCGTTGCATACAGAGCAGGCTGGTAAGTCTCCTCCGCATCCGCAGCCAGCACAGTCAGGGGACTTGCCAGTGCGCCCATGAATACCATTGCCATAACAGACAATGCTGTTCCTGCTTTTTTACTCATTTTTCTCCTCCCTTTTCGGGGACAAAAAAACGGAGGCTGTCTCTTCTTAAGAACACCTCCGGTTAAATAATCCTTATTTAACTAATAGCCCGTCAGAAAATCTCCATTCAGCATATTAAATGCAGATCTCCCGAAGTGCTACCGATAGCGCTCCACATCCGTGACAGTACAACGCATATTCTGCGTTATCCCAGCACCCTGTCATCTGGCCTTCCAGAGCACTTCGGCAAATTTTCCTTTCTTTATGAACAGCCTGCCAGGGCCTTGCATCCATAAATACTGATAAAATCCGCGCCTCTATCTTCTTATCCGTGACCGTTTGCCCTCCGCAGGACTTCCCGGCCATCTTTTTTTCTTTATACTGTAGCAGTTTCCGACATAAATATCAAGTAGTTTACACAGATTCCTGCCATTCAGACCAATATTGTTACTTTTCACTCCGTTTTCAGTAACACGCTTCGCAGAATATTACCAGCGAACTGTAATCCAATATTGCCTTATTTACTGCTCATTCAGCAGCCACTTCACATCCACTCCCAGCACCTTTGCAAACACCCGCAGTTCATAATCTGCCACAAAACGTTCTCCTCCTTCGATCCGGCTGATACTGTCACGCTCCAGCATCACTCCTTCTACTTGCATTTTTGCTGCCAGCGCAGATTGCGACATCCGTTTCATATTCCTCATCTGGCGTATTTTTTCTCCGGAAACGTTCTTTTTTCCCTGATAAGTGTATATTTTCATCCTGCCACCTATTTTAATAAATGTGTTAATGTTCTGCATTTTTCTTGACATTAGCATATATTTCGGCGGCACCTGTGTTAAAGGTCAGCAAATCTGACATTTTCTGCATTTTTCGACAAAAAATGCCGCGGTACTGTTCCGCGGCATTTCCACTCAGGCGGATATTGACGATCCACCATCGGGTCAAACTGTTTTTTCTTCTGATCAGTCTTCCTGTCCTACCTGACCATAATATGCATTTGCACCATGTTTTCTGTAGTAATGCTTATCCTGAAGCTCCTGCGGTGCCGGTTTTACATCCGGATTGATCAGCTCGCAGCGAGATGCCATCTTGGCAACCTCCTCAAGAACAACTGCGTTATGAACTGCCTCATGAGCATCCTTACCCCAGGTAAAAGGTCCGTGGTTCTTGCACAGCACAGCCGGTACTGCTTCATAATCTTTGTTTTTGAAATAATCAGCAATAAGAACTCCCGTGTTCTTCTCATATGCCTCTTCGATCTCTCTTTTGGTCAGATTACGCACACATGGTACTTCTCCGTAAATGTAATCTGCATGTGTGGTTCCATAACACGGGATCGATCTGCCTGCCTGCGCCCAGCTTGTTGCCCAGGATGAGTGGGTATGTACGATGCCGCCGATATTCGAAAACGCTCTGTAAAGAACTGCATGTGTCGGTGTATCAGAGGATGGATTGTATCTTCCTTCTACTTTATTTCCATCAAGATCTACCACTACCATGTCTTCCGGTGTCAGCTTGTCATAATCCACACCACTTGGCTTAATCACAAAAAGTCCCTGCTCCCTGTCGATCCCGCTGACATTTCCCCATGTAAAGGTAACAAGACCATATTTGGGCAGATCCATATTTGCTCTGTAAACTTCTTCTTTTAATTTTTCAAGCATAGCGCGCCCTCCTTTTACGGTATAGTTGTTTCAAAAACGATGTACTAATCTCTACCGCCTGTATTTATTTTGTAAACTCAACTACTGCGTAAGGTTCTTTATCCTCCGCGTTGAGAACTACAGCTTCTTTATTTTCTGTCATATATACTTCCGGAATGATAACATTATCCAGTACTGCCTGACGTTTATATTCAACACGAAGCTGACCAACTTTAAAATCCTCAGGCAGATGATCCGCTGCCATCCGGATATACTGACAGTTGTTCACATGATGATTGGTGTCCAGATGATGCTTCTGTACGGAAAAAGCATTCTGCACTTCCCGTTCCTTCGGAAGCGCAATCTTTCTTGGTGCATAATCCATCTCTATTTTTTCGCCCAGATCATAGGGATCTGTATCTGCCGGTGTCAGCTTTTCCGGAAGACCGGTTTCTGTATTGATAAAGGACCAGTAGGAATTGGCCCATGCCAGCTTCTCACCATCCATTGTCTCAAGAATAAAATTACGCATTCCGATAAATCCACGGAATCCATAAGGAATTGTTGTTACTTTTATATTTTCACCAAGCTTCGGATACCGCTTCACGATCACCTGCCATGCAGAAAGTACCCAGGCTCTTTTCTGTTCCTTTAATACTTCCATACCGACTCCTGTCTGCTCGGATTCAAAGGTACAGCAATCCTGAAAATAATCCAGAATTCCCGGCAACGTCAGACATCCATCTTCTCCGATCTCACTGAATCTTACTCGACTCTCAAAACTGTAACTCATTCATGCCTCCTGTCATACTGTCTATACTTTATTGTAACACTTGGCAGGAAGAAACGCACTTGTTTTTTTTGGGGCGCAGCGGATTGCGAATATCTTCTTATTTTTGAGTACAAAAAAAGTACCTCGCAACTGAGGTACTTAAGAAGCAGGGCTACAAGGATTCGAACCTTGAACTGACGGAGTCAGAGTCCGTTGCCTTACCGTTTGGCGATAGCCCTATGTGTTTTGTTTTTCGCTTGCCTTATCGCTTGCGACGGATGTTATTATATAACAGCTTTTTTGAAATTGCAACCCCTTTTTTTAATTTTTTTTATTTTTTTTCAAAATTTCTTAAACTGCTGTTAAAACTCCTTATTATATGCGGGTTTACGCAGTAAAAAAAATTTTACAATCCACTCCTTTGTGTTATAATAAGCCGTATAATAAAAAGAGCGGAAACAACCGTGTATTTCCCTCCGGTCACAATATCCGGAGGCATCCAAAGGAGAACGCTATGCGAGCAAATAACCTTACTCTGCTCACGGACCTCTATGAGCTTACCATGATGCAGGGATATTTCAAAAACCCTACCAACCAGACTGTTGTCTTTGACATGTTCTACCGCAACAATCCGTGCGATGGCGGTTTTGCCATCTGTGCAGGACTGGAGCAGATGATCGAATACATCGAAAATCTCCGTTTCTCAGAAGAAGACATTACCTATCTGAGAAGTCTTGGCATCTTTGAGGATGATTTCCTTGAGTATTTGAGCAACTTCAGATTCACCGGTGATATCTACGCAATTCCGGAGGGAACCGTGATCTTCCCGAGAGAGCCGATGGTCAAGGTTATCGCACCGATCATGGAAGCTCAGCTTGTAGAGACGGCCATCCTGAACATTATGAACCATCAGAGTCTTATTGCCACTAAGGCAGCACGTGTATGCCACGCAGCCAAGGGCGATCCCATCATGGAATTCGGTCTTCGCCGTGCCCAGGGTCCGGACGCCGGAATCTTCGGTGCCAGAGCTGCAGTGATCGGCGGATGTGCCGGTACTTCCAACGTACTGACCGGCCAGATGTTTAACGTTCCGGTTCTCGGAACACATGCTCATTCCTGGATCATGAGTTTCCCGGATGAGTACACAGCCTTTAAGACCTATGCGAGACTTTACCCGAATTCCTGTACTCTTCTGGTTGACACCTACGATGTCCTGAAATCCGGTGTTCCCAATGCGATCCGTGTATTTGAGGAGATGCGTGAGGAAGGTATCCAGCTGAAGAATTATGGAATCCGTATCGACAGCGGTGATCTTGCATATCTTTCCAAAAAAGCTTACAAGATGCTGGCTGCTGCCGGTTTCGATGATGCTACCATTTCCGCATCCAGCGATCTTGATGAATATCTTATCGAAAGCCTGAAGGCCCAGGATGCCAAGATCAATTCCTGGGGCGTCGGAACCAAGCTGATCACAGCCGATAACAATCCGGCATTCGGCGGCGTATACAAACTTGCCGCTGTAAAGGACGCTGACAGCGATGCCTTCCAGCCGAAGATCAAGCTTTCCGAAAACACAGAAAAGGTTACCAACCCGGGCAACAAGACTGTATACCGTATCTACAGCAAGAAGACCGGCAAGATCAAGGCCGATCTGATCTGCCTTGCAGATGAGAAATTCGATCCGGAAGAAACTATGGTGATCTTTGACCCGGTTGACACCTGGAAAAAGACCAAGGTTCTTGGCGGAACCTACGAACTCCGTGAGCTCCTTGTTCCGGTAATTAAAGATGGTAAGAGCGTTTACAAGTCTCCATCTGTCATGGAACTCCGCGACTACTGCAAACAGGAGCAGAACACACTGTGGGATGAATCCAGACGTTTCGTTAATCCGCAGAAGGTTTATGTAGATCTCTCCCAGTCACTCTATGACATGAAGAAGGCTCTCCTGGAAGAAATGAGTGAAAAAGAGCTCTGATAAACAGAAATAAGCATTCATAAACCCTCCTTTCTTATCATAAGCTTATGGATAAGGAAAGGAGGGTTTTTATTGCACAGAGAATTTTATACCCGGCTGATCAGCAGGGAGCATCCTCTGCCGGAAGCCTTTGTGCCGGAACATCTTATCGATATCGGACTTCCATTTGAAGCAGCACCGGGAGATCCGAAGCGGCTTCTGGAGTATCAGGCTGCAAAAGCCGCTTCCCAGCTTTTCCATGCCTGTCACAGATGCGGTCTGAACCTGTGGGCAGTTTCCGGATATCGTTCCTACCAGCGACAGAAGGAGCTTTTTACAGGAAGTCCTTTCGTTGCAGAGCCAGGAACAAGTGAGCACCAGAGCGGACTTGCTCTGGATGTATCCTGCCCTTCCATCCATATGGAGCTCTCCGAAAGGTTTTCCGCAACAGGAGAAGGCCGCTGGCTGAAAAAGAACGCTCCGCTCTATGGTTTTATCCTCCGGTACCCAAAAAACAAAGAGGAGATCACCGGCATCCCTTACGAGCCATGGCACATCCGCTATGTGACCAAACCTCTGGCTTCCTGGCTCACTATCACAAATCTGACTCTGGAAGAATACCACTGCTTTCCTTCCCGGTGTCCGCACCCTCCCTGATCTGCTGCTCCTGGCATCTGCATCTGATGTTTATATCTTGATCTGCACACATTTTTCTGTACATCTGATGCACTTTTACTGCTCCATCTGTCTGCCAAGAAAACCGGCTGCTGTGCGGACAAGGGCACGTTCTGTGTCTCCCAGTGCTGTTTTTTCACTTTTAGTCAGAAGAATCACTGCTCCAATGGCGTCACTCGCACACAGGATCGGCTGTATCATTTTCTGGCAAAATGAATCCATAGCGTCGGAAATGACTGATATATTTTCCCTGCTGTCCTGACTGACCATTCTGCCTTTCCTGCCGGCAATGACTGCATCCAGATCAGAACTGATCTCTTTTCCTTCCAGTTCCCGGCTTCCGCTGCCGCATGCCGCCACGACCTGATCACGATCTGTAATACAGGCAGTCAGTCCGGTGGTCTGTACCAGCGCTTCTGCATATTCCGCAGCAAACGTATTCAGCTCTCCAATGGGCGAATATTTTTTCAGGATGATCTGTCCTTCCCTGTCTGTAAAAATCTCCAGTGGCGTTCCTTCCTTGATCCGCAGTGTCTTTCGTATCTCTTTTGGAATCACAACCCTGCCCAGATCATCGATCCTGCGAACAATTCCCGTTGCTTTCATCTTCCTGAATTCCTCCTGTATTTTCTGTTCATTGTACGTCAATGTTATGTTAACTATTTGTTTTTCATATGGTTATTATGCGAAAAACTGGGAGAAATATGCATAAAAATCTCTTATTTATCTGTCGCTGCAGGAGCAGCATTGTCGTATGCCTGCTGCAGAAATACTTCCTGAGAGTTAAGCGGAGCATTATCGGATGGTTCGATCTTATAATTTCCCTTATTGTTCATGATCCTTGCTTTTCGATTATCACTGAGCATTGTCACAAACATTTCCTGGATCTGCATACGGATATCCGGATCCTCGATAGGCGCCGCAACTTCTACACGACGAAGAGTATTTCTTGTCATAAAGTCTGCAGAGGAAATATAGATCCTTGCTCTCTCCTGTGTTCCGAAAATATAAATACGGGAATGCTCCAGAAAACGTCCTACAATACTGATAATGTGGATATTTTCTGTCTGTCCTTTCACTCCCGGGATCAGACAGCAGATACCACGGATCACCATATCAATGTGTACTCCTGCACAGGATGCTTCTACAAGCTTGCTCATAATACGTTTATCTGTCAGAGAATTCATTTTCAGACCGATATATGCCTGTTCTCCGGCCTTCGCATGCTCGATCTCCTCATCGATCATGGCAAGCACTTTGTTCTGAAGACATCTTGGTGCCACAAGAAGATGCTCCATATCTTCAACAGTTTCTCCCATTGCCAGTGCCTGGAACACTCTGGCCGCTTCCGTTCCGATCTTCGGATCCGCAGTCATAAGAGAAAGGTCTGTATACAGACGGGCTGTTTTTTCATTGTAGTTTCCTGTTCCGATCTGTGTATAATATTCCACATTTCCGTCTTTTTTCTTCATGATCTGGCAAAGCTTGGAGTGTACCTTATAGCCGTCCAGACCGTAGATCACATGACAGCCTGCATCCTCCAGAAGTCGGGACCATCCGATATTGTTCTCCTCATCAAAACGTGCCTTCAGCTCCACCAGAACGAAAACTTCCTTTCCGTTTTCTGCTGCTTCGATCAGAGCTTCCACAACCTTACTCTGTTTTGCCACACGGTAAAGTGTCATCTTAATGGAAACTACATCCTCATCATTGGCAGCCTCATGGAGCATTGTAAGAAACGGCTTGATGCTTTCATATGGGTAGGAAAGAAAACGGTCCTTTTTCGCGATCTGGTCAAGGATCGGTTCGTGGCTGTTAAACAGAGGAGATTTCTGAGGAATTCTTTTTTCATAAAAAAGCTCTGTTCTTTTTCTCAGGCCGTCCTGGATCTGGAATACAAAAGAAAGATCCAGCGGTATATCTCCCCGGAACACATAATTCTTGTCCACTTCCAGATACTCGCAAAGTGTTTCAACAACATCTCCGTCCATTTCTCTTGACAGCTCCAGGCGGATCGGTGCCAGTTTCTTTCTTGCCTTGATCAGTTCTACCATAAACTCACGGTAATCCAGATCTTCATCATAAAGAGCATCTGCGTCAATATCCGCATTTCTGGTAATACGAAGCAGGGACTTTGCCTTGATGTGGTAGCCCTTGAAGATTTTTGAAACAAAGTGAAGGATCAGTTCTTCAGACAGCATGTAGGTGCCGGTTTTTCCCGGAACCGGGATCAGTCGCAGGATACCTGTACTGCTGCACGGAATGATACCCAGCTTTTCTTTTCCTTTTTTTGTTTCCAGAACTACTACCGCATAGATCTCCTTATTCCGGAGAAATGGAAACGGCTGTCTTTTTCCGACGATAGATGGAGAAATAACCGGAGCCACCTCTGCTTCAAAATAGCGTTCCAGATAATTGCGGTCCTCTTTTTCGATCTTATGGAAATTCAGCATATGTACGCCGTATTGTTCCAGATTTTCCATGATCTCTTCATAAACAACATCTCTTTTCCGGTTCAGCTTTTTTGTTCTGGCAAGGATCGCGTCCAGCTGTTCCTCCGGCGTCATATTGGTTTTATTTTCACGGATATCCTTTGCCAGAAGCATCTGATCCACCAGAGATCCCACACGTACCATGTAAAATTCATCCAGGTTGCTCTGATAGATAGACGCAAATGTGAGGCGTTCACACAGCGGATTTTCCGGATTCTCAGCCTCCTCAAGTACCCTTTCATTAAACTTCAGCCAGGATAATTCCCTGTTCATGTATATTGTATCTGCCATTTTTTCCTCCTGCGTCGCCATGTATTTTTCTTTTTCGGCCGACTTTGTCTGTATTTATCCGTATCATATCAAGCAGGCATCCAGATTTGCCTGAATGCAGGTTCATGAATGCTCTCTCTTCACGGTTTGCATACAAGTATACTGATCGAATGTTTATTCCATAACAAGACTTTGTAAAATCCTGATAAAATTTTTTTTGAAATTAGGGGTTGCATTTTTGAATAATAGTGGTATAGTATTCATATACTTGATATGTAGTTTTGAATACTACATGTTATTTTATCAATTTCTACATTGCTATATCGTGAAACGTCACTATGATCCATCATTGATGAACTGATCATGAAGTTGTCCATATGATATAAACAGCAGTTTTTTTGCAGGAGGTGTTTTTATATGAAATTTAAATTAAAAGATCCGGGAAGTGCCATAACCCACGGAATCGGCATGCTTCTTGCCGTGGCCGGAGCCACTCCGCTGATCGTGAAGGCGGCCAGAAGCGCAGACGTTCTCCATGTTTTTGCAGTAAGTGTTTTTATCCTTACCATGATCCTTCTTTACCTGGCAAGCACACTTTACCATTCCGTAAACTCTACAGCCAAGGTGAACCGCCGTCTGAAAAAAATGGATCACATGATGATCTTTGTGATGATTGCCGGCAGCTACACTCCTGTATGCCTGATCGTTCTCCACGGACGCATCGGCTATATCCTCTGTGCCCTCGTATGGACTGTTGCCATCATCGGAATGATCCTCAAGGGCTGCTGGATCAACTGCCCGAAATGGCTTTCCTCTGTGATCTACATTGGAATGGGCTGGCTGTGTGTACTTGCTTTTGTTCCGATTTTCCACAATCTGCCCCGCGCAGGCTTCGGATGGCTCCTTGCCGGCGGTATCATCTATACCATCGGCGGTGTGATCTATGCTCTGAAGCTTCCGATCTTCAATGCGAAGCATAAGAATTTCGGTTCCCACGAAGTATTTCATGTTTTTGTGATGCTGGGAAGTGTGTGCCATTTTGTTGTAATGTATTTCTTCGTAGCCGGTATGGCAATCCACTGAGTTACTCTGTAGTCAGATGGATAAAAGCCTCCTCGAATATCTGCAAAACTTAAAGCCCCGGAATACGGGCAGACCTCAGGAAGTTGAAGTTATGACTTCTCTGAAGTTGCCTCGTGTTCCGGGGCTTCTTATTATACCTGATCCGGCCTGTGATCCCGATGATCTCAGCCGATGGTCAGTGTGGAAAGGCCACTGCAGTTAAAATATGCAAATGCACCTATAGTCTGAACGCTGTCCGCAATGTCAAGCTTTACAAGATTTTTGCAGTCTGCAAATGCATAAGCTCCGATGCTGGTAACGCCTTCCTCGATCCGAACCTCTGTTATCTGGTCGCGGTATCCATTCCAGGGGACTTCTTCCTCATTTTGCCATTCATTCATGGCTCCCTGTCCTGCGATCTCGAGAACTCCGTTTTCATCAAGGCTCCAAGATACGGTATTCTCCTCCGCTCCGCAAAAACCACTCTTTTCTCCTGCCGGATCGGTTTCTGTTTCCATATCTTCCGATGCTGCGCTCTCCTCAAATGCTGCTTCCGGCTGAGTTTCCTGATCATCCGGGAGCATTTCCTGCGGAATGTCCGCTTCTTCATTTTCCGGAAGCTCTGTTTCTTCCGGTATTTCTGATGTATCTTGTGTCTCCAGATCATCCGGTGCTGCCGGTTCCTCTGACATGTCTGGTGTCTCTGAGATCTCAGATTTATTTTCCGGTTCTGCTTCGGGACTTTCTGCTGCGTCCATTGCCGGAGCTTCTCCTGTTTCAGTCCCTGTAATGGATTCTGCCGACGGATCCGTTACAGTATCCGATACAACTTCTGCTGACTCCTCCGCACTGAATGTATCCGCCGCAAAAACACTTTCCATCCATATCCCGCAGGTCAGCATACTGACAGCTGTAAGCCCTGCAAGTATTTTTTTATTTATCCTCATTTCCATGCCTCTACTTTCTGATCCTTACTGCTTTTACCTTGCTCCAGGAAGAATAATATTTCTTTGTTCCTGATTTTTTGTATGTGCGGATCCTTACGTAATACGTTTTGTTTTTCTGAAGTTTTGTCAGCGTGTATTTCGTTTTGGATACTCCAGACACTGTTTTTTTGCTGCCGGATCTGAAATTTTTGTTTACGGAATACTGGATCTCATATCCGGTCACGTATCGGTTTTTCTTCCATGTGATTTGCGCTTTTCTGCCGGACAGGTTCTTTGCCGTCGTCAGGGTAGTTCCTGCCGGATCAACTGTAACTGTAATGCTCTTTGTGGCGGCATTATATCCTGCTGTGGCGGAAGAACGGATCGTGATCCTTGCACTGCCGGTGAATTTTGCCGCAATGGTGATCCTTCCTTGTTTGTCTACCTTTACAGATTTACTGCTGGAAGAATATTTCAGCGGAGCTTTTCCGGAAGCTTTTGCATTGATGCTGATCTTTCTGGCTTTTGCATACCAGGTACGCCGGATATTGGATGCTTTGATGGTATTGCTACGTTTCGTTACTTTGATGGTGCAGAATGTAGAACCGGAGGTATAATTAGTTCCCTTTGCAGCGTATGCCATGATCGCTGCGGTTCCTCCGCCTTTGATGGTTACTTTACCGGTGGTCGGATCTACGACAGCAACTTTAGGATTGCTGGAGCTGTAGGTTATGGTTCCGTCTGTTGTTTTTTCAGACAACACACAGAGGAATGGTTTTGTGCCGTATTTTACAGTTATTGTTTTTTTGTCAAATTTCAGGCTCGGCTCTGTCTGTTCGATGAGGAATCCTGCTTTATAGGTTCCGCTGTAATTTCCGGCTCCTGTGATCTCCAGTTCTGCATTTCCCGCATTGATGTTATTGCTGCATTTTACGGTGTAATCTGTATTTTTCTGCAGTGTATAGTTTCCATCCATGATAACCATTTCCGGTGTTTTTTCGGTTCCGTCATAGGTGTATTTCTGCTCTGTGATCCTGATATCGCACAGTGCAAGGCTTCGTTTTGCCGGACTGCCTGTTTTTGGATCCCATGGTACCCAAGTAATATTTCCGCCGTAATCCCGGAGGATATCCAGGGACCAGGTTTTGTCTGTGTATGGATAGTATACGGTTGCAGTTACATTTTTGAAGATATTATTTCCGAGTTTCGGGCTGTTGCCGTAGAAATAGATATTCTGCAGATTTTTGCTGTCTGCAAATGCGTTGTCGCCTATTTCTGTTACGTTTTCTTTGATATTCAGATCCACCAGGTTTGTACAGTTGCTGAATGCGCCCGGTTCGATCACAGTTGCATTTTCCGGAAGTGATTTTCGAATCTCAAAGGTTATTGTGGCTGTTCCTGTATAATCGCTGTCGGTTTTGGCGATCACGGTGATCTTTGCTGTTCCTGGATTTACATTATCTGCGAAATATACCTGGTAGTCTTTTCCTTCTGTCAGTGTTTTTTCGTTGTAAGTGATGGTTACTGTCGGTGTTTTTTCGGTTCCATCATATACATAGGTCTGTTCTGACAACTGAATGCTGCAGGCTGACAGATCAATCTTCGCTTTTTCCAGTACCGGAAGCTGTCTGTATTCTTTGTGTGATGCATTTCTCCTGCAAACTCTTTCTGCCTGTCCCGGTTCTGTATAAGTTGCAGCCTTTATTGTTTTCCACTCTCCGTAATCATGGCCTAACGCTGCTACTGTGGTCTGGGCCTTGAGTACAGTTCCGCATACGCTGCAATGGCTTCCTTCCGTCTTTCCGGTTGTCTCGCAGGTGGCTGCTACCGCGGCGTCTTTTACTACCTTGTGGCCTGTGGCTACTATGGTTTCTGTGCGTGTTTTCTTGCAGCGGGTACAGGTGTAAGTCTTCGTTCCGGCTGCGGTGCAGGTTGCTGCTTTTGTTATCTTTCCGCCGTCCCAGCTGTGGCCTAACGCTGCCACTGTAGTCTGCGCTTTGAGTACTGTGTTGCAGACGCTGCAGTGACTTCCTTCTGTTTTTCCTGCTGTCTCACAGGTGGCTGCTACCGCTGCGTCTTTTACTGCCTTGTGGCCTGTGGCTGCGATTGTTTCTGTTCGTGTTTTCTTGCAGCGGGTACAGGTGTAGGTCTTTGTTCCGGTTGCGGTACAGGTGGCTGCCTTTGTTACCTTTCCATTGTCCCAGCTGTGGCCTAACGCTGCTGTTGTGGTCTGAGCCTTGAGTACAGTTCCGCAGACGCTGCAATGGCTTCCTTCCGTCTTTCCGGTTGTCTCGCAGGTGGCTGCTACTGCTGCGTCTTTTACTGCCTTGTGGCCGGTGGCTGCGATTGTCTCTGTTCGTGTCTTTTTGCAGCGGGTACAGGTGTAGGTCTTTGTTCCGGCTGCGGTGCAGGTTGCTGCCTTTGTTATCTTTCCGCCGTCCCAGCTGTGGCCTAATGCTGCCACTGTGGCCTGAGCCTTTATTACCGTATTGCAGACGCTGCAATGACTTCCTTCTGTCTTTCCGGTTGTCTCGCAGGTGGCTGCTACTGCTGCATCTTTCACTGCCTTGTGACCTGTGGCTGCGATTGTTTCTGTTCGTGTTTTCTTGCAGCGGGTACAGGTGTAGGTCTTTGTTCCGGCTGCGGTACAGGTCACTGCCTTTGTTACTTTTCCATTGTCCCAACTGTGGCCTAATGCTGCCACTGTGGTCTGAGCCTTGAGTACAGTTCCGCAGACACTGCAGTGGCTTCCTTCTGTCTTTCCGGTTGTCTCGCAAGTGGCTGCTACGGCTGCATCCTTTACTGCTTTATGACCTGTAGCTGCGATTGTTTCTGTTCGTGTTTTCTTGCACCGAGTACAGGTGTAGGTCTTCGTTCCGGCTGCGGTACAGGTTGCTGCTTTTGTTATCTTTCCGCCGTCCCAGCTGTGACCTAACGCTGCCACTGTGGTCTGGGCTTTGAGTACAGTTCCGCATACGCTACAGTGGCTTCCTTCTGTTTTTCCGGTTGTCTCACAGGTGGCTGCTACCGCTGTGTCTTTTACTACCTTGTGGCCTGTGGCTGCGATCGTTTCTGTGCATGTTTTCTTGCACCGAGTGCAGGTGTAGGTCTTCGTTCCAGCGGCGGTACAGGTGGCTGCTTTTGCCACTTTTCCGCCGTCCCAGCTGTGACCTAATGCTGCTACTGTAGTCTGAGCTTTGATCACTGTGTTGCAGACACTACAGTGACTTCCTTCTGTCTTTCCGGTTGTTTCGCAGGTGGCCGCTACTGCTGCATCTTTCACTTCTTTGTGGCCGGTTGCCGCGATTGTTTCTGTTCGGGTCTTCTTACATCGGCTGCAGGTGTAAGTTTTTGTTCCGGTTGCAGTGCAGGTCGCTGCCTTTGTCACTTTTCCGCTGTCCCAGTTGTGACCTAATGCCGCCACTGTAGTCTGAGCCTTTATTACTGTATTGCAGACGCTGCAATGGCTTCCTTCTGTCTTTCCTGCGGTCTCACAGGTAGCTGCTACCGCTGCGTCTTTCACTGCTTTGTGGCCTTCCTTAACAACAGTTCTGGTGCCGAGTTTCTTTAAAGTGCCACCGCTTCCGGTGCCTGAATTATCAGCATACATCACCCAGATTTCCAGAGTATTATTTCCTTCCTTCAAGCTGCTTCCGGAAATTTTCACTTCATATGCTCTGGCATTTGGAATTGTCTGTGTAGTGCTATTTGCAGATGTAGTATAACTGATTCCATTTACCACATATTTGAAAAGAGAAATCTCTTTTGAGCTGTCTCCCGCCCAGCCTTTAAGGGTGATCTCTTCGCTGTCCTTACAGCTGATCTTCGTATTATCAACCGGTGAAAGGATCTCGTCACCAGACTGTACTTCCTCCGAAGTATCATCATAAAATTCCACACTTACCGTATAAGACTTCTTTGTAACCCCATCCGGCGCTGTAAGCGTATATACAACCGGGCTGGTAAAATCATGCTTCGAACCATTCCAGAATCCTGAAGGAAGTTCAGTTCCCATGCCTGAGCCATAATCAATCGAAGGCTTCAATTCTGTAACATTCGTCCCACTCGGCACCCGAAGAACGATCGTATCCTCCCCGATCGCACCGATAACATCCTGCTTCAGTCCAGGATTTTCCACCTTCTTAAGCACAAAACTGTAAAATGCAGCCTGATCAGAAGGAACCACATGGATCGTCACAGTCACCTGAATACTCTCCTGTGTCTCTGTATCGCTGATCTTATACTGTGAACTGTAATCTCCGGCTGACGCCGTAACAACACCTGTATAGCTAAAAGCATTATATTTTCCTCCGGGCAGATTCGTGCGATTCAATCCTGTCGGCAGCTTTTCCTCAATTACTGTAGTCGCATACGTTCCACTTCCACCAGTCACATTATCTGTGCACGGATACTGCGCCGCACTTTTTCCTGCACTGACATACAAATCCAGTGCCGGTACAGTCAGCGGACTCCGCACCGTGATCGTCGATGACGCCACAACTACCGAGCCATACTCTGACGGCAGTTTATCCGTCGCATAAAATACGATCGTACTTCCGCTGTCAGCACTTTCCAGAACCTTATCTGCTGCAACCGTTGTAAAAGATCCATTCTTTCCAAAAGCAACATGAACACCATATTTCTCCAGCTCATCCGCTTTAAATATCGGAGTCTGCGTCCCATCATTATATGTGATCTGCAGTTTCACACCGGACAGATCCAGCGTGTTCCCAACTGTAAACTGAGTTTTTGCCGGTGCTGCAAGCACGGAAAGCTTCGTTGCTTTTCTGGCTGTCACCGTAATATTTACCGGAATTTCTTTTCCAAAATAATTGAATATCACGGATGTATCCGCAGGCTTCAGCGGACCTGTTTTATCATAGGAAAAGCCACTGTAAATATATACATAACGTCCACCTATTGTGGCAAAAAAGCTGGCGCCTGAAGGATCAAACTTCTGGTTTTCACTGTATGTCGTCTTCGGACGCCCGGAAAGCACAATACTTGTAATATCACTGGCAGATGGTTTTTTGACTGTCATTGACCAGCTGGTCTGTTTTCCCTTATAATTGATCGTCAGTTCCCTTGTCCCTGTTTCCGAATTATCAAATCCGGTGATCATATCCTTCGTGATCGTTACTGATGTAGAATTATTAACAATAAGCGTCCCCCAGTACGCCGGAACCTCTCCCACGTAACACGCTGTCGGTACACGGGAAACAGAAAGTGATCTGATCGCCGATGCATCTGCACGTTCCGGCAGTCCATCCTTGGAAATCTGCCAGTCTCCGTCAAAGCTCCAGCCTTTATATGAGTTCGGATCCTTCATCTGCTCTGCTGTAAGAACACCGCCTGTTGTAAGCGTCTGTTCCGTGTTTGTCCCGATGAGCGCTCCCTGGCCGTTTTTACCATAACAATCCGAAACATGTCCATTCAGACCGATAGCAGAATTGAGTACATTTGCATTTACCTGTGCACAGATCTGACCTGTAACTGCTGTTCCGCCAGTCACGCGAAGCGTACCTGTAAAAGCACACTGTTTCACATATCCGCCCATGTTTCCAAACTGTTCGATCCGGCCGGCAATGCCTCCAAGGTAAACCTGATAAGAATTTCCGTTAGCCTGTGTGACAGAAAGATTTCCTCCTGCAACACATTTTTCAATAGTACCAATGTTTACTCCTGCAATACCACCAACATAGCTGTCTGTAGCTGTCATGGATATGGAAATATTTACTCCGGACGAACAGCCGCTGATAGTACCGGCCACCTCATTCTCTCCGACAATCCCGCCAAAAGCCGGATGGCTCATGGAACTGGTAGAGCCCATATGTCCTGTTACCGTTCCGGTTACCCTGCAATCCTGGATCTTACCAGTATTATACTGTGCCACAACACCATGGATATCATGACTGTCATAATCAAAATCCGCAACAATATTCAGATCCTTTATCGTTCCTGCATTCTGCTGGATCAGAGGTTTTTGGAGACCGGTTATTGTGAAACCGGCTCCGTCCAGCGTCCCACTGAAATACGATGCCGAAAAATTTGTCCTTCCGTCTGTACTGATATTTTTTGTCAGACGATAGTATGCTCCCTGGTTTGCCTGGATCAGATTAAGATCATCGATCGAAGATATCTTATATGGATTTGAAAACGTACCATCTCCCTCTGCCGGTGCAAGGGAAGAGCTTCTGCTTCCAATGATACGATAAACAATCCCTGCGGAGCCATCCGTCGGAACGGTAAACTTACCGTTCGACAGCTTCACCAGGATTGCCGATGCTGCCGGCAATGTATGGTTTTCATTGCTATCTCCTGCATAAACCGGGAATGTCGCTGCCTTTGCCGCAGCAATGGTATCCCCGTAAAAGCTGTATTTACCGGAGCTCTCACCGGCTGCAACTGCCGTATAAAAATCCGCCATAAGCTCCTTAAAAGAAACTCCGGTTACTTTCTCCAGATATTGCTCACAGCTGAGAGAAGAAGCATCGATCGTATAAAATTTTGGAAGCACCTTCATAGGCTGATAGCTTCCTGCCATCCGGTCGATAACATATCTTACAAAAAGATACGGCATTCCATAGTCCTGTGCATTGTCATCCCGGTAATTCTCGTAGATCAGCGAAGCCCCTGAACGGATGGCCGTATTACTTCCAATACCATTCAGCCAGCCGCTGCTGTCCGTTCCTCCCCAAAGATAGTCCATGACAGCCACTGCAAGGCCCTCATTCAGCCACGAATATCTGCCGGTACTCATAAATCCGGTTTTCAGCCAGAGGATTGCATGCTGTCCCTCATGAACAAGAAGGCCATTTCGCTTTGACATCTCCCCCGAAACATAAGAGGATGCTGACGGTGTGTTGATATGGATCGCTGTGATCCCTTCATCATACATATACATACCGCTGGCGCTACTTAAAGACTCCAGCAGGATCGACAGCTTGCCTGAGCCATCCTGTGCCGGAAAATCACCTGCACAGAGCTGGTTAAGGATACGGTAAGGCTGACCATCGTAGACAGCTGCCATATCCGCAGCGATCAGAGCTGTTTTCCCTGCGGTATCGTAATCTGCCTTCATGGTCTTATCCATCCACACATAGCAGTGTTCCCCAACTCCGATGCAGACATATGTTTTTCCATATGTATCATGGCCGCTAGTTCTATATATGTACTTTTCTTCACCTACCTGATAGGTAGTCGCCGCAGCCTGTACAGCAGTCAGCATCGGCTGATCATCCTGCATGTATGCCTGCAGCTGATCATCCTCCAGACTCTGTACCTGCCCCACATCTGCTGCCTCTCCCGCAATTCCCTCTGTTGCCGCCTGCGCCGATGCATTGCTTCCACCCTGCACGACTGCATAATCTTCTGCTTCAAAGTCCGCCGCTTGTGCCGATGTCCCGTCAAACTGCAAGGTTCCCGTATTTCCGGGATTTGTGGTATCTGTGTTAATGATAACTGCATATTCCCCGGAAAATGTTTCTCCTGGCTTACCCTCCTGAACTGCTGCAAAAACCTCTGTTCCGCAAAATAACCCCAGAAACAGAAAACAGCACATAAGCCGGAGACAGAAATCTTTTGTCTTTTTCATCCTCTTTCCTTTCCTCTTCTCAGCTGACTGAGTTCTTTGATTTTTGTGTTTATTCTACCATATTCACAATATTCATACAATTCCAAATATTTGATTTTTATTATCATAAAGCTTCTTTTTCTGCCTCCGTTGCAGCTGTTCGCCTGCCGTGTATACAAAAAAAAGCGAAAAGCTCTGGTATTGGTATCGTACAGAACTTTTCGCTCTTATTGAACTACTCTTATTGATATTCAGCATGACTGCCTTCAGCTCCAGTGACGGGTCTGCATCCGGAATTGAAAAGATTTCCGACAGTTTCAAAACTTCATCAGCTCCAGCTTCTTCTCCCTGGTCAGCTGCTTGATCCGGTATTCCCGGCTCATGGCCTCCTCCTTTGTGGCAAAGCCTTCGTAATACACCAGCTTCACCGGCCTTTTGGCCCGGGTATATTTGGCGCCTGCTTTGCCTTCATTATGGGCTTTCATCCGCCTGACAAGGCAGTTTGTCCAGCCGGTGTAGAGCGTGCCGTCTGCACACTGCACGATGTATGTATAGTTCATAGCAGTCTCCTCTTCTGTAAAAAATTTATGCAATACAATGCCAAATGCCAGTACATCTTCAGTAACATCAACCCTGATATTTGCCTCCCTGTAAAACAAATATCTGAACACTTTTCTGATTTGCCTTCCTGTAAAACAAATATCTGAACACTTTTCTGGACAGTGTGATCTGTCTTCCGTGATATTTCCTCTCCTGTAAAACAAACATCCAGTCGGCCGCATTCTTTCTATGTAAAGACAGCCACCAACATTTCTTCAGCAGCCATCCTTCTATACTCAAGCAGCCGGCACAATTCATGTATTTCACTTATAACAAAGATAAAGCAGGCTGGGATTCCGGCTGCGGATTTTCCCACCTGCTTTATTATACGGTCATTTCTTATTTCTGTGAATATGGAATTCACTGCATAGCTGCTCTATAGGTATTCGTATTCTGATCTTGCTGTATTTCACGATCAATAAGCCCAGCCTACTCCATCACATAATTCTTCAGCACATAAATCTTCCCATCACACTCCACAGCCTCCAACTTCACAGCCTGCTCCTGCGTTTCCGGATAATATCTGGTAGCAAAAACAACCTCTCCGCCATTCACATAAATCTCCACAGCTGTAGTATCCGCAAGAACTCTGATGCTTTCGATCACACCGGACGGAACATGCGCCTTACGTACCTTTCGTCCGGCACCGGCCTTCTCGGAGAGAGTTAAGATCACATCTCCGTCCTGATATTCCAGGAAGAGATTTTCCCCAAGGCTTACTTTACCCTGCTCACCTTTTACCTGAACATCCAGATCAAACGGTCCATTCACCGGAATCTCCGCGCTGGAACCGCTGGCAGAAACGCCAGTCTTTCTCAGCCCGTTCAGTTCTTCCACCGGATACTGATAAAGCATTCCGTTTTTATACGTAACTTCCCTTGGAACAGTCAGGCAATGCTGCCAGCCTTCGCTCTCTGCTGTAGGATTCACATACTCCTCATCTGCATCCGGCATTCCCATCCAGCCGATCAGGATCCGTCTGCCCTTTCCATCCTGGAATGTCTGGGGTGCATAGAAATCAAAGCCGTGGTCCCATTCCCGGAAAGCTTTTTCCTCCGGCTTTCCATCCTTCAGGATAAAGTATCCGGACTGATAGATGTTCTGAAAACGGAACTCTTCTCTGGTCAGTCCCTGGGGAGATACAGAAAGCACCTCCTGTCCCTCAAGAGTGAAAAAATCCGGGCACTCCCACATGTATCCGAATGCCTTTTCTGTAGTAAGCTCACCGTCAAATTTCCAGTTCTTCAGATCTTCGGATCTGTAAAAAAGTACGGCGCCATGGTCGCTTTTCTGACGGCCGCCAAGGATCATCCGGTACTCTTCCCCCTCCTTCCAGACCTTCGGGTCACGGATGTGACAGGTGTAATTCTCCGGATAATCCTCGCAGGAAACTGCAACCTCCTTTGTTCCGAAATGAAGGCCGTCCGCACTCTCCACATGAAGAGTGCTGGACTGCCTTCCGTTATTGATATAATCATAATCTCCATCCATCTTGATGTTTCCTGTGTAGAAAAGATGAAGCTTATCTTTCTCCGCAATGGCAGAGCCTGAGTAAACACCATGACAGTCATAAATGCTGTCCGGCAGAAGCGGAACCCCTTCATATCTCCAGCTGATCATATCTTCACTGGAGTAATGTCCCCAGAATTTCAGTCCACCGTTGGCCTCAAACGGAGAATACTGGAAAAACACATGATATCTTCCCTTGTACCAGCATAATCCGTTCGGGTCATTGAGCCATCCCACAGGCGGCATCAGATGATGGGTCAGACGGTTTGTCTGCATCGTCCTATCAACTGCTGCCGTTTCCTCGATTTTTCGCACTTCCTCTGCAAGTACCTTGGTCAGAGAACTCATTTTATTTTACCTCCAGTACTTCAGAACCATTATTTACTGTTCCTTCTGCAAACATTTTTACTTCTTCATAATCATCGGTATTGGTTACGATCAGCGGTGTGGTCACATCATAGCCGGCTGCCTTAATAGCATCCATATCAAAGGTGATCAGTGTCTGGCCTTTTTTGACCACGTCACCGTCCTTTACATGAGCGGTGTAGAATTTACCGCCAAGCTCAACGGTATCAACGCCGATATGGATCAGCAGCTCCAGACCACTTTCTGTCGCAAGCCCGATGGCATGCTTTGTGTCAAAAATTGTAGAAACCGTAGCGTCACAGGGTGCTTTTACTTCACCTTTGGACGGAATCACTGCCATGCCCCTTCCAAGGACTTCAGATGCAAAGGTTGCATCCTTTACTTCTGAAAGCGGGATTGCAGTTCCCTCAAGCGGGCTGTAGAGGGTCTGCACACCGCTCTCAGCTGTTTTTTTCTCCGCAGATTTCATCTCAGCATTCTCTGCCGGAGCACCTGCCTTTTTCTCTGTTTCAATATTTTTCCCAGCTGTTTCCTGTACCTCGTCTTTATATCCGAACATCCATGTGAGTACAAAAGCCACACCAAATGCGATGACAAACATGAGTATATAAGAAACCGGATTATTCAAGCACAGCAGGATTCCGAAGATACCGGTAACACCTGTTCCTGTGGCACCAAGACTGCTAATGGAGGCAAAAAGTGCTCCGCATGCACCACCCAGGCAGCCCATGATAAACGGCTTTCCGAAGCGGAGGTTTACACCGAAGATTGCCGGCTCTGTGATTCCCATGCATGCGCTTAAGGCAGAAGGAACAGCCATGGATTTGATCTTCTGATTTCTGGATTTCAGGCCTACAGCAAGAGCTGCACCACCCTGTGCAATGTTAGCTGCAGATGCAAGTGGCAGCCAGTAGGTAACGCCGAATTTGGCCAGCTGTCCAAGGTCAATGATAGTGTACATGTGATGAACACCAGCAACAACAGTCGGTGCATAAAAGGCACCCATGATAAAGCTTCCGATTCCAAATGGCAGTGCGATCAGCCACTGGATTCCATCCAGAAGTCCGTTCTCAACAGCTACGAAGATCGGTCCGATAATGGAAAGTGTAAGATAACCGGTTACAAAAACACTGACAAGTGGTGTTACAAAAAGATCGAACATTGCAGGTACGATCTTATGAAGTCTTTTCTCGATCTGTGCCAGTACCCATACTGCAATGATAACCGGGATCACATGTCCCTGATATCCCACCATGTCAATGGAGTAAAGTCCAAACCATACCTTCTGCGTTGCCTGCACACCCTCTGTTGCAACAGTCCAGGCATTCTGCAGATTTGGATGGATCATGATCATACCGATAACCGCACCCAGATAAGGGTTGGCACCAAATACCTTCGCACCACTGTAAGCGATAAGAATCGGCAGGAATGTATACGCTGTGTTACTGAAAAGCTGTGCAAATACATAAATGGAACCATTGGTGTTAATATTCAGGAAGCCGTTGTTTACCATGAAGTTCAGGGCTTCCATGATTCCCATCAAAAATCCGCTGGCTACGATAGCTGGGATGATCGGGACAAAAATGTCTCCCAGTGTCTTGATCAGTCTCTGTATCGGATTAGCCTTGGATGCTGCCACCTTCTTAAGCTCATCCTTACTACTCTCTGATATTCCGGCGATCTGGATAAATTCATCATAAACTTTGTTTACAACTCCTGTTCCCAGGATGATCTGCATCTGTCCCTGTGCGAAAAACACGCCCTTCACACCATCGATATTCTCTACATATTCCTTATCCGCCTTGTCATTATCCGCAATGACCAGACGAAGCCTTGTTGCACAGTGCGCCGCGGAAATGATGTTTTCTTTCTTTCCTACATGATCATAGATTTCCTGTGCTGTCTTTCTGTAATCCATGTCCTTCCTCCTTTTCTGCTACTGTTCCCGGACAGTCATCTCTTTCTGCTTTCCCTTTCTTCGGATCAGATCTGTCTGTTCTTTCTTCAACTTCCCGGGATTTATTATCTCTGATCCATTGTTTTTCATTTATTTATGAGATTGATTTCATATATCTATTCATACAAGGAACGGTAATCTTTCCATTTTTTTAAGTTTTTTGATGATTTTAGCACTTTTCAATGGTTTGTTTTATGTCGTTGCTTGTGTTCTTATGTGGAATCGTTCTCATATCTTACTTGTATTATAACTACTGCATTATTATTTGTAAATCCGCAACATCGCACAAATTTCTTCGGTCAAAATTGTACATATTCCATAAGAACAGATGCAAAACAGACAAACCAGTCAAGGTATCGCAGAAAAAATCTGGCATTTTTCTGTGTTTGCTCAGCCATAACACAGCACCACACAAAAAAGAAGCAGGTCTTTTTCTCCCAAAAGATCTGCTCCTGTTCCACAATAACTTATAATTTCTTCCTCTGTCTGCGAGGATATTCTCTGTTACCTGTGAGATTCCCGTTCCACAAGCTCACATCCCATTTTTATTTCCTTGCTGATCCCGGTATCGTTCTCAATAAGATCAGCCAGCATGGCTGCTGCCTCCATTCCGCTGGTCTTATAATAAAAATGTACCGTTGTCAGCTTCGGTTCCACGATCTTACCCGGAACTCCATCCCCAATCCCTGCGATCTGAACATCCTCGGGAATGCGAAGCCCGATCTCCTTCAAATAAGTCATGGCTCCCACCGCCATAGTATCCGTAGCACACACAAGAGAATCTATGGAAGGCTCCTCCTCAAAAAGCTCCTTCGCCATCTCATACCCGGAATCCATGGTAAAGCTTCCGATCTTCATCCTCTCCGGCACGACCTCCAGCTTAGCTTTATGGATAGCATCCATAAAACCCTTTTTCCTGCAGGCACCAACTGCCTCGTCCTTATCTGTAACGCCGATATAGGCAAACTTTTTCCCCTTCTCCGCCAGCTTCTCCGTGACCTGAAAAGCTGCTTTATGATCATCCTGATAAATACATGGATATCCGTCCAGATGCTGTCCCAGGATCACGATCGGTACCTTATAATCCTTCAGCATCTGTTTATGCTTTCTGGTAAACATGGTAGCAATAAAAACCACTCCGTCCACCTGACGTTCTTTAAACAGAGAAAGGTATTTCAGCTCTTCTTCCACATCATTATTGGTATTGGCCAGAATAAGCTGATATCTTCTCCGTGTAAGAATATCACTGATCCCTGTCACCTCACGGCTTATGGTATCTGAATTGATCTTTGGAAGGATGACACCGATGAGACTGGTTTTTTTGGTCCGCAGTGTCTGTGCCTGGGAGGATGGCTGATATCCTGTCTCCTGGATCACCCTGCGGATGACTTCCTTTTTTTCACTGCTGACATATCCATTATTCAGATATCTGGATACCGTAGCTCTGGAAACTCCGGCAAGCCTAGCTATTTCATTAATGTTCATAACTTATGTACCTCTTCTTTTGTCCTGTTATATCTGTCCTTGTATGCATATTTATAATATAGATTATACACGGTTTCTTTCCGGTAAAAAAGCTTCTTTTCCTATGTAAATGGAAATTTTTATTACTGCTCACTCCGTTCTCACTAATACGCTTCACAACACAGAGGATACGGGATGCATATACCTCCCATCCCGTATCCTCCATACTCTGTTCCTAAAAATCTCCCCGGCATATCTATTTTTCGGTTTTCCCTGTCATTCCAGATATTCAAACGGATCTACCGGCACGCCATCCTTTTTCATTGCAAAATAAAGATTCGGGCCTTCTACAGAATAATATTTGGTAGGTGCGCTGATATTTCCGATCACTTCGCCCTCCTTTACTGTGTCACCTTCTGCCACAGTAAGGTCCTTCAGCTGCCCATATACTGCCTGATAACCATTTCCCAGCTCCATAGTCACAGTCGTTCCCGTACAGGCATCCTGTACAACAGAAAGCACCTGGCCATCTGCCGCCGCATACACCGGCGCATCCTCCACTGCCTGCAAAGCAATGGCAGAGCTCACACGATACTGATCCAAAGTCGGATAATATACGGTTTCATCCATATTGTAATCCACAAGAACCGTTCCTCTGACCGGCCATTCCATAATGGAATCCTCCGTAAAATCCAAAGCCTGTGCCGCAATTCCGACAGCTGAGGTCTCTGCGGTATCTGTGGAAGCTCCAGCTCCGTTATTCACCGCTCCCTCTGCCGATGTATTTCCGGCATTATCTGCTGTATTTCCAGTGCCATCTGTGCGGCTTCTGTCTGCACCTGCTGCCGCAGACACGCTCCTATCCTCCGTACCACTTCCATTATCTGCATCTGCCGCTGCATTTTCGGCTGTACCACTTCCTGCAGTCTCACGGATGCTTCCTGTCACTCCATCTGCTCCGGCTTCTGAAGCTCCTGACAGACCTGCTTCATCTCCGGTTTCTCCATCAGAGATCTCATCCTGTGCTACATCCTGCCAGCCATCTCCGGCAGCTGCCGCATCCTCTGCGTTTTCCCCGTCCGAAAGCTCTTCTTCCAGCCCGGTCTCTTCTACCTGTACAGAATTTTCCTCCTGGGGATTTTCTGCGATGGGCTTTGTTCCAAGCTGATAAACAGTAATCCCAAGTGCCGCCACTGCTGCCAGAACACCTCCGTTGATAATACCTCTCACAATTTTACTTTTCATATTCTTTCCACCTCTGTCTGATATGTTCATTTTCAGTAACAGAAAAAACAGTAAAGCTGCCGTTTCGGTCACCATTTCTATATCTATAGAGTGTCCAGAATATGGCTGTCTATTCATTTTTTGAATATTTTTTTATCAGACGTTGCTTCGGATGCCTGACTTTCTTTAATCCTCAGCTTTCAGCTCCATCTCCGGAAAATATTTTTTCAGGATCTCCTCCGCACTGCTTCCGTTTTTTGCCATCTCATTTCCACCAAACTGGGAAAATCCCACACCATGACCGCTGCCACGCACTCGCAGATAATAAATATCATCCTTTTTCTTCAAACTGAAATTCGCGGATTCCAGTCCCATTCCCGCTGCAAAGCTTTCTCCCTCCAGAAGTGTTTCCCCAATCGTAAGCTCTGTCACATAACCGGCACTGTCCCGTTTTTTGATCTTCAGCTCCCCGGAAAGCTGCCCCGCAGGAATTTCCACGATTTTTATACGATCCGGAGATTTTTTGTCCTCACTGCTATCTGCCGATTTCAGATATGTATACGCCTCATCATGAAAAACTTCTTCCCCGCTGCGGGTTTTCCCTGCGCTTCTCTTATGCCAGGGAGTCAGCCTCACTTTTCCTTCATATGTAAGTACCTGTCCATCCGTCTCTTTTGCTGCCTGCTCATAGATCTGCCTTTTTTCTGCAAAAAAATATCTCCAGACTTCCTCTGTACTTCCGTTTTCCCTCAGGATCTCTGCCAGATTTTTCCCCTCACCCAGCCACCTTTGAATATTCGACCGTGCGATCACAGTCTGCGCTTTTATGGTTTCTTTTTTCATATCCGGGGAAATCTGCGAAAAAACAATGACCGGGAGATATTCTTCCATATCCGGCACCCTCTCTGCCAGGACCCTCTCCGGTCCATTAATGGTTGCCGCCGAAAAATAAGGAAGAACAATTGCTAAAAACACCAGACAATATCGAAGAAGCGCATATTTTTTCATAAAAACACCATAAGCGTTCTTTTTCCTAATATATGTTCTTTTGCCAAAAATTATTATTTGCTGTATACTATAGCAGTTCTATGAATCAATGCATCAAAAAAAGTTATTCCGAACATGCTGCAGTAATTTATGGAAATGCTATATATCAATCGCTATATATCAATCCCAAAAGTATCTGCAGCGATCAGTCCTGCTCACCGCTTATTGCTTGCCACGAATGGAGGTATCACACACCATGCTTGCCATCTTTCTCGCACCATTATATATTCTCATTAATATTTATATCGTCCGCTGGATGATTTTGTGGATGGGTGCCTGCACTCATTTTTTTCAGACCTTTGCGTTCCGGGCATGCTTTGCAGGTGTTTATATTTTTCTGTCCACTTCTCTTCTGACCTGTTTTCTCATCCGGAAGCCCCCTGCGCTCCATCGCTTCCTGAAAAATACGGCAAATTATTTTCAGGGAACATTTCTTTACATCCTGATCGTAATCGTAACTACAGATCTCTGCAGACTGATCCTGAAGCATACACTTCATCCGGCCTGGATGTATTCCCGGAAAGCCTTCGTAGTCACAGGCGCTGTCTGCACCCTTCTGATCATTGGTGTCAGTCTCTATGGGATTTTTAATCAGTGGAATATTAAGACAAAAACTTATGATGTGAAAATAGACAAGCAGGTGAAGGGAATGGACTCCCTGAAGATCGTCCTGCTCGCAGACATTCATTTCGGTTACAGTATCGGAGAAAAACATGCCGGGCTTCTTGTAAAAAAGATCAACGCCGAAGATCCGGATCTGATCTGTATTGCAGGCGATATTTTTGATAACGAATATGAAGGGATCAAAAACCCGAAAAAAACAGCGGCCATTCTCCGTTCGCTGAAATCCAGATACGGCGTTTATGCCTGTTGGGGCAACCATGATCTCAGCGAACCGATTCTGGCCGGTTTTACCTTCCGCAATGCAAAAAAAGATTATGATGATCCCAGAATGCGGAATTTTCTGGAATCTGCCAACATCCGGCTTCTCGATGACGAAACCGTCCTCATAGATAAACGGTTTTATCTGACAGGCCGTAAGGATCCTTCACGCTGCCGAAAAATGTCCGATACCCGTAAGGATCCTGACCAGCTTACAGCCTACCTTGACAAAACACTCCCGATTATTTTTATGGATCATCAGCCCGGTCAGCTGGATGAAGTGGCAGCCGCAGGCGCAGACCTTGATCTCTGCGGCCATACTCATGACGGCCAGCTGTTCCCTCTGAACATCATCACCGGCCTGATCTGGGAAAATTCCTGCGGCTACCTGAAAAAGGGGACTATGCACAACATCGTTACCTCCGGTGCCGGCATATGGGGCCCGAATATGCGTACTGCCACAAACAGCGAGATCTGTTCGATCACAGTACATTTTTATCCTGCCAGACCTAACTCCTCTGATCCCTCATAAATATCTTCCACCGGCAGCTCCTCCGCACGCTCACTATCCTCTTCTGTTCCGTCATTTTCTTCTTCCGTTTCAGAGTCCTTCGGAAACTCAATTACTTCAGCCGTATCACCACTTTCTGATATCTCCGGCTCTTCACTGGAATCATCAAATATCTCTTCCTCAGTATTATCGTCCGTCTTTCCTTCTTCAGAACTCATATTGAGTTCCTCGCTGCTCTCTTCTTCAACTTTCTTTTCACTGTTTCGGATGATCTCAAGGGCTTCTGTTTCTGAAATAATGCCTGAATTATCTTCCATTGCATTTGCTTCCGGCACTTCATAATCATATACAAAGGTATTGACTGGCATAAGCTTGTTTGACTGCACATCATAGTCAAATACATGCCACAGGTATCCTTCCCTGTTAACCGGTACATTTGCCTGGTAGATCTGTTTTCCACCCCGGTAAACGGTTACTTTGGCTGACGAAGCAGATAATTCTGTACTCGCATCATCTTCACCATTTGTATAATCGTATACATAAAAGCTATATTTTCTTCCGGTGAAGCCTTTGTATATGGTTGTTGTTTCCGGTCCATAGCTGCTTGTATCATCCAGATCCAGATTTGCTATTACATCTCCATCCTCTGAATATGCATTTTTATCCCTATAGTATACATGGAAGTAGTCATCTCCGTTTTCATCAGCAGGTCCCAGCAGATGAGAATCCAGATCTCGCGGAGTTTCTCCCCATGTAAGCACGATTTGAAGAAGTCCCTCATCTCCTGCACTGATATTGGTCGGTGACATTGTTACATCACGTTCACTGCATGCATTTGCCTGAACTACAACATTGATATGGGCAGAAACAAAATCTTCATTGCTTGCATTCAGCGTATAGTTTCCGGCTGGCACGGTCAACGTATAGGTTCCATCTGCTGATACGCCTTCTTTCACAGTTTCTCCGATCACATTATCCCAGCCCTTACGTAATTCATAAGTTACATTTTCTATATTTCCACCGGTCATGGAATGAATAAATCTTCCACTCAGCTCACCATCTCCGGCTTCTGCTCTGGATACCATCAGGAAAGATTCTGCGTATGTGATCTGGTTCGCTGATACTCCCATGGAACTGCTTTCATATTTCTGGTAACCGGTTGCTGTGACAACAATTTTGTAGATTCCTTCATCAAGATCATTAAATGAATAAGTTCCATCTTCTTTCGTGAAAGTTTTTTCAACCTTGACTGTTCCGGAATATGCTTCCACGCTGGCATTTTTTACAGGAGCTTTACTGTTTGAATCCAAAACGCTTCCCTCAATGCTTCCGGCTCCGACTGTACATTTATCTACCAGTGTTCCATTTTCAAAATGAACCTTCAATTTTAGTGGATTATCGTCATCATCAGACAGAAAATCCTTGGACAACGTATAATGCCATACCGTTTTCAGGAACTTTCCGACCACCGTATCCGGATTCAACTCACCCGCTGCGTAAATATAGGTTCTTACATCAGAACAAAGCACATTTCCGGCATCACGAACTGTATAGGATACGCTTGCCTTTGCCGCAGGTCCTACCTTAATATCAATTCCTGCCAGATCCCATGTCTCCAATGCAGTCAGATTTAATCCAAACTGAAGACCGCATTTCGCAGATCCTTCTATTGTGACCGGTGTCAAAGTCTGACTGAAATCATGGATAAATCTTCCATTTCCATCTTTGAATTCATATCCGCCGGTTGCTTCAACGGAATATTTCACAACAAACTGCCCGGACACATCATAAAACAGAGAAACCACCAGATCTGCAGAAAGACCAGTTGTACCAAGCTTTATAGGAACTCGTCCCAGTTCAAGTACATCGCTGACTGTTTCCATAGTTCCACTTGCATGTTTGATCTGCTGCTCTGAATTCACGCCACTTATATAAAGTCCGCCTTCGAAATCAGCTTTTCCTGTAACTGACGCAATAAAATGCCTTACCTCTATCTTTCCCCAGCTAAATCCGGCATCCAGCTTACAGCTTACATCCGGAATCGTAACAGCAACAGAACCGGATAGCTTCACCTTATCATTAAATTTATGATTAAGATCAAATTTCAATTTACCTGGAACCGGAATACTTCCGCCGAGAGTAAGTCCTCCTGCCGGCACCTCACTTGAATTTTCCGGAATATACTCATATTGAACGCCCTCTGCAGTTACCTGCATATTTTCCGGATCTGCAATTCCTGCACCTTCAAAATCAATTGATTTGTAAACCTCTGAAATATCATCCGGTTTGCCGGCCTTAATGATCAGACGGCCCAGTCCGTCCTTTGTGATATTCTGGACTTTTAATGCAATATCTGTATCTGTTCCCATTTCCTTTGCAGAAAACAGTACAACCTTTCCGGTTTCCAGATTTTTATAAGCATTTCCATCTTTTACTGTGATCGTATAAGTTCCGTCACTGTTCTGGACAACATTGTATATATTTTTGGAAGTATCTTTGACTTCAACTACATTTGTTGCATAGGTAACCTTGCTGTCATAATTCTCATCGATTACTGAGTCCTCAGTGATCTGGTCGATAGCTTTTAAGATCTGAGCTGCATCATTTCCGTTAATTGCCTTCTCCGGTTCAAAGGTATCTCCATTCAGAGACAGCATATTCTTTTTCAGTGCAATAGCTACAACATTTTTATACCTGATCTGAGCCGCATCTGCACATGTCGGTTCTTCATCCGTAGTTTCATATCCCATAAGCATTACTGCTGTATATGCGGCAAACTCTCTTGTTGCATATTCGTCAGGATAAAAATATGGAACATCCTGCTCATCGGTTTCATCGGGAATGATTCCCATAGTTTTTGCAATTTCTGCTGCGATTCCATTTTCATTTTCTCTGGTATCAGCATAATAATAATTTTTGCTATCAAACTGCTCTTCATACTTGCAGCCAACTTTATCCAGAAGAAGTTTTACCCATTCACCTCTGGTGTATTCATGTCCGGAATCCTGCACGTATTTTTTCGTAACAAAAATCCTTGCAAAGATTTTTATTCCTTTTACTTTGGCAACGATCGATGTATTTCCCTCTCCGACTGCCTGGACAACACCTGTTTTTGTTACTGTTGCAATTTTCTGATCAGCAGATGACCAGCTTACTTTAACACCCTTTTCCTTAAAACCAAGCTGGATACTTTCCCCTTCTTCCAGAGTAGCTTTTTGATTTTTCAGTGTTGGTTTCACAACTGTTATCTTACATCGATATGTTCTCTTCTTGGAATCTTTAAAGGTTACTGTACATGTTCCTGTTCCTGTTACAGAAACCGTACCATCTTTTTTTACCTTGGCAACCTTTGTATTTGAACTTGAGGCAGTTTTGATCACATCACCCTTTATCGAAAGTTTCCTGGATGTATTCGCTGTTCCCCATACAAATTTTAAGCTCTTTGCAGACAGATAAGGATTTTTTACAGTAACCTTACAGGTATATACTTTTTTTCCTATTTTAGCTTTAACCACGGTTGTTCCGGTTTTTACTGCTGTTATTTTTCCCTTAGAGCTGACTTTAACGATTTTTTTATTGGCAGAACTCCATACCGTCTTTCCCGAAACACCGTTTACTTTTAACTGCAGACTTTTTCCCTTTACATACAATACGGCTTTTTTCACTGACATTCCCGGGCTTTTTACTGTAACCTTACAGGTTAATGTCTTTTTGGCAATTCTGGCCTTTACTGTTGCGGTTCCGGTCTTCACAGCCGTTATCTTTCCCTTTGACGAAACCTTTACAACTTTATTATTGGAAGAAGACCATTTCACGGCTTTCTTCCAGTTTACAACCTTTAACTGTGATGTTTTTCCCACGTACAAAACCTTTTTTGTACTGTTCAGTCTGGGATTTGCAGCTGCATTTGCTGGCATGCTGATTCCTAAGATCAACATCAGGATCAGCATCAGCGGCAGCAATTTTTTTGATGCACTTTTTCTCTTCATAAGCACTTTTCCCTTCTGCTGTACTATGCTATAATGTTCATCAATTATAAATTTTCGAGATCATTCGAAATCATTTATAATTAATTCCCCGTAAATTATCAGACTATCAACCAAGAAAGGAGAAAAATCATGAGTGTCACCGTAAATCCAAAAGCACGCCAAATTTTACCGGTTATTCTGGGCTGCTGCGTAATCGGAACTGTTTTTTTTCTGGCAATAACTATCTGTTCCGCCATAAAATATCATGATTACGTACCTGTAGATGCTATTATATCATCTGTCAGCCGCTCAAATAATCCTAACAAGCCTCATAGTTCCAATTATCATAACTATGTGAAGTACTCTTACACCTACAAGGAACAAGACTACACAGCTGACCGAATCGAGTTTTTACGCCTCGGCAAAGCCCCCGGAAAGCATGTTCAGATTAAATGTGATCCGCAGAATCCAAACCAGATCCAGAATATCTATTCTATGACCATCTGTATTGTCTTCCTGGTAATCCTGATCATAACAGATTTCCTGCTCATTCTTATGATAAAGTCTTAATACTGTACAGCTATGCTCTAATTATATAACATTTTTATCTCTTGAACTTTGTCAAATTTGTCGCAAAGTGAACATTTTTTGTCGAAAATGTCCATAATAATTTTTTTATCGCATTGACATATCCTACCATTGAAATCCTACTCGATGACTCTGCTGATTCGTTCGTCAGTACGTAATTTTCTATGATATAAAAAAGACGGTTACGCTGAATCACAACGTAACCGTCTTCCTTTATACTATACTCGCACAGATATAAAACAAAATTCCCACCTACTGCCTTGAGCAATAAATGGGAATTTATCTGATCCACTTAAAAAGTGAGGCATCGGGGATTCGAACCCCGGACAACTTGATTAAAAGTCAAGTGCTCTACCGACTGAGCTAATACCCCATATTTACATTAAAACATGCCCAGGCTTTTTCTAACCAGCCGTTCGTATGTTTTACATTAAAACATGCCCAGAGCCGGAATCGAACCAGCGACACGAGGATTTTCAGTCCTCTGCTCTACCAACTGAGCTATCTGGGCATAAGTAGCGGGGACAGGATTTGAACCTATGACCTTCGGGTTATGAGCCCGACGAGCTTCCAGACTGCTCCACCCCGCGTTATTAAATGTTAAAAGCCGATGATCGGACTCGAACCGATAACCTGCTGATTACAAATCAGCTGCTCTGCCAATTGAGCCACATCGGCATTTAAGTGGATGGAGAAGGATTCGAACCTTCGAAGGCGGTGCCAACAGATTTACAGTCTGCCCCCTTTGGCCACTCGGGAATCCATCCATAATCTATGGGACCTATAGGGCTCGAACCTATGACCCTCTGCTTGTAAGGCAGATGCTCTCCCAGCTGAGCTAAGATCCCATATTTAATTCATTACAGCTAAGCTGTAACGACCCAGAAGAGACTCGAACTCTCGACCTCCGCCGTGACAGGGCGGCGCTCTAACCAACTGAGCCACTGGGCCATTTTAAGGTTTGTACCTTAAAAACTACATACATGCTTGTTGATCGTTAATCAAACTCTTTGAATCAATTCTTAACCTGCGTTTCTTGGTCAAGCCCTCACCCGATTAGTAACAGTCAGCTCCATGTGTTACCACACTTCCACCTCTGCCCTATCTACCTCGTCGTCTTCAAGGGGGTTTACTTCATAAGAATGGGATATCTCATCTTGAGGGGGGCTTCACGCTTAGATGCCTTCAGCGTTTATCCCTTCCGGACTTGGCTACCCGGCCATGGCTTTGGCAAGCCAACCGGTCCACCAGCGGTCCGTCCATCCCGGTCCTCTCGTACTAAGGACAGCTCCTCTCAGATATCCTACGCCCACGCCGGATAGGGACCGAACTGTCTCACGACGTTCTGAACCCAGCTCGCGTACCGCTTTAATGGGCGAACAGCCCAACCCTTGGGACCTACTACAGCCCCAGGATGCGATGAGCCGACATCGAGGTGCCAAACCACTCCGTCGATGTGAACTCTTGGGAGTGATAAGCCTGTTATCCCCAGGGTAGCTTTTATCCGTTGAGCGATGGCATTCCCACTTAATACCACCGGATCACTAAGCCCTACTTTCGTACCTGCTCCACCCGTCGGTGTCGCAGTCAAGCTCCCTTCTGCCTTTGCACTCTTCGAATGGTTTCCGTCCATTCTGAGGGAACCTTTGGGCGCCTCCGATACCCTTTCGGAGGCGACCGCCCCAGTCAAACTCCCCGCCTGGCATTGTCCCACCGCCGGTTTACGGCGGCTGGTTAGAAGCCCAATATCACAAGGGTGGTATCCCAACAGCGGCTCCGCGGCAACTGACGTTACCGTTTCTCAGCCTCCCACCTATCCTGTACATGCAACACCGGACCCCAGTGCCAAACTGGAGTAAAGCTCCATGGGGTCTTTCCGTCCTGGCGCGGGTAGCCAGCATCTTCACTGGCACTTCAATTTCACCGGATGTATTGCCGAGACAGCGCTCAAATCATTACGCCTTTCGTGCGGGTCGGAACTTACCCGACAAGGAATTTCGCTACCTTAGGACCGTTATAGTTACGGCCGCCGTTTACTGGGGCTTAAATTCAAAGCTTCGCGTTACCGCTAACCTCTCCTCTTAACCTTCCAGCACCGGGCAGGCGTCAGCCCATATACCTCACCTTTCGGTTTCGCATAGACCTGTGTTTTTGCTAAACAGTTGCTTGAGCCTATTCTCTGCGGCCTGCTCTCGCAGGCACCCCTTCTCCCTAAGTTACGGGGCCATTTTGCCGAGTTCCTTGGCAATACTTCTTCCGCCGGCCTTAGGATTCTCTCCTCATCCACCTGTGTCGGTTTACGGTACGGGTACAGTATAAACGATAGCGGCTTTTCTTGACGCATGGCTCACGGGCTTCGCTACTAATCTTCGCTCCACATCACGTCTTCCCATTGCATGGCGGATTTTCCTACCATACTGGTACCTCGCTTGTACCGGGCTTTCCATTCCCGGCTCCCGCTCTCCTTACGTGTCCCCACAGTTCTGTCATACTGCAGTACAGGAATATCAACCTGTTGTCCATCGGCTACGGCTCTCGCCCTCACCTTAGGTCCCGACTCACCCAGGGCAGATCAGCTTTACCCTGGAAACCTTGGATATTCGGCCTAGAGGATTCCCACCTCTATCTCGCTACTCATTCCGGCATTCTCTCTTCCATGCAGTCCACAGCTCCTTCCGGTACTGCTTCTTCCCGCATGCAATGCTCCTCTACCAATCTTTTCAGATTCCTTAGTTTCGGTGGCGCGTTTCAGCCCCGGACATTTTCGGCGCAGGACCTCTCGACCAGTGAGCTATTACGCACTCTTTGAATGTATGGCTGCTTCTGAGCCAACATCCTGGTTGTCTTCGAAATCCCACATCCTTTTCCACTTAACGCGCACTTTGGGACCTTAACTGTAGGTCTGGGCTCTTTCCCTTTTGACCGCCCAACTTATCTCGTGCAGTCTGACTCCCGGTGATATCTACACGGCATTCGGAGTTTGATATTCTTCGGTAGGCTTTGACGCCCCCTAGGAAATTCAGTGCTCTACCTCCGCAAGACTCACACCGAGGCTAGCCCTAAAGCTATTTCGAGGAGAACCAGCTATCTCCGGGTTCGATTGGAATTTCTCCCCTATCCACACCTCATCCCCACCCTTTTCAACGGATGTGGGTTCGGTCCTCCACTACCTCTTACGGCAGCTTCAACCTGGACATGGATAGATCACCCGGTTTCGGGTCTACTCCTACTGACTCTGGCCCTATTAAGACTTGGTTTCCCTTCGGCTCCACACCTGAAGTGCTTAACCTTGCCAGTAAGCGTAACTCGCCGGACCGTTCTACAAAAAGTACGCGGTCGTACATATAAAGTACTTCCACAGCTTGTAGACACAGGGTTTCAGGTTCTCTTTCACTCCCCTCCCGGGGTCCTTTTCACCTTTCCTTCACAGTACTATGCGCTATCGGTCACTAAGTAGTATTTAGCCTTAGGGGGTGGTCCCCCTTACTTCCCACAAGGTTCCTCGTGTCTCGTGGTACTCCGGATCCTGCTCAGTCAGCTCTGCTTTCACGTACGGGGCTTTCACCCTCTCCGGCCGGCTTTCCCAAAACCGTTCTGTTAACTTCGCTGAATCTTAAATGCAGTCCATGACCCCGGCATGCACGCACACCGGTTTAGGCTCCTCCGCGTTCGCTCGCCGCTACTTACGGAATCGATGTTTCTTTCTTTTCCTCCGGGTACTTAGATGTTTCAGTTCCCCGGGTTCCCTTCCATACGTTATGGATTGGCGTATGGATGCATGAGGTCTGCTCATGCGGGTTTCCCCATTCAGACATCTCCGGATCACGGGATATTTGCTCCTCCCCGAAGCTTTTCGCAGCTTATCACGTCTTTCATCGGCTCTTAGTGCCAAGGCATCCGCCCTGTGCCCTTATTGCTTGACCTTTCGCTTCATCACCCTAGCGTAGGTGATGCGGTCTCTTGATTCTCGTGTTTTCCGATACTCTCGTATCTTCCGACATGTGTTTGATTACTCTGTTCAATAACAGATAAATCGATGTCTTCCTATCTTTGCGTTTGCATTAATTTCTTAATACTTTGCGTTTAAGGATATTTGATTAACTTAATCAAATCTCATGTATGCAGTTTTCAAGGTACAATATCGGGCTTTAATACTTAACACCCGAGTGGGCTTAAGTGGACCTTTGCCCTATTGCTCATGATTATGAACTTTTCGGGGTTCTGGTTCATTTAAACCAGTGGGCTTAAGTGGACTCGAACCACCGACCTCACGCTTATCAGGCGTGCGCTCTAACCAGCTGAGCTATAAGCCCATCTTGAAATCTTTCGATTTCAGTGGAGATGAAGAGATTCGAACTCTCGACCCCCTGCTTGCAAGGCAGGTGCTCTCCCAACTGAGCTACATCCCCATTTGATCTGGCAGCCACCTGCTCTCCCACACCGTCTCCAGTGCAGTACCATCGGCCGCTTAGGTCTTAACCGTCGTGTTCGGGATGGGAACGGGTGTGTCCCCTAAGCGCATCGCTACCAGAAATATCATTATTCAGTTGCCTTGATAACTCAACAGTAAAACACATTTCTTTTCTCTACTTTTTCCTTAGAAAGGAGGTGATCCAGCCGCACCTTCCGATACGGCTACCTTGTTACGACTTCACCCCAGTCATCGGTCCCGCCTTCGGCAGCTCCTTCCTTGCGGTTAGGTCACTGACTTCGGGCGTTACTGACTCCCATGGTGTGACGGGCGGTGTGTACAAGACCCGGGAACGTATTCACCGCGGCATTCTGATCCGCGATTACTAGCGATTCCAGCTTCGTGTAGTCGGGTTGCAGACTACAGTCCGAACTGGGACGTTATTTTTGGGATTTGCCCACCCTCGCAGGTTCGCTTCCCTTTGTTTACGCCATTGTAGCACGTGTGTAGCCCAAATCATAAGGGGCATGATGATTTGACGTCATCCCCGCCTTCCTCCAGGTTATCCCTGGCAGTCTCCNCCCATTGTGCAATATTCCCCACTGCTGCCTCCCGTAGGAGTCTGGGCCGTGTCTCAGTCCCAATGTGGCCGTTCACCCTCTCAGGCCGGCTATGGATCGTCGCCTTGGTGGGCCGTTACCTCACCAACTAGCTAATCCAACGCGGGTCCATCTTATACCACCGGAGTTTTTCACACCGAGCCATGCAGCTCTGTGCGCTTATGCGGTATTAGCAGTCATTTCTGACTGTTATCCCCCTGTATAAGGCAGGTTACCCACGCGTTACTCACCCGTCCGCCACTAGAATTAAATTAAATCGACCGAAGTTTCAATAAAGTAATTCCCGTTCGACTTGCATGTGTTAAGCACGCCGCCAGCGTTCATCCTGAGCCAGGATCAAACTCTCTGATAAAATGTTTGATTCGTTTACTCAAGACAACCGTTTGGCTATCTCTCGTTTTTACTGCTTTTGGTTTGTTTAAACCGTTCTTNTTAAATCATATCGACCGAAGTTTCAATAAAGTAATTCCCGTTCGACTTGCATGTGTTAAGCACGCCGCCAGCGTTCATCCTGAGCCAGGATCAAACTCTCTGATAAAATGTGTTAGCAATTCAGTGATGCTCGCATCAACTTAATTGCGACTCACACTGATTAAGCCAAAGGCTTAAGAAGTGTTTGATTCATTTACTCAAGACAACCGTTTGGCTATCTCTCGTTTTTACTGCTTTTGGTTTGTTTAAACCGTTCTTTAAATGTAAAGAAATTTTCGAGAATCGTATGTGTTTCACTGTTTAGTTATCAAGGTTTGTTGTGTCTGTCTCTCAGACAGCTCGTTTATTTTATCTCATCTCTTTTTGTTTGTCAAGCACTTNAAATCGTTTGTCAAGTACTTTTTTCAACTTTTTTCAAACTCTTTTTTGATGAATCTCTGTCTCGCTGACAGCTTGTTTACTTTATCACATCCACAAGCGTTTGTCAACAAGTTTTTTCATTTTTTTGAAAAATTTATTTTTTTCAAAAAAATAACGGAGAAGGAGGGATTTGAACCCTCGCGCCGCGTTAGCGACCTATACCCTTAGCAGGGGCACCTCTTCGGCCTCTTGAGTACTTCTCCAGACTCCGAACTTATAATTTCTTATTAAATTGGAGTGCATTTCTTCTGTGTTTTCATCCGAAACGCATGGTTAATTATATCCGAAAGATATAAGTTTTGTCAACACCTTTTTTTCATTTTTTTACATTAATTTTATTTTAGCGCGATTGACCAATCATATTATCCCCTTAGACAGGTGGCTACGCACGACACGCTGTCCGTGTGGACAGCGCAGGGGAAGTCCATCTCAGAATTCCGAAGTCCGAGGGCTTCCCTGCCCCCACCCTCTTGGGCACGGAACAAGCGCTACATCTTCGATATATAATGCGACTGACTTTTATTATGGAATCTTATGCCAAGCTAATTACTGTCTGAGCCGATATTATTCCGGAACGTTGTGCCGAGCTGATTCTTAGATACAACATTCCTCCTGAACAATTTCTATATGACACTCTACTGCCATGCATCATTGAATACTATCTCGAACTGTTCACTTTCCGCAACCGGCCTGTGTGCACAGCCGAGGAGCTGGCATATGGGCGGGGCGCTCTGCAGGAGGTGTGACAACTACTTAGGCTCTGGAAGGTGGCGTTGTTTTTCAAAAGTTCGCTGTCTGAGCGCAGCGAGTTCGGACTTTTGGAAAACGCTTTTAGCCACCTTTCAGAGTCTTAGTAGTTTCCACCGACGAAGCCTGTCCCGCCCATATGCCAGCTCCTCGGCGTCCGTCAAACCACGAAATCCGGCAACACCCAAAGAAAAGAGGCCGCACATGCAGCCTCTTACACACATAACTATAGAAACTATAAGTAACCCAACATCAGATCATCCAGAAATTATCCGTGCAGACAATCCTCCTGTAAGTCTCAAACTTAAACCACTTATTATGAAACTCCGACTTATTATCAGCAGCCTCAAACTCCCTCAAAAACATCTGATAATCATCATTACTGCGGATCTCCAGGGCAAAACCTCTCTCATCCACAACAGGAAGCCCCATAAACACATACTCATCCAGCGGAATAATATCCTGCACCCTCTTATCACGGATCAGAACAGCCGCGCTATCCTCCAGAGAAACAATATCAAAATAGCCCGGATACTCAAAGCTGTCACCCTCAACAGGCACCACATCCCCTACATGATAAGTCTTAACCTCTTTATCCGCCTTGGAAAGCAGCGCATTCTCAAGGTTAAAATAAAACTCCTCAAAAACATAACCGCCAACCTTCACATCATCCTTCTGGAAATAAGGCTTCTCCCCCTCAGTATCAACCGATTCCACAACACCACATGCAGAAGTCATATGACTCACACGGTCAATCAGGATCAGCTCACCAAGAGTCTTATTCCTCTTAAACTCATCCAGCACAACCTTATCAGAAAGACCGATTTTGCAAAGAGCGATCTCATTCTTCTCGATCGTATCCGCATGCAGATGCTCCCCGGTATTTACATCCGTCTTAAACTCAATACTCTTAACCACACCTGCGATCTTCTTGGTACCAAGCTTCACAAGATACTCCTTGCCCACTTCAAGCCTGGAATCATCCATCCATAGAAGCGTAGCCTCAAAGCCCTTTGCAACAGGGATCTCATTATTATTGGTAAGAACACATCCACGGCTTACATCCACCTCTTTATCCAGCTGAATCGTAACAGCCTGGCCGGCAACAGCCTCCTCACGATCGTCACTGCCCACCAGGATCGTCTTAACAGCCGCTGTCTCGTTGCTTGGGAGCGTTGTGATGATATCGCCTACATGAACCCGGCCACTCTCGATCTGACCCTGGAAACCGCGAAATTCATGGTTTGGACGAGAAACACGCTGAACAGGCAGATAAAACTCGCTGACATTCTCAGCCTCTGAAACATCCACAGTCTCAAGATGCTCCAGAAGAGCTTTCCCCGTATACCAGGGCATATTCGGAGACTTCTTCGTTACGTTATCACCCTCTGTAGCACTGACAGGAATGATCACAACATCCTGAAGCCCCAGAGTCTCAGAAAGCTCATTGATATCCTTTACGATTTCATTAAAACGGCTCTCACTGTAATCAACAAGATCCATCTTGTTAACAGCAAATACAAAATGATGGATACCCATCAGAGCGCAGATACGTGCATGACGCCTTGTCTGGACCAGAACCCCCTGCTTCGCATCCACAAGAATAATGGAAAGCTGAGCAAAGGAAGCTCCAACCGCCATGTTCCTTGTATACTCCTCATGTCCGGGAGTATCCGCAACGATAAAGCTTCTTTTATCGGTTGTAAAATAACGATACGCAACATCAATGGTGATTCCCTGCTCACGTTCTGCCATCAGGCCATCCAGAAGAAGAGAATAATCAATGGCACCACCTCTGGAACCTACCTTGCTGTCCAGAAGAAGGGCTTTTTCCTGGTCCGCATATAAAAGCTTGGAATCATAAAGAATATGACCGATCAGTGTAGATTTTCCATCATCTACACTTCCGCAAGTGATAAATTTCAGTAATCCGCTCATCCTAGAAGTACCCCTCTCTCTTTCTTTTTTCCATACTTGCAGCTCCGCCGTCGGAATCAATAACACGTGTGGTTCTCTCAGATTCCACAGAGCTTAAGGTCTCGTCAATGATCTCGTCCAGTGTCTCCGCATCAGACTCGATACCGCCTGTCAGAGGATAGCATCCGAGAGTACGGAAACGGACCTTTTTCATCTGCGGCTCCTCCCCCGGGTTCAGGCGCATTCTGTCGTCATCCACCATGATAATGTTGCCGTCTCTGTATACAACCGGACGCTCTTTTGCAAAATAAAGAGGAACGATCGGGATATTTTCTCTCTTAATATACTGCCAGATATCCGTCTCAGTCCAGTTGGAAATCGGGAAAACACGGATGCTTTCGCCTTTATTGATCTCCGTATTATAAAGCTTCCACATCTCCGGACGCTGGTTCTTCGGATCCCAGGCCTGTTCTGCATTACGGAAGGAGAAGATACGCTCTTTTGCACGGCTTTTCTCCTCGTCACGACGACCGCCGCCAAAAGCAGCTGTGAAACCATATTTCTTAAGAGCCTGCTTCAGTGCTTGCGTTTTCATGATATCTGTGTATGCGGAGCCGCTGTCAAAAGGATTGATACCCTGCTTCACACCATCCTGATTAATGTACTCAAGCATTTCGATTCCCAGATCCTTCGCGGTTTTGTCACGAAACTCGATCATCTCTTTAAATTTCCATGTTGTATTTACGTGAAGAAACGGAAATGGCGGTTTCTCCGGATAAAAAGCCTTCATTGCAAGATGAAGCATTACAGAACTGTCTTTTCCTATAGAATAAAGCATTACCGGCTTCTCGCACTCTGCTGCAACTTCACGGATGATATAAATTGCCTCTGCTTCCAGCTCATCCAAATGTGATAATCCACTCATATCTGATCTCATCCTCCTGTTCCGGCCGCCAGAACCGGCAGCACTTATCTTCTGGTCTAATATTTATTCGAATTCCGTCGATCCACATCGATCACGGATGTAGAACCGTCCGTTTTTGTAATGATCCAATGAAGGATATCCCCTTCGCTTTTTACATTCATGATACTTCCGTTCCCGCCGATATCCGCACCAAGGAAAAAGTCGATGGCACCGGCTTTACATTCCTTTACACAGGAAACACAGCCCCAGCAATTTTTCGGATATTTCATCACGGCTTTTTTGTCTTCCATGACAATCAGGGTTCCCGGACATACTTCACTGCATTTTCTGCAGCCAACACATTTTTTCTGATCAATTCGTATGCTCATATGTGTCCTCCTTTACAATGTCGCGAAAAATCATCCTGATCTCGCCGTTTTCCAGTTTCGAATTTACATATTTATAAAATTTCTCATCTGTTTCCGGATGATCCAGATTTTCGTTAAAAGAATGCCATCTGGTCTCTTTGCGGTTTTTCAGATGAGCGATCAGTGAACGGCACACAATGAGACGCTCACGAAGTTCGTATGCAAACATCAGCTCATGCATATCTGCTGCCGCTGTTTTTTCGGCAAGAGCCTGAAGCTGAAGGATTTTTTCATCTGCAAGAGCAAGCTGCTTCTCATTAAACTGATAATTAGAAGCAATTCCTCCCGCATATTCATCCATGACTTTCTGCATAGCCTCTTCCAGCTCTTCCACGGAAAATGCCGGTGCGTCTTCATTTCGGAACTTTTCGTACTGAGAAAGAATTTCCCCTTCCTGAACCTTAATCTCTGTCTCAGTCTGAATATCTGCTTCCTTCAGAGTTCCGGCCTTAAACTGTTTCACCATATCCAATGCTGCAAGCTTTCCTTCTGCAAGAGCTCCTGTTACATATTTCTGCGGACATCCACCTGCAACATCACCTGCTGCATACAGCCCCTTTACCGTGGTTTCACGGCCTGTATTTACCCAGTAGCCGCTGGCTGTATGACCGCCTACGATATACGGCTCTGTTCCCTGGATCTCCACATCCTGCTCGCTGGGACTCTTTCCGCTTTCGATCCATTTCAGAGTCTGGCTCGGTGCCATGTTGAGATAAGCCTTCAGAAGATCCTCATCCTGTTCCTTCGTAATCCCTGTAGTCTTCAGGTAACACGGGCCGTGGCCAAGCTGATTTTCCCGAACTGTTCCGTAAACTCTCTCGCTTGTGGTCAGTCCGTATTTTGTCTCATAGATCTCGCCAGCTGCATTGATCTGTTTTGCGCCGACACCCTGTGCGATGGTTCCCGTAGGAGCAATGGTATCCTTGCAGCGAAGTGCGATAAAACGCATCTCAAAGGACGTCATCTCCGCACCTGCCAGGATTCCCATTGCATATCCGGCACCTGTGTTAAACGGCGGATACCACATCTTATGTCTGGAAAATCCCGGATTGTTCGGCTTATAAAGTCCGGCCGCTCCGCCTGTTGCAGCAAGAACTGCCTTTGCCCGGATAATGTATGCGGTTTCTTCCATAATAGAGAAACCAACCGCTCCGTAAACCTGTCCGTCTTTTACAAGAAGGTCTGTGATATTTACATAATTCAGAACGTCTACGTTCTCAGCTTTATGAACTGCATCAGCAAGAAGTGGTTTAAAATTTTCACCGTTGATCTTGATGTTACGGTTTCCTCTGGCTACATAATCGCCATTTTCATCCTTCAGGATCACAAGTCCAAGTTTTTCCATTTTTGCGGTAACTTCGTTGAAGTTCTCCGCTGCTGTAAGAAGAAGGTCCTGTCTTACGATCCCGGCGGCATCCTTTGTTGCATAATCTACATAATCCTGCGGCTTGCGGCCTTTTACAATGTAGGCATTGATTGCATTAACACCTGCTGCCAGACAGCCGCTTCGTCTGATATTTGCTTTTTCTGCGATCAGTACCCTGCCGGCTTTCTGTTCTGAGAGAACCAGCGCCGCATAGCAGCCTGCGGTACCTCCGCCTATGATCAGCACATCTGTTGTAATTTCCTTTGTGTTTAATCTGTTTTTCATACTCATCACTCTGTTATCTGAAGCTCATGTACAGTTACATTTTTCTCTTTATCTACGCCAAAAGCCTTCAACACCGGATTTTCTGCATCCATAAGGGAGAGGATCAGATATTCTATGTTCGGGTCAAATGCAAGTCGTTTATCTTCTTCGGAAGGCCTTGACGGAGACTCCGGATGAGAATGAAAGTTTCCGATCATCTGATATCCGTTCTGACGGATATCCTTGATCGCGCTCAGCTGTTCCTTCGGGTCCATGGAAAAGTGTTCGTTGCTTTCATCGATATTTGTCAGCAGATACACCTTCTCGATGGTTTTTACATCGTCCTCAATGGTCCCGCCCAGAAGGCCGCAGGACTCATTGGGAAGTCCCTTTCTGCAGTGGTCTAATATTTTTTCGTAATCTTCTTTTTTTAATTTCAGCATTTCGTGGCCTCCAATGGGTTTCTATACTTATTTACAGTATCTGCACCAGCAGACACCTTTTCGTTTCTGTGATCAGTGTTTATTAATGCTTCAGCTCACACACAGCCTGCTCATAATCGATCAGTTCTGTGATCGTCGGATCATCGCCGCATACCGGGCAATGATGATTCTTCGGAAGCTTCACGGTACGGAATGTCATCTTCAGCGCATCGTAGGTAAGAAGTCTTCCTGTAAGAAGATCACCCTGTCCGATGATGTACTTGATGGCTTCCATTGCCTGAAGGCTTCCGATCACGCCGCCCATGGCTCCGATCACGCCAGCCTGCTTACAGGTCGGTACGGCGTCCTTTGGTGGCGGGCTCTGGAATGCACATCTGTAGCATGGTCCCTGTCCCGGGACGTAGGTCATCAGCTGTCCCTGGAAACGGATGATACCTGCATGTGAAAAAGGTTTCTCAGCCATTACACAGGCATCGTTGATCAGGAATTTTGCAGGGAAGTTGTCTGTTCCATCCAGAATGAAATCGTAATCTTTGATCAGATCCATGATATTGCTGGAATCCACAAACGTGTGATATGTATTTACGGTAACGTCCGGGTTGATGGCTCTCATGGTCTCAGCCGCAGACTCTACTTTCAGTTTGCCAACATCTGCAGTTGTGTGGATGACCTGTCTCTGAAGATTGGAAAGATCTACCTCATCTGCATCTACGATTCCGATGGTTCCCACACCTGCTGCTGCAAGGTAAAGGGCTGCCGGTGCTCCAAGTCCGCCGGCTCCGATGATAAGAACCTTGGCATTCAGAAGCTTTTTCTGGCCTTTTACTCCAACCTCTTTCAGGATGATGTGGCGGGAGTAACGCTCAAGCTGCTCATTTGTAAAAGCCATTATCTTGTGCCTCCTCCCATGTAGTACAGGAATTCAACAACGTCGCCGTCTTTTACAACTGTGTTCGGAACGTCTTCTTTGCTGATGAATTCATCGTTAATGGTTACGGTTACATACTCAGGACTTTCGATATCCTCTTTCTCAATAAGCTCTGTAAGCTTCAGTCCGTCTTCGTACTCTTTTTTATTTCCTGCAACTGTGATTGTCATTTCTCTGTTCTCCTATTCTTCAACTTTTCTTACGATCAGTGTATAAGTTCCGTCTTCATTATCTTCAAGTTTCAGGATCTGATGTCCTTCTTCTTTTACGCTTCTCGGTACATTCTGTACCGGCTCGCCATCGTTCATTTTGATCGCCAGGATCTGTCCGTCGTCCAGTTCCTCAAGTGCTACTTTTGCTTTTACAAAAGTTACCGGGCAAACTACATCGGTAATATCTACTGTATCATCAATCTTAATATCAGCCATTGTATGCTCCTTTCAAAACTTCCTGAAGTTTTTCAGCGCCTACCCGGTCGATGGTAAATTTAAAACGCTCTCCCGGATTTGCATGATCATCAAAAAACTGGATCGCTGCATCGGTCACTCTGAAAAGCTGCTCCTCAGAGGTGATCAGCGGAAGGAATTCCTGTCCCTTGCTGATGTGATTTCCAAACGTTCCGCCAAAGGAAACGATATATGCTTCGTTTACATCCCATGCATCCACCGGACAGGATTTCGCACATCTGCCGCAGTAGTTGCATTTCTCTGTGTCGATCACCAGCTTGTCCTCCTCAAAGGAGATGGCGTTTTCTCTGCAGGCCTTTTCGCAGACACCACAGTGGATACATGCGTCCTCTTTCCAGCTGACCTGAGCTGCTCCCTTGATTCCTACATCATTCTCCTCTGCCTTCAGACAGTTGTTCTGACATCCGGTAACACCGAATTTAAATTTATGAGGAAGCTCTCTTCCGAAATATCTTTCATTTAATTTCACTGCAATGTCATAGCTGTTGATATTTCCGCTTGGACAGACAGCGTTGCCCTGGCAGGCTGTAACTGTACGGACTCTCGGTCCGCAGACACCAGGCTTGCATCCGCCTTTTGCAAGATCATCCTTTACATCATCAATATCATCTAATTTAATGAACGGGATCTCAACTCCCTGTCTGGAAGTAAGATGTACATATCCGTCACCGTATTTCTCAGCTACCTCTGCGATCTTCTTAAGGTTTTCTGCGGTAAGTGTACCGCCTACACAGGCAAGACGAAGAGAAAAATTATTTTTCTGCTTCTGTCTCATGAAACCACCTTTTTTTAATGTAGCGTAATCTACTTTTGCCATAACGAACTCTCCATTTCTCTGCTGGTGCAGCTCTTAGATTTTATCGGTTATTTTCTATCGCTTGTTTGAAATCTTCTTTTAAATCTTCAATATCTTCAATTCCCACACTGATACGGATCAGATCCTCGAATACTCCGGACTGCAGCTTCTCTTCGTCGGAGATGTGTGCCGCGATGGTGGATTCCGGATGGATCACCAGTGTCTTCGTATCTCCGATATTGGAGATGATCAGCGGGATCTTCAATGAATTAATAATGGAAAAAGCCTTCTCCTTACTTCCGGTTCTTACGGTTACGATAGCTCCGTAGCCATTCCTGAACTGCTTTTCCGCAATTTCGTGATAAGGGCTTTCTTCCAGTCCCGGATAATTTACTTCAATGTCACCACCCAGGCCCTGTAAAAATCTCGCAAGCTCCAGTGCATTGTCACACTGTCTCTGCATTCGAAGTCCCAAGGTTTCCAGTCCCAGGTTATTAAGGAAAGCATTCTGCGGAGCAAGACACGCGCCAGTGTTCCGGAAAAGTCCGTTTCTAAGCTTGGCGATGTATGCAAATGGTCCGAATTTCCGGTATGGAGCAAGTCCCGGATATCGGTCAGGGTCCCATTTCAGACCCTTACCACAGACAAGAATACCGCTGATGGCATCACTGCTTCCATTGATATATTTGGAAGAGGAATGAACCACAATGTCAGCTCCAAGCTTCAATGGCTGGATCAGATACGGGGTTGCCACCGTGTTGTCTACGATCAGCGGTACGTCATGCTTATGTGCCACTTCCGCAACTGCCTGGATATCGGTAACATCCAGCTTTGGGTTGCCAATGGTCTCTGCAAAAACAAGTCGCGTCTTCTCTGTGATCTCTGCCTCAAAAGCTTCCGGCTTATTCTCTTTCACATATTTTACGGAAATCCCGAAAGGCTTCAGATCATCGAACAGTTCCACGGTTCCGCCGTACAGTCCGCAGGCTGCCACGATCTCGTCTCCCGCCTGAAGAATGTTCAGAAACGCATTGGTCAGCGCTGCCATTCCGGAAGCACAGGCCACACTGCCGATCCCATCCTCCAGCATGGTCACTCTTTTCTCAAAGGACTCTACCGTAGGATTGTTGATCCTTGTATAGGAGAAGCCCATTTTTTTATTGTCAAAAATTTTCTCCAGGTCTTCCGCGCTGTCATGTCGGAATGCGCTGCTCTGATAGATTGGAACCTGTGTGGCTCCCTGCGGATATTTCTCGTTGGTGCCGTGGAGCAGTCCTGTATTAAAGCCGTATTCGTTCATAGCCTCTTCCCTTTCTTTTGTTGACACTTATATTAACCTACTATTCATAGTATGTCAATAGGAAAACGGGATTAAATGTATTTTTTTGTGTACACAACTATACGACAGCATGATACAATTATAACAGTTGCGATAATTACAGCACCACAAGAAAGATGCCCGCAGGCATACAAACCTACATAAAGAACAGGAGGTGATCCCTATCAATATAAACCCGAAGCTCCGGAATATTTTTCACTCTTTATTCAGTCCCACCCTTGATTTCCGCGTCCGGCTGTTCAACATCCTCGCCTTGGGAGGTACTGTGATCAGCCTGATCATGGCCTTTCTCAGTCTCGGGACCGGTTCCTGGGGAAATGTACTGATCAATTTTGCGCTGGTTGCAATCTCCGGAGGGCTTTTTCTTTATTCCTATTACAGTGGAAAATATCAGCGCTGCTACCTGATCACCATTGTCGTGATCTTTCTGCTCGTTTTTCCGGTGATGTTTTTTACCAGCGGCGGTTATCGTGGCGGCATGCCGGCATTCTTTGTGTTTGCTATTATTTTTACCGTGCTGATGCTGGAAAAAAGACGCGCTCTAATCGTTTCCCTGCTGGAGATCCTCCTTTATATGGGACTGTGTCTGGTTGCATACCATTTCCCGGACACTGTAACTCCTTTTGCCACGGAAGCAGACCGGCTGGCAGATATCCTTCTGGCGTTTGTCTCTGTAAGTATTGTCTGCGGCAGTGTTCTCTATTTTCATCTGAAGGAATATAACCAGCAGCAGCTCCTTCTGGAGGAACAGAATCTGCGACTGCGCTCCCTTGATAATGCCAAGTCCACCTTCCTGACCACCGTTGCCCATGAGATTAAAAATCCTCTGAGTTCCATTTCCCTCCACGCGCGGGACACCTCCGAGCTCCTTGAGGAAGAGCCCCTGGATTTCTCTCTTATGCAGGAAAATCTCCGCACCATTGAACAGTCGGTAATGCGGATTGACCGGATCGTGCTGGATCTGATGGATACGGTTTCCATTGAGCAGGGACGGCTTGCCCTTTCCCTTGTCCCATCAGATCTGTCCGGTCTTTTGTATTCTGTAAAAAAAGACTACTGCAGTCATCCAAGCCCAAAGAACAATCAGCTGGTCCTTACGACACAATCCGGACTCCCGGAAATCTCTGCTGATCCGGAACGGCTGATCCAGGTTATCACCAATCTGATCTCCAATGCAGAGCGTCACACCCAAAACGGAACCATCACCATTTCGCTTACCGGCGAACCGGGCTGGCAGACCATCTGCGTCTCCGACACCGGAACCGGCATGTCAGAAGAAATGCGAAAAAACGCACTCAAGGGTTATGTTTCCGCTGATAAGGATTACTGGCGGCACGGCATAGGCCTCTATGTCTGTCATCAGATCATCACTGCCCATGGCGGCAAAATATGGCTGAAAAGTAAAGAAGGCGAGGGAACTCAGGTGTTCTTCTCACTTCCGGAGGAGGAATCATAAATGAATGAAAAGAAATCACTTATCCTTATGGTCGAGGATGAAGAACAGGTGCTGAATACCAACTGCCGTATGCTGCGGCGCCGTGGCTACGATGTCCGCACTGCACAGACAGCCGCCGAAGCCTGTCATCAGCTTGAAGAACAGCTTCCGGATCTTCTTATCCTGGACATTATGCTTCCGGACGGAAACGGTCTGGATCTCTGCCGCCGCTTCCGCGAAAAAACCATGAATCCGGTTCTTTTTCTCACCGGAAAAAGTGATATCCGGGATCGGGTAGAAGGACTTCAGCAGGGAGGCGACTATTATCTCACCAAACCTTATAATTTCGATGAATTTCTGGCCGTGATCCAGATGCTTCTGGAACGCCAGAAACGAATGGAAGAAAAAATAAAAGAAAAATTTCAGTCCTCCCGTCAGATCACCATCGGCAGCCTGCGGCTGGATCTTTCGGACGGCCATGCATATCTCAATAATGCCGACACAGGCCTTACCCGGACCGAATTCTCTCTGCTGCGTCTCCTTGCAGAAAACCAGGAGAAGATTTTTTCTGCAAAGGAGCTCTACGAAGCGGTATGGGGTAGCTGTGCAGGAACAGATACCAGCACGGTACGGCGGCATATCTTTAACCTCCGGACCAAGATCGGTGCCGAAGATACCGATGAGTATGACATTGTCTCGGTTTATGGGAAGGGATATCTTTTTACCTGCCGGTAAGCCGGCCTTTTCACGATCGGATAACATATTTCCAGACCTGTAAGCAGCTTTCCGTAAATGTCTCTTTTTCTTCACATTTCCAGATATCGGAATCTGTCTGTTACAATGTACTTAACAGACAGATCTTTTTTATTTGTAAAAATTTATGATCAAAGAATAGTAAGCAGCTAACTGCTGCGCAATTTATCAGGAGGTGCCTATGCATAAAAAAATCTTAGTTCTTTTAACAGGCGCGATTGCTCTTTCCATATCTGCAGTCCCGGTCCTCGCTTCTGACCCTCCAACCGATGACGGTCAGTACATCTGGCAGGATGAAAACGGAGATTACTGGTACCGCAATGGTTCCGAGGATGAATATATCGGGGAAGGTAATTATGCCCCTGACCCGGATTCCGGTGAACTGATGGAAGGCAATGATGCCGGCTGGACCGAACAGGACGGTTATTTTGAGCCTCATTATTATTATGAGGACGGCAGTGTGTGGCTGGAAGATGCCACCGGAACCACATATATTGGCTCCAGAGATAAATATTATATTGATGACTACGGCAATCTTCAGGAATATTCCGATTCTGAAACTGATTCCTCCTCCGGAAATTCTTCAGAAGAATCCTCCGATACCAGTGGAAACTCCTCCTCGCAGGATTCCGATTCTTCATACCCAAATTCCTCTTCCGATACAAACACGGAAGATTCCTCTGAATCGGAAAAGCGCGGCGAGCTTCATATGCGGGTTGGATTCCCTGCCGATGATACGATCAGAGAATCCATGCCCGAAAAAGAAGGTTATTTCGAGCAGCGTTCCGTAAATGGCGGAAAAAGCACTGCCTTTGTTTTAAAAGTACCGAATTCCTCTCTGGAGGATTCTTCCCTGAAGGGTTTTCTGGCAGAATACTATCCGGTAAAGGGTGAGATCATCACCAAAAAGGATCTTACCTTTGAATCTTATCCTGCCACGAAATATCAATACTTAACCGAAGTCAACGAAGAAGAAAAAAATGTAGATGCTCTTGTATGCCAGACTGACGATTATACATTCGGACTTTTTGTCCTGACTCCGTCAGACACCTATGATAAGGCCGCCGAAAAGGAAGCCACAGAGCTGATCAAATCCATAGATTTCGTTTACGCAGAGCGCGTGGATATGGCCATGACGGATTACTTCCAGGTCCTCACGCCGGAGCGCTGGAAATATCTCTGCCATTATGAAACAACCGAAACCGAAAATGGTGGATATAAACTGACTTATTACAATGAGGATGTTCCTGTACTGACTCTGGAAGCCAGATATTACGATGGCGAAGACCAGCCTCTGGACAGTGTAGTGTATGGCAGGGCTATCTCGGCCGTATCGAAACCGTCGACGGCAAAAAATACGATCTTCTGTCCACCATCAGCCAGTACTCCAAGGACGCCTCTGATGAATGGAAGGAAATGTATGACACTTATCTGGATGTCATAAACGGGATCCGTATAATGGATGGCTGTTCCCTGACCGAAGGAAACCATGCCTGATCCCTTGTGATTCACAATATTTACATAAAAGAAGCTGCAGACTCTGTTTTTTCACTGTTCTGCAGCTTCTTTGTGTTATTGTGTCCAACTATATCTTCTGCTGTCTATCCTTCGTAAATCTGATCAAAAATCCCTCCATCTGAGAAATGTGTTTCCTGTGCCTTTTTCCATCCGCCGAAATCATCAATGGTGACAAGATTGATGTCCAGGTCAAACACATCGGAGTATTCCTTCAGAATATCCTGGTTTGACGGACGGTAATAATTATCACCGGCGATCCGCTGTGCTTCATCGGAATAGAGATAATTCAGATATTCCTCTGCCACATCTCTGGTGCCTCTTTTGTCTACGACTTTATCAACTACTGCTACAGATGGCTGTGCAAGGATGCTGATGCTTGGTGTTACGATCTCGTAGTCGTCCGGATAATCCTTTACGGAAAGATAGGCTTCATTTTCCCAGGCGATCAGTACATCACCCTGTCCGTTTTCCACGAAAGAGGTCGTTGCGCCTCTGGCTCCGGTGTCCAGGACAAGTACGTTTTTGTAAAGATCTCCGATGAATTCTTTAATTTTGTCCTCGTCTCCGTTATATTTATCTTTTGCATAGGCCCAGGCTGCCAGATAGTTCCATCTTGCTCCGCCGGAGGTTTTCGGATTTGGTGTGATCACACCTACGTCTTTCTTTACCAGATCGTCCCAGTCTTTGATGTTCTTCGGATTTCCTTTTCTCACAAGAAATACAATCGTCGAAGTATAGGGAGCGCTGTCCTCCGGAAATTCGTCCACCCATCCGTCATCGATGAGTCCTGCATCCTGGATCGCATCCACATCATACTCCAGTGCCAGTGTTACCACATCTGCTTCCAGTCCGTTGGCAACCTCAAGTGCCTGCTTGCCGGAACCACCATGGGACTGTGTGATCTCCACATCCTGGCCTGTTTTTTCCTTCCAGTGTTCCTGGAAGCTCTTGTTGTACTGCTCGTAAAGCTCTCTGGTCGGATCATAAGATACATTGGTGATGCTGACACTGTCCGCCGCATAGGTGGTTACGCCTGTAAGGCTTCCAATTGTTGCTATTGCTGCAAGAGCTGCTACTGCTGATTTCCATCTTCTTTTCATAATACTTACCTCCTGTGTTTTGCCTCGTGTTTTGTTGTTGGGGCTATTATAAACATGAGTAAGTACATATGAAAACTATTAGATTGGAAACCGTTTTCAGACTATACAAAATTTCCGGGATCTCTGCCCTAAAAAGCAGCAGAAAATCCCCGGAAAACGTTAAATCAATACAGGATTCCGTGGAAAAATTTCCGTTTTGGAATATTTCGAGAAAACGTGATCAGCCTTGTATTACGCGGGATCCTGGGCGATTTTTCATCACACTTATCCACAACCGCCCCGGAAAAATGCTCTCCGGAGTGGTTGGTTTTCCACATATTCCACAGAAGTTATCCCATGATCTATGTTTTTACAGATAGATATAATCGTTCATTACAGGCTGCAGGCCGTTCTTTTTCAAATCATTGAAGACCTCATCTACAGATCTTCCGTCAGAGATCTCAAACTGGTCATCACCCTTATCTTCGATATCTTCCACATGGCTTCCGATTCCTGTGCTGACACCTGCGGAGATCTTGGTCGCCGCAATATTTACCAGATTATCCCTCACGCGGGCACACTCTCTGGTGGATACCGTAATGCTTGCAAAAGGCATAAACAGACGATACGCGCATACCACCTGAAGAAGCTGCGGTTCGTGTACATCCTTCGGGTTGATCCTGTCGTTGTTGATGATCGGACGAAGTCTCGGGCAGGAAAAAGCGATCTCTGCGTGTGGATATTTTCTCTGCAGAAGATATGCATGATATCCCGTTGCAAAAGCATCCTTGCGGAAATCATCCAATCCCAGAAGTGCCGCAAAACCAACACCTCGCATGCCGCCTTTTAACGCACGCTCCTGTGTATTTAACCTGTATGGGAAAATCCTCTTGTGGCCTGCCAGATGCAGAGTTTCGTATTTATCAGAATTATAAGTCTCCTGGAAAACCGTTACATAATCTGCACCGCATTTGTGAAGATATGCGTACTCATCAGAATTCATCGGATACACCTCAAGACCGACTACCTTGAAATATTTCCGGGCGATCTCACAAGCCTTTCCGATATATTCCACATTAGATTTCGTTTTGCTCTCTCCGGTAAGGATCAAAATCTCCTGGAGTCCGGTTTCTGCAATAGCTGCCATCTCTTTCTCGATCTCATCTGCATTCAGCTGTGCGCGGCGGATCTTGTTGTGGCAGTTAAATCCACAGTAAATACAGTAGTTCTCACAGTAGTTTGCAATGTAGATCGGTGTAAACATGCAGATACTGTTTCCAAAATGTTTCCTTGTTTCGATCCGTGCAGCCTGTGCGATTTCTTCCAAAAGAGGCAGCGCTGCCGGTGAAAGCAGTGCTTTAAAATCCTCCGGTGTACGGTTGTCATGAGCAAGCGCTCTCCGTACATCCGCTTCTGTGTACTTATCATAATCATATGCGTTCATTGCGGAAATAACCTGATCCATTACATCAGATTCTTCCAGTTGTTCCATATCCGGAAGGTACTTCATGTGATCGATACGGTTCTTTTTCATATCTTCCAGAATTTCTTCATTTACGATACTTTCATTAAAATGGCCGTCCTGCTGACTGGCCTGTACTGTCTCTGCCATTACTCTTATGTCGCTCCTCTCATATATTGCAGCAATACTCTGGTCCTCACTGCTGCATATCTGTAAACTCAATTTTGATTGAAACCAGACAATACCTGTGTTTCACTACACAGGCAGCGCCTGTCCCCCGCTTAGTGTTCTGCGTTCAATCATTCATTTATCAATTTTACTCATGAAGAAATCCGGTCAGTGGTGAAGATGCACTTGCACCTCTCTCCAGAGTTCTTCCCATACCGGAAAGATATGCACTTCTTCCTGCCTCAATAGCTTTCTTAAAGGCTTCCGCCATAACACGGACGTCTCCTGCAGTTGCAATGGCTGTATTTGCCATAACTGCTGCAGCACCCATTTCCATAGCCTCACATGCCTGTGACGGGCGGCCGATTCCTGCGTCCACGATGATCGGAAGGTCGATCTCGTCGATAAGGATCTGGATGAATTCTTTTGTACAGATTCCTTTGTTGGAACCGATCGGAGAGCCAAGTGGCATTACACAGGCAGCTCCTGCATTCACCAGATCTCTGGCTGCATTCAGATCCGGATACATGTATGGCATAACTACAAAGCCCTCTTTTGCAAGGATCTCTGTTGCCTTGATGGTCTCATAGTTATCCGGAAGAAGATATTTGGAATCATGGATAACTTCGATCTTTACAAAATCTCCACAGCCAAGCTCGCGGGAAAGTCTTGCAATACGGACTGCTTCCTCTGCATTTCTGGCTCCTGATGTATTCGGAAGAAGAGTAACATCCTTCGGCACATAGTCAAGAATATTGGCAAGCCCACCCTCATTTGCACGGCGCAGGGCAAGTGTTACGATCTGAGTTCCTGCTTTTTCAATACATGCTTTTACAAGCTCCAGGGAAAATTTTCCGGAACCAAGGATAAAACGGGAAGTAAACTCATGGCCTCCCAGGATCAGTTTGTCTTCATTTGTGTTTGCTGTTGTCATTTTTTATGTCCACCTTTCTTTATGTCTGTTTGCAGAAAATATTTCCACCGATTTATAACCAGCGCCTTCTTCTGCCAGATCATTCTTCATCTGCATTTTTTCAGTAACTTATCTGTCAGTTACTGCCGTGGTATATATACCTAATTTTATCTCTATAGCGACATCAGCAGCTTCCGCCGCCCATAAACTGCAGAATCTCCACAACATCGCCATCTTTCAGTACTGTTGTATCGTAAGTATCTCTCTTAATGATTTCTTCATTCAGCTCTACTACAACCTGCACCGGAACATAGTTACATGCTTCCAGATATTCTGTTACTGTCACCGACTTTTCCAATGTTCTGCTTTCACCATTTACTGTGATCATGATCTCTCCTTTCCGGAAACTTCAAAAGCTATTCGTCAATAAAAAAGAGTTCACAAAGAAATACACCCGCGGTGGTGCACCCCTTCATGAACTCAGTTCACTCTCAAATTTCCCAATATTCAATTGTCGATACCGGGGTTAAAAGCATTCGCTCTTGATCCCTTCCCTGTAAATCCTGATCTTACGTATTCAATCGGATAAAAACATCCGCATCCAATAAAAAAGGAGATACACCAAAGTATCTCCCGTAAATTCATCTTATACGTTCCTACGTTGGCATTATCCAAATCAGGTATAAGGGTCGAAGTTGAAGACTTCCTCTCAGCCTGCCATCACAAGCTCCCCTGTTATTTACATGGTTTAGTATAAGGCGAATTATGATCAATGTCAAGAGCATTAAATTTTCTCACAATAGTTCCAATTTGTTCTAAAATATAGTACACTATAATTGCTGCCAACCCTCCAGCAGAAAGGAGGTGAAGTCCAGTGTGCGAATTAATCATCACATTTTTTGTTTCTGTTACGGCGGATATAGTTAGCTACTATATTCGCAAATGGCTGGACAGAAATGACAGGCAGTAACAGTCTGAAAGGCTTAAGCCCCCTTACATAACGGCATAGAAAACCCCGGAAGTGTGCGAGACTTCCGGGGTTTTCGTTTTTGCCAATGTTTGAATTTCATCACATTTCTTAGCTACTATCATCTTATGCTTTCTATACTAATTTGTCAACCGGAATTTATTAACGGCATCATCATAGGATATTACTGTTATTTATAAGCAGTGAATCCCAGATCCTTCATTGTCAGATTTAAATTCTTTTTCAGATAATCATTTGCTACTTTCATTGTCGCTTTCATCATAATATTGGAAGAATCCTGCAGATCTGTCATCGCTTTTTTTCCGTTTGTATACAAGAAAGTCAGATTCTGACCTTTATAAGCAGATGCTTTTGTAGAAGAAGTCACCAGCAGAAAGACTTCATTTGTAGACAGGGTGGACTTCACACTGACCGTATCAGATTTCACACAGTTTCCGATAATATCCAGTCCGGCAAGGATTCCATCTGAAGGCATAGAGAGCATCATCCCAATATCTATCTTATCTTCTTTCTTCAGATAACCGATCATCAGAGTACTTTCTTTATCTACTTTGACATTTATAAACTGATTTCCGTCTTCAGTATATTTACCTTTCTGACTGATGTATTTTTTCAATTTGCTATAATTCTGCGTCAATCTGGTATTAGCCGAAGTCGGATTCTTTACAGTAACCTTGCAGGTGAATTTTCTGCCGCCAAGAGTCGCTGTGATAACCGCTATTCCTGTTTTTACCGCGGTGATCTTTCCGGCAGAAGTTATCTTGACAACATTTGTGTTGCTGCTCTTCCATGACGGTTTCAGACTGGTGCCTTTGATCTTCAGTGTATAAGTTTTTTTCGGTGCCAGTGTCAGGCTGGTCTTATTCAGGGTGAGATAATTCAGACCTGCGATCGCTGTCAGACCTTTTTCATTATATCTACTCCAGATCGTATTTTTTCCGGATTTCCGGTAAGCTCTCACTGTGTAAGTATAGCTTACTCCGGTACTTACTTTTGTATCGGTAAGCGTAACATTTTTGCTTCCTGTGATGTTTTTTACTGTTTTCCATCCGCTGTTTCCGGTCTTGCGGTATACCCGGTATCCGGTAACTCCTTTTACCTGTTTCCAGCTGAAAATAATCTTATTCCTGCCGGAGATCTTAATAGAAGACATAGCCGGCGTTGCTACGTTTATCGCCGCCTGTACTTCTGTCGCACTGATCAACTCCGGAACCGCAGCTGGTGCCGCCGTTGCAATCATAAAACCTGTCAAAATGCCACATAAAGCTTTTTTCCAATTTCTTCTCATACGCTTTTTTCCTTTCTGCTTTGTGGTATATCTGGATTCCCTAACAAATATAGTATACATTACAAAAAATATTCCTGCTATGATATTTTTCACCGAATCGGGGCTTTCGGTGAAATTCGGCAGTTTCTACAATGGCTTGACACTCCCCTCAACTAAAGCAGGGGGATTCTTGCTTCTCCCACTACTGCATTGGCAAACACCTTACGGTACTGCAATGTCTTACACAGTGTCCACAAGCTATATTTATACTGTTCCCGTATGCCCTACGGTACAGTTTTTATCTTTATGCAGACTGCATCTGCAGTCCTTTTTTCAGAATATTGATACTTGCATTCGTATCCCGGTCATGAACCGCATGGCATTTGGGACACTCCCAGATACGAATGCCCAGATTTTTTATCCGTGGATCTCTGTAGCCACAACAGCTGCAGGTCTGACTGCTCGGATACATCGTTGGTACTCTGTGAATTTCATTTCCATACCAGCCAGCTTTATATTCCAGCATTTCAAAAAATTTTGCCCAGGAAACACTCGCTATCGATTTTGACAGTTTATGATTCCGGATCATCCCCTTAACATTCAGATCTTCAATACAGATGGTTTGGTTTTCACGCACCAGCATCGTTGACTGTTTCTGCAGGAAATCATTCCGCTGATTGGTTACTTTCTCATACACTCTTGCCACCCTGATCCGCTGCTTCTCGCGGTTATGGGAATCTTTTTGTTTTCGGGAAAGCCTGCGCTGTTCTCTTATGAGTTTTCGCATTGAGCGTTCCAGATATCTGGGATTTGATACCGTATTTCCATTACTGTCGGAGTAGAACGCTTTGATTCCGACATCAATCCCTATCGTTCCCCCAGCATTTGAGCGTGGTTCCGGTTCAAAATCAACATTTAAAACCGCAAAATATTTTCCAGCCGGTGTGTGCTCAATGATCACGTGATTAATCTTTTCCACTTCCATCGACTGCCGTATTTTAACAAATCCAAGTTTCGGAAGTTTGATATATCTTCCCACAATACGAATATTATCTTTTTGATTTACCGTTCTGTATGACTGGAACCGGTTATGTTTACTTTTGAAGGTTGGATAGGAAGCCCGTTTCTGAAAGAAATTCACAAATCCCCGGTCGAGATCCCGCAAAGACTGCTGTAATGCAATGGAATCTGCTGCTTTCAGAAAGGCAAACTCCTCTTGCTTTTTCAGTTCAGTCAGCATGGCGGAAGTCTGGGAATAGCCGATCTTTTCCCCATTTTCATAGCCTTCCTTACGCATGGCAAGTCCCCGGTTGTAGATGAACCGGCAACATCCCAGGGTCTGATGGATGAAGTTTTTCTGTTCTCTGTTCGGGTAGATCCTGAATTTAATTCCTTTTTGCATTATCCCATCTTATCCTTTTGTCTCTGCGATGTTTTCTGGTTTTCAATATACTGTTTTACTGCTTCCATCGGGGCACCGCCCACCGTCGATACAAAATAGCTGTTGTCCAGAGAGTCGGCATTTTCGTTTTAAGATAGGGAAATTCCTGTCTTAAAACTCTGGACGTATAGCCTTTAAATGACTTTACAGCTTTGTGGATGCCAAACTGAGGATCTACTTCCAAAAGCATATGAACATGGTCTGGCATGATCTCCATTTCCAGAATGTCTACAGAAAAATTTGCAGCATACTCTGTGAGCAGCTCCTTCAGCCGGACGTCCACACCGTTAATTAATACTTTTCGTCTATACTTTGGACACCATACTACATGGTATTTACAGGAATAGACGACATTGTTGTTTGATTTATATGTTGTGTTCATATTTGTATTATATTATGGTTTATTAGTTAATACAATTACTATTTTGTCCCTCTTCAATTACTTGCATAAATTCGATGGACGCGTCTTATATCCCCATAGTTGAAGCAGGGGGTTTTACGACGCATTGGATAAAATACTATATTCCAAAACGACACAAAAAAATCGCCGAACCCCAGTAAAATCAAAAGGTACAGCGATTTTTTTGTTTAGCAACTGTCAAAGACAGGAGTATAAAACGGTTTCTGACCAATGTCAAGCCAGAAAGATTTAAGCCCTCTTACACTGTCTGATTTGCCAGACAGAATTCTTATAATTCCGGAACCACTGTAGTCCATAGATGATTTCCTATTTTCTGGAAATCCCCCTCCAGAGACATTACAGTTACTACTGCATCCTTGTCAGGAAACGCCAGACAGAACTGACCATAATTTCCATCGGATCGATAGGAACCGGCTTCCGGATTCATGACAAACTGATATCCATATCCAAAACCGGAATAAAGATTTCCCGGGCTTCCTGCCGCTGAATTATCCACCAGATTGGACGTTGCCATCTTCATGTATGACTCTGGCACCAGCTGTTTTCCATTATAATTTCCCTTGTGAAGAATCATCTGTCCATACCGGGTAAACTCATCAATATTCACATAAAGTCCATTAGCCGCATGCACATGCCCTTTCGGACACAAAGTCCAGTCTGGATTTCCAATTCCCAGCGGCTCAAAAAAGCGATTTCTCAAATATTCCAGAAGATTAACTCCCGCACGTTTTTCAATCGCGCAGCTGATCATATAAGTATTAAAATTGCTGTACAGCCATTCTGTTCCCGGTTTTTTTATCACTTTCGCATTCTCGAAGAAATATCGGATCCAGTCCGGAGTTGTGTAACGCTCCGGCCAGTCACAGAAAAACAGAGAGCTTTCCAAACCTGTAGTCATTGTCAGCATATTTTCCAGCGTTACATCCCCCAGATATCCTTCCGGATTCTCCGGTGCATACTCTGGAAAAATATCCACAATCTTCTCATCAAGTCGAATCAGCCCTTCATCAAGTGCGATTCCTGCCGCACAGGACACAACACCCTTGCAGGCAGACCAGGTGTTAAGGCGTGTCTTGACAGGCATTCTTTTATATTCTGCCGTTAACTGTCCTTCACGCCATATCTGCGCATACATAACATTGAGATTTTCTTTTAAAGTTTTGATAGCAAATTCATTGATCAGGTTCTGGTCTTTATTCATAAACATTAATCCTCCCACACACTTGTTTCCATCTTTACATCAGGACTTACACTTCTAAACCATCCGTAAGCCATGCATACTACAATGGCTATCAGACTGATGATTACTACCGGAAGTTTCAGGCTTCTGCAAGAATTGATAAAAATGCAGATATATGCAAACAGGCTCAAACAGCAGAGGAAATAATATTTTCCGTTAGAAATATGCATTGGTGATTTTTCCCATGCTTCTGCATGTTTTTTCGGAAGCTGGAAATACGCATAAATCTGCAGAAATGCCAATGCTGATGCCAGAAGCATAATATTATTTACAACATCACTGATAGAAAAGTCCAGTAACACAGGTAATATTCCCATAAGATAAGTAAATGTCATCAGTTTCCAGTAAGCCCCTCTTCTGTTCTGAGCTGCCCATGATTTCGGAAGCCATCCATCTTTACAGGACTGTGCAACCGGAATACAGTTATTGGAAATTGTTGAATTAATGGATGAAGACAGTGCAAGTACCGGACCACCAATCATAAATACTGTGAAAAGTGCCGGATTTAAAATATTTTTTGCAACCAGGGTAAGCGGCTGTCCGGCTACCTGATCCAGAGGAAGCACACCACTTGCTACAATTGCAACACCGCCATATACAACCATCAGTGTCGGAATACAGTACAGAAGTGCCTTTGGAATATCTTTATGCGCTTCTTTTGCCTGTTTACCATAATTCATAATGCAGGAATATCCGTTTGTTGAATATACATACAGCATGATTGCGGAAAAGAATCCGGATGGACCATTGTAGAAAAAGTCTGGTGCTGTAAACTCAAACACCGGATTTTTCAGCTGGAGGCATCCCAGAACAATAAACAGACCAAGTGCAACAAACAGCAGGATAACCAGAATTTTCTGTACCTTCGCCATTACATCCACACCACACAGATTGATGGCAAAGAACACACTCAGGGCTGCAATTCCAAACCATTTCGCATTAATCTGCGGCCACAGGGAATTTGCATACATACCAATTGCCACACCATAAGTCGCCAGATTGATCGTCTGTGGCAAAAATCCTACTGCATACATACCGGCAACTCGTTTGCCGGCCATATCTCCTACCAGAGAATAAAATCCTCCTCCAAGTTTCAGTGTAGATGTGATCCATGGAATTGGTGCAATCATCATAAATCCCCAGATACATGCAGCTACATATGCCAACCATGCTGACTGACCAGTCAAAAGAATTGCCGGTCCGATCAGTGTCAGAACACCCGATCCAATCGCCTGTCCTACACCGATTGTATAAAGATCACTTCGTTTCAGGTAACCTGTTTTTTCTTTTATTTCCTTTACTGTTGACGACATAAAAGCCCCCCTTTTTTATTGACTTTAATATTAATAGTGCAATTAATTCTTTTTCTGACGTCATATGAATTATTTAATGCTATATTAACATCTAGGTTTCAAGATTTCTATTGACAATATTATTAAAAATACACACTTTAATTTGTGCATTATTTACATCTTTTTTATGTTAAGAAGAATTTTTTACTCCATTATATTGTAATCAAACTTTACACCTGTTATAATTTATTATACTAATCGTACAGTACAGGAGGTTTTCATGAAAATAGAACAGTTGATCCGTGAAAAAGTATCTTTCCTTTCTGCCGGTCAGAAGAAAGTTGCCGAATATATATTACAACACCTTGATTCATTCAGTTATTCCACCCTTGCGAAACTCAGCAAGGAAATTTCCGTAAGCGAAACCACTATCATACGCCTTGCCTATTCCCTGGGATTTGAAAGTTTTTCTGAAATGCAGCGTACTGTACAGAATGATATTCTTTCCGTTCCTACGGTTATAAAAGACGATTCACTGCTGGATAGCGGAAATTTTTATCAAAACATCATTGCCAATGAACTCCATTCCATGGAAAGCTGGGCATCTCATCTGAATCAGGAAGATATGGATCAGATTGTTACCCATCTGAGCAATGCCAAAAAACGCCTCATTGTTGGTGCACGCTCTTCCTACAGTGCCGCTCTCTGGATGGGAACTCTGTTGAATCAGCTTCTTGGAAATACCAAGGTGGTTCACGAATTTTACGATTCCAATTTCGAATATCTCACAGAAGCATCCGAGGATACAGTTGTTCTTCTGATCTCTTTTGCCCGCTATACCAAATGGTCTCTGAAATATGCACAGATTGCCAAAAATCATGGTGCAAAGATACTCGCCATCACAGACAGCATTTCATCACCGGCATGGGCGCTGGCAGACCACGCTATCATTATAGAGATCAATCTCAATGAAATGGGATTTAACTCCTTCTCATGCCTCTATTGTCTGTTTGACAGTATTGTTGCAAAAATCCGCAAAACCAGGTGCAAATCCATCAGTACACGACTTCATGACCTAGAAGAACTTTATTCAGACTTTGATCTTTTTTACGAATAATAATTTCAGGGGGGGATTATCATGCAGGAAATTTTAGATATTTTTCTTGAGAAATCAAAGCAACATCATTCCAATATCATCTACGCACAGATATATAAAAATGATCTTCTAAAAGAAGAATTTAGACTTTTTCCGGTCAAAACCCGTTTAAATATATGGTCTATCAGCAAGCCTTTTGTTGCAATGGCCGCAGGTATCGCAGAACGTGAAGGACTGATCACTCTTGATGAATACATTTATCCTTGGTTTGAAAAATATTTCCCTTCCGACCCTTCTGAAAATCTGTACAAGATAAAGATCCGTGATCTTCTTACCATGTCATCCGGTCAGAAAGATCCGCTCTTTTTCTGCGATGGACCAGAGCGATACAGAGAAAAGGACTGGGTGAGATATTTCTTTCAGAATGATTCTTTTCCATATACACCCGGTACACATTTCGTATACAGCAACTTCTGTTCTTATATTTTGTCCGTCCTTATAGAAGAAAAATCCGGTACCGATTTGCTGAACTATCTGCGATATCGTCTACTTGAACCGATTGGAATTCCAAATCCGGACTGGACCCTTTGTCCTCAAGGACACTGTATGGCAGCCAATGGATTATACCTGACAATTGACGAGTTGGCGCGTTTTGGACATTTGCTTCTGCATGAGGGAGAATGTAACGGAAAACAGATCGTCCCAAAAAAATTCGTGATTGATGCCTGTCAGAAACATATCGATTCTTACAATCCACTGACGGAGCATCCGGATTACCAGAGCTATGGTTATGGTTATTTCATATATATGGGACCTATGGAAGATACACTGATCCTGTCCGGCAATTACGGCCAATACTGCGTCGTTGATAAAAAACGTCAGATGGTATCCTGTGTCATGTCCCTAGATGGCAATGACCACAAAAAAATCCGTGATGATCTGGTAGATTCCCTTGCAGAATATTACGGTGTGAAAATTTCACATATATAAAAAAATGCCACTCCCTCGGCAAATCATATGATATTCGCAATCCGCTAACGCTACTTGCTCATAAAAAAATGCCGCTTCCGCGGCCATATCATATGATATTCGCAATCCGCTAACGCTACTTGCTCATAAAAAAATGCCGCTCCCGCGGCATTTTTTTATATCACTAACCAATCCTCAACCATAGCTGTATTATGTAGCAGTACTGCCTCATTTCCCTTCGTTACAAAAATCCTCTGCACAAACACATCCACAACTTCGCCTTCCCGGACGGGTTCTTCGTCAAGGCTTCTTCTGGCGCTGAGTGTGGTGTTTCCTACACGGACTTTCAGTTCCAGGCTGCTGCCGCGGAATGCGACTCGTTCTACGATGCCCTCTGTTGCGGAGCTTTTATATTTCTGTTCCTCGTTCTTCTTAGTCACTTTTACAAACTCCGGACGGACAATGGCTTTTTCGCCTCCCGGAACTTCCTCGAAGTGATTGAACACCTGGTAATCATCGATCACAGAAGTCTGCCCGAAAAATCCCGCCGTAAACGCAGTATCCGGATTCTGATAAACCTCCAGTGGAGTTCCCTTCTGCTCGATCCGTCCACGGTTGGTAATAATAATTTCATCCGCCACCTCAATAGCCTCATCCTGGTCATGGGTAACAAAAATACTGGTGATCCCCAGCTTCTCGATCATATCCTTCAACCAACTTCGAAGCTCCGTACGAATCTTTGCATCGATCGCCGCAAAAGGCTCATCCAGAAGGAGAAGCTGCGGATTCGGAGCCAGAGCCCGGGCAAAAGCAACTCGCTGTCTCTGACCACCGGACATCTGACTCGGATATCTTTTCTCCAGGCCCTTCAGCCCGATCAGCTCTACCAGTTCCATAACCCTCTGCTTAATATACTTCTTGTCCGCCTTCTGCACCTTCAGGCCAAATGCAATATTATCATACACCGTCATATACCGGAAGAGAGCATAATTCTGGAACACAAATCCAATGCCTCGCTCGCTGGCAGGCACATCATTGACCACTCTTCCGTCGATGATGATCTCCCCGCTGTCTGGCTGCTCCAGACCGGCGATCATACGGAGAATCGTAGTTTTTCCGCTTCCGCTGGGCCCCAGAAGACCAATCAGCTTCCCCTTTTCGATACCAAAGCTTACGTTATCAGATGCCTTGTAATCCCCATATGTTTTATTGATATTTTTTAACTCAACGTACATCGCCTTTTTCCCCCTTTCCTTTATGCTCCAGAACATTTCTTGCGATCAGAAGGATCACCGCCAGGATCACCAGAATCGAAGAAACCGCAAATGCCGGAACATACTGGAATTCGTTATAAAGAATTTCCACATGCAGCGGAAGTGTATTTGTTTTTCCACGGAGATGTCCGGACAGTACGGACACAGCTCCAAACTCTCCCATGGCTCTGGCTGTACACAGCACAACACCATAGAGAAATGCCCACTTGATATGCGGAAATGTCACCTTGGTAAAAATCGTCCAGCCTTTTGCTCCCATCAGTGCTGCCGCCTCTTCCTCATCGGACCCTATGGATTCCAGAACCGGTATGATCTCTCTGGACACAAATGGAAACGTGACAAAGATCGTCGCTAGGATAATTCCCGGAACTGCAAACACGATCTGTATCCCTGCACTTTCAAGAACAGAATAAAGAGGACTCTGCTTTCCAAAAACCAGGATATAGATAAGACCTGCGATAACCGGTGATACTGTAACCGGAACATCGATCAAAGTGGTAAGGAGCTTTTTTCCCCGAAAATGAAATCTGGTCATTGCCCATGCCGCACACAGACCAAAGATCGTGTTACATACAACAGCCGCAGCCGTCGCCCCAATGGTCAGCTTCAGCGCTTTCAGCGTGTACTCATCTGTCACCGCCTGCACATAGCACTGCCAGCCCTTGCTCAGTGCCTGGGTTACAACAACCACCAGAGGCAGTACCAGCATCACAAAAAGAAAGATCACGGAAATCCCGATAAGGATCCATTTCACCGGCCCGGAAGCCTGCTTCTTTTTTTCATCCATTATGCATCCCTCCCTCTGATACGTTTCGTATTTCTTGCCTGCACCAGATTCACACCAAACAGGATCAGAAATGATACTGCCAGTGTAACCAGTGCGATAGCTGTTGCGCTTTCATAGTCAAACTCCTGAAGCTTTGACATGATGATCAGCGGCGTGATCTCTGTATAGTAAGGCTTGTTTCCTGCGATAAAAACAACGCTTCCGTATTCTCCCAGGCAACGTCCGAAGGCAAGTCCCGCCCCGGAAAGCATTGCCGGCAGAAGCTCAGGAAGAATAACTCTGCGAAAAACGGTGAATGGCTTTGCACCCATGACACGAGCCGCCTCCTCATAGGAACCGTCCAGCTTCTCCAGAACCGGCTGAATGGCCCTGACCACAAAAGGGATTCCCACAAAGATCAATGCCACCGTGATACCGATTCTGGTATATGCGATCTTAATACCGAAATTTGCAAAAAAGCTTCCCACCAGACCTTTATCGGATGTCAGGGATGTCAGTGAGATACCGGCAACTGCAGTCGGCAGTGCGAAAGGCAGCTCGATCATTCCATCCATGATCCTTTTTCCCGGAAAATCATATCTTACCAGCACCCACGCAAGGACCAGGCCCATAATAGCATTGATCACTGTGGCCGCAAATGCGGTAATAAAGCTTACATAGAATCCGGACAAAACCCTCGGCCGTGTGATCACCTCAATAAATTCCCGAAAACCCAGCCGCGCCGAATATACTGCCAAAGACGCAAGAGGGATCAGAACTACGATACTCAGCATCGCCAAAGTCACTCCCATTGTCAGTCCAAAGCCTGGTATCACACGTTTACTCTGTTGTTTCTTCATTTCTGTCTCCCCTCTTTTCTATTCTAAGTTTCTGATCTGTTACAAAATCTCAGGCTCTTCTACTCTTCATAGATCTCATCAAACACTCCGCCGTCTGCGAAATGCTTTTTCTGAACTGCATCCCAGCCGCCGAAATCTTTGATCGTTGTCAGCTTCACCTTCAGGTTAAAAGTATCTACATGCTTTTTCAGGATCGTCTGATCAACCGGCCTATAGTAATTCTCCGCGATCAGCTCCTGAGCTTCATCGGAATACAGATATTTCAGATATGCTTTCGCTGCTTCTGCATTATCATGCTTTTTCACATTTTCATCTACAACAGCAACGGATGGCTGTGCCAGGATACTGATGCCCGGCGTTACGATCTCGTAATCATCCGGATTGTCCCTTACAGAAAGAAACGCTTCATTTTCCCAGGCGATCAGCACATCCCCCTGCCCGTTTTCCACGAAAGAGGTTGTGGCACCTCTTGCTCCGGAATCCAGAACCAGGACATTTTTGTAAAGCTTCTTGATAAAGGCTTTCATCTCTGTCTCGTTGCCGTTATATTTCTCATTGGCATAAGCCCAGGCTGCCATGTAATTCCAGCGGGCACCACCGGAGGTTTTCGGATTGGGAGTGATCACCCCCACACCATCCTTTGTCAGATCATCCCAGTCGTGGATATTCTTCGGATTTCCCTTCCGAACAAGAAATACAATGGTGGAAGTATAAGGAGCACTGTCATCCGGATATTCATCGATCCAGCCCTTGTCGATCAGACCGGCATTCCGGATCGCATCGATATCATATTCCAGTGCAAGTGTCGCCACATCTGCAGGAAGTCCGTTGGAAATCTCAAGGGCTTGCTTTCCGGAACCGCCATGAGACTGAATCACATCCACACTCTGACCTGTTTCCTCTTTCCAATATTTTGAAAAAATCTTATTATATGCTTCATAAAATTCTCTGGTCGGATCATAGGACACATTGATGATCTCCACATGATTTTTATCCTTTGTATTGTTTCCCGATACTGCAAAAGTTCCTGCCAGTACCACTGCTGCCAGTGTGATACAGACACCTGCAATGCGTTTTCTTTTCATGATCTGTGTACTCCTTTACAACCACATTTTTATTTAGAAATCTTTTTCCCAACAATGTAACTGCTTCATTTCGCTGTCAAATCATACCTGTTCTTTCCGTTTACTGTGGTTCTGTAATTTTTTTATTTGAATTGAATACATTAAACCATATTATTCCCATTAATTAAATAGGAATATTTGAAAACGTTTTCACGAAATACTCTGGTCATAGCGCAACCGCATCCTGTCTGTCACTATATCTGCGCATCCGCAACACTCAGATACAATAATCGCTCCACATACTGTCCTCCACACTGCTGCAGCTGTTCCGTATCATCAGTCTGCCTTCCAGCTCCATTCGCACAATACCGGAATGCCCGCCCTTCAGCCGGTCCAGCAGCAGGTATAATGCAAATTTTCCCATATCCTCCTTGGGCAGACTCACCGTTGTCAGCATCGGTCTGGTAAACTGTGCCTCCTGTATATCATCGCTGGATATGATCGAAGGCATATAATACCTGTTCCGAAATTTATTCAGGCACTTCAGCATTCCGATCGCTGAAATATCATTGGCACAGTAGATTCCGGTTGGCATGTCGTCCGACTGAAAGAACTTTTCCATGGCCTCGTAGCCCTCGGCCTCAGTCTGCTTTGTTTCGATAACATACTCCGGTATCACATCCAGATCATGCTTCTTCAGTGTTTCCAGATACCCGTTATACCGGTCCTCGCTGTGACACTGGCCAATATAACCGATATTTTTGTGCCCCAGGGAGATCAGATATTCCACTGCCGCTGCTGCGATCTTTTTCCCATCGCAAAGGACCTCATCCACTTCATAATTGGTAGAATTCCGGTTCACCGATACCACACTCTTATACTTCTTATTCAGCTTCTTCAAAGCCTCTTTATTACATCTGCCGATGATGATCAGTCCGTCCCTTTTCCCTTCCACCTCATCATACATTCCGTCGATCAGCCGGTCCAGATTCTCCCTTCGGCACTTCCGGTCATCGGAAAACACAGACATATACCATACTTTGGAAAGAATGCAGTTTTTATCATGGATCTCACTTTCGATCACCCGAAGAAGCTCCGCAAAAAACGGATCCGTTGTGGAAGAATCGGTTCTTGTCATCAGGATATTGATGTACCAGGTTTTCTCCTGCTTTGCGGAAACGCCTTTTTTCAGATTCCGGGCCGCCTCGTTGGGCACATAATTCATCTCGATAGCTGTTTTCCATATCTTATCCCTGAGTCCGGAAACAGAACATTTATAATTGGGATTATTCAAAACTCTGGAAACCGTCGCCGGTGAAACCCCTGCCTTTTCTGCGATCTTCTTGATGGACATGTACCCGTCCCCTCCCTCTGAAAAAAGTCTACCCGCTACCAGTCCTGTAAGCTGCTCAACGTCATCTATGTAACTCAGCATCATCAGTGTAACAGAACTTTTTATCATTCCTTATTTCATAGTAATTAAATATGTTTTATATGATAATAAGAGTTTTAAAAAAAGTCAATCTTATTTTGTGAAAACGTGTTCTTTTTTGCTGCATCTTCCAGTAGACCACCCGGATTCTGCGCCTTGCCCATCTCATTTAGCATTACATTACCAAGCAAGGCGCACTACAAAAAAATACCTTACACAGAGTTACTGTGGAAGGTATTTTTTGCGATCATCACTTATTATTATCCTTTAATTTTCTTTTGATATATTCTTCTATCAATTCCAATAATTGTTTACCCGTTTCTATCTGTTCTTCTGCTTCTTCTCTTGTTGCAATATAAAAATCATCATAATCGCTGGCATGTCTGATTTCTTCTGCTTCTACGATTTTTCGTCCAAGTTTTCTGGGAAAAATCTCTGTTTTAATATAATTCTTATTGAAATTTGCTAATGCATCTTTATGACGTTTATATGCATTTCCATCTAGTGCATGTATTGCTGAAATTGCATGATAAATACCATAATATGCCCGATTATTAGCACCTCGAAATTCTTTTGCATTCAAAAGAATTTCCGCAGCTTTAATATCACTTTGGGCAGTTTCAATCCGATAAAAAATAAGATCTTTCTGCGTTCCTTTTTCATCAAGCTGCATCAAATAATTTTACCCCCTCTTTCTTTACATTTGCATAAAATGGATAAACATCAACCCAATTCAGAAAATGTTTTTCACTTTTTGCAATTGGCTTAATATCAAGATCATGATCCATATTAAAATCAAAAGTTTCTCCTGCCAATTCATGACGATACTGCTTAATATCTATATCAGACAGATCAAGGAGAATCATAATATCGATATCAGAATCTTCTCTATAATCTCCTCTGGCATATGAGCCGTATAAAATAACACTTTTCAAATGTTTCCCATATATTTTCTGTAATATTTTTGTGTATTGTTCCAACAATGTCTTCATCGATACCGGCATAATCCCGCCCCCTTCTATCTGATAAAACATCTTTATTCGATAACCACTATTTCTTCCATTTAATTATACGCTTTTATATCATTATTCCGCAATGAAATTTTTTCGACATAATTCTCCAGACATACAAAAACAGACTGAGAACCTAATATATATTCTTATCAAGCTCCAGTCTGTTTTGCGTGCTCAAATATATAAGATATAACTATGAGCAAATAACAAATGCGGATTGCTAATATCCCTTGAATTATTTAACCGTTACCTTACAGGTCAGTTTTTTAGAACCACTCTGAACGGTGATAGTTGCAGTTCCTTTTCTGATGCCTTTTACAACTCCTTTGGATGTGACAGTTGCGATTTTTTTGTTGGATGATCTATAAGTGACCTTCTCATCAGTATTTCTTGGTGTTGCAACGGCTTTGATGGTGAAGGTTTTTCCTCTGTTCACGGTCTTTGTTTTTGGTACACCGGTGAGTTTTGTTGTTTTGACTTTTGGCATTACCTTGATAGTAACAACTGATTTTTTGCTTCCGGCTTTTACTGTAATCTTTGCAGTTCCTACCTGTTTTCCTGTGACAACACCTTTGGAATTTACAGTTGCGATGTTCTTGTTTGAAGTGCTGTATGTAACCTTATCCTGACTTGTAATCGGGTCAAGAACTGGTTTCAGAGTTACTGTTTTTCCTTTGTAGATGCGGGTGGATTTCAGGTTTGTGATGTAGCGGGTGGATACCTTGCCTTTCTGAACAGTTATCATTACAGCAACTGATACTCCACTTTTTAAATTAATATCCACATACGTTTTTCCGGATCTGTTTTTTGCAGTAAGTTTGAATGTACCATTTTTGCTAACATTGGACACTGTTACAAGATTCTTATTTCTTGCTGTTACACTCTTTACATAATCTCCTTTTGTAAAACCAGAAGCACGGACTGCAGTTGTGGACTGACCATATTTCAGGGTGATCTGATCTACATTAACATGGACCGTATAAGTCAGAATTTCTCCAAATTCTATCTGTCCGCACCGCTTACAAGTTCTCTCATTCTGATAAGCCTCTGATGCATCTATCGGGTAGCTTTTTCCAATCTGGTATCCATGAGCACCTGTTGCAATCTCCCGCAATTTCCATTCTGACCATTCATGCCCCAGTATAGGAGTAATCAACTCATCATTCGGATCAGAAATCTCCTTTTTTGCCTCTTTGTCCAGAAAACACTTTCCGCATTTCATGCACTGATAGTATTCACGTCTGCCTGAGTTCCAGCAATTGGCAGCTAATCCCGGAACTAATTCCAGTTCATGGCCTGTTGCAGGATATACTACAGATTCTAATTCATTACCATCGTATGGATCATCATAATTTTTTCCACAAGATTCACAGTGCCAGTACTCCCTGTTTCCATCTTCAGTACAGGTTGCTTTTTTCCAGTCAACCCAGGTAAATTTATGTTCAAGCTTCTCGATTTTTGTCTCACCGGAAACTACAGTTCCTGCCTCATTGCCGAAATCTTTTCCGCATACATTGCAATGCCAGTATTCGATATTTCCCTCGTTTATACAAGTCGGCTCAACACTTACATAATGTGTTAACGGATCTGCGACATTATGGAATGCGAAGTTTTCTCCTGCTGCGTAGGTTTCGACTGTGGAACCTTTATGGCCTATGATCACAAGTGTACTGTTCTTCTCAGTATCTGAATTGTAGCCGATCGCACGTTTCTCGATTTTTACAGAATTTCCTGGAATATAAACACTTCTGAGCGCCTGACAGTCTTTAAATGCATCGGTGTCAATCTTGGTTACATTTTCTGGGATGGTGATGTCTGTAAGTTTTTCGCAGGATAAAAGTGTACCATATGCAACACTTGTCAGTTCTTTTGGTAACTGAATTGCTTCAAGACTGTAACAGCGTGAAAATGCATATTCACCAATTTCTGTTACACTGTTTGGAATTTCCAGGGTTTTTATTCTCTGACAATAATAAAACGCATTATTACCTATTTTTTTCAGGTTTTTAGGTAATTTTATACTTTCAATATAGTCATCATCATCAAATGTATTTGCCTTTATTTCGGTGATACTATCCGGAAGTTTAACAGTTTTTAGATTGTCATTACTTGCAAATGCATATTTTCCTATATCTGTTACGGATTCCGGAACTATCATCGTACTGTATTGACCACTTGAAAATGCACTGTCTCCGATCGTTTTCAGACCATTTGGTAATTTGAACTCTGTTACACCAGTATTATTAAATGCGCCAGTTTCAATCGTTGTCACTCCAGCTGGCAGATTAATTTCCGTCAGTCTTCCACAGCCTGAAAAAGCCGCTTCTCCAATTTCTGTGACACCGTCTGGAATTACAATACTGTTCAATCTTCCGCACCCTAAAAACATAGAATTATTTATACGTTTAAGTCCGGATGGAAGTATAACACTTCTCAAGTCTGAACAGTCGGAAAATACTCCTGTTCCTATATCTGTCAGACTATCCGGAAGTGAAACTTCCTTTATTCCAGTGTTATAAAACGCTGAATCCCCTATACTTTCAAGACTGTTTTGAAATGTAACGCTACCCAAAGCTGTGCAATCATAAAACGCTCCAGCTCCCACACTTGTTACACCTTCCGGAATTTCAATAGCTGTTAGGCTACTGCAATTATAAAAAGTATTCGCTTCTATACTTTTCAGATTTTTGGAAAGTGTTACATTGCTGAGCTTCTCACAATTTCCAAATGCGTTCTCTCCTAAAGTTGTCAGGCTATCCGGCAAAACAATATTGCTTAAGCTGCTGCAGTTCTCAAACGCAGCCTTTCCAATTGATGTCACACTGTTGGGAATATTAATACTGCTCAGACTATTGCAATTATAGAACGTACTTTCTTCAATAGTTGTAAGTCCCTCCGGTAATACAATATTATTCAGCTTTCCACATTGGCTAAATGCTCTCTGTTTTATTGATGTTACACTTTTAGGAATATTAATATTGCTCAGACTGCTGCAATACTGAAATGCACCTTCACCTATAGTCGTTACTCCATCCTTTAATACAACATCTTTCAGATTGCTGCATCCATAAAATGTCTCTCTTTCTATTGTTGACACACTCTTAGGAATATTAATACTGCTTAAACTATCGCAATTGCTGAATGCGCATTCTCCAATACTTGTCAGGTTTTCCGACAATATAATTGTACTTAAATTACTACAACCTGAAAATGTATAATTTCCCAAACTTGTTAAACTTTTTGGTAATGTAACACTGGTTAAATTCTTACAATCCTGAAATATACCATCCCATGACCCACAATTAAGAGAAGTAATTCCTTCTCCAATTTCTATGCTTTTAATCCTTTCATCATTTCTAAACTGCCAGGAAAATGCCACACCACTACCTTCAATCACAAGCCGTCCATCCCCATACAGCTTATAAGTAGCATTACTTCCACAGCTTCCACTGTCAACAACTTCCGAACTGTCGCCCGCACCAGCTATCACAGCTTCTCCATCTGAAAAACCATTTTCCACTTCTGCTTCCAGTTCTACATTCTCAGAGCTGTCTGCTTCTGTCTCTACATTCAGTTCCTCTGCACTGTCGTCAAACATCTCCAGATTACTGGCATCGTCAGCCTGCGCATTCTCCTCGGATCCTTCACTTTCAGTTTCTTCCTCGCCTTCTGCGTCTGACGCTGCAGCGACAGTTTCCTCACTTTCATCCGCTCCTGCAGTTTCATTTTCCGCTGCATCTACTGCAATTTCCGCTGTTGTCTCTGTCGCTGTATCTCCGTTTTCTGCTCCTGCTATTTTTGTTTCATCCGCCTGAAATTCCTCAGCCGCATACACAGACACTGTCTCCACCGGAGCCACCGCTGTTGTCAGGATCATAGCCGCAGACAGCAGCCATGCAATGTTCTTTTTCTTCATAGATTTCCCCCATTTTCCAATTCACATTTATAATAAAATTATAAATTTCCCATCACATTTAATCAAGCTTTGTTTAGAATATTTTTGTCATATTTTGTCTGTTTACAGACATTTTTTAACATTTTTTCTACTATAAAAACCCGGCAGCTGCACATGTGAAAACTCTCCATGTTTCATCTGCCGGGCTTCTGTTTTTATTTTCTTTTGTATTCTTTCACTGTTATGGCGATTTTACGTACGCCTGCTTCATCGTTACTTCACCGTTATCTTACAGTTCAGTTTTTTCGCTCCGCTCTGCACAGTGATCAAGGCCGTCCCTTTTCGGATTCCCTTTACAACACCTTTGGAATTTACCGTAGCGATCCTGCGATCCGAGGAACGGAAAAGAATCTTTTCGTCGCTGTAATACGGCACGGTCACTGCCTGGATCGTATATGTTTTTCCACGAAGTATGGTTTTTGTTTTGGGCACGCCGGTCATCTTTGCGGTCCTTACTGCGGCAGTATTGTTCAAAAAACGGAACCCATTTTTCTTTGCGTAAGTCTGAGCAGTAGAACCCTTTTTTCCGGCAATGACAAAAGTTTTATTTTTTCCACTATTGAAATTATAGCCGATCGCTTCTTTTTCTATCACTGTTTTACTGTTGAGGATCGTAATCTTTTTCATTGCCAGGCAATCATAAAAAGCATGGCTTCTGATCTTTTTCACACTGGCAGGTACTGTAATATTCCCCAGTTTTCGACAATTACTGAATACACCGTTCCCGATCTCTGTAAGCTTCTTCGGCAACGACACCTTTCTGAGATCTGTACAAAAAGAAAACGCACCTTCCCCAATAACCGTAACACTGTCTGGAAAGCTTACTCCTGTCAAACCGCAATGCCGAAAGGCCGCTCTTTCTATCCTGGAAACGCCCTGTCCAAGCGTAACCTTTTTCAGCTTCATATCCGCCTCAAATAACGATTCCGGTAATATTTTCACACTTCCCGGAATGCTGACAGATTCCAGATTGTTACAGTAACTGAAAGCATATTCATCAATTTTTGTCACAGTTTTCGGTACATCCAGGCTCATAAGCTTACTCTGGTAAAAAGCATATGCACCAATACTTTTCATTCCATCAGGAAGCTTGATCCTGGTGATCGCAGTATCTCCAAATGCTCTTACTCCAATACTCCGCAGAGTTCCCGGCAACGAAATCCTCTTCATATTTCTGCAGCCTGAAAAGGTTCTGTCACCGATTCCCGTGATCCCAGATGCAACGGTTACTGTTTTTATCATTGCTGATCTGTATGAAAAATCATCGGTAACCTTAACCTCCCCTTTTCCCTGTATCTGCAGGTTTCCATTGGAGTACAACCGGTAAACAGCTTTGCTTCCACAGGAGCCCTTCGCAACAAGCTTTGCAGTGCTCTGCGCACCTGCTGTCGATGCTTCCTGTGCATATTCAGCCGCATAACCAGTCTGTGCATGTACAGCCACAGAAGATACACAGGACCCTGTCAGGATCATTGCCGTTGATAACAGTATTGCGATTTTTTTCCCAAACATAAAAGCTCCCTCCCTGAGAATCGATCGGATATCCACGATCTTCTCTCATGCAGCACCAAAAGGACCGGCATACATCCGGTCCTCATGTTCATCATTTAGAATCTGTTGGTTAATCCAACCACATACATATCTTCTTTATATTCCGGAATCTTCACAAGAAGTCCCTCTGCAGTATCTTCAGTTTCTACCTTCACTGCCGGATCAAATGGTCTCAGCGCTCCGTGATAGCCCTTGATCAGGAATTCATTGGCACCTTCCTTCAGATGATCTGCAAACACATTCAGATTTCCGTCTTTCTGTGTATAATGGAGCTCGATTCCACTCTCAAGCAACTCAGATTCACGGTCACTGCAGCGTGTTCCGTAAATACCGTCATGGTTTACCTTCAGCCATGCACCCAGGATCTTCAGTCTTCTTACCTGCTCCTCCGGGATAGTTCCGTCTGCCTTCGGGCCGATGTTCAGGAGAAGATTTCCGTTATTTGCCACTGTTCCGACAAGAAGTGAGATCAGATCCGGAACAGAGATCAGCTTGTCATCGCCTTCGTTGGCATTATAACCGAAAGATAAGCCCATTCCACGGCACATCTCCCATTTCTCATTTCTGTTTACAGAACCGGATTTATATTCCTTAGTAAGGAAATCGTGATAACGTCCGTTGAAACGGTCATTTACCACACCCTCCGGAACCTTATTGTAATAATGTGCAAAGAAATACGGCATCATCTCTTCACTCTGTGTCGGCCATCCGATATCATTCCAGAACACACTCGGTGCATAATCATCAACAAGCTCTTTCATCTGATTATAGGAATAATCTGCATATGCAAATGTCGGGCTGGCTGTTCCAAACAGATCATCATCCTCAAAAATAGGATCGTTTGCATACTGCCAGTCGATCAGTCCGGAATAATACAGACCCATGCGGATTCCTGCGTCACGGACAGCTTCTGTCAGCTCACCGGTGATATTTCTCTTCGGTCCCATTTCTACGGAATTGAAATGTGTATATTTACTTGGGAACAGGCAGAATCCGTCATGATGCTTGGTTGTCAGAACAACATACTCCGCACCTGCTTCTTTGAAGATCTCTGCCCACTGCTTCGGATCCCAGTTTTCAGCTTTCCACATAGGAATAAAATCTTCGTATTTGAAATCTTTTCCGTATTTTTCTATATGATGCTTATATGTAGGGCCTTTTCCAATGTTCAGAGAATTGTAATACCATTCTGCATACGGATTATCCGCAAACCATTCCTTGGAATCAACCTCTCCCAGCTCCCATGTATGCGGTGCAAATGCCGGCACGGAATAAATTCCCCAATGGATAAAAATTCCAAATTTACAATCCTCATACCATTTTGGAACTGTGTGTGCATTTACAGAGTTCCAGTTTCCTGTGAATCTTACATCTCCCATAATTAAAATACCTTATCCTTTCTGTCCTTTCAAAAAGACATTATAATTTACTCGCTTCCCCCAACAGCTATTCTACTGTGATCTTCAATACCACCGGCATATCTCCCGCCTCAATAACCCCTCTTCCGCAGGAAATATCCAGTTCTTTATTTCTCGCAAATGCCGGATGCAGATCTGTTCCGAGGATCTCAATATCCCGGATCGTGGATTTCAAAAGCTTCATATCATTGCCAAGAGCTTTGATATGGATCTCTCCATCCTCCGGCCAGTGCAGAACAGTCGCATAAATATGATTGCTCTTACTTGTAAAACGGATATCCTCAGAAGTAAAGTGCTTATCATAGGTATCCGTGAAATGTCCTTCCGGAACCACCGTCGGTCCCTCTCCGAATATCTTCCAGTATCTGGTTCCGTATATCGCCTCTCCGTTTACCTTCAGCCATTTTCCCATTTCTCTCAGGCTATGTGCATCCTCTTCCGGAATTGTTCCATCCGGCTTCGGTCCGATATTAAGAAGAAGTGCACCATTTTTGCTGACTACATCGATCAGATCCAGCACTACATCGGAAGGCTTCTTATAATCATTTCCAATGGTATAGCCCCAGGAATTCTTAGCTACAGACGTATCATTCTGCCACAGATCCGGTGTGATATGGTCTAACTGACCTCTTTCCAGATCATTGACTGCGCTGCCGTAAACATATGCGTCAAATTTGGCATCAATGGCTGTTTCTTTTCCCCACTGTGCAGAACGGTTGTAATAATATGCTGCAAATTTACGAAGATACGGTTTCCATGCATACTGCTGGATCCACCAGTCAAAATACACGATGGATGGCTGATATTTATCCACGATCTCGCAGGTGCGGACAAGCCAGTCCTGCATATGCTCCTCTGTCGGAGGATTGTCATAAATATCACTCATATCTCTGGTGATTCCTGCTGCCGGCCCATAAAGATCCGCATATTCCGGATCATTGACATCAGCCTCCGGGATCTGACGACCTCCATTAAAGAACCAGTAATGCTCTGCTCTGTGAGAAGAAGCACCGAGAACCATTCCCTCTTTCTCAACCTCTGTCTTCAGCTCTCCGAGAATATCTCTTTTCGGTCCCATCTCAGCAGCGTTCCAGCGACAAAGGTCACTTGCATACATCTGAAATCCATCGTGATGCTCCGCTACCGGAACTACGAATTTCGCCCCCGCCTCTTTAAATAAGGCCGCCCATTCCTTCGGATCAAACTTCTCAGCCTTAAACTGAGGAATAAAATCCTTGTAGCCGAATTTATCCAGAGTTCCGTATTTCTCTGTATGATGCAGGTTCTCCTTAGAGCCTTTCACATACATATTTCTGGGATACCATTCATTTCCGAAAGCCGGAACACTGTAAACACCCCAGTGGATAAAAATTCCGAATTTATCTCTTGCATACCACTTCGGCGTAGGATGCTCACAGAGAGAATCCCAGGTATCCGTGTACGGTCCCTGTGCGATCACCTCATCGATCAGAGAAAGGTATTCTTCTTTTTTCATCTGTTCGTCCTCTTTACATCTTTTATTTATATTGTATGGATGTCTCTATGTTATCATCAAACCTTTTGGTTGTATATGCCCAACAATCCACAAATAAAACGTTTCGTTTTTATACAAAACATACAACAAAAAAAGACCTTGATGATGTTTTTGTTCCAACTTCATCAAAGTCTTTTCTTTTTTACATAATATTCTCTTCGATCACCTTTTCGATCCGTCTCTTCACTTCTTCTGCGAGCTCTGTGGTATGCATATCTTTGTATTCCTCATAATACATCGGAGGAAGGATATGCACCTGTACGGTGATCCTCTCTGTAGAACCGGTATCAAAAGCCTTAAAGGAATCGATCAGTGCAACCGGAACGATCGGGCATTTCGTCTTGGTGGCAGTCTTGAAGCTGCCGCCCTTGAACGGTCCCGGATGATTTCCGTTTTTACTTCTGGTTCCCTCCGGAAAGATCAGATAATTACGACCAGCCTTCACTTCCCGTATTACATTGACAATGACCTGCATGGACTGCTTCAGGTCTTCCCTGTCAATGATAAAGGCCTTCATACAGGCAAAAACCTGCTTCAGAAAAGGAATCTCTCCAACTTCCTTCTTGGCAACTACCGAAAAAGGAACCGGGCATGCCCGGATGATCGCCAGCACATCAAACAGTCCCTGGTGATTCGGAAAAAACATAAATCCCTTTTCTTTTGGGATATTTTCAGCTCCATGCACATCAATATGGATATTTCCGCCTTCGATGGCATGCTCATCTACCAGTCTCAGGAATGCGTATTTCTTCTCTTCCGGATAATCATCTGTATGCGCTGCATACCAGCAAAGCTTGATCCACCAGTAAGGAACAAAGACTATATTTCTGAGCACCATCAGCAAAATCCGCTTCATTCTTACATCCTCCCGCCTCTGCTTTATCCGTTCAGTTTCCCTGCGATCTTATCCTCGTATCCCGGATTCTTTTTCAGAAAAACCTCATAAGCCTTTGTATAATCTGTATAGGTTTTCGTAGTCATAAATTTCTGATAATCCTTGGCAGCCTGCTGGCTGATCTTATCTGAAATCTCAGAAGGCGCATACAGATAATACTTTTTGTCCTGGACCTTTACAAGATAGGTACTGATACATGGATATTCCTGCTCGTTCTCCAGAACAAGATTATAGCGGATATAAACATAAGAATAATTTTTGTTTTCAGAAATGGAGCCACAGCTGTCGATATTTACATCCTTTACTCCATGGGCCTGAAAATATTTTATCGTGGAGGAAATCTCTGTTTTCGCCTCATCCGATAACTTATCCGCACTGTAACAGCTCTGCATCTTTTTATTCTTGCCTGCTGCTGCCGCTTTGATGTAGCCTTCCACAACCCCCTCCGGAGTTCTGTGGCTGATCTTTCCGCAACCTCTGGCCGCCAGAACGATCACCAGCAGGATCAGAATGATCCCCGCCAGTGTCGCAATGTGGACAAAATTCAGTTTTTTATTAGAGTATTTCAGCTTCTTTACTGATTTTTTTCTGCGTTTTTTCTTTGTCGTCGTCATGACTTATCCTCGACCTTATTCCTCTTCACTGCCTGTGACAGCTTCCTCTGCAGAGCCTTCTTCGTTATCGCCGGTTTCTCCGTCAGCTTTTTCGGTAGTTGTATCTGCTTCCGGATCTTTATCTCTTACCTTGGCGATACTTGCAACGGTTACACCCTCTGTAAGATTGATCATCTTCACACCGGAGGTGATCCTTCCAAGAACAGAGATATCCGCACACTGCAGACGGATAATGATACCCTCTGTAGTGATCATCATGATCTCGTTCTCTTCGTTGACAGCCTTGGCGCCAACAACATTTCCGGTCTTCTCGGTGATCTTGTAGCACTTCACACCCTTACCGCCACGGTTCTGGACAACGAACTCACTCATAGCTGTACGTTTGCCCATTCCGTTCTCGGAAACTACAAGCAGATAATCTCCCTGAGTGTTCAGCTGCATGGCAACAACTTCATCACCGTCAGTAAGATTCATACCTCTTACTCCCATGGACGCACGGCCTGTGCTGCGGACATCCGTTTCCTTAAAGCGGATACACTGTCCGTCCCTGGTCACAAGAATAATATCTTTATTATTATCAGTAGCCTTAACCTCGATCAGCTCGTCATCATCACGAAGAACGATTGCTGTAAGACCTGTCTTACGGACATTCTCGTAATCCTTGATCGGAGTTTTCTTCACAAGGCCTTTCTTGGTGGCCATCATCAGATAATGCCCCTCTTCATATTTACGAAGCGGGATCACAGCTGTGATCTTTTCTCCCGGTGCAAGCTGCAGAAGATTGATGATCGCAGTTCCTCTGGCTGTACGACCAGCCTCCGGGATCTCATATACCTTCAGTCTGTATACACGTCCTGTATTAGTAAAGAACATGAGATAATGGTGCGTTGTCGTCATCAGAAGCTCTTCGATATAGTCATCCTCAATCGTCTGCATACCCTTGATTCCTCTGCCGCCACGGTTCTGGCTGCGGAAGTTGTCAACGGTCATACGCTTGATATAACCAAGCTTTGTCATTGCGATCACTGTATTTTCTCTCGGGATCAGATCCTCTGTAGAGATATCATATACATCGTATCCGATGGAAGTCTTTCTGTCATCGCCGTATTTCTCTGCAATGGCAAGGATCTCCTCTCGGATCACCCGGAGAAGGAGCTTGCGGTCAGCAAGGATTGCCTGGAACTTGCGGATCTTCTCCATAAGCTCTGCATACTCAGCCTCCAGCTTCTCTCTTTCCAGACCTGTCAGTGCACGGAGACGCATATCCACGATCGCCTGTGCCTGCACATCTGTCAACTCAAAACGGTCGATCAGCTCCTGCTTGGCGATCTGTACGTTGCGGGAACCACGGATGATGCGGATCACTTCGTCAATATTATCAAGTGCCTTCAGAAGGCCCTCCAAAATATGGGCTCTCTCCTGTGCCTTATTAAGATCATACTGTGTTCTTCTGCGAACTACATTCTCCTGATGCTCCAGATAGTACTCCAGCATCTCTTTCAGGTTCAGAACCTTCGGTTCCATACTTCCATGATTTGGAACAAGAGAAAGCATGATCACACCAAAAGTATCCTGCAGCTGTGTATGCTTGTAAAGCAGATTCAGGATCACGTTGGCATTGGCATCCTTACGAAGATCAATACAGATTCGCATACCCTCACGGCTGGAATGGTCGTTCAGGTCTGTGATCCCGTCGATCTTTTTGTCACGGACAAGCTCTGCGATCTTCTCGATCAGACGTGCCTTGTTTACAAGGTACGGGAGCTCGGTAACCACGATACGGGATTTACCGTTTGGCAAAGTCTCGATATTCGTCACCGCACGGACACGGATCTTGCCACGTCCGGTACGGTAAGCTTCCTCGATCCCTCTCGTTCCGAGGATGGTCGCTCCTGTAGGGAAATCCGGTCCCTTTACGATCTCAAGAAGCTCCTCCATAGCTGTTTCTCTGTCTTCTTCTACAATGTTATCAATGATCTTAACAACTGCATTGATAGTTTCACGAAGGTTATGCGGCGGAATATTGGTTGCCATACCTACCGCAATACCTGTAGTACCGTTTACTAAAAGGTTCGGAAAACGTGCCGGAAGTACAACCGGCTCACGCTCTGTTTCATCAAAGTTCGGCTGAAAATCAACCGTATCCTTGTTGATGTCAGCAAGCATCTCCATGGATATCTTGCTGAGACGTGCCTCTGTATATCGCATGGCAGCCGCACCGTCACCATCCACGGAACCAAAGTTTCCATGCCCGTCAACCAGCGGATATCTTGTGGACCATTCCTGAGCCATATTGACCAGCGCACCATAGATGGAGCTGTCACCGTGCGGATGATATTTACCCATGGTATCACCGACAATACGCGCACATTTTCTGTGTGGCTTGTCAGGACCATTATTCAGCTCGATCATAGAGTACAGAACTCGACGCTGTACCGGCTTCAGACCGTCTCTTACATCAGGCAAAGCTCGTGAGGCGATAACACTCATGGCATAGTCGATGTAAGATTCCTTCATCGTTTTTTCCAGATCCACTTCGTGGACTTTGTCAAAAATATTATCTTCCATTCTTCTTTATTCTCCTAGATATCAAGATTCTTAACGAATCTTGCATTTTCTTCGATAAATTCACGTCTTGGCTCTACCTTGTCTCCCATAAGAGTGGTAAATGTCAGATCGATCTCAGATGTGGCAGCTTCGTCCATGGTCACACGGAGAAGGATTCTCTTCTCAGGGTCCATAGTAGTCTCCCAGAGCTGCTCGGCATCCATCTCACCCAGACCTTTATAACGCTGGATCTTATTGTTTCCGTCACGTCCGATCTCGGTAAGGATATTGTTCAGCTCATCATCGTCATATGCATACCATACCTTTTTGTTCTTCTCCACTTTATAGAGAGGAGGCTGCGCCAGGTATACATATCCCTGCTTGATCAGCTCCGGCATGAAACGATACAGGAAGGTCAGAAGCAGTGTTGCGATATGCGCACCGTCAACATCGGCATCGGTCATAATGATGATCTTGTGATAACGAAGCTTGGAAATATCAAAATCCTCATGGATTCCGGTTCCGAAGGCAGTGATCATTGCCTTGATCTCTTTGTTTCCGTAAATCTTATCCAGACGTGCCTTCTCAACATTCAGGATCTTACCACGCAGCGGAAGGATTGCCTGTGTGGCACGGTTTCTCGCTGTCTTGGCAGAACCGCCCGCGGAATCTCCCTCTACGATATAGATCTCACAGTTCTCCGGATTCTTGTCAGAACAGTCTGCAAGCTTTCCAGGAAGTGACATGCTGTCCAGTGCGGATTTTCTTCTTGTAAGGTCACGTGCCTTTCTGGCTGCCTCTCTGGCTCTCTGTGCAAGAACAGATTTCTCAACGGTAGCCTTGGCAACTGCAGGATTCTGCTCCAGGAAAATCTCCAGCTGTTTACTTACAACACTGTCTACCGCACCTCTTGCCTCACTGTTTCCAAGCTTCTGCTTGGTCTGACCCTCAAACTGCGGATTCTCGATCTTAACACTGACGATCGCAGTCAGGCCCTCACGGATATCATCACCGCTTAAGTTCGGCTCACTGTCCTTGAGAAGCTTGTTCTTACGTGCATAATCATTAAATGTATTGGTGATCGCATTACGGAAACCGGTAATGTGTGTACCGCCCTCCGGTGTATTGATATTGTTTACAAAGCCATAGGTGTTCTCTGTATAGGAGTCATTATGCTGCAGCGCAACCTCTACAGACACGCCGTCCTTCTCACCCTCACAGTAAATGATCTCCGGGTAAAGAGCCTCCTTGCTTCTGTTCAGGTAGCTTACAAACTCACGGATACCCCCCTCATAGTGGAATACCTTCTCGCGCTCCTGACCCTCTCTCTTATCCTCCAGAACGATACGAAGACCCTTAGTCAGGAAAGCCATCTCACGAAGTCTCTGTTTCAGGATATCATAATCATAAACAGTCTCCTCAAAGATCTCCTTGTCCGGAAGGAAATAAACCTTCGTTCCTGAAAGCCCCGGATCACAGTCACCTACCACCTTCAGCGGGTACATAGTCTTGCCACGCTCATATCTCTGTTTGTATTCCTTACCCTCTCGGTAGATGATAACCTCCAGCCATTCGGAAAGTGCATTTACAACAGATGCACCAACACCGTGAAGACCACCGGAAACCTTATATCCTCCACCGCCGAACTTACCGCCTGCGTGAAGAATGGTAAATACAACCTCAACTGCCGGAATACCAGCCTTATGATTGATACCAACCGGAATACCACGACCATTATCTGTAACTGTAATGGAATTATCCGGATTGATATCTACATGGATCTCCGTACAAAAACCAGCCAGTGCTTCATCGACTGCGTTATCCACGATCTCATATACGAGATGATGAAGTCCACGGCTGGAGGTACTTCCGATATACATTCCAGGCCTCTTACGTACGGCTTCCAGTCCTTCCAGGATCTGGATCTGATCCGCGCCGTATTCTGTATTCTCTGCGCCCATGTCATTCCTCCTGTTCTTGTCGTCCGGACGTGTTTGAAAATTCATTTCTGCAGAACCATAGCAGCTTCAGAAATCATTACATCAAATCCTGAGCAAGATAAACTGATCTGTTAATTTCAGGAAATACTGTATTTTCATTTTGCAGAAAGCAATTCTCAAACCCGCTCCGGAAGTGTCATTTATACCTGTAAAATAAATATTTTTTACATACGAATACAGAGTTTATTATAGCACAAAAAAGCCTGTATTTCCACGCAAAATCATAGGAAATACAGTCAAAAAAGTATCTTATTAAATGCAATCCCAAAACACAGCACAATATGGTCTATACTGCAAGCAAATCATTTCGACAAAATCCGCACAGTACTTTTTATTACCACAATAAAAAAAGCCACATACGTTCCCAAAAATCCTTGGTCACAGTATGCAGCTTATTCAATCATCCACGATCACGTTACCTACGATCCGTACCACAATTACACCTGATCATTCAGCAGAACCTTCTCCATCCAGAAGCGCCTTATAAATATCCCGCTTGGAAACACCACGATCCTTGGCAGCAAGCTTCATGGCATCCTTCCTGGAATTCCCCTGCTGCTCATACATCGCCACATGCTCCGCAATGGAAATCTCCTCCCAGGAAGCACGCTTCTCCGCCTCCATCTCACTGCGGCTCCTGCCCTCGATCACAAGAACACACTCACCCAGCGGCTTCTCATCTTTATAAAAATCCATCAGATCATCGATCGTAGTCCGGAATGCCGTCTCATGCTTCTTGGTCAGCTCTCTACAAAGAGTCATCCGGCGGTTGCCAAGCGCCTCTCTGAGCTCACCAAGAGTCCGTACAAGCCTGTGAGGTGCCTCATACAGGATAATAGTCCTGGTTTCACAGGAAAGCTCCTCCAGGATCGTTTTTCGTTCTTTCTTATCCGCCGGAAGAAAAGCCTCGAAAGCAAAACGCCTGGTATGCAGGCCTGACAAAGTCAGAGCAGTGATACAGGCAGCAGGACCCGGAAGTGAAGTCACTTCAATTCCGGCTTCATAGCACATGGCGGCAAGCTCCTCCCCGGGGTCTGAGATACCCGGAGTACCTGCATCTGTGATCAACGCAATGTTTGTACCCGCCAGCAGCTTTTCCACGAGGACATGGCCCTTATCGATCTTATTGTATTCGTGGTAGCTGGTCATGGGGGTTTTTATATCAAAATGATTCAGAAGTTTTATGCTGTTGCGGGTATCCTCCGCAGCGATTAAGTCCACTTCCCGAAGGGTTCTTAGTACTCGAAGGGTGATGTCTTCGAGGTTTCCTATGGGGGTGGCGCATAAGTATAGTTTTCCATTTTGTTTCATAATTTGCCTCTTTTCTCGCTTGACCGCGGGGAGTTGTTTTCCACTTGGCCGTGGGGGAGTTGTTTCGCTTGACCGCGGGGGATATTCCGCTTGACCGCGGGGTTTGTTTAAGTTTGGGAACTTTGAAAACCGCAAAGGGGCCGCAAAGCCGCGCCCCCTCTGCACACCCCTTGGGCTTTTTTTAAGTAGTGCAAGGGATTCGTTGTTCTTATTTGTTGACTTGTGTCTGTATGCTTCGGTATTCAGCGCACTACGCTGTGCCGATGTTGTTTTATTTCTTCACTTTCTCTGTGGTTCTCTTCTGGCAAGGTGTCTGTATTCTTCGGTACTCAGCGCACTACGCTGTGCCGATGTTGTTTTATTTCTTCACTTTCTCTGTGGATCTCTTCTGGCAAGGTGTCTGTATTCTTCGATACTCAGCGCGCCATGCTATGCCGATATTATTTCATTTCTTCACTTTCTCTGTGGTTCACTTCCGGCAAGGTGTCTGTATTCTTCGGTACTCAGCGCACTACGCGTTGCGATCTCTCGCTTTGGATCTCAGGCGAGGGGAGGCAGGCTGCTGGTGGTGACGTTAGCGGAGCCCCCGTCAGCGAGGTGAGGATAGCTGCTGCCACCGAGCGCACTGTTTGAGCGAAGCGAGTTTGCGCGAATGGCAGCAAACCGGCGCCGCAGCCGAGCAGGGGGCGCAGCGTGTCACCACCAGCAGCCTGCCTCCCCTCGCCGTCCCTTCACCAACCGAAGTACCACAGCCACCACTACCTCCCAGCCATCCAGCGCAGCGCCGATGGCCCAAAACCTCCCGAGCAGCCTCCCAATCTCTCACAACCAAACAACCAACCAGGCAGTCACCCTAAGCCACAACATCACAACATTCACAACATTCACACCATCCGATACAACTCCAAAACATCCTCCGTATAAACCCCAGGCCGCTCATAAACCACCAGCGGCCGCTCAACCCGGATCCTGGAATTCCCACCCTTACAAGCCTCGATCAACACCATATTCGGCTCCTTATCAATAAAAGGATACACCAGCTGCATCCTCTTAGGCTCCAGCTTATACTTCGTCAAAGTCGCCATCAGCTCCACCAGCCGAAACGGCCTGTGCACCAGAAAAAACCGCCCCCGATCCTTCAGGACCCGGGCAGCCTGACAAGCCACATCATCAAACGAACACAAAATCTCATGCCTCGCGATCGCCTTCGGAAGATGCGGATTCGTCAACCCATGCTGCCCGATCATATACGGCGGATTACACGTCACCACATCAAAAGAAGCCGCCCCAAAAATCCCGGCAGCCTCCCTGATATCACCCTCAACGATCCGAACCCTGTCCTCAAGACCATTATACCTCACACTACGGTCAGCCATCTCCGCACACTCATGCTGAATCTCCAGCCCCGTGAAATGCTCCCCATCCGTACGATCAGAAAGCAAGATCGGAATGATCCCCGTACCGGTCCCCATATCCAGAGCAACCTCACCCCTCTTCACCCGGGCAAAGCCAGACAACAGAACCGCATCCATCCCAAAGCAAAACTTCTTCGGATCCTGGATCACAAACAACCCATTCTGAAGATCATCCACACGCTCACCGCAATAAACCAGATCACTTCTCATTCGGCTTCGAATCTCCCTTTTTAACCTCTTTCTCCTCGTGGTCAGCAGAACCACCCTTACCCTTTTTTCTCTTAGGGCGGAACCTCAGATCACGGACCGGAAACTCCTGGATCTCCTTCTCGTCATTCACCTCAACCACGATCTTAACCATCTGCCGGAGAACATTCACACTCTGGACCGTACCCGAAACACCCTGCGGCGTCGTTACCATATCACCGATACCCGGAAGATTCCGGTTCAGCTCCTCATAAGTCTCCTGCTCATTCTTCAGACAGCACATCAGACGACCACAGACACCAGAAATCTTCGTCTGGTTCAGAGAAAGATTCTGCTCCTTCGCCATCTTGATGGAAACCGGCGCAAACTCCGAAAGATACGTATGACAGCAAAGCGTCCTTCCACAGATACCAATACCGCCAAGGATCTTCGTCTCATCACGGACACCGATCTGACGAAGCTCAATCCTGGTCTTAAACACAGACGCCAGATCCTTAACCAGCTGCCGGAAATCAATACGGCCATCCGCTGTAAAATAAAACAGCACCTTGTTATTATCAAAGGTATACTCCGCATCGATCAGCTTCATATCAAGCTCATGCTCACGGATCTTCTTCTTACAGATCTTAAAAGCCTCTTTCTCCTTCTGGCGGTTCTCAGCCTCATGGTCCTCGTCCTCCTTCGTTGCAACACGGAGAACCTCCTTCAGCGGATGGACCACCTCGTCCTCCTTCACGCTGCGCGGCTCCAGGACAACACGGCCATACTCCACACCACGGGCAGTCTCCACGATCACATGATCGCCGACCTTCACCTTATAATTCTTAGGATTAAAATAATAAATCTTACCAACGTTACGAAATCTGACTCCAACTACCTTTTCCATTCTATTTCTCCCTAATTGTCAGGAACAGGAGCTCCAGGGCAAGTTCGAGATTAACATTGGCACGGAGACGCACCTTCGTCTTCTCCAGTGCCTCAAGGATTTTTTCGATATTCTCATAAGAACGCTCGCTGGCCTGCTCTCTGATAAAATTAATCTCCTGTTTAAAAACCAGGTTGTCAATTTCCCTTGTTGCCTTAAACATCAGAACATCGCGGAACCAGAACTGGAAAATATCCAGATAATCATTGATATTATTCTTATCAGCAGTCAAAGTCTTGATCGCCTCTGTCAGCTCATAAACCTCCATGGAATTGGCATATTTCAAAATCTTCAGGGCATTGGCAGTCATATCCGCAAACTCCTGAGAAGTCGCAGCCTCCTTCGCCTTGCCGATACTGCCCTGCGCATAAGACGCATCGATCTCAGCCTGATAATCCGGCACCTGAAGATGCTCCATCAGATATTCCTTCACAAGACTGTCATCCACCACCTTCAGATCCAGACGCACACATCTGGAACGGATCGTAGGAAGAAGACTGTCGATATTGCTTGTCAGCAGCATGATCACCGCATATTCCGGCGGTTCCTCGATAGTTTTCAAAATGGCATTCTGCGCCTGTACCGTCATCATCTCCGCATCCGGAATGATATAGATCTTATACGGACTGCAGTACGGCTTGATATCCACATCACGCACAACCTGGTCACGCACCTCGTCAATGCTGATGCTTCCAGGTTTCTCATGAGTTACTGTAATGATATCCGGATGATTCTTGCCGATCACCTTCTTACAGGAATCACAAGTCATACACGGTTCAGACTCTCCCGATTCACACTGCAGCGCTGCCGCAAAAGTTCCCGCAAGAAGCTTCTTGCCGGATCCCGGTTCCCCTGTAAAAATATAAGAGTGGGATACCTTCCCTGTCTCTATCGCATTCTTCAAATGCCTGATTATATCGTCATGGCCGATGATGTCATGAAATCCTGCCATAAGAATCACCTCTTTCTGCCTTTTGTGCCCTCCGTTATACCCGGCGGACATCTTTCAACTAATTATAACATAATCTTCTGTATAAAAAAAACTATTTTTCCTTATTGTACAGATTTTATATAATTTACGATCTCCTTCACACATTCATCCAGATTATGATTCTCAAAACGCTTCCATATACCTGCTTTAAGAATATTTTCCTCGGAAAAATCATTCTGGTCTGCAAGAAAACGCCTGCACATCTCCTCGTACTTCGGCACCTCCTGGGTCTTCTCCCTGGCAAGCGCACGCTCCAGACGCTCTCCGTCTTCCACCTCTATATAAATAGGCCACATCACTTCATTGCCGTAATACTCCCGGAGCCTCACAAAAGACTCCAGTGTACCGATCCCCAGATAGCTGTCATTACCCACAGACACCTGCCCGTCATCCGCAGTAAAATATGTCCACGGCCCGTAAACCGTCTGATAAGTACGCGCCTCGATCAGCTTCCCGTTTCTTCGGAACTCCTTCAGTTTATTCTCATCTGCAAAAAAATATTCTCTTCCGTTCTCCTCTCCATCCCGGATCGGACGGGTAGTATAGATCACAAGCCGCTTAAGCCCCAGCTCCTGATTCCCCTCCAGCTGTCTGTAAATACTGTCCTTACCGGAAGAGCTTTTTCCCATAATGTAAAAAATCTTTCCCATATGTCTCCTCTGCTGCATATGCGTTACTATACACGCTCTGATCCGTAATACACAGAGCCGTCTGCTGCCACGCACCTCACATCTCATTTCTCACAACACACACCGTCTCACTGGTCTGGTCGCTCAGGCCCTGGACCTCAAAGCCCTGTTCCAGGTATCTTCTCACATTTTTTACGAAATGTCCAGAAATCTGTTCACCCGGAACGATCAGCGGGATTCCCGGCGGATAAAGATACGCAAACTCCCCGGACGTACGTCCGATACACTCATCCAGCGGACACCGCTCACTCTCCGCATCCATAGCCTGGGAGATCCGCATGATCTGCTTCATTTTTCCGTTTTTCAAAGGTTCCTTCTCCACAGCCTCTTCTCTGTATTTTAACGATTCACGGCGGTCGATCTCTTCAATAGCATCACAAAGCCGCTCAAAGCCCTCCGCCGTATCACCCACAGCCGCCAGCGCCAGCACATAATTCTCCGCCTCCATCTCCATTTCCAGATGAAACTCCCTCCGGAGGATCTGGTGCAGCTCCCGGCCGTTCAGCGAACTGTTCACAGTAGAAAGCAATATCTTGGATCTGTCAAAATCAAAAACTCTCTGGCACTCACAGGCCTGCGGCGTTACCAGCCGGATATACTTACACTCGGAAAGACGCCTGCGTGCTTTTTCCAGATTCTCCGTAAACACACGGAACATCTCATCCCCCTCACGCTCCAGCTTATCCATGCACGCATCAATGCTGCTCATAAGAATATAAGAAGGACTGCTGCTCTGATAGATTCCCAGAAAACGCTTCAGTTTTTCCTGGCTCACACGATCACTGCACAGGTGGATCACCCCCGTTTGGGTCAGACAGGGCAGCGTCTTATGCACACTGTTGATCACCACATCCGCACCAAGCTGCGCCGCAGACACCGGAAAATAATCCGAAAACCGAAAATGCGCCCCGTGAGCCTCATCCACGATCAGCGGCACACCATAGCGATGCGCGATCTCCGCGATCCTAGCCACATCCGACACGATGCCGTCATAAGTCGGTGAAGTGATCAGCACCGCCTGGATCTCCGGATTTTCCGCCAGATACATTTCCACACGGCCGGGTGAAATCCCTCCGTTTATCCCCAATTTCGGATCCTCTTGTGGATAAATATACGTGGCACTCAGCTCCCGCAGATAAATCGCATGGTAAACCGCCTTATGGCAGTTCCTTGCCACCAGGATCTGTCCCCCCTTATCCACAGCCGCAGACACCGCCGCCAGGATCGCCCCGGAGCTTCCATTAATACTGTAAAAACTCTCCGGCACACCATAAAGCCGTGCAACATCCTCCTGGGCCCTTTTCAAAATATCCTCAGCATGATGCAGGTTATCAAACCCGTCAATCTCCGTAATATCCCTCTCCACCGGAAAATCCCCATCCACAGCCAGCGGATTCCTCTTATGCCCCGGCATATGAAACGGATAAAAATCACTCTTACCGTACGCTTCCAGTTTCTTGTATAATCTGTCTTCCATAGTTCGTCCTTTCAAAAAATCCACCTCTGTTACTTTCCTCATATCAATATCACAGTTAGTTTCATTATACCTGAAACGAATTTTTCTGTCACTGACGATTATCCATATTTCAGATTTTTGCATCTAAGTCGGATGTATACCGTGGTAAATTTTCGCAGTAAACAGGTTGACAAAATATCATCTCGCACATATAATAATTTCAGAATCAAAAAACACTTTGTGTTTTTGTAAGGACGGCGTTGCGACGGCGTTCTATTTTTTTGTCAAAAAACAAGGAGGGGCTATCACCAGACGATATTCCCCTCCATTTTTATCACATCTCAGCAAAATCGATCCTCAGCTCCTCATAGATCCCCACTTTGATCGAATCCTGAAATGTATACTGCTCCGTATCCTCATTTTCAAAATCATACACCACTACCAGCTTCTTCACAGGATCCACGATCCAGTACTCTCTCACACCGGCAGTCCTGTATTTAAACAGCTTGGTATAATAATCCATACGCCTGCTCGCCGGAGAAACGATCTCGATGATCCAGTCCGGAGCCCCCTTACATCCCCTGTCATCCAGCTTATCCGGATCACAGATAACAGAAACATCCGGTTCCACATAAGTATTCGTCTTCTCATCCAGATACACCGCAAACGGTGCGGCAAACACCTCACATTTGCCCTTGTTAGAATCTATATAGTTACCTATCTTTCTGGACAAAATACTTGAAATCCTCTGATGCATCGTATTCGGCGGCGCCATATAATAAATATGTCCATCGATCAGTTCCGCTCTTTCACCCTCCGGCAAAGCATAAATATCCTCTATCGTATAAATTCTTTCCCTCAACAGCGGCATATCTCCACTCCTCTCAAAAGCACCCGACAGATCATACACCATCATTCCGATCTGCACTCATACACCTGCAACAGCTCCATCCGAAGCCTTCCCCGCAGGCTCACACCTTAAACCGGTACCCCACACCCCAGATCGTCTCAATATACTGAGGCTTGGCCGTATTAAACTCGATCTTTTCACGGATCTTCTTGATATGCACCGTAACCGTAGCGATATCACCCACAGACTCCATATCCCAAATCTCCCGGAAAAGCTCCTCCTTTGTAAAAACCCTGTTCGGATTCTCAGCCAGAAAAGTCAAAAGATCAAACTCCTTGGTAGTAAACGTCGTCTCCTCACCATTGACCCACACACGCCTGGCCGTCTTATCGATCTTAATACCACGGATCTCAATCACATCATTCTTATGCACATTGGAACCAACCAGCCGGTTATAACGCTCCATATGCGCCTTCACACGTGCAACCAGCTCACTTGGGCTGAACGGCTTGGTCATATAATCATCCGCGCCAAGACCCAGTCCCCGGATCTTATCGATATCATCCTTCTTGGCCGAAACCATAATGATCGGCGTATTCTTCTCCTCACGGACCTGCCGGCAGATATCAAAGCCATCCACCTCCGGAAGCATCAGATCCAGGATGATCAGATCAAACTCCTCCTTCATAGCACGTACAAGCCCCGTATCACCACGGTTCTCGATCTCCACTTCAAAACCCGAAAGCTCCAGATAATCCTTCTCCAGATCCGCGATCGCTTCCTCATCCTCTATGATCAAAATCCTACTCATTCATCGGTACCTCCTGATATTTTCTGAGAACAAAATACATGATCGTTCCGATCCCCAGCCGGCTTGTGGCCCAGACCTTTCCACCATGATCCTCCATGATCTTCTTTACGATGGAAAGTCCAATACCGCTTCCTCCCTTGGAAGAATTTCTGGAAACATCGGTACGGTAAAAACGGTCAAAAATATACGGCAGATCCTTGGCGGCAATACCCTTGCCGTTATCCTCGATCTCCACCTGGATAAAATCACCCACATCCTTCACCCGAAGCTGGATGATCCCCCTTGGCTTCTCCATATACTTAATGGCATTACTCACGATATTATGGATCACACGGCGGATCTGCTCACCATCCGCAATAACCTGCACACCCTTCTCCACATAATTGGCATACACAAGCTCGATCCCCCTGGTCTCCATCTCAAGCCCAAGCTCCTCCGCACAATCCGAAAAATAATCCTCCACATTCAGCTTGCTGAACGTATACGGAATACGGTTGGTATCGATCTTGGAATAAAAGGTCAGCTCATTGATCAGATGATCCATCTCATTGGTCTTATTATAAATGGTACGCACATACCGGTCCATCTTCTCCGGCGTATCCGCCACACCATCCATGATTCCCTCCACATAACCCTTCACCGCAGTGATCGGCGTCTTCAGATCATGGGAAATATTGCTGATCAGCTCCTTATTCTCCTTATCCATCAGGATCTTCTCTTCCGTGGACTCCTTCAGACGCTTACGCATCTCCTCAAAATCCTGGCAAAGCTGGGAAAATTCATCATTCCCCTCAACCTCCAGCACAAAATCCAGATTCCCCTCCTTGATGTTCTTGGTAGCCTTCTTAAGCTTCACCAGCGGAACCGCAATGCTCCGATAGATCCACAGCCCTACGGACAACGCAGTAAAAACAAGGATGATCGTTGCGGTCAGGATCATATCCTTGGCCATCAGCTTCACCTGGCTGCTGGAAGACTGCGGCAGCGAAATATCATAGACCATCTGGCTGGAATCCGAAGCCTGGCTGCTGCTCTCCTGCACATGCTTCGCCTGCGTCTGGCTGAACCCGTACAGACTTGCGGAAAAAAGAAGCAGCGGCAGCAGGATGATCGCAACGAAGCCCACAATAATACGTGTTTTTAACTTCATCTGTATCTCCGTCCTTTATAAATTCACACATTCACATACACGTATTATAACATAAACTATATTCCCTATCTCTAAATTTTCTATAAAAAACCCCATCTCACCATGCAAGAAGCCCCCGGTACTGGCACTACCGGGGGCTTCACTCTTTATTCTTCTGAAACGATTATTCGTAGCTGTTGCAAAGATACTTCTTCAGAGTCTCAACCTTGTCCAGATGCTCCCATGGAAGATCAACATCTGTACGGCCGAAATGACCATAAGCAGCAGTCTGCTTGTAGATCGGACGGCGAAGGTCAAGCATCTTGATGATACCAGCCGGACGAAGATCAAAATTCTCACGAACGATCTCAACAAGCTTAGTCTCAGAAAGCTTACCTGTTCCGAAGGTATTCACACTGACAGAAGTCGGATGCGCAACACCGATCGCATAGGAAAGCTGGATCTCACACTTGTCAGCAAGACCGGCTGCAACAATGTTCTTTGCAACATAACGTGCAGCATAAGCAGCAGAACGGTCAACCTTTGTGCAATCCTTACCGGAAAAAGCACCGCCGCCGTGACGTCCTGTTCCGCCGTAGGTATCAACGATGATCTTACGACCTGTCAGACCACTGTCACCGTGAGGTCCGCCGATAACAAAACGACCTGTCGGATTGATGAAATACTTCGTATCCGCATCAACCATATCAGCCGGAATGATCGCATCAAAAACATACTTCTTAATATCCTCATGGATCTGCTCCTGAGTAACATCCGGATCATGCTGTGTAGAGCATACAACAGCATCGATTCTCTTCGGCTTGCCGGCCTCATCATACTCAACAGTAACCTGAGTCTTTCCATCCGGTCTTAAATATTTCAGAGTGCCGTCCTTACGAACCTTTGTCAGCTGCTGAGCAAGCTTGTGAGCCATGTTGATGGCATATGGCATATACTCCTCAGTCTCATTGGAAGCATAACCAAACTGAAGACCCTGGTCACCGGCACCGATGGAATCCAGCTCGTCCTCATTCATATCGTCCTCTTTCTGCTCAAGAGCCTTGTCAACACCCATAGCGATATCTGTGGACTGCTTGTCAAGTGATGTGATAACCGCACAGGTATCTGCATCAAAGCCATAATCCGCATTGTCATATCCGATCTCACGGATCGTATCGCGAACGATCTTCTGGATATCAACATTAGCCTTGGTTGTGATCTCGCCCATAACAAGTACAAGACCTGTTGTAGTAGCAGTCTCACATGCAACACGGCTCATCGGATCCTGTGCCATCATAGCATCAAGGATCGCATCGGAAATAGAGTCGCAGACCTTGTCAGGATGACCCTCAGTTACAGATTCAGATGTAAATAAAATTTTCTCCATGATCTTCTCCTTTTGTAATAAAACAATGGTTATATACATAAAAAACAGCCCGTACAATCCGGACTGTTTAAATTCTGTAAACAATCCTCTTATTGTTCGATTGCTCGCTCAGGTTGGCACCTTCCTGGATTCTCCGGGGTTGCCGTGGCTTCACAGATCCTTTGTATCTCCACCACTCTGAATAAAAGGCTATCTTTTATGAAATTTGCTGCAACACATACAATATACTTATCATACCAAAATGTCAAGAGCAATTTTCGATAAAAAATATCACCCGCTGCTTTTTCATCCCCAATACGTAAATATTCAAAAAAAGAACCGGGCATCCACATCGCCCGGTTCTTCCATCGATCATCCTTCAGAATGATCCATTATTTATTTTTTCTTCTTTCTCTTAACTCCATAAGCTGCACCACCGCCAACAATGATCGCTGCTGCAAGGATTCCAACCCATACGCCGATCGGTGTATCATCGCCGGTCTTTACAGAACGTCTTGCTGTACCACTGGTATCGTTCGGAGCAGTTCCGCCCGCTGTACCGTTATTCGGGATCGGAGTGATCCGATCATTTCCACCATGATTTGTTCCAGGTGTAGCAGTCGGAATTGGTGTCGGCTCGGAAGAAAGACTGTTGGTGATCTCCTTTGTTACAGTATATCGGTTATCATTATTCAGTGTAACCTCACCCTGACCGGTAACTGTATACTTAAAGGTATCATCATCAACCGGATTTCCATCCTTATCCGTCTCCAGAACAGTATAAGTAACACTGTTGATCTCCTGATCCTTTGGAAGATCCAACATTACCTGAACACTATCATTCTGTTTCAGAGTCACTACCTTCTCAAGCGTCAGCTCACCGTTACTCTCAGTGGAGAACACACCTGCATAGAACGTATCATCCACAGTAGAAGCAACACCATCGATCATCACATTCTTCTTAATGTTGATATATCCGTTACGGCTGAATATATCGGAAATCTTTGTATAATAGTTATTTACATAAGCCGCTGCCTCAGTAGCACCACTATCTCCACCGATCACAACCTGATTGGACTTCTCTTCACTCTCACCATTCGGCTTCGTTACATTGTAGTAGTAAAGATTCTCATCATCCACCTTGATCTCCGTATTCTGCTGAAGAAGCTTTCCATCCTCATCCAGCTCAAATACATAATAGGTGCCATCCGGAACATCCGTCCATGTAGCTGTACCACTGGAAGCACCATTGATATGGATATCCTGTAAATAATCATCACGGAACGGGATCGTACCTTCCTGATCCGAAAAAACGCCAACCTTATAAGTTACATCCTCTTTCGTTTCCAGAGGAATCACATTCCCGTTATCATCAACATTATAGATCCTCTTCGTAACCTGGATCTGTGTATGCTTCGGCGGATTACTTACAGACTTCGGATAAGCCTGTACATCGTACATCCAGCCCTGCTCCTGATCTGCAAAAGGAACGGAGATCAGCATCGGTGAAACCATAACACTGCTGTTTCCATCTGTCTGCACCACCAGGTACATACCCTCAGCCAGATCAGCGAAAGTCATATTCCCCTCTGCATCAGAGGACTTGGACATACCCCACACATCCACGCTTCCGCTGACGATCATAGCCGCCAGCTTCTCTGCCGCTTCATACCAGCCATCAGCCGTCGTGATGGAATCAAAATCGATTGCTGCGGCAGCCAGTGCCTCATCCAACACGAAATGCACATTGCCATCAAAATTCACACTGCCAACCTTGTAGATCGTCAGCCCTACATCCGGCAGCGGAGTCTGGTTTCCCTCCTCATCCGCCTGCTGAACCGTCAACGTCAGATTACCTGTTTTTCCAGCTTCATAATCCCCGGCGAAAACCGGCTGCAAAACACTTGTGACCAGCATAGCCGTCAGCATCAGAACAGCCAGAAGGCTCCGGAATATTTTCCCTTGCTTTCTTCTATTTTTCATCGCTCTCTGCCTCCTCTTTCCTTTCTGAAAGCTGCTTCTTTTTCCGTTTTTTGTCCCTATGACGGACGATCAGATAAATCAGCAGGATCAGAACAACAAGCACTGCAGCGCCGCCGGCCAGAACCCTCTTCGGATCCACAACAGCAAGCTTCTGCGGTATCGTTTCGTCATTCTTTGTATCTTCCACCACATATTTCGTCCGCACTCCCCGGACAAGAAGCCTGTGGGTGTTAACTCCATAAGGGGTACACGTGATCAGAGTCACATGATCTTCACCCTCGATAATATCCAGGTCACTGGTCTCATCCGGAAGCACCGTCTTGATCTGATCCACCTTGTAGGCCAGATGCTTGCCAAGAATGTGCAGGATAAAAATATCTCCCTTTTCCATCTGATCCAGATCTGTAAAAAGCTTCGCATTCGGAAGACCTCGATGCGCCGCCAGAACCGCATGGGTGCTCTTGCCTCCGATCGGAAGGCTGGTACCCTCCACGTGGCCCACACCCTTTTCCAGCACGGTCTTGCTCAGTCCGTGATAGATAGCCAGCTTCGCTTTGATCTTCGGGATCTCGATACTGCCCATCAGTCCGTCACCGTTCGGATCCAGAACCCTGTCATAGGGATGACTCAGCTCATAAGTATCCTCTTCCTCAAAAGCATCTACAATGGCATTCACCGGATGCTCGGCATTATACTCCTTCGCCTCTTTCCACAGCCTGTCATAGTCATTGTCCGAAAGCTCCGTTACCGCTTCCTCGTACTTACTGACCAGCTGGGCATTTCGATACTGGTTCCACATATCACTGATCGTGGGATAAAGGAACACACCCGCCCCCACCAGAAACACCAGGGCAATAATGATGTTCAGGACAACATTACTCTTTTTCTTTTTTTTCTTTTTAGCCATAAACTATTTCCTGCGTCGTTTTTTGTTCTGAACAGAATTGATACCGGCAACCAGGATCACCGCGATCACAATTCCGATCACAACACAGAGAGCAAGCATCGGAAGCGTCGGATTGGTGATTCCGGTAACCTTCTTCTCTGCTTTCTGAACCGCCTTCGCAGCCTTCATCGGAACTCTGTGTCCCCTCACCAGAAGTCTGTGCGTATTCACCGCATAAGGCGTACACGTAACCAGCGTTACATGATCATCCCCATCCGTGATACCCAGAGACTCTGTCTGCTCCGGAAGAACGGTAAGAATCTGATCCACCTCGTAGGCAAGCGTCTTACCCAGCACATGCAGGTAAAAAACATCTCCCTCTTCCACAAGATTCAGATCTGTAAAAAGTTTCGCACTTGGAAGTCCTCTGTGTGCCGACAAAATACAATGGGTACTCTTGCCGCCAACCGGAAGACTGCTGCCGAACAAATGACCGGCACCCTTCTCCAGAGACTCATCTGTCGTGTAATGATAGATTGGAATGCTCACATCGATCACAGGAATCTCCACATACCCCATCATTCCATCACCATTCAGGTTCAGAAGAGACTCGTATGTACTGTCCGTCTGGCCATCCCTCACGGAAAAAGCATCCGGAACACTTTCCTGCTTGATCTGTTCGTTATACTCCTGAGCTGCCTTCCACATACTGTCAATCTTCTCCGAATTATCATCCGAAGAAACACTGCTGCTATAATTACTGATCAGCAGGCTGTCCCTGTACCGGTTCCAGGCATCACTGACCATTGGATACAGCAGTATGGACAACCCTATCAGAAACAGCAAACCAAGTCCAATATAATTTTTCTTCTTATTCTTTCTCATAGGTTTCTCCATACTGTTGTATTACCATTCCGGCCCCCGAAGGGGCCGGGCGGTAAAAGCTTTACTACCTTGTTTTAATACTTGCTTTGTCGTTGCTTATAAATAATTTTTGAATTGAATCGATCCGGCAATCAAACGATTACTCCTCAGATCCTTTTCTGCGGCTGATGAAGAAAGCACCAGCAGCGCCAGCCATAACTACAACACCGATGATAGTGAAGAGGTATGTTCCCATGCCACCTGTGGATGGAAGGGAGTTGAGTTTTGTATCATTTAAACCACCTTCATTATACAATTTAGCAGTAGCAACTTCTCCGTCTACAGTAAGTGTAAGTGTCTTACCATCTGTATTAATAGAATATCCTTTTGGTGCTTTTGTTTCTTCAAAGTGATAAGAACCAACATCTAAACCTTCTACGTCAATATAACCATTTGCATCTGTCACAAGTTTTGAATCAGCACCTTCTGTATCTGGAGCATATTTATATTTTCCAGTTTTTTCTTCCTTTACGAACGTTAACGGTACTTCTTCTCCATCTTTATACAATACAAACTCAGCACCTTCCAATGCCTTATTCACATCACCATCGCCATATTTCATCAGAACTAATTCTCCAGTAAATAACTTAACCGGAACATTATTTCCGCCGTAATCTACACCTGCTGCATGGCTACCTGCTTTATTTTCTACTGTTGTTTCATTTACTTTTACGGTATAAGTAACTGTAATTTTCTTTCCAGCATTCGGATTAGCTGTATCTGCAACTAATTCACCTAAATCAACAATAAATCCATTGCCTTTATCATTTACTACGATTTCACCAACCTGGCCATCTTTGCCTTCCATTGTTACACTATTAACAGCATTTGGTCCTGTTAAATAGTAATCAGCACCAGTAATTTTATCAGTGATTGTAAATGTTCTGTTCTCTGCATTTGCTGCATCAATAAAAGGTACGTATGCTTCGATTTTATAAGTTACAATATCTCCAATTGCTACTACATGATCGGCATCTTCTGTTGTTTTATCTACAGATGTTGAAGATTTTTTAGCAATTACTTCTGTACCTGATAACGCTGGATATGGCTCGCCAAATCCTACATAAGCAGTTGCTGTTTTATAAGTATAACCTTCCTCTTCTGCTTTAATTGCATAAATACCAGCTTCACTTACTTCAATTTTTGTCTTATCTGTTAATGCTTTGAATCCAGTAAGTGCTGCAACTTTACTTAATGCTAAGTCAATATTTGCTGCTGTTACCTGTTTTGCTGTTACACCAGTCGGTAAAACAACTTTAGGATCTTGAAACTTAATTAATCCTCAGATAACTTCCTGCTGTGCATCAGCGGAATCTTGCATTCCTAATGCTTCTATGAAGCATGCTCCTGCTCCATTCGTAAATGCCCAACCAGAAGTTGTGCTCTCATCCTTTTGAATGATCTGCATATACTCAACTTTTTCTGCATTGTCAAAATTTTTAAGTTTAATTTCAACATTTGCATTTCCATCTGCAAATACCGCTGTGCACATAGACAGTACCATAATCGCTGCCACTAATAATGCACCAATCTTTTTAAATAAATTTTTCATAAGGTTTGCTCCTTTCTTTCTCTGCAATTTTTCTTTTTCTTGCCCTTCATCGGCCATTTACAATTAATGTGTTACGATCTCTTTGCTTCTTCCTCCCTCCGTTTATTATTTATAAACAACAGGAGTGCAGTTGCAAGAATCGCTACACCACTGATTGTAAATCCATAGGTTCCCGGTCCACCGGATTCTGGTAAGGAATATACCTTAGTGTTTGTAATCTGATATATAGTCTTATTATTATCTGGCTTTGATGCTACATCCTTACCATCATATTTTACTGTTATTGTTCTGTCATTTGCTACCGTAATATTCCATGGTTCAGCAGATTTCACATAACCTGTTGGCGCTTTCGTTTCACGCAGTACATACTGACCAATTGGAAGATTCTTTATAGAAATCTTTCCTCTCTGTTCTGATGTATAAGAATTAACTTGAATTTCATTTCCACTTGTATCTACCTTATATAACGCAAATTCAGCACCGGACAATTTGGTATCAGTTGTCTGACTATCAACCTTTTCAAGTTCAATATCCACAACTATTTTCTTGTTGGTAAATTTAGCAATTCCAATCTGTCCATTAGTTACGTCATTATTTCCGTCTCTGAGAACTACTTTATTATCAGTATCTGTTCCCATGGTAAACGTAATATCTGTAGCCTTCTGCTGTTGATCTCTTGCAATTACACTGTGGCAGTTTGTTCCATCAACTGTTGCAATCTCCTGCAATTCATAATGAACATCTGCGCCAAGAGATTCTACAACCTTATAATCACCTCTGGACAACTCACTTAATTTTGTATTATCAGATTCAAGTTTTGCATCGATTCCCTCTGCAAGCGTAAATACCGCTGTTGCTGTTGGTTCGTCTTTTTTAATCGTTGCAGTTGCAGTTGCAACTGTTCGATTCTTTTCATCTGTAATTGTGAAATTAAATGTTTCGTCCTGCTCAGCCACTACGTCCAGTTTTTTAATAATCTGAATACTACCGGCTACTACATTTACTACATAATTACCAGTTGCTTCCAGATTTGAATTAACCTGTGTTCCACCCTTTTCTGCATCTGGCTGCTGAACTCCTGTTCCAGACAATATAGTGCTTCTATCAGATTTGGAGTACGGATAATAAGTGACAGTCAGTTTATACTTTTCCACTTCATTTCCAACTGCTGTAGCAACATGGTTATCAGCATTATCGCCTTTAGCCAATGTATAAGTATAAGTGAAATATCCTACAGCTTCATTAGAACCTGGATAGGTATACTTATATGGCAGATTATCAGGATTATCACCAATGATTAATACCTTATCTGTTGACAAATTGCTAATCTGATCTTTCGTCAGCTCTGGCAATTTCACTTTTCCATTATCCTGTGGGTTCACAGCTGTTAATGTTTTTGTGCTACCGTTAAGTTCTACAACCGCTATCGTTTCAGCAAGCACATTTCCGTAGTTCCGCGTATTAATGGGGTCACCTTTGAAAACAGTTGTTGTATCGTTTCCAATGCTCAGACTAAGAAGCTTAACATTAACAGATGGTTGCTCAAACTTTTTAATACCACCGCCATCCAGATAAATGCCCGAATCTGCACCATTAGTAGGAATCATGTTTCCACCAATGAAGTCGTCTTTCGCCTGAATCCGGAAACTTGCATTCCAACCTTTGTCATTCTCGTTCTCTGTGGCTGCATTTCCAATTCTGGCCGCCTGTTCTTTCCAGGTAATTTTAGTTGTACCGTCACCCCGTTCAACAATCGTAACTTTTCCCACTACCGAACCTGTAGTACTATCTGTCCAGATAATTTCCTTCGATCCGTCGTTATTGGTTTTAATTTTTCCTGTTCCCAGCCTACTGTTAGTTGCCAAATCATTTAACCCATCATCCGTAAGCTTAAATCTTGCATCAATCACATCTACGATTTCTTTAGGCTGCACTGTAAACAAATCACCAATACTACCAGCAATAACATTAAATGTGTTTACTAAGTCGTTTAGACCACTAGTATCATACGCATACTTCTTAGTACCATCGCTAGATTTAGTTGCTATATATTGGCTCAGAAATTCGCTTCCGGTTATTGATTTATGACGGTAGTATTCGTATTTGTATCCGTGTCCGCTGTTACTTGATGTAGAAGAATGTCCTAATTTCCAGTTAAAACTACCCGCATCATTAAGCCCAACACCAACCGTATACAAAGTTGCCTGTTCTTTTATAGAATTCGCATTATTAACTGCATTATTGGCAACCATACAATTCCAGTTATCATTATTATTATGTCCTGGCAAACCATCTGTCATAAACACTACATACTTATTTTTTTCGTGCTTTGCACTTGATAACTGATTTCTAGCAGTCGCCAATGCAACTCCCATTGGTGTTCCACCGGAAGCATCCTTGTTATCAATTGTACGCTTTAAACTTGACACATCTTCATTGTTGTTTAATTGCTTAAATTTCGAATTCGTTATTGAAGTATTACCTCCCTCACTTCCACTATACCAGATTATTGCTATTTCACTCTCCGGTGATTTAGACTTTAAGGTATCTATAAAAGTGTTCGCTGCATTTTGTAATGCTACAAGCTTGCTAGTATTAGTATTAGCTATGCTATCATTCATAGAATCACTAGCATCCAATACCATTACTACACTCGCACCTTGTGCCTCCACATCTCCTTCGCGTCCAGTTGTTTCTGCATTCAGATTAATCTTATAAATTCTATTCTCATAATCAACAACTTTGGCTGTTTTGCTACTGGTAAGATTATTTTCGGCTTCTTCCTTCTCAGTGTAGTTAATGATCTGTTTGTTCTCAATTTCATTCGTACCATCTGCTTTATAAAGCTTAGCAGTTGCCTTATTATTTTCAACTGATACTTTTACTTTATAACTCTCTGTAGATTTAACATAGCCAGACGGTGCCTCTGTTTCTGTCAATGTATAAGTTCCGACTGAAAGATTTTCAAACTTCAAAAGACCATTTTCATCAGATGTTACATTATACGTTTTCGCTGAATCACCATCCAATGTAAGAGTAAATTTTGCTCCAGGTAATGACTGATTGCTTGTATTTACCTTTGTAATTTCGAGACTGGCTACATTGTTGCGTGTATTAGTAACCGTTACCTTCGCATCACTACCTAACTCAATTTTTCCTGATGCTTTATCAGTTGTATTAACATCCTCTGCCGCCTCAATACTGTACTCAGGATTTCCATAATCCGTTGGATTAAGATTGATCTCGTTAACCTCAAAGCTTGTTCCAGCTAAAATTTGTTCAAGAACTACTGTGTATCCTGCAGGAACTGAAGAAACAACACCATTAACTGCACTTCCACACACAGTCTTATTTTTTGCCTTCTTTAATGGTCCATTTTCACTTGTATAATAATTTCCTTCAGAATCTTGCAGATAATAATTTCCTGTATACTTCTGACCATTCAACTTTATCTCAAAATCAAATTTATCATTTACAGGAATATCCCCTTTAATCTTTTTGGTAATACACAGCTTACGACTATTTTTCTCACTACACTTGTTAGTAAAAATTACCCATGGTCTACTGCCAACTGTAGCTTCGTTAGAAATAACATTTCCATCCTGACTTGTTGTCACTTCATCATTGATGAAAACCTTATCATATTCGTTCTTTGATACACCAAGTTCTTTAATCCTATATTTCGTATTTGCCTTAAGTCCAGAAAAAGTTGCGTACTGACCAGGTTTCAATGTAAATACCTTATCCTCACTGAATTCAACTTTTCTACCATCGTCTAAAATACCATTAGGAGTTGATGGAACATAATTTTCTTTTTCATCCTTAACAAGTAACTGAAATTTAAACTTTACATCTGCATACTTCTCTTTATCTGTATTACTCAACTGTTTCTGAACCTTAACAGACCCATCCGGAACTGTTGGAAGATTGAACTTAAGCTTACAGTTGGAATCACCCTTACCTCTTTCGAGATAATAGAAATTAATTGTATGCACTGTGTAATCTTTGAAAATATCCTTTCTGCTAACAAAATCTCCTTCTTTTTCTGCTCCTGCCTCTTTAAATAAATTTTTTAAAGTATAATTGTTACTACCAACTTTAACTGTACCCTCAGCAAAATCAATAGAACCAGACACTGAATTATGAATACCACCAATATCCAACACCAAAACGCCATCGATGTAAACCCATACATCATCATCTCCAGAAAACTCAAATACCATATTATTACCATTAATTTTTCCGTCTTTTGGCTGAATGAATTTAGCTGACATTGTCATACCAAAATGGAAATCTGGAGATTTTTCTGAAATTTGAGGAATACCCCAGTATTTATGATCACCTAATGTATTGAATGGAAAGAAACTTCCATGTTTCGAACCTTGTTGTAGGTCTATTGGATCTTTACTACTTCCTGGTACCTTATATACAGTAAACTCTTTTGTATTTTTATTAAACTGTGCAAAATTTTTAGTACTATCATATTCATAGTAACCATCTGCATCTTGTTTAAATAAGTAATTTGCATCAGAATAAAACTCCTTGCCCGTACCTTCCTTCGTTGAGAATAAATACGAACTACTCTCTTTTTTACCCTTATCTACTATCGGATATGAATCTTCTCCCAATCTCTTTTGCATAATGCCAAGAGAGAGATCAGATGGCCCTCTATACTTATTATAATCCTCGTTTCCTCCATCACTTCCATTACTAAACTTCAAAGAATGACCTTCATTTATTCCAGCAGTATCGTAATTAAACATATTGATAGTAATACCTCTTTTAGCACTATCAACAGTTTCCTCCACACCATAACTACTAGTTGTCTGTACAGAAGTGAAATCATCTGCCAACCATACAACTGAGAAAGTAGAAAAACTCTCTGTTTCAAAGTTTGCACTTTCAATCTCTCCATTGTCGGTTGTACTTACTTCAGCCTGTCCATCGTTGCTCATATTAACAACTTCTGTGACATTACCATTTGCATCCTCCACAAAATGTACCAGAGATACATTCATGTTTTCCTGTGCTGTATCTGTTTCAGCTACATCTTCTGGGATTTCTGCTTCTTTGTAGGCTATAGATACCCTGACACTTCCGTTCTGCGCTTCGATCTTAGTTCCATCGTCATTCAGAAAACTAATATCGTATGCAAGAAAACCTGCTACTGTATAACTCTCATTTTCTGCACCCTCGTGAAGCTGTTTCTCGATATCTGCATACTGGTCAGAACCTTTCTCGATCGGAGTCACAACAAACTGTGCACCTTCCGGAATAACGCCCTTCGCTGCTGTTGCAGTTACAACTACATTACCAACTTCCTGGGAATAAGAAACTTCTTCGCTTTCCAGAACATCCTCAGGCTCTTCTGCCTCATCACTGCTGTCAACAACCTGTGCCATATCACTTCTTATGTAAGCCTCGGTTCCTTCCCAGGAAACCTTGTACCAGGTTGCTCCGTCCTCTGCTGTTACGGTATCCAGAAGTGTGAGCTGTGTTCCTGCGTTTACAGTTGCCAGAACCTCTGCCTCGATAGATGGGCTGACACGAAGATTCGTATCGTCTCCCTGAACCTCGATCAGGCTTGTCTCACCATTCTCATCTGCTGCCGGAACCTCATCCGGGCTCGCAATATCCTCTGCCGGTTCTTCCACCACATCCGGATTCTCTGCCGGCGCTTCGGTAGGTTCAGCATCCGGATTCTCCGCCGGAGCCTCAGAAGGCTCTGCATCAGGAGTTACCTCCGGATTCTCTGCTGCCGGTGTCTGAGCTGCATCCTGCTCAGGCTCGTCCGAAATATCCGTTCCGTCCGTAAGCTCCTCTGATGCGATAGACACCTCGTCCCCATTACCGGAAACAGCTTCCGCCTCGACATCTGCTGTCTCAGGAGAATCCCACATAACGGCAAAAACAGCTGCGTTGCCAGTCTCAACCTGAAGTGTCTGGATCTGTTTGCCCTCGTTGACATTCAGAACCTTCAGATCCTCGTTGGCCTGTAAGGTGTTAACATCAGTATCACCGGTACTGCTGTTATAATGAAGCTTCTCAACGGTTACACTCGTGCTGGCTGCATCGGTAAGCTCCGGTGCTGCCGGTGTCTTGTACTCAAAAGTTACTCTGACTCTGCCGTTCGGCTCGACTCTGTTTCCGTCGCCATCAGCAAAATACACATCATACGCAAAAAAACCTCTCAGGCTGCTGCCCTTGTCTGTGGCTGCTGCTGAAAGCTTCTGAGAAACTGTATCATAAGATACGGATGAATTCTCGTTTACGCCGTCAGCCTTCAATGCTGTATTCTGCGGAAGAGCTCCGTCCTCCAGTGCCTCTGCTGTTACTTTAACAGAATCATTTTCATATGTAAGCGTCGATTGCTGCGCCTGTTCCGTTTCCTCCTGGTCAGCGCTGCTTACATCCGGTGTCGATTCTTCGGCCGCTGGTTCAGATGTAATTTCGCCATCTGTAAATATATCCTCCGTTCCATCTCCGAACGCCTCACTCGCGGAGATCGTATATGCACTCGGCATACAGGATACCATCAACGCCAAAGCCACCATAAATGCCAGGAGTTTTCTGATCTTATTATTCCTTAATTTTTTCATACCTTTCCCGCTTTCCTGTGTGTGCATTAACGTGTACTGTATTTCTTATTACTTTACTTCTGTTTATATTCCTTTCTCTTAAAAAAGCTTCATGTTTTTAGCCGGTGAGTAAACAGGTTACACCTTTTCAATATTTTACCCTTATGTGATTGTAGTGTCAATATACCAGGCATTTTTGGTAAGGATATTGACATTATCAGATGCTATCGAAAATCAGTCTTCAACTCCTCCTTCTTAACTTACTCGTTCACTGGTTCTTTTCGTCTGATTTCTCCGATAAAATCTGACTATTCGTGATATTTATTATACAACACTACCAGTTGTTTTGTAAGGCCCGTTTTTTCAAAAAAAAGTGCCTCTGTCACTATTTTAACATAAATTTTTTCAGCTCATCCCGCTTCTTGACATTCAGCTTGCAAAAGATATCCGTAAGGTAATGCTTGACAGTATTAATGGAAATCCCCAGATGCTCTCCGATCTCCTTATTGGTCCATCCCCCACTTGCCAGCATGGCAATAGAAAACTCCATCGTCGACAGCTCCCCCGTAACCTTTCTCCGGTTTTCCGGATTATGAAGCGCCATCCAGCCCCTGCTGAAAGAAATCACACCCTCCGTGATCCGCTGATACGCCTCCGGATCCCGGTTCCGGATACAGGCCTCGATCAGCCCCCGCAAAAGCCCATGATGCTCAATAAAAGGCTCCAGAAACCCATCCATCTTCGCCAGCTCCCAGCTCCGGAGCATCTCCTCCTGTGCCTCCTGCTTATGCTTTCGGTTGATCGCACACACCGCCATCATACAGTGGATATACGTCATACTGATCGGATACGACCTCTCCGCCATAAACAAAGCAGCCTTCCCCATCCCATAAGCACTCCATATCTCCCCGTTAAGATAAGTATGGTGCGCCATCACATACGTGGCAAAAAGCCTCAGCCCCTCAGGAAGCATCCTGCTGTACTCCCCAAAAGCAGGCATCCCATCCGTAGGCAGATGAAGCAAAACCGCCCCCACATACCCCGCCAGAAGACAGGACGCATAAACATCCTTAGGAACCTTCTTCTTCATAGCAATCTTCACACAGGACTGGATTCCCTCCATCCCCCGCTTAGCCGCCGCCACATTCCCCAGCGTCAGATTAGAATACCCATACAAAATACACGCCGAAAGCTTCAGCTCAATAACCCTGCTGGACAGATACCCCCTCGTGATCTCACAACACTCCTCCGCCTGCCCCGTAAAATAAAAAAGCTCAGCCCGCGCAATATTCCTCAAATCCACATCCACAAACCCCTCAACAACCTCCCGAGCCCTCCCAGGCTCAAAAGACGAATTCAAAAGCGGCAAAACCACATAATCACACATACAACCCACTCTCCTCCAAAACCCAAGCAGCCCCCAAAAGACCACCCTCAAAACCAAACCAACAAACCTCCGAAGCCCTCACACAAGCCACATCAACACACATCCGAAGCCCATCTCTCAAGCCACATCAGCACACATCCGAAGCTCATCTCTCAACCCTCATCAGCACACATCCGAAGCTCTTCTCTCAAGCCACATCAGCATACATCCGAAGCTCATCACACAACCCTCATCATCACACATCCGAAGCTCTTCTCTCAAGTCCCACAAAACAGTCACCAAAACTCCGGATATCAATCAACCAGTCAATCAGTCAACCAATCAGGCCAACCATCTTTTTCCATAATTATAATCCAAAATACTCCAAAAATAAATTTAAATATTACACAAAAACACCTCACCCTATCCAAAACAGCCTCTATCCCCCAATCCCCTCACGACAAATCGCAAAAAGCTCACCCCACCCACATCCAACGCAGCGCCGATGCCCCACCCCGCTGGTAGACTGTCTGTCCGTTCGTCCCTCCCTCCATTCATCCCACAAAAAAAGAGCCCCCAGGCCCAAACACCCAGAAACTCTCCCAAAACCAAACAACATCATCTCCCCCTCCGCAGCTTTCTCAGTTCCCTCTCCAACCGATCCGCACGCGCCTTCTCCCTCAACGTATTCGCCCTCTCTTCACTCCGCCCCTGTTCAATCCCTTGACTGATCCCCTTATTAATCCACATCTGCTCAATCTCAAAACTCTTCATATACGCCACCGTAACCTTTCCATCCTCAAACATCTCTTCTACCTCTCCGTAGCTTCCGCAGCTTCCTCAGCTCCCTCTCCAACCGATCCGCTCGCGCCTTCTCCCTCAACGTATTCACCCTCTCTTCACTCCGCCCCTGTTCAATCCCTTGACTGATTCCCTGGCTGATTCCTTGGCTAATTCCCTGTTCAATCCCTTGGGCGATTCCTTGACTAATCCCCTGTTCAATCCCCTTATTAATCCACATCTGCTCAATCTCAAAACTCTTCATATATGCCACCGTAACCTTTCCATCCTCTTTAACAACCCTGACCATCTCCAACAACTCCCTCAAAACATCATTTACCGCATTCACCTCCCTGGTATCCTCCAAAAAACGAAGCAGCGCCACTAGCTCCTCAGGCACACCCGCACCATCTCCCTTCGTATTCAGAAAAACCGTCCTCAGCCCATCATCATACTCCATCTCCGGAATCTCCTCACACATATTCCGGATCGTATACACCATCCTACCCCGATCAAACGGATCATACGAACAGACAAAAATAACAAAAACCCTCTTAAGCTTCCCGAAACCCTCACCCTTCTTCAAACATCGGCTATCAATGATCGCATGATAAAACCTCACCCGCTTCGGCAGATCCTTCAGACTCACAACATCACCATTATTATCCGGCTCAATATCAAAAACAGAAGGATCCGCCAAAACATCCATCAGCTCCTCCTCAGCCAGAACATCAAGCCGCGCCCCGCGAAAACCCTCATCCCGGCCACCAAAAGCCCTCTGCGCAACAACCCGCAGCCTCCCGATCTCACGCCCCAGCACCACCTGCAGCAGCAACCTGCAAAACCTCTCACCAATACCAGGAAACGTCATCACCGCGTTAAACAAAAAATCATCCAGAAGATTCATATCCTCAAGCCGCTTCCTCTGCATAAGACTCCTCCTTTCACTATGATGGCAAAAGAAAAAACCTCACACAACCAACCGGCTCCTCCCCGCCATATTTATACAACCAACCATATGGGGATCAGATAGCCGAACGGCCCAGAATGTTCCCAGATATGTACCTTCAGTATAACCACCCCACCATCAAAAGTCAACAAAAAACCTTCGACAAAAACCGCCAAAACCTCATTCCACTGCATCCACCACAGCGCCGATGCCCTTCCCGGCACACCACAAGGAAACTCAGCCCCTGCAGCCATCCAGCGCAGCGCTGATGGCCCACCACCCTCCGGCACACCTCCACACCTCACACCCCAAAAAACCAGAACGGACAGACTGCCAGCGGGACGGCTGCATGGTCGGGACTCGGTGCGTCGGAGTAAGCCGCTGGTCATACTTGGCGCCTGGGGCTTCTGACGGGAAGGTACTCTGCGGCCACAAGCCGCAGAGTAAGCCCCATCTGTCTGAGCCAGGTACGCATCAGCGTACATGGCGAGTTATGGGGCGCCCTGCACGGCAGAAGACTCAGACGCTTAGTATGACCCGGCGAAACGACCGCACCAGGCACGACCATGCAGCCGCCCCGCTGGCAGACTGTCCGTTCGTCCCTCCATTCGTCCCTCCCCAACACAAAAAAAGAGCCCCCAGGTCCAAACACCCAGGAACTCTCCCAAAACTCAAATATCCAATTATCATCAATCGTTACCAGTTGTCACCAACCATCACCCAACGCGCAGCCGAAACTTCTGAATCTCCTTCTCACTGGAAACCCTCTCAATCTCAGCCCCAAGACTCCTGAGCTTCTCCTCAAAATTCTCATACCCACGCTGGATATAAACAATATCATCAACAACCGTAACACCCTCAGCAGCCAGCCCCGCAATAACAAGCGCAGCCCCCGCACGAAGATCCGGCGCACTCACACGCGCCCCCGTAAGCTTCCTCACACCATCAATAATAGCAGAGTTCCCCTCCACCTTAATATTGGCACCCATCCGGGAAAGCTCATCCGCATACTTAAACCGGTTCTCAAAAATACTCTCAGTAACAATACTCGTACCCTCAGCCAAAGCCAAAGTAACCGCGATCTGCGGCTGCATATCCGTAGGATAACCAGGATAAGGCAACGTCTTCACATGCGTACGATGAAGCACATGCGGCGCACGGACACGAACCGCATCATCAAACTCCTCAACCTCACACCCGATTTCCTCAAGCTTAGCAGTAGTAGCCTCAAGATGCTTAGGAATAACATTACGAACAGTAACATCACCACGAGTAGCCGCAGCAGCAAACATAAACGTACCAGCCTCGATCTGGTCCGGAATGATCGAATACTCCGTACGATGAAGCGTCTCAACACCACGGATACGGATCACATCCGTACCGGCACCCTTGATATTCGCCCCCATACTGTTCAGGAAATTCGCCACATCAACAACATGCGGCTCCCTCGCAGCATTCTCAATGATCGTACGACCAGCCGCCATAGAAGCAGCCATCATAATATTAATAGTAGCACCAACAGAAACCACATCCAGGAAAATATGGCTGCCATGCAGATTCTCCGCCTTGGCAACAATAGCACCATGACAGATATCAACATCCGCACCAAGAGCACGGAAACCCTTCAAATGCTGGTCGATCGGCCTGCTGCCGATATTACATCCACCCGGAAGCGGAACCTCCGCATGCTTATACTTACCAAGCAAAGCACCCAGAAGATAATAAGAAGCACGGATCTTCTTGATAAACTCATAATCCACGCTGAGATTGCCGATAGTAGAACCGTTGATCTTTACAGTAGACTTATCAATACGCTCAACCTGAGCCCCGATCTCGGAGATCGCCTCAAGCAGAACATTGATGTCCCTAACATCTGGCAGATTCTCGATCAATATAGTTTCATCAGTCATAATGGCTGCTGACAATATCGCAAGCGCCGCATTCTTCGCACCCGCAATATCCACTTCTCCAACCAGAGGATTGCCGCCTTTAATCACATACTGTTCCATAACACACCTCTATTATTTACTCCTCTATGAGCAGAAACTTTCTCTGAATTTACTGCAGGAACAAACGTTCCGCAATACCGTTTTTTAGGTCAGTTGTATATTATAACACATATTTCAGATTTGTAAACAATTTATGACGAAAACCTGTCACAACCCATGACCCGAAACACTCCAGCAAACCGTTTCCACAAGCCAACAGTTACGCCTTATCTCCCCTGTTCTTCAGTGCCTCAAGCACAACCTGGAGACTCCCCTCCAGATCCTTATCCTCTTCATCCACCACAATGTCCGCATATTTCTCATACAAAGGAACACGCTCATCATAAAGACTCGCCAGCGTCTGCCCCTCCTTGAGCACAACACCACGCCCCTTAAGATTACCAAGACGCCTGGAAAGAAGCTCCAGCGAGATCTTAAGATACACCACAACACCCTCAGACTTCAGATGCTGCATAGCCTCATCGCAGTAAACCACACTTCCACCGGTAGCGATCACCGTATTCTCCACCTGGATCGAAGCATTCACACGATTCTCGATCGCCTTGAAGCCCTCCGTACCCTCATCCTCGATGATCTTACTCAAAGTCCTCTTCTCCGCCTTCTGGATCAGAAGATCTGAGTCAATAAACTGGTACCCAAGTACCTTCGCAAGAACGACACCGATGCTGCTCTTCCCCGCACCAGGCATCCCTATCAGTGTAATATTATTCATACTGTATCCTTTCATTTTAGCATAACAGCTGCCAAATCTCAACAAACGTTACGGCTCCGCAGAACCTACCGTTTCTCTCTCCCTGCCTTTCCCGACGTCTTTAATTTCCCTGACATCCCTGGCTTTCCTGACATCTTCAACTTCCCTGACATCCCTGGCTTTCCCGACGTCTTCAACTTCCCTGACATCCCTGGCTTTCCTGAAGTCTTCAACTTCCCTGACATCCCTGGCTTTCCTGAAGTCTTCAACTTCCCTGACGTCCCTGGCTTTCCTGAAGTCTTCAACTTCCCCGCCATCTCTGCCATCTCTGATTCCCTGTCTGATTTCTTATCCAACTTCTGCTGCTTCTTCTGCTGCTTCTTTTTTACGCTGTAGCCGAAGGTTCCCACCTTCCGGCCACCCGCCAGATACTCCCCATGGGAATAAACCAGAAGACCCGCATCATTGAGACGAAACCTGTTGTTTTTATCCATATAAGCTTCATCCGCATGGACCGCAAGCACATCCGCAAGAAACATGTCATGAGACCCCAGCTCCTTCACCTCACGCACCCTGCACTCGATTGAAACCGGAGCCTCCCCGATCATCGGTGCAGAAACAAACTGCGCTTTCTCTTTCGTAAGGTTCAGCTTTCGGAACTTGTCCACATCACGTCCCGAACGGACCCCGCAGAAATCCGTTGCAAACGCCAGCTTCTCCGTTGTCAGATTGATCACAAATTCACCCGTTTTCCGGATCATATCATAGGAATAACGGGAAGGTCGGACAGAAATATAAGCCATCGCCGGATTGGTACACACCGTACCCGTCCACGCAACCGTTATGATATTATCATGCCCCTCACCATCGGTAACACTCACCATTACAGCCGGCAGTGGATAGATCATGTTCCCCGGCTTCCATAACTGTTTCGCCATTTTCCGTCACCTCTTATGCATAATCGCTGTTCATCAGCTGAGCAGCCTCCATCATAGCCGGGATCAGCTGCTTCTTTCTGGAAACCACACCCGGCAGACTGAAGGTATCTCCATCCGGTTTCCGCTCAAAAGCGATCTCCGCCATCTGCTGGCTGCCCTCCCCGTAAAACAGAAGCTCTGTAGACTCCTCCAGGATATTCGTCAGCATAAAATAAACTCTCGTGATATCATGACGGCCACACTCACTCACCATAAACGGCATCAGCTTCTCCTTGATCTCCTTAAGCTCCTCGCTGTCCATGGAACTGATCTGACCCACACCAAAGGAAACATTACCCTCACCGATAAACTTCTTGTAATCCTGATAAAAAATCTCCTCCGGAGACTTATCCTTCAGATTACTTCCCGCAGAAAACATCTCTCGGGCAAACTCCTCGATCTTGATCCCCGCGATCAGCGCAAGAGCACTGGCAGCGATCTTATCCGTCTGCGTACAGGTCGGTGAACGGAACATCAATGTATCCGAAATAATAGCCGCACAGAGAAGCCCCGCGATCTTTTCCGGGATCTCCAGTCTCTGCTCTCCGTAGATCTCATAAAGGATCGTGCCCGTACATCCCACCGGCTCATTACGAAAAGCAACCGGCGTCATAGTCTGCAAGGTACCCAGCTTATGATGATCGATGATCTCAAGGATCTCCGCCTTCTCGATATTATCAACAGCCTGATCCACCTCATTATGATCCACAAGAACCACTTTCTTTTTATGCATATCCAGAAAATTACGTCTGGAGATCGTACCGATACACTTACCATGAGGATTGATCACCGGAAACGCCCTGTGACGGTTTTTGATCATAACATCCTGGATATCATCCGTAAAATCCTCGGTATTAAACGTAACCATGTTATCCCGCTTCATAACAAAGCTGACCGGAATACTCTGATTGATCAGACGCGCAATATTAAACGTATCATACGGAGACCGGATGATCACGATATTCTTCTCATGAGCAAGCTTTATAACCTTCTCGGAAACCACGATATTCAGCCCCACGATGATACAGCTGACATTCTGGCTGATCGCCTGAAGATGATCCTCCTCACGGTCACCCATGATGATCATATCATCCTCCTCAACGTAGCCCTCCAGCATCTTCGGGTTGGCAGTACCGACAAGCACACGCCCCTTCACAAAATATCCGTGTCCGTTACCTTCCACCACTTCACCGCCAACAGTCTCGGCAATTCTCTGATACTGCGTCCTCGCATTGGAAAGAAGATAACTGTCTGTAGTATCCATATAGGTCTTTGCGATATCACCAATCGTCACAAGCCCCTCCAGACACCCATCCTTATCCCGGATCGGAAGAGAAACGATCCCGTTCTCCTGCATCAGATCCCAGGTATTCTTCAGCGACATATTCTTATCCGCCTGCGGACTGGTCCGGATATCCATATCCTTGACCTGCGTACCGATATTCCCCAGATAAGCCGGCGGCTGTACGCCAAAACGGTTCAGCACATACCTGGTCTCCTCATTGATCTGCCCCGCTCTCTTCGGGATATATTTTTTATTCTGCGTAGTTCTGTTCTTAATATCCGCATAAGCAATAGCCGAACAGATGGAATCCGTATCCGGATTCTTATGTCCGATTACAAATATTCTCTCCGGTTTTTTCATACACATCCATCCTTTTTCATCCAAAATAATCATAATTTAATATTTGCAAACAAAGCACCCAGGGAAGTAGTAGCCTCTTCCCCCGACTCCGGAAGCTCAAAAGACTCCTCCTCAACCTCCTTAGCCATCAGATCCGATGCCTCTTTAATACTCAGGCTCAGCTTACCATCCTTGATCGCGATAACCTTCACCTTAACCTTATCCCCAACACTCAAAACCTCAGAAGGCTTCCGGATCCTCTTCTCACAGATCTGAGAAATATGCACCAGCCCGGAAACCCCGTTCCCAAGTTCCACAAAAGCACCATACGGCTGCAAACTCTCAACCGTACCCTCAGTCACAAAGCCAACCTGGATATTGGAAATCTTATTCCGTTTCTCCACCTCAGCCCTCTCACGAAGAATCTCCCTCGCCGAAAGCACCAGCCTCTTCTTCGCCTTATCAGCCTCGATCACCCGCACCTGGATCGGCTTATTCAGAAACACCTCAGTGTCCTCAACAAACTCCAAAGCAAGCCTCGACGCCGGAATAAAACCACGGACACCCTCAACATAAGCAATGGCACCCCCGTTAACGATCCCCTTCACAACAACATCCAGCACCTCACCCGAATCCTGAAGCTCCTTCAGCCTGTCCCAGGCAAGCACATCCGCAGCATCCGCTCTGGAAAGAAGAATATTCCCCTGACCATCATCCCTGCGAAGAACCATCGCCTGAACCTCATCCCCCGGCTGAACAGCCTCTTTAATATTAAACCCCGGCACCCGGGAAAACTCCTCCACCGGAATAAAACCCTCAGCATAAAACTTAAGGTCAAGAACAACCCCCGACTCATCCACACTCACAACAGTCCCGGAGATAATATCCCCCTCATCGATCCTCTTAAAAGAAGCCTCCAGCTCCCTCTCAAAATCCTTCATAGACTCCGCCATATCCAGACCTCCCATTCAAACAAAAACCCAACCACCGCCGCCCCAAACCAGACGACAGCACTATAATCCTAATCATTATAGCATGCACACCCCACCCGCGCTATATTTTTTGCACTGGAAATTTCTTAACCCCTTTATTTCTCTCCAACGCACAGGACAGACTCAGATCAGCCCATTTATCACACCCTTGATGCTTTCTTTGTTTCTCTCCAACGCACAGGACGGACTTAGATCGTAAGCGTCAAATAAAACAGTGTATAGAAAAATAACCGTCAGCCTTTTATACTAAAAGGTCAACGGTTATCGACAGAATTCTTTTACAAGAGGATTCCAAGGCAAATAATCATCCAGATATTCAGGATGTTCAAGAAAAGCACTCCCCGGCATGTCGGACAGGATATATTTTATATATTTCATCGGGGCAAGCCCATTCGCTTTCGCTGTCTCTACCAGTGTATAGATTCCTGCACTGGCTTCCGCCCCTTTCGGACTGCCGGAGAACAGCCAGTTCTTTCTGCCGATCACAAAGGGACGGATACAGTTTTCCGCAAGCGAATTACTGATGGAACAATTCCCGTCTTCCAGATAATTCCAAAAACCTTCGCGGTTATTTAAGGCGTAATGAAAAGCTTTTGAAAGTTTGGATTTCGGCAGCTCTCCGATGGCACTTTTTTCTGCCCATGACCAAAAAGCCTCGAGAAGCGGTTTCTCGCGGATAAGACGTTCTTTTTTCTTCTGATCAGGAGGGAGCGCCTCCAACTCTGACTCTATGTTAAAGAGTTGATTCAGACGGAGGATTGCTTCCGCTGCTTTTGATGCTTCCGAATTATGGATGTCTTTTGGGAGCGCATCCACGAAAGCCCGGCGCAGATGCGTATAGCAAAGACATCTTTTTACTCCTGAAACTGCATTGTATCCGGAGTAAGCGTCTGTATGGATATAACCTTCATATTCCCTCAGAAACGCTTCCGGATATTTCCCGCTTCGTCCCGGCTGGTACTCGAAGTAGCGGATGGGATTTACGGCATCTCTGATGCTGCAGTAAACCCACATATAGGAATCGGACGTATTTTTCCGTCCCGGTTCTTTCAGCACCTGTACATGTGTTTCATCGATATGAAGGTATCTCTGTTTCAGAAGTTCCAGCTTCAGACGGTGGACGATGTGTATAAGCCAGTCCCGATAGACAACCAGAAGCCAGTTTGACATAGTCGCTCTGCTTAAACGTAATCCCAAAGCCTCCCATTCTTTTTCCTGTCTGTACAGCGGGATGCTTAATTCAAACTTCTGGTGGATGAGCCAGGTGATGGTAGATGCAGATGCCAGAGAATGCAGGACGGGAGGATATGGCACCGGAGCCTTCTCCATATAAAGAGTTCCGTTTTTCCGGCATGACCTGCATTCATACGTTTCCCGGTAATGGTCAATCACCTTGAGTTTTGCAGGGATAAACTGTACTTCTGTGCGGACGAATTCTTCCCCTACTTTCACCATCGTACTCCCGCAGTTATCGCATATCTGTTCCCTTTCATCTATGGTATGGAGTACTTTGCTGTGAGGGAGATTTTTTACCAGTTCTTCCCGCTGACCGGTGTACTTCCTTTTACGTAGGTGCTTCTCTATCTCAACAAGCTCCAGTTCGTGTGCATCAGGATCCGCACAGGTTTCGATTTCATTAAAAAGAGACATCTGCCCCTCGATTTCGAGAGTAGATGTCTTCTCGGATTTTGTTCCATAAAGTTTACGGGTCAGGAAATCAACCTGCTCTTTCAGGAGCCGGACCTGCTGTTCCAGTTCTTTGATATGATTTTTATACTCCTGTTCCGTAGCTGACATAACCTGAAAACCCTTTCGTTTCGATAGGATTATTATAACATAGAATCGTCAGATTTCCCAGCATTTCTAAGGATTTTCAGTATTTTCAGACTTATGCGGGAGCCATTTCTGAACCGCCTTTGGCTGCTCCGGGTTCAAACCTTCCAGAAGCCAGCGCAGCTGCTGATCAGAAATCTGTTTTGCTTCTTCGCCGGTCCGCGGCCATTGGAGACGTCCGTTTTCGTACCGTTTGTATAAAAGGCAGAAACCGTCTTCCTCGTAATGGACTGCTTTGATCCGGTCAGCCCTCTTTCCACAGAACAGGAATAAGGAATTGCTGTAAGGATCCAGTTTGAAGTTGTACTGGATGATATCCAGCAAGCCATTGAGCTGCTTCCTCATATCGGTGTAGCCGCATCGGATATAGATTTTCTCCACATGGGAAAGATCTCCTAACATGACTGCACGGCTTTCAGAATGTTTTCCAGCATCTGGGCAGATGTGCCTTCATAAAGTTCCACTGTTATGGATCCGATATGAAGTATGGCTGCAGGAGTGGAACGGGAAATGTTTCTGTCCGGAAGTGAAAGCTCCGCAAACTCAGCCGGGGATTCCGTTAAAGCAGTTGACTGTTGGTCTGTACACATGTGGATGCCGTTTTTCTTACGGGGCACTTCTTCCAGGGCAAGCTTTCGAATTTTGGAAAGCCAGTAATAATAACTTTTCAAAGAGATATCGTGTTGTTCACACCAGATCTGATTTGTCAGTCCTGAGGCCCTGCATTGCCGTATTACATCCAGCCAGTATTGAAGTTTCACCTGTTTGTCTGGAGTCAAAGAAGAAAGATTCATAAGCCTGCTCCTTAGATTAGATTTAGAGTTTTTAGAGTCAACTCCCAAAACTCTAATCAATAGTTTACATGCAACAGCCAGAAATTTCGATACACCCTCTTATTGGACGCTTACCTTAGATCAGCCCATTTATCACAACCTTGATGCTTTCTTTATTTCTCTCCAACGTACAGGACGGACTTAGTACGATTCCAGAATTTCTTTGTAGTGCATCCTTTTTGTTTCTCTCCAACGCACAGGACGGACTGCCGGAGGGGCGGCTGCATGGTCGGGACCCGGTGCGTCGGAGTAAGCCGCTGGTCATACTTAGCGCCTGAGGCTTCTGACGGGAAGGTACTCTGCGGCCACAAGCCGCAGAGTAAGCCCCATCTGTCTGAGCCAGGTACGCATCAGCGTACATGGCGAGTTATGGGGCGCCCTGCACGGCAGAAGACTCAGACGCTTAGTATGACCCGGCGAAACGACCGCACCAGGCACGACCATGCAGCCGCCCCTCCGGCAGTCCGTCCGTCCCTCCCCACCCACAAAAAAAAGAGCCCAAAAAAGGCCCAAAAACGAGGAGTGCCCCGGTAGTGGCTTACCGGGGCGATTATTATGAAAAAAATTGTATGTGTAATGATACAGATACACACCATTACAGCGTCTTTCGTAACGTTCTTTCGAACTATCCCTATACTACCAGACAAATATGAACAAACAATGAACATCTCGTAAACAATTAGCGCATTTGCACAATTTTTTCAAAAACACCCTCCCCCAATTTATAAAAACACCACATTCACAAACAAAACCAAGCCCCTAAACATTGTACATATTGTACATCTCAACCAAACAAACCAACAACAACCCCAACAAAAGAGCCACAACCCTCACCCTCTAACAAAAACTCCATGTCCTAAATCTCCATCAAAAGTTCCATCCAAACACCATCACCGCCGTGAAAGCATCCCCTTAATAAACTCAATCGCCTTCTCAAAAATATTCTTCACATCAGACTTCGTAACACCCATATCCTTCAAAGTACTATAAGCATCACTCACATACCCCTTGATCTGATCATCACTCATCTCGATCCCACGGAACTTACTGATAATATTAACCAGCGAACTCTTATCATCCTCATTAAGACTCACCCCAAAATGATCCGCAGCCTCATCGATCCCCTGAGAAATCTCATCATCCGTGATCTGGTTAGAATCAAAAAGCCCCTTCACATAAACAATGATATCCCCAACCTTATCCGGATCAGAAGCAAGAGACCCAACCTCATTATCCTTCAGGATCTCCTCCGCCTGACTCATAACAGAACCGGAATCAGACGCCATAACCATCATCGGAGATGTACATGAAATAACGCCCGCAATAACCAAAGCTGTAACCTTGTTCAATCTTCTCATAATATTCAACCTCCATACGGGCACCAGCCCTTATTAAAAATTTCCTTTTACTATTTTTAACTATCTTTTACTGCCTTTTTATTACCTCATCATTACCTTTTCGACGCCCCTCAGTATACCACACACACCCACCCCTCTGTAAACCTCAATTTTCCCCATTCCCACCCACACCATTCAGACTTTATGTATATCACCAAAAATATATTCACAATATTTTCATATTTTAAACAAACTTTCCTAACATCTCATCAGTAAAATAAAAAATGTAAATTTTTCATTACTTACTTATGTCTGACACCTCAGACATAACCTCCTTTCTATAACAAATATATAGGTCCGGACAGGAAACCTCTCCAACATTCCCGTCCGGAAACGCAAAAAGAACCCGGAACAGCTGCCCGGGCTCTTTTTGCGTTTATCATATATTAATTTTTCTCATCATAAATACAGTTGGCAAGCATCGCAAACTGCTCCAGAGTCAGCGCCTCACCCCTGATATTCAGCGGAAGATCACACCTGTTGAACACATCCTCGATCTCCTCCTTACTCAGGGAAAAATCTCCGGAATTTCTGATCCCGTTCACAAGCGTCTTTCTCCTCTGGTTAAAAGATGCACGGATCAGACGGAACATAAGCCCCTCATCCTTCACATCCACCGGCGGCTTCTCATAACGCGTCAGCTTGATCACCGCACTTCCAACCTTCGGCCGCGGCATAAAACAGTTCGGCGGTACATTCGCAACGATCTCCGGCTTCGCATAATACTGCACAGCCAGGGAAAGCGCACCGTAATCCTTGGTACCGGGACCAACCTGCATACGGTCTGCAACCTCCTTCTGCACCATGACAGTGATCGAATCCACAGGAACATTCTTCTCAAAAAGCCCCATGATGATCGGAGTCGTAATATAATACGGCAGATTCGCAACCACCTTCACAGGCTTGCCGCCGTTTTTCTCATCTGCGATCTTTTTGATATCCGTTTTCAAGATATCGTTATTGATCACGGAAACATTATCCCAGTCCTTCAACGTATCCTTAAGGATCGGGATCAGCGAACTGTCGATCTCCACAGCAGCCACCTCTCTGGCAGCCTCCGCAAGATACTGGGTCATAGTTCCGATACCCGGACCGATCTCCAGTATAAAATCATCCTTCGTGATACCCGAAGACTCAATGATCTTTTCCAGAACATGCTCGTCGATCAGAAAATTCTGACCAAACCTTTTCTGGAAAACAAAATGATACTTTTGAAGGACTTCAATGGTATATTTCGGGTTACCAAGATAAGGTCTGGCCATATTTTTTACCTCTGCTTTTTCTTATTTTCAGCTGAAATCCTTTTCAAAAAGTACCGTGTAGCCATCACGGTCCACACGCTTCTTGGAACGCTTGAACAATCCGCTCTGAGCTCTCTCCATAGCCTTATCCAGCATGGTCTTCACAGTACCGATGCACATCGGCTGATCCTCCTTCTGGTTGATCCCAATCAGATTATACAGAGCAAGCATGCCCATCTGGTCGATACGGAATCCATTCTCCATGGTATAGACCTTAGCGAAATTAACAAGTTCATCGTTTGTAAATACAGGAATGTTGATCATGGATGTAAACTTCTTCGCAAGCTTCGGATATCTTGCGATCAGCTTACGCATACCGATCTTTTCATCCTCCAGGATCACGATCATTCCCTTTGTGTTTCCGGTCATAGCTTCCTCAAGCTCATCTGCTGTTTCCTGGGAAAGCTGGTTTGCATCCTCGATAACAAGGAAACCGCCGGCAAGCTTGGATACGATCTCCGGAATATCCTTTCCGTTAAGATCATCCGCAAATATATAGGCAACCTTGGAAGCCTCGATATTCAGCTCTTTACAGATTGCCGGGATCAGACTTGAGATCAGTCTCGTCTTACCTGTTTCTCTGCCGCCCATAACGATCACATTTCCGGTCTGGGAGGTCTTGTCTGCTGCGCCCATCTGCACATCGCAGAGTACATCAAGCAGCTGTTCCTTCATTCCGGGAACTGTAATAAAATAGGTGAAAAGCTGCTTCTCTTCATCTGTGAGCTCTTTCTTTCTGGAAACGATCTTTGTAGGATCCTTTTCCGGATGGACCGTAGCGATAAATTTCTCAAGCTGCTCTTCCTCACTGAGCTCCTCTTCCTCATCGTCCTCTTCCATGGCTTCATCAGAATCATCACCGATGAGACTGCTGATAAAGTCATCCTCATCCTGGAAGTCAAAGGCGTCACCACTGTATTCTTCTTCCTCATCAAGAAGATTTTCCTCTTCCGCTGAAGCCACCGGTTCCTCATGATGAAGCTTCGCTGAAGGCTCTGCTGCCGCCTTCTGCACCTGCTCCTCAGATTCCAGTGAAGGAATCTCCGGAAGCACATCCTCTTCTTCCACCGGCTTCTGTACTCCTGACGGACCATTCAGAAACTCTGCTTCTGCAGCCTGAAGATCCTCCTCAGTAACCGGCTCCTCATCTTCATCAAATACGATATCCGGAAGTCTGGTATCGGAAGTCTCCGTTACCTCTTCCTCCTGCTGAGCGGAGATCTGCGCCATGATATCCTCGATATCTGCCGCATCCGGCTCCTCCGGAACAAATTCATCAGCCGCAATATCCAGATCCTCAATACCTGCCGGCTCTTCCGTTACGTCGGACTGCTGGACATCCGGAGATTTCTCTTCCTCCGGGATATCGATTCCCTGCTGTGTAGCTGCTGCCAGAATAGTATCCTCCAGGTTGAAGTCCTTATCTTTATCCTTCCCGGACCTGTCACCTACAGATGCCGCAATATCCTCGATACTTCCGAAAATTCCGGACGCGTCCGGGATCTCTGCGGAACTGCTTGCATTCTCCGGGTCCACATTGATCATGGACTTCGGGATCTTCAGCTCCGGCATACGGATCGTTGCGGAAAAATCAGGCTTGCCTTCCTCATTGAGCGGAACCCCTGCAGGCTTCTCCTCACTTTCCTCATTTCCGGCAGAATTCTCCTTCATGATCTCTGCAACACTCTGGGACAAAGACATCTCTGTAGCTTTCTCAGCCTCAGCTTCTTCCGCTTCCTGATAAGTCTCTTCTTCCTCTTTATCCTGCTGTTCCTGAGCCTGCAGCTTCATACTTCCGGATGACAGGTTCTCAACACCGGATGCCAGCGGGATCTCATCCGCTTCCTGTCCGGAAAACTCTTCCTGCTCTTCAGAAGGCTCATCCGAAGCTTCCTCACTTCCTTCTGCTGCTTCGATCTCCTCAGAATCTGTAAACTCCTCTGACGGTTCTGCTGCCGCAGCAGTCTCAGCCTCCGGCGCTTCCGCCTGTTCCGTCACATCCTCAGAGCCTGTGGAAACCTCATCCTGCTCTTCATCCTGCGCAGCTTCTTTTTCCTCCATATCCTCTTCCGCAGATTTCTTATGTCCGCCAAAGATATCACGGAATCCCTTGGAAAGCTTCTCCTGGAATGTCTCCGCACTGTTCAGATCCCGCTCATCATCTACCTGGATGGTATCTGTGACCGGTTTTGCCTCCTCATACTCGGCGGATGCTTCCGCTTCCTTGCTCTCCCTGATCTCCTGCGCCTTTTCCGGCGGGATCAGCTTCGGGATAAAACGCTGTTCATATTTCTCTTTCTCTTCGCCAGTGAGAACACCCATCCGCTGTTTCAGGTCAAGGGCCTTCATCACATAAGTTCCGTCATTGAACCAAAGGATCATCTCATTGCAGAGATCCAGGCACTTCTGCTTGTCTCCTGCCTTGTAATAGAGCTTGGCCAGCTCATAGGACCAGCGCTCCGTAAATTCCTTCTCCTTATATTCCTCAAGAATACGGATCTGTTCATTCAGAGATGCATTCTTCGCTCTGACGATCTTATATTTCAGTATATACTGGCTGTTATCATTACCTGCCACTTCTCTGTATTCATCAAAGAATTCTGTGGCTTCACTGATCTGTCCCATTTTCAGGGAAACCTCGATCAGACGGTAAAGTATGTTCTTGCCGATCGGCGCTCTGTGGTAGGCAAGAAGAAAAATTTCCTTGCTCTCTTCATAGCGCTTGTTGGCCGCGTAGATCTCGCCCACTACACAAAGGGTACGGACGTTTTTCACACGACGCCAGTCAATGCTGTCCACAATCTGCATGGCGCCTTTGTAATCCTGGGTCTCGACCAGCTTATTGATCTGTCCCAGCTTAACGCGAAACTCCTCTTTATCCAAAATATTCACCAACTTTCCATAATCAGAATCAGTTTACCATATGCATACGGGCTTGTCAAAACCCTTTAGGCATATAAACATGCCCCTTTACCACCTGAAAAACCCTGTTGATCTTGAACTGATGGCTGACAAAATCATCCAGTCCTGTACAGGTGATCAGAGTCTGTATATCGTGGATGCTTTCCAGCAGATATGTCTGCCTGCTGCTATCCAGCTCCGAAAGAACATCATCCAGCAGAAGAACCGGTGTATCCCGGATCTTTTTCTTCACCAGATAGATCTCCGAAAGCTTCAGGGAAAGGGCCGCAGTCCTCTGCTGCCCCTGGGAACCATACCTCCGGATGTCGATCCCGTTGACCTTTACGCAGAAATCATCTCTGTGCGGTCCCACGGAGGTCAGCTTCATCCGAAGATCCCGCTCCCGGTTCCGGGCAAGCTTATCCTCAAACTCCGCCGCCGTCACACTTGGCTCGTACAGGATCTCCAGCTCCTCGATCCCGCCGGTAAGGCCTTTATGAAGCCCCCTTGCGATCTCGTTAAGCTCCTCCACAAAGGCTTCCCGCTTCCCGATGATCTTCTTTCCGTAATCGACCATCTGCATATCCCAGACATCCAGGGTACTTTTCAGCCCGGGGTTCATATAACAGTCTTTGAGAAGACGGTTTCTCTGGTTCACGATGTGATTGTAGCCGGCCAGCTCCGTGATATAAACACCATCCAGCTGACAAAGCTCCGAATCCAGAAAACGTCTTCTCTCTCCCGGTCCATTCTTGATAATATTAAGATCCTCCGGAGAAAAAAACACCAGATTCACCACCCCCAGCAGCTCCCTTGCCTTGCGGATCGGCAGCCCGTTGATGGCAACTCCCTTTGCTTTGTTTTTCCGGAGGTGCATGTCTATTTTGTATGAAAGATCGCCCTTCTTCACCATCATTCGGATATGGGATTCCTCATTCTCAAAGCGGATCATCTCCCGGTCCTTGCTTCCCTTGTGGGATTTGCTGGTACCTGCCAGATAAACCGCCTCCAGGATATTGGTCTTTCCCTGGGCATTGTCGCCGTAGAGAATATTGGTGCCCTGATCAAAATTCATCTCCAGCGACTCATAATTCCTGAAATTATTCAGTCTGATGGATTCAATGTACATTCCTTCACCCGATCACATAAATATCTTTTCCATCGTAGGAAATGGTATCTCCAGGATGGATCTTGCGGCCACGGCGGTTCTCCACCTCACCGTTCACCAGTACCAGACCATCATTGATGGCATATTTCGCCTCAACGCCGTCCTCCACAACACCGGCCAGCTTCAGCGCCTGACCAAGCTTGATAAATTCGTCTTTAATTCTGATCTCCAATTTTTTCTCCTCTTATCTCCGGGGTATTTTCTCCGTCAGATCGATCTTTTCTGATCTCCTGGCGGTATTTAAAATCCCCCAAAATACAAATTTCACCGGAAGGCGGTAATTTAAATACCCCCTTCCAGCAGTTTACGCATAAAACAATTTTCAGAACACAATCGCATTCCCATGCACAATCGGTCAAAAACGTTCACATTACCCCAGGTCTTATCTGGCCTGATTCTGGTTGATGTTTACAGGAAGGATCAGGTAAGTATAGTTCTCCTCATCGTCACGGATAAAGCATGGTGCCTTCGGATTTACAAGATAGATCGTCACGGTTTCATCATCAATAACACGAAGCGCATCGATCAGGAATTTCGGGTTGAAGCCGATCATGATATCCTTACCCTCTTTTTCAATATCGATTTCTTCATTCATGGAACCCATTGCAGAATCAATGCGCAGCTCCATATCATCGTCTGTGATGTTGATGATGATCGGTTTTTTATCAACCTCACGTACCAGAAGTGTGGCACGGTCGATACAATCCAGGAACTCTTTTTTGTTGATCTTCAGTTTTGTCTCATAATCACTGGAAAGCATCTGGTCAATTCTGAAATATTCTCCCTCGATCAGTCTGGAAACTACCATAGTCTGATCAAATTCAAATAAAATATGGTTTTTTGTAAAGTAAATGCTGACCTGATCATCCACTTCTCCGGAAAGAATCTTGCTGACCTCGCTTAAAGTTTTGCCCGGAACTACCACCTTACGGTCAGAATAATCTTTCTTAAGGGACATTTTGCGGATAGAGATACGATGTCCGTCCAGAGAAACTACCTTCAGACAGTTATTTTTGATCTCAAAAAGTTCACCGGTCATAAGCTTATTGTTTTCATTTATAGCAATCGAAAAAATAGTCTGGCGGATCATTTCTTTCAGTGTGTACTGAGAGATCGTCAGCGGTTCATCCTTTTCGATCATCGGTAAATAAGCAAAATCTTCTCCTGATTTTCCAGGGATATTGAATTTTGCTTTTTCACAGGTAATGGTTGCTGCATATTTATCATCGGTCTTAATGGTAACATCATTATCCGGAAGTCGTCTGATGATTTCATAGAAGATTTTTGCATCAAGAGCAACTTTACCTTTTTCTTCAATAGTACCCTCAACGATGGTTTCAATTCCCAGCTCCATATCGTTGGTGGTAAATTTGATCTGGTTTGTGGTTGCATCCATGAGAATACATTCCAGGATTGGCATTGTGGTTTTTGATGGAACTGCTTTGAGTGCGATACTTACACTTTTTAACAGACTTGATTTGGAGCAGATGATTTTCATAGTGTGTATAACTCCCTTTCTGAACAATTTGTGGTTTTTATAAATATATTTATAGAAAAAATCCGCAGTAACCGCCGTAGGGGGCCAGATTTTGTGAAAAACTCCCGCAGGCCTGATGTTTTCAGGGGTTTTCCGTTGGGATAACTTTGTGTAAAAGTGGTATTTTCGCATGTGAATAACCCGGGGATAAAATTACCGCCGCGTTTTGGCAAAAAAGTTGTACACATCTCTCCACATACAATCAACACGTTATACACCAGTAATGTGGAAAACTTCCCTAACCTTGTGGATTAATCTTCTTTTTCAATATATCAATGGTATTTTTTAAGTTATCGTCGTTCTGCAATTCGTTTTCGATCTTTTCGATACCGTGCATAACGGTGGTATGGTCACGGTTTCCGAGCGCTTTTCCGATATTTTTCAAAGGTGTGGATATGATCTCACGGCAGAGATACATGGAAACCTGGCGGGGCATGACGATCTTGGAGTTTCGTTTGTTTCCGCTTAAGTCCGCAGGTGTGACTCCGTAATGCTCTGCAACAACGGAGATGATGTATTCCGGTGTGATCACTTTTTTCTCATCCGGAGAAATAATATCCTTCAGTGCCTGCTCTGCCAGCTCCAGAGTTACTTCCTTTTTCTCAAGCTTGGCTCCAGCCATGACCTTGTTGAAGGCACCTTCCAGCTCACGGATATTGGATTTGATATTGGTAGCGATATATTTGATAACATCTTCACTGATGTTGTAGCCGTTCATTTCTTCATTTTTATGAAGAATCGCCATTCGGGTTTCGTAATCAGGCAGCGTGATATCTGCGATCAGACCCCACTCGAACCGGGAACGGAAGCGCTCTTCCAGGATTTCCATATCCTTCGGTGGTTTATCAGAGGATATGATGATCTGCTTTTTGGCACTGTGAAGACTGTTAAATGTATGGAAAAATTCCTCCTGTGTGGATTCTTTTCCTATAATAAACTGAATATCATCGACAAGAAGAACGTCGATATTTCTGTATTTTTCACGGAATTTGCTCATTGCCGTGTTATTTCCGTTTCGGATGGTTTCGATCAGCTCGTTGGTAAATTCCTCACTGGTTACATACAAAACACGGCTGTTTTCGTCGTGTTCCAGAATGAAATGAGCGATGGAATGCATAAGATGCGTCTTACCAAGACCGGCTCCGCCATAGATAAACAGTGGATTGTAGGTATCTCCCGGTGATTCGGCAACTGCAAGAGCTGCGGCCTGGGCGAATTTGTTATTACTTCCTACAACGAAGGTGTCGAAGGTGTATTTTGGATTTAAATGCGCCTCTTCGTAACGTGTATCCTGAACCTGTTTATCATAAGAAGTGTTTTTTTCTGTTTTTTTGGGGAGATCTTTTTCCAGAACGAAGCGAACCTCGCATTCTTCCATGCCCGTCAGTACACAGATAGTAACCTGGAGGGGTATTTTGTAGCGTTTACTGATGTAATTGACTCCGATCGCTGCCTGTTCAGAGGGAACAACCACTGTTATCAGCTTTCCGTCAACCTCATAAACTTTCAGCGGCTTGAGCCAGGTATTAAAAGGGACATCAGTCACCTCATATTCAGATTTGACAGTTTGCAGGATCTCCTCCCATTTTTCAATAACAGCGTCCATTTTTTCCTCCCATGAGTATTATAATAACCCCAGTCTGCGACTGGAGATAGATATCCTTTTATATATTACAATGAAAATGGGGTTTTCGCAATGGAAAATCCTTGAGATTTTGGGGAAAAGAATGTGGATAATGTGGGGAAATTACTGTGGATTAGGGTGGATTATTGTGGATAAGAGTCCTGGAGGTTTCCATAAGTCGAGAATTGGTGGAAAATGTGGAAGAATTATGTGTATAAAAAAATCCACCTTAAAAATACCGCAAATAAAGGATTTTTTTGAAAACGATGTGAACAAACCCTCCGAAAAAGTGGATAGATTTCCGGTCAATCCACAAGTTATCCACAAGTTATCCACAAAATGTGGATAATGTTACGTAAACCATAAGCGCTTTCCACATAAGAGAAAAAAATAAATACCGTAAGGTGGGGGTATTTTACAGAACCCTTGATTTTATCGGGTTTTTTGCAATTTTTACTTGACGAAAAGGAGGTTTATTTATATAATTGAAACGATGTTCTGAATGATAAGTTATTTCATAACAATTAAAAATAGATAAAGGAGGTGCTTTACCTATGAAGATGACATTTCAGCCAAAAAAGAGATCCAGAGCTAAAGTTCACGGCTTCAGAGCTCGCATGAGCACAAAGGGCGGACGTAAAGTATTAGCTGCAAGAAGATTAAAAGGAAGAAAACAGTTATCAGCATAAGCTGCAAGACCGCATTTATGTGGTCTTTTCTTCTATCCGGAGAAATATCCGCGCAGGCGGAATTTAATTAAGGAGGATTCGTTTGATCAGATCAGAGTCCTTAAAGAAAAATCAAGATTTTAAAGTTGTATATCAGAACGGAACATCGTACGCAAATCGGCTTCTGGTGATGTACGTGCTGAAGAATCAGCACATGAAGAATCGTCTGGGAATATCAGTAAGCAAAAAAGTAGGGAACAGTGTGGTTCGCCACAGACTCACCAGATTGATCAGAGAAAGCTATCGTCTCAACGAAACAGATTTTGACAGTAACCTTGATATTGTAGTAGTAGTGAGAGCCGCAGCCAAGGGCAAGAGCTTTCACGAGATTGAGAGTGCTTTTCTGCATCTTGCAAGAAAGCATCATATAACAGGGAATGAACATGATAAAGAAATTTCTGATTAAGATGATAAGGCTCTATCAAAAATATATATCGCCGATGAAGAGAACGAAATGTCCTTATATTCCCACATGTTCTCAATATGGTTTGGAAGCAATCGAAAAATATGGCGCATTTAAGGGCAGTCTTCTTGCGGTATGGAGGATATTGCGATGCAATCCTTTTTCCCACGGAGGCTATGACCCTGTGCCATGAATTATTTTGTGACTGTTCAGCCTTTTCCCGGGCAGAGCAGTTATCGGAATTTGTAACTGTTCAGTACCTCCGCAGTTAGTGGACGAAAGAATAGTTACCGGACTTTTACAATTGAATAAGAAGTCTAGGAGGAAATGAATTTGGAACTGTTTTTAGCAACAAAAACCGGAACTCCTATTATCGGACAGATCGCGTCTGTGATGGGATGGATCATGGATGGCATATATAAGATGCTTGACGGCCTGTTCGGAATCCAGAACATTGGTCTTTGTATCATTATCTTCAGTATTCTTATCTTTGCCTTTATGACACCGCTGCAGATCAAGCAGCAGAAATTCTCCAAGTTAAGCGCGATCATGCAGCCTGAGATCCAGAAGATCCAGAAGAAATATCAGGGTAAAAAGGATCAGGCTTCCATGATGAAAATGAACGAAGAAACCCAGGCTGTTTATCAGAAATATGGTGTTTCTCCAACCGGTAGCTGTGTACAGTTAGCCATTCAGATGCCTATTCTGTTTGCTCTGTATCAGGTTATCTACCGGATTCCTGCTTACGTTGGAAGTGTAAAGAACATTTTTACTGGTGTAGTTGACAACCTGCTAGCTGTAAACGGATACACAGATATCCTGCAGCAGTTTATCACAGACCATTCCATGACACGAGTGCGTCTCGTTATGGACAGTGCCGGAAATGCTACAAGTAACTCGATTGTTGATTTTCTGTATGCACTTTCTCCTTCCCAGTGGAAAGAGCTGGCACAGATGAATCAGTTTTCAGGATTTTCTGATGCGATCACAAAAGCATCCGGCAATATTTCCAAGATGCAGGGCTTCTGTGGACTGAATATCGCAGACCAGCCGCTGTACTATATCATGGAATTCTTCAAAAATCATGGTTCTCTGTTACTTGCGATCGTAGCACTTCTGATCCCGGTTCTTGCATGGGCAACTCAGATGCTGAACCTGAAGCTTATGCCACAGGCTGCAACACAGCCGGCAGACGGAAATGATCAGGCCAGCGCAATGGCAAACTCCATGAAAACCATGAACATGGTCATGCCTCTGATGTCTGCATTCTTCTGTTTCACATTCCCGGTTGGTCTTGGTATCTACTGGATCGCCAGTGCTGTCGTTCGAAGTGCCCAGCAGTTTGCGATCAATCGTCATCTTGATAAGATGAACATTGATGATTTGGTTAATGAGAATATGAAGAAGATCGAAGCGAAGCGTGCGAAGGAAGGACTTCCGCCGCAGAAGATCACCAATCAGGCTCATCAGTCCGCCAAGAATATCAATAAACCTGTGATCAATAAGGGCAACAGCGGAAACAATGGTGCTTCAGACAGAGCACAGAAGGTTGATACTGCTTATGAGAAGGCAAGAAGTGCAAAACCGGGCAGCATCACAGCTAAAGCAAATCTCGTAAGAGACTTTGATGAGAGAAATAAGAAGAAATAATCAGGAACGGAGGGGTTCGTAATGGAGGATTACATTCAGTTTTCAGCAAAAACAAAGAATGAAGCTATCACAAAAGCGTGTCTTGAGCTTGGAACTTCCAGTGACCAGCTTGATATTCAGGTTATCAGTGAAGGCAGCTCCGGATTCTTCGGAATCGGCAGCAAACCTGCCGTGATCAAAGTTCGCAGAATCGAGCCAGTTTCTGATATGCAGGAAATCGATGAACTGGTAGAGTCCGTGAAACTGGACGCTATCAAAGAAGAGAAGAAATTAGAAAAGCCTTTTACTCCGGATGTAAAGAAAGAATCTGCACCGAAAGCAGCTCCTGCAGAGGAGAAGAAGCCGGTGAAGAAAGAAGCTGTACAGGTGGAGAAGGCATCCGAAGAAGCACCTGCAAAGGCAGCAGCGCCAAAGGAAAGACCTGCAAGGGATTTCCAGGGCAAAGCAAAGCCTGCACGTGAGAAACAGCCAAGAGCTCAAAAGGAGCGTCAGCCGAAGGAAACACGTGAGAGAGCACCGAAGCAGGGCAGACCGATAGAGATCCTCAGCGATCCGGAGAAGATCAGAGAGGTTGAGGAGAGAGCAGTCGTATTTCTTCGTGACGTATTCGGCTCCATGGATCTTGGAGAAGTGGAGATCACATCGAAATACAACACTGCAGACGGTTCTCTGGATGTGGATTTTGAAGGTGAGGATATGGGTATCCTCATCGGAAAAAGAGGCCAGACACTGGATTCTCTTCAGTATCTGACAAGCCTTGTGGTAAACAAAGGCGAGTCTACCTACATTCGTGTAAAACTCGATACCGAGGACTACAGACACCGTCGTAAGGAAACTCTGGAGAACCTTGCAAGAGGAATCGCCTTCAAGGTAAAGAAAACCAGAAAACCGGTAGTTCTGGAACCGATGAATCCGTACGAAAGAAGGATCATCCATGCATCTCTGCAGGGCAACCGCTATGTAGAGACAGTCAGTGAGGGAGAAGAACCTTACAGACATGTAGTAGTAAAACTGAAACGCAATAATTGATGATCCACCGGTAAAGCTATAAGCCGTATCCCGGAGCGTAAGCTCCGTGGGTACGGCTTTTTTGTATGGAACTGAAAATTAAAAATTATCATTGCAATCTCCGCAACAATTCTTTATAATCATTGAAGAGCAAATAACAAAAAGATATTTCTGCAGCGGACATCCGGAATGCAGAGATTAGAGCGTATTTGAAAAATCATTCCCGCAATCTGCACGCCCCACTTTGCGGTATATTTTGCCCGAATTCAGTTGCCGTAGCCCGCTACGGCGCCTTCATCCGGACAAAATCTCCCACAAATTGTGACGCACATCTTGCAGAAAGCCTTTTTCAAACACGCTCTAGCATTATAAATATGGAAACTGACAGAAGATGTTATTCTAGGTGAAAGCGTGAATAACACGTGTTTTTTGCGTGTAAAAAGCTTTTCCGGAGTAACATTTTTGCGTTTAACCGGATGCTTTTATCCGCTGGACCAGGATAAACGGTATGGCAGCGATCAGCTGCAGTGTGATATAGCGGATGCTTTTATCCGTTTGACAAAGGAGAGTGAAAAATGGAAGAGACAACGATTGCTGCGATTTCCACAGCCATGAGCGCATCGGGAATCGGGATCGTCAGGATCAGTGGCCCGGAGGCTTTTGAGATCGCATCCGGAGTATACCGTTCCAAGGGTGGAAAAAAATCTCTGAAAAACGTCCCAAGCCACACCATCCATTATGGATATATTTATGATAACGAAGAAATGGTAGACGAAGTGCTGGTCATGGCCATGCGCGGACCACGGACATACACAGGAGAAGATACCATAGAAATCGACTGCCACGGCGGCGTTTTAGCCATGAAAAAGGTACTGGAAACTGTGTTGAAAAACGGAGCCATTATTGCCGAGCCGGGAGAATTTACCAAGCGTGCATTCCTCAATGGAAGGATCGATCTTTCACAGGCGGAGGCCGTTATGGACGTGATACAGTCCAAAAATGAGTACTCATTAAAGAATTCTGTAGGACAATTAAAAGGTTCGGTCCGAAAAACTGTACAGCAGATCAGAGAAAAACTACTGTACCATATAGCGTACATTGAATCGGCATTAGACGATCCGGAGCACTATGATCTGACAGGATATTCGGAAGAATTAGAGCAGATCGTAGCAGAAGAAAAAGAAAAAATACAGAACCTGTTAAAAACAGCCGGAGACGGAAAGATCATACAGGAAGGTATCCGTACCGTGATCCTGGGCAAGCCGAACGCAGGGAAATCTTCTCTGCTGAACCTGCTTCTGGGAGAGGACAGAGCCATCGTGACCGATATCGCAGGAACCACCAGAGACGTACTGGAAGAGTATATCAACCTGCATGGGATCACATTAAAGATCGCTGACACAGCTGGAATCCGCCAGACAGAAGACATCGTAGAGAAAATCGGCGTATCCAAAGCCAAGGAAATGGCAGCAGACGCAGACCTGATCCTCTATGTCGTAGATTCCTCCGTACCGTTAGATGAAAATGACGAAGAAATCATAAAAATTTTGCAAGAGAAAAAGACAATTGTCCTCTACAGCAAGACAGACCTTGAATCTGCTATAGATATAGAGGATTTAAAGAGCAGAATAAACCAACCGGTGATCCCAATCTCCGCAAAAGAAGAAACCGGGATCACAGACCTGGAAGAAAAAATCCGGGAAATGTTCTTCAGTGGGGAGATTGACTTCAATGATGAAGTCTACATCACCAATGAACGCCACAGACAGGAGCTTTTAAAAGCACAGGAAAGTCTTTCTCTGGTAGAAAATAGCATAGAAAGCGGAATGCCGGAGGATTTTTATTCCATAGACCTGACAGATGCATACGAAAGTCTGGGACGGATTCTGGGAGAATCACTTGGGGAAGACCTTGTTAATGAGATATTTTCTAAATTTTGTATGGGGAAATAATAACCGCATGGGCTGCGGAGGCCCCGGCCGAATGGCCGCATGGATTGCGGCTCCCTGCTGTATGCCACATGGACTGCGGAAGCCCGCAGAGGGTAGATCACATTGGAATGTGAGAAAACCGCAAAGGGGCACAAGGCCGCGCCCCTCTGCACACCCCTGGGCCTTTTTTATATAGTGCAGCGATTGTGGAAAGCTGAAAGATACTAACTTATGTCTGTATGCTTCTGTATCGGCAATTCGACACTGAGCCGAAATGTATCAAACGGAACTTTGTATATTTCTGTAGGATATATTGTTGCATAATATAGATTGCGGAACTCCGGCTGTATATGCCGTATGGATTGCGGAATCTCGGCCGTATATGCCGCATAGGCTGCGGCCCCGCAGAGGGTAGATCACATTGAAATGTGAGAAAACCGCAAAGGGGTACAAGGCCGCGCCCCTCTGCACACCCCTGGGCCTTTTTTATATAGTGCGGCGATTGTGGAATGCTGAAAGATGCTAACTTGTACCTGTATGCTTCTGTACTGGCAATTCAACACTGAGCCGAAATATGGCAGACGGAAGCAGGAATAACCCCGCAGACGTGCATCGCACGTCGAGAACCTCATTACAGTTCCACTGCAACCCCCTCGGCACAACGTTTCACATCCAATACCGAAGCATACAGACAAAAGTCAGCACCGTATCACACACCACAACCCAAGAACTCCTAAAAAAAGCCCGAGGGGTGTGCAGAGGGGCCGTGGCTTTACGGCCCCTTTGCGGTTTTCCACAGCTTCCCAAAGCAAAAAAAACAGGCCCTCTGCCAAGAAAGTAAAAATAAAACCAAAAACCAACCACACAATAAACAAAGAAAAAAAATAAGAGAAAAAATAAAGGAGAAAAAGCATGAAAAATCTGGAACAGTTTTTCGACATCATAGTAGTAGGCGCCGGCCACGCAGGCTGCGAAGCATCACTGGCATGCGCCCGCTTAGGGCTCAACACAGTCATGTTCACAGTCAGCGTAGACAGCATCGCCCTTATGCCCTGCAACCCCAATGTAGGCGGCAGCTCCAAAGGGCATCTCGTCCGTGAGCTGGATGCTCTCGGTGGGGAAATGGGTAAAAACATAGACAAAACCTTCATCCAGTCCAAAATGCTCAACCAGTCCAAAGGCCCTGCAGTCCATTCCCTTCGCGCACAGGCCGATAAACAGGCCTACAGCACAGAAATGAGAAAGACACTGGAAAATACAGAGAACTTAACCATCCGCCAGGGTGAAGTGACCGAGCTTCTGGTAGAAGACGGGCACATCACCGGTGTAAAAACCTTCTCAGGAGCCACCTACCACGCAAAAGCTGTAGTCCTCTGTACAGGAACCTACCTCAAGGCCCGTTGCATTTACGGCGACGTCAGCAACTATACAGGACCGAACGGCCTTCAGGCAGCCAATTACCTTACGGATTCCCTGAAAAAGCTGGGGATCGAAATGTTCCGCTTCAAAACAGGAACTCCGGCCAGAATCGCCGGAAACACCATTGATTATTCTAAGATGGAAGAGCAGTTCGGAGATGAAAGAGTCGTACCGTTCTCTTTTTCCACAGACCCGGAATCTGTACAGATCGAGCAGAAATCCTGCTGGCTGACCTATACAAACGAAAAAACACACGAGATCATCCGTGCAAATCTGGACAGATCCCCCCTTTATTCCGGAATGATCGAAGGAACCGGACCTCGTTACTGTCCGTCCATTGAGGATAAAGTAGTCCGTTTTGCAGACAAAAAACGCCATCAGGTATTTATTGAACCGGAAGGTCTTTACACAAATGAAATGTACATCGGCGGAATGTCCAGTTCCCTGCCGGAGGATGTTCAGTACGAGATGTACCATTCCGTACCGGGTCTGGAGAACGCCAGGATTGTAAAAAATGCTTACGCTATTGAGTATGACTGCATCAATCCGCGCCAGCTCTATCCCACACTGGAATTCAAAAAGATCAAGGGCCTTTTCAGCGGCGGACAGTTTAACGGAAGCTCCGGATATGAGGAAGCAGCCGCTCAGGGCCTCATAGCGGGAATTAATGCAGCTATGGAGGTAAAAGGCCGGGAACAGCTGATTTTGGACCGCTCAGAGGCATATATTGGCGTTCTCATCGATGATCTGGTAACAAAGGAGAACCATGAGCCGTACCGAATGATGACAAGCCGTGCTGAGTACCGTCTGCTCCTCCGCCAGGACAACGCAGATCTTCGTCTTCGCAAAAAAGGCTGGGAGGTCGGCCTGATCGATGATGAGACATACCATAAATTACAGGAAAAAGAGCGCCGGATCCAGGAAGAGATCGAGAGAGTGGAACATGCAACCGTAGGTGGTTCTGCAGAGGTACAGAGCCTTCTGGAATCTCTGAACAGTACCCTTCTGAAATCTGGAACCACCATTGCAGAGCTGATCCGTCGGCCGGAGCTTAACTATAAGGTGCTTGCACCCATCGATAAAGAAAGACCGGAACTTCCGGAAGATGTATGTGAGCAGGTAGAGATCAACATCAAATATGATGGCTACATCCGCCGCCAGATGAAGCAGGTAGAGCAATTTAAGAAACTGGAGCAGAAAAAGCTTCCGGAAGACATTGATTACGAAGATGTAGGAAGCCTCCGCATTGAGGCACGCCAGAAGCTGGAAGCCTACAGACCGGTGTCCATCGGTCAGGCGTCCCGTATCTCCGGTGTATCCCCGGCTGACATTTCCGTGCTTCTTGTATATCTGGAAAGCAGATCCGGACATAAACACGGATAATACAACGAATAACAATAAAACACAGAAAATAAGAGAGGAAGCTGCATGTACAATTTAGAAATCCTGGAAAAAGGCTGCGAGGAGCTTGGGATCACACTCAGTGACACGCAGAAAAACCAGTTTATCCGGTTCTACGAATATCTTGTAGAAAAAAACAAAGTCATGAACCTCACCGGTATCACAGAATTTGACGAGGTTCTCGTGAAACATTTCCTGGACAGCCTTTGTTGCGTCAAGGCTGTAGATATGGGGAAGATAAAAACCGTTATGGACATCGGAACCGGCGCCGGATTCCCGGGTGTTCCCCTGAAGATTGCCTTTCCGGAGGTGGAAGCCTGCCTTCTGGATTCCCTCAATAAAAGAGTAAAATTCCTGGAAGAAACCTTTGCGCTCCTGGGCCTGGAGGGGATTTCCGCCATTCACGGAAGAGCTGAAGAATATGCAAAAAACAAAGCCTACAGAGAAAAATATGATCTCTGCGTATCCAGAGCAGTATCCGGACTTGCAACCCTGTCTGAATACTGTCTCCCGTATGTAAAAGTCGGAGGGCTTTTTGTCTCCTATAAATCCGGTTCTGTAAAGGAAGAAGCAGAAGCAGCAGAGAAAGCAGTAAAGATCCTTGGTGGAAAGATCAGGGATATTCAGTATTTTGACCTTCCGGGATCTGAGATCGGCCGCTCCCTGGTCATTATCGAGAAGGTAAAAAATACCCCGGGCAAATATCCGAGAAAAGCCGGAACACCGCTCAGAGAGCCACTGGCATAAGATACCTCCTGTCGAACAAAGGCAAAATCTGTCCGACAGGAGATTTTTTTGTCCGGGAGTTTCACAAAATTATCACAAATTTATCCTACTTTTATCACAAATTACTTTTACACTATAATCCGATAGAGATGCCCCTGGATTCCCCCATTCTCTGTTTCATCCAGGGGCATTTTCTATTGGTGTTGAAAAGACGCCAGAGTCAAGGGCTTCAGTTTCAGGACCTTTTGCCTCTGGCATCTTATAAAATGGGAAATCGATAATTAAAAAAAGTATTTCCCTGAGAATAAAAGGAGGAGAGTAAAGTGATCGAAGTAAGTAATCTGGTCAAAAAGTATGGCGATCATACTGCAGTTGACCATCTTTCCTTTCAGATCGAAAAGGGGAAAATTTACGGATTCCTGGGCCCCAACGGTGCAGGAAAATCAACAACTATGAACATGATCACAGGATACATTGCTTCCACAGAAGGAAAAGTGATGATCGATGGTCATGATATTCTGGAGGAACCGGAGTCAGCCAAGAAATGTATCGGCTATCTGCCGGAAATGCCGCCGCTCTATTTTGACATGACTGTTTTTGAGTACATGAAATTTGCGGCTGATCTGAAAAAAATCCCAAGAAACCAAAAAGACAAACAGATAAAAGAAGTCATGGATATGGTAAAGATCACAGACATGAAAGACCGTCTGATCAAAAACCTTTCCAAAGGTTATCGCCAGAGAGTGGGTCTTGCACAGGCGATTCTGGGATATCCTGAAGTGATCATCCTGGATGAGCCGACAGTAGGACTTGACCCGAAGCAGATCATCGAGATCCGTGACCTGATCAAAGGCCTGAAGCAGAAGCACACGGTTATCCTAAGCTCCCATATCCTTTCCGAGGTAAGAGCAGTGTGTGATTATGTTCTGATCATTTCCCATGGAAAGCTGGTAGCCAGCGATACACCGGATAATCTGGAACGTCTGGCAGCAGGCTCCAACAGCCTCCTTATGAAGGTAAAAGGCGAAAAAGACACGATCCGAAAAGCTCTGGAAACGATCGAAGGCGTAACCGGGGTGGAAATGTCCTATGACAGCGATGAGAAATTGTGGAAAACAAAACTTTCCATTCAGGAAAATGTGGATATCCGTGAAAAAGTCTTCTACGCTATGGCAAAAGCGAACTGTCCAATCTACGAGATGCAGGTTAAGAGAGTTTCCCTTGAGGATGTATTCCTTGAGCTTACCGAAGGAGAGAAAAAATCCGCCGGAAAACCGGAAAGCTCACAGTGGAAACCGGTAGAAGACAGATCATCGGAAGAAGAAAAAACTCAGGAAGAAAAAAACGGGGAACCAGAGAAGGCTTCTGATGAGAAAGAGGGGAATCAGTCATGACAGCGATTTTTAAAAGAGAACTGAAAAGCTATCTGACCTCCATGGTTGGATATCTCTTCATATTTTTTGTCCTGGTGCTGACCGGAATTTATTTTTCCGCATATCAGCTTTCAGGCGGCTATTCAAAATTTGAAACTACCTTAAGCGCACTGACCTTTGTGTTCCTGATCGGTGTGCCAATCCTTTCCATGCGTGTACTTGCAGAAGAGCGCAAGCAGAAAACGGATCAGCTTCTTTTGACCGCACCGGTATCTGTATGGGATATCGTATTTGGAAAATATCTTGCACTGGTAGCTGTGTTTGCCATTCCGGTTGTGATCATGTGTGTTTATCCGCTGATCATGAGTAAGTTCGGAACGATTTCCTATGCTTCCGCATACACCGGGATCCTGGGATTTTTCCTTCTGGGATGCGCAAATCTGGCAATCGGTGTATTTATGTCAGCACTTACAGAAAGCCAGGTAATTGCAGCAGTACTTACTTTTGTATTCCTGTTCGCCTTCTATATGATGAACGGAATTTCCTCATTCTTTTCACAGACCTCCATGTCAACCGCAGTGGCATTCGGACTTCTGATCGTGGCGATCGCTATCATCATTTATACCATGATCAAAAATGTCCTGATCTCTGTAGTGATCGGAGCTGTGGGAGAGATTGCCCTTGTGATCGTATACGTTGTAAAATCCAGTATTTTCCAGGGTGGTATCCAGAAGGTACTGAATGTATTTAACCTGAGTGGACATTATGATAATTTTACAAAAGGCGTGTTTGACGTGACAGGAATCGTTTATTTTATTTCTGTTATTGCGATCTGCCTGTTCCTTACCATGCAGTCCATTCAGAAGAGACGCTGGAACTAGGGGGTGAATGGAAATGAAATTCAGTGAGAAATTTAAGAAAAATAAAGGCGAGGCAGCCGTACCGGAGACCGCACAGGACTCCGGCAAAAAGAAACATAAACCGGATCCGAAAAAGCTGGTAGGCACCATCAGCAAAAAACATATCAAAAATGGTTCCTACAGCATGGCTATGGCAGCTGTCTTTATCGTGATTGTGGTTGTGATCAATATGATCGTCGGGGCGATCCCATCCAAATATTCACAGCTGGATGTAAGCTCATCCAAGCTTTACACCATCGGTGATGAAACAAAGAAGGTACTGAAGGCACTGGATAAGGATGTTACCATTTATCAGATCGCGGCAAGCGGTTCTGAGGACGACACGATCTCCAATCTGCTTTCACGTTATAAAGATGAGTCCAAGCATATTAAAGTTGAGGTGAAAGACCCTGTTGTAAATCCGAAATTTGCATCGGAATATACAACCGATGATCTTGCGTCAAACAGCCTGATCGTAGTCTGCGGCGACAGAAACAAGGTTATCAATTACAAAGATATGTATTCCTCTTCAGTAGACTATAATACCTGGCAGCAGACTACTACCGGATTTGATGGAGAAGGACAGATCACAAGTGCGATCGGTTATGTAACATCCAAGGATCTTCCGATCATGTACACCTTATCCGGACACGGAGAAAAAGATCTGGATTCCAGCTTTAAAGAAGATATCCAGAAAGCAAACATTGATATCAAGGAGCTGAACCTTCTCACAGAGGGAAAGGTTCCGGATGATGCAGACTGCCTGATGATCGTATCTCCGACCAGCGATATTTCCGAGGAAGAAAAAACAGAACTCCTGGATTATCTGGAGGCAGGCGGAAAAGCTATGATCTTCTCGGATTATACACAGGATGATCTGCCGAACTTTGATGCGGTTCTTGAAAACTATGGTGTAAAGTGTGCCGAGGGAATCGTATTTGAGGGTGATAATCAGCATTATGGAATGCAGATGCCATATTATCTTGTACCAACAGTCAACAGCACAGATGCAAGCTCTGAGACAGCTTCTGCAGGCTCCTACGTACTGGCACCGTATGCGCAGGGCATTCAGAAAACAGATGATGTAAGAGATACCGTAACCATCGACAGTATCCTGACAACCTCTGACAAGGCTTACTCCAAAACAAATATGCAGAGCAGCAATATCGAAAAGGAAGACGGAGATGTAGACGGACCGTTTGATCTTGGTGTTGCCATCACTGAGAAACTGGATGATGATAAGGAAACACAGATCGTTTACTACTCCACAGCAAATCTGATGGAGAGCCAGATAAACCAGATGGTATCCGGCGGAAATGAAAAGCTCCTTCTGGAGTCCTTAAACTGGATGACCAGCACAGACGACAGTAATTCCGTTTCTATTCCATCCAAGAGCCTTGAGTCCACAAGCCTGACAGTAACCGATTATGATGCAGCCTTCTGGAAGATTTGTACCATTGGTCTGATCCCGGGAGTATTCCTTGTTGCAGGATTCCTGATCTGGCTTAAGAGGAGAAAAGCATAATGAAAAAATCGACCAAACTTGTTTCAGCAGTTGTTGTTCTGGCAGTTCTCGGCGGCGTTTATGTGGGACTGAACACCTACGTATCCAAAGAAGAAAAGACAGAGAGCAGCGAAGAGGAAAGCAAAACAGAAGTGTTTTCCGTGAAAACGGATGACATTAAATCCCTGGAATTTATCGTAGACAAGAAGGAAGTGACCTTTGAGAAAAAAGATGATTCCTGGGTGAAAAAGGATGAGACTGCTTTTCCTGTAAATCAGACAACTCTGGATTCCGCAGCTTCCGCCATCAAAAAGGTGGAAGCGGACAGAGTCCTGGAGGATGTGGAGGATCTTACGGAATACGGACTGGATTCTCCATCTAACACAGTAACCGTTGATACCGCTGATGGGACAACGAAGCTCAACATCGGAGATGAGAATACGTCTACGAATCAGTATTACATTTCCAAGGATGATGATGACAGCACGGTATATGTAGTGGCAGCGGATACAGTGTCTCCGTTTATGAATTCCCTTTACGATTATGCACAGGGAGAAGATTTCCCGACAATTGATTCTTCCACAGTGAAAAAGGTCCAGGTCAGTGAGAATAAAGATTCCTATGTCCTGGAAGAAAATTCCGACGGAGCTACCTGGGATGTTTCCGGTGACGGAAACAGCGATAAAGAGTCTGCCGATACAACGGCAGCAGGAAATGTAACCTCCGGACTTGGAAACTTTGCATTTGACCAGTTTGTAAACTACAATGCAGAGGATCTTTCCCAGTATGGCCTTGATAAGCCCTATGCGACGATTACAGTGGATTATCAGGAAAAGGTGAAGAATAACAGCACAGACAGTACAGAATCCGGAGAAAACGATTCTACGGCCTCTGAGAGCGATTCTGAGAGCGGCGCCAGCGCTGACACGGACAGCAGCTCAGAAGATGCAGACAGCAAGACAACCACAGTGGATAAACAGCTTGTCATTTACGTTGGCGATGAGGCAGGAGATGGCAGCAGATATGTAACGGTAGATAACAAACAGATCTATACAATGTCAACGGATACACTGAGTGCAGTTATTGACAAGACGCCGTCAGATCTCTGGTCACTGATCGTCAATTATGTGTCTGTAAAAAATCTGGATCAGCTCCAGGTTACTTACGGTGAAACAACAAGTACTGTAAATGTTTCACGTGAAACATCCACAGATGATGACGGAAACGAGAAAGAAACAACAACTTATCAGCTGAATGGTAAGGAAATAGAAAGTACAACCTTTACTACCTTCTACAACAAGCTGATAAACATGGCAGGACAGAAGAGACTGACAGACGCTTATACACCGGCTGCAGACCCGGAGATGACCGCTGTATTCACAGACTCTGACAAGAACCAGACAACCGTTACCTTCTACACATATGACACAAACTATTATGCAGCTGTCGTTGGAGACAAGGTATTTCTTGTAAACAAAATGACAGTAAAAGAAATGTTCAATGCATATGAAACCATGGTAAACGGTGAAACAGAGACAGAAGCCACAGCAACACCAACAGCTGAGGCGGAAAAATAAAAAAAAATAAAATATTAAGAAAATAAATAAAAACACCTCGGAGATCCGCAAACAATAAGGTGATCTCCGAATATCCGTTTGATGATCAGATATTCGGAGACACCACACAGATCAGGATTTTCCGGGGTGTTTTTATGTTGCTATTATTTTACGGTCCTTACAGATGAATAAGGTCCGTATATTTTTTTACCGTTTGTGATGTGGTATGCACGGATACGGTATTTGGTTGCGGTGCCTGGTTTTTTATCGGTGTAGGTTGTATTTTTTGTATTGCCGATAGCTTTCCAGGTTTTACCCTGAAGACGGTAAATGGTGTAGCATAGGTGATGATTCCGTCTGTTTTTGCGGTCAGTGGATTAGATGCATACCAGGTTGCTTTTCCATTGAAAACCGCAGGCTTGCAGTCAGAAAGAGCTCCGGTTTGTGAGTAGATCTGAGAAGTCATATTGCCGCTTCTTCTGAATCTGACAGGAGTGTTTCTGAACTGAAATCTGCTGCATAGGTCAGGCACGGTGTACTGGCAAGCTTGATTTTCTATAACTGCTATAATTATAGCGTGGAGAATTGACGAGGACAACATAAAAAAACTGTACAGTAGCTCATCTGAGCAACTGTACAGTTTTAATTTTTCTATATCTAACAGAAGGTTCGGGGGAGCTTCTGTCAGTAACTAAGTATTATGCAAGACCTCTTTCTTCCAGCCAGTCGAAGAGAACAACTTTTTCTGCTTTCTTTCTCTTGGTCATGTGATTGAACTGAAGGATCGTCAGGATCGTGAAGATCACTAACAGTGCAACCATTACAATAATGGAAGTGGTAATGCTCCGGCCACCGCTGATCGTTGCACGGAATGCATTGACCGTGTAAGTAAACGGAACGTATGCATGGATCTTTGCAACGAATGAAGGTGAAACCTCAACCGGATAAGTTCCGGCAGATCCTGCAAGCTGAACGACCATGAATACCAGCATCAGGAAGCTTCCTACTTTACCAAGAGTAATGTTGAAGAAGTACATGATAGAGGTAAAGGTCATTGATGTCAGGCAGGCGAAGAGTACGGTTTTGCCCATCTCTGCAGGTGTGAATCCGTTAAATGCACGTAACAGCAGGATCAGGCAGATTCCCTGAAGGATCGCTACCGGATAAAGGACGGAAGCCTTGCTTGCCCACCATGCGAAACCGGATTTCAGTTTGCCCTTATACTGAGCCAGAGGATACATCAGGCAGAATGCCAGTGCGCCGACCCAGAGGCCTACAGACATCATGTAAGGTGCCATTGCGTGTCCGTTATTCGGGACATCGGTAAGTTTTGTTTCATCGTTTACAACAGGAGTTGCGAACATTTTGATCGTTTCATCACTTGCTGAATTGTCTTTTACAGTGGTAGCTCCATCACTGAGGCTTGTGGTCAGTGTCTTGGAACCGTCTTTCAGTTCTTTCATACCGCTTCCAAGCTTCTTGGAGCCATCATACAGCTGAGAGGAACCGCTCTGGATCTGGGCAGCGCCATCTGCAAGCTGTTTTGCACCATTGTTAAGTGTGCTGTTGTTGCTTACAAGCTTCTCGGTACCGCTGAGAAGTGTTGAGGTACCGTTTGCTAATGTCTTAGTACCGTTTGCAAGAGTAGTAGCACCGCTGGAAAGGGTTTTGGCTCCTGTTGAGAGCTTTTTGGTACCGTCTGTAAGAGCGGAGCTGTTTTCGGAAAGCTTAGCAACACCATCGGTGTAGGTTGTGATTCCGGTTGTCAGTGTTCCGGAACCATCGGCTAATGCTTTTGTTCCATCTGCAAGAGTAGCAGCACCGCTGGAAAGAGCCTTGGCTCCTGTTGCCAGTTTCTTGGTGCCGTCTGTAAGAGCAGCACTGTTTTCGGAAAGCTTTGCAATACCATCGGTGTAAGTTGTGATTCCATCTGTCAGTGCCTTAGAACCATCTGCCAGCTGACCTGCACCGGATTTGATATCCGGAAGTGCGTCAGTGATCTGTTTGCCGGCTGTTTTCAGATTCTTTGCACCGTCGTTGAGCTGCTTATCATAAGATGTCAGTTGGTCAAATCCATCGTTCAGAGCTTTGATTCCTGCTGCTGCAGCCGGGAAGGCTTCGACTGTGCCGTCTTCCAGAGACTGAAGTCCTGCGGAAACATTCTTAGTTCCTGTGTTTACAGCCTGTGCACCCTGATACAGCTGGGTAACACCTGCAGAAAGCTGAGCGATCAGATCTGTAGGAAGCTGACTTGTAGCTGCAGATAACTGCTCTGAACCTGCGCTCATGGTTGTTGCACCTGCACTCATCTGGTTTGCACCATCTGTCATGGTTGTTGCACCCTCAGAAAGTGTGCCGGCACCCTGAGTCAGTCCTCCGGAGATCTGACTCAGTCCGGAAGCTGCTTCGTTAAGCTTGGAAGCAACAGCATTCAGGTTTTCCTGAGTAGAAGAGAGCTGACCGGATACACCAGCTGCAAGCTGTGAAACCTGATCAGAATAGCTGCTCATGTAAGAACCGTCCACGCCAGTCATTCCACCGGCTACGCTGTTTAAAGCGTTGATCACATCATTCAGAGCTGCTGCGGAAATGGTTCCGTCCTCAGAAGCGGTTGCCTGAATCGCCTGAAGCTGTGCTGCTAAATCGGTCATTGTCTGTCCGGCAGTACCGATCTTGGTATTTGCATCAGTAAGTGCTTCCGTTGTCTGCTGTCCGTATCCTGTAAGGATGCTGCTGACCTGATCACCTACCTGTGAGAACTGTGTGCCTGCATTCTGGAGAGCAGGGATCAGACTGTCTGTGATACTGCTGCTGGTCTGACTTGTGATGCCTGCGGCCTGAGTGATATATCCGGCTGCGTTGTTGATTCCGTCTGCGGCATTGTTCATACCAGCTGCAGCACTGTTCATACCAGCTGCGGCTGTGTCCATACCATCCTTTGCGGAAGTAAGGCCGGCTGCAAGCTTGTTGATGGATTCCTGTGTTGTTCCCTCTTTCAGAGCAGAAACCTTATCGTTCAGGGCTTTCAGTCCGTTTTCCAGCTGCTGTGTTCCGGATATCAGTGACTGTGAGTCATCGGTTCCTTTGGTAACACCGGTATTCAGCTGAGAGATACCATTGGAAACTGTTGTGAGTCCGTCTTCAAGTTTTGCAAGCTCTTTGGCACCGGCTGCGAGTTTTCCAGCACCAGCCACATAGGTGGTAGTTCCATCTGCAAGAGTGTCAGCACCAGCTACATACTGTGTTGCTCCGTCGGAAAGAGTATCAATACCTGCACTTAATGCATTTGCACCGGATTCCAGGCTGCTTGCACCGGATTTCAGTGTATCAGAATTTTTATTAAGCTCATCCACACCAGCGGTGTACTGCTGAACACCTCCATCCAGAGTATCTACACCGGTTGTCAGCTCAGGAACCTTTTCTGTCAGAGCTGCAACGCCGCTGTTCAGCTGGTTTGCACCGGATTCCAGACTGCTTGCACCGGATTTCAGTGCATCAGAATTTTTATTAAGCTCATCCACACCAGCGGTGTATTGCTGAACACCTTTATCCAGAGTATCCACACCGGTTGTCAGCTCAGGAACCTTTTCTGTGAGGGTTGCAACGCCGCTGTTCAGCTGATCTGCACCATTGTCCAGGCTCTTTGCGCCATCGTTAACCTTTGCAACACCATCGGTGTAGGTCTTAAGACCTTCGGTGAGACTGTCAGCACCGCTTACGAAAGTAAGAGTACTGGTGGAAAGCTTCTTAAGGTTTTTGGTAATTGTTTTGTTACCATCAGCTGCTGTATTCAGTCCGTCTTCGATCTTTCCGGATCCGTCTGCAGCTTCCTGCATTCCGTCACCTGCTTCTGAGATAGAATCAAAAACGGTTTCTGTATAGGTTTCCGTAACCTTGGAAGCAATGTTATCACGAAGCTTCAGCATTGCTGTTTCACTGAGCTTGGAGGCGATATAGTTGGTTCCAGGGTTTGTCTCATAGGATAGCTCCATTTGCTTTGGATCGTTGTCCATTACAGTGGCTGCGTTTGCGGAGAAATTTTCCGGAATTTTGATAACCATGTAATAGGTTCCATTGGCCAGACCGTCCTCTGCTGTCTTGCTGTCTACAATGTTAAATGCCATTGAGTCGTTGTCTTTCAGCTCATCCGTCATGTCCTTACCTATGCTTAAGGTCTTGCCATTATACTCGACAGGTTTGTCTTCGTTTACCACGGCCACTGGCAGGCTGTCTACGTTTCCGTAAGGATCCCACATGGATTTCAGAAACAGACCTGCATAGATGATCGGGATTACGATAATGGCGATTACGACGATAAGCATGAGCTTGTTACGAAGTAAGCTTTTCCATTCGTTTTTGATCATATTACCTATCCCTTTCTTATTAAATTGTATTATCAAACATAGTTGATTAATCAAACTTTATTCCAGTAATGGCAACGAGATCTATTAATCATATTAAAATCTATTAATAGCTTTATATTCCATTATCAAACAAAGTGTTGATTTTCTTTACGTGATGTATTATACTAAACACATACCACAGATACAACCATTAAATCTTTACTGAATGTATATTAATAGACGGAAATAATGGAAGTGTCTATTACAAATAAAAAACTGCATAATAGACAAAAAGTACGTTATTTACTTTGAATTTATGTGCAGTTGGTAATATTAAATGCAGACAGGATTCCTATGTTTCAACACAAATATGCAGCAGATATCTGGTATCGTGTAGGTCGGCGTCGTTAACAATTTTGATCTTGTCAATTCTTAACAACAGCAGATATCTGGTATCATACAGATCGGCGTAGAGAAAGCGAATGCTTTTATTCGTTTGAAGGATGCATTATGCATTGTATGACAGTTGCAGAGTATCGTAAGTAACAGGTGATTGAGGTGGAGGAAACGTGCTTGCTTTTTTGAATTGCAGGGGGAATTAAGATGGCGGAAAAAGTTGACAGAAGAGTACGTAAGACCAAGGCACAGTTGCGAGCGGGGCTTGCCCGTCTTATGCAGAAGAAGAGCATTAAGGAAATTACGGTAAAGGAACTGGTGGAAGAAGTTGATATCAACCGCTCCACATTTTATCTTCACTATACAGATATCTATCAGATGCTGGAATCCATAGAGGCTGAATTGATGGAGGAAATCATGCATCTGGTGGCAGACTATCCGCTGGATCCTCTTAATAATAAGGAGAGCTCGTATCCTTTTATTGAGCAGATATTTACGATCCTGGATCATAATAAGGATATTTGTATCGCACTTCTTGGAAAGAATGGAGATATGGCTTTTGTGAATCGTATAGAAAAACTGATCGCAGATACAGTGCTGCATCGCTTGTCAATTCGTCTTCCGAAAGACAACCGTGATATTGAGTATGCGTATGCGTTTTGTCTGAATGGATGCGTGGGAATGATCAAGACATGGCTGTCTTCTGAGAATCAGGAGAGTACACAGCATATGGCAGAGCTGACACATAAGCTGATCGATAATACAACACACATGTATCTGGAGCAGGCACTTAGATAAGAGAAATGTCCGGATGCATGCTGTGAGTCTGGTAAAAAATAAAGAGTATTGTTTCACGTTTGTTTGAGGGAAACCTCATGTTTCACGTGAAACAGTACTCTTTTTTTATTGGCTTTTTGTTGGTTTATAGCATTTCCACAAATTACTGCATGAAGCTCAACGTCTCCGAACATAAACAATGTTCTTTTGATACGTTGATTTCCAAAATTACTATAGATAAATTTTGTTTTTGATGCCGGATCATAAGTTGTTTTTACAGGAAAATAGCTACCTGTTCCAGGAAATGTTCCGGATCTTCCAGATGAGGAAGATGTCTGGTTTCCGGGATCACAGCGGTTTCAATGGAAGAATTCAGCTTCTGGTATTCCTCTGCGATAAGAGAAGCGGAAGCTTCTTTTTCTCCGGAAATAATATAGATGCATGCATCGGAAGATTCTACGGCATTATTAATGCTGATATTCAGGTATTTGCCAATGTAGCTGGAATACAGATATTTGGCGTTGGAACCACCCTTGTGAGCGGATTCATAATAGGTGTCTACCAGTGTATTTGTTACATGGAAGGGATTGTAGAACAGCTTTTCCATAAACAGACTGCTGATGGATTCGCGGGAAGCTACCATATGATAGATCAGAGTTCCGAAAATCGGAAGCTCGATAAAATACTTAAAGAGCTTGTTGTCTTTACAAGGTGCCTGCTTCAGGGAACTGAAGCTTGGTGGATTGACCAGCATGATTTTGCGGAAATGGTCGGAATTGTTACGGTAAGCCATGATCGCAAAAGAACCTGAGAAACCACTGGCAATAACATCGGTTTCCTCACGAATCACATTCTTGGCAAAATCACAGAGTAACTGAGCAAATACAAAATTGGTATAAGTAATATCCGGTTTTTCGGAACGTCCACATCCAAGAAGATCAATGGTGTAAACTGTATGTTCGGTTGCGAGCTGCTTCTCTATGGCATTCCATTCATAACCGGAAGCACCTGGCATGATATCATGAATAAGAAGAATAGGGGTGCCATGTCCCTGCTTTGTATAAAAAATCTTTCCAAAACGCCAGTCATAGGTTTTGCTGTGTGGCTGTTCCAGCATATCTTTAAGCTGAGATGTGGCATCTATGAAACGGTTAGCAATATGAATAACACCTGCGGCAGTTCCGACTAAAGCTGCAAGAGTAAGTAGTCTGTGTCCATTTTTCTTCATTAAAAAGCCTCCTGGAATTCGTAAAAATAATCAGGACAGATGTAACGTAATTCAGATATCTGATCTGATTTTTTCTGAATATTTCTTTGCTTTATTATACGACAGGAACGAAAAATTTACAATGTTTTTGTAGGAACCCTAACCTTGTTATTGTATGCTGACGCTACTGTCCATTCTGTTCTTGGCGATGATCGCTAAGTTGCTGTTCGTTCTGCTTTCAGTAACGCGCTTCGCAATGCAAAGAATTTATGTTGATCGCATAAATTGGTGCGGTATGGTCTCGGGCTTTCTGCGACCTTCGTTTATAAAAAAATTACGGAATATTATCAGCGAACAGTAGCATCGCCAATACGCTTTATGATACATAAAAATCAGATTTGGAACCGAATCAAGTAAGTCCCCTGCTTTAATTGCGAAGAGCAATAAGCAGAGGGCGTGGACTTGCTTGTATCAGGAGAAGGAAAAGCTCCTTCTGATAAACTGCGAAGCAGTTATTTGGTTATGAGCAAGTAGCGAAGAGGATGCTGTTATCCGCTGGAATGCTTTTATACTTCAGTAGAATACCAAGTGTTTCACGTGAAACATTGGACTTGTTATCCGACAGAGCTGATGCTATACAGGATTGCCGAGGATGATGTTGATAAGAGTTTTGTTCAGCATCAGTGTGCGGTTCCATGGATTGAGAATTACTCCCTCAACAGACGGTTCTTGCAATGCAGAAGCAAAAATTTTATCAATATCTGCGGTAAATGTGGACATGATCTTATCACTGCCTTTTAACTCTTCGTCAAAGCTGGTAAATGCAGCCCACCATTGCTTTCCATCGTTGGTTTTGATCGCATGAAGAGAAATTTTCCCATCACCTTTTGGAGGTTCTACAGCAATGATTAGCTGTGCCTGCTCCTGCATTCTGTGACGGATCACGGTGAGAGTATGAGCAAGCATTTCTTCGGTTGCTTCTTTTTGGAGTGCTGCAATGGCAGTTTCGATCTTTTCATTGCCATTTAAAGTCTTGTCTAATTGTTCTTTATAGAAATCGTTGCGATTATTTGTGGTGTTCATGTATAAAATATTCCTTTCAACCAGATGATAAATGACTAGTACAGCGAATATTAAGTAACCGCCATATTGACTTGCCTGATTTTTCATATGCTGCGTTGTCGTCAATCGCCGTAGCCACCGCTACGCCTCATTCCTTCGCCTTGCATATGAGAAAATCATCCTACGTCAATATAGCAGAAACTTAATTTTCGCTGTACTAGTACATTGTTTTCGAAATAACTATACCAATTACTTATTGGTGAATCCGACTGCACAGATCTAAAAGCCTCAGCATAGCCAGCTACGCCTGCATTTTTATACCTGCACACTCGAATCCACATCCCACGCGATTGGTATAGTTATTTACGAAACAATGTATTAGCCGCAAACTGCAAGGCGTTTGCGAATGCTTTCTTTATGGATTATAGCATTTCAGGGGAAAATGAGGCAAGAGAAGAAGTGTTTTTAACTGAATCAAATAAGTCCCCTGGTTCGATTGCGAAAAGCAATAATCGGGGGAACTTGCTTGCATCAGGAGAAGTGCAGGCTCCTTCTGATAAACTGCGAAGCACTTATTCGGTTATGAGCAAGTAGTGAAGCGGATGCTTTTATCTGCTTGAATTAAATCAAAAAGTTTCCTGATTACTGATCACTTCGTTCTTGGTAATACACTTCGCGATGCACAGAAATTATGCTAATCACATAAATTTGCATGGTATGTCCAGGGCTTTCAGTGGTCTTTGCTCACAAAAAAACTCGGAGGATAATATTACCAGTTAACAGTAAGTCTCCTGCTTCAATTACGAAAAAGTAAAAAGTAATAAGTAATAAGCAGTGGGTGGCGTGTATTAGGAAGAATGCGACGGCGTTTAGAAACGGGGAAAGGAATAGTGGGCATGTCTGAAAACAAGGTACTGCACTAATTCATGTGGCCACTGTTATGGGTACATTGTAAGCAGGTCCTGATAAATTGCAAAGTAGCTATTGGGTGTAGAACTGCGTAGCGAATACGGGTATTTTTATTCGTTTGATCCCAAATTGGATAGATATGTTTGCACACTTGAAGGTGAGTTGCCAGATACTGTCATCAGTATTCCCCATGATTTCGGTCAGATGCTTTTGTGAACTGGATGGGGAATTAACAAGTTAAGTGAATGTAGTAAAAATGTGTATTTATATGAAAAAATGGAGGGTAAGGCGGAAAATATGGGGGATTTTATAGAAAAACGATATAAGAGTAAGGATGAAATAAAGAGAAATAAGAGATTATTTCTGCGAAGAGAACGCTATGATAATGATAATAACACAAACGTTAAGTACGATAAAAAGGACTTTATAAAAGAAAATACTGGCAAATAAAGAGAAATAATAGGATATTTACGAATAAAAAAGTATTAAAGTACAAATTATAGTACTTTAAATAAAAAAGTACGATAAAACGTACTTTACGCGCATGTACATATAAAAAAGCCTTAAAATATAAAATGTGCACCTGCACACATACGGCAAAAAGATAAAATATAGATCCGTTCCTGCTTTAAACATGTGAAATTTTGATTGATCGAATAAAAGAAAGTAGCTGCTTCGATTACAAAAAAACAATAAGCTGTGGGTGGGAAAATACTTGTACTCTTCCTGATAAACTGTAAAACAGCTATTTTGTGTAAAACTATGATCGAATGCAAAAATTTTTGTCCGCATGACTGGGATAAAGGGAAGGCAGGGAAGTGTTTTACGGCTTGATTTAGAAGAAAAAGCCTATTAAGTGAAATTTATTTTATGCTAGTTCTATGCCGGAACCTTATTCGGATACATTTTATATTGGATATTACAAAATGAAACTATGCTTGAAAAAGTCTTTAGTTAACATGTACATAACGAATATATAACAGGACTGAAAGAAAAATGAAATAAATACGCAAATCTTTCGTAAACATAATAAAATAAACAAAAATCGAAAATTCCAGTTTCATAATATTATATTTTTTTCACGAGAGATACATGTATTTCACGCTATAAAAACACTCCGGGAAAAGAAGTTTCCATTTACTATATATAGATGCTTTTGGAGAATATAAAGATAACAGCCACATTATTTTGTGGATGGAGTTTCTTGTATTTTTTACATGCTTTCGTGATACAGATAATGCCAGAGACGGAGTATTTTTTTGATATTTCTCATTGATTTTATAATGTGTTCGTAACTGTTCAGTACCCTTGCAGTTACAAGTCAAACCGTGTCCTTGATCGATTTTGTTGATGGCATTTTTAATCGGATCGAGGAAGTCACTTGCTTCAATTATGAATATTGGTTTGATAATCTGTCTTCGGATGTTTCACGTGAAACATCCGAAGACAGATTAAGAATAAAGAGTCATACCCCCATCTTTGACAATTGCAGAAATAAAAAACAGCTGTAGTTCGCGCTTATGTGTTTTATGGTAGGTTTAATATAGATTTTAATCGAATCAAGTAATTCACCTGCTTCAATTGTGAACTACAATAAGCAGTGGTTGGGGACTTGCTTGTATCAGGAGAAGTACAGTCTCCTTCTGATAAACTGCGAAGCATTTATTAAGCTATGAGCAGTAGTGAAGAGGATGTTTTTATCCGCTTGACTTAAAAAATGTTTCGCAACAACGACAACTCATATGCGCTTTACGGTAGCGTGATATAGTTTTTAATCGAGTCAGGAGGTCCCCTGCTTCAAGTGTAAGAAGCAATAAGCAGCGGTTGGTGACTTGCTTATATCAGGAAGAGTACAAGCAAGTTTTGATAAACTGCGGAGCAGTTATTCGGTGTAAAGCTGCGTAGCAACTGCGGATGCTTTTGTTTGTATGACTCGAATCAGGAGGTCCCACTGTTTTTGATTTCAATTGCAAGAAACGATAAGCAGTGGTTGAAGAACTGCTTCTTATCAGGGAAGAGTAGCTTGTAGTCCTTTTGGTAAATCGCGAAGCAGTTATTCAGTGTAGAACTGCGAATGTGTTTACAGATGCTTTTATTCGCTTGATAATAATAGTAATGTTTTTAGTGCTCAGATAAAATTTGAAAATGCTATAAATGCTGTAAAAGAAAGGGATTTCGATGCCTATGTAGCAGTGTGCAAGGTTCCATAAAAGATAATATCTATACCGAGAAAATCGAATTATTTTCGAGATTACGATAAATCAGAACAATTTCAGCAAAATATCTATAAATGGGAACTTCATTTCTCGGTACGTTTTTATGGCGTAATGGCGTAAAATATATAGTCTGATTGACAGCAAATAAAACTGGAAGTTTATGCGGAGTTGATGGACTTTATAATCGATGTACTGTTACTGTCAAACTTTTGTTTAGTCCGGAATGAGTTTGGGTATACTACACAATAAATAAAATAATTCAAAACCTATTTTCTATTGTTTCACGTGAAACATTATGTGGCAGTTTAAAAATAAAAGTGTTATAATGATATCCAATGAGTAAAAATCCCTTAAAAAAATAAAAAGGAGGGGTACAATGGGACGAATCATTGCAGTTGCCAATCAGAAAGGCGGGGTTGGAAAATCAACGACAGCCATCAATCTATCGGCCTGCCTTGCTGAAAAAGGGAAAAAGGTTCTTGCCATCGACATTGATCCGCAGGGAAATACGACCAGTGGACTTGGCGCAGACAAGAATGCAGTAGAAAACACCCTTTATGAGCTGCTGCTTGGAGAAGCAGAGACCAAGGATACCATTATAAAGAACGTTGTAGATAATGTTGACCTGATACCATCGAATATGAATCTTTCCGGTGCAGAAATTGAACTGGTTGATCTTGAGGATAAAGAATTTATTCTGAAAAAGATCACGGATAAACTTCGCCGGAAATATGATTACATAATCATGGATTGTCCGCCGTCACTGAGCATGCTTACAATTAATGCTTTGACAGCCGCAACCTCCGTTCTGGTGCCGATTCAGTGTGAGTATTATGCATTGGAAGGTTTGTCACAGTTGATACATACCATCGAACTGGTAAGAGACCGATTGAATAAGAGACTGAAGATCGAAGGCGTGGTCTTTACTATGTATGATGCCAGAACAAATCTGTCACTTCAGGTTGTAGAAAATGTAAAAGAAAACCTGGACCAGAATATATACAAAACGATCATACCGAGAAATGTACGACTTGCAGAGGCACCAAGCTATGGAAAACCGATCAATCTGTACGATTCACGATCTACAGGAGCAGAGAGTTATCGCCTCCTGGCAGAAGAAGTTATAGGCAGGGAGGACGAGTGATGGCTGGAAGAAGAACAGGAGGCCTTGGAAAGGGTCTTGACGCACTGATCCCGAACAAAGCAGGCGGTCCGTCAAAGGAACCTGCAAAAAAGACAAGATCTGCAGTTGTAAAAAAAGACAAACCAACTGAAAAAGATAATCCGGCCGCAGAACGACTTGTGAAAATTTCCAGCGTAGAACCAAATCTGAATCAGCCCAGAAGACATTTTGATGAGGATGCGCTGCTGGAACTTTCGGAATCCATTAAACAGTACGGTGTTCTTCAGCCGTTGTTGGTATCCGATAAGAAGGATTATTTTGAGATCATTGCAGGCGAACGTCGCTGGAGAGCTGCCAAGATGGCAGGGCTCAAGGAAGTTCCTGTTGTTGTAAAAGAGTTTACAGACCAAGAAATCGTAGAAATTTCCTTGATCGAGAACATTCAGCGGGAAGACCTGAATCCTATAGAGGAAGCGATGGCATACAAACGTCTGATGGAAGAGTTTCACCTGAAACAGGATGAAATCGCAGACAGAGTTGCCAAAAGCAGAACTGCAGTAACTAATTCCATGCGTCTTCTGAAGCTTTCTTCAAAAGTTCAGGAAATGGTAATTGCAGATATGATCTCAGCTGGTCATGCGAGAGCACTTCTGGGAATTTCTGATGAAGTTCTTCAGGAAACAACAGCCATGAAGGTTTTTGATGAAAAACTCAGTGTTCGTGAGACGGAAAAACTTGTAAAGAATCTGGTTTCTCCTGCGAAAAAAGTAAAAACAGAGAAAAACACAGCAGAAGATGCCATTTATGAGAGCCTGGAAGAAAAAATGAAAGGTATCATGGGAACAAAGGTATCCATTCAGCGAAAGAAGAACAACAAAGGTAAAATTGAAATTGAATATTATTCCAGAGATGAACTGGAGAGGATCATTGATCTGTTCGAATCTATCAGATAGGAGGCAGAATGAGCGGGATTTTTGAAAGCATGGGAATTGATTCCGGGATTGTGATCATTGTTTTGCTGATCCTTACCATCATTCTTCTGATCAATGTGGTGAGTAGCAATATGCGTCTCAGCCGTTTGGAACGGAAGTACAAGATGTTTATGAGAGGCGGAGATGCACAGTCACTGGAAAAAGTTTTTGTAAGAAAATTTGCACAGATCGACCGGCTGTATGAAGCAAAGGAAGATCATGATCATGACATCAGCTTTATCAAAAAAAATATGAATGTAATGTTCAGCAAATATGGCGTTGAAAAGTATGATGCATTTGATGATGTAGGTGGAAAACTCAGCTTTGCATTGGCGCTTCTTGATAAAAACAATACGGGTCTGATCTTGAATGCGGTTCACAGCCGCGATAACTGTTTCCTTTATTTAAAGGAGATCGTAAAAGGTGAGTCCTATGTTGTACTTAGTCAGGAAGAAGTGGAAGCTTTGAGAAAAGCAGTAAACTTTGGCCTTGGTGAGATTGAGAAGGAATAAAAAACTGCAAAGAGTAAGAATATTTTTAATACAGGAGGAATATCATGTTAGACATTAAGTTTGTGAGAGAGAATCCGGAGGTTGTAAAGCAGAATATCCGCAATAAGTTCCAGGACAGCAAACTGGAGCTGGTTGACAAGGTTCTCGAACTTGATAAAGAAAACAGAGAGATTAAGCAGGAGGTTGAGGCTCTCCGTGCTGAGAGAAACAAGATCTCCAAACAGATCGGTGCTCTTATGGGCCAGGGAAAAAGAGAAGAGGCAGAAGAGGTTAAAAAACAGGTTGCTGCATCCGGAACTCGTATTGAGGAACTTTCTCAGAGAGAGAAAGAGGTTGAGGAAGAGCTTCTGAAAGATATGATGGTAATCCCGAACATCATCGATCCTTCTGTACCGATTGGTAAAGACGACAGCCAGAACGTAGAGATTGAGAAATTTGGTGAGCCGGTTGTTCCGGATTTTGAAGTTCCGTATCATACAGATATCATGGAGAATTTTGATGGAATCGATCTTGACAGCGCAAGACGTGTTGCCGGTAACGGATTCTATTATCTGATGGGTGATATCGCACGCCTTCATTCCGCAGTAATTTCCTATGCAAGAGATTTCATGATCAACCGGGGATTTACTTACTGCGTACCGCCTTTCATGATCAGAAGCAACGTTGTTACAGGCGTTATGAGCTTTGCGGAGATGGATGCTATGATGTACAAGATCGAAGGTGAGGATCTTTACCTGATCGGAACAAGTGAGCATTCCATGATCGGTAAATTCATTGACCAGATCATTCCGGAGGAAGAGCTTCCGAAGACACTTACAAGCTATTCTCCGTGCTTCCGTAAAGAGAAAGGTGCTCATGGACTTGAGGAGAGAGGTGTTTACCGTATCCATCAGTTCGAGAAACAGGAGATGATCGTTGTCTGCAAGCCAGAGGAGAGTAAGATGTGGTTCGACAAGCTGTGGCAGAATACAGTAGATCTGTTCCGTTCTCTTGATATTCCGGTTCGTACGCTTGAGTGCTGCTCCGGTGACCTTGCTGATCTTAAGGTAAAATCCCTCGATGTTGAGGCATGGTCTCCACGTCAGAAGAAATACTTTGAGGTAGGAAGCTGCTCCAACCTTGGAGATGCACAGGCACGTCGTCTGAAAATCCGTGTAAACGGCAAAGATGGCAAGAAATATCTTGCTCATACATTAAACAATACAGTAGTAGCACCTCCGAGAATGCTCATTGCTTTCCTGGAGAATAACCTGAATGCAGATGGATCTGTAAACATTCCAAAAGCTCTGCAGCCATATATGGGCGGTATGACAAAGATTGAGAAAAAGACACGCGCGTAAGAGAAACGCAGGCTTTTTCAGGGAGGTGTTCTTGTGCACAGTTATTTAAAGACCGTTGGTTTTTCACAGATTACCAGAAGAAGTGAAATAAAAGAGATCATCCGTGATGTGATCGCAAGCTACGATGAAAAGGTTTGCGTGGAAAATCATCCGGAAGGCGTATTTGTACAGTTTTCTAAGAATTATGGCTGTGACTGTGGAATCAGCGTTTGTGGTCAGTACGATGAGAACGGTGAGTTTCACGTGGAATATTATTTCCCATTTTTCAGGGGAACAGGAATCACATCCAGGGAAAAAGTGACTGTTGAACGTCATACAGATAAGGAATCTTATGCAGGAGCATGTGATGATCTGCGTATTGGCGTGACTATGATCTTTTATCTGCAGAATCTGGCAGAATATATGCAGGAGAAATACAAAGGCCTGAAAGACCCGGGGGACCGTCCGGTGACGGTTTCCGGTCTGGCTTCTGAGGGAAAGATCCTGTTTCCGCTGCAGAAGGATAAGGAAGCGGTAAAGGTGGAGAGAGAACTTTCCAAAAACAGGACTAATCTGATCGCAGCAGCGCGTAATGGTGATGAGGAAGCTATGGAGAGCCTTACAATGGAGGATATGGATACTTACTCCATGATTTCACAGAGAATTGTTACAGATGATGTTCTCACGATCGTGGACTCTTATTTCATGCCTTATGGAATCGAATGTGATCAGTATAATGTTCTTGGTGAGATTCTGGATATCATGAAATTTAAGAATATCCTGACAGGTGAAGAAATCTGCCAGATGACTATAGAGAGCAATGATATACAGTTTGATATCTGCATCAACAGCAAAGATCTTCTCGGTGAACCGGCAGTTGGACGCCGCTTCAAAGGAACAATCTGGCTGCAGGGTCAGCTGCACTATTAAGTTTTCGAATTTAGAATTAATTCTTGTAATTTCAAAATAAATATAGTAAAATAATGGTTGTGAAACTTTTGGAAGTGTTCGAAATGTTTCACAACCATATATGTCCATATAGCTCAGCTGGATAGAGCACTCGCCTCCTAAGCGAGGGGTCGGAGGTTCAAATCCTCTTATGGACGGGCTTCAAAGCGTTCGAAAATGTTAGCTGGATTAGCTGACAACGAACGCTTTTGTTATTTTCTAAACACGTTCGTGACACAAAATTCCATTCAAAAGGATCAATTTCCAGCTAACATTTTAGTTTTGCTCTGTATGTGTACCCCTCTATATAACGAAACGCTCAGATGCTGTTTTGCAGTAGGGGAAAAGAAAAAATATCAAAAAATGATGATTAATGGTGAGCTTGTGATAGAATAGATAAAAGAGAAAAGCATAAAGGATGTTGTTGTGGAGAATATTTGTTATGATTAGAAAGTTGCTGAACAGAGATATCGATAGAGTCGCTGACATATGGTTAAAGACAAATCTGAAAGCACATTATTTTATTTCCAATCAATACTGGAAAAGTAATTATGAATTAGTGAAAGAAATGCTGTCACAATCCGAAGTTTATGTGTTTGAAGCAGATAAAATGATACAAGGATTTGTAGGACTAAATGATGAATATATCGAAGGTATTTTTGTCTCTGATGAAATGCAGTCATGTGGCATAGGTAAGCTTTTATTGGATTATATTAAGGATAAAAAAGTCAGCTTACGATTAAATGTATATCAGAAGAATGCCAGAGCAAATTCTTTTTACCAAAGAGAAGGGTTCATTATTCAATGTGAAGGTTTAGATGAAGATACTGGTGAAAAAGAGTACACTATGCTATGGAAACAAAAATAGAAATCGGAAGTTGTGGGAATAAAAAATATGGAATTAAGACTATTGCGCTATTTTCTGACGGTGGCAAAAGAACAGAGCTTTACAAAAGCAGCAGAACAATTGCATATTACTCAGCCAACGCTATCCAGACAAATGGCGGCATTTGAAGAGGAGCTTGGAGTAACATTATTTATTCGAAGCGGGAAGAAAATTTCGCTTACTGAAGAGGGGATTTTATTAAAAAGGCGTGCCCTGGAGATCCTTAATCTTGAGGAAAAAACACTTGAGGAACTGAAAGGAAAAGAAGATGTTGTAGAGGGAAATATAACCATTGGATGCGGTGAATTTGCAGCGGTGGAGACATTGGCGGAGATATGTAAAACATATAAAGAAAAATACCCGCTGGTTCAGATTGTATTGCATACTGCAACAGCAGATGCAGTGTATGAGATGATGAACAAAGGACTTGTAGATATTGCATTATTCATGGAGCCGGTGGACACCGAAGGGCTGGATTATATCCGGATCACAGATTGCGATCACTGGTGTGTTGGAATGCGGCCGGATGATCCGCTGGCAGAAAAAGAGTTTATAAGAAAAGAAGATCTTATTGGAAAACCATTGATCCTGCCGGAAAGAGTAAATGTTCAAAGTGAACTTGCCAATTGGTTTGGAAAAGACTTTTCGAAACTGCAGATTGCTTTTACAAGTAATCTTGGAACGAATGCCGGAGTTATGGCAGCAAATGGACTGGGCTATCCGGTATCCATCGAAGGTGCTGCAAAGTATTGGCGGGAGGATATTCTTGTACAGCGAAGAATTTCTCCTGAAATCACAACAAGTACTGTGATTGCCTGGAGACGAAACATTCCATATTCTCTGGCGGTCAGTAAAATGATAGAAGAAATAAATGCTTTTCAGGCATAGAATGGAATTCAATATAAGCATTAGACATAATAAAAATATCAGGTATAAAATAGATGTATAAGAGAAATTCAAATCTTATACATCTATTTTTATACGAAAAATTCGCAAAGAAAGGGGATTTTTATTATGAGTAAAAATTTAGTCGCATTTTTCAGTGCAAGCGGGACAACAAAAAAAGTAGCAGAAATGATTGCAGAGGAAGCAAAAGCGGATTTATTTGAGATTGAGCCAAAAGTTCCATATACAAAGGCTGATCTTGACTGGATGAATAAAAAATCCCGCAGCAGTGTGGAAATGAGTGATAAGAAATACAGACCGGAGATTATGAAGAAAAAGATGGATATGAGTTCTTATGACGAGATCCTTCTGGGATTCCCAATCTGGTGGTATGTAGCTCCGACAATTGTCAATACATTTTTGGAAGCCTATGATTTCAGTGGCAAAAAGATTGTGCTCTTTGCAACATCCGGTGGAAGTGGATTCGGTAATACTGTAAAGGAATTACAGCCATCTGCACCGGATGCGGTTATCACAGAAGGCAGCCTGTTAAACCGTGGAACAAAACAGGAAATCAGTGAGTGGGTAAAATCTTTATAAATAACAGTGCTATGGAGGTATACAGAAAATGGGAAAAATAGTACAGACAGCAGGAAGAAATACACTTGGTGAATTCGCACCGGAATTTGCACATTTTAACGATGATGTACTTTTCGGCGAAAACTGGAATAACCAGGACATCGACGTAAAAACAAGAAGTATCATCACGGTGGTTGCTCTGATGGCTTCCGGAATTACAGATGCTTCTTTAAAATATCATCTTCAAAATGCAAAAAATCATGGTGTAACACAAAAAGAGATTGCCGCAGTAATCACACATGTCGCATTTTATGCAGGATGGCCAAAAGCATGGGCTGTTTTCAATCTTGCAAAGGAAGTGTGGGAGGCAGGTGAAGGAGATTTGCCATACGAAGAGGAAGCGATGCGCGCGCATGCAAAAGAGATGGTATTTCCAATTGGTGCACCAAATGATGGCTTTGCACAGTATTTTTCTGGCAGAAGTTTTCTTGCACCGATTTCCACTTCTCAGGTTGGCATTTTCAACGTGACATTTGAACCCGGATGCAGGAATAATTGGCATATTCATCATGCAAAAAGCGGTGGCGGGCAGATCTTAGTATGTGTAGCCGGCCGAGGGTTTTATCAGGAAGAAGGCAGGGATGCGGTAGAAATGAAACCGGGTGACTGTATTAACATTCCGGTAGATGTAAAGCACTGGCATGGGGCCGCTCCGGATGAATGGTTTTCCCATCTGGCAATTGAGGTGCCGGGAGTGGATTGTTCCAATGAGTGGTGTGAGGCGGTATCGGAGAAAGAGTACGCTGGATTAAGATAAGGAGAGCACTATGGAATACGGTAAACTCGGAAATACAGATATAGAAGTGTCGAAATTATGTGTGGGCTGTATGAGTTTTGGGAAAGCTGGAACCATGCATGACTGGACGTTGGATGAAGCTGAAAGTGAGAATGTTATCAAGCATGCACTTGATTTGGGATATAACTTTTTTGATACAGCAAATGGATATTCAGCAGGAACAAGTGAGGAATATTTAGGTAAAGCATTGAAGAAAAATGTAGCGAGAAATCAGGTTGTGATTGCATCCAAGGTATATTTTAATGAAGGTCGTTTATCAAGACAGGCAATCATGAGGGAAATAGATGGAACTCTGTCACGTCTTGGAACCGACTATCTTGATTTATATATCATCCATAGATTTGACTATGATACACCAATTGAAGAAACTATGGAGGCACTGCACGATCTGGTAAAAGCAGGAAAGGTCAGGGCACTTGGTGCATCTGCCATGTATGCGTTATGTCTGGCTGCTAAGCGAGGGGTAGACGTAAGAATTATCACACCTGGTATCCCTGATAAAAAATTCATTTATAATATAACTCGTTCTTTTTATCATGGATTAGTTAAACATGGTGTTCGTGTTTATGAGTGGACTCCTGGTTTCTGTCATGCAAAAATGAGTGTGGCAGATGACTGTATGGCAACTTGTGGAACAATTAATCTGGATTATCGAAGTTTATATCACCATTTTGAAAACGGCTGTTTTATGGCAGATTGTCAGGCAGTTGTGGAAATAAAAAATGATCTGATAAGAACGATGGGAGAATGTCGTGATGTGACAGACCAATATCAAACCGGACGAAGTGCATATTTGCGACTGGGACAATTATTTATGAGATTATTTGCTGGATTGCTATAAGAATCTGATGAAACGACCTTTCAAAAAACAGTTGATTTAGAAGTTAACTGTTTTTGAAAGGCCGTTTTTGCTATATCTAACAGTCTGTTGTACAAAGAAGATTTTGCATGGATAGTGATTAATACAACGGAGTAAGAAAAGCTCCTTCATATATTAGAATAAAAATATGACTGTTTCTTTAAAAAGAAGCCGGTCATATTTTTTTATGAAAAATAAATTTTGTTGAGGTTAAATTGAGATTGACTTTGTATTGTATAAGTATGAAATAAAAAGGAATCAGGTGATGTACAATGAAAAAGCATAAAATATGTAAAATCCTTCTTGTTATACTGGCAATTTTTTTATGTGTGGCTTTTTATGAATTGCTCGGAATCTGCGTTGCATATAAAAAACAGCCGGAAGTGTCCAATACAACCAAAAAAGAAACAAAAAATGGGTCATGGAACGAATGCAGTGAAAATCCAGAACGGGCAGTAATCATAGAAAAGAATCCAGAAGCGCTTTTACAAAGAGTGCGTTTGATCAAGAATGCAAAAAAGGAAATTATTCTTTCTACTTTTGCATTTCAATCCGATGAAAGTGGAAAATTGATTTTAGGAGCACTGCATGATGCGGCAGACAGAGGTGTACATATTCGTCTGTTAGTAGATGGAATGGAGAGCTGGATTGATATGGAAGGAAATCCGTATTTCTATGGATTATCTTCCCATGAGAATGTTGAAATTAAACTGTATAATAAGGCCAATCCGTTGAAACCGTGGAAAATGATGGGTAGAATGCATGATAAATATTTGATTGCAGATGGAAAGAGATATATTCTTGGGGGAAGAAATACATACAATTATTTCCTGGGTGATTTTCCGGGACATAAGAACTATGACAGAGACGTGTTAGTGGTTTGCGATGAACCTGAGAAAGAAAATTCAGTTAACCAGTTGTCAGAGTATTTTGAAACCATATGGAATCAGGAAGACAGTGGTTATTTTCATAACAATAAAAAACTGGCAAATAGAAAATCTGTAAAGAACGCAGTTTTAGAGCTGCAGAACAGCTATCAGAAATATTTTGAAGAGAATAAGGAAAGAATCTGCGAGACCAATTATACGGACGAAACTTTTGAGACAGAAAAGATTACATTAGTGTCAAATCCTATTCACACAGGTTCCAAAGAACCAGTAGTGTGGTATCAGTTGGGAGAATTGATGAAAAATGCAAAAAATCGTGTGAAGATCCACACGCCATATATTATCTGTAATGATATGATGTATAATACATGGGAGGAGATTGCAGAGAACGTTTCAGATTTTTCTATCATGACAAATTCAGTTGCGAATAATGGGAATCCATTTGGGGCTGCCGATTATGCGAAAAACAGAAATAGAATCTTAAGTACAGGAATTAATATCTGGGAATATGAAGGCGGTTATTCATACCACGGAAAAAGTATTCTGATTGACGATGATCTGTCTGTAATCGGTTCCTTTAATATGGACATGAGAAGTACATATCTGGATACGGAACTGATGCTTGTAATTCGCAGTAAAGATATTAATAAACAGTTGGAAGAGGGCATGATGGAATATGAAAAAGTGTCCCGCCAGATATTAGAAGGCGGAACTTATAATGATCCATATCATGTAGAGCCAATCGAATTAACAAAGAAACGTCAGAGAAAAATATTTTTGGTACAGCATCTGCTTGGATGGGCAAGGTATCTGTTTTAATAAGGAGGAAGGAAAACGTGTTTCAAATATTGATTGTAGAAGATGATAAAGAATTAAGCCAGCTATTCCAAAAAGTGCTTGAGAAGAATGGATATCAAGTCAAAAGTGCATCGGATGGAGCACAGGCATTAGAAGTATTGGATAAGGAATATATTGATCTGATCATTTCTGATATTATGATGCCGGTTATGGATGGCTATGAACTGGTGTCAGAACTTCGTTCAGCAGGATATCAGATACCAGTGCTTATGATCACTGCGAAAGGTTCCTTTGATGATATGCGCCAGGGATTTCTTTCGGGAAGTGACGATTATATGGTAAAACCGGTAAATGTGAATGAAATGGTTTTAAGAGTCGTAGCACTGCTTCGCCGTGCACAGATACTGAATGAACACAAAATTGTGATCGGTTCAACAGAGTTTGATTATGATGCAATGACGGTTACAACTGATAAGGAAAGTTTTGTTTTGCCTAAAAAAGAATTCCTGCTTTTATATAAGCTTGCAGCTTCGCCAGGCAGAACATTTACAAAACAACAGTTGATGGATGAAGTATGGGGATACGAGACGGAGGCAGACCCACATACGATAGAGGTACATATAGGAAGAATCAGAGAGCGTTTTAAAGATAACCCTGATTTTGAAATCGTAACAATGCGTGGAATTGGATACAAGGTGGTGAAAAAATAATGGAACAAAAGAAAGAAAAAGGATTGCGGATCCGATCCTGTCTGACTGGTGCAATCTGGCTGGCACTTGTATTTTCAACAGTCATATCTGCGTTATTATTTGCTTTTTTGAATCATTTTTTTAATCTGCCGGGCAGCATACCTGTGCTTGGCTGGCTTTTGATTTTCAATACATTGATTGCCGGGCTGATCACTTCCTTTATCAATGCAAAGTTACTGGAACCAATTACCAGACTTAGTAAAGCAATGAAGGAAGTTTCTCAGGGAGATTTTGAACAGCATTTGGAAACGAACAGCCGTATAGCAGAAGTTGGAGAATCTTATCAAAGTTTTAACGTTATGACAAAAGAACTTCGTGCAACAGAGGTGCTGCAGATGGATTTTGTATCTAATGTTTCTCATGAGTTTAAGACCCCGATTAATGCCATTGAAGGATATACAATGCTTCTTCAGGGAGAAGAATTGTCTCAGGAGCAAGAGGAATATGTAGAAAAAATCCTGTTTAATACCCAAAGGCTTTCCGGATTGGTTGGAAATATTTTGCTGTTATCCAAGTTAGAGAATCAGAACATACCAATGAAAAAAACAGAATATCGTTTGGATGAACAGATCCGTCAGGCATTTCTTTCCCTGGAAACAAAATGGACAGAAAAAGAAATTGGTTTTCAGGTAGAATTGGAGGAAGTTAAATATACTGGGAATGAAGGACTTTTTATGCATATCTGGATAAATCTTTTGGATAATGCGATTAAGTTCAGCCCTTCAAAGGGGACAATTACGATGTTTCTGAAACAAGAACAGGATTCTGTTAAGTTCATTCTGGAAGATGAAGGACCCGGAATAGAGGATGATGTAAAATCCAGAATATTTGACAAGTTCTATCAGGTAGATGGATCTCATAAAGCAGAAGGAAATGGCCTAGGTCTTGCACTTGTAAAACGGATTGTAGATAGTGCCGGAGGAACAATCAAAGCAGAAAACCGTGAATATGGTGGATGCAGATTTGTTATAGAGCTGCCAAAGCAGAAAGATGAGATTATATAGTTTTAAGATAAATTAGAAGATGGGAGGATTTATATGACATTTTATCAGGAGTTGCAGTTAAATCAGGCAGGTTCTAAAAACCTGTTGAAAAAGAGTGAAACACTAAAAGAAAAATTATATCATATGTGGGTATATCTAGTGAAGATAGCTGTTACAATGGCATTTTGTTTTTTCTTTGTTAGTATTTTCAGCATCCTATTTGGAAATGAGAACAGCATTGTAGGTGTAGTAGTCTTATTATGTCTCATGGTGTTTAGAAATGCGGATCTGGGGATCCACACCGGACAATCTACGATGCTTTTGGCTTTGTTCTTTGTAATTATGACTGTATGTCCGCATTTAGCAAACCAGCTTTCACCGGTATTGGGAATGCTGTTAAATATTGCGGCACTGGCTGTGTTGATTCTGTTCGGATGCCATAATCCATTTATGTTTAATCAATCTACATTGGTTCTTGGGTATCTGCTGCTATATGGTTATGATGTTACGGGAAAAAGCTATCAGATGCGATTAGTCGGAATGGCTTTAGGTGCAGCACTTACCTGCTTCGTATTTTATCGAAATCATAAAAACAGAACTTATAAAAGAAATCTGAAAGATCTGATACAAGAATTTGATATCACTTCTTCCAGAACAAAATGGCAGATATGTCAGATTTTATGCGTACCGATTGTCCTTTGCATTGCAGAACTTTGTAATATGCCACGTGCAATGTGGGCTGGTATTGCGGCCATGTCCGCGATTTTGCCGTTTATGGAAGATATGCACTACAGAGTCCGTAAAAGGATTGTCGGAAATATTGCAGGTGTTATATGTTTTACAGTATTATATTTTCTGCTTCCTTCGTCAATCTATGCATATATAGGAATTCTTGGTGGAATCGGTGTAGGATTTTCAGCACAATATGGCTGGCAGGCAGTATTTAACACATTTGGTGCTTTAGCCATTGCTGCAGAGACTTATGGACTACAAGGAGCGGTTAGTCTTAGAGTGATTCAAAATGTTTTTGGTGTTGTGTTTGCTTTAGCATTTTGTGTTATATTTTATTGGTTTATGTCTAAAAAAAAGGAAAGTGAGATGACCGTACATGCAGAGTGAAGTGAATCAGGAAGAAAATTTGAATAGAATTATTACGGTTCCTAATCTTCTTTCTTTTTTTCGGCTTTGTCTGATTCCGGTAATTATATGGAGTTATTGTGTAAAGAAAAATCCTCTGTTAGCTGGTGAAATCTTATTGCTGTCTGGTCTTACGGATCTTGCTGATGGATATATCGCAAGAAGATTCCATAGGATTAGTAATTTAGGAAAAATACTTGATCCGGTGGCTGATAAGCTGACACAGGCAGCGATGTTAATCTGTCTGTTTACTCGTTTTCCGCATGTGCTTCTTTTAATCGTAATAATGGCAGGTAAGGAGCTGTATATGGTAGTCAGTGGATGTCTTGTGATACGAAAGACAGGAAAAGTACATGGTGCAGACTGGCATGGAAAGATAGTAACCTTTTTATTATATGGAACTGCAGCGGTGCATATTATATGGTTCCACATTACACCGATGGTATCAGATCTGTTGATTGGTTTGTGCGCTATAATGATGGTCATATCGGTCGCTCTGTATATTATCCAGAATACCAGGACTCTTAAGGAAGAGACTGTATAAGCAATTTTATATTACAATGACTAGAAAAATATTTAGGAAGATAAGCGGGAATCCTCGGTAATTCAATTGCCGAGATGAAAGCGTAAACTGTGCATATCTGCACATTATAAGTAAAATATATTTATTTTTTTACTAAAAAATGCTGTATCCAGCTTTATTAAAAAAGAAAATATGTTCGGCATTTTATTGTGATATTCTTAATACTATGCTATACTATATGTATGAAGGAGAATCTTATACATTACCGCACTTGTGTGTGCAATATTAATTACCATATGGTATGGTCAGTGAAATACTGGCGGAAGATATTGAATGCGGAGATTGAAGCATATCTTCAGGAGCTGGTGCAGGAGATCGCAGCGGATAAAGGTTTTACCGTCCATTTGTTTGAATGCGGGGAAGGAGACCATGTGCACTGTTTTGTGTCTGCTCCTCCCAAATTATCCATAACTGCGATCGTGAAATATCTGAAAGGGATCACCGGCAGGAAATTATTCGAACGTTTTCCGGAAATAAGAGAACAGCTTTGGAAAGGAGAGCTGTGGAACCATTCCTATTATGTGGAAACGGTCGGGTCTGTGTCGGAAGAAAACATCCGCAGATATATTGAGCATCAGAGTAAAGTTTATTGAGATCATAGAGGTGGGAAATGCTGCTGTCAAAGAAAACATCCATAAAGGTCAGTCAGGAATATGCAAACGTCATCGGACATATGTGTTATGCGGCATCCAAGCTCTGGAATGTCTGTAATTACGAACGTCAGCATTACAAAGAAATGGGAATGGAGAAATACCCGGACTGGTATTATCAGAAAAAATCCCATAGAGAGGATCTGTGGTATAAACAGCTTCCATCTCAGACAGCCCAGGAAGTCTGCAAGCTGCTGGATAAAGCATGGAAATCTTTTTACGCCTTGAAAAGATCCGGAGGGATTGAGAATCCCAGACCACCGCGGTTTAAACAGGAAAGTATCCCCATTACCTATATGCAGATGGGAATTGTACATGAATGGGACACAGAAAAAGTCCGTCTGTCCCTTCCAAAAGCATTAAAAAGATATATGGAAGAAACGTATCAGATCCATGAGAACTTTCTTTATCTTGAAAATAAGATTTTCAGGGGCATGGATCAGATCAAACAGTTGCGGATCTACCCACCGGAAAAAGGTGAATGTAAAGTTATTGTTGTTTATGAGATTTCAGAGAGGGAAGAACTTTCGCAGAATGGACACTATCTGTCAGTTGATCTGGGACTTCATAATCTTATGACATGCTATGATTCCGGGAATGGGAATACATTTATCCTGGGCAGAAGATATCTTGCATTGGAAAGATATTTTCATAAAGAGATTGCAAGGGTGCAGGCACAATGGTATGGACAGCAGTCTGTGAAGGAAATAAAACATCCAGTCACATCAAAACATATTCGCAGATTATATCAGAAAAAGCAGAACTCGGTAACGGATTATCTGCACAAGATCACAAGATACTTTGCAAAATACTGCCGTGAACAGGGAATTACCTGTTTTATCCCCAATTAGGTGTAAAACTCTGCTCGATGGCGGGCGGCGGCGTACAAAAAATCTATATGGTGTTTTTAAGAGAACCGTCCCGGCGGGACAGGTCAGGCAGTGACCTGTTCCACCTCCGGGATGGGTTTGAGATTAAAATGAATTTCGATAGAAATGTGTCTTGTTTTATCTTCGTCAATGCGCTCATGCACGACGATTTCTTTGATTAAGCGGTTAAGGGTGGCTGCGTCCAGCTCTGTGATGTTGGCGTATTCCTGAATGGCTTCCACCCATTGTTTTGCGTCATTGGCAAGCTGGACTTCATCAGACAGCCGCTTTCTGCCCTCGGACACTTTTGCTTTAAGCTCCGTCTGCTCGGTCTGTGTCTTTTCCAGCATGGTGTTGAAATTCTGCTCACTGATACGCCCTGCAATCATATCCTCATAAAGCCGCATGACCATTTTGTCCAGAACCTCAATCCGTTCCTCGTCCCTTGTAAGGGAGCGTTCCATTGCTTCCCGCTGTTCCCGCTGCTCGGCTTCACAGGTATTGGTCAGGCGGTCGGCAACCGCTTCCCCATCCATCAGGGCAGCTCTGGCACATTCCCGGATTTTCCGCAGCACATGGCTGTAAAGGGTGTCATAATCAATCCGGTGCTGGGTGCAGTGGTTCTTTCCAAAGGCGTTGTAGGTCTTGCAGGAATAAATCCGCTGGGGATGTTTTGCGTTTGTGTAGCGTATCGTCAGCGACTTCCCACACTCGCCGCATTTTACCAGTCCGGCAAACAGGCTGATTTCATTGGTCTGCCCCGGACGCTGGCGGGATTTCAGCTTATTCTGCACAATGTCAAAGCTCATGCTGTCAATCAGCGGTTCATGCTGCCCCTCCACCACAATCCAGTCCTCCGGCTTCTTTTCCCCAATCGTGCCGATTTTGAAACGGTAGTCTTTTTTCTGGGAAGCAATCGCCCCGGTGTAGACGGGATTCATCAAAAGGTCTTTGATAACGGAGAAGTCCCACATATACCGCCCGTTTTCCGGGTCTTTCTTTTCCCATTTGGTGCGGGTATTGCGAAGCCCCCGTTCCCGGTTCCACCATGTGGGGCAGGGGATTTTTTCTTCCTCCAGCCGTCTGCGGATATAGTTCGGACCATGACCGTTCAGGGCATATCCGAAAATCAGTCGCACAATCGGGGCGGTTTCCTCGTCAATGAGCAGATGGTTTTTGTCCTCCGGGTCTTTCCGATACCCAAACGGGGCAAGACACCCGGTAAACTGTCCTTTCTGCGCTTTCAGAAGATAAGAGGAATGGACTTTCTTGGAAATATCCTTGCTGTACATCTCGTTCAGGATATTCTTGAACGGGGCAATATCGTTGTTATCCCGCAGGGTGTCGATACCGTCATTCATGGCGATATAGCGGACACCGTTTCTTGGGAAAAAGTCCTCAATCAAATGCCCGGTTTGCAGATAGTTCCGCCCCAGTCGGCTGAGGTCTTTCGTGATGACAAGGTTGATTTGCCTGCGCTCAATGGCTCTCAACATTCTCTGTAAATCAGGACGCTCCATATTAAGACCTGTGAAGCCATCGTCCTGATAGACTGCCACAACCTCCCATCCCTGCTTTTCGCAGTATTTTTCCAGCATATCACGCTGGTTTGCGATACTGGCACTTTCGCCTTGCAGGTCATCGTCCTTTGACAGTCTGCAATAGACCGCTGCACGATAGCCCCCGGCAAGTGCCGAACCGATTGTTCTGTATTCCATTTCGTTCATCATAGCCATTTACCCACACAATCCAGACGGTATCTGGCTCTTTTGAACCTCATCTGCATTATACTCCATATCTTTCTTTTTGACAAGATATTCTTTTGTATTTGTCTTTCCATATTTCTGGGAAATCAGGCTGACGAACACATCGGTTGCGTCAAGCTCCCCGTCAAACACAGTAGTCACATGAATCTCTGTTTTGTTTTTTGCCATAGGCAGTGATCCTCCATACATGAAAATAGCCAGACAGAGGGTGTCGGCAACGAAGTCCGGCAACGGGCTTCAAAAGACCTTGCAAACAATCTCAATCTGGCGATGGTTACTATTTATACTTTTCTTTTATTTTTCTGTTGTTTTGGTTGTTATAAGGGAGAAAAGCCCGGAAATAAGGGGTTTTCCCCGGCAACCGGCTCGGCAACGGGATAGCAACAGGGGGTGCAACGGGCTGTCATTTTCAGAATGGAAGCTCCATCTGTTCTGTGACCTCCACAAAACCGTCCATCGTTTTTTCAGACGGGTTGCATAAGTCCGTTGCCGGGTTTTCACGCTCCCAGCCCTTTTGTCTGCCGTATTCGGAAAACATTCTTGGATTCGGGAAGTACCGCCAGCGGTCAATGCACTGGTTCATAATCTCGTTGATTTCCCGGATTTCCCATTGCTTCGGCTCGTCAAAAGCATGGTTCAAGGCTTCCTTATAGAGCTGCTTGGAGCAGACCATGTTCCCTGTGTACTTATCAAGATACGCCTGTATCATCCCGGCTTTGGTGTCCTCTGGCATAAAATCCCGCTGGTGTTCTTTGAGATACCGCTGCATGGCGGGGCTGAAAGCCAGCTTGAACCTGCCGCTTCGGTAAATCTCCATCGCTTCTGCCCACATCTGCTCGATATAGGCTCTGGAAGCAGCTTCGTCCTCCAAAATGTGAACCTCGGCTTGCTCCGGGTACACCATGACCGGGATAAAGCGGCGGTTGCCGGAACGGTCAAGGGGCAGGAAGTCAAGGGCATTGGAAGTGCCGCCAAACACGCACTGACGGGGGCGGTCTGCCGGGTGGGTTTCATAAGGTATCTTGTAAACCTCTTTCTGCCGGCTTAAAAACGACTTGATTTCCTCAATGCTCTTGGCGTTGGCGGTTGCCATCATTTCCGACATTTCGATAATCCAGTGACCTTGCAGCTTGCGGTACACATTGTCATCGTCCAGCTTCCGCAAATCATCGGAGAACCACTCGTCCCGGACTGCCAGCAGACGGAAGAATGTGGACTTGCCAGCCCCCTGACCGCCTACCAGACAGAGCATGATTTCAAACTTGCATCCCGGCTGAAAGGCTCGTGTGATAGCGCCCAGCAGGAACAGCTTCAACGCTTCATAGGTGTAATCGTCTGCGTCAGCCCCCAGAAAGTGCCGCAGACAGAAACGGATTCGCTCTGTCCCGTCCCACACAAGGGCACTTAGGTAGTCCCGGATGGGATGGTACTTGTTTTCATTCGCCACAATCCCGATGGCGTTATCAATCTTTTTCTCATTGGTAAGCCCGTAGGTTTCTTCCAGATAGAGAAGCAGATACTTCATATCCGTATCGTTTAAGGCGGTGCTTTCCCTGTGGAAGCCGATGGGCTTTATGATGTCCTTGCGGTCGGTCAGGATGTTGTATGCGATAGCCCCGGAAAGCAGCGGGTCACGCTGGAATACGGTCAGACAGTTCCGTATGCTCTGACGGACACCGCCTTTCTCGGTAGTTTCCAGCCCCGCCTTGATTTCCTCAATGCTCTGGGGTGGCTGCATGGCGTTCATGGTGCTTTTTAGTTCTTGCTGCGTCTGTGGCTGCAAGCTCTGCCATTCGCTGTTCAAGCTGTATCACATCCTTTCCGTAGTCCGTAATCAAAGCCGCTTTTTCCTCTGTTTCCCCGAACAGCAGCACATCCAGCAGATATTCCACTTGATCTTGCTTCTGTAAGGCTTCTATAAACCGGGGATGAAAGGCTTCCTCCGGGGAGTGCGGGGCATAATCCTTTCTCCATGCCCGGAGCAGGTGGCGATAGTCGGCAAGAATACGGAAGCAGCGGTTTTTTGCTTCCTGAAACTGTTCCTCCGGGGATTTCTGCCGGGGCTTGGGCTTTTTCGCCTTTCCCGGCGGCTTCCAGTCCTCATAGGAAAGCCCGAAGTCCTGTGCCAGTTGTACGGCGGCTTCTTTCTTTCCCAGCCCATACAGGGCGGCGGCAAAATCAATCACATCTCCATCCGCACCGCAGCCGAAGCAGTGGTAACGCCGATCCAGCTTCATGCTTGGGGTTTTATCGTGATGGAACGGGCAGCAAGCCATCCCGTTCCGACCTACATGGATTCCATAATGCTCCGCAGCCTGTCTTGTTGTGACGGACTGCTTCACAGCTTCAAATACATTCAAATCTATCCCTCCTTGAAAAAAAGAAAAGCACCTGACATTCTCTGATTGAAAATGGCAAGTGCCTGTTAAAGTTCCATATCCTGTTGTTTGTGTTTTGTCTGTTCTTGGGCGGTTCTTTGTGCTTTTTTCTCGTCAGTCTTATCCTGCAAGATTTCTTTGATAGGCTGTTTCTTGGGCGGCTCTTTACTTTCCTCTGTGCCGGGGGTGGCTTTCCGTACCCAGTAGCGGATGTCCCGCAGTTTCTTCAAATCAGCCTGTACCTCGGTCAGAGGTGTTTTCAGGGCTGCAATTTCTTCCAGAAGCGTTTCCTGCTCCTCTTGCAGCTTCTTTTGGGTGCTGTCCTTATCGTCCGGGTGCTTGGCAAGGTAGGCAGCGGCTTTCGCATACCGGGCAACCTCCGGGTGTTCCTGTTTGAATTTTTCCTTTGTTTTCTTAAAAAATATCTTCTGGTACTTCTCATAGACAGCCTTACATTCTTTGCAGTCTGTCCGGCTGGCAAGAATCCCGTCAATCACTTTGCTTCGGGCTTCCTTTGGCTTCATCTGATTGCGGTAATCTGCGGCTGATTTCCCGGAGGATTCCAGAAATGCTTCTAAGTCCTCCACAGTGGAAAGCTCCTTTTGCCGGAGATAGGACAAGGCTTCGCTGACTGCCTTTAAGTCCTGTGAAGTCCCCCGGTTCTGTCCAGCCCTCGTCCAGCTTTTTCGTTCTTCCTTTCGTATCTCCATATATTTCATCAGCAGGTTGGGGAGAAGCGTTGCTTCCTCCGCCGCTTTTTGTGCAAGCAGCTCTTTCCGTTTTTCGCCCAGCTCGGCAATCCAGCCCTTGAGGTTGTGGATGAGCTGCCGGATGGACTTCATCAGGCTGTTGGCGGCTCTGATTTCCCGGTTCAGGTTTCCGATATTCGTCTGGATACCCCGCTTTTCCATCTGCCGGACAGCAGCTCCCTCATGAACAGTAGGGACTATATCAAGCCCCTGTCTGGCATAGGAACGCAAGTCCACACGCTCCGGGCGGTCATTGGCTTCCAGATAGCGGTTCTGGATGACCTCCCATTCATGCCGCCAGATTTCACAATACTTCTGGTCGTTCCAGTCAACCGTATCCTCCTTGTGGCTTTTCCACCTGCCGGATGGCAGCTTTATCCGTTCCCCATTCTCGTCAAGGTCATAAACCTTGCGGCTCTTGGGAAGCCATTTCCCATGCTCGTCCATTGCCCGCATAGTCAGCAGGACATGGGCGTGGGGATTGTGTCCCGGCGGGTGGGGGTCATGGATGGCAAAGTCAACAATCATCCCTTTGGAAACAAACTGCTGTTCACAAAACTCCCGGACAAGGACAGCATATTGGTCGGGCGGTATCTCTCTTGGGATGGTAAGCACCCACCGCCTTGCAAGCTGGGAGTTCCATTGCTTTTCCACCGCTTCGGCGGCGTTCCATAAGATATTGCGGTCTGCATACGACCGTGGGGCGTTTGCCGGGAGCAGAATTTCATTGTGGACAATACCACGCTTTTCCGGGTAGTGCTTCACTTGCTGGTCGTATTCACAGAACAGCTTTTCGCCGCTTTGGTAAGCAGCGGCGGCAACCGCAGACTGCCGCTGGCTGCGCTGAACAATCGTGATTTCGTTGTGTGGACAGGGCATTTCGTGTCCCTCCTTTCGGTAATTGGTGGATGGGGTGGCGTTTTACCACCTCATTTTGGGCAGAAAAAAAGCAGGAGATCTTTTTTCAGATTTCCTGCTCGGTGTGCCGCTGTGTGGGCGGCGGGTATTTAGTTGTAAAAGTTCGGGACAAGTTGACCCGATGTGAAGCTGACAAACTGGAATTTGACTAATCCTACATGTGCATCATATTACACTCATGTAATTATCCTCTACATAAACAGCTTTTCCATCAGCAAGCTTAATCTCATCTTTGCCGTTCGGTAATACTGTTGTTTCAGAACCATTCCAATGGGGGATAATAGGATTGTCAATAATATGTAATCCATCTGTTAAATTTCCCGCCGCATACATACTTCCTGCACTGATTCCGACATATATAAGTCCGTTTTTAATTGCATTATTAAGTATTCTATCAAAACCAGTTCTAGACATTTCACGACAAAGCACAGATACATCACCACCACTGACAAAAACAGCATCAAATTGGTTTAATTCTTCAAAAGTTAATAGCCTTGTAAGCATAAACGGGGTTGTAACATACGAAGAATAGGTTCTTTGATAGTCTTTTGAAAGAATTAATTCCAGATTGTACACTAATATATTTTCGTACTGAATTCCCATTAGAAAGAGTTCATGAAAACATATTGCAAGCGACTCTCTTGCACCATCTGTTTCAATGCCAGCTGTTGGAATATAAAGCACTTTCACATCCTTCGGACACTTTCCAATAATATCAAAGAATTTCTCTTTCATCTTATCGGTCAACCCTGCAGATGTAAGAAATAGATGTTTTCCATTCATATTCTTTTACCTCGTCAAACTCCGATTTGTTGTCATCTTCATTATACTTCACTGCCTATCAAAAAGATAGCATATTTTATGAAACTTGTCGGCTGGGAACAGCTTGCAACGCAAGATGTCCCCAGATGGCAAGTCCACAAAAGGGTAGCTGGCGGCAGCCAGCGCAGGGGAAGCGTAGCGTCCCCTGTATGATTTGGAGCAGACCTTGACTGCGGAAAATCACAGCCCTCCGGCGAGGAGCCTTCGGAGAACGCAATGCACCAACCTCTGGGTGGTGTATAATTGCGCCCTTAGTAAACTAAGGGGTTTCCGGCTTCTTCCGTTCCAGCAGTTTTTTCAATAGTTCCTGCGTGTCCTGTCTGTGAAAAATGAGGTTCAATAACAGCATGACATCATCATCTGTCAGGCGTTCCGGCTCTTGCAGAAAACTTTCCAGCATACCGCCACGAGTACAGAGCCGGTGCGTCCGTTCCTTTCGGGTAAGCTGCTTCAACTGGTGCTGTAATGCCTTTTCATCATTGATGGCTTTCCGCAGTTTCTTTTCACTTTTTTCCAGCTCCCGGTTGAGCTTTTCCAGCTTTGAGGTATCAGGCAAGGGCAGCGTCCTCCTTTCCCGGTATCAGCACATAAATTCTGTTGGGTTCTCCAACGCCCTGACGCACCCGCATGATAAGTCCGACAGTTTCCAGTTCATTCAGAGAACGCTTGACCGTCATGGGGCTGCGGGACAGGACAGCGGCAATAGCTGTGACAGGGAAGCAGACAAACAAGATTCCGTTCTCGTCCTCCTGCCCGTTGGAGAGCATAGCATCCAGCATCCGGCAGTACATGATCTTTGCGGTGCTGCTGACTGGAAATCCCGTCAACGCTCTGGGAAAGGGCATACAGGGCGGCAGTGGTGTGTCTATCGTCATAAATTCAAAATTCATTCGGTGTGTTCCTCCTTTTTCTTTGCTCGTTTGGATAAATAACGGGGGCAGTCAACCACAACCGCCCGGAAGCTCTGCTTGCACCCATGCTGGCATTTCCGGCATAATTCGTTGTAAGTGACACGCCCCCGGTCATTGAGGTAAAAGGAAAGCTCATGCTTCCTCTTTTTGCTCATTCTCGGCATATTGCGCTTCCTCCCGTTTTAGTGTATGGTTTCGGGGCGATTTTCGGCAAAATTACAGCCATAGAGCCGCTTAAAATCTCCCGAAGTATCAGCGATAGGGTAGACTGTCCCCCTATCAGATTGTCGTGTTTCGGTATCATTTCGGTGTCAGTTCGCCAGTTCTCCCCGGTGTCGTTCCTCCCCTGAATCTCACAGCGGCGTATCGCTCCCTTTGGTACGCTCGTTTCGGTCAGGGTTCCTCCACATCCCTGCTAAAAGTCATGGCGCTACATCGCCGGGGAAGCATATCCCACACAGGCTGGTCATTCGATTGGAATAATCCATCGATGAACTACCTGTATCATAGAACATTTTTGTGCCCTGTGCCGTATGTCCACAAAGTAGGAATTAAGGGTAAAAATCAGAACTTTCCACGATTACGGAAAGTGTGATATAATCCAGATAAGCGGCAGCAATGAAACCGTTGGAAGGGAGCGTGCACCCATGAAAGGAGCAACAAGCATACAGGAACGCCTTTGGGAACTCCGCAAGGACAAAGGCTTAAATCTGGAAGAACTATCAAAGCTGACGGGCATTTCCAAATCAGCTCTTGGAAGTTATGAAAAAGAAGATTTTAAGGAAATCAATCATGGCAACCTTATCACGCTGGCAGACTTCTATGGGGTTTCCGTTGATTATCTGCTGTGCCGGACAGAAAACCGGGAGCAGATCAACACACCATTGACGGAGCTGCATTTGAATGATGAGATGGTTGCACTTCTGAAAAGCGGTCGGATTAACAACCGTCTGCTCTGCGAACTTGCCACCCATAAGGACTTTATCAAGTTTCTTGCGGACATTGAGATTTATGTGGATGGGATTGCCACCATGCAGATTCAGAACCTCAACGCCCTTGTCGATACCGTCCGGCATGAAATCATTGAACGGTATCGCCCCGGCGAAGATGACCCCCATTTGAAAGTGTTGCAAGCCGCCCATATCAGCGATGATGAATATTTCAGCCACATGGTTTTGGATGACCTCAACCTCATTATCCGGGATATTCGGGAAGCCCATAAAAAGGACAGTGAGAGTGCACCCCAGACCACTGTTGCCAATGAACTGAAAGAAAATCTGGAAGCGGTCAAAAACTTCAAGGGCAGCCGGGATGAAAAGCTCGTTGTCCTTTACTGCAAGCAGCTCGGTATCAACTATAAAAATCTGTCAGATGAAGAATTTCGCTGGCTCATTCGGATTCTCAAAAAGTCAAAGAAAATGAGCACGCCTATCAGCCAAAGGAAAAAACGGTAAAGAAAAACCGCTGTTGCATGGTTTGTTAGCTTCCATGTAGCAGCGGTTTTTACTGTGGTTATTCAGTTAAATTTTCAGAACGACAAACTTGAATTTGTATGGCTCAACTCCTTATCGACCGGCCATAGCTCGTTTATAAAGTAGACCTCCTTTTATAAGTAACAACAGAAAAGCCACTGTTACTGCATATGGTTCTCTCGCAATCGCCAGATACAAAACAGTAATAATACTAAGCCCTACAGACAAAAAAGTAATCACCTTTTTTCCCTTTTCAAATTTGAAATTGACCATTAAAATATTCACAATTCCAATAATCGTTAATGCGATAAAAAGACCCCAGTATGTCATACGAATCCAAATTTCATTATCTACATACTCAATAAGACTTACTGAATAGATATATCCATCAACCGGTTTGGAATACAATGGAAGAAAAATAAGCATCAAAGAGAGCAAATCGGTAAATCCAAATAACAAGTCACATAGACCATTGAGATTTGACTTGTTTTCTTTTTCAGCAATCAAAACCAACTGATCTCCGGATAACAGCTCATCAATGGACACAGAGAAATATCTGGATATTTCCTTTAATGAATCTATGCTCGGATATCCTCTTCCGGATTCCCATTTTGAAATTGCAGTTCTTGAAACAAATAATGCCTCGGCTAGTTCTTCTTGTGTCAAACCTCGGCTCTTTCTTAATTCCTGAAGCTTTTCATGGAATTCCACCTCCTTCACCTCCTTTTTTATTTCACTTTTTTATTGTTAGCATAACTACTGCCTTATAAACAGTAAATAATCCGGCACTTAACAATACACCACCCACAATATCCGTAAACCAATGTACTCCGGAAATCAATCTGCCGATAACCATGAATGCAGAAAAAGCGATTGCTAGAATCGTTATGATTCTTTTCAATGTAGAACATGACATTCTTCGCTGGATCTGTTCAACCAAAGTCGGCATCACGCACAATACCAGTAGAGTCGTTGAAGAAGGATAAGAAGCCTCCATAATTCCATTGATTAAAATTGGTCTGTAATTGATTGGGATGATCTCAAAAATGAAGTATGCCAGTATCACTATAACATAATAAACTCCCAGGATAATGATATCGGGATCCACTTTGAAGAGACTTCTTCTCTTTATTAACTGAACCAGTCCAATACCTGCAAAAATCAGGCATACAACTAAAGGAATCAGACCCATCCAATCGGTAATCGTATAAATTGTCATATTAACATTTGTTAAACGATGAAACCAGCAATTAAATGTTGCAAATCCAATATTCGTTGCATTCTGCCCCAGTGGCTGCACGTCTACCATCTGGATCAAAGCTGTCCATATTGCAAACGCTATAATAAATATACCTCCTAAAAATAAAACTTGTTTTCCATTCTTTTTCATCATTATACGTCCTTTCTATATTGGTTTGTCTTTTCGACGATTTCACCTTATCAAAAAGCGTAAAATGACGCAAGAATCGCTCTTTCACATGTATGACACGATTCGTATCATCCCCACAAATGCGTGATTTTCTGTATATTTTCCTGAATACCTATTCCTACAAATTTCGATTTGTCATAATCATTCTATCATACCGTTATGAATAAATCATCTCATGCAAAACAATTTCTTCTGCCCGGTTGTGGATATTATTGCACCGCTGCACCCATTCCATTTGACGGGTACGCTTCAAGTCCTCGGTCACGCCCTCGGCAGCTTTCATCTGCTCCATGATAGTGTCTAACCGTTCCTGTGCCTGTTCGTTCAGGTCTGCAAGATATGTCCACAATTCTCCGGTCAGTATCAATGTGTTCAATCTGGCTGGGTGGACTTCTCTTAAATATTCCCGGTGCATCCGTCCATACTTTCCGATGGGGCGGCGTTCTTCCGACAGTTTCAAGTCCGGGATGTAGTAATCTCCGACAAGGATATAATCAATTCCGTTTTCCGTTATTCTTGGTTTCAATTCGCTCATGTTCCTTACCTCCTGTGGAAGCAGGCTCGTCTGGTACTAACTCAATCACATCGGTAATCTCACAATTCAGCGTTTCACAGATACGGGCTAATGTGTCCATGCTGATGTGCTTTCCCTCTTTGCTCATGTTGGCAATCATATTCGTTGTCATACCAGCGGCAAGCCTTAAATCTTCTTTTCTCATATCACGCTCTAACAGTGTGTGCCAGAGTGGTTTATAGCTGATGTGCATATTGTTTTCCTGCCTTTCTACCCATACCACCGGGGCGGCTGCCCCGGCAGGAACTTTTCTCTTATTATAACACCAATCTTGTGAAATCACAATTTATTCTTGTAACCTGCCGCTGATACCGTCTGGATTGTGCTTTTCCTTTCTTTTTGTTACCTTTAATTAGCCATGAACTGTGTTGTGGCAGGGGATATCCGGAATATCCGGAAAGGAAAAGACCTGGGACACAGAACAAACCAGAAGTTCCACAATCTGCCGTATAACAGGCTCTATAGCATGATGGAATATAAGCTTAAGATGTACGGGATCCGTTTTGTAAGACAGGAAGAAAGCTATACCAGCCAGTGCAGTCCGCTGTCACCAGAGGTGGAAAAAAGATATGCACAGCCATGCAACCGAAAACAAAGGGGACTGTACAGGGACAGAAACCGGAAGTATAACGCAGATGCTGTAGGTGCATATAACATCCTGAGAAAATATCTCTCCGTATCCGGAGAGAAAAAGGAACTGTCCGTAACCGGACTAAAAACGCCAGAAATAATAAAAGTAGCTGTATAGCTCTAAAGAGCAAACAGTAGTGGTGTCATGGACGCACCCTGAAAAGGCGGTATCCCGCCTTAATTCAGATGCTCTGGTAACTCAGTTGCCGAGTAGTTCACATAGAAAATAAATCATTATAAAAAGATCCTGTTCATACTATGATATATGCGATGATTATGGAGATAACAATTATGACTGCCAGTATGGAAAGCCAGAAATAATCTATAATTCTTTGATTGCAAGGTATTTTGTTGTATTGCGTGTCTTGGTCAGGTTCACCTCCTCTCTATTTCGTCGAGTTTTTTAAGAAATCAATCTCCATTTGTTGCTGCTGTGTTTGAGCTTTTAGTAGTCGGTTTTCAGCTTTCAACTTCTCAATATCTGATAATTGAGAAATCGCTTTGTTCTTACCTCGTCGATCATATAATCCTTCGATTCCTTTATCTTTATATTTTCTAACCTATGCATAAACTTGTCCGTAGGAGCAACCATATTTATTCGCTGTAGAAGAATAATTACATCCCGTGTTCAAGGCTTTGCGGTATTTTTTCGGATTTCAATGTGTCAAACTCCCGTGTTTATGAAAGTTGTGTTTTTCTTGGCAATATGTTACAATTACTCCATATAAATTTATAACTTTTCTAGACAGAAAGTAAAAGGGGAACGTCATGAAGTGTATTAAAACAACGGACGCGGTAGGACATGTACTGTGCCATGATATTACCAGAATTGTGAAGGATGTGGTAAAAGATACAGCCTTTCGTAAAGGACATATTGTACAGGAAGAAGATATTCCGGTTTTGCTATCTCTGGGAAAAGACCATCTTTATGTGTGGGAGAAGGATGAAAATACTTTGCATGAAAATGAAGCAGCGCAGATTCTGTGTGATGTGTGCATCAATGAGAATATGCATCCAACGGATGTAAAAGAAGGAAAAATTGAGTTGATTGCAGATTGTGACGGAGTATTTCAGGTGGATGTGCCGAGGCTGGATGCTATTAATGAGATCGATGAGATTATGATTGCCACCCGTCATACAAATTTCCCGGTAAAAAAAGGTGACCGTCTTTTAGGAACCCGTGTGATTCCGCTGGTGATTGCAAAAGAAAAAATGGATTTGGTGAAGAAAACAGCAGGAGAAAAACCGCTGGTATCGCTGGCACCTTATAAGAAACGGAAGGTAGGAATTGTAACCACCGGAAATGAAGTATTTTATGGAAGAATTAAGGATACTTTCACACCGGTAATCATCGAAAAAATGAAATCTTACGGTGCTGAAATTCACGGACATATTCTGTGCAATGATGATATGGAAAAAATCACTGCCGCTATTATGAAATTAAAAGAAGAAGGGGCAGATCTGATTGTCTGTACCGGTGGTATGAGCGTGGATCCAGATGATAAGACACCGGGCGCGATCAAAAATACAGGAGCGAGAATCGTATCTTATGGTGCTCCGGTACTTCCGGGAGCGATGTTCCTGTTATCCTATCTGGAAGATGGCACACCGGTAATGGGACTGCCGGGATGTGTGATGTATGCAAAAGCCACCGTATTTGATCTTGTTCTGCCACGTATTATCGCAGGTATAGAAGTGACAAAAAAAGATCTGGCACATATGGGAAATGGCGGATTCTGTCTTGGCTGCAAAGAATGTCATTATCCGAACTGCAGCTTTGGAAAGGGCGTATAAGAGCAGGACAGGAGGAATAAGCATGGAAAAGCTTACGGTAGAGTAGGCACTGGAAGCACTGCTGGAACATACAAAAGTAATAGAGGAAACGGAGACTGTACCACTTTTGCAGGCATGTGGAAGAGTGTTGGCAAAGGATATGATTGCAGGATTTGATAACCCGCCGTTTGACAGATCACCTGTGGATGGTTATGCCTGCAAAGCGGAGGATATAACGGATGCATCAGAAAGTCATCCGGTACAGTTGACGGTATTGGAAGAGATTGATGCGGGGCAGTATTCCAGAGTCACAGTGGAAAAGGGGGCAGGCGGTTCGGATTATGACAGGCGCAGCTATTCCGAAAGGCTGTGACTGCTGTGTCCGTCAGGAGGATACAGATTATGGAGAAGAGACTGTCAGAATCTTCCGTCCGACCGGACAGTGGCAGAATTACTGTTATCAGGGAGAGAATTTTAAAAATGGAACGGTTCTTTTGAAAAAGGGTGACAAAATCGGATTTATTGAAGCAGGTATACTGGCCAGTATGGGAGTCATAAAAGTGAAGGTTTATCGTCGGGTAAGAGCAGCTGTTCTGACTATCGGAGATGAAGTAATGGCACCCGGAAAAAGATTGATTCCGGGGAAGATTTATGATTGTAATCAGGGACTTCTGGCGGTTCGCATGAAAGAATTTGGTGCAGAACTGGTGGAAGTGGCAGCCATAGAGGATCGCCCGCAGGCTATGACAGCAGCAGGCGAAGTCATGGCTCTGGACTGGGGAATTACATTGCAGTGTGATACCACAGGAAAAGAAGACGCCAGCAGTGTAGGAGTGCGAAGTCACTTTATATATCCGGTACTACCGGAAGCAGATGGCACAACGAAAAACGTATTTCCATGTAAAGTGGAAAGAGTGATTGAGGACGTGTTTTCGTATATCTTGATCGTATCTACGAAAGAAGAAGCCAGGATTCGCGTAGATGTGACGAAAGAACAATGGCAGCAGTACCAAAAGCATATTTCTGGAAATAAGATATGGATTGGGATAGATGAAAAAGATGTGATGTTATTAAAATAAATGAAAGAATCACCGTATCAAGGTTGAGGTAATCTATGATACGGTGATTCTTTCGTGAAAAATGCGAAAAAGCTTTCAATATCCAGTTCCGGTGGTTTAATATGCGGTTGTCAAACATTATTTCGTAAATACTTTCATTCGATCCCTTCTGGCTGCACAGATCAGGGTCAGGTGATATTTTTTTGCAAGATCAATTGCTTCAGAAGTAGGAGAAGCCTTGCTGGAGAGAATTGGAATCCCTGCATGGATGACCTTTAAAGTCATATCAGTTGGTATTCTGCCGCTGGAATATACCATACATTGATGCAGGTCAATATTGTGCCGCAGAGCGTAGCCGATCACTTTATCCAAAGCATTGTGCCGTCCGATATCTTCGCAGGAAAACAGAATGTGATCTTTTTGAGCGAGAATGCAGCTATGTGTGGCAAAGGTAATGCCATGGAGAGGAGAACCATCCGCAAAGGCATCCGCCATATGAAAGATCCATTCTGGTTTCCAGAAAATCGGTGTAAGTGACTGCGGCTCTTTGGATGTAACAAAGTAATCATTTAAAATATGATTGCCGGTACAGCAGGTAGGAGTTACTTCTACAAAGGCATCCGATGAGGATTGTGTGCTGCGTGCCGAATTTTTTAAATAGACTTTTGCACGTTTTCCATATTCACAGATATAGATATGATCTACATCTGTGAATATGGAAAACGTGATGATTTGTTCTGTCAGCAATCTTCCAAGAACCAGTTCAGTCAGATGCTGGGGCAGGCAAACAAGTTTCATAGTCAGATGATCATTTATATAGACATCCATCATATGTTCGTTCAATACTTCTTCTTGTTCCGTACGGGATTCTCCATTTCTTCCGATATATTGATATGTTTTTGTCTCTAGCAGAGACAGATTTTGTTATTGTTCGTTAATATACATAATTTCTCCAATTGAAAAAACAATTCTTTTATCATGTTTACTATGTGTTATACTAGATTTAGTATAACAGACATCTCTTTATTTCGAAAGAGTGAATTGAGGGATGAAGGAGGAAATAAAATGGGAAAGATTATGGCGGTAAATATCAGTGAGAAGAAAGGTACACAGAAAAAGAATGTACATAGTGCCAGACTGATGGAAGAATTTGGAATCGAGAAGGACGCCCATGCCGGCAAGTGGCATCGCCAGGTGAGTCTTCTTTCTTATGAAAAAATAGAAGAATTCAAGGCAAAGGGAGCACCGATCGAAGACGGAGCATTTGGAGAAAACCTGATTGTAAGTGGATACGATCTGAAGGCATTGCCGGTTGGCACCAGACTTCGCAGCGGAGAGGTATTATTAGAAGTGACACAGATCGGGAAAAAATGTCATAGTGGATGTGAGATTTATAAAATTATGGGTGACTGTATTATGCCAAGAGAAGGTATCTTTACCAGAGTACTTCATGGTGGCGTATTGACAGAAGGCGATGAAATTGTGATAGAGAAGGCAGCAGGTGAGGCAGATGGAGAATAAGCTGAATCATTTTGATCAGAAGGGTAACGCTGTTATGGTGGATGTGTCCGGAAAGATACCGACATCCAGAACAGCAGTAGCAAAAGGCAAGATTTGTGTCTGTCAGGCTGTGATGGATGCAGTGAAACAGGGGACTGTGAAAAAAGGAGATGTACTTGGAATAGCAAGAGTGGCTGGCATTATGGCGGTAAAACAGACATCTCATCTGATTCCGATGTGTCATCCGCTGATGATTTAGAAGTGTTCGGTAGATTTTGAACTGGATGAAGAAAATCTTGAAATTACGGCAATCTGTACAGCCAAAACGGAAGGTCAGACCGGTGTGGAGATGGAAGCGCTTACTGGTGTGAATGTGGCACTTTTGACAATTTATGACATGTGTAAGGCAATTGACAAGTCCATGGAGCTGACGGACATTCATCTGGTAGAAAAAAGCGGAGGAAAAAGCGGGTTATATCGAAACCCGAAAGAATAGTATGAAGGATAGATTTGGAAGAGAGATTGACTATCTGCGGATATCCATTACAGATCGATGTAATCTCAGGTGCGTCTATTGTATGCCGGAAAATGGAGTTGTGCAGATCCCGCATGAAGAAATTCTGACTTATGATGAGATTACCAGAATCAGCAGATGTATGACTGGTTTAGGTATACGTAAGATCAAACTGACCGGAGGAGAACCGTTAATTAGAAAGAATTGTGCCACACTGGTTCGAATGTTAAAAGAACTTCCTGGCATCGAAAAAGTGACATTAACGACCAATGGTGTATTGCTCGAAGAACAGATAGCAGATCTGGCAGAAGCGGGGCTTGATGATATAAATATCAGTCTGGATACTTTAAATGCAGCAGAGTTTGCAAAGGTAACCAGGAGAGAAAGTCTGGATCGGGTGCTGGAGGGAATCCAGGCGGCATTACAGTATCCGCAGATTGGATTGAAGATTAATTGTGTGCCGGTAGTGGAAGAGCAGGAAAATCTGGTATCGATAGCGAGACTTGCAAAGCAATATCCGATTCATGTTCGTTTCATTGAAATGATGCCGATTGGATATGGAAAGGATTTTCAGTTTCGGGGAGAAAGTGAAATATGCGAAATATTAGAGAAAGCATATGGAAGAATGACTCCAATAAAAGAACGATATGGGAATGGACCGTGTCATTATTATAAAATAGAAGAATTTCAGGGTAAAATAGGATTTATCAGTGCGATGACGCATAAGTTTTGCGACCAGTGTAATCGTGTGCGTATGACAGCAGAAGGATTTTTAAAAGCCTGTCTGCAATATCAGACTGGAACGGATTTGAAGAATTTGATGCGTTCAGGATGCACAGATGATGAACTGACAGAGGCAATACAGAAAGTAATATGGGAAAAACCGGTCAGTCATCATTTTACATCGGAAGAGATTGAGACAGATGAATGTAAATTAATGTCCCAGATAGGAGGATAAGGAATTATGAAAGCTGCGATTATCACATCCAGTGATTCCGGATATGCAGGAGAGAGAGAAGATAAAAGTGGTTCGGTAATCCAGGAAATTTTGGAAGCGAACGATTACGAAGTGGTGCATACCATTCTTTTGCCGGATGACAGAAAGATGCTGGCAGATGAGATGGCTCGTATAGCAGATGAGGGAATAGCAGAGATGATTGTAACTACGGGTGGAACCGGATTTTCGCCGAGAGACTGTATGCCGGAGGCAACAAAGGATATTATAGAACGTGAAGTGCCGGGGATTCCGGAAGCAATGAGAGCATATAGTATGACGATTACACCAAGAGCTATGCTCAGTCGTGCAGCAGCAGGTATTCGAAAAGGAACACTGATCGTGAATCTGCCGGGAAGCCCGAAAGCAGTCAGAGAAAGTCTGGAATATATTATTCCAGCGCTGGAACATGGATTACAGATCCTGACCGGGGAGGCAACGAACTGTGCCAGAAAATAATCGGAAAATGCAGACTGATATATCTGAATTAGAAAACGGTCAGTTGGCAGAACAGCAATTGCCATCAGATTTTACGCTGGTAGTCCTGGCAGGTGGTGCCAGCAGCCATATGGGAAGGGAGAAGTCAGATCTGCTTTTAGATGGACAGACATTTTTGGAGATACAGATCGGAAAAGGATGTCAGTTGGGAGCAAAACAGATCTTAATTTCTGGATATCGTGGAACACAGTGTGGGGAAGAGATTGTGCCGGATCGAATTTCCGGTCAGGGTCCACTTGGCGGTCTGGAGAGCTGTTTTCGAAGGGCAAAGACAGAAAAATGCCTGGTGCTGGGGGTAGATACGCCGCTGGTACCTGTGGAAGAACTTCAAAATCTGTTGAAGTTCGCAATGGAAAAAGCCGACCAACCGGTGACTATGCTGTGTCATAATGGAAAAGAAGAATCGCTGATAGCGGTATATGATGCCAGACTTTATAAAGAGATCACAGATTTTCTGGAATCAGGAAGATCATCGGTGTATCGTTTTTTAAATACAGTGGGATATTCCCTATACCATACCAGTGCACCGGAAAACTATTTTCAGAATATCAATGATCCGGAAATCTATAAGAAAGTCTGCACGGAATGCGAAATTGCTGATATTTTCATAAAGGAATCCGTTAAACTATAGATTTTTAAATACTGTAGGAATTTTTGTTTGTTATACGGAATCCAATGAGGGATATTTTCAGAATATTAACGATTCTGATACATATTTAAAGACTGAAGGGTATCTCGTAAAATAGTATAATACAGAAGGCGTATAGGATTATGAAAGGCTTCCAATTAGGTTTTAAATGATTTTTCGGATAATAGCACTTCCATGCAGATCGCATACAGGATCTGCAAACAGGTGGTGTTTCAGGCAGAATTCGTCTACAGCTTTGTTACATCCGGAAAACTGGGTACTGTATACGTCATGGATCAGGAGAACTCCGCCGATAGACAGACGTTCATAAAATAGAGGTAATGCAGCAGCAGTTGGAGCATAGAGATCTGCATCTAATGATACGAAACAGAAAGTTTCATCGGTAATATCGGAAAAAGTATCCGGAAACCATCCTTTATGGATGATCACATGTGATGGATCAGGCATGATGCGAAGAACAGAGTCTACATCTGTAGAAGAAAAGTCACCTGTTTTAGCGCGAGACAGATGCCTGGAGGTTTCTACGGCAATATCTTTTTCTGAAAAGCCTTCAAAAGTATCAAAAAGATGTATTTTTCGATCCGGAAAGGCCGTACTGATCAGGCAAGAAAAATCACCCTGGAAAACACCAAGTTCTGCCACATCTCCAGGGATATTTTGTTGATGTATTTGTTCGGCTAAAAGGCGCATAACCGCAACCCGTGCATCAAACATGCGAAGTGCAGAAGGATCACAAAATGAACCGTGATAGCCCAAGTGCTCCATCTGCTGCATCATAGAACCACGCCGCTCTTCATCCAATACACCAAGAATAATCAGATCAGGAAGAAGAGCAGCGGCCTTTGATGGAGAACAGATTGGGATATTACCAATAAATTGTCCATGTTTGCGCGGATCATTATCGGCAAAGCACATGATCTGATAGGAATTTCCAAGAAGTCGGGCAGTCATCTGCCCAATCTGTCCGGCACCGAATATAATAGTTTTGTAGATATGTTTTGTCATCATTTCATAGCAGCCTTTCTTTCAGCTCGAACCTGAATCATTTGTCCTGTGATAGATATTGCGATTTCAGCAGGTGTTTCTGCTTTAATATTAAGTCCCACAGGCGTGATAATACGGTCTAATTCTCGCTCATCGATTCCATACTCTTCTACGAGACGATGAAATACACCAGCTCTTTTGGCGAGACTTCCAATGACGCCGATATAGCATGCAGGTGTGGCAAGAAGTTGTGCCTGCACAATCGTATCATAGGCATGACCTCGTGTCATGACACAGCAATAATCAGCATCTGTGATAGAAATGCTCTGATCCAGATGATCAAAATCGCAAAGGATTGTCTCCGCTGCATCCGGGAAAAGAGCAGGATCTGTAAATTCCGGACGGTCATCCAGAACGATGCAGTGAAAGTCAACACTTGCAAGTATTGGTACCAGCTTTTGTGAAACATGCCCGCCTCCAAATACATAGACAGTTCCGGATGTACCGATTTGTTCTGTAAACAGGTCACAGGTTTCATTGCGATGACGGCATGGTCTTGCAGATAAGGAAGATAAGATGGAAGAAGGAACATCAGCATTTCCAGTCAATCCATAGGATGCACTGTACAGACTCATACCGGATGTAGCATGAAGATCACAGATCAGCCAGAAATCTTTTCGTTCTTTATATAATGTTTCAGCAGTTACTGCAAGTTCCATAATAATAGGGTCATTATGGTCCAGATACTGGAAAAATACGGTAACATCACCACCACAAATCATACCGATATTCTCAACATCTTTGCGATTCAACCGGAATTCATGTTCACAGGATTCTTTCTTTTCAAGAATATCAAGTGCCATAAGCTCTGCACGATGTTCGACAGAACCTCCGCCTATGGTTCCGGCAACTCGGCCTTTTTTTCCAACCAACATACGGGAACCGGCACCTCTTGGCGTTGATCCTGAGGAAGCAACGATGGATGCAAGCACAAGGTCGTTTTCTTTTTGAAATTCTTGTTGTATGATCTGAAATAAAGTTCTCATATATAAAACACCTCCTGTAATTTTCTATAAGTCATATCGTCATGTGACAGATGGTCTGTATCATATTTTGCAGATCAAGAGCCTGTTTAAGCTGTCGTTCATGAGATTTCAAAGCTTCGGGACTGTTACACTTACACAGACTGTCCGCAAATCGTTTTTCGATGGTTACACGTTCGGTTTCCTGAATCAGTTTATCTGATAAAAAGACGATAGCCGCTTCATTCAGAAGTGTCTTCTGTAAACCATGATGTTGTGAAATAATCTGACTGATTTCAGTATAGCCTAATTGTAAGAAAAGATCACCACCTGTTTTGGTGTGATGTTTTTGAAGTCTGGCAATATCGTGAAGGAGTGCTCCGGAGCGAATCAGTTTTTTATTAAAAAAGTAACCATGAGATTCCAGCAGATCGCAGAAATGGCAAGCCAATTCAGTCACTGCATCACTGTGCGCTTGTACATGATGAGGAAGAGACACCGAATCGCGAAGCATCCGGCATAGTTCGTCATGCAAGTCAGGATGAGGCAGCAGGTAAGTCGAATCAGATAAGGCAACATGATCGTTATCGTCTGCGTTCAGATGATAATAGGAACCACATGGAAGACGAAAATACTGTCTGGCATGCTGTTTTGAATCAAGCAAATACAGATAAGAAGAAATTACATCTGTATGAGAAACAATCGCAATATCACCCTCAGAAGAACGAAGAATCTCATAAATTGCTTGCGAAAAACGCATGCCAGATGCGAAAGGAGTTTCTGCTCCTGGAATCGGGTAATCAGGATTCATTCCACGTGCTTCATATATGTCCGGCCATCTTTTGCGTATCTCATCAAATGAAAGACCATCCCATTCTCCCAGATTTCGTTCTGTTAAATCTGAGATAGTGATATGTGGAAGATCAGGTGTGATATGTGCAGCCGTTTCCATAGCTCTTGATAAAGGACTGCAGTAAACAGCAGTTATTTTATCATCCAGTTCTCCGTGAAGAAGGACTGACTGCAGATGTCCAAGCATAGATAAAGAAAAATCAGTCTGACCGATACAGTAAGAATGTTCATCTGGATATTGTGGTTTTCCGTGTCGAATAAGATAAAGATTACGCATTGAAAAATCCTCTGAAACACTTTTCAAATATTGCTTCGGAACAGGTACGTGTTTCCTCTGAAAAACGGGCATATCGCTTCAAAAATTCTTCTCCGTATGGTGTCAGCTCACTGTGACTGCCCTTTACACCGCCCTGACTTCGAATAATCAGCGGTTCATGAAGCTGAGATTCTAATGTATGGATCAGATTCCAGCTGGTGGAGTAGGAAATGTGCATGCGTTCGCAGGCATCACGAACAGATCCTGTTTCATGAATCAGTGTAAGCAGCGAATAAAGCTGTTCATCAAAGAAGACCTTTTCCCGTGCCAGCTGAATCTGAATCTCTGAACGGATCAGACTTTGATTGTGTGCACGAAGAAGTTCTACATAATCCTCTGGTGTATCCGCATCATGAATGATTCCAGGATCTTCTACATTTAAACAATACATGGGAGTTCCACAATGTTCTACAGCACCCTTCAGACCAGTGTTTCCATCATTGCTTAAAATGGACTCAATTAATGAGGAACGAATCAGGATCGGATGACCTGGAGTTCCGTTACAGACCGGAGTGACAAGAGGCTGTCCAAGAGAAAGCATTTGTGTAACGGTATGTGCTGTGAATAGTGGAACATCTACAGGTGTAAAGAGTACCGTATCCACTTTGTCTTTTAAATATTCCAGTCCAATCCTGACAGAATCAAACATATGAGTAGTTTCATAGTCCTCATTTCGAAGAAAAATAACATGATTGGAAGCAAGGTGGCGTTCCAGAGCATCCGCATTGTATCCGGTTACCACCACTATTTTAGAGATTCCGGCCTGCCGGAAGTTATTAATCACACGCTGCGCGATGGAAATGGATCCAAGCTGAAGCATGGGCTTGAAGTCTCCCATTCGTGACGATTTCCCTGCAGCTACGATGAGAGCACCTGTCTGCATCATAGATACCTCCTAAAAATAACATTGTACAAATTTGATATTATTATAGCATGAAAAGTGAGGATAAATAGTAAAATTTTTAAATAAAGTAATAAAAACAATATAAAAAAGGGCGAAAATAGCCAACTAATAATTATTTACAATTTGTAAAACTGTACAAAATTATGATAACATGAAATTATACAAAATAATGTAAACAGGAGAACGTTTCCATGGATAAGATTTTTGAAATTACCGCAAAAGAAGTTACGATACAGGTAAAAGATGAGCGCACAGGAGAGCAATACAGTCGGACACTTCCGATTGATTATTATGAGAATGCGAATGTTTTAAAACTCAGCGGTGAGAATCTGGACGGAAGCAGTTCTTCCATTGTTTTCTATTCTGTCAGAGGAATGGAAAGACTTAAAGATCTGACGGGTAAGGGAGCCGATCATGATCCATGTGGAACACATAAGTCAGAAGATTTGTAACATCGGAACGTGTATTTTTTAAAGGAGGAATGAAACATGATTAAAAAGACATTGAAGATCAATGGTGTGGAGCGAATCCTTATTCTTGATAAGGATGAGACACTGGCTCAGGTACTTCGTGAGCATCTTCTTCTTACAGGATGTAAGATCGGTTGTGGAGAAGGTCATTGCGGAGCATGTAATGTTATTATGAACGGAAAAGTTACAAGATCCTGTATTTACAAGATGAGCCGTGTTCCGGACAATGCAGAGATCACAACAATCGAGGGTGTGGGAACAATTTCTGATATGCATCCGATACAGGTTGCATGGATGGCATATGGATGTGCACAGTGTGGTTTCTGTTCACCAGGTTTTATTATTTCAGCAAAGGTTCTTCTCGATAATAATCCGAGCCCTACCCGTGAAGAAGTGAGGGACTGGTTTAACAAGCAGCGTAATCTCTGTCGTTGTACAGGTTACAAGCCGCTTATCGATGCGACCATGGCGGCAGCAGCAGTTATGCGTGGCGAGATGACTAAAGAAGACCTCGTATTCAAGCAGACAGGTGATTCTATCGTCGGTACAAACTATATCCGTCCATCAGCAGCACAGAAGGTAACAGGTACCTGGGATTTCGGTGCAGATGATGCATTAAAGATGCCGGAGGGAACTCTTCGTCTTGCACTTACACAGGCCAAGGTTTCTCACGCAAATATTCTCAGTATCGATACAACAGAAGCAGAGAGTATGCCGGGAGTTGTTCGTGTTATTACAGCGAAGGACATTAAGGCAGCAGGCGGAACCAACAAGATCAATGGTCTTGTAATGCTTCCGAAACACAATAAGACAGACGGATTTGAGCGTCCTGTACTCTGCGACGAAAAGATCTTTCAGTTTGGTGATGCGATTGCGATCGTAGCTGCGGATACAGAAGAACATGCACGTGCAGCAGCAGATGCAGTTAAGGTGGAGATCGAAGAACTTCCTGCATATATGAACGCAATGGATGCAATCGCACCGGATGCAGCAGAGATCCATCCTGGTACTCCAAACGCATTTTTTGAGACAAACTGTATCAAGGGACCGGACTTTGACTGGGACAGCATTCCGGATTCACAGCAGGTTGAGATCGAGTCCTACTGTTCACGCCAGCCTCATCTTCACCTTGAGCCGGACTGTGGTTATGGATATATTGATGAAGACGGTATGATAACAGTGCATTCCAAATCTATCGGTATACATCTTCATATGCCTATGATCGCAGATGGTATCGGTGTACCAATGGAAAACTTAAGACTTGTTCAGAACCATGCAGGCGGAACATTTGGTTACAAGTTCTCACCGACAAATGAGGCTCTGATTGGTGCAGCTGTTAAGATTCTGGAACGTCCGGTATCGCTGGTATTTAATCAGTTCCAGAACATTACTTATACAGGAAAGAGATCTCCTGCATTTATGAATATTAAGCTTGCAGCAGATGAAAATGGTAAACTCTTAGCACTTTGGGGTAACAACTATGTAGATCACGGTCCATATTCAGAATTTGGCGATCTGCTTACCATGAGACTTTCTCAGTTTACAGGCGCAGGTTATGGAATTAATTCTATTTGTAATAAATCAACAACCGTATTTACAAACCATGCATGGGGCTCCGCATTCCGTGCTTATGGTTCACCACAGTCTTATATGGGATCTGAGATTGCGATTGACGTGCTGGCAGCTAAGATGGGAATCGATCCGTTTGATATCCGTGAAATGAACTGCTATAAAGAATCAGAGGGCACTACCATCCCGACAGGTTATCCACCGGAGGTATATTGTGAGGAAGATTTGTTTAAGAAAGCACGTCCATTGTATGAAGCGGCGAAAAAACGTGTTGCCGAAAAGAATGCAGCTTCTGACGGAAAGATGAAATATGGTATCGGTGTATCTCTTGGAGTATACGGTTGTGGTCTTGATGGTGTTGATACATCAAATGCATTTGCAGAATTAAATCCGGATGGAACCGTTACGATGTATGCTGCATGGGAAGATCATGGACAGGGGGCTGATATGGGTGTTCTTGTATCATCTCATGAAACACTGCGTCAGGCAGGAATCAGACCGGAACAGATTAAACTGGTTATGAATGATACGAAGACATGTCCGAATGCAGGACCTGCAGGAGGATCACGCTCACAGGTTATGTCAGGTAATGCATGTCGTCTGGCTGCAGAAAATCTTGTAGCAGCAATGAAGAAAGAAGACGGAACATTCCGTACTTATGATGAGATGGTAGCAGAAGGGCTTGCAACAAAATATGAAGGTAACTGGGTAACTACATTCTGTGCAGATCATCCGATCGATCAGGATACCGCACAGGGCGATCCATTTGCAACTTATATGTATACTATCTTCCTGCCGGAAGTTGCTGTTAATACAGAAACAGGTAAAGTTACCGTTGAGAAATTTACTTGCGTAGCTGACGTAGGTACGATCATGAACAGACTTCTTGTAGAAGGTAATTTCTATGGTGGTCTTGTACAGGGTATCGGTCTTGCTCTTTCGGAAGATTTTGAAGATTTGAACCATGACACCACTTTGAAGAATTGTGGTATTCCATATCCAAAGGATGCTCCGGATGATATTGAACTTCACTTCAATGAAACATATCGTCCAAGTGGTCCTTACGGTGCGGCTGGTTGTGGTGAGGCTCCACTGGATGCTCCACATCCTGCAATCCTGAATGCAATCTTTAATGCGACAGGTGCACGTATTACACGTATCCCTGCCCGTCCGGAAAGGGTTCTTGCAGCATTAAAAGAACTTGAGAAATAAGCTTAATTCATAATGTGGTTGGAGTAAAAGCTGCCAACTGCGATATAATCAGGGGAGACGGGAAACTGCCTCCCCTTTACAGACGAAAGGAGTATCAGGTTATGACATACATACAGGAGAGGGGTTCTACTCACGTTTATCATGTAAATCGAATGTCAAAAGAAGAGATGGATCATATGATCAGTCTCTGCGTCCATGAACAGCCGGCCTACTGTGTTGCAGCCTGTCCTTTCAAAATGGATACAAAAGAGATGCTGTATTATGCTGCAAAAGGAAATTTTAAGAAAGCGTTGGCAATTTATGAGAAAATTACACCATTTCCAATGATTCTCTGTGATGGATGTACGGCACCTTGCGAAGATAATTGCAAGCTTTGTGAACTTGGTGATGGTGTCTCCATACGAGAAGTAGAACGTGCGATTGTCCGGTATGGAGAACCGGGAAGACGAAGCAGTGTATTTCGCATGAGAAAGAAGAAAAGGGCAGCAATCTTTGGTTCTGGATTATTTCCACTGTTTCTTGCAGGGGAACTGGAAAAGAAAATGTATCCTACGACAATTTATTGTAAGGAAGAAGATTATGAAAGCTATATTGCAGCGGCAGCCGGACATCTTTTGGAATCAGACCGCAGCAATGAAGCGAAACGTCTGAAATCTATGGATCTTTCTTTTGAATTTGGATGCAGTTTGAATCTTTCGTTTATCAGAGAAAAAATGGAACTGGCAGATGTGGTATGCGCATCAGAAGAAGTGGCAAAAATGTTAGCTCCGGAAGAAGCAGCAGATGTCGAGATTATGTTAAGAGAACAGGCAAAGATTGTCAGCGGACCTGCGGAATCTGTGATGGATGCGGCTTTTGCCGCAAAGCGGGCAGCTTTGACAGTGGATCTTCTGGTACAGAATTTATCGCCGCACAGCAACAGAGGCAGTGAAGGAGCAGTGACTACCAAGCTTTATACGAACATGGAAGGAATCCATGGATCGAATAAGATTTTCTGTGGTCAGGATGGGTATTCAAAAGAAGAAGCTGTAGAAGAAGCAAAACGATGTATTCAGTGTCATTGTGACGAATGCATGAAAGGCTGTGTGTATTTAAGTGAATATCAAAAACATCCGGGTTTATTAGCCCGTGAGATCTATAATAATACGCAGATTATCATGGGAGATCATCCGATGAACAAACCGATGAATGCCTGTGCCCTCTGTGGACAGTGTACGGTGATCTGTCCGAATGGATTTGATATGAGTCAGGTGTGTAAGTCAGCAAGAGAAAATATGGTATCCACAGATAAGATGCCGCTGGCGCCACATGAATTTGCACTGATGGACATGTTATTTTCAAATTCAGAGGCTTTTTTGAGCAGACTCCAGCCGGGATATGAAACTTGCAGATATGTATTTTTCCCGGGCTGTCAGGCAGGTGCGATAGCGCCGGATGTGGTTATACAGGCATACGAAGATTTAAGTAATCGGGTAGCTGGAGGCGTTGCTCTGATGCTGGGATGCTGTGGTGCAATCAGCGAATGGGCGGGCCGCTATGAAATGACAGAAAAAGTAAATGAGCAGCTGAAACAGGAACTAGCCAAGCTTGGTGATCCGATCATCATAGCAGGTTGTCCAACCTGTATGAAGCAGCTAAAAGAAAGTATTGGAGCGCATGTTATAGGAATCTGGGAAATTTTGAGAAAAATCGGACTTCCACAGCAGGCGAAAGGACTGGAGATACCGGTTGCCATACATGATGCCTGTGGTGCCAGAGGGGATGCACAGACACAGGATATTATAAGAGAACTTTTGTTGGATATGGGATGTACCGTTGAAGATACAGAATATTCCAGAGATTTGTCTCCATGTTGTGGATATGGAGGTCTGACGGCATATGCCAATAAAGATATGGCAGCGAAAATGACAGAAAAGTGTCTGGAACGTTCCGATGCACCATATATTACATACTGCATGGCATGCAGAGACCGATTTGCCAGAGAGGGAAGAGAATCCAGACATATCATGGAACTTCTGTATGGTGCAAATGCCAGCAACATGCCTGATATCAGTGAGAAACGCTACAACAGGCTCATATTGAAACAGACACTTTTAAAAAACATCTGGAATGAGGAACCGATCATGGAGAAAAAAGACTATACTGTTGCCTATACAGAAGAGGCAATCCATATGATGGATGAGCGCATGATACTGAAAAGTGATGTGGAACGTGTGTTATCAGATTACAGAGAAAATCAGGAAGCAATCCTGGATGAAGAAACAAAAGAACTGGTGACAAGAAGCAGACTGGGAAATGTCACATTCTGGGTGCGGTTTGTGGAAACAGAAGACGGATATCTGGTACACAGAGCATACAGTCATCGAATGAATATTATGAAAAGGGTGGGACAGTAATGGCAGTAGAGAGAACATATTATACGATTGATCCGGAAGGAAAGCTGACCTGCATGAAATGTAAGGTTCCTCTTGTAAAAGGAAAAGCAAAATTTATGTATCTGGAAAATGGATTTCCTGTGGAAATGCCTGTCTGCCCAAAGTGTGGGTTTGTGTATGTTCCGGAAGAACTCGCACTTGGAAAAGTGCTCGCGGTGGAGCGTGCACTGGAGGATAAATAGATGAACAGGCATCCGGGAGGGGAAGCGCAGACGCTTCATCTTCTGGAGAACATAGAATGGAAAAAAGAAATGAAAGCACTGGATCTTGGAGCAGGAGAAGGAGACACGGTACGAATCCTGAAATCATTTGGGCTGGAAGCACATGGCGTGGATCTTTTCCCACGGGGCAGTGATGTGGAAATAGGCGATTTTCTGCATTTGCAGTATTCATCAGACAGTATAGATCTTTGCATCAGCCAGTGTGCATTTTTTGTCAGCAGAGATCAGAAAAATGCACTATCTGAATGTTGGCGTGTTTTGAAAAAGGGAGGTTTTCTATTATTGTCAGATCTGGATACTGGAAATCTTTCAGAAATGGCAGAACAGACAGGATTTACCATTCTCCGGCAGGAGGATCAGACGTTACTTTGGCGGGAATATTATCTGGAAGCAATCTGGAATGATTCGTTCTGCTGCGAAGAGTATAAGATTCTGCAGAAAGAATATAAAGGAAAGAAGCTGCGCTATACCATGTTGGTTGGCAGAAAGGAGTAGCACATGGATCTTTATGAAAGAATCATAGAACTTAGCAGTATGGGTTATCATTGCTCACAAATGGTTATGATTATGACACTGGAAGCCATAGGTGAGGAAAATCCACAGCTTGTAAAGGCTTTGGGAGGTCTTGGCGGTGGCATTGGTTACTGTGGAGATACCTGTGGCTGCTTGACAGGAGGAGCCTGTGCGATAGGTTTGTTCCTTGGCAATCTGGCTCCGCAGGAGAAAGAAGATATACAGATGAAACCGGCTGTGCAGGAATTATATCAGTGGTTCCATAAGAAGACCGAAGAAGAATTTGGTGCTTTTTATTGTAAGGATATCACTTCTAATTTGGATTGGGGAGTGATTATGGAGCAATGTCCTGCGCTGATTGCAGATACTTATACGAAAGTGATAGAAATACTGACAGAACGGGGAATATTGGAACTATGATTACGCTGGGTAAAACAAAAAGTGTATGCCCGATATGTATGAAAGTACTTACGGCAAAAAAATGTATTGGTGAAGATGGCATTTATCTGGTGAAAGAATGTGATATCCACGGAAAGTTTCAGACACTGATCTGGGAAGGAACGGCAGCAGAGTATCTTTCCTGGGGAAGAGAAAACCTGTCTGCGGAGACTCCGGTAAATCCCAAAATCAAAGAGAAATCCTGCCCGGATAATTGTGGACTCTGTGAGGAGCACGAACGAAAAGGCTGTTGTATGATACTGGAAGTGACAAAGCGCTGCAATATGCACTGCCCGGTCTGCTTTGCTTCGGCAGGAGAATGTCTGGAAAACGGTGATCTTTCAATTGATGAAATAGAAAAGCAATATGATTTTCTGATGGATCATGGAGGACCATTCAATATTCAGCTCTCAGGTGGAGAACCAACCATGCGGGAGGATCTTCCGGAGATCATACGTATGGGAAGAGAAAAAGGGTTTACATTTTTTCAATTGAATACCAATGGAATCCGTCTTGCGCAGGAAGCAGGATATGCCAGAAAACTAAAAAAAGCAGGACTGAATACAGTATTTCTTCAGTTTGACGGTGTCACAGATGATGTGTATCAGACATTGCGCGGACGCTCTATGATAGAACTGAAAGAAAAGGCTGTGTTAAACTGTTCGGAAGCGGAACTGGGAATTGCCCTGGTACCTGTCATTGCGCCAGGAGTAAATGACATGCAGGTTGGAGATATTCTGAAGTTTGCGATGGATCATATGCCATTTGTAAGAGGAGTACATTTCCAGCCGATCAGCTATTTTGGCAGATGTTCTCAGCAGCGTCCACAAGCTCCGATTACCATACCAAAGATGTTGAAGCTGATCGAGGAACAGACTGACGGGCTTATGAAAAGCAAGGATTTCGCCGGTGGTGGAGCAGAGAATCCATACTGTTCTTTTCATGCAAGTTATCTGAAAAAAGGTGAGGGGGAACTGAAACTTTTGGAAAAGAAATCAGGCAGAGGATGTTGTTGTACTACCAGCGATAATTCCAGACAGTATGTGGAAAATCAGTGGAGCTATAGCACAAAAAAATTTGATGATGGAGAAATGACACAGACAGATGCGCTGGATGAATTCCTGATCCGGGTTCATAATGAAACTTTTGCAGTATCAGGGATGATTTTTCAGGATGCATGGAATCTGGATCTTGAACGTCTGAAAAGATGTTATATCTGCGAGGTGGATTCTGATTATGGAATGGTGCCGTTTTGTGCATATAATCTGACGAATTCGAAAGGAATATATTTATACAGAAAGTGAAACGATCGAATATAGATGCAATGATCTGTAAGCAGGAAGGTATTACAGAGATTACAAGAGATGAAATACACAGAATACAGCTGGAGAAATTAAATATTGTACTGAAGAGAGAGAAAGAACGAGAGGGTTTTTACCGAGATTTGCCGGAAAGACTGGAAAGCCTGATAGATTTGAGAAGCCTTCCTTTTACGACAGAAACAGATCTGGCACGAGATGGAGGCAGGATGCTGCTTTGCTCCCAGGGGGAAGTACAGAAAGTGATATCAGAACAGACAAGCGGAACTACCGGTGCCGGTAAACGTGTATTCTATACAGAGGGAGACTGTGAACACACCATAGAACTTTTTATGGCAGGTCTGGGTGAATTTATTTATCCTGGAAGTATAACGATGGTGGCTATGCCATTTTCAGGTCCTTTTGGATTAGGAGAACTGATCGCGGAGGCAATCAGACGTCTGGGAGCAAAACCTCTTTCAACCGGGACAGGAAGAACTTATGGCGAACTGAACAGGATTCTGGAAGAGGAGCAGCCGGATACGTATGTGGGAATGCCGACGGCATTGCTGTCCATGCTTCGAATGTGCGGAAAAGGCAGTATAAAAAGAGCACTGGTATCCGGAGATGCCTGTCCGAAAACTGTCATGAAAGCAATCGAAGAAATTCTGCAAACACGACTTTGGCCGCACTATGGTTCCAGAGAGATGGGGCTTGGAGGTGCCATTTGCTGCACGGCGCATGAGGGCATGCATATGCGGGAAAACCATTGTATTACAGAGATTATAGATGAGAACGGAAATGTGCTGCCGGACGGTAAATGGGGAGAACTGGTGATTACAACCATTGGAATGGAAGCACAGCCGTTGATTCGATATCGAACCGGTGACTGGTCAAGGATCATTCCAGGAAGATGCCTCTGTGGAAGTGAAATAAAACGCCTGGACTTTGTAAAGCGGATGGATCCATTGGGAAGTATCAGAGAGATGGATGAATTACTGTTTGAGATTCCGGAACTGGTAGATTATTGTGTGAAAATTGTAGATGGAAAAAAGGAAATTACAGCGCTTTTTACATCGGACAATGGAGAAGAACGAATCAGGAGTGTTTTGGAAGAGAAGGATATTCGTTCATGGAACTGCAAAAAAGCAAAGTGGGAAGATGGGGCGCTGTATCCTGGCAAACGAGTTACAAGGCAGTGATTTCGTGGTATCATGGAATCACTGCCTTGCCTGTTATTCAGGATAGTATGGACAATCTTCCTGGATGCATTCGCGATTATCTTCGCAGTATTTACACGTTATAGAAGACAACGGAATGTTTACAGAACAAAACTGACTGTAAAAATGAACGGCTTCTTCGATGGCAATTCTGCTGGTACGTTTGCAGCAGCGAGGTCCACCAACATCTGCCAGTCTGGATAAAATAATGGAAACAAGTTTTTGAGGAAACGGCCATGCATCTTTGTGAAGTGGACTGGATCCAGTCATAACGGACATGAAAATACCGGCTCCGGCAGCAGCTCCACAGACACCCCAGTAACCACAGGTACCGCCCGGAACCTGCTTCGCTCTTTTACAGATTTCAGATAGTGCAGCATCGTAATCCATATGTTCTCCATTATTGCGAAACGCTGTCAGAAGAACACATGGAACAATTGCATGATGCTCCGGTCCATGCATATGTACAGATGGAAGATCCATAATTTTTTCCAGAAGAAGCAAAGCATCTTTTTCGGTACTGTCTCTGAGCGCTGCGATTACCGGAGCATATGTGCCATAGCTGTGACAGGCATCACAGATAAAGTGACTATTTTCACAGACCGCATTGGTTAATTGCTCTTTATGGCAGATACTACACGTCTGAATAGAGCTTTCAGCACGATACGTAATAGGAGCACCACAAATCAGACATCCGGAAAAATGTTCCGCTTCACCACAACAACAGGAATTATTCGTATGATCCATTTGATTCACCTCCGGAGAATTTATTTTAATAGTGTTAACGATGTAAAAAGTATAACATAAAATGAAAAAGTAATGATAAAGTATCTTGACAATCATGTTACTTTGGGTATATGATTTGATCCAATAAAGGGGAGTAACCTGCGCTTAACAAATTGCGTTTGTGATGTTGTCAGTACGGTGGAAGCATCCGGTATCATAAGGAAATGGTGAGACTTTTATTGCATTTTTTATTATGCAATGAAGGTCTTTTTTTTATATTTTTTTCAAAGAGGTCTTTCATTGCATAAGAAATTCAGGTAGTAAATACTTAGAAACGATGAGGCGGAAGTGATGAAGGAAATTTATCAGCAGACGGTAGAAGAGGTTCTTGAAAGGGTGAATGGCAAGAAATCTGGGCTTACAAGTGAACAGGTGAAAAGATCCAGAGAAAAGTGTGGGTGGAATGAACTTACAGAAGGAAAGAAGAAAGGTATCCTGCAGATTTTCTTTGAAGGAGCTGTCTATTTCCCGACAGCTCCTTTTCTTGTATTCATTCGGCTGATACAAAGCGACAAAGCCGGCACAATATCATAAGTAATATATAAAACTCTGATGTACATGTGATTAAAAAGAATCAATCATATGCATTAGCCGCTCATGAAAAATATCTCTTTCTTCGTAAACTTTTTTCTAACTCTTTTTCAGTAAACAATGCATAGGCGCTATCAGGAACAGTTGTTAATCCATCACAGGTAAATGGTATACGTCGCCCACCTCTGAAAATGGCTGCTTCCCAGTACTTTTTTCTAAAATATTTAATTATTCCCATGTAGTACCATCTCTTTCCCATATTTGTTATTGACGTTCTGGCAAATAAAATACTTCTGTTCTTACTATATTATCATCAAAATCCATTTCTACATAATAATCTCGGACAAAATATGATCTCCAGTAATCTTGTAGTGAGTAAATTTCCAATGTTTTGAAATCAACAATGCACAATGGAATGTCAGAGTTAACAGAGCATACCTTGGCAAATGAAATAGAAGCTCCACATGAGATTTTAAGAAAATAGGCAAGTCAAATTCCAGTTTGGAGAATTGAAAAAATGGAATTTACCTATTAAGACATATAAACTCTTGACAATAAAGCTCCTATATAGTATGTTTTTAATAAACTACTATATAGGAGCTTTTGCATGGAAATGAATGGAGGATTTCTTGTCACAAAAATAAAACAGCTTGGAGACCGGATTTTTGAGAAGATTCTCAGTGAAAAGAATATTGATGCGTTTAATGGAGCCCAGGGACGTATTCTTTATGTGCTGTGGCAGGAGGATGGTATCTCAATCAGGTCACTCTCGACTAAATGCGGATTAGCGATAACATCTCTTACTACGATGCTGGAAAGAATGGAAAATCAAGGGCTGATAAGCCGTATTCAGTCTGAAACGGACAAAAGGAAAACACTCCTGTTTCTGACTGAGAAAGCACATGCATTAAAGGGCGAGTACGATTCTGTATCTGATGAGATGGGCAGTATTTACTACAAAGGTTTTTCAGAGGAAGAAATTACCCGGTTTGAGAAATGTCTCGACCGCATCAGAAAGAATCTTGAGGAGTGGCAGAAGTCATGAGTATTTGTATCAAAGATCAGATTCAGAACATGAATATCGTCATTGGCTGCACAGTGGGGTGTACATATTGCTATGCCCGCAACAACGTGAAACGCTGGCATATGATTGATGACTTCGCTGACCCTGAATTCTTTCCGGGTAAGCTCAAGATGATGGAAAAGAAACGTCCGCAGAACTTTCTTCTTACCGGGATGAGCGATCTCTCCGGATGGAAGCCGGAATGGAGAGACGAGGTATTTGCAAAGATCCGTGAAAATCCACAGCATCAGTTCCTGTTCCTTACCAAGCGACCTGATTTGCTGGATTTTGATACCGATTTGGAAAACGCATGGTTTGGCGTTACGGTGACGAGGAAAGCAGAACTGTGGCGTATCGACGCCCTTCGGAAAAACGTCAGAGCAAAACATTACCATGTTACCTTTGAGCCGTTATTCGACGATCCCGGCACAGTTGACCTTTCCGGAATCAATTGGATCGTTGTGGGCACCATGACCGGAGCTCAGAGCAGGAAGATTCATACGGAGCCGGAATGGGCATGGTCTCTGGCGGACCAGGCACATAAGCTCGGCATTCCGGTGTTTATGAAGGAAGACCTTGTCCCTATCATAGGGGATGAAAATATGATTCAGGAAATGCCGGAAGAATTTAATAAAGTGTTAGAGGTACAGAAATCATGGAAGAAGTAATAAATGGAATCCTCATTCGTGAGGTGGAAACAAAGAACATCATGACTAAGTCTAGTCTGCCGGTAGGCGGTTACTCGGTCAATCCCTATGTGGGCTGTACACATGCCTGCAAGTATTGCTATGCTTCTTTTATGAAGCGCTTTACCGGGCACAAGGAGGAATGGGGCACTTTCCTTGATGTGAAGCATTGGACGGAAATTAAAAATCCGAAGAAATATGCCGGACAGCGGGTGGTCATCGGTTCTGTGACAGATGGCTACAATCCACAGGAGGAGCAATTCGGGAATACCAGAAAACTTCTGGAGCAGCTGATCGGCAGTGACGCAGATATTCTGATCTGCACAAAGTCGGATCTTGTGGTACGAGATATTGATTTACTGAAGAAGCTTGGACGTGTAACCGTTTCATGGTCGATCAACACACTAGATGAAAATTTCAAGAACGATATGGACTCTGCTTCGAGCATTGAGCACCGTATCGCTGCTATGAAGCAGGTATATGAGGCAGGTATCCGTACAGTCTGTTTCGTATCCCCGGTATTTCCCGGTATCACGGATTTTGAAGCAATCTTTGAGCGGGTAAAGGATCAGTGCGATCTGTTCTGGCTCGAAAATCTCAATCTTCGAGGCGGTTTCAAAAAGACAATTATGAATTATATCGCCGGAAAATATCCTGATCTTGTACCACTTTACGACGAGATCTATAACAAGCATAACCGCAGCTACTTTGAAGCACTTGAAGTAAAAGCTGAGAAAATGGCTAAGAAGTATGATTGTGCCTTTGTGGATAATGAAATGCCTTATGGCAGAGTCCCGCAGGGACATCCGGTGATCGTAGATTATTTCTATCATGAGGAAATCCGTGGGACAGAGAATACCGGAAAAAGAAATCGCTAACTTCCAGTTTGTATATATCTTTTAAAAGGTATATGATTAAGAAAAACGGCAGGAGGTATCTGAATGAAATCACATAAATATTGGTCTATCGGTGCACTGATTACAATGCTTGGAACTTTTTATACAGGTTATAAGGGATCAAAAGAAGGCCATAAGTACTTTGCAGCAAGTTCTTTGCTTTGCATGATTATGGCTATTTATACAGGACACAAGATGATTTCTGGTAAAAGTAGGAAGAAAAAAGAAGTTTCAGTAGAGAGTGTTGAAGATTAAAAAACAAAATATTTTAATAAATAACGCCGGTGCGGGATTTTTGATATCCAGTACTGGCGTTATTTATTCTACAGGGGCTTGGGGGTGTAGCCACCAAATAGTCAGTTCGCATTTCTTGTCAAAAGACATCGGATCACAGTTCAGTACATCCATATAAAACTCTTTTCGTAGGATGCTTTGTCTGAATTCATCTGCAATCTCCGTCATAATAAAAATATCTCCATCATTTCAAAAGAGAATGCTGGAGATATTTCGCCTTGCTTATTCTTGTAGTAACCAATCGGCTATATCGTGAATTACGATTCCTTCATAGTTATATGGGGGATGTTTGGTTCTAGCAATAATCATTTTCGGATAAGCATCTCGAATCTGAAGCCGAGGAAAGCATTCTCTCTCAAATGTTTCCTGCCCGGAAATGTTGTCGCTGATCTGAATATAAAACTTCTCGTTGCTTCTCTGAGCAACAAAGTCGATTTCTTTTTGATAGAGCTTGCCGACATAAACATTATATGAAAATAGATCATACGCTCTGTTTTTTGCAATATTTTATCTTGCGAATTTATCATTGTAACGAATATGCATATCTTCCCAATCCATGAACAATACATAAAATACTTTCCCGTATTGCGGGCTCTCTACAATTCTTCCATGATCAAGAACAGAAAAATAAGTTCCGTCAGCTTTTCGAAGATGAAAGTGAATATAGTCATTTTCATTGCCGTTGTCAATCTGTTCCCAGATACTTGATTCTATCTGTTGCTGTTCATCTTCACGAATCAAGTTGCGAAAACTTTTCTCAGTAAGTCTGAACAGTTCATCTATATCTTTATATCCGGACATATGAAGAAATTCATCATTTGCAAAAATTAGTTCATCATCTTCTTTGTCAGCTCTGTATATGATGAATGCACCTGGAAGATGTTCAGAGATATCCTTGAATGCGAATCCAAGTTGTTTGCGGGCACCTGACTGAAGTCCTTCTCTGTAGACCATACATCCATTTTTTCCATGAAGCTTTATTTCATAAAGAGCGGCATCTGCGCAGCGCATGAGTTGTGAACGATTGGATGCAAATGTTGGATATTCTGCATATCCTAGAGAAACATAAAATGCATGTTCCTTACCATGGTATGAGAATGATTTAGGAAGTTTGGTGAATTTCTGCAGCTGTATATCTGCTTCTGCAAAGGTACAATTTGGTAAAAGAATGCAGAATTCGTCACCACCATTTTTTCCAAGTAATGCATCGGATGGGAAAAAAGTCTTCATGCTGTCTGCAAGATTCTTTAGTGCCCTGTCTCCGTAATTATGTCCATAGATATCATTAATAAACTTGAAATCATCGATATCAAGGAGCGCAGCCACAAAATGTGTTTTTGGATTTTTTTGAATCATTTTTTCTGCAAATTCATCAAATCCATAGCGGTTATAAATATTTGTAAGAGAATCTGTGCGTGCCAGTATCTGAAACTTTTTCTTATGTTCTTTTGCTACTAACCATACTCTGGTAAGAACTGACAGGAGAAGGCTTATTGTAAGAAAAATTCCGATGATGATTATCAGTAATGTGGCATTTCTCCATCCACTTTTAGGAGTTACTTCAAATTTCCAGTTTTCGTCTCCTATTGTAAATGTATAAGAAACAGGACGATTTATTTGCCCATCTGATTGATAAACCACTTTATAAGTATCACTCCATGGAGCGTCTGTTTTTGAAATTTTGTATTCGTATCCAAAATTTGAAAGTGCACTGATTGAATCTGAAAAAATATCCGGAACACGCAGGATAACAATAGTAAATCCCCAGAAATACTCATGTCCGTTTTTATCTTTCAGGTATATGGGATTGCGGACTGCAATTCCATATCCTCCCTGTTTTAATTTGAAGGGGCCCTGCGTAATGATTGTATGGTTGTCTCTTGCGTAACAGGAAATTTTTCCGCGGTCTTTATCATGGATCAAATCAATCTTACCTGCCTCATTTTCATTAGCTGGATAAATATCTGTAACAACACCATTAGGAGCGAGCTGTACACTTTCAATAGAATCAGACATAAGATTTCCTGCAATTGTTTCAAACTGACGGATTTCGCCATCTTCACTTATTAAGATTTGCTTCAAGGTATCTGTGATCTCAATTCCATTTGTAATTTCATTCTTTATTTGTTCGCCATAGGTGGCTACGTTTAATTGTGCTGTTATGTGTCTCTGCTCTTTTTCGTGGGTGTCTGTTTTGTATACAATCAAACTAATAAGGCATATGCCCAGTAAAAAAGTGATAAGAGGCACAAGTGTTTTCTTTTTCACTTGGTTCACCTTATTCTGTTCATGGGAATTATTATAATAAAGCATTATATCACAGAAGTTGAAAAACAGAATAAGTTTTATGAAAAAAACGAACTGTGCAAAATCTTTATACATCTATGACAGAAGAATATATATCGATAGGGATTTGTGAAATCTATATATTTTAAGAAGGAGCCTTGGAATCATCATAAATATCCTGTATTTTTGCTTTTACAGCTTTACGACGTTTTTCTGTATCAGAAGGTACGTGGTGGAGCCATGCAAGATATCCTGAGCGAGAGACACCTAAAAATTTCAACATTCCGAAGACGGAAACCCGACGTCCAGCCTTTTTGGCAGCTTCCGTCTTCTCAGACACTTCAAGATAAATGGCTTCCGTCATTTTCCCAGAATGTTGATTGCTTTTTCTAACACATCAAGTGCATCTTGGGCATCACGTAATTCACGTCTGAGACGGGCAATTTCCTTCTGCTCATCAGATGCATAATTACCAGAACCACGAACAGGAATATCACCTGATTCCCGGAAGTCTTTTAGCCATTTTGTTAATGTGCTGTATCCGATGCCAAGATTTTCTGCACATCCACGTACTCCGAGATCTTTGTGATCCTGATAGTACTGGACTGCATCAAGTTTAAATTGTTTGTCATGTTGCTTTGCCATATGAGATCTTCCTTCAGCATGCCTCTATTGTATCATGCTTATGTGTATTTGGAATTTCTCATTTTGGTTTGTACTATTTATATTCTAGCACCAATACCTGCAATCTATGAAGGCAAATCTGAGAGAAATTATTCACTATATTGACGAGTCAACACTTGAAAAAGCGAAGAACGAAAAAGTTCAAAAGCAAGAGTCTCCCTCAAAGATGTCAAAAGACGTAGAGGAGTCTGTTGATAAGATGTTCTCCAATCGTATGAGCAAAGCATATTCTGAATGTAAATCAAATCAAGATACACAGCCATTTAATGAAAATATAGAGAAGGAATACCAGAAGCTTTTGGAAACACTGTCTCCGGAACAAGAGGAAGTGCTTACGAAGTATTGTGATGAAATATTTGCCAGCGGAGCAGAGACAGAAGAGTTTTTTTATCGCCTGGGTATAAAGGATGGACTGAGATTAAAAAGTACGGTAAAATCTGTATTAGAAATGATGTCGTGAAATCGGAATTTGGAGGGATAATGAGATGAATATAAAAGATTTTAAGTGGACGAGAGAACCTGATGATTACACGCTGACAGATGACAAAATTGAGATTATCACACAGCCTGGAACTGATTTGTGGCAAAGAACTTACTATCATTTCCGCAATGATAATGCTCCGGTTTTGCAGATAGAAACAGAGGAAAAGTTTTTTTCATTTATGGTGAAAACAGATTTTAAGGAAAGCCATCATCGCTTTGATCAGTGCGGTGTGGTTATGTATCTTGACAGTGAGAATTGGTTGAAAGGTTCTATAGAATATGAGAATGACAATTTTCAGCACCTGGGAAGTGTTGTGACAAACAATGGATATTCAGATTGGGCAACTACGGAAATTGATGCAGAGATTAAATCTATGTGGTATCGTCTCAGTAGACGTGAAGATGATTATTGCATTGAATGTTCTGAGGATGGAATACGGTTTAAGCAAATGAGGATTTGTCATATGTGGGCTGGTGCAGGAAAAATCAAATTTGGAATTTATGCATGCAGTCCGGAAGATTCATCGTTTAAAGCGGTATTTACAGATATGAAATTGACGGAGTGTCAATGGAAAGCCCACGATGGTCAAAAGCCGGATGAGATGTAGCAGACTGTATTTGATATAAAAAACCAATATGAAAATAGTTAAAGTTTTTCAGGTTGTGTAACTGAGAAAAATGAAAATTGCGGAGGTGGATTTGTTGAAGGAAAGTACATATCAAACTCCTTGCGGAACAATTCACTATTGGTCAAATAATCTGAGTTTGGATACAACGACGCTTGTATTTTTACCAGGGCTGACTGCTGACCATAGATTATTTGATAAACAGGTTGAGTACTTCGATGGAAAATATAATATTATTGTATGGGATGCACCGGCTCATGCCTCTTCCTGGCCGTTCCGCTTTGACTTTGATCTGTTTGATAGGGCAAAATGGCTGAATGGGATTCTTGAAAAAGAAGAAATCATAAAACCAATTATAATAGGTCAATCAATGGGAGGATATGTGGGACAGGCTTATGCACAATTGTATCCTGACCGGCTGGCAGGTTTTATTTCCATTGATTCAGCACCGCTGCAGAGGAACTATGTGACAGCAGTGGAGATCTGGCTTCTGAAAAGAATGGAACCAGTATATGCACATTACCCATGGAAGTTGCTTTTGAAATCCGGAACTGAGGGAGTTGCAACTTCTGATTATGGCAGAAATCTGATGAAGGAAATGATGCTGGTCTATGATGGTGATCAGCATCGTTATGCCCAAATTGCCGGGCATGGATTTCGTATTCTGGCAGAGGCAATGGAAAAGAATCTGCCATATGAAATCAAATGTCCTTCCCTGTTGATATGTGGTACAAAGGATCATGCCGGTTCATGCATAAGGTATAACAGAGAATGGCATCGAAAAACGAAAATTCCTTTAAAGTGGATTGAAGGGGCCGGTCATAATTCTAATACAGATAAACCGGAGATGATAAATAGTTTGATAGAAGAATTCCTTTCAAACATATAAAGACTATTGAAAACAATTGGTCAACCGTTATAAAAGGACAATAAACAAATCGGAATCAGTAGGAGGATCATTATGAGATTTTATAACATATTTTTCAGCCCGACAGGGGGTACAGAGAAAGTAGCAGATATTGTTGCGAAAGGGACGAAGCTGGATGCTGAAGAAATCGACCTAATTAAAGAACCAGATAAACTCATGAAGGTGAAATTTGAAAAAAAGGACCTATGTTTGGTTGCTGTACCGTCTTACGGTGGACGCATTCCATCAGTTGTAACGGATATGTTCCGCAAAGTAAAGGCAGATGGTACGAAAGCAATTCTTGTGGCAGTATTTGGAAACCGTATGATTGATGATACTCTATTGGAACTACAGGATGTTCTGGAGGCATCAGGCTTTGTATGTATCGCAGGAATGGAGGCAGTCGCAGAGCATTCCCTGATGCACCAATTTGGAACCGGACGCCCGGATCAGCATGATGAAAAGGAATTGCTGGAATTTGCCGCAAAGATTATGCAAAACAGCGAAGCACAAAGGACACCTGCATTTCCGGGAAACAGACCATATCGAGAATATGGTGGTGTTCCACTCAAACCTGTTGCAAATGGAAAATGCACTTCCTGCGGTCTGTGCGCAAAAGAATGCCCGGCAGGTGCCATTCCGTTGGACAATCCGAAGATGACCGATAAGGATAAGTGTATTTCTTGTATGCACTGTGTAGCAGTCTGTCCGAAGAAAGCAAGAAATTACAGTAAGCTTGTCAGTTTTATCGCTGGACTGAAAATGAAAAAGGTTTGTTCCGGTAGGAAGGAAAATAAATTGTATTTATAATAGGGCGAGCAATACAATGAGAAACATGTAAATTGATACGTGAACAATCGGCTCAGTATGATATTTAATTAAATATTGCAATGAAAAGATCATTTACCGTAAACAAGCAGTAGATGGTCTTTTTTATATCTTTTTGTGAACAAGTAGAGATTTATAGCTGGTAATATGTGTTTTATCATAATCCGTGAAATAAGATGAGTTAATTCTTCGATTTACATATTTTTTAAGGTGTTCCGGCATGGTATTATGATACTTATAAAGAACCAATTATATCTGTTGGAGAGAGCGGTGAAAAGTTATGAAGTTATTGTTTAAACAAAGGCTGTTTTCATGGTTTGACAGCTATGATATCTATGATGAAGCAGGCAACACTGTTTATGTAGTAAAATGCCAGTTGTCCTGGGGACATAAACTTGTAATTTATGATGCCTATGGAAATGAAGTAGGAATGGTTGTTCAGAAAGTACTTACTTTTCTTCCTAAATTTGAAATTTATAAAAACGGCAGTTATATCGGATGCCTGAGCAAAGAATTCTCATTCCTGACGCCACATTATAATATTGATTACAATGGATGGCATATTGATGGAACCATTATGGAATGGGACTATAGCATTCTTAATCAAAGCGGTTATTCAATTGCACGGGTTAGTAAAGAACTGTTTCATATGACTGATACATATGTTATTGATGTGCAGGATCCAGGAAATGCATTGGATGCGTTGATGTTCGTACTTGCGATTGATGCAGAAAAATGTTCCAGGAATTAGATAGTTGATCTTGTTACCGAAGATATTCGGAGATGGGGAGGTAGCATGGGATTATTTAAAAAGAAAATCGTGAAAAAAACATATGACCGAGAACATATGAAACCAGTTATTCGTGCAAGCATTTGTACTGGAGAAGAAGTAGCAGGGTTCAAAGACATACGGACCGGAAAAATCGAAGAAATCATGCTGATCAGATCTCCAGAGGACTTAGAAAAATTCAAAGAGATATATGAGATAACAGAGGAAATTGCAAAAGAATATTAGACATTGGATGAGGAGATGTTGTCATGAGAACTATAGGTAATATCCTTTGGTTTATATTTGGAGGATTACTGGGCGGACTGGCATGGATTTTTGCAGGTTGCATATGGTGTATTACAATTATTGGAATTCCGGTAGGTCTGCAATGTTTTAAATTTGCAACCTTGGCATTTTGGCCGTTTGGAAAAGAAATCGTGTATGGAAATGGCATGTTTTCATTTCTGGTAAATCTTATATGGATTATATTTTTTGGATGGGAAATGGCACTTGGAAACCTGATAGTGGGTTGTATTTGGTGCATTACGATAGTTGGAATTCCATTTGGAAAGCAGTTCTTCAAGATGGCAAGACTCTCTTTCATGCCATTTGGTGCGAGTGTGATAGGGTAGAATGTGTAAGGTCTTATTGATGAAAAATGAAATAATATTATTCACAGATGGTAATATTAATATTGGAGTTCAAATAAACCCTGAACAGGAAACAGTCTGGTTGACACAGAAGTATTGTTTGATGTTAAGCATATGCAGCAGCCGGTCACTGATAAGGAATTTAAAAATTTCACAGACTGTGCGGTTAAGAAAAGTAACGAAAATGCCCTGATTTTCACAACTGAAGATATGGAGAAGCCTTTCATAAGCTTTGATGAAGGAATGTAGAATTTCTTTGAACCGGAGCTTCAGAAGAGATTGTATGAAATGGAAAAAGTCATTTAATATATATTGATCAATGATATAATATTCTAAAATGTTGATGATAAAAGAAATATAGTAATTAAAAATGTTACAAAGTTGTTCTTGATAAAAATATTATTTGGTAACAGGAGATGTTTTATGTTAAAAAGAAAAGTGACGCATTACATAAAAAATGGGTAGATTCAAAAAACAAAAAATGTCTTGTAATTCAGGGAGCCAGACAAACAGGAAAAACATATATAGTTGAAAGATTTGCAGAAGAGAACTATGAAGAAATTATTGAAATTAATTTTAAACAGATACCTTCTGCGATGGATATTTTTTCCAGTGATCTAAAAGTAGATAATATGGTTATGGCTATGTCCGTATTTGATGACGGAAAGTGCAAAAGCATTAGATAAAATATTGCAGACCATGAGAGAGTGGGGAAACTGATATTTATAACTTTGAATTTAGAGGTTATCGGAAATGACTGAAAGAGAAAAAATGCTAAGTGGAGAGTTGTACGATCCAACGGATAAAGAATTGGAGCAATTACGCGTGAATGCACGTAAATTAGCAAGAAAATACAATTCGACAGATGAAGATGATCAAGAAGAACAAGCACAGATATTGAGGGAATTATTGCCAGCAACAGAGGAACTCCCCTATTTACAGGCGCCTGTTTATTTTGATTACGGATGTAATACGTTCTTTGGAAGATTCAGCTCTGCTAATTTTAACTTTACATGTTTAGATGTATGTGAAATACATATAGGCGATAATGTGATGATTGGTCCAAATGTTACATTGGCAACTCCTATGCATCCATTATTACCTGAAGAACGCAATATTAGGAAAAGAGAAGATGGAAGTTTTTACAATCTTGAATATGCGAAGCCAATAACTATAGAGGATAATTGCTGGCTGGCATCCAATGTGGTTGTTTGTGGTGGTGTCACCATAGGAGAAGGGTGTGTAATTGGTGCAGGGAGTGTTGTAACAAAAGATATTCCGCCGTATAGTTTGGCAGTTGGAAATCCATGCCGGGTCATTCGAAAAATAACTGAGAAAGATCATATGCCGGATGGAATTGAAAAGAATTAAAAATTTGCATTGATGATAAGCAGTTCATCTGAATAAAGAAAATAAAATGATCACAATTAATAACGCCGATGCAGGATTTTTATAATCCTATATCGGCGTTTGTTGGTTACAAGAGAATGTATTTTACACTTATTTTCCAAATGTATTGCTGGATTTAGCAGCAGCTTTAGCTGCCATGGTGTTAGTGGACTCAAACAAGGAAGTTGTCGGTGCGACCGGACACATCAGTACCCGTCCTGTTCCACGATAAACATTTACCAGACCCTCTCCGCTAACTGCAGATCCGACAAGTGTTTTTGTAGATCTTTCTACGGTAAATTCAAGATTTGATGACCAGCATACAGCAAGGTTTCCATCAATTTTCAGTTCATCATTTTCCAATATGACTTCAATCAATTCATCTTCGGGAACATTAGACTCCAGTGCAGCTACACCATTTCCCTGCAAACTCAGATTAAACAGACCTTCGCTACCTAATACTGCTGATGAAAGGTTCTTTCTGGCTACAACTTTACTTTTTACATTTGCATCACAAGCCAGGAACATGCCATCTTCAATTGTCATTCCGGCTGGTCCCCATTTGCCAATGTCTGCAAGGATAATATATTTGTATGTCGGTTCTAATACCAGACAGCCTTCACCAACATATTCCGGTTTAACTGCGGTTTCTTTTGTAACCGCACCCTTGAGTGCCTTTCCAAGGAAATCTCCGATACCTTTTACACCAGATGTGGCTTGTACATTACCACCCATCCATTGCATGGCACCAGCCTGGATAACAGCTGAATGGTCTTTATCAATATCAATAACAACCTGTCTTCTTCTGACATTCATTTTACTCATGAAATACTCATTCATTGCATTCATAGGTGAAACGCTGGCATCCTGCACATATTCAAGCACATGGAAGTTTTCGATACTTTTCGCATATTTTCTGTTTTCATTTTGCAAGTTTTCAATTCGCATAGCATAATCTCCCTTTTAATAATAATTTATGATGTTGCTCGGATATGCTTATTATAAAAGAGGCAGCATAGATAGGAAACAATTCGTGCAGAGAAATATAAAGACAGAATTCTCAAAATTCGAGAAATATAAAGATGCAATTCCTCATGGTGGATGTGTATTATGAAAAATAAATTTGTTATAGTGACAATATCAACAAAAAAACAGAATATAAATGGGGTGATCAGATGGAAGCGGCACAGAGAATTCGATTAATCCGGATAATAGAAAAGATGGAGAAAAATCCGGTATTCAGTAATAAGCTTGGCATAAAGAACACATCTGAATATTTAGCAGAAAAAGAACAGAAAAAATGAAAGACACATATTAGAATGAGTTTCAGAAGGAGTAAAAAAATGTTATCGTTATTATTTGCAATTTGTATGATTTGGTTTGTTGGAAAATTTTTTGTTTTTGGGTTAAGAGCATCCTGGGGAATTATGAAATTACTTTGCACAGTTATTTTCTTCCCGGTGATATTGATTGGTATGGTTGTAGGTGGACTGATGTACATTGCTTTTCCATTGTTGATTGTCGGTGGCATTATAGCATTGGTGACGTCACATTCATAATCGATCAGGAGGAGAAAACGAATGGGATATGATATTGAAAAAGAAAAAAGAGAAGCAATTGAAGCTGGACATAGAGCTTTGAACAGTCTTCAGGCAGCAAAAGAAAATTTAAACAGTGCAAAGAACTGGGGACTGGTAGATATGTTTGGCGGTGGTTTTTTCACTACGATGCTAAAACATTCTAGAATTGATCAGGCCAAACGGAATATGGAACAGGCAAAGTATGATCTTCGTAATTTCAGTAGAGAATTAAATGATGTAAATATGGTATGTAACTTGAATATCGATACTGGAGATTTTCTTTCTTTTGCGGATTATTTTTTTGATGGATTTGTTGTGGACTGGGTGGTCCAGGATCGAATCAATAATGCAAAAAGACAGGTAGAAGAAGCTATTCGAAGAACAGAAAGTATCGTCAATCAATTACAGCGTATGTAAAGGAAAAGGCAATGAGTCAGAAATGGTTCATTGCCTTTCGTTGCGTTATGGCTTATTTTAATTTTTCTTTTTTGGCATTTAAGAGCTCAAGATTCTTGGTGAAGGCGCTTTCTCCGGAACCTTGATACCAGCTTTGCGGATCATAGCATCAAAATTTTTTTCAATTATATGCAGGGTATTCTGTTGCTTCTGGAGATCCTGCTTTTCTTTTTTTGCTGAGGACAGTTCTTCTTCTAGTTCCATCTGTTGTCGCTGCAGTTTTTCAGCCGACGGAAGTTTGTGAATACCAAATTCTGAGCACGTATGATGTCACGACAGGCTCGATAGACTTCACAGTGTTTCTGAATTACTTGTTGATTTTGAATTGCCAGTCTCGTTTGCTGAATCTTATTATCGGTGGCATGAATGGAAGCCTCCAAATCTGCAACATGATTTTTGAATTCTTCGTAGTTTAGTTGGCAATTAAAGGCCTTTAATCAGCGTTTAATCTGCCATAGGGCCCAATTATCTCCGCCATAGAACCAGTTGGTTGTCGGGATTTTCGCACAGCCATTTATTGTAAGATGATAACATCAAAAAAGAAGAAAAATCCAAGGAGGACTGGCAGATGAAAGGTTATAACACAAGGTCAGTATGGATAATATCAGCAGAAATAAGGTATCTGCTGTCGGAACAGAAAAAGTTTCAAAATAAATCAAAAAATATTGATGAAGTCTACCAATCAGTGTTTTTTCGTTGTATAATGTTTTTGTCGTACAAGGTCACTTTCCTTTGTAATGTTTTGGGTCAAATTCATTATACATCAGAAAGTCCTGTACGATATTTTTTTATGAAAAAGTTGTAAAGTGGTGTTAGATAATAAAATATTGGAACAATGAAAGAGGAACAGGAAATATTTGAGCGAATTGTTATGACGAGAAAGATTTCTGGTCAAGATAGATAAGAATTAGAGTACAGGAGAAAGTAAATGGTAAAACAAATAGTAAGAGATGTTTTCTTTTTAGGTCAGCCATCCGAACCAGCCACGAAAGCAGATATCCAGGTTGGAAAGGATCTGCAGGATACGCTGCAGGCGAACAGAGAACGTTGTGTTGGTATGGCGGCGAACATGATTGGTGTAAAGAAGAATATCATCATTGTGAATATGGGATTCATAAATGTTGTGATGTTCAATCCGGTGATTGTTTCAAAACGTGACATGTATGAGACAGAAGAAGGCTGTCTGTCGCTGGATGGTGTTCGTAAGACGACCAGGTACCAGGAAATAGAAGTAGAGTATTATGACTTCAAATGGAAAAAACAGCGCCAGAAATTGTCAGGATGGACAGCACAGATCTGCCAGCATGAAATTGATCATTTGTCTGGAAAGATTATTTAACCGCATGCGGATTGCGAATATTCGCTTGACTCAAAGCGGATTGTGAGGTGACGGATATGCTGAAAAACGTACTGATTGTGGTAGATGATATAGAAAAATCCATAGAGTTTTATAAGGACTTATTTGGACTGCAAGTGATTCTTAAGAATGAAGGTAATGTAATCTTATCGGAGGGACTCGTTTTGCAGGACGCCGACGTATGGGGGAAAACACTAGATGAGATTTCCACTCCATTCAATAACAGGATGGAACTGTATTTCGAGGATTTTGACATAGATGGATTGCTTGCAAAATATGAATCCGGTAAGTATTTCGTCCGATATGCCACTGAACTAACAGAACTTGCAGGTGGGCAGAAGCTTGTAAGGCTGTATGATCCGAGTGGTAATCTCATCGAGGTTCGTACGCCATTTATGTGTAATTAAAGGAGAAGATATGCAGATTTTTGTTGATGCAGATGCCTGTCCGGTAGTCGGTATTGTTGAAAAAGTTGCAAAAGAGCACAGTATTCCGGTAACGTTGTTGTGTGATACCAATCATGTGTTATCTTCTGATTACAGTGAAGTGATCGTAGTTGGAGCCGGAGCAGATGCCGTGGATTATAAACTGATCAGCATTTGCCATAAAGGTGATATTGTTGTATCACAGGACTACGGTGTGGCTGCAATGGCATTAGGAAAAAATGCGTATGCGATTCATCAATCTGGGAAATGGTATACGAATGAGAATATTGACCAGATGCTTATGGAACGGCATCTGAATAAGAAAGCACGAAGGGCATCCGGAAAGAATCATTTAAAAGGACCACGAAAACGAACATCGGAGGATGATGAGCATTTTAGAGAATCCTTTGAGAAAATGATACATATGGCAATGGATAAGGAGAATTGATTTGAACGTACAGATTTTTGGAACAAAGAAGTGTAATGATACAAAGAAAGCAGAACGTTTCTTTAAAGAACGTGGGATTAAGTTTCAGTTTATTGATATGAAAGAAAAGGGCATGAGCAAGGGTGAATTTAATTCGGTTGCCCAGGCAAATGGTGGACTGGAAAATATGATCAACTGGGAGGGCAAGGATAAGGATCTGCTTGCGCTCATTAAGTATATTGCAGAGGAAGATAAACTTGAGAAGGTGCTGGAAAACCCGCAGGTGATTAAGACACCGGTTGTCCGTAATGGAAAACAATCCACTCTTGGATATCAGCCGGATATCTGGAAGGCGTGGAAGTAAGAAACAGGATATTTTACCATGTATGAGGAAGAAGAAAATCGCTGGCGTTGTTCCTTCTGGTCTGATGGAAAATGGATCAATGTAAACGAACTTCTGCAGACGTTTGGCGGAGGTGGACATGCTGCAGCAGCTGGTGTGCGCAAACGGACGAATGATGTTGAAAAATTCAGGCAGGAAATCCTTGAGCGGATTGTTATGATGAGAAAGTTTTCTGGGCAGGATAAATAAGAATTAGAAACAGAACACAGGAGAATCGGGAGGTGTAGAATGATGGAAAAGGAAAGAACCTATATTGCAATCGATCTTAAGTCATTCTATGCGTCTGTGGAATGTAAAGAACGAAATCGGGATCCTTTGACGACCAATCTTGTGGTTGCGGATAAAAGTAGAACAGAAAAAACGATCTGTCTTGCGGTATCTCCAGCTTTAAAGTGTTATGGGATACCAGGAAGGGCTCGTTTATTTGAGGTTGTTCAAAAAGTAAAAGAAGCCAACAGCGCTCGCAGGTGGAAAGTGCCGAACAGAACTTTTATCGGAGCCTCTGATGACAGCACAGAATTAGATACCAATCCGGAACTGGAGATTGATTATATTGTCGCTCCTCCCCGGATGGCTCTCTATCTGGAATACAGCACCAGAATTTATAGTATTTATCTGAAATATATTGCGCCGGAAGATATTTTTCCGTATTCGATCGACGAAGTATTTATGGATGTAACGGATTATCTGCATACTTATAATATGACAGCAAGAGAACTTGCAATGACCATGATACAGGATGTGCTGAAAACGACAGGTATAACGGCAACTGCTGGAATCGGAACGAATATGTATCTGTGTAAGATTGCGATGGATATCGTGGCGAAGCACATTAAAGCAGATAAAGATGGTGTACGAATTGCAGAACTGGATGAAATGTCATACCGAAGGAAACTCTGGGGTCACAGACCACTTACTGATTTTTGGAGAGTAGGAAAAGGATATGCAAAGAAGCTGGAAGAATACGGGCTTTATACAATGGGAGATATTGCCAGATGTTCCATCGGAAAAGAAAATGAGTTATATAATGAAGACCTGTTATATAGGTTGTTTGGTGTTAATGCAGAGTTGCTGATCGACCATGCCTGGGGATATGAGCCCTGTACCATGGAAATGGTCAAGGCTTATAAGCCGGAAACGAACAGTGTTTGTTCCGGGCAGGTACTTCATTGCCCTTATGATTTTGAAAAAGCAAAATTAGTCGTTAAAGAGATGACGGACCAGATGGTTTTGGATTTGGTGGATAAGAAGCTTGTAACGGATCAGATCGTGTTGACGGTTGGTTATGATATTGAGAATCTGAACAATGCCGACAGGAGAAAGCAGTATCATGGAGAGGTTACGATCGACCGTTATGGAAGAAGAATTCCGAAACATGCACATGGAACGACCAATCTGAAACGGCAGACTTCCTCAACCAAGATGATAACGGATGCAGTAATAGAGTTATATGACAGGATCGTTGACAGAAACCTGCTTGTCAGAAGAATCAATATCACAGCGAACAGGCTTGTGGATGAAAGTTCTGTCAAGAAAGAAGAAGTATATGAGCAGCTGGATCTTTTTACGGATTATGAGGAGCAAAGGAAAAAGCAGGAAGAGGAAGAGGCTGCGCTGGATCGCGAAAAACGTATGCAGGAAGCAATGCTCAGTATCAAAAAGAAATTTGGAAAAAACGCTGTACTGAAGGGGATGAATCTTCAGGAAGGTGCAACCGCCAGGGACAGAAATGAACAGATTGGCGGTCATAAGGCGTAAAGGAGTTGAAAGAGGATGAAAAATAATTCTTATGACGATATCATTAATTTACCGCATCCGGTCTCTAAGAATCATCCGCAAATGCCACTTCGGGATCGGGCAGCGCAATTTGCTCCTTTTGCAGCCCTGACCGGACATGATGCTGCGATAAAGGAAACGGCAAGATTAACCGATGAAAGATTGGAACTGAGCGAGGAAGCGATTGCTCAGCTGAATGAAAGAATCAATATAATCAGAAATAATATCGGTATAGAACAGAAAGTATCGATAACTTATTTTATTCCCGATGCAAAAAAAGCAGGCGGCTCCTATGTTACGTGCTCTGGTATTGTAAAAAAGATAGACGAATACGAGCATACCATCATTATGACGGATCAAACGGTTATTCCAATCGAGCAGATAAGTGATATTAAATGTGAAGAGTGGTAAATGTGAAAATAGATACAGAGAATATAGAATGTTTCACTAGAAAAAGTTGAGACAGAAAGTGGAGGTGACCACGATGGCTCAATAAATTTGTTTTCCATATTTTTTTATATCCTCCAATAAATACTCATTTTTTATACTGTCAAAGTCAAAAATATCAATTTTCCTTAGCGTTTCAATCTGCTGAAGATCATCTTCTAACTGTATTAGATTATTACAGCCGTATACTACAAAATCAATATCACTGGTGGGGGTCGCAGTGCCTGTGGCGAAGGAACCGAATAAATCAAGGCGCTTTACGTTATTTTTTTTGCAAATCATGGTTACTTTTTCGATGATTTCGGAAATGGGCATTACGTTCATGATCCACTCATGTCCTCCTTTACTTGGAAAATTCTGATAAAAATATGATAGCAGTTTCTATAGATTAATTCAACTTTAAAGACACTGACTGCGGTTGGTGTTATTCTATAGTCGTAATCCTTTCGTGGCGTTATGGATTATTTTAATTTTTCTTTTTCGGCATTTAAGAGTTCAAGATTGAGCCCTTGTTCTCCAGCTGTTTTATCTACCCAAAGATTCAAAGAGTCTATGGCTAAAGAAATTTCATCAAGTTTTTTACTGATATAAGCAAAATCTTTCATTTCATCATCACTGATCTTACCGTCACGGGCAATCTGGATCAGACGACCGGTAAGAGGATTGATTTCATTTAAACTGGCAATTGTCTCCAAAATGATATTTGACAGATCGGTCATTTCTATTTCTGGAACATAACGATAGCCGATTTCGCATTTGTGAGAGCAATAATAATTGCAAAGATCTGGTCTTTTATAGGCATCTGCCATCTGGAGGATATCATAAGGCGTAGGTTCTTGTGTTTCATATTCAAATTTTTCAATTTTTGAATCAGAGACAGCATCCATTTTTTCACTGGCTTCTGCTCTTGTAAGTCCTGCCGCTTCTCGGCAAAGCTGGTAAATTGTTTTGTTTTCCCTGGTGGATTGTTTACCCATGAGAATTTCCTCCTCGTATATCGCTAAACTTGCGGATTATTTATGTTCCAGGCCGCATGCTGAGCGTGTATTTCTTATATTAATTTTATTATACATAAATTATGAATTAACAACAAGTAATAGACTTTGTAAAATTACCTATTTTATAAATCATTTCACGGGAATTTTTTACAATTAAATAATCCATTTCAAGGAAAAGCCAGCCCAGCTATTCATTGGAAAGACCATAGAAAAGACAGGTTCAGATACACTGATTAACCTCAGTATGTCTGGAACTGTTTTTTTGTTGCTATCGTTACTTTCGGCTGCCTTTGCCGCGCTTGCTTCCTGGAGATTTCAATGACAAACCCTCTCCCATAAGGTATAATAAAGTAGAGTATTTTGTTTTGCTCACCACGAAACGAGAGGGAGATCTACATTAATGGATGCGAATGTGATCAATGAATTGAATTAAAGGAAGCAGAAGCGGCAAAATGGCTTACAAGGGATCAGTTAGATAGTGTTGCCTGGTTACCGGCAGACGTCACTTTGATAGATAAAATCCGAAGGTACATGAAATAAGCTAAGATCGAGGAGAAACTTCCTGGACAAAACAATAGAATATTATAATAAAAATGCGGATATGTTTGTCTAGGGGACTCGTTTGGTAGATTTTACGGTTATACAGGAGCGGTTCACTAAAATGCTTCCGGTAGGTTCAAGGATATTAGATTTTGGTTGTGGTTCTGGTTGAGATTCACGATATAGCTGATTGGTTGTTACAGAGAAATCAAAGTTGGTGGAGAATATTTGTTATGATCAGAAAGATGCAGAACATAGATATTGATAGAGTTGCTGACATATGGTTAAAGACCAATTTAAAAGCACATTATTTTATTCCTGAGCAATATTGGACAAGTAATTATGAATTAGTGAAAGAAATGATGTTACAAGCGGAAGTCTATGTGTATGAAGATGATAAAATGATTCAAGGTTTTGTCGGATTAAGTAACGAATACATGGAAGGTATTTTTGTTTCTGATGAAATGCAGTCATGTGGTATAGGTAAGCTTTTATTAGACTATATCAAGAATAAAAAAGTTAGATTGCGATTAAACGTATACCAGAAGAATGCCAGAGCCCTCTCTTTTTATCAAAGAGAAGGGTTCGATATTCAATGTGAAGGATTCGATGATGCTACTGGTGAAAAAGAATACACAATGTTGTGGCAACAGAAATAGAAAGCGGATTTTTGGGGAGGATTTTATATGGAGTTTAACAATAAGGTAGTGATTGTGACGGGAGGCGCGCAGGGCATTGGAAAGACCATTGCAGAGGAATTGCCTTTATGAAAAAAGCATAAATATAATGACAACACCCAAAAGAAAGGAAGAAGTAATCATGTATAAAAAATTAATGACATGCCTGGAAAGCGTAAGAAAGAAAATTGATTTCAAACCAGAAGTTGCACTGATCCTTGGATCCGGACTTGGAGATTTTGCAGATGGAATTCAGATTGAACAGACCATCGACTATACGGACATCGAGGGATTTCCGGTTTCTACTGTAAAAGGACATAAGGGACGTTTTGTGTTTGGGTATGTGGAGAAAACACCGGTTGTAATCATGCAGGGACGTGTTCATTATTATGAAGGATACGCAATGTCAGATGTTGTTCTTCCAACGCGTCTTATGGGAATGCTCGGTGCGAAAAAAATCCTTCTCACTAATGCAGCAGGAGGAGCTAATCCTTCCTATAAACCGGGAGATTTCATGATGATCACAGATCACATTACAACGGGAGTTCCAAGCCCTCTGATAGGACCGAACATGGATGAGCTGGGAACCAGATTTCCGGATATGAGTGAGGTATACAGCCGCCGTCTTCAGGATGTGATCCGCAAATGTGCAAAAGAATGTGACATCAAACTTCAGGAAGGTGTTTATGTACAGTTTACAGGACCAAATTATGAGACTCCTGCAGAAGTAAGACTTGCACAGAGATGGGGTGGAGATGCAGTTGGAATGAGCACCGCATGCGAAGCTATGGCTGCCCGACACATGGGAATGGAAATTTGTGGAATTTCCTGCATCACAAATATGGCAGCAGGAATTTCCCAAAAAGAGCTTAACCATAAAGAAGTGCAGGAAACAGCAGACCGCGTAGCGAAATCCTTTAAGGAATTAGTAACAAAAGTTGTTGTAAATATGTAAGATCCATAAGTAAGACATCAGAAAGGAGACAAAAATTATGAAGAAATATAAGAGAATATTTACTATTGTAATAGACTCCTTTGGGGCAGGAGAAATGCCGGACGCAGCCCAGTACGGGGATGAAGGAACAGATACTATGGGACATATTTCCCAGAATGTAGATGAATTTACGATTCCAAACCTTCAGAAGCTTGGAATTGCAAATCTTCATCCGTTGAAACAGGTTGCAGCAGTGGAGCGACCAATGGGTTATTATACATTTTTAAAAGAAGCCAGTACCGGAAAAGATACTATGACAGGACACTGGGAAATGATGGGGCTTCACATCACAAAACCGTTTAAGACTTTTACAGAGACCGGATTTCCAAAAGAGCTGATTGATGAGCTTGAGAAGAGAACGGGACATAAAGTAATTGGAAACAAGAGCTCCAGCGGAACAGAGATCCTGGATGAACTGGCTGAGGAAGAAATCGCTACCGGTCATATGATCGTTTACACATCTGCTGATTCTGTATTGCAGATCTGCGGAAATGAGGAGACTTTCGGACTGGATGAATTGTATCGCTGCTGTGAGATCGCTCGTGATATCACCATGAGGGATGAGTGGAAAGTCGGACGTGTTATTGCAAGACCTTACCTTGGCAAGAAAAAAGGTGAGTTCAAACGTACCAGCAACCGCCATGATTATGCACTGAAGCCTTACGGAAAAACTGCGCTTAATGCATTGAAGGATGCAGGTTATGATGTGATCTCCGTTGGAAAGATTTTTGATATTTTTGACGGCGAGGGACTGACAGAGTCTAATAAGTCAAAAAGCTCTGTTCATGGAATGGAGCAGACAATTGACATTGCGAAAAGAGAGTTTGAGGGGCTTTGTTTTGTAAATCTTGTAGATTTCGATGCTCTTTGGGGACATCGACGCAATGTAAAGGGATATGCAGAGGAACTTGAAAGATTTGATGTAAAACTTGGTGAACTTCTTGATGAGCTTCGTGAGGATGACCTTCTGATCATTACAGCTGACCACGGAAATGATCCGACGCATACAGGAACTGATCACACAAGAGAAAAAGTACCATTTTTTGCTTATTCCCCATCTATGGAGGGATACGGAAAACTGGAAGATCAGAATACTTTTGCAGTAATCGGTGCAACGATCGCAGATAATTTTGAAGTTAAGATGCCGGAGGGAACAATTGGAAGTTCTCTTCTGGATGAGCTGAAGTAAAAGGAACGTAAAATGGATAAAAAAGATATATTAAAAAAGGTGGATCACACATTACTTGGACAGACTGCAACATGGGATGATATTCGAGGAATCCTGGATGATATCAAAACTTCTACCGGATTTTCTACAGCGGGAGCAACTTTTGCAGATGTAGAGCTGATGAAGAAATATATTGGAAAAGATGTAAAAGTTAAGGCAGCAGGTGGAATTTCATCCTTCGATGATGCAGAAAAATTTATCAGTCTTGGCGCAGAGCGTCTTGGAACAAGCCGTCTTATTAAGATCCTGAAAAATACGGACACTGGTGCAGGATATTAACACTGTGAAAGAGGACTGTCAAAGACAGGATTATACATAAATTATGAACTAACAACAAGTAATAGAATTTGTAAAAGTATCATTTCACATTTTTCTACCAGCTGTGGATAAAGGATGGACGGAATCTAAAAAATACGATAAAATCTGTATTAGAAATGCTGTTGTCGTGAAATTTACAAACGCTCGAAAAAGGAAAAATAAACATGGCAAAGAAAGATTTGCTATCCGGTACCGGCGTTAATTTATACAGGTGATATTATGAAAATTACTTACATTAACCATAGTGGATTTTTGGTTGAGACCAGAGACTGCTACTATATTTTTGATTATTACAAGGGTGAATTACCGAATCTTGACAAGGAGAAAGAAGTGATCGTTTTTTGCAGTCACTTCCATAAAGATCATTTTAACCCACAAATTTTTGGGATCCTTGATGATATGGGAATGACTTATCAGGCAATCCTGGCGAATGATATACGAAAAAGGAATCATTTGTCGGATATGAAGATCACATATGTTTATCATGATCAAGCTTATAGTTTGGATAATGAAACCAAAGTTGATACATTGCTATCTAACGATAGTGGTGTCGCATTTATTGTCAAAACAAAGGAAGGTACCATTTATCATGCCGGTGATTTAAACGACTGGTATTGGGATGGTGGGGCGAAAGCTGATAACCAGAGACTTACTTCAGCATATCGCGCGGCGATCAGGAAAATCAAGGGTATGCATTTTGACGCTGCATTTGTTCCCTTGGATCCGAGACAGGGAGATCACTATGCTGACGGGATCCTGTATTTCCTTAAAAATGTAGATTGCAATGTCATTTTTCCAATGCATTACTGGAATGATGCCAATGTAATTAAGCGGTTTATTACTGAATATCCGCAATATAAGTCACGCATTAGAAACACAGAATGTACAAAAGGAGAAGAAATTTCATGAGAGAAGGAGACGGGCATGGAGCACTTACGTTGTGTAGTTGAAAGAATTACATATCAGAATGCCGACAATGGCTACACGGTTCTGAAATGTGCGGTGAAGAATTACAGTGATCTTGTCACAGTAGTTGGCACGATGCCGGATACCCATGTTGGTTCTGTGCTGTCTCTGGAAGGTATGTGGAAGATGGATGCCAAATATGGGCGGCAGTTTTTGGTGGAGAAATTTGAGGAGACACTTCCTGCTACAGTATATGGAATCGAAAAATATCTTGGTTCCGGTCTGGTGAAGGGCGTTGGTCCAAAGTTTGCAAAAAGAATTGTGGAAAAATTCGGGAAGGATACACTGGATGTTATTGAAGAGACACCAGATGAACTGCTCAAAGTATCAGGTATAGGAAAAGTACGTGTAGACCGGATCAAAACAAGCTGGCAGGAGCAGAAAGAGATCAAGAATATCATGCTTTTTCTGCAGAGTCATGAGGTCAGCACCTCTCATGCGACAAAGATTTTCAAGACGTATGGAAGTGAGAGCATTGCGATCGTAAAGGAGAACCCATACCGGCTTGCAGATGACATCTGGGGAATTGGATTTAAGACAGCGGATTCCATTGCACAGAAGATGGGGATTGACAAAGGTAAATTTGTCCGTCTGCGCAGTGGTATTTTTTATACATTGAATAAGCTGGCAGAAGCAGGTCATTGTTATACAACAAGAGAACAGCTGACTGGAAGGGCAAAGGAACTTCTGGAAGTGGAAGAACCGGAGCTGGAGATCACCTTGGATGAGATGATCCGCACGAATGATGTGATCAGAGATGAAGCAGAAGATCGGGAAGCAATCTATCTGCCCCCATATTATTTTTCAGAAAGTGGCTGTGCAAAACGGCTGCTTCGGTTGATGTCCTGTGGAAAGAAGAAATCTGAGGATACGGAAGAAATATTGAAGAAAGTAGCAGCTTCATCAGAAATTACTTATGACGAGATTCAGTGGCAGGCGGTAAAGACAGCAGTTTCTTCTAAGGTCATGGTGCTGACCGGTGGACCTGGAACCGGAAAGACTACAACAACTCTGGGAATTATTTCTGCATATAAGCAGGCTGGATGTCAGATCATTCTTGCTGCACCGACTGGAAGAGCAGCAAAGAGAATGTCAGAAGCAACTGGAATGGAAGCAAAAACGATTCACCGGTTATTGGAATATAAACCTCCGGAAGGCTATCAGAAAAATGAAGAACATCCGCTGGAAGGAGATGTGCTGATACTGGATGAATGTTCCATGATCGATATTATGCTGATGTATAATCTTTTAAAAGCATTGCCGCAGCAGATGTCTCTGATTCTGGTAGGCGACATTGATCAGCTGCCAAGTGTCGGAGCGGGCAATGTTCTCAGAGATATTATTGATTCCGGATGTGTTCCGGTAGTTCGTCTGACACGGATTTTCCGTCAGGCACAGGGAAGTCGGATTATCATGAATGCACACCGGATCAATAGAGGGGAAGGCATTGATATGAGAGGTGGGAAAGATGCCGACTTTTTCTTTGCCACCAAAGAGAGTAATCAGGAAGTGGTGGATACTATCGTCCAATATTGTAAGACGAACCTGCCGAGATACTATCATGTAGATCCACTGCAGGATATTCAGGTGCTGACTCCGATGCAGAGAGGCGAATGTGGGGCAGTAAATCTGAACCAGGTGCTGCAGGAAGCCATGAATCCGTCAAAGATCTTTCTGCGGAGAGGCGGCACACAGTACCGGCTGAAGGATAAGGTGATGCAGATCCGGAATGATTACGATAAGGAAGTATTTAACGGAGATATTGGGACTATCACAAAAGTTGACGTGGAAGAACGGGAACTGACAGTTCTGTTTGATGAACGGGAAGTAATTTATGATGTGACAGAGCTGGACGAACTGGCGCTTGCCTATGCAGTGACGATCCACAAATCCCAGGGAAGCGAATATCCAATCGTTGTCATGCCATTTACTATGAGTCATTTTGTCATGCTGCAGAGAAATCTCCTTTATACAGGTGTGACCAGGGCGAAAAAGATCCTGGTACTTGTCGGAGAGAAGAAAGCTGTGTATTATGCGATAAAAAATGAAACGACAACTGGCAGAAATACATGTCTGGCAAGACGTCTGCAGCCGAACAGCAAAGAAGCACAGGAAGTGAAGGCACAGCTTTTGAAAGAAGCAGTAGACGAGACCGCAAATGAGAACGGAAGCGACAGTAAGAAGATGATCGTCTATAAGGGCAGCATCCAGCCTTCTATGGCATGTGAGACACCGGCGGTTTATGAGGGAAATCTCTGGAAACGCCTGTCGCAGTCAAAGTTCAGAAGCAGTTTTTCCCTGAAGGCAAACGATCGGAGTTATGTATCAGAAAAGGGAATGGAGAAAGTACGTGAGCATGCCTGTGATTTTATCAGAAAGCGTCTTGCACCGGCAGAAATACCAAATGATGGAAAACAGACACCGATGAGAGGGCATCCGGTTTTTGTAGCCCAGCATGCCACAGCTACCTGTTGCAGGGGATGTCTGGAAAAATGGCATCGTATTCCGAAAGGACGGGAATTGACAGAAGCGGAGCAGGAATATATTGTAAATGTGATTATGGAATGGATCGGTCGGGAAATTCATTGAGAGAACGTCTCGGCTTTGGGGTCTGATTTCTATAGCCACAACCCTTTAATATCTTTAACAAATGTAGCAAGAATTCTCCCACCTCTTCAGGTGGGGAGATGAATTGCACATCTGAGCATATCTGCTCAAAAAAATCTCTATAGTATAAAAGAAACACTTGTTCTCCCTTCCCTGATGTAGTATACTGAAAAAGAACAATTAGTTCATAAATACATATCCGTCGATATAAGAAAAAGGATGATAAATATAATGGAGTTAGACCATGAAAGATGCATTCTGGGGTCAGATATTCTGTCTGCTCAGTGCAGGCGGAGCAACGATTGAAACGATACGGCAGTATATAGAAAGCCAGGGTGAGAAGAATGAACCGCGCCGTAAAAATAAGGATTTATCCAAATAAAGAGCAGAGAGTTCAGATAGAGCAAACAATCGGCTGCAGCCGCTTTATCTATAACCAGATGCTTGCAGATAAGATCAGCTATTACCAGAAAGAAAAAAAGATGCTCCGGAACACACCGGCCGGATATAAAAAGGAATATCCATGGCTGAAGGAGGTGGATTCCCTTGCCCTGGCGAATGCGCAGCTGCATCTGGAAAGTGCGTTCCGGAAGTTTTTTCGGGAACCAGCCTGCGGATTTCCACGTTATAAATCAAAGAAGCATGCAAGAAATTCATATACGACCAATGCACTAAACGGAAATATCCTTTTGCAGGATACCCATCTGAAGCTTCCAAAGATGTCCGTCATAAAGATAAAACTTCACCGTCAGATTCCATCAGACTGGAAACTGAAGTCTGTAACTGTGAGCCGTGAGCCATCCGGGAAATATTTTGCCAGCCTTTTGTTCTGCTGTGAGAACCAAACAGTGGAAAAAAGACCGGCAGAGAGATTTCTTGGGATCGATTTTGCCATGCAGGGAATGTGTGTATTTTCTACAGGAGAAAGAGCCGGGTACCCTATGTTTTACAGAAAAGCAGAGAAAAAACTTGCAAGAGAACAGAGAAAGCTCTCCCACTGTGAAAAAGAAAGCCGGAACTATCAGAAACAGAAAAAAAGGGTAGCTTTATGTCATGAAAAGATAAAGAACCAGAGAAAAGATTTCCAGCATAAGCTCAGTAGGGAGCTTGCGGAAAGATATGATGCAGTATGTGTGGAAGATCTGAATCTGAAGGGAATGTCCGGAGGGCTGCACCTTGGGAAAGGTGTGCAGGATAACGGGTACGGGCAGTTTCTGTTCATGCTGGGATACAAGCTGGAAGAATGTGGAAAACATCTTATAAAAGTAGACCGTTATTTTGCATCCAGCAAGATCTGCAGTGTATGCGGACATAAGAAAAAGGAACTGGCATTGTCGGATAGAATGTATGTTTGTGAATGTGGAAACAGGATGGACCGGGATGTGAATGCAGCAGTCAACATCCGTGAAGAAGGAAAAAGAATCTATAAAGAATGTGCCTGACGGCACAAGAAAAAAATCCGTAACCGGATAAACATAAAAAACAAAACCGCGGGACACGCGGGGATAGCCTGTTTTAGCTTTGCCCTAAAGGGTAATCGAGCAGGAAGCCCCCACTTCAAAATCGTAAGATTTAAGTGGTGGGAGCATGTCACTACGTGATAAGATCGTATTGCAGCTGCAGCTGATAACGCCGGGCAGTGTAGCAATAAGTGAAATTATGAAACCTGTGGAGGAATATGATAATGTCAAAAGATGAATATTTGATCACAGATGCGCCTCTTAAAGCGCTGACGGTTTTTGCAATGCCAATGATTTTGGGCAGCTTTTTTCAGCAAATATACAATATGGCTGACTCTATCATCGTCGGCCAATTTGTTGGTTCCTCCGCACTTGCAGCTGTCGGGGCCTGTGCAGCGCTGACCAATGTTTTTATTTGTGTGGCACTGGGGGCAGGTGTCGGTGCCGGTGTGCTGGTGAGCCGCTATTTCGGTGCCAGGGAGTATGGAAAAATGAAGACCATCGTGTCAACATCCTTGTTTAGCTTTTTAATTCTAAGTATAGTCCTTGGGGTTTTTGGATTTTGCTTTTCCCACTGGATGATGAGTGTGTTACAAACCCCTGGCGATATACTGGATGATGCAGTGTTATATCTGAGGGTCTATTTCGTGGGATTTCCGTTTCTGTTTATGTATAACATTCTTTCCAATATGTTTACTTCCATAGGCGAATCAAAAATCCCGCTGGGGCTCCTGATATTTTCGTCAATCTTAAATATTTTTATGGATCTCTGGATGGTGGCCGGACTTGGTCTCGGTGTGTTTGGTGCAGCCCTTGCGACTCTTATAGCACAGGGAATTTCTGCGGTGTTTTCACTTTTGCTTTTCCTTAGCCGGATGCGTCGATATAAAAGTCGCTTTGACTGGTTTGACAGGCAGGAGTTACATTCCATGCTTCAAATTGCTGTACCTTCGGTTCTTCAGCAGTCTACAGTGTCCATCGGTATGATGATCGTACAGGCTGTTGTAAATCCCTTCGGTACACAGGCACTTGCGGGGTATGCGGCGACGATGCGGGTAGAGAATGTTTTTTCATTGATTTTTGTTTCTATTGGCAATGCGGTTTCCCCATATGTTTCCCAGAATCTTGGCGCAAAGAAAATTGAACGGATCAAAAAAGGATATCACGCTGCACTGGTGTTAGATGTATGTTTTGCAGTTCTTGCTTTTATAGTCATTGAAACACTGCACACGCAGATTTCCTCGCTATTCCTTGGTAAAGATGGAACTGCCCTGGCCTATCAGGTATCCGAGGGCTATATGAGATGGCTTAGTTACTTCTTCATCTTTATGGGAATCAAAATGGCAACCGATGGGGTTCTTCGTGGTCTTGGGATCATGCGCCCGTTCCTCATTGCAAATATGGTAAACCTGGCGATCCGCCTGTCTGTTGCTTTGATCTGTGCACCGCGTTTTGGCATTGTATTTGTCTGGCTTGCTGTACCAGCCGGTTGGTTTGCAAACTTTTTAATATCCTATGTGGCTCTTCGGAGATCATGGCCGACTGATAAAGCGGTATAATCCCGATAGCCTAAAGTAATTTAAGGAGGAATTTATAGTATGAACGATAAATGTGTGGTATTGAATGCAAAGAAGATGAATTTTGATGGGAAGCTGGATTTTTCCGTTTTATCTTCTGATGTTACAGTATATGATGATACAACAGAACAGCAGCTGTCAGAGCGTATTCAGGGTGCAGATATCATTGTAACAAAGGAGATGTCTGTGAGTGCAGAAATGATACAGAAATTCCCGGAATCTGTTAAACTGATCTGCGAGGCAGGTACAGGATATAATAATATTGATCTTGAAGCAGCACGGAAGAAGGGGATTACAGTCTGCAATATCCCGGCATACAGCACAGAACGTGTGGCACATACTGCGATTATGATGATATTAAATCTGAGTTCTGCAATGCAGGTACAGATGAAGATGCTGGCATGCGGAAATCATGACAATTTTACCAGAAATCTTCAGGTTCCGCATGTTGAGGTAAATGGTAAAACACTTGGTGTTATAGGTGCAGGACATATTGGCAGGAAAGTTATCCAGATCGCACAGGCGTTGGATATGAACATACTTGTATATACCAGGACACCGAGAGAGGATGAGAAAGGTATCCGCTATGTATCGCTTGAGGAATTACTCAGGAATAGTGATTATGTTTCCATGCACTGTCCATTGACGGAAAGTACAAAACATATGATCAACAAAGAGACTTTATCACTTATGAAGCCCTCAGCGTTTATCATTAATACCTCAAGAGGTGCACTTATTGATGAGGCTGCTCTTATAGAAGCATTGGAAAATGGTACGATTGCAGGAGCCGGACTTGATGTTCAGGAAACCGAACCACCTGAAGAAACCAACCCTCTTTATACTATGGATCATGTCCTTTTGACGCCGCATATGGGATGGAAAGGACTTGAAACAAGACAGCGGCTGGTTTCTATTCTGGCGGATAATATAAAGAAGTTTATGGAAGAGGATCCGATCAATGTTGTATCAGGTCTATAGTATCTGGCAACAAAGTGATGATACAGCTTCCGGGTTTGCAGAGTGAAAAAATATAATTACAATCAATAAGTCAGTGCTTTGATATCTTCTTCCGATACAGCAGGAATAACATAAACAATAGAATTACTGGAAAAATAAGTCCGAATCCCATGCCGATCTTAATATTATTTCCAGCATTCTGGGTGATACGACCAACAATTCCAGGTCCAATGCTGCCACCTAAATCTCCTGCCATGGCAAGAAGAGAGAACATAGCCGTTCCACCTGTTGGAAAAGTTTTTGAGGAAATACTGATGGTTCCAGGCCACATGATTCCAACTGAAAATCCACATGCAATACAACCGATCAGTCCGATGATCGGGTTGGATGACAAAGCAGTAAGCAGATAACAGACAACGCATAATATGCCTGAACCACTCATAAACTTCATTAAATCTAACTGTTCTCCATATTTACCAAAAATTATACGGCTGATTCCCATTGTTACTGCAAACATACATGGACCTGTTAGATCTCCCAGAGCTTTTGATAATCCCAGTGCTGATTCTGCATAAGCAGATGCCCATTGAGCCATTGCAAGTTCAGAAGCTCCGGAACAGATCATCAGACATATTGCAACCCAGAAAAATGGCTTGGAAAACAGATCCTTAATTTCCATTCCAGAACCATTGTCAACCAGAGATTCGATGGGACAGGTCATGAAGTTATAAGTATTAATTGCAGGAATGATTGCCCATATTACGGCGAGCCACTTCCAACTGTCTATTCCAAATATCAGGAAAAATAAGCTGGAAATCAAAATTGTCCCAACAGCTCCCCAACAGTAAAATGAATGGAGCAGACTCATAGTTGCTTCTTTGTTTTCAAACGGACAGGCCTCGATAATAGGACTGCAAAGTACTTCTATTAAACCGCTTCCGATGGCATAAACAATAACACTACATATAATTCCAATAAAAGGATCAGGTAAAAAATCAGGTAAAAATGCCAGTCCAAGCAGACCCAATGCAGCAAATATTTCTGATGCAACAATGCACACACGATATCCGATATGATCTACGAATTTGGCACAGAACAGATCAACCAGAAGCTGTGTGAAAAAGAAGAAAGTGGATATCAGAGCAATGTTACCGAGAGAAATATGGTAGTCACTGTGAAATTTCAAAAAAAGAAGCGGTGCGAAGTTTGCCGCAATAGCCTGTGTGATAAATCCCATATAACAGGCTATTTTTGTCTTATGGTAGTTAGTTTTTTTTTACAGCATTCATTTTTTATTTTCCTCTCCGAATGTTTTTAACAGTCTTATGTTCAATCTTCACATTCATCAATACTTCTACAAAAAAGTCTGTTCTGGGTGGTGCGGTTATTTCAATTTTGTCGCCCTCAATGTTGATCTCACTTTCATTCATCCATTTAAAAATCATAAGAATACCTCTTTTCTTTTTTTACTTGATTATATAGCAAATATCAGATATATACATTGAATTAAATTATAGAAATACTGTATAATATCGTAAAAAAGAAAGAACGTGATATGGGATGGATTATAATAAAATACTTACAGACGAGGAGTTCATGGAAATTAAACAGCATGGAAGCAGTGATTATCCGTTCCAGTATTATTATGATAATCTGGAATTGTTTGATTTTCATTGTATTGAGTGGCACTGGCACAGAGAATTTGAGTTTTTATATGTCGAGTCCGGACAAGTTACATGCGGAATAGGAGAAAAACAGATTATATTGTCAGAAGGAGAAGCAATTTTTATTAATTCTAAAATATTGCACCGCTTTTACGCATCATCAGGTGGTATCATTCCTAACTTTGTATGTATGCCGGAATTTATTGCGCCGGAGAACAGCCTGATCTATAAGAAATATATCTTGCCAATCATTTCATCGAATATATATTTCCAGCGTTTTCAGACTGATGAATTATGGCAAACAAAGATCATACAAACTATGATAAAAATAATGGAAATACAGAGGAATGACAAAATAAAAGAACTTGCTACTTTGGCATTGCTGCAGGATTTATGGCTGACTTTTTATGAAAATGTAAAGTTATCTGATAAAGGAGATGTACAGACAGTGGATGAAGTTGCACAGAAAAGAGTGCAGTTGATCATGCAATATATACATGAAAACTATAATCGCAATTTGTCTCTGGATGAAATTGCTTCGCATATAGGAATCAGCAAAAGTACTGCACTTAATTTGTTCCACCGTTTTTTACATACTACACCGGTTAATTATCTGATAGGATATCGACTTCAGGCAGCTTCCTGGTTATTGAAAAATACAAATAAAAAAGTAAAAACGATCGCCTATGAAAGCGGATTTCATAACGTTGATTATTTTTGCAGATTGTTTAAAAAACGTTATCATTTAACTCCATCAGAATATCGCTGCACATGTTTAAAAGTGTTGTCGGCTGATCCGAGTCTTTAGACCTGTAAATAAAGCCGATGCAGGACTTTTGGAATCCTGTATCGGCTTTGTTGATTTTGTAAAGGCTTTGAAAAATTTACTTTTACTGGTTCATCAGTGCTTTGATATCTTCTTCCGGTGTGGTAATAGGTGCAATACCATAATTTTCAACCAGAAAGTTCAGAATATTAGGAGAAAGGAATGCCGGAAGAGAAGGACCAAGACGGATATTTTTGATACCCAGGTGCAGGAGGGTTAACAGGATGCAGACTGCTTTCTGTTCATACCAGGAGAGAACGAAGGAAAGCGGAAGCTCATTTACAGAACATCCAAATGCATCTGCAAGTGCCACAGCAACCTGGATTGCACCATAAGCATCATTACACTGTCCCATATCCATCAGTCGTGGCAGACCACCGATCTCTCCCAGATCGAGATCATTGAAACGGAATTTTCCACATGCCAGGGTGAGGACAATACTGTCAGAAGGTGTCTGCTTCACAAATTCCGTATAATAGTTTCGACCTGGCTTGGCACCATCACAGCCGGCAACCAGGAAGAAATGGCGGATCGCGCCTGATTTTACGGCTTCTACTACAGTACCTGCATGGGACAGGATGGCTGCATGACCAAAACCGGTTGTCACTTTTTTTCCGCCGTTGATACCGGAGAACATCTGATCTTCTTTGTAACCGCCCAGCTCCAGTGCTTTTTCAATAACTGGTGTGAAGTCTTTCTTCTCGTCAATATGAACAGCTCCCGGGAAGGCAACCACTTCTGTTGTAAATACTCTGTCAGCGTAGCTGCTTTTTGGAGGCATCAGACAGTTGGTAGTGTAGAGGATAGGGGCCGGAAGATGGTCAAATTCTTTCTGCTGATTCTGCCATGCAGTTCCGAAATTGCCTTTCAGGTGAGAGTATTTCTTTAAGAATGGATAGGCATGGGCAGGGAGCATTTCACCATGTGTATAGATATTGATTCCTTTTCCCTCAGTCTGTTCAAGCAAAAGCTGCAGATCTTTCAGATCATGTCCGGTCACGACAATAAAAGGCCCTTTTTCTACCGTAAGTGTAACATCAGTTGGCTCTGGTGTTCCATAGGTTTCTGTATTTGCCTTATCAAGAAGTGCCATGCACTTCAGATTGATCTCTCCTGTTTTGAGTACTGTGGAAAGCAGTGCTTCTGTGCTTTCTTCATAACCGATCTTAGATAATGCCTCGCAGAAGAACTGATTCACTTCGGCATCTTCATAATTCAGAACATTTGCATGATAGGCATAGGCAGCCATTCCGCGGATACCAAAGAGAATAAGAGATTTCAAGGAGCGGATATCTTCATTGGCATTCCACAGCTGCTGAAGATCATATTCCTTTGTTCTGCAGTCAGGAGCCAGTCTTTCTTTTTCAGCTCTGACTTTTTGTATCATATTTTCGATTGCTGCATTGTCAAAACTTACATTTGTAACTGTAGTAAACAGTCCTTCGATTATGATCTGTCCGGTTCTTTTTGAAATAGTTTCCGTGCTGTCGGCAGCTTTAGCCAGACTGATCAACGCACCTGTCAGTTCGTCCTGTAATTTCGCTGTATCTGCTTTTTTTCCACAGACACCGGCATTTCCGGTACAGCCGGTACATCCGACTGTCTGTTCACACTGAAAACAAAACATTTTTTTATCCATTATTGTATTCTCCTTTTATCCTGTGATTTTTTCGAAGGATCTTTCTTATTATTTTATCCTCGACTAGTAGTATTTATCCTTGGTTTCTGTTAGGAGTATAGTATAATAATTACAACGTGTATGTTTGATTTCCAACAGGAGGATTAATTTTGAAAAAATATTTACCCATTCTAAGAACGAGCCCTTTCTTTAAAGGTCTTACTGATAATGAGATATTATCCATACTGCATTGTGTAAATGCAGCAACGATCTCCAGAAAACGGGATTCTTATATTTTCAGAGCCGGAGACTCTACCGAAGTAATGGGACTTGTGGTGGCAGGCTGTGTTCTTGTTATTCAGGAAGACCTGTGGGGACATCGGAATATTCTGTCAAAATGTCATGCGGGAGATTTTTTTGGTGAACCATATGCAGCAAGTCCGGGAGCTGTTCTGAATGTCAGTGTGGTAGCAGACGAAGATTGTGAGATTATTTTATTAAATGTTCAAAGGCTTCTGGTTTCCTGCCCAATAGTATGTGAGCATCATCAGAAGCTGATCCGTAACCTGGTCGGTGTCTTGGCAAATAAGATCCTGATCCTCAACGATAAGATCACACATGTGGGCAAGCGAACGACAAGGGATAAGCTGTTGTCCTATCTGTCGTCGGTATCTATCAGACAGGCATCGTTATCCTTTGATATTCCTTTTGACCGGCAGCAGCTGGCAGATTATCTTTGCATTGACCGTGCGGCAATGTCTTCGGAGATATCAAAGCTGCAAAAAGAAGGGCTTATAAAAACAAACAGAAACCATTTTGAGCTGACTGTCTGTAATGATACGGATTCAGGAATAAAAATGTGATATACATCACGGAAAACGATAAACTTTTTCATTATAATGCAAAAGGAAAGTGAGACTGCTTAAAGAGATTTTATTGTTATAAGCGTTCACACGATGGTATTATGGTGTATGTATAAAGAATCTGTGAAACCAGTTATTGAAAAACAGGAGGAAAAAAATGCTCATCAGAAAAGCAGAAGAAAAAGATATTCCGAGGATTCTGGAATTGTTAGGACAGGTGCTGCAGATCCATGCAGATATAAGGCCTGATATTTTTATTCCGGGCACAACAAAATATACGACAGACGAATTGACAGAGCTTTTGAAAAATGAAGAAAAGCCAGTATATGTTGCAGCGGATGAGGCTGATGTTTGTGTGGGGTATGCATTTTGTCAATTAAAGGAGCAGCCTTTTTCAAACAATATGGTACCGTTTAAATCTCTTTTTATAGATGACCTGTGTGTCGATCAGGAGACACGAGGACAGCATATTGGGGAAAGTCTGTTTGAATATGTAAAAAAAGAAGCAAAGCAGCTGGGATGCTATGAAGTGACATTGAATGTGTGGGCAGGAAATACTTCAGCAGAAAAATTTTATGAAAAAATGGGAATGCGGACAAAAGAAAGGCAGATGGAATACATATTATAAGATGTTGAATTGTTCAGGAAAAAAAACAGCCGGCTAAGATACAGACTGAGATGTCTGTACCTTAGCCGGAAAATTTATCACTGTAATGAACATGCATAGCTTCCCAGTCCATAAACAATACATAAAATACTCTTCCGTATTGCTGGCTGTCCACAATCCTTCCGTGATCAAGAACAGAAAGGTAAGTGCCGTCTGCTTTTCGAAGATGAAAGTGGATATAGTCATTGTTATTGCCGGCATCGATCTGTTTCCAGATGCTTGTTTCTATCTGCTGTTGTTCATCTTCCCTGATCAGGTTGTGGAAGCTTTTCCTTGTAAGGCTGAAGAGTTCATCTATATTTTTATATCCGGTCATTTGAAGGAACTCATGGTTTGCATACAGGAGTTCATCATCATCTTTGTCCGCTCTGTATATGATAAATGCACCCGGAAGGTGTTCAGAGATATCCTTGAATGCAAATCCGAGCTGTTTGCGGACTCCTGACCGGAGCCCCTCCCTGTAAGCCATACATCCGTTTTTTCCGTGAAGCTTTATTTCATAAAGTGCTGCATCTGCACAGCGCATAAGCTGTGAACGGCTGGATGCAAAGGTTGGATATTCTGCATATCCGAGAGAAATAAAAAACGGATATTCTTTTCCCTTACATGAAAATGTCTTTGGAAGCTTGGTAAATTGCAGCAGCAGTTCTCCCGCTTCTTTATAGGTATGATCCGGCAGAAGAATGCAGAACTCATCGCCACCGTTTCTTCCCAGTAATGTGTTTTTTGGGAAAAAAGCCTTCATGCTATCTGTAAGACTCTTTAGTGCCCTGTCTCCATAGACATGTCCGTAAATATCATTAATAAACTTAAAGTCATCAATATCAAGGAGTGCGGCCACAAAATGCGTTTTTGGATTTTTAGTGATCATCCTTTCGGCTAATTCATCAAATCCATAGCGGTTGTAAATATCGGTGAGAGAATCTGTGTGTGCCAGTATTTGAAATTTGTTTTTATTTTCTTTCGATACTAACCATACCCGGGTAAGACCTGAGAAAAGTAAAACGACAGTAGTAAACATTCCGCCGACGATTATCAGTAATCTAAGGTCTCTCCATCCGCTTTCAGGAGCTACTTCTAATTTCCAGTTCTCTTCCCCTATCGTAAAACCATAAGAAACAGTATGAGTTAATTGGTCGTCTGACTGATAAACAACTTTATAAGTATCGCTCCAGGGAACGTCGGTTTTTGAGAGTCTGTATTCATATCCGAAATCCGAAAGTGCACTGATCGCATCTGAAAAAATGTCAGGAACACGCAGGATAACAATGGTAAATCCCCAGAAATATTCCTGGTTGTTTTCATCTTTCAGGTAGACTGGATTGCGGACAGCAATTCCACAGCCGCCCCGTTTTAAATCGAAAGGACCTTGTGTAATGATCACGTGATTGTCTCTTGCGTAACAGGAAATTTTGCTGCAATCTTTATCCTGGAGCAGATCGATCTTACTCGCTTCCGTTCCCTCAGAAGGATAAATATCTGTTACATTACCATCCGGAGCAAGCTGTATGCTTTCAATAACGTCAGACATAATATTTTCCGCAATTGTGTCAAACTGACTGATCTTTCCGTTTTCACTGATCAGGACCTGCTTTAGCGTATCTGTGATCGCAATTCCATTTGTAATCTCATTTTTTATACGTTCGCCGTAGGTTGTTGCATTTAATTGTGCTTTTATGTGTTGTTGTTCAGTTTCATGTGAGTCTATTTTGTATACAATTAAACCAACAAGGCATATGCCCAGTAAAAAAACGATAAGAGGTACAATTGTTTTTTTCTTCACCTGGTTCACCTCGTTTTATTAGTTTCACAATAAAATATTATATCATAGAAGTGAAAAAATAGAATGATTTTTTGCGTTAAAGTGATATTGTTTTTTTTATGTACAATGGAAATATGACCAGAGGGTGAAATATAGTATACAATTGAGGATTATATTGGAAAGAGTACTGAAAAAACCTCGCGGTTTTGTAGGGTATATGATATACTATTCTTCATAAGTAAATATCTTATCGGAATTCACGGAGGATCTGACCGATGCTGAATAAAAAAGATTTTTTAAAATATGCATCAAAATTAGCATTTCCGATCATGATCCAAAATCTGATCGGAACATTAGTAAATGTTGCGGATACTGTAATGCTGGGATATGTAAGCCAGACTGCCATGTCAGCTTCATCTCTTGCCAACCAGTACACATTTATTCTTTTCTGTTTGTATTATGGCATGGCTACAGGTACTTCGGTTTTATGTGCCCAGTACTGGGGAAAGGGTGATAAAAAGACAGTAGAAAAGATTCTCGGCCTGGCGGAGCGGATCTCACTGATCGTTTCTCTTGTATTTTTCGTTATCTCCTTTTCCATGCCGACTACGATCATGAAGATTTTTACAAACAGTCCGGATACGATTGCTGCCGGCAGCGAGTATTTGAAGGTGATCTCGTTTTCCTTTATGTTTATGGGATTCTCTCAGGTTTTCATGAGTGCCCTTCGAAGTGTCGGAAAAATAATGCTGCCTTCTGTTACATACATTGTATCGCTTTGTGTCAATGTATTTTGTAATGCCACCTTTATCTTTGGCCTGTTTGGACTTCCAAAGCTTGGTGTTACCGGTGTTGCCCTTGGTACTGTTATTGCCAGGATCGCAGAGGTATTGATCTGTCTCATCTATTCATTAAACAGCTCCGATGTCAGATTTCGGATAAAATATTTCTGTGCGAAATCCGGTATTCTGTTCAGGGACTTTATGAAAATTGCTTCTCCGGCTGTGATAAATGATGTTGTCTGGAGCTTTGCCAGTTCAGCGTTCGCAGCGATCCTTGGCCACATTGGCGATGATATGGTTGCCGCAAATGCCGTTGCTGTTATGGTGGTAAATATTGGTGCCATCGCCTGTCGCGGTTTTGCCAACGCTACTACCATCATTATCAGCCAGGAGCTTGGTAAAGATCACAAGGATACAGCCAGAGAATATGGAAAACGTATGCTGAGAATAACAATTATCGTAAGTCTCATCGGATGTGCCATTATTCTGGCAGTCCGCCCTATGATACTGGACTTCTACCGGGATAAACTGACAGAGACAGCCATTTATTATCTTGGTATTTTTATAATCATGACAACCTGGCGTCTTGTAGGAGAGGGTATCAATACCTGTCTTATATGCGGATGCTTCAGAGGAGGTGGCGATTCCAGGTTCGGAATGATCGTAGATTCCATATTTATGTGGCTTGTTGCAGTTCCTCTCACCTTCCTTGCAGCATATGTTTTAAAACTGCCGCCTGTCTGGGTATATTTTATAATGACCCTGGATGAGTTCGAAAAAATGCCTGTGGTGTTCATCCATTATTTCAGAAATAAATGGCTTACGAACATTACCAGAGATTTTGACTGATTATGTAACTAAGCAGGAGGCTTTTATAGAAATGAAATACTTTGAGGCAAAAATGTCTTATCCTCAATTTTTAAAATATCTGGTTCCATCAGTGCTGACCATGATCTTTTTATCATTTTATACAACGATAGATGGATTTTTTGTATCACGGTATGCAGGCTCTGACGCGCTTGCAGGAATTAATATTGTTATTCCGATCACCTGTGTTATTTTCGGAACATCTGTCATGCTTGCAACGGGATCAGGTGCCATCATAGGAGAGAGGATGGGACAAAAAAGAGAACAGGAAGCAAATGAGATATTTACTTTTATCACGATCGTGCTGTTCGTACTTTCAGTTGCTTTTACAGCTGTGGGAATCCTTTTTCTGAAACCGATCTGTATTTTTTTAGGAAGCAGTGAGCGCCTGATGGAGCATGTGGTGCCATACGCATTTGTCATATTTTTAGGATCGGTTTCGATGTCATTCAAGCTATTTTTTGAATATCTTGTGAGGACGGATGGGAGATCGTACATCGGAATGATCATGTCTCTGACAGGTCTGGCTTTTAATATTGTTTTCGACTATATTTTTGTGGCTGTATTCAGACTGGGAACGCTTGGAGCTGCATGGGGAACATTTCTCTCCATTACAGTAAGCATGTTGATCGGCTTTATCTATTTTCTGAAATACAGCCATATAAGGTTTTGCAGACCGAAGACCGACATGAGTGTTCTTCTGAAATCCTGCACCAATGGAAGCAGTGAAATGCTGACGGAGATGTCTACCGGGATCACTACATTTTTATTTAATCTTATTATCATGCAATATTTTGGTGAAGATGGAGTTGCGGCTGTGACGATCATTATGTATATTTACTATTTTTTCATCGCTTTTTATATGGGAATTGCCGTTGCAGCGGCTCCGATCATAAGCTATAATTACGGCTCTGAAAATCATGACAAGATCAGAGAAATAACACGATATAGTTTTATTACGATTGCCATCAGTTCAGTATTGATCCTCACGGTATCACTTGTATTTGGAAAACAGATCATCCATTTATTCGTTGGGGAGGGAAATGTATTTACATTGACATGGGATGGCCTGAAGCTGTTTAGTCCGGTTTTCCTGTTTATTGGTTTAAATGTATTTCTTTCCGGATATTTTACTGCCCTGGGAAAAGGTTTTATTTCGGCATTGATCTCATCAATGCGTTCTTTGATCCTGGTGGCTGTGTTCATATTGATCCTGCCAAAGCTTATAGGGGTTGCAGGCATCTGGATGACGATGCCGCTGGCAGAAGCCGTGACTATTTTCATGGCGGTTTATCTGTATCGAACATACGGAAAAAGTTTCATGCAGGAAAATTCCAGAGCCACGTCTTAATGATATTTTGCAAAACTTTAACAAAAAAGAGGCCGTCAAGTACGACCTCTTTTTTGTTATGGCTTTATCATGTCATGGGAGTATTTATAACTTCTGTGGAGATATTTCCAGGTATTCATAGGATGGCTGGAAATCATGGCTGTCACATTGACGGTAATATTGGGTAAAAATACGTTCTATGATATCAGGAATATGCGTTTCATCAGGCTCAAACAGTATGATGAGATACTGCAGGGAACTGTAGCGTGTACAGATATCCACACGGCGGATATTCTGCCGGATGGCCTGTTCCATATATTTCAGAGCCTGCTCAATGGATTCGATATCAGGAACTGTATCCACAAGTGTCTCGATGGTGATCATCGCCAGATAACATCTGCACTGGCTGCGTGTGACAAGCTGACTCATGTATTCATACTGGCGTGCGAAATCCCGGTAATTCAGATCAAGAGCACCTACATAGATGCCGCTTTTCTGAAGGGACTCTGCCACAAGCTCCAAATCCTTTCCGGAACCGGATGCTGCAAGAGTGCTGCGGTCGATCTGCTGGTAGAAAAAGAACTGGTTTTTGCCGTTTTGTTTTACGTAATACAGAGCTTTATCTGCTTTGGAATAGCAGTCCTCAAAGGAATCATCGGTGCTGCACAGACACAGGCCTGCGGACAGTGTGGCAAACCGGAGTTCCGGATCATCGGTAGTGATGTTGTGAAATTTCTGGAACAGATCGTCCATCTGCAGAGACAGGGAATCAGGATCTGTGTCCGGAAGGAACATCAGGAATTCATCTCCGCCAAGTCTGCAGGAAATTCCCTGATCTGCCCGTTTCTGAAGCAGCTTTCCAAGACATTTCAGTGCACGGTCGCCGGCTTTGTGGCCATAGATGTCGTTGATCTTTTTCAGGTTGTCCATATCAAGGAATACCAGACATCCATCATGTGTCTGCATAAATTCCGCGGTAAGACGTTCGCCCAGGTTACGCATGGGAAGACCGGTAAGGAAATCATAGCTTTTTGCGTCTTCCTGACTTTTTATGGTGGCCATTATGTCCGAGATGAATTTGCTGACGGTAAGCTGCATATCCGGAAGGTTATAGGTGTCCGGTTCTTCCTGGGAAGGATCCCACTGAGGCAGCCGCTTTTCCTTTAACAGTTTCAGAAAAATGTCTGTGATCTCCGGATCGAACTGTGTACCACGGTTTTTGCGGAATTCTTCGTAAACAACCTCCGGTGGAAGCGCATTACGGTATATTCGGCGGGAGTTCATGGCATCGTAGCAGTCGGCAACAGCCACGATCCGGGCATGGATGGGGATTTCTGTTCCGGCCAGCCCATCCGGATAGCCTTTTCCGTCATAACGCTCATGGTGACTTCTTGCGATTTCTGCCGCATGCGGGATCAGGGTTATATCCTTTAGGATCTCGGCACCGATGACGGTGTGTTTTTTTATAAGGTTGTATTCATCATCGGTCAGCTGTGCCGGTTTGTTCAGGAACGGATCCGGGATACCGATCTTTCCGATGTCGTGAAGGTGAGTAGCCCGTTTCAGATTCAGGATGTCCTCCTGTGTCCAGCCCAGCTCCTCTGCGATCAGGGCCGCATATTGTGCAACCCGGTAGGAATGACCGCGGGTGTACGCATCCTTTGCCTCAATGGTGGTGGAAAGGGTCTGTATCATCTGCAGAGACATTTTTTCATTCTGTTCCTGGTTTTTGCGGATTTCGCTTTGCTGGCGTTTCAGTTCTATATCCTGGACATTTTTGATGGCTCTTACAATATTGACAAAGAGCAGGATCAGCATGCCGGCGCCCACAAACAGTCCGGACATCAATGTGACAAAGTATACGGAGGTTGCTTCAACGGCAATACACAGGATCGCTGCCAGCAGACCAATGAGCAAAAGCCGGTCGGCCTTGTTTTTTTCGGTGCGTATATATTGGAAAAGGTGTACAAATATTGTGGCAACGGTGATCGCCAGGATTCCGTGACTTACAGGCATGGTTTCGATATAATCTGCGATACCTGCAGCAGTGAGGATCGTACAGACTGCAAAGTTTATCATTGCGATGCTTCCAAGACAGACATAAAATCTGTGATGCAGCCCTTTCTGGAGACTGTCCGCAAAAAACAGGATCGGGAGCGGACACAAAAGGATCATAACGAAGCACAGAGATCCGAGAGCGGAAGCGTTGGGGACTAGGAACTGACGGAGCTTGGATTCACCCAGCATCCAGACGGCGCCCATAACCATGCACCATCCAAGATATTCCGTGTCAAATCGTGTATGATAGACCAATCCCAGAGCGAAACTGAACAGGATCGTGACGATTCCGGCAAACAGGATAAAAAAAGCAATGTAGGTTTCCAGTCCGTATCTGCTGAAAATATATATCCAGATATCTGCCTTGTTTCCGCAGTAAACAGGATTGACAACTCCGGTGTAATTGGAGGTGTAGGTGGTCAGTTCAATACGGAGCTCTTTGCCGGCATCGGAAGCATAAACCGGGCAGAAAACATAACGGCTGGCGGAGTTTTTGCCCACAAGCCTTGTTTTATGCGTGGAGTAGCTGGTCCTGAGGTTGTCCCCTACATAAAAATCCACATCCTGCAGGGAAGAACGGATGGCAAAGCAGGTATCTGTAAGATCATCGGGAAGCTGGATGGTGAGGACCATCGTGTCACCGACGGGAACCTTGTAGGTGCCCGGAACGGAGATTTCCTGGGTGGTTCCATCCGGTTTCTGCCAGGTAACGGTACCGGAATAGATCACAGAGGCTGCTGAGGTGTCGGAAGAACGTTCATCCGCACCAAAGATCTGCATAAAAATGAACCAGCCAAGGATGGCGAACATCAGAATATAAAAGAAATATCTTTTTCCCTGGTTAAAGGTTTCGGTTTTTTCTTTCATGGCAATATGCCTCCTTGTAATGGGAAAGGAGTGGTTTGTAAATTGAAAAACTCCTTTAGATCGATTATACCAGACCGGAGTGGAAAAATCAGTATAAACAGACTAAGACGGGTAATTTGGTAAGATTTTACCAAATTTTTTATGAATTCGGTGGTATTATATAAAGCGGATAGAAAACATATCCGATGCATCTGCGCGCAGGATATGGTACAATGGGTAAATGTGGAGTATGACATGTAAAGCATGATATATGCAGGATAAAGGATCAGAATAAAGAATGAGAGTAAAGCGACAGGAGGAAGGATCATGAGTAAGATCGTAAATATCACATCAAAAGAGGATAAAGATCAGAAGCTGCAGGACATTGCAAATTCACTGGAAGAGCTGAAGGATGTAATGGCTGAAGTGATAGAGGCCTATGAGGAAGAAAATGCGGACAGCCGGAAGATGGACACGCTGACAGAGGCACTGGATGCGCTTGAGGACGCTTATGAGGCTGTTAACGATGTGCTGCTTGAGGAAATCTGATCATGCAGTATAAGGTTCTGAAGATAGAAGAAGACATGGATTTCGGCTGTGAAGAGCGGCAGCCGGGTGAAGCACTTATGTCAGTAGTGCTGATGGAAGATGAAAATGGAAATGAAACAAGTCTGCGACATGATGACGGTCTCCTGTACGAAAGAGATATCAATGAGGGAGATCTTGTTACCATGGACGGGCAGCATCAGCTGTGGAAATTGTAAAACAGAAGGGACGTACATCATTGAAGAAAAAAGCATTTAAAGCAGCGTTTCCGTATACCTTGCCTATCTGTGTAGGATTTCTTTTTCTGGGGATGTCCTATGGATTTATGATGCGCAGTAAAGGATTTTCTTTTGTATATCCGTTATGTATGAGCTTTTTCATTTATGCGGGCTCTATGGAGTTTGTTACAGCGAATCTGCTGCTGTCAGCCTTTGATCCGGTGTATGCATTTTTCCTGACACTGATGGTAAATGCGAGACATTTATTCTATGGGCTTTCCATGCTGGAGAAATATAAAAATACCGGATGGAAAAAGTTTTATCTTATTTTTGGAATGTGTGATGAGTCATTTACCGTGAACTGCACGGTAGAGCCACCGGAAGGCGTGGATCGTGGATGGTTTATGTTTTTTGTCAATGCGCTGAATCAGTTTTACTGGGTGGCAGGTGCTACCTCAGGTGCACTTTTGGGGTATGTGATCCATTTTAATACAAAGGGGATTGATTTTGTCATGACCGCACTGTTTGTGGTTATGTTTGTTGATCAGTGGGAAGATGCACAAGATCATAAGCCGGCGCTGGTCGGAATTGTATGCTCTGTGATCTGCCTGGTGATCTTTGGAAGCGGGAAGTTTATCCTTCCGTCAATGGCATCGATCGTTTTATGCTTCCTGGGAATGAAGAAGCATGAGGAGAAGAGAAAAAAAGAACGTATACAGAAGTCAGGAGAATATCAGGCATGACAGTTGGGATATAGCCGGACAGGAGGGATAAGGAATGACTATGACAATAACACAGCAGATCATAACGGTTGTGGTAGTGGTCCTGGGGACTATGACAACGCGATTTTTGCCGTTTATCATATTCCCGGAAGGAAAGGAACCGCCGGCTGTGATCACCTATCTGGGAAAAGTGCTGCCCTGTGCAGTGATCGGATTGCTGGTGGTATTTTGCCTGAAGGATGTGCCGGAAAGTACGCATTACGGACTGCCGGAGCTGATCGCAATACTGTTCATTGTGGTATTACATAAATGGAAGAAGAGTACATTGCTCAGCATAGGAGGGGGAACGGTGTTTTATATGGTGCTGGTGCAGACCATATTTGGTTAGTCAGAAATATGCGAAAAACAGAAAATGAAAAGTTAAGGCAGGATACGATAACCGTATCCTGTTTTTTGATTGCTGCAGTAATTTATGAAAATGCTGTAGATCAGACAAGCAGGCACAGGATTGTATGTAAAGGTGCAATAAGCCGTGAAAAGAAGCGAGCGGTCGCGAAAATGAGCGCGTCCGCAAGGGACGCACAGATGTATTTACTTGTTCCTGGAAAATACAGAGGAAATATGCCGGGATCAGAGGAATCTGTAATTGTAACAGAACAACGATACCCCTTACTTGTCTGTGAATCCGATTGCACAGTTCTAAAAGTCTCAGCGTAGCTGGAAGCAATAAATAGTGTGTGTGGAATGGTGTGTTATGAAAATAACAAAAATGAGTAACTTTTGTTCTCGCAATGGAATAAAAAACGACAAGACACTATGCGGCTTTATGGCTGTAAATGCATGCGTTTCAAGAGTTTATACAGGGAACATGGAATACCATGAAATGTGAATAAATTAACACATAATTTTGAAAAAATATACTCAAAATATAACCATACTATATTGACAAAATTAAAAATAAATGATAATCTGTGACCAGAACAAAACGAGAATGACTAAAATTTTTATGAAGTTAAGAATAAAAAGGTAAGCACGAAAGGAGTATCTTAAAATGGCCGAGATCAAAAAAATGGGTTACTGTGTAAACGGTGAGTGGAAAGAGTCAAAGGCAGAGAAATACATGGATGTTACAGATTCCAGTACAGGTGAGGTGATCGCGCAGGTTCCCTGCTGTACACCGGATGAGGTAGAAGAGGCGATCGCTTCCGCACAGGCTGCATTCCCGGAATGGTCCTCACTTTCTCTTGCAAAGAGACAGCAGTATATGTTCAGATGGAGAGATGTTCTTTATGCTCATAAGGAAGAGCTTTCCGTACTTTGTGCAAAAGAGCTCGGAAAGAACATCAAAGAGGCAAGAGGAGATGTTCAGAAAGCAATTGAGCCTACAGAAGAGGCATGTGCACTTCCGACAATGATCCAGGGCGATGCTGCAATGCAGGTAACTACAGGATATGATACAGCTACATATCGCAAACCACTTGGAGTAACTGCTGGTATTGTTCCGATGAACTTCCCGGCAATGATCCCATGGGGCTGGATGGTTCCACTTTCTATTGCATGTGGAAATACAGTAGTACTGAAAGCAAGCTCCCAGACACCACTTACAGCTATGAGGATCATGGAGCTCTTCTATACAGAGGGCGGATTCCCGAAGGGTGTTGTAAACCTTGTGACCTGCAGCCGTGTAGAGGCTGATATCCTTCTTACAGATGAGAGAGTAAAGGCTGTTACATTCGTAGGAACAACAGGTGTTGGTAAACAGGTATATTCCAAGGCAGCAGCTCATGGCAAACGAGTTCAGGCACAGTGTGAGGCAAAGAACCATGCACTTGTACTTGAGGACTGCAACCTTGAGGCTACTGTTAATGCGATCATCAACTCTACATACGGATGCGCAGGTATGAGATGTATGGCTCTTCCGGTTGTATGCGTACAGGATAGTATCGCAGACGAATTTGTTTCACTTCTTAAGAAAAAAGCAGAGGCTATGAAGCTTGGCTGTGCATATGATGAAGATACCGATCTCGGCCCGGTTGTAAATGCAGGCCATAAGGAGAAGATCTGCAACTGGATCCAGAAGGGTATCGATGAGGGTGCGGAGCTTGTACTTGACGGACGTAATGTAGTAGTTCCGGGATATGAGAACGGATTCTTCGTAGGACCGACAATTCTTGATCATGTAACACCGGAGATGACAGTTGGAAACCGTGAGATCTTCGGACCGGTAACCTGTATCAAACGAGTAAAGGATTACGAGGAAGGCATCGCAGTCATGAATGCCAATCCATTTGCAAATGGTTCCTGTATCTTTACACAGAGCGGATATTACAGCCGTAAATTCGCTATGGAGACAGATGGCGGTATGGTAGGAATCAACGTTGGTATCCCGGTTCCGACAGCATACTTCCCATTCTCCGGAAACAAGGATTCCTTCTTCGGCGATCTGCACGTTCTCGGAAAAGACGGCTATCGTTTCTTCACAAGAGCAAAAACAGTTACAACACACTGGTTCGATGAAGCTGCCGGAAAGAGAAAGGTCGGCACATGGGAAGGAAGTACTGAGGCTTAAGAAAGCTTCATAAATAAATTTATGACACTGTAAGGTAGATCGGGTAAGATCTGCTTTTCAGATAAAATCCTCTAATGAAATGAGCATATTCAAAAACGGTGCATCTGCTGGATTTCCGGCAGATGCACCGTTTTTTAGGGACAATATCCGATTTAATCGATCGTCATAACACGGATGCCGTGCTCCTGGCAGAAGCTGTCGTATTCTTCAGGAAGTGGCTGGTCGGTTACGATGGCGTCAAGCTTTTCCATGGAAGAATAGGTCATAAGAGAGATCCGGCCGAATTTGGAATGGTCTGCAAGAAGGATTATGCTGTTGGCATTCTCTGCGATGGCTTTTTTGGTGATGTATTCCTCGGCGCTGGCATTGGTAAGTCCGCTCTTCATGGTTACACCTGTGCAGGCCATAAAAGCCATGGAAATGTTGTAGGTCTGCAGATAATCATTGATATCCGGTCCTGTGAAGGACAGGGTCTTGCGGTTCAGCTTTCCGGGAACGGAAATGATATCCAGGTTCGGATAGGATGCTGCCTTGTTGAAGATAAGCAGGCTGTTGGTCAGGATCGTACAGTGCTTATCTGCAATAAAATCAACCAGGTTCAGGCAGGTTGTACCTGTATCGATATAGATGGTATCGTCTTCTGCCACAAGCTCTGCGGCACGGCGGCAGATTTCTTTCTTTTCGTCAGGAAAACGTCCGCCACGCTCTTCGTAAGACAGAAGGGGAAGAGTCTGTGGAGTTTCGAGTGCTGCGACACCGCCATATACTTTCATGATACTGCCACGTTTCAGAAGGATATCGACATCTCTTCTGATGGTGTTTTTGGATACGTTGAATTTCTCACATAATGTATCGAGAGAAGCGTTCTTATGCTCCAGCACATATTCTTCGATCATGTCCAGTCGCTGTGATTTCATAGAGGTCTACCTTCTTTCTATTGGTTAAGTCTTGGTTATATTTTATCATAAAAGAAGGTAGAGATAAAGTGCTTTTATAAGAACATACCAAAAATTATTTCCCTTCAAAAATATCTTGACGAAATTCTTATTTGAATGTAATATGAAAACGGTTTTCAAATTCAAATCTGCCATGTAAGGTGCAGTTGATAGAAGAGAGTAGGAAATATAATGGAAGAAAAAATGAAATACAGCACCAGGCAGCAGAAAATAATTCTGGAATGCCTGCAGGAATATGGAGATACATTTTATACCATAGATCAGTTTATGGAGCTCCTTCGTGGAAAAGAGATCCGGATCGGAAGGACAACGGTATACAGAGGACTGGAGCGGCTGCAGAAGGAGGGAGCGGTGCTGAAGGTTCCGTCTGTGGAGGGAGCGCCTGCCCAGTATCGTTTTATACGTGATGAGGAGCGGAAGAATTACGGTAAGCTTGTGTGTCTGGAATGTGGGCATACGATTCCTCTGCAGTGTGGATGTATCGATCATTTTGTGGGACATGTGCTGGATGAACACGGATTTGAGATTGATCAGAGCCGGACGATCTTTTATGGATATTGTGACAGCTGCAGGAGGCTTAAAAAATGAATGTTAACAGAGGGAAGATGACAGCGGTAGCAGTTCTGGCAGTGACGCTTCTTGTTGTGGGCGGTGTGACCGGATATGGTTTGCACAGGGCCGGAACGGTGGGACAGCCATTTGTGGAGGATGGCCGACTGAAGGTGATGGCCAGCTTTTATCCAATGTATGATTTTGCCCGGAAGGTAGGGGGCGACAGGATTCAGGTGAAGGATATGGTTCCGGCGGGAACGGAGCCTCATGACTGGGAGCCGGCGGCAACGGATATCCGGAATCTTGAGGATGCAGATGTGTTTGTCTATAATGGTGCGGATCTGGAGCACTGGGCGGAGGATGTACTGGATACTCTGGAGAATCAGGATCTGGTTGTGTCTGAGGCATCGGATGGTGTGGAGCTTCTGGATGGAGGACATGATCATGCTCATGGTGATGAAGGAAAAGATCCGCATGTCTGGCTTGATCCTATGCGTGCAAAGCAGGAAATGAAAAATATCAGAGATGCTTTTGTGAAGGCTGATCCTGGGAACGGTGATTATTATGAAGCAAATTATGAGAAATATGCCGGTGAATTCGATGAGCTGGATCAGGAGTTCAGAGATGGTCTGAAAGGTACGAAGAGCCGGGATATCATAGTGGCGCATGAGGCTTTTGGATATCTGTGCAATGCCTATGATCTGAAGCAGCTGGCTATCGAAGGGCTGACACCGGATTCAGAGCCTGATCCTGCCAAGATGCAGGAAGTGATCGAGTATGCGAAAAAATACGACATCCATACCATATTTTTTGAGGAGCTGGCAAGTCCCAAGGTGGCGAAGACAGTGGCGAAGGAAGTGGATGCGGTGACGGCTGTGCTGAATCCGATCGAGGGATTAAGTGAGGAGGATATCGAGGCCGGAGAGGATTATTTTTCTGTGATGAGGAAGAATCTGGAGGCGCTCAGGAAGGCATTGAACTGAAGGTGCAGGACAGCAGCTGTAACAAAAAAGGAGAAATTATGGGAATTTTGATAGAAAATCTTTCGTTTCACTATACAGGGACACCTGTGCTGGATCAGGTGAATCTGGAGGTGAAGGATGGCGATTATGCCATCCTTACCGGTGAAAACGGAAGTGGAAAAAGTACATTTCTGAAGCTTCTTCTGGGCGAACTGAAGGCGCAGGAGGGAAGTATCACCGTAAATGGAAAAGATATTTCTGCCACATTCGGAAAAGGAGATCTGGGATATGTTCCACAGAACAGTATCAGCAGAAACCAGAATTTTCCGGCGACTGTGGAAGAAATCATGATGACAGGTGTGTATTCCTCTTCCTGGAAGGCACGTTTCCGGGCAAAAAAAGAGATCCCGCGTTTGAAAGCCGCACTTGCGGAGATGGAAATGGAAGAGTTCTGGAAAAGAAGGATCGGAGATCTTTCCGGAGGACAGCAGCAGAGGGTCATGCTGGCACGTGCACTGGCAGGAAAACCGAAGATCCTGATCCTGGATGAGCCTACCACAGGAATGGATATGGTTTCTGTGAAAACACTTGCAGAAGTTCTGAGGAAGCGGAATGAGGAACAGGGGTTGACGATCCTTATGGTTACTCATGGAAATTCAGGTGAGTTTAAAGGAGCAAACCGGTTCTTTAAAGCGGAAGAGGGGAGGATCGACGAAGTATGAGTATTTTACAGTATGGATTTATGCAGAGGGCTTTTCTGGTGGGAATCCTTCTGGCTGTGATCACGCCCTGCATCGGGATCACCATTGTTCTGAAACGGATGTCCATGATCGGAGATGCGCTTTCCCATTCTTCACTGGCTGGTGTTGTGCTGGGACTGATACTTGGAGTGAATCCGGTAGCCGGTGCAGTAGTGATGTGCATCGTAGCTGCTCTTGGAATTGAGGCTATCCGCAAAAAAATTCCGCGTTATTCGGAGGTGGCGATCTCCATCGTCATGTCTGCCGGGATCGGACTGGCCGGTGTGCTGTCCGGCTTTGTGGAAAACGGTGCCAGTCTGAACAGCTTTTTGTTCGGAAGTATTGTGTCCATCAGTGAAGGAGAGCTGGCGCTGGTAGTTGTGATCAGTGTGCTGGTACTGGCAGCAGTGCTGTTTTTTTACAGGGAACTGTTTTATATCGGCTTTGATGAAAATGCGGCAAGGATCTCCGGTGTTTCCGTGCGGAATATTAATTTTCTTTTTACTATTCTGACGGCTCTGACAGTTTCCATTGCGTCCCGTACAGTAGGAACCCTGATCGTTTCCTCCATGCTGGTAGTTCCGGTGGCGTGTGGGATGCAGATGGCAAAAAGCTATAAGGGTACACTGATCTGTGCCATTATCGTGGCGGTATGTACCACCATTGCCGGACTGTTTCTTTCCTATTATGCCGGACTGAAACCAGGTGGAATGATCGTTCTTCTTGAGGTTGCGTGGTTTGTAGTTGTGATGACAGTGAAAAGTTTTAACAAATAAAACACATTTTTCCCACAAAGTAAACACAATTAACCCATATACTTTGAAGCATCAAAAGGAAACAGAGAAGAATTTTTTCCCAGGGAGGACTTAACCATGAACAATAACAGAAAATTAAAAATAAAGAAAATGATGAAAAAGGGTGCAACCATCAGCCTGTGTGCAGTACTTGCCGGCGGCATTGGAGTTGGTGCATATGAAGGTATAAATTATTTCTCCGGTGCACAGTCCGTACAGGCGGCAACCGACAGCTCCGAGAATCTGACTCTTATGAAGTCTGATAAAAAATCAAATAAAGACAGCGAAGATACAGAGGATACAAAATCCTCCGATACAAAGGGCAGTCTGGATGTATCAGATGTTGCTGAGAAGGCAATGCCTTCTGTAGTTGCCATCACAACCAAGTCCGTTCAGGAGGTTCAGGATTATTACAGCATGTTTGGTTCCCAGTATGCGCCGAGCCAGGAGCAGGAAGTTGAAGGAAGCGGTTCCGGTATTATCATCGGAAAAACAGATTCTGAGCTGCTGATCGCCACAAACTATCATGTTGTGGATGGTGCCGATACCTTGTCAGTTGCCTTTGCAGATGGTAATGCTTATGAGGCTACGGTAAAGGGCTTTGATGAAAGCGAGGATCTTGCAGTTGTTTCTGTTGCAACGAAGGATGTTTCGGATGATACAATGGATGCAATTTCTGTTGCAAAGATCGGAAGCTCTGATGATCTGAAGATCGGTGAGCAGGTTGTTGCCATCGGTAATGCACTTGGCTATGGCCAGTCCGTTACTACTGGTATTGTCAGTGCTAAGAACCGTAAGACAGATGCATCAGGACAGATCGAGGGTGATTCTACAGATAACAGCAGCAGTATCAACAAAGGCGTGAACCTGATCCAGACAGATGCGGCTATCAATCCCGGTAACAGTGGCGGTGCGCTTCTGAATATGGATGGTGAGGTTGTTGGTATTAACTCTTCCAAGCTTGCTTCTACTGAGGTTGAAGGTATGGGTTATGCCATTGCAATTTCTGATGTTGCGGATTCTCTTGAGAACATGATGAATGCCAAGGCAAGAGATAAAGTGGATAATCATGGTATCCTTGGTATCACAGGCAGTACAGTAAGTACGGAGGCAGTACAGATTTATGGTATCCCGCAGGGTGTATTTGTTTCGAAGGTAACCGAGGGCGGCCCTGCCGATGATGCAGGTATTACCAAGAATATGGTCATTACAGAGTTTGATGGTAAAACGATCACCAGTATCGATCAGCTGGTTGAGCTGCTTCAGTATTATGAGCCGAAGGAAAAGATCGATGTGACGGTTGCAGTTCTGGATGGTAATGAATATAAGGAGAAGACACTCACTGTAAAACTTGGTAAAGATGACAGTTCCAGCAAGGATAGCAAGGACAGCTCTGAGGATAGCACGTCCCAGGATTCCCAGGATGCAGATGTCCCAGATATCCAGGGAGGACAGGATGACTCCGATCAGGGGGATGCAGATGCATTTGCTGATGATGGAGAAGCTAGCCTGTTCAGAGATTTTGAGCAGAATGGCTTGTATGACTGATCAGTCCCTAAATTATAGATGGAGAGCATTTTCGAGGTGAAGAACCGCAATCAGTTCATCCCCTCCATGAATCCGCAGGAAAGAAACCAGAAATACAGCGGATGGAAAGACGCAGTAGAAAAAGTTCTCGTATAATAAAACGGGAGCTTCAGGCAGCGGCAATTGCTTGACCCCATGTGTATGTCAGATTATAATAAAATAACAGGCATTTTCGGATGCATTCCAGATGTATCGGAAATGACGGAAAGCCGGTCTTTGCCAGTATCATGTGCAGAGGCCGGCAAAAGTTATATTCAGAGATAAACGATCATCCATTTGCAGTAGCTGTGCAGTGGCATCCGGAGATGATGTATGATTCTTCGGAGCAGCTGAAGCTTCTACGGGCATTTGTGGAGGCAGCAGGGAAGGAGACGGAAGCATGAATATTTGTATCTATGGAGCGTCCAGCGCAGAGCTGAAAAAGATCTATTATGAGAAAACGGAAGAGCTGGGACAGCTGATGGGAAAGCGAGGACACGGCCTTGTTTTCGGAGGTGGAAAAGAGGGGCTGATGGGGGCGGCAGCCCGGGGTGTTGACAGAGAAAAAGGCTATATCCTGGGTATCGCACCGAGATTTTTTGACCAGCCGGGAGTGTTGTATGAGCATTGTACAGAGTTCATTTTTACTGAAAATATGCGTGAGAGGAAGCACCTGCTGGAAAGCCGCTCGGATGCGACCATCGTGGTACCTGGGGGAATTGGTACTTATGAGGAGTTTTTTGAGATTCTGACATTGAAGAGTCTGGGACGGATCGACAGGCCGATCGTTCTTTATAATATTCAGGGATATTACGACAGCATGCAGGCACTCCTGGAATACACAGCAGGGGAAAAATTTATGTCCAGAGATGTTGTGGGTATGTGCCGGTTCATGAAAGACCCGGAGGAGATCCTGGATTATATTGAGAATTACCGGAATTATGGGGGAAGGCTATAAATAAAATACAGTACGGCTGATACAACAGCCCTGTATATAAGATCGTGCGAAGGGGATTTTTACAGGAGAAGATATATTTTATGAGGAAAATAATGTTAAATGGCCAGTGGGAGCTGGCAGAAGCAGGAAATGACAGATTATGTGAGGTACAGGTTCCGGGATCTGTGCTTTCCGGGCTCTATGGTGCCGGGAAGATCGAAGATCCTTTTTACCGGACAAATGAGGATGTGACAAGGGAACTGTTCCGGAAGGATTATGAATTCAGCAGAACATTTGTGGCTGCAGAGGATATCCTAAAAGAAGAAAAAATAATTCTGGTCTGTGAGGGGCTGGATACTCTTGCAGATATTTATATCAATGGGCAAAAAGCCGGATCTGCAGATAACATGCATCGTACCTGGAAGCTGGATGTGAAAGAATTTCTTCATTCCGGGGAGAATCAGATCCGGATCGTATTCCGGTCGGTATTCAAGTATATCGAAGCTTATGAGTATGAAGATAATAAAGAGATCCACTATGTTCCCTGCGGTGGAATGAAAGGAAACCAGCTGATCCGGAAGGCTCATTGTATGTTTGGATGGGACTGGGGCCCCCAGACCATTGATGCCGGGATTTTTCGGGATATTTATCTGGAAGCATACAGTCATCCGAGAATTGAGGATGTGAAGATCACACAGGTGCATGGGGATAATGCTGTGGATGTGTGTACAACTGTGGCTGTAAGCGGAGATGCTGTGGATAAGTGTCAGGTGAGGGTGACGATCCAGGAGGATGCAGAGAGCGTCTGTGGACATAGAACAGGTGCTAACGACCGAAAAACGGAAGCCCATGTATGCAAAGTGGGGGAGACTGTATCAGCGAATAATAATCCAGCAGTGCTGACATCTTCGATCCACAACCCGAAGCTCTGGTGGCCAAACGGCTACGGCGATCAGCCGTTATATAAAGTTCAGGTGGAACTTCTGGACGAGTATGGCACAGTTCTGGAAACCATAACGAAGCGCATCGGTCTCCGTACCCTTACCATCAGCCAGGAAAAAGATCTCTGGGGAAAAGAGTTCGCGTTCTGTGTCAATGGCGTGAAAATTTTTGCCATGGGGGGAAATTATATTCCGGAGGACTGCATCTATTCCAGGATCACACCGGAGGTCCAGAAGTATCTTCTGGAATCCTGCAAACGTGCCAATTTTAACTGTGTCCGTGTGTGGGGCGGCGGTTATTATCCTTCGGATCATTTCTATGATCTTTGTGATGAGATGGGACTGATCGTATGGCAGGATCTGATGTTCGCATGTAATGTTTATGATCTTACAGAAGAATTTGAAGATAATATCACGAAGGAGATCACGGAAAATGTAAAACGTCTCCGTCATCATGCATCCCTTGGCCTGTGGTGCGGAAACAATGAGATGGAGTCTGCCTGGGATCACTGGCCGGAGGTACAGAGTGAGTCGAAATATCTCCGTGCGGACTACATAAAAATGTTTGAGTATGTGATTCCGAAAGCAGTGAGGGCGGCAGACAGCGAGACCTTTTTCTGGCAGTCTTCCCCAAGTTCCGGAGGTTGCTTTGATGATCCGGACGATGAGAACAGAGGAGACTGTCACTACTGGGATGTATGGCATGGTCAGAAGCCTTTTACAGATTATCAGAAGCATTATTTTCGTTTCTGCTCGGAGTTTGGCTTCCAGTCTTTTCCGTGCCTGAAAACTGTGGAAAGCTTTACGGAAGAGAAAGACAGGAATATTTTTTCCAGGGTGATGGAGAACCACCAGAAAAATCCTGCAGCTAACGGAAAGATCCTGTATTATCTTTCCGAGAATTTCCGTTATCCGGAGAATTTCCGCAAGCTTCTCTATGTGAGCCAGATCCTTCAGGGAATGGCCATGAAGTATGGAGTAGACCACTGGAGACGTCACAGAGGCCGCTGTATGGGTACCCTTTACTGGCAGATCAATGACAACTGGCCGGTGGCATCCTGGGCAAGTATCGACTACTTTGGCCGTTGGAAGGCACTTCATTATATGGCAAAAAAATTCTATGGGCCACAGGCGGTGAGTATGTGCATGGATGGGGATATCATGCAGGTGTATCTGGCAAATGAAAGTATGGACGCACAGTCATATCAGGTTGCCTTTTATGTGAAAAATATGGAATGCGAGATTCTTGAGAAGCTTACCGGAACGGGCACTATGGGTGTGCAGGAGTCCGCTCCGATCCTGGCGGTGGATGTTTCCGGATGGGAAGACAAGAAGTATGAGATCTTTCTTGAGGCGGAAGTGACACTTGCTGACGGAGATGTGCTCTGTGATGTGGAGACCCTTGTTCCGTATAAATATCTGGAGCTGGATAAACCGGAGATCACTGCCGAGGTGGAGGAGCAAGGTGATGCATTTGTGATCCATTTAAAAAGCAGCTGCTTCAGCCCGTTTACAGCTATTGGATTTACTGATGCGGATGTTACTCTGGAGGATAATTTTTTCCATATGACAGATGGAGAGGAAATGTGTGTCCGGCTTGATAAGAAAGATATCCGAAATGGAGAGATTCTGGATGCAGCGGATCTGACACAGCAGATGGAGATCCTGACGCTGGCATAGAAAGCTTTTAAATAAAAAAGACGCGGCCTTTTATCGGAAGATAAAAAGGTTCGCGTCTTTTTTTATATGATATTAGGGGATCAACATGGGTTTGTGTGTGTTTACATTTGATTACGATATTTGGGATCAGAATTCGTAATTTTTATGTCTTTTGAAGAAATCCTTAGTTTCCTTTACAACCACACCGCTCAGGGCAAGAAGAGCGATCAGGTTCGGGAATGCCATCAGGGCATTGAAGATATCTGCGATGTTCCATACAGCTGCTACAGTCATATATGGTCCGATGAATACGCAGATGATGTACAGCCAGCGGTATGTTGTAACTGCGGCTTTGTTTCTGTTGAACAGGTATTCCAGACATCTTTCACCGTAGTAATCCCATCCGAGGATTGTTGTGAATGCGAAGAATACCAGGCACAACATCAGTGAGAAGGATGCTACAACCGGCGGGAAAGGAAGTCCTTTCTGGAAAGCTGCTGTTGTGATGGCAACACCCTCAAGACCTGTGTTCCATGTCTCTGTGATGACGATGGAAAGACCTGTCATGGTACAGATCACGATGGTATCGATGAATGTACCTGTCATGGATACAAGACCCTGACGTACCGGCTCCTTTGTCTGAGCTGCAGCGGCTGCGATCGGGGCACTACCAAGACCGGACTCATTGGAGAAGATACCGCGGGCGATACCCTTCTGCATAGCTACGACCATGGTTCCCATTGCGCCACCTGCAAGGGCGCTTCCTGTGAAAGCAGATTTTACGATAGTTACGATCGCTGTAGGTACTGCAGTGATGTTTGTGATCACGATGATCAGTGCCAGTGCAACATAGAGAACTGCCATAAACGGTACAACGACCTGGGATACCTTTGCGATCCTCTTGATTCCGCCGAGAACGACAAGTCCTACACATACGGTAAGTATCAGACATGCAACTACAGTTGCCCAGGAATATGTATTTCCGAAAAGTGCTACTGTGTGTGCTTTATCCGGGTCAAAGAAATTGGTAACTGCAGATGAGATACCGTTTACCTGTGTAAAGGTTCCGATACCGAAAAGTCCCACACCTGCTCCGAAAAATGCGAAGATCTTGGCAAGCCATCTCCATTGTTTTCCCATACCGTTTTCGATGTAGTAGAAAGGTCCGCCGAGAACGTGGCCTTCTTTGTCAATGGTACGGTACTTGATCGCCAGAAGTCCTTCTGCGTATTTGGTTGCCATTCCGAAGAATGCGGCTACGATCATCCAGAAAAGTGCTCCTGGTCCGCCGGCTGCGATAGCAGTTGCGACACCTACGATATTTCCGGTTCCGATGGTTGCTGAAAGCGCAGTACACAGAGCTCCGAAGCTTGTGACCTCACCATCGCCGCCTTCTTCATTTTTTACCATGAATTTCAGTGCCTTTCCGAGGTGCCTTACCTGTAAAAGACCTAACCGAGTGGTTAACAGAATTCCTGTGAACAGGATCAGAATGATCAGCGGAAGTCCCCAAACGACTCCGTCAAACCATGTGATAAAGTTGTTGATTTGTGTAAACATTACTCTTTCCTCCATCCTTTTGCCTGAGAGATTTACAGCATTTTGTGTGCTGCGTACACCTTCGGCGCTCTTCCCTTTTGATTTGAAGAGACTCTCCTGAGTTTTTTTATTTTTGAATGATGCCAGGACCTTTTTGTGTACGGTAGTGGCGGTCATTCGTTCTGTGTAGAAAAACACTGTAACACAGAGTATCACATGAATTGATGGATTTCAATGGTTTTTTAAAAAAAAATGCATTTATTAGAAAAATTAATCGACATATAATTGGAAGTTTGGGGATTTACTTTTCTATCAGCGGATGTTCTTTGTAATACATGCGGGTGAAATGCAGAAATGTCAGCATATCGCCGCTGATATATTTGCTTTTTTTCCATACCATGCCGATTTTTATGCGGACAGGTGGATTGAGCGGGATACCGGTAACATTGGAAGTGGAAAAGTTATCGGTCATGCTGGAGTAGAGAAAGCAGCCATATTTTCCGGTTTTTACAAATTGTAGGGTGGTGTAGATCTGGCTGCTCCGCATAACGATATTGGGTGTGTGGCCATCCATCTCAAAACGCATTTTCAGGATCTGATTCTGGACGGAGTCAGCATTGAAAAAGATCAGCTGCTCTTTCACCATATCTTTTGTTGTGACTGATTTTTTTTCTGCCAGCCTGTGGTCGTTGCTCACACAGAAAACCACCTGGTCGTTGGCCAGGACGGTGTTGTGAAATTTATCTATATTATACTGTTCCATATTGACCAAAGCTACATCCAGGGTGTCATCCTGTACCAGATTGCAGGCACGGACAGATCCGTATTCTTCCAGTACTACGGCAATTTCCGGGTGCTTTTCGTGAAACGCCGTAAGCAGCTCCGGAAAAAATACGGTACTCAGCATGGGAGGGATCCCGATGCGAAGAGGGGGCTTTATCCTGGACATGCTGGAGTAATCGGCCTGAAGCTCATTACAATATTGAAGGATATAGGTAGCTTTTTTGTAGAAGGACTCTCCCTCCTGGGTCAGACTCAGCTGATTTCCTTTTCTGGAAAAAAGGCTGATCCCGAATTCAATCTCCAGATCGCGGATAGCCATGGAAATGGTGGGCTGGGTCACATATAATTCTTCGGCTGCCTTTGTGATGCTGTGGCAGCGGCTGGCTGTGCAGAAATAGCGTAGTTGATTCAGTGTCATGATAAACCTTCTCTCGATGAATTGTCAGATTAAATTTTTTAGTAAAGTTTTTCATTTCTGTCCGGAAAAGATGTGACAGAGTATTTTGGTGTCTACATAAAAATAGCATAGAAATATAATTTTTGCCAGATTCATTTGCTGATACGCTGATTTTATGTTAGTAATGTACAAAAATTATCATTAAAAACTGATACTATAAATATTTTTTATGCGGATATATGTTTCATTAATTTGTTTTTTTATATGTACACCGGTTATAATGGAACCATCAAAAGAAACGTGTACGGCCTATACTTTTCAGGAAAAAACCAAATGGAAGGAGAGTACAGAAATGTCTCAGACAACTATCACATTGCTGTTTCTTGTGTTCACCATTATCAGTTTCATCCTTGAAAAAATTCCTCTTGGTCTGACGGCTTCGATCTGTGCGATCGGCCTGACCCTTACAGGAGTTGTGGATGCAACAACAACATTTTCACAGTATGTAAACAGTAACGTAATCCTTTGCGTTGGCATGTTTGTAGTAGGCCAGGCATTGTTCGAAACAGGAATGGCAAATAAGATCGGAGGACTGGTCACGAAATTTGCCAGAACAGAAAAAACACTGATCATTGCGATCATGGTGATCGTAGGTGTAATGTCCGGATTCTTATCCAATACAGGTACTGCAGCAGTGCTGATCCCGGTAGTCTGTGGAATCGCCGATGAGTCCGGCTATTCCAGAAGCCGTCTTCTGATGCCGCTGGTATTTGCCGCAGCACTTGGCGGAAACCTTTCTATTATCGGTGCACCCGGAAACCTGATGGGTGTGAATGCACTTCAGGAGATGGGGCTTTCCACAAGCTTCTTTATGTATGCGCCGGTTGGAGTTCCGATGCTTCTGATCGGAATCCTCTACTTTGTCCTTATCGGATATAAATTCCTTCCGGATGGAAAGAATGCATCCGGTGCAGCTCTTGAAGATCAGCAGGATTTCAGCCATGTACCGAAGTGGAAACAGACTGTTTCCCTGGTAGTACTGATCCTTGTGATCCTTGCAATGATCTTTGAGAAAGAGATCGGCATCAGCATTGAGGTTTCCGCATGTATCGGAGCGATCCTCCTGGTTCTGACAGGAGTTATTTCCGAAAAAGAAGCACTGAAATCTATTGACCTGAAAGTTGTATTCCTTTTCGGCGGTTCTCTGACACTTGCAAAAGCATTGGATACAACCGGAGCCGGAGAACTGATCGCAGATAAGATCGTAGGACTTCTTGGAGCAGATCCGAGTCCGATCCTTCTTCTTCTGGTGATCTTTATTGTAACCTGTGTGCTGACAAATTTCATGTCAAATACAGCAACCACAGCACTGATGATTCCAATTGCGGTATCTCTTGCAAACAACCTCGGAGCAGATCCGAGAGCCGTTGTTATCGCAACTGTTATCGCAGGTTCCTGTGCATATGCAACACCGATCGGTATGCCAGCAAACACCATGGTAGTCGGTCTTGGAGGATACAAATTCAAGGACTATGTGAAATCCGGTCTGCCGCTGATCCTGGTATCCTTTGTGATCTGTATGATCCTGTTGCCGATCCTGTTTCCGTTCTATCCGTAAGGAGAGAAACTTTTGAGTTACTGTTCACTTTGTGACCAGCAACACTTTTGATTAAGTTCATTCCCTTCTGCACTGACCATACAGTGAAGGAGAAATGATAAATAAGCCAAAAAAGCCATCTTAACCATTAATCAGCCAAAATTAATGATGAAACAACCAACAAAAACCTATGTAACTAAAAAACATTAAACCATCGAACCATATCAGGAGGTAAATCATGACTAAGGAAAATGGAGTTAAAGTATTAACAGACATGGTAGCAGATTTTGTTGCCCATATTGGAAAAAAATTACCGGATGACGTAGTTAATAAACTTGAAGAGCTTGGATCACAGGAAACAGCTGCACTTCCAAAGGTTCTTTATGAGACCATGACAAAGAACCAGGGACTTGCTGTAGAGCTGAACCGCCCAAGCTGTCAGGATACAGGTGTTCTTCAGTTCTGGCTGAAATGCGGAACAAATTTCCCGTATATCAATGAGCTGGAGGCACTCCTGAAAGATGCTGTTGTTCAGGCTACTTTTGCAGCACCGTTAAGACATAATTCCGTTGAGACTTTTGATGAGTACAATACAAAGAAAAACGTTGGTAAGGGAACACCGACTGTATGGTGGGATATTGTTCCAAACAGCGATAAATGTGAGATCTACGCATACATGGCAGGCGGCGGATGTACCCTTCCTGGAAAAGCAATGGTTCTGATGCCAGGTGCCGGTTATGAGGGTGTTACCGATTTCGTTCTGGATCAGATGACAACTTACGGACTGAATGCGTGTCCTCCACTTCTTGTTGGTGTTGGTGTAGGAACATCTGTAGAGACAGCTGCTCTGAACTCCAAGAAAGCGCTGATGCGTCCGATCGGTTCTCACAACGATAACGCAAACGCAGCAAAAATGGAGAAGCTTCTCGAGGATGGTATCAATGCCATCGGCCTTGGACCGCAGGGTATGGGCGGAAAGTATTCTGTAATGGGTGTCAACATTGAGAATACCGCACGTCATCCATCTACCATCGGTGTTGCAGTAAACGTTGGATGCTGGTCTCACCGTCGTGGACATCTGGTTGTAAATCCGGATCTTACAGTAACCTGTGATACTCATTCCACATGGAAATTTAATGCTTAATATAAACGGAGGGAAAAATCATGATCGAAATCAGAGGAGATAAAAAAGTTCTTATTACACCTATAAGCGCAGAAGACCTGGCTGATATCAAAATCGGCGATATTGTATGGCTGGACGGAGATCTGATGACCTGCCGTGACGTTGCTCACCGTCGTCTGGTTGAGTATGGAAGAGAGCTTCCGTATGATATCCGCAACAAAGCGATTTTCCATGCCGGCCCGATCGTTCGTAAGATCGAGGGTACAGAGGATGATTATGAAATGGTTTCTGTAGGACCGACAACTTCCATGCGTATGGAGAAGTTCGAGTATGAGTTTACAAAACTGACTGGTGTCAGAGTGATCGTTGGTAAAGGTGGTATGGGCCCGAATACGGAGCGTGCTTGTAAAGAGTTCGGTGCTATCCACTGTGTTTTCCCGGCTGGATGTGCAGTTGTGGCTGCTACAGAGGTTGAGAAGATTGTTGAGCATCACTGGGATGAGCTTGGTATGCCTGAGACTTTATGGTGCAACAAGGTTAAAGAATTTGGGCCGCTGATCGTATCTATCGATGCACAAGGACGTAACCTGTTTGAGGAGAACAAGGTTGTATTTAATGAGCGTAAAGAGGCTGCCAAGCAGGCAATTTATCCTGAGGTTAAGTTCATTAAATAATATTGGATATTGAAAAAATTTTTCGGGATATCTGAAATAACGAGGCTCTGCCATGAGAGCTTCGGGATTGACTGGTGATTGTGAAATTGAATTAACAGCGTGATATAAAAAAGAGAGATGTCCGGCAGATCATATAATGTGGTCTGCAGGATGTCTTTTTTTGTTGTTTTTTGTTGTTTCTTGGGGTTTTTATGTTTTACAGGGGTGAGGGGGTGTGATAGAATATAAGCGTTGCAGCAGGCTGGTTATTAAGGTATTATCTGGTATGGATCTTGCGCAGTGAAGGTGGATCGTGGATATCTGCCTGACAATATTTTCAGAGAGGATGAGGTATGAGGTTTATGGGGGATTTTTTGAAGAACATTAACTGGAAGCATGTTCTGATCATGTGTATCGGAAATGTTTTTGCAGGTATGGGGATTGGAATTTTCAAGCTGGCCGGGCTTGGAACGGATCCGTTCAGTGGAATGAATATGGCGGTTGCGGATATGATTGGTATGGCGTATGGTAATTTCCAGCTGATTGTAAATATTGTGCTGCTGATCATTGAGATTGCTTTTGGCAGAAGGTTCCTGGGGATCGGTACGGTTGTGAATGCGGTTTGTCTGGCTTATATTACTACTTTCTTTTATAATATTTATACTGGTGTTTTTGGATTGGAGCTTGTGACGCTGCCGGTACGTTTGGTGGCACTGTGTGTGGGTGTTGTGATCTGCTGTCTGGGACTGTCGATGTATCAGATGCCGGATGAGGGGGTTGCGCCTTATGATAGTCTTTCGCTGATCATGACAGAGAGATGGCCGAAGATTCCTTATTTCTGGCACAGGATGTCTAATGATGTGCTTTGTGCGCTGATCTGTTATCTGACTGGTGGTGTTGTGGGTATTGGTACACTGGTGACGGCTTTTGGGCTGGGACCGGTGATCCATTTCTTTAATAGGGTTTTTACCGGGAAGCTGCTTGCCTGGGTTGATGGTGAGTGAGTTTGTAGTTGTATGGGGTGAGCTGAACTGGCTGCGGGATGTGGCTGGTTCGGCTTTTTTTTGTGAAAAGGGACGCCCGTGAGGCGTGTGCTGCCTGCCGCCGGGGCTTCGTCGGGGGCTGGCTTCTAGGCTGGCGGGAATCTGCTAAAAGCGTTTTACAAAAGTCCGAACTCGCGTCTTGCAGCCGCTCAGACAGCGGACTTTTGTAAAACAACGCAGATTTCCGCCAGCCAAGAATCAGCTCCCCTCCTGCAGAGTCCGGCGACAGGCAGCACACGCCTCACGGGCTGGCTTTTCAGGGCGGTAGGGTAGTGTGGCTGCTCGGTAGTTGGCTGAGCTATCAGCGCTACGCTGGATAGCTGGGAGGAAAGGCTAAGTTTGCAGTAAGTGGCCGAAAAAAATTACCGATGCGAATCTCCACTTGACTGGATCTTTTTACCTTGACATCTTCCGTGAGAGTATGCACAATAAAGGTATCATAAATTTGCCGGACAGAAATAAATTATGAAACAAGGGGTGACAAACATGCAGAACATTCTCATTGTAGTAGACATGCAAAATGATTTCATCGACGGTGCACTTGGCACGAAGGAGGCAGCTGCCATTGTTCCGAAGGTGGAGGAGAAGATCCGGAATTTTGAAGGAAAGGTATTTTTTACAAGGGATACCCATGAAACGTATTATCTGGAGACACAGGAAGGGAAAAACCTTCCGGTTCCTCACTGTATCCGGGGCACAGCTGGATGGCAGATCCGGGAAGAGCTGGACGCCTTAAGGAAAACAGAACCCATTGATAAAGAAACCTTCGGCTCCACCGATCTTGCCGGGGAATTGACTATGATCGATGAAGATGAAGGAATCGGAAGTATTACTCTTGTGGGACTTTGCACAGATATCTGTGTGATCTCCAATGCTCTGCTGATCAAGGCATCCCTTCCGGAAGTGCCGATCTGTGTTGATGCCACATGCTGCGCAGGTGTAACACCGGAGAGTCATGAGAATGCACTGAAAGCCATGGAGGCGTGCCAGATCAGGATTATCCGGTAAGAAGGATGAAACCGCAGGAAAGGAGAAAACTATGAAAAAGAAGCTTCTGAAAAAATTAATGGTCCTTGCGCTGTCCGCAGTAACTGCCTTCAGTGCGGTACCGGCAGCAACGGTAACAGCAGCAGGTAATCCTTATCCTACAACACAGGATGTGGATCGAGATGGCTTATACGAGATCCCCTGCACACGCTTTGCATGGCAGTGCGTGTATGACAGACAGGGAATCGCATTGCCTGCATGGGGAAATGCGGTAAGCTGGTGGCAAAATGCTATCAATCAGGGCTATGCAGTAGGAAATGAGCCTGTTCCCGGTTCTATTGCTGTATGGAGCGGAGATTATTACGGACATGTTGCTTATGTAACAGCTAATCTTGGAAACAACAGATTTACGGTAGATGAGGGAGGAAGAACGGACAAAGATCAGACCTCCTCTCATGGAGTTGCATATGGATATACACTGACCAATGCAGTCGGAGGAAGGCGCCCTTATGATTCCAACAAGGTGCTGCTTGGCTTTATCTATCCGGGCGTTCGTGTACCGGGCAAGCCATATGTGAGCGTGAATCCGGGAAAAGCGAATCAGACCACAACGTTTTCCTGGAATGCAACAAGCTATGCCAGATATTATGATGTATATGTGTATAAAGCAGGAGAATCCAATCCGACGCAAGTTCAGTATGGAGTGAATGGAACAAACTGGTCCTGCACACTGCCGGCGGGGAATTACAGAGTAGCGGTGGCATCTGTGAATCATGCACAGTATGCATATACATTTTCGGATTCTGTGAATTTCACTGTCCAGGCAGCTCCGGTCACACATACACATAGCTATCAGAGAGTAACAGTAAAGGCAACCACCACTGCCAACGGATATACACAGGAGCAGTGCAGCTGCGGAAGTATACAGAATAAACAGATTATCTATTATCCGAAAAAAATACAGCTTTCCAGAACAAGCTATACTTATAATGGAAAAGTAAAAAAGCCAACGGTAAAGGTTACAGACAGCAACAACAGGGTGATCAGTGCAGACAACTATACAGTTACCTATTCTGCCGGAAGAAAATATGTTGGAACTTACCGGGTAACAGTTCGGTTTAAAGGCAATTACTCGGGAACCGTTACAAAAACCTTTAAGATTACCGGAAAAGCTCATAAACACAGCTACAAAAAACAGGTGAAGAAAGCAACTACATCCAGGAACGGATATGTCCAGTATCTTTGCTCCTGCGGTGCGGTGACCGGAAAGAAAACAATCTATTATCCGAAGACAATAAAGCTTTCTGCAACAAGCTATACATACGACGGAAAAGTAAAAACACCGAAGGTAAAAGTAACTGGTGCGAATAATAAAACCATCAGTTCCGGCAATTATAAGGTGTCATATTCCCGTGGAAGAAAAAATGTTGGTACTTATAAGGTAACGGTGAAGTTTAAGGGGAATTACAGCGGAACCGTAACAAAGACTTTTAAGATCAAGGCGAAACCTAAAAACTGGGTTTATGTGGATACGCTTCCCAAGAATATCACTTCCGATAAATATACGATCCAGTATAAACACACCTATCAGAAAACAACCTCCAGCTATGTCAATGATGGTGGTGTTTATGAGTCTGTAAGACCACTGGAGACATCTGCTTCCAGACAGCTGGTGGGCTATTATTACTATCATTTCTGCGGACCGAATACCGGACAGAATGTAAACTTTGCGCAGACGGGCTCTTATGTACATTTTGACAGTGTAGCAGCCAGTCAGGTAACCGTAGTTGCTTCCGGCGCAGATGGAGATGACTCGAGCATTACCTATTATCTGCTGAACTGGAACGGGAACGGCAGCCGGGTATGGTGCTCCAGCGGAACTACCTGTAACGGCGCATACGGAAGCCACGGAGCCAGAGGCCAGGCCTGGTACCGCATGAACCAGTACCAGAACAAAAAACTCCAGACTCAGACCACAACCTCCGAAAGTGATTGGACAACCGGTAAAGACAGCACAGCAGTAAAAACCGTTTACCGTTATAAAGCAAAATAGATCATAGATCAGTCATAAATCAGAAACTCCCTCATGTATCAGAAAAAACTGATATGTGAGGGAGTTTTTTTGCAGAAGGATATTTGTAGTCTGCGCCGTATCTGGTTGATTGCCATAAAATATTGTGTCGAAATACAGAGAAACAACAGGAAGGAAAAATCTTGGATGTAAGATAAAAATATGATATTCTATAAGTATCTTATAAGACTTATTCTAGCCGTATGGCATTCACAGATGTTTCAGATCTGAAACGAAAGTTCCATTTTTATCAGACAAGGAGAAGATTAATTGAATACGAAATTAAAGGCTTATTTTCCAATGATAAGAACCCGCGAGGAGATTTTGCGGGACATTCAGCAGAACATAAATCTGACAGAGAGATTTTATAGCTGGAAAGAAGAACAGCGAGAGGAATTTCTGGATTTCTGTACGGGAGTGAAGGGGGTGAAAATGCTGTATGATGCATTTTTTAAGGAAATTATGAATCCGGAAACAGTACCGGAAAGATTAGAGGATTTTCTTGAAGTATTGCTTCAGAGAAAGGTGAAAATTATCGAAGTTTTACCAGGAGATTCTACAAGACTGGCAGATGAGCAGTCTCTTTTGATCATGGATATTCTGGTACGATTTGATGATGGTTCATATTGTAACGTGGAAGTGCAAAAAATAGGTTACGCTTTTCCTGGGGAAAGATGCGCATGTTATTCTTCTGATCTATTATTAAGGCAATATAAAAATGCCCGAAGTACCAGAAAAGAGAATTTTTCCTATAAGGATATAAAAAGTGTATATACAATTGTACTGATTGATAAAAGTACAGGAGATTTTCATAAATATAAAGATAGATACTGCCATATTTTTCAACAGAGATCAGATACAGGATTGGAACTTAATCTGCTTCAGAAATATGTATTTCTTCCGCTTGACATCTTTCGTGAGAATATGCACAATAAAGGTATCACAGATAAACTGGATGCATGGCTGGCATTTTTGAGTATGGATTCTCCGGAAGTAATCGTGAAATTAATAAAAAAATATCCGGAGTTTACGGTCATGTACGAGCACATATATAATATATGCCGGAATGTGGAAGGGATGATGGAAATGTATTCAGAGGAATTAAAGATTCTTGACAGAAACACAGTGAAGTATATGGTTGATCAGATGCAGGAGCAGATTGATAATCAAAAGGAGAAAATTGCAGCTCAGGAAAAAGAAATTCAGATGTTAAAAAGAAAGCTTGAAGAACAGAAATAAAATATAAGATCAGAAACTCCCTCATATATCAGAAAAAACTGATATGTGAGGGAGTTTTTTTGCTTAAAAAACGGCTTATTTATTTAGATTATAGTTGGTAAATTTCACAGAGCACAATACTCTGTTTCTATAAAAATACCATAAATTTTTCGGAAATTCAAGGTGCAAGTTCCTGAAAACCGGCTTTTTTATCGTGGTTTTTCGCCATATTTTACGGATAATATAGGGCGCAAATATTGTGGTGTCCGAAAAAGGACACTATTCGCCGTCAGTGTCATCGTCAGAGGATAAAAGACCGGCGGATAAAAACTCTTATTTGTGAACAGACTATAAGATTCAGCATAACAGGAGGAAAGATCAATGAGCAGAAAAGGAGAAAACATTTACAAAAGAAAAGACGGACGATGGGAAGCCAGATATATCAAAGAGCATCGGATAAACGGAAGGATACACTATGGCTACTGTTACGGAAAAACATATCATGAAGCCAGAGATAAGGTCAATCAGGCACGTTATGCGCTGATGAATGATCAGCTTCTGCCCGTGAGAGGAAAACGGAATCGCTTTGCAGATTACTGTAATGAATGGCTGTATCTGAAACGAAGCAGCGTGAAACCATCCACTTTTGTAAAATATACAACGATCCTGGAAAAATATATCAGGCCTGATCTCGGGCAGTATTTTTCAGAGGCTGTTTCAGAAATACTTGTAGAACAATTCAGCTACAGGCTTGTCCATGAAAGAGGATTGTCACCAAAAACAGTGCGGGATATCCTTTCCGTGCTGCATTCCATTCTGAATTATACAACAAAGCAGAATCCACTGGCAAAACCGGTGGATATCGTATACCCCAGGCAGGATCGAAAAGAAATGCGTGTGCTGACCTGTGAAGAACAGAAAAGGTTTACGGAATATCTTTTACAGGACATGGATCCGTGTAAATTTGGGGTTTTGCTGGCATTGTTGACAGGATTGCGCATCGGAGAAGTATGTGCTCTGAAATGGGAAGATATTTCTCTGGAAAATAAAGTCATCTTTGTACGTCATACCATGCAGCGCCTGAAAAATCTCAATCCTGCAAGTGAAGAAAGGACCCGGATCATAACCGGGGTTCCTAAAAGTGGAAGGTCGGTAAGGATAATCCCCATGAACCAGGATATTGAAAAGCTCTGTAACAAATGGAGAGCAGATGATCTGGAAGCATATGTTCTGACCGGAAAAGCAGGGTATTTCCTAGAGCCCAGAACCCTGCAGTATCGCATGAGGCAATATACGAAAGATTGTAATCTGAAAAATGTTCATTTCCATACTTTGCGGCATAGTTTTGCGACACGGTGTGTGGAGGCCGGATTTGAGATCCGCAGTCTTTCGGAGATCCTGGGGCACTCCAGCACACGGATCACACTGGAATGTTATGTACATTCATCCATGAACCTGAAACGTAAAAATATGGAAAAACTGAAGATCGCAGATACCGTGGAAAAAGAATTTCCGGGAGCCTAAGTTTTTTAATAAACCGTCAAAAACCGCCGTCAGAGAAGAAAGAACCGTTGAATTTACACGGATCGCAGGGAATCTTTCACAGAGTATTGTGCTCTGCGAAAGAGCAGAAATACCGGCATGGACATGTAATGAGCAGTGCCTGTTTTTGACTGCCATAGCATACAAGAAGGAGGTTTGAAGTATGATACATAATCATTCATCTGGAAAACACCGTCTGTGGAGGAAGATCCTCGCAGTCTGTATTGCGTTTGCGATGATCTGCAGTGTTTCCATCTCAGCGTTTGCGGTAGAGGCCAGCAGTGAAACAGCCAATGAAAATGCTGAAACAGTACAGCCCGGATCAGAGGAGGAAGCAGAAGAGCTGACAGCCACAGAAGCGGAAAATGAGCAGTCGGTGGATGAATCGCAATCGGAAGAACCTGCGGTGACAACCGGAGATGAAAATACAGAGGAACCGGCAGATGTTATCGAAGCTCCATCTGAAGACACAGAAGAACCAACAGAGCCATCTGCAGAACCCGGCGAAGACACCGAACAACCCGCCGACCCCACTGTAACTGAGCTGCCGGAAGAGCCGACAGTTACGGAAGAGCCGAGTGTGACACCGGCGGAAGATGTGGATTCATCATCGGATGAGGTGCAGGATGTGGAGATGGAAGCGCAGGCGGCTAAATGGCTATGGCCAACAGCGACGCCTATACCTACAACACCAGCAGCATATTCTGGAAAAGCTGCGATTTATTATCTTTCTGACCCGGTAGGAGATCCATGGACAAATGATACAGGAGCATGGGCTCCATCAACGGAAACCAGTAACACTTTAGGAAGTATTAATACAGATGGGGCAACCTGGGAAGATGGTTATGTAGAAGATACAGTTTACAAAAATAAGAATATTAAATCAAATGTGTCGAAGTATATTGTCTCATGGCCGGATGGAAGTACAGGCACAACTTGGACAGTAAAGAGTGGAAATACGACTACTGATTCATATTTTACATTTATATTGAATTCAATCTGGGAGAATTACAAAAACACAATCAGTAAAGATACGGGAATTGATATTGATAGTCTTGACAAATCAGATATTCTTGAAATTAAATTAACTCCCCGTAAAATTTCACGTGATAACGGTGGAACATATCCGTACCATATAGACTGTGCATTAAGTATAAAAAGTAAAAAAGCATTTACTGCAAAATTCTGGGTAAAAGAGCCAGGTGCGACGGATTACACACAGGTTTATGCGAAAAACTATAAAACAGGTGATTATGTTGATAAAACAACAAAAGTTGCGATAGGCAGTACAAAAGATGTCAATGGATTAACCTACATTCTGGATGGATGGTATCCGGAAAGGGATCCAGAAGGAAATGATAGTAGCTCAAAAATCCTAGATGCAGGGTGGCCATATTCACCAAATGACGCAGAGTTGGCAGACGGTACCGTAAACTTCTACGCCCATTACACACTGCTTTATACATCAGTGAATATTAAAAAGCTTGTAACCGGAAGTATGGGAGATAAGAGTAAAAAATTCCATTTTACAGTTTCTGTAAAAAATGGAAATACGGATCTTTCATTTAAAATCAGTGATAAACCGTATTCAGGTTCAGCAGAAACTTCACTGTCTGATAAAGAGACAATAACATTGACAGATGTTCCGGTTGGAGCAACGGTGATAATTATAGAGGATGATTATAATAGTAGCAGATATAAGACTTCCTATAAGATAGACGGTAATTCTTCTGTTGAGAGTAGCAAGGCGAAAATAACCTCTATTTCGAGAATGGATAATAATGTGGCGCATCAAGTTGAATTCACCAACAACAAAGAAGCCATTCCGGACACAGGCGTGGATCTTAACTCAACACCATACATTCTGATGTTAGGTATTATGGCTACCGGAGCGGGTGTACTGTTGTTCGGGCGCAGGAAGCGTTGGAGCTGAAGGCGGTTGTGATGAAGAAGAAACAGTCAGGGAAAAAAGGAAATCGTGAGCCAAAAGCAGAGCAGTTTCCACAAACAGAGGCGTTAAATCATGAGCACGAAAAACTGAAAGAGTGGTTCCTGACAGTCAGGTTTCGGAAGGTGCTGTTTGGCGGAGTGGATGAAGTTCATCTCTGGAAAAAGCTGGAAGAGCTGAATCAGATTTATGAAACATCCTTAAGCGCAGAACGTGCACGGTATGATGCACTGATCGCTGACCATCAGAAAAGCTGTGATGCCATGATTCGCAAATATAAGGAACTTGCTGAAAGAGGGACTACCGGACAGGATACAAATGTCTGAACTGTTCACAGGATATAGTTCCAGAGAAGAGGTGCGGAGGTGATGCGTGCTGAAAAAGATCAAACCTGTTCTCAGACAATCCGGAAAAGAAGATATTCTACAGAAATAAAGGAAGGCTACATCCGTCTTTTCTGGCGGATCGTGTTGATCGTGGCCGTTGGCTGGCTGCTGTTTACACAGGTTTTTCTTATAGGCCAGGCACCGGATAATGAAATGTTCCCGGCAGTGGAAGCCGGAGATCTTCTCATCGGTTATCGGCTGGAACAGAATCTTGAAAAAGAAGATGTTGTCGTGTATGAAGCCGGCGGCAAAACTCACGTAGGGCGTATTCTGGGATGCGAAACCGACGTGATCACAATGGATGACACAGGAACGCTTCTCGTAAACGGAACAGCCCAGACAGGAAAAATTGCATTTCCTACATATGCAAAGGAAGGGATCACATATCCCTATACAGTTCCGGAAGGCAGTGTATTTATTCTGGGAGATTACCGAACCCATGCAAAAGACAGCCGTGAATTCGGCCCCATCTCCACAGAGGATGTAAAAGCAAAAGTGATCACTATACTTCGAAGAAGGGAACTGTAAAAAAAGTAACTGTTCTCCCATTTTCAGGAGAACATCACAGTCAAAATGTATAAGCTGCTTTTTATGAGCTTATAAATAAATTTATATTTCTAGGAGGATTTTCTTATGAAAAAGACAAAGAAACTGTTAGCATGTTTGATCGCAGTAGCCACCATGTTTACCATGGGAAGTACGGCGTTTGCGGCAGATGCAGGCACTACGTACACTGATCAGTCAACGGTTACTATTAAGAAAGCTTACAAGCTTACAAATGAGGGAACAACTTCTCCAGCAGAGACTTTCACATTAGTTCAGTATGGAGACGGAAAAGTAAAAGATAGCGAGGCAACTTCAGCTCCGGCACTTGGAACAATCACAGGTGCTGCATTTGCTGAGAATGCAGCGACTGTTCAGGGAGCAACTGGGGATATTACAGTTGCACTGCCTACTTATGAACATGTTGGTATTTATGAGTACACATTAAAAGAAAAAGATGATAATCATACAGCAGGTGTTACTTATTACGGAAATGACATTAAACTCGTTGTAACTGTTATTCAGGGAGAGAATGGAAAACTTCGTGTAGCAGCAGTTCATACAGAATCTGAAGGAAAAAAATCTGCTACATTTACAAATACCTACTCCGCAGGTAAATTAAACATTTCCAAAACAGTTAAAGGTAATCTTGGTGATCAGTCTAAATACTTCGAGTTCAAAGTAACCTTAACAGGTGAAAAGGGAAAAACATATGCTGGTTCTTATGCTGTATCCGGTGGTAGCAATACAGCAAATCCTGCATCCATTAGAATCGGTGAAGAAACAACATTCTTATTGAAACATGGCGAGACAATCAGCATTGCTAACCTTCCATATGGAGTATCCTATACTGTTACCGAGACAGCAGCAGATGGCTACACAACAACAAAGAGCGGTGACATAGGTAGTGTAAACGCAGCTAATCAGACAGCAGCATTCGAAAACAGTAGAAACGGTGAAGTTGACACCGGCATCAACCTTACAACCCTCCCATACATCCTCGTATTCGCAGGCGTGATCGTAATCGCAGGTGCAGCATTCATCACCAGAAGACGTAAATACGAAGACTAATGATCATCTAGGCAGCAGAGAGGAGGCAGTATGAACGCATCTAAGTTTTTTCTGAAAGCAGCCAACTCTCTGGTCACTGCCATTGTAGCATTGTTTCTGATCCTGGCGGCGGCGTATTCCGGGTATGCACTCTGGGATAACGCACAGGTCTATGGCGCTGTGGACGACATTCAGTCACAGCTCTTAAAACTGAAGCCCGACCCGGAACAGAAAGACGGAGGCGCTTCTTTTGAAGAGCTCCGAAAGATCAATCCGGACGTTTGTGGATGGATCACACTGGACCACACAAAGATCGACTATCCGATCCTTCAGGGAGAAGATAACCTGACTTACATCAATACCGATGTATACGGTGATTTTGCTTTGTCAGGAAGCATCTTTCTGGATTCCGGCTGTGACAGGAATTTTCAGGGGAAATATTCTCTTCTGTATGGTCATCACATGGCAGAGCATAAGATGTTCGGAGATCTGGATCTTTACAGAAAAAAGAAATTTTTTGACAAAAACACTACAGGTACACTGATTCTGCCTGACCGTTCCTACAAGCTGGAAATCTTTGCATGTATGCAGGTTTCCGCATCTGAGGATTCTATTTTTGCAACGGGAAAATGGCAGGCGGACACCAGCGGACTTGTGGATTTTGTCAGAAAAAACGCGGAACATGTCCATCAGCAGACGATGGACAACATTGGAAAGTCCGAAGATTTTTCCCAGATACTGGCAATGTCAACCTGCTCTTCGGAATTTACAGATGCAAGAACAGTTCTTCTGGCGGTAATGAAACCTTATTCGCCGGAGACGTAAGGAGGGGATGAAGACGAATATACGAAAATTTCCGGCAGTGCTCCTGCTTGCGGTTCTGTGCCTGACAGTTTTTCCGATTTCAGCTATGGCAGCTGGAGTTGCGGAAGTAAAGATTCCTGTCAGCGTGGAATTGTCAGGTGAGAAGCCATCTCCGGACGAAACTTATACGATCATTCTTCAGGGTGAGGACGAAGCACCCATGCCGGAAGAAAATACGATCACGATCACAGGTGCGGGGAAAGCAGAATTTCCTGCAGTGGAATATGCTGTTCCTGGCGTATACACTTACAGCGTTTCCCAGCAGCCTGGAAAGCTGGAAAACGGACATTATGACAATACCGTTTATTATGTGAAAGTAACAGTAACGAACGGAGAGTCCGGTGATCTGGAAGCAGTTGTGGTTGCACATACCGATGCACAGATGAACAGCGAGAAACAGGATATCGGCTTTGTGAATTCCTACGATCCTGTGGATACGCCGACACCTGTACCGGAAAATACACCGACACCACTTCCGGAAAAAACTCCGACTGCAGTGCCGACCAGAACTCCGGCAGCGACCATAACGAACACGCCGATAAAACCTGACAGCAATCCGCCTGCTTCCGGAACTTCTTCCTATACGGGAACTTCTTCCTATGCAGGAAATACTGGTTCCAGTCATGTAAAAGCTATGCCAAAAACAGGAGATAACACAAACATTGCAAAATGGATCGCAGTGATCTGCGTTTCCGGATGTGTGGTATTACTGGCAGCAGTATTTGTCAGAAGAAAAAAGAAAACGGATAAATAACAGGATCCGGACAGCGGTGCGGCAGGAAAAATTTCTACCGCATCGCTTTTTTTGACGAAATGTGAGGGACAGAGGATGGCAAACGGACTTAAACTGGAAGGTCAGAGATTTGGTCATCTGACGGTACTGAAAAAACTGGATGAGCGGGAAAACAGGTATGTTGTATGGCTGTGCAGATGTGATTGTGGAAATGAGATAAAAGTAAATACCAGACATCTGATGCGTGGGACTGTAAAGGACTGTGGATGTATTCCGGAAAACAGTGCCAAGAGAGGACCGGTGGCAGAAGACCTTACAGGCCGGCGTTTCGGGAAACTTGTGGCAGTAAAAAAACTGGAAAGTAAAAACGGCAGGACCAGGTGGGAATGTCGCTGTGACTGCGGGAATATGCATATTTCCACTGCACACAGCCTGAAAGCCGGAAAATGTACCAGCTGCGGTTGCGGCCATTATGTCAGAGGTCGCGGGATCACCGACATCAGCGGACAGCGTTTCGGGCGGCTGACTGCTCTCTATCATACAGATAAAAGGAGCAAAAAGGGCTCTGTGTTCTGGCATTGTCGGTGTGACTGCGGAAATGAAGTGGATGTGACAGAGGATGGCCTTCTTCATGGTAATTACAGAAGCTGTGGCTGTCTGAGACAGGAGATATGGAAGGAACTTCCCGGGCAGCTGCATATGGTAGATGGAACCTGTGTGGAGATGCTGGAAAAAAGAAAGCACCGCAGTGATAATACCAGCGGATTCCGTGGCGTCTATCAGCTGCGGAATGGAAAATACCGTGCTACCATCGGATTCAAGGGGAAACGATTTTATATCGGAACTTTTGTGGATTATCAGGATGCGGTCCAGGCCCGCCAGGAAGCGGAATCTACCATCCACGAAGGCTTTGTCCGCGCCTGGTACAGCTGGAACCGGCAGGCAGAAAAAGATCCCGGCTGGGCCAGAAATAATCCCCTGGTATACGAGATCCAACGGATCAACGGAGAGTTTCAGGTGACAACGAATATGAAAGAAAAAGAACTGCTGAAGTAAACTGAATATTCTCACATAAGCTGTCGCGTTAATGTGCTACAGCTTATTTTTTTGAAAAATACCGATAAAAATGTGGACAAAACCGAAAATAATGGTTAATATATACACATGCCTAAAAATCAAAAAATGAAAATTATACGAAATATATAATATAAACCCGGAACGGATAAAAAATATATAGACATATTTACAAATCGACATCGCGGATATCAATACCGGAAGAAGTGGTGAAATAACGGGAGGAAGAGAATATGCTGAAATTTTTTAAAGGAAAAGATAAAGGAAATTTAATCTATGCACCCTGCAAGGGTAGAGTGGTTCCCCTTGCGGAGGTTCCGGACCCTGTCTTTGCGGACAAGGTACTGGGTGACGGTTTTGCAGTGATCCCGGCAGACGGCAGGATATATGCTCCGGCAGACGGTGAGGTGGCAATGGTATTTGATACGCTTCATGCAGTTACGCTGACAAGCACTCAGGGCGCGGAAATACTGATACATATCGGACTGGATACAGTCACACTTAAGGGCGAACCCTTTAAAGCGCACGTTGCAGCAGGTGACAAGGTTAAAAAGGGTGATCTTCTGATAGAGGCTGATCTGGACAAAATTGAGAAAGCCGGTTTAAACACGATTATCCCGGTTCTGATCTGCAACACAGATGATTACGGAAAGATAAGCCTCCAGAAGGAGGGGGATGTTTCGGCGGATGAAGCCGTCCTCAAGCTTTCATGATCATCTTCATGCAGCTGACAGGCTTATAGCAGCCCGGAGATAGTAGCAATTTTCGGGGTGTTATAACCGGAGTAATCCGGTCAAATATATTTATTTTAAGGGAGGGGAAATATATGAAATTTCTTCAAAAACTGGGAAAAGCGTTAATGCTTCCAGTGGCAGTACTGCCGATCTGTGGTATCCTCATGGGTATCGGATACTGGTTATGTCCGGCAACTATGCAGGGTGGAGACATTCATGGCGCAGCCAATCTGATCGGTCTGTTTCTGGTTAAGGCAGGCGGAGCTCTGATCGACAACATGGCAATCCTTTTTGCTATCGGTGTTGGTGTCGGTATGTCAGAAAAGAATGACGGAACCGGCGGAATCGCTGCACTTGCATCCTGGCTGATGCTCACAACACTTCTTTCTACAGGATTTGTTACAACCATCATGCCATCAATCGCTGACAGTGCAACAAAAACTCTTGCGTTTGACAAAATTGCGAATCCTTTTATCGGAATCCTTGCCGGTATCATCGGATCTACATGCTATAACAAATTCAAGAGCACCAAACTTCCTGACTGGCTTTCCTTCTTCAGCGGCAAGCGCTGCGTAGCGATCATCGCAGGAGTGGTTTCCATTATCGTATCTGTTGTATTACTGTTTGTATGGCCATTACTTTTCAGTGCACTTGTAGCATTAGGAAAAGCAATCGCAGGTATGGATGTTGTTGGTGCAGGTATCTATGCATTCCTGAACCGTCTGTTGATCCCTACCGGATTACATCACGCACTGAACAATGTATTCTGGTTTGACACCATCGGACTTGGTGATCTTCAGCACTTCTGGGCAGGTGAAACCTCTGCAGATGTATCCTGGAGCCTTGGAATGTACATGTCCGGATTCTTCCCATGTATGATGTTTGGTATTCCTGGTGCAGCACTTGCAATGGTTAAATGTGCGAAACCTGCAAAGAAAAAAGTTGCCATCGGTCTTGTTGCATCTGCAGCGATCTGTGCATTTATCTGTGGTGTAACTGAGCCGTTCGAGTTTGGATTTATGTTCCTTGCTCCTGGCCTTTATGTAATTTATGCATTACTTTACGGTATCTTCACCATGATCACAGTTGCTCTTGGATTCCGTGCAGGCTTCAGCTTCTCTGCCGGTGCGATGGATTTACTTTTCTCATCCTCACTTCCGGCAGCACAGAAGACATTGCTCATCCTTCCTCTTGGAATTGCAGCATTTATCGTATTCTATGTTGTATTCCTTTTTGCCATCAAGAAATTTGATCTGAAGACTCCGGGAAGAGAAGACGATGACGATCTTGAGGCAGAGAAGAATATCGAGCTTGCAAATGATGACTATACTGCTATTGCCGCGAAGATCCTTGAAGGCTGTGGCGGAAAAGAGAACATCACAAGCATCGATAACTGCATCACAAGACTGAGACTTGAGGTTAAGGATATTACAGCTGTAAATGATAAGGTGATCAAATCTGCAGGTGTTGCAGGCGTGATCAAACCTGGAAAAACTTCTGTACAGGTTATTATCGGAACCAAGGTTCAGTTTGTTGCAGATGCATTTTCTGCGCTTTGTAAATAATGGCTTTTTTGAAGTCAGGTATTTGTTAAAATAATTATGGGGGCAGCAGCAGAACTGTAAAAACGGTTCTGCTGCTGTTTTTTGTATACCTTATATTGACCGATACTTTCAAAAAGCGTACAATGTTACTTCGATAAAAGGCAACCGGTCAGTGCGTTTACGATTGCAATATTTCTACAGGGGGAATGAAGTTAATGAAATCCTGCATATTTCACAAAAAATATCTTTTAGCCGGCATATATATTATTTTTGTTCTGTTTACCTGCTGTAATTCCCGATTTTATCATACACCGCTGGCAAAAATATGTTCCGTAACAGAAAAACAGACTCTGAGCAGAGAAGGAACCAGGGGCTCAAAAGAATATTACTATACTCAGAATATTACGGCACGGATATTAAACGGTTCGCATAAAGGGGAAAAAATAACGGTCTCTAATGAATATACATCTTCTCAGGTTCAGACCAAGAAATATCATAAAGGAGACACCGTTCTTTTAAGCGGTTCAAAGGAAAGCCCCGGAAAAACGATACGTTCTGTAAAAAGGGATGGGTATCTGGCATTACTGGCAGGAGGATTATTTTTTCTTCTGATCTGCATTACAGGAAAGCAGGGATTTTACACGATCATATCACTGATACTGAATACAGTCATATTTGCGTATGGATTTCAGGCTTTTACAGAAGGGAAAAATATTTTAAATATCTGTAATGTCATCGCAGTTCTTTTTTCACTGACTACATTGATCTGCTTAAATGGAATTCATAGAAAAACATTTTCCTCAGTTCTTTCAACACTGTGTGTTCTGTTTCTGATCATGGCATTGTTTGAATTTTCTATTTATATGTACGGAGATCTGGATTATTCCAATCTGGAATACCTTGGAAGTACAGGCAATTCAGCAGATATATTCTGGGCAGATATTATGCTGACAGGACTTGGTGCAATTATGGATGTGACGGTGACGATCAGCGCAGCAGTAGGAGAGATCGTGCGGAAAAATCCATCGGTTTCTCTGAGAAGACTGATACATTCCGGTCGTGAAATCGGATATGATATTATGGGAACCATGATAAATGTACTGCTGTTTGTTTTGGCAAGCGGCATGATTCCCATGTTCATACTTAAGATGAATAATGATATAAGCTTTGTAACGATCGTGAGATACCACATTCCATATGATATCTGTCGTTTTCTGATAGAAAGTATTGGAATTGTACTGGCAATACCGGTATCTGTTTTTATTGCTTCAGTGATTATGAAAATACCATCACGGAAAAGGGGTGTCAGAGAATGATCATTTTTCTTGCATTGATTTTAATTTTTCTGGTGATCTTGATTGGCGGAGAGCGTGGAGCCATGTCAATTATGACACTGGCGGGGAATATTGTAATTTTATTTTTTTCAATTATGCTGATGTCTGCCGGTTTTCCTGTACTGCTCCTGATATTGGTGGCAGGTGCAGGTGTCTGTTATATTTCTCTGTTTTATCAGAACGGAAATAATCCAAAGACGCGGGCGGCTTTTCTGGCTACACTGCTGGTAATGTTACTTTTGTTTATTCCGATTTATATTATTACATGGAGATCAGGAAGTTACGGGTTAAATGAGCTGCAGATTTCGGAAGACGATTTTATGTATTATTACAGTACGGACCTTCATATTAACATGCTTCATGTAGGAATATTTGTAACTGTTTTCAGTACTCTTGGGGCTGTTATCGATACAGCATTATCTGTAACATCTTCTGTATATGAAGTCTGGACTCATAAAAACAGTCTGACAGCGAAAGAGCTTACAGCTTCTGGCTATCAGGTTGGGAAAGAAATTATCGGTACAACGGTAAATACGTTGCTGTTTGCTTATCTTGGAGGAACTATTTTATTATTTTCATACATTCAGACACAGCAATATAGCCTAGAGATCATTCTTAATTCCCAGTTCCTATTCCAGGATGTTGCAGCCATGCTATCTGGTGCGGTAGCCTGCCTTATTACCGTCCCGGTATCGATTAAATGTATTATTCGACAGATCTCATGAAGCATATCTCCACTGCACTGAATACGGAATCCATGGTCCCGATACAGATGTTCTTTTCTGTATTCAGCAGACGTGGGCTCTTTTTTATGAAAGCAGTTATTATATTTATGTATTTATGGGAGTGTTTTTTCAGGCAGTTCCATTTCTGATCCTGGGAGTCCTTCTATCTTCGGCGCTTAAGACATATGTATCGGAAAAATGGATCGTAAAATTACGGAAAATGTGAAGAAAGTGTGAAATTAGCACTCACCTCTTGACAGTGCTAATAATGCGTGTTATAGTACATACAGAACAAAGGAAGAGAGAAAAAAGAAATCTTCCGGAGAAAGTTCTTACAGAATTTGCAGATGTTTTCAGAAACAGTAAATTAAAAACGCCTGCGCAGCACGCAGCGAATATAGATCAGGAGGAATGAGTTATGTTAATGCCAAGTATTTTCGGAGAAGATTTATTTGATGATTTTATGGGATATCCGACAGGCCGTCAGGCAGCTGCCAATGCTTATCCTCAGGTGAAGGATATGATGAAGACAGATATCCGTGATGTAGATGGCAATTATGAACTGGAGATCGATCTTCCGGGATTTAAGAAAGAGGATGTGAAGATCCAGCTGAAGAATGGTTATCTGAACATTCAGGCAACCAGAGAAGAGAAGAAGGACGAGAAGGATGATAAAGGTAAATATGTTCGCAGAGAACGTTATACAGGAACCTGCAACAGAAGCTTTTATGTAGGCTCGAGCATTAAGCATGAAGATATCCATGCGAAATATGAGAACGGAATCCTTCATGTAACCTTCCCGAAGGAAGAGACCAAGAAAGAAGCAGAAGAGAAGAAATTTGTTTCTATTGATTGATCAGCATTTATTGTGAAGCCCCGGTACTGGATTGCAAGCTCCGGGTGATGGGATATAGCATAATAACAATATCCGGAACAACCCAAACGGATATTGCAAATATTAAAGCTCCAAATTGCACATTGCATTTGTTTATATAAATGAATATAACCCCCTTTTTTCCACCCCTCTGCCAATGTCCGGCAGAGGGGTTCTTTACGTTTCAGCCTGAAGTACAGAGGTGAATTCTGATTACTGTTTACTGGTAATATTCCGCGAAGCGTGTTGCTGAGAACGGAGTGAACAGTAACGAATTCTGATTAACTTTACACTCTTTCCTCACTCTGTTATACTTGGAACAGGTAAACAGCGGAAATTCGGCAATACTATAAAATTGGGGAAAGAGTTTTCACAGAGGTGAATATATGGGAGATAAGATCAAGGTTATCATGGACTGTGATCCCGGAATCGATGACGGGATCGCACTGGCATATGCGGCAGCACATCAGGATGAACTGGAGCTGCTTGCAGTGACGACATCTGCAGGAAGTACCAGGATAGAAAGAGTGACCCAAAATGCACTGAAGCTGGTGGATTTTTACGGACTGAAGGTTCCGGTGGCAGGAGGCCAGGATCGTCCTCTTGTGAAAGCGGCAATTTATGCGGAAGAATTCCACGGAGAGACAGGGCTTGGCCATTGCGTACTGCCGGAAGCAAAATCAGAGGCTGCTTCTGATAATGCAGTGCTTTTTATACGTGATATTCTGAATGCCATTCCTGAGGGCGAGCAGGTAGTAATGATCGAAACTGCACCAATGACTAATCTTGCACTTCTGTTGAAGGTTTTTCCTGAAATAAAGAATAAGATCAGAAAAATTGTATTTACAGGCGGCGCAGCAAAAGGCGGAAACATCACACCGGCAGCGGAATTCAACATCTACGCAGATCCGGAGGCGGCAAAGATCGTATTCGATTCCGGAATCCCACTGATCATGTGTGGACTGGATGCTACCCTGAAATGTAATCTCACCAGAAACCAGATTATGAAGCTGTGCCAGTCCGGTGATCCGGCAGCCAGAGCCTGTGGAGATATGGCTGGCTACGTACTTGAAAATTTTTCCAAATATCGCTGCGTGGCAAGTATCCATGCTGCTGTACCGTTTATGTATCTCATCCATCCGGAGTTCTTTAAAACAGAAAAAGTATTCCTGGATGTGGAGTGTTCAGACGGTGCCGGACGGGGTGCCACATTATGCGATTTCCGCTGGTGGCTACACGAAGAAGACGAAATGAAAGATATGATTCTGACAGATGCAGATACAGAAAGCTTCCAGCAGGAGCTGTTTGAAGCGATTTATTCTGTGTCCGAATGCAAAAATATGAAATAGCCGGACAACGATCCGGAAACAGCTGCATTTATGAAGCAGCTGAGCAGTCAGATAAGAGGACAGAAAACCCATGAACTATATTGTATTTGACCTGGAATGGAACCAGAATCCGGATGGAAGAAGACATCCGGACAGTCGGCTCCCGTTTGAGATCATAGAGATCGGGGCAGTAAAATTAAATGAAAAAAGAGAGATCGTTGATACCTTTCAGTGCCTGATCAAGCCCAAAGTGTACCACTGGATCCACGACAGTATCCACGAAGTGATCCACGTGGATTATCATGAACTGGAAAAAGGCATCCCTTTTCCAAGGGCAATCCGCAGATTTCTGGAATGGTGCGGGGAGGAGTATCGCTTTTTTACCTGGGGAGACCAGGATGTGATGGAACTTCAGCGCAATATGAAATACTATAATCTTCTGAAGCTGATGCCAGGGCCGGTGCATTACTACGATGTGCAGAAACTTTTCAGCATAAAATTCGAGGACGGAGTATCCAGGCGATCTCTGGAATATGCTACAGATTATCTGGAACTTCCCAAAAACCGGGATTTTCACCGGGCACTGGCAGACGCCAGCTATACTGCCAGGATACTCCTGGAGATCGATGAAGCCTGCATGATCCGCCATCCGTCCCTGGATGTATATCAGAATCCAAAATCCAGAGACAGCGAGATCTATATTTCTTATACAGACCATGACAAGTTTGTGTCCAGGGAATTTGTATCAAAGGAGCGTCTGATGAAGGACCGTACCATGGTAAGTACCATGTGTCCTATTTGCAGATGCCCTGCCAAGAGGAAGATCCGCTGGTTCAGTACCAACAATTCCAAGGTGTATTACAGCCTTGCCCTTTGCCATGAGCATGGACCTGTTGCCGGAAAGATCCGGATCCGAAAAACCGATGAGGGAAAATATTTCGGGGTGAAGACCCTGAGAGCAGAAGATACAGAAGCGGCGGATGAGATCCGTGAAAAGCACGAATCTCTCCGCCGCAGGAAAATGTTACGAAGCCAGGAGAAGATCTGATACGATGTTTCGTTCGTATTGCATTCCCCATCCGACCATTTGTTTCTTATAATAATATTTGCTTTTCAGACGCAGTGGGCCGACAGCATTCTGAAGAACGGCCTGGCGTTTGTTAAGCTGTGATTTTTTGATACCTTTTGGAAGAGTCACATAAACCTTTGTCTGATAATAAAACGGATAGGTGTTTCCGTTATTCTTAAGGATATATTTGTCACAAGGGAGTACCTTAAACGGGACTGGCTCCATGGACACCTTCATATCCACCTTTTCAAAATTTTCAAAACCATAATTAAAAAGAGAAGCGGTATCGCTGTAAGCATTTGCCGCGGAAGTAGAATTCAGGATCACGGCTACCAGCGTTATATTTCCTCGTTTGCAGTAGGTGACAAGTGTGTTGCCGGATGCATCCGTGTAACCTGTTTTTCCGCCACGGACGCCTTCATAATAATATTCGCCGTTTTTCATCATCTTGTGATGATTGAGCAGCTGGCGGGCTTCCGCAAATTTATTGGTAGGCGGGATCTCGTAATAACGTTTGGTGCAGTATCGCCGGAAAAGAGGATTTAGCCAGGCGGATTTGGCGATCTTTGCCATGTCGGAGGCTGTAGTGTAATGATTCTCATCCGGAAGACCGTTGGGATTGTTAAAGTGTGTGTTCTTGCAGCCAAAAAGCTTGGCGCGCCAGTTCATGAGTTCTGCGAATTTCTTTACAGAGCCGGAAACTTCTTCCGCAACGGCGACAGACATTTCATTAGCGGACTGGAGCATGACAGCCATCAGGGCCTGATCCCTGGTGAATTTTTCACCGGGAGCAGCATAAATACTGGAATCTCCGGCAGTTACACTGGTGGAAGCTTTTTCAGATACGGTAATGTTTGTCTTAGCATTCAGATTTTCACAGGCAAGCAGTGTAGTCAGGATCTTCGTGATGCTGGCAGGGTAGAGCTGTGTGTCCGCATTTTTGGAATAAAGAACGGCTTCTGTATTTACATCCATAAGGACTGCAGCCTGTGCTTCGATGCCGGGACCTTTGGGCCACCCGTCAATGGAATCGGTGTCGGCAGCCTGTGAATAATAGCTGGAGTGGGCAGGCGTGACTGCTGCGGCCTGACCATCAGGAACCGGTGTGGCAGTGACGATAGGATCACCATATTCATCGTATCCATAGGCAGCCGCCGCGCAGGGAGCTGCGCCTGTGAGCAGGATCCCTATGCCGAGAATGCCTGCAAAGATCCGGCGCAAGGATTGTTTTTTCATATTTTTCATAACAAGATACCTTTCAGTGATAAATCCGGGCGAGAAGGTTATTATTCATTTGAGAATCAGTAACCGAAAAAATCTTGCCCGTTTTGTGATGAGGTGCAGTATTTCATTAATTATAGCATTGTATTAATGAAACGCTGTATTTTTGCCCTCAAGATTCTGTAGTAGTATACCACTTTCCTCCCGGAAAAACCACTTGCAGTCTGTGAAAATTCCATTAAGAAGAAGTGAACAGACATATAATAAGAAAAATCCATGAAAACACTTGACATATGGATTTTCCCCAACCTATAATAGACAGCGTATATAGAAAAAGCTGTGATGGAGACAGTAGGCCATATAGAAAGCTTGCAGCGAACCGGGGATGGTGTGAGCCCGGGACGAGTAAATATGGCGGAATATCACTCCTGAGCTTCAGTTCCGAAGTTGTCCGGCAGCAGCCGGAAGAATATCTGATATACAGATGATCATTAAGTAAGAACTGACGGATTTCCTCCGTTACAGGGAACATATATCGGCAGATACAAAGAATTGTCCGCCATGAACAGACATGGAACAACAGCCCGCGCCATAACACAGAGCATAAGAACACAGCAGAAGACGCAGGGATCCGGACACAGGCCCGTATAATGTAACAGGTGGTACAGCGAATCAGACTTCGTCCTTTTACAGGATGGGGTCTTTTTTTATAAGTGCCCGAAGCATTGGCACGAACAGGTATCTGTGAAGAAACAATCCGCTGTGGCCTTACAGATGAGGCAGCAGCCAGTAATCAGACACAGGAGGTAAATATTGTGTATCGTAAAGTTGACACGAATCTGAATTTTGTTGACCGTGAAAAAGAAGTCGAGAAATTCTGGAAAGACAACAAGATTTTTGAAAAGAGTATGGACAGCCGTAAAGAGGGCGAGACATACACATTCTATGACGGACCGCCTACCGCAAATGGTAAGCCACATATCGGACACGTTCTGACACGAGTTATCAAGGATATGATCCCGAGATACCGTACAATGAAGGGGTACATGGTTCCGAGAAAAGCAGGATGGGATACTCACGGACTTCCGGTTGAGCTTGAGGTTGAGAAGAAGCTTGGCCTTGACGGCAAGGAGCAGATCGAGGAGTACGGAATGGAGCCGTTCATTCAGCAGTGTAAGGAGAGCGTATGGAAATACAAGGGAATGTGGGAGGATTTCTCATCTACCGTTGGTTTCTGGGCTGACATGGAGCATCCGTATGTAACATACGACAACAATTTCATCGAGTCCGAGTGGTGGGCGCTGAAAGAGATCTGGGAAAAAGGTCTTCTTTATAAAGGCTTTAAGATCGTTCCTTATTGCCCACGCTGCGGAACTCCTCTTTCCGCACAGGAGGTTTCTCAGGGCTACAAGACTGTTAAAGAGCGCTCTGCGATCGTACGTTTCAAGGTTGTTGGTGAGGACGCATACTTCTTGGCATGGACAACAACACCATGGACACTTCCATCCAACGTTGCACTTTGTGTAAACCCGGATGAGATCTACTGTAAGGTAAAAGCAGCAGATGGTTATACCTACTACATGGCAGAAGCACTTCTGGACAAGGTTCTCGGCAAGCTTGCAAAGGATGATGAGCCTGCATATGAGATCCTTGAGAAATATAAAGGAACAGACCTTGAGCGCAGAGAATATGAGCCGCTTTTTGCATGTGCAGGAGAGGCAGCAGCAAAACAGCACAAAAAAGCTCATTTCGTAACCTGTGACAACTACGTTACCATGAGTGATGGTACCGGTATCGTTCATATCGCACCTGCATTTGGTGAGGATGACAGCCGTGTCGGACGTGAGTATGACCTTCCGTTCGTACAGTTCGTAGACGGACAGGGCAACATGACCAAAGAGACACCATACGCAGGTGTATTCGTAAAGAAAGCGGACCCGATGGTCCTCACAGACCTTGACAAAGAGGGCAAGCTTTTTGACGCACCGAAATTCGAGCATGATTATCCGCACTGCTGGAGATGTGACACACCGCTTATCTACTATGCACGTGAGTCCTGGTTCATCAAGATGACTGCAGTAAAGGATGATCTGATCCGTAACAACAATACTATCAACTGGATTCCAGAGAGCATCGGTAAGGGTCGTTTCGGTGACTGGCTTGAGAACGTTCAGGACTGGGGTATTTCCAGAAACCGTTACTGGGGAACACCACTGAACATCTGGCAGTGTGAGTGCGGACATATGGAATCCGTAGGAAGCCGCCAGGATCTCTATGAGAAGAGTGGTGACGAGCGTGCGAAGACCATCGAGCTTCACCGTCCATACATTGATGATATCACCATGAAGTGTCCGGACTGCGGCAAGACCATGCACCGTGTACCGGAGGTAATCGACTGCTGGTTCGATTCCGGAGCAATGCCTTTTGCACAGCATCATTATCCATTTGAGAATAAAGACCTGTTCGAGCAGCAGTTCCCGGCAGACTTCATCTCCGAGGCTGTTGACCAGACAAGAGGATGGTTCTACTCCCTTCTTGCTGAGTCCACACTGCTTTTCAATAAGGCTCCGTATAAGAATGTAATCGTTCTGGGACATGTACAGGATGAGAACGGACAGAAGATGAGTAAGTCCAAGGGAAATGCAGTAGATCCGTTTGATGCACTGAACAAATACGGTGCAGATGCGATCCGCTGGTATTTCTACATCAACAGTGCTCCATGGCTTCCGAACCGTTTCCATGGCAAGGCAGTTGTAGAGGGACAGAGAAAGTTCATGAGCACTCTGTGGAACACCTACGCATTCTTCGTACTGTATGCGAACATTGACAATTTTGATGCAACTAAATATACTTTAAATTACGATAAGCTTCCGGTTATGGATAAATGGCTGCTCAGCAAGCTGAATACCATGGTGAAGACTGTCGATGCGGATCTTGATTCCTACAAGATTCCGGAGGCTGCAAGAGCACTCCAGGAATTTGTTGACGATATGAGTAACTGGTATGTAAGAAGAAGCCGTGAGCGTTTTTGGGCAAAGGGCATGGAGCAGGATAAGATCAATGCTTACATGACACTTTACACAGCACTGGTAACAGTTGCCAAGGCTGCAGCTCCGATGATCCCGTTCATGACTGAGGATATCTACCAGAACCTTGTAAGAAGCATTGATGCAGACGCTCCGGAGAGTATCCATCTCTGCGATTACCCGGAGGTAAACGAAGCATGGATCGACAAGGATCTTGAGGCAAACATGGAAGAGCTTCTTGAGATCGTTGTTCTCGGACGTGCATGCAGAAATACCGCAAATATCAAGAACCGTCAGCCGATCGGAACCATGTATGTAAAAGCTGAGAAAGCTATGGATAAATTCTACACAGATATCATCGCAGATGAGCTTAACGTAAAAGAAGTGAAATTCGCAGATGATGTAGAGTCCTTCATTTCCTACAGCTTCAAGCCGCAGCTTCGTACAGTAGGACCGAAATACGGCAAGCTTCTGAACGGCATCCGTACCGCACTCTCCGAGATCGACGGAACCGCAGCAATGAAAGAGCTGAGAGATAATGGTGTTCTCGTTCTTGACATTGCCGGAAACAGAGTCGAGCTTGCAGAGGAAGACTTATTGATCGAAACAGCCCAGAGCGAGGGCTATGTGACAGAGACAGACGGTGAGACATCCGTTGTCCTTGATACAAACCTTACACCTGAACTGATCCAGGAGGGCTTTGTCCGCGAGATCATCAGCAAGGTTCAGACCATGCGTAAAGAGGCTGGTTTCGAAGTCATGGACAAGATCATTGTCTATGCAAAAGATAACGATAAGATCATGGATATCATGAAAGCAAACCAGGATGAGATCAAACGTGAAGTACTGGCAGAAAACATTATTCTGGGAGAAGCAGAGGGTTACACCAAGGAGTGGAACATCAATAAAGAGGCTGTAACACTGGGAGTATCCAAAGTACAGGAGGAAAACTAATGATTGACAAGCAGTTTGAGAAAGAGGAATTCAAAAAAAGTGTAAAAGAAAACGTAAAATTCCTTTATCGAAAAACACTGGAAGAGGCTACACAGGAGCAGATCTTTCAGGCTGTAAGCTACACTGTGAAGGACGTGATCATTGACAACTGGCTCAAGAGCCAGAAGGCGTATGAAAAACAGGACCCGAAGATTGTATATTATATGTCCATGGAGTTCCTTATGGGCCGTGCCCTTGGAAACAACCTGATCAACCTTGGTGCATACGGTGAGGTTAAGGAGGCTCTTGAGGAGCTTGGACTTGACATTAACTGCATCGAAGACCAGGAGCCGGATCCGGCTCTTGGAAACGGTGGACTCGGAAGACTGGCAGCATGCTTCCTGGATTCCCTTGCAACTCTGAACTACTGTGCATACGGATGCGGAATCCGTTACCGTTATGGTATGTTCAAGCAGGAGATCCGTGACGGTTATCAGGTAGAAGCACCGGATAACTGGCTGAAGAACGGCTATCCTTTCGAGCTCCGTCGTCCGGAGTATGCAAAAGAGGTTCATTTCGGCGGATATGTACGTGTTGAGTGGGATCCGGTGAAGAACGAGAATAAATTCATCCATGAAGGATATCAGGCAGTTAAGGCTGTTCCTTACGATATGCCGATCACAGGTTATAACAACGATGTTGTAAACACACTTCGTATCTGGGATGCAGAGCCGATCGTAGACTTCAACCTTGACTCTTTTGACAAGGGTGATTATCACAACGCAGTAGAGCAGGAGAACCTTGCACGTACTATCGTAGAGGTGCTTTATCCGAATGATAACCATATGGCAGGTAAAGAGCTTCGTCTGAAACAGCAGTACTTCTTCGTATCTGCCAGCCTTCAGGCAGCGATTGCCAAATACAAAAAAACACACGACGACATTACCAAGCTTCATGAGAAGGTTGTATTCCAGATGAATGATACTCATCCGACAGTTGCAGTTGCAGAGTTGATGCGTATTCTTATCGATGAGGAAGGTCTTGGCTGGGATCAGGCATGGGATATCACAACAAAATGCTGTGCTTACACCAACCACACCATCATGTCCGAGGCACTTGAGAAATGGCCGATCGAGCTGTTCTCCAGACTGCTTCCGCGTGTATACCAGATCATCGAGGAGATCAACCGTCGTTTCATTCTTGAGATCCAGCAGAAATATCCTGGAAACTTCGAGAAGATCAAGAAGATGGCGATCATCTATGACGGACAGGTTAAGATGGCTCACCTTGCGATCGTTGCAGGCTACTCTGTAAACGGTGTTGCACGCCTTCATACCGAGATCCTCAAGAATCAGGAGCTGAAGGATTTCTATGAGATGATGCCTGAGAAGTTCAACAATAAAACAAACGGTATCACACAGAGACGTTTCCTTGCTCATGGAAACCCGCTTCTGGCTGACTGGGTAACAGACAAGATCGGACCGGACTGGATCACAGATCTTTCCCAGCTTTCCAAGCTTAAAGTTTACGCAGACGATGAGAAGGCTCTTCAGGAGTTCATGACCATCAAGTTCAAGAACAAAGAGCGTCTTGCAAAATATATCCTGGAGCACAATGGTGTTGAGGTTGACCCGCACTCTATCTTCGATATCCAGGTTAAGAGACTTCATGAGTACAAACGTCAGCTTCTTAACATCCTGCATGTGATCTATCTGTACAACCAGATCAAGGCACATCCGGAGATGGATTTCTATCCAAGAACATTTATCTTTGGTGCAAAAGCTTCCGCAGCTTACGCACGTGCAAAGAAGATCATCAAGCTGATCAACTGTGTGGCAGATGTTGTAAACAATGATGCTTCCATCAACGGTAAGCTGAAGGTTGTATTCATCGAGAACTACCGTGTATCCAACGCTGAGATCATCTTTGCGGCAGCAGATGTTTCCGAGCAGATCTCCACAGCAAGTAAAGAGGCTTCCGGTACAGGTAACATGAAGTTCATGCTGAACGGTGCTCCGACACTTGGAACCATGGATGGTGCTAACGTTGAGATCGTACAGGAGGTTGGCGAGGAGAATGCATTTATCTTCGGTATGAGCTCCGACCAGATCATCAACTATGAGAACAACGGCGGTTACGATCCGGACTTCATCTACAACACAGATCCGGAGATCCGTCAGGTACTGATGCAGCTGATCAACGGAACCTTCTCCAGCGATACAGAGATGTTCCGTGACATCTACAATTCACTTCTCGACAAACGCAACATGCCGAGACCTGACCAGTACTTCATCCTTGGCGACTTCCGTTCCTATGCAGAGGCACAGAAGCGTGTTGAGGAAGCATATAAGGATGAGAAACGCTGGGCTAAGATGGCACTTCTCAATACAGCATGCAGCGGTAAGTTCACATCCGACAGAACTATCCAGGAGTATGTAGATGATATCTGGCATCTGGATAAGGTTATTGTGAAAGAGAACTAAGATATAGAAAGTAATCTGCAAAGTATTACCATAAAATAAATTTTCACACAAAAACAGGGCTCGTCAGAAGTGGAGACGGCCCTGTTTTTTGTGTGGAAATTATGCCGGATTGATGACGATCCGGTTCCGTCTGGCCAGTGCAATGGCGATATGGCAGCCTTCCGCGATGGCGCAGGCTTTATCGGCAAAGCTGATGATCCAGGCTTCCCTGTTGCGTGGAAGAGGTCCCAGAGGGAACATATGTGAGAGTATCGCATCCAGCTCTTTGTCTGTGACATCAAAGTGTGCGGCACTGTTGTCTGCGGCAGCCTTCGGGTGATAAAACGCCTGATGCTCACCGGTCGGTGTCTCCGCCTTGAAGTCATAGGGACAGAAATCGTGGAGAAGTCCTGCCCTTGCGGCGGCTTTCTCGTCACATCCCAGCTTCCTGGCAATGAACCAGGAGAGGTAAGAAACATTGATACTGTGCATGAGCCGTGTGGTCCACTGGTGGTGGGTGTACAGGCTCAGCTTCAGGAACTCTCTGTTACAGAGGATGTTCTTCACAAGCGCATGATATTCCTGTGAGACCTCATCCGACACCGTGATATCCATCGGCAATCACCTTCTTTCTTTTGTTTATAATTTCATTATGACGATTATGGAGAAAAATGCAATATGGTTTATAGTTTTTTTAGAAATTAGCTTGGACAAATTTATTTGGGATGGGAAATGTCAGCGCGCAGAAGTAAGGAGAATGTTTTTTGGGGGTCTGTTCTTTGGAAAATTATGGTATAGTAAAGTGAAAACGCTATAACGGTTTTATGGACAGCTATATAAGATAGGCTGGAAATGGTGATTTAGGATAGCTGCTGTAATAGCAGGGAAAGGAGCATAATATTATATATGAAACCAGAAAAACTGATCGAAGTACTTTCCGTTGCAGAACGGTTAAAGGATGCGGTACGTCATAGTTATACTTCCGGTGGCAGGCGGGAGAGCATTGCAGAGCATTCCTGGAGGATCACGTTGATGGCATATTTTGTCAGTGATGAGTTTCCTGAGGCAGATCTTCTGAAAATTATGAAAATGTGCCTGATCCATGATCTGGGAGAAGCTTTTACCGGTGATATCCCGGCCTTTGAAAAAACGGATAAGGATTCGGAGAAAGAAGCCGATGTGCTGGGAAAATGGGTGAAGACTCTGCCGGAGCCCTTTGATAAAGAAATGGCTGAGCTTTATCAGGAAATGGAAGAGCAGCAGACTCTGGAGGCTAGGATCTATAAAGCTCTGGACAAGCTGGAAGCCCTGATCCAGCACAATGAATCTGATATTAAAACCTGGATTCCGCTGGAGTATGATCTGCAGATGACTTACGGAAATGAACAGGTGAAATTCTCAGAATATCTGACAGAGCTTCGCGCAAAGGTTCGGGAAGATAGTGTACAGAAAATTCAGAAAAAAGGTTGTTGAATATGAATAACTCATGTATACTAATATGTATGGAATAAGTCCAAAATGCTTATAAAAGGGGGAAAAAGTAATGAAAAAAGCAGTAAAGAGATTATTGGTGTTATTTCTGGCACTTACATTTATCGTGACAGATCTTGCAGTAGCACCGGTCACAGCGCAGGCGGCGGGTACACTCAAATTTACTAAGTCTGTTGCTCTTATGAAAGGTGAGGAAATCGGATATGGAATCATAAACTCCGTCAGATCCGACAAAGTTCTGGGACTGAAATCCAGTAATACCAGTGTGGTATCAGTTAAAAAAATGCCGTTTCTGGATGATTATACCATTACGCTGAAGGCAAAAAAAACAGGAACTTCTATTGTATCCTTCAAAGTAAAAAGAAAGAATGGAAAAACATATTCTTTCAAATCTAAAGTTACGGTACATAATTATTCAAATCCGTTAAACGTGTGCAAATTCGGAAGAAAAGATTATAAAAAATCCTTTGATAAAAAGACCATGGTCCCGGTTGCAAAAGGTTATCCCAGAAAGGCAAAAGTATGTATCACTGCAAAGAAGGGCTACAAGATAGTTGCAATATATTACAGTGAACACGGAACCGGAAGACAGAGAAAGATCAAAAATGGAAGCACAGTCATTTTGGATGGAGAACATTATCTGCAGATATTGTATAAGAATACCAGCAAAAATTATGTATCATCGGTATATCTGGATGGATATAGTATGTAGAGATGACGAAAAAAGGAACCGGGAGACCGGTTCCTTTTTTGGTGATTTCAGAACATCTCTGAGTGCTGGTATTTCAAGGCTTTTTGGAATGTTTTTATTTGCTTTATATTAGCACACTGGGTGATTTTTTAGGAATATATTTTTTTAAACCAGTAGAAGGAAGAATATGATAGCCAGTGCTTCAGTGAATATAGTATAATTATGGCAGAAAAAACGAAAATGGGAGAATCATATGAAGAAAAAGAGGATTGCAATGCTTTTGGTCGCAACACTTACGTTTTCACAGAGTATGGGCGCGGTCATACCGGTAGCAGCTGAGGAACTGACAGCAGATACCGGACAGGAAACTGCAGAGACAGAAGAAATAGTTCAGAAGAACGGTGGTTCGGAAACAACAGGGGAAGTAGCTTCAGTGCCTGATCTGGAAGACGAGGAGGAATTAAGTCTTCAGGATGATGCAGAGAATGCGGAAGAAGAAATTGCAGAAGAAGAAAACACATCAGAAATTACGGAGCTATTCGGGGATAACACCGAAAACCAGGAGGCCTTCAGTGACGGTTCAGAAGCTGGAGAGTCTGCCGCAGCAAATGAACAATATCAGCTTAATCTGATATTTGAAGGTGCCAGTGGAGGCCAGGATTTACTGCCGAACAGCCGTGTCAGAATAAAATCCCGTCTGGTTGATACAATTGGCTATAGTGATGTTTCTGCATATGAATTGAAAGTTGCTCCGGTAACGGGTGGAAATGGTGCCAAAATGGCAGACGTATCATTAGATGGCCAGGATATTGTGCTGGATGTTTACAATAAAACCGGAGACGCCAGAATTTCCGCAACGGCATTCATAAATGGAACTGAAGTGGCAAAAAGGGAATTTTGGGTTAACATCAGTGAGTATGTGATCCTGCCGGAAAAAATCACAGATACAAGTGGTAATGAAATCAACCTTGAAGTAGGTCAGCAGCTGGATATAGCAAAAGACATGAAACCACAGCTTGTCCGTTACAAAGATGGAAAAGGAGACCCAATTCCGTTAACAGGGGACAATTACAAGATCGTCATGTCACAGACAGGTCCTGGAGGTGAAGAATTTCGTGATTATGATGCAGATGGCCTGAAATGGATAGAGGTTCCGGGACAGGATCTTCCAATCCTGGAGAGAACAACAGAGAATTCTACATAGTTTGCACTTTTGGCTATGGAGAGATCAGAAAATGGAGACTGGCATTATATTACCCGACATCATTATGAACTTACTTCTTTGATCAGCAACGATTATGACAATGGTCATAACGATGACAGCGAAGAGAAAAGCTCCTACAGACTGGTATATGATTATCAGGATACGACAGGAAATGAAGCCATGCTGCCGAACAGTCAGATGACAGCTACCACTTATCTGGAGGACAAAACAAAGGATTATCAGAGAGTAGATGATTATAAACTGGAAATCCTGGAACAGTCAAAGCTGGCAGATATTTCAGTTTCTGCAGATGGAAAAAAACTTGTTATTAAATCTGGCAATAAAACCGGTCAGGGCTGCTGTTACATATCTGTACAGATACCGGATGGAAAAGGCGGATACAGAGAAGCCTTCAGAAAAGATATGTGGTTCAGCGTCAGTGAGTATGTGATCCTGCCGGAAAAAATCACAGATGCAAATGGAAATGTAATTATTCCTAAAGTAGGCCAGCAGGTAGACATTGTAAATAACATGAAGCCGCAGCTTGTCCGTTACAAAGATGGAAAAGGAGATCCGATTCCGGTAACAGGAGATAATTATAAAATCGTAATATCTTCATGGACAGATGAAAGTACAGGCACAGTGTACCCTGATTATGATACAGACGGCTGGAAATGGATTGATGTTCCAGGTCAGGAGCTCCCAATCCTTGAGAGAACATCAGGATATGGTACATATTTTGGGCTTACTGCAATGGAAAAAAGTGTAGATGGAAACTGGTACCAGATTGCAAGACGGATGTATGAGCTGGATACTTTGCCCGGTTATAATGGCGATGACAGTGGAAACTTCGGTGACAATGGTCATAACGATGACAGCGAAGAGAAAAGCTCCTACAGGCTGATATATGATTATCAGGATACGACAGGAAACGGAGCCATGCTGCCGAACAGTCAGATGACAGCTACCACTTATCTGGAGGACAAAACAAAGGATTATCAGAGAGTAGATGATTATAAACTGGAAATTCTGGAACAGTCAAAGCTGGCAGATATTTCAGTTTCTGCAGATGGAAAAAAACTTGTTATTAAATCTGGCAATAAAACCGGTCAGGGCTGCTGTTACATATCTGTACAGATACCGGATGGAAAAGGCGGATACAGAGAAGCCTTCAGAAAAGATATGTGGTTCAGCGTCAGTGAGTATGTGATCCTGCCGGAAAAAATCACAGATACAAGTGGTAATGAAATCAACCTTGAAGTAGGTCAGCAGTTGGATATAGCAAAAGACATGAAGCCGCAGCTTGTCCGTTACAAAGATGGAAAAGGAGATCCGATTCCGGTAACAGGAGATAATTATAAAATCGTAATATCTTCATGGACAGATGAAAGTACAGGCACAGTGTACCCTGATTATGATACAGACGTCTGGAAATGGATCGATGTTCCAGGGCAGGAGCTCCCAATCCTTGAGAGAACATCAGGATATGGTACATATTTTGGGCTTACTGCAATGGAAAAAAGTGCAGATGGAAACTGGCACCAGATTGCAAGACGGATGTATGAGCTGGATACTTTGCCCGGTTATAATGGCGATGACAGTGGAAACTTCGGTGACAGTGGTCATGACAGTGATGATAGTGAGGAAAAAAGCTTTTATAATCTGACATACGATTTGGAAGGCACAGCAGGAAATGAAGCCATGCTGCCGAACAATGAAACGACCATTGTGACAGACATACTGGATAAAACCAGTGGCCAGCATCCGGTAAAAGATTATAAGCTGGAAATCATAGAACAGTCAAAACTGGCAGAAGCTACAGTTTCTCCGGATGGAAAGAAGCTTATAATTAAATCCAACGATAAAACCGGTGTTGGCTGCTGTTATGTAGCAGTAAAACTTCTGGATAAAACCGGTGAATATAAAGAAGCCTTCAGAAAAGATATATGGTTTGAAGTCAGCGAATTTATGCTGTTACCGGAGAATCTGACAGATAAGAATGGAAAGCTGCTTAATCCGGCTGTTGGAGAATCCATTAATCTCGCCAATTTAAAAGTAAAACTGGTTCAGTATATAAACGGAAAAGGTGATCCCGTTGAGATTACAGGAAATGATATAAAAATCGTAGTGATGAGCTGGAAGGATACAGAATCCGGTAAACTGCAATATGATTACGATGATGAAGCATGGAACATGCAGAAAGTTTCCGGCCAGGAGCTTCCGATCATGACGAGAAAGTCCGATGATAATACAAGGCTTGCACTGTCTGCCATGCGAAAAAACAAAAACGGGGAGTGGGAGCGGCTTGTAAGAAAACATTTTGAGATTGGAGAAAACAGTTCAAAACACAGTCACAGCTGGAAAGCAGTAAAAACTGTTCAGGCAACCTGTACGTCAAAAGGAAGCAGAACCGATAAATGTACTTCCTGTGATGGTGTAAGAACCGTAACACTTCCGGCAAAACATACCGCTGTAAAAGATGCAGCAGTTGCAGCGACAGTATTTAAAGCAGGAAAGAAGGAAGGAAGTCATTGTAAAGTATGTGGCAAAGTGCTCAGAAAACAAATTACAGTTGCCAAACTGAAACCGACGATTTCCCTGACTGCATCTTCCCTGAAAATGAAAGCAGGTCAGTCTACCACTGCATTTAAAGCAGCCGGACTGGCGAAAGGTGATTATGTTACAAGAGTGACATCCGGAAATACAGGAATCGTAAAAGTATCTTCTGTGACAAAGAAGGGAGCTTTCAGACTGACAGCAGGTAAAAAGGCAGGAAGTACTACAGTTAAGGTTATTCTTGCAAGCAAAAAGTCAGCATCTTTTAAAGTTACCGTACAGAGAGGAGTAGTAAAAACTTCGAAAATTACTGTAAGCACTAAATCTGTGACACTCAAAAAAGGAACTACTTACCGTAAACTGGCATCTTCAGTTAAAGTCACTCCTGTAACCAGCCAGGAAAAAGTTACATACACATCATCCAACAAAAAAATTGTGACAGTAACATCCGGTGGTGTGATCAAAGGTCTGAAAAAAGGAAACGCAACGATCACAATCCGAAGCGGCTCAAAGAGGACAACCTGTAAAGTTACAGTTAAATAAAAATTGTACGAAAAAAGGGGGAATCACTTCTGTGATTCCCCCTTAAAAAATCCTTATTTTATGCGGATTTCTTATTTACCGAAATATCTCTTAAGCAGACCAGCGAATGCTTTTCCGTGTCTTGCCTCGTCCTTAGCCATCTCATGTACTGTGTCATGGATTGCGTCAAGGTCAGCTGCTTTCGCACGTTTTGCAAGGTCGAATTTACCTGCTGTAGCGCCGTTTTCAGCCTCTACACGCATCTGAAGGTTCTTCTCTGTGCTGTCTGTTACAACCTCACCAAGGAGCTCTGCGAATTTAGCTGCATGCTCTGCTTCCTCGTAAGCTGCTTTCTCATAGTACATACCAACTTCCGGATATCCTTCTCTGTGAGCAACTCTAGCCATTGCAAGATACATACCAACCTCAGAGCACTCGCCCTCGAAGTTCGCTCTCAGGTCTGCAAGGATGTCCTCGCTAACGCCTTTAGCTACACCTACAACATGCTCAGCTGCCCATGAGAGCTCGCCTTCCTGTTTCTGGAATTTAGAAGCTGGTGCTTTACATACTGGACAGGCTTCCGGTGCCTGCTCGCCTTCATAAACATATCCACATACTGTACATACCCATTTAGCCATAGTAATGATCTCCTTTTCTTTTTTGAAATATATTGTTTGTTTTTGTTTCTTCTAAATTAATAATAGTAATTATTACTATTTTATAATATCATGTGATCTTTGTTTTGTCAAGCTTGTTTTTCTTCTTTTTTCAGGCATTCCTTGCAGATTCCATAGAAGCTTGCATCTACGTCAAAGACTTTTCCGTGGATAAATTCTGCAGCTGCCTGTTCAAGAATTCCGTTAAGGCTGTCTGACTGCATATCGATCACCCGGTTGCATCTGGTACACATGAAATGTGAGTGTGGTGCGACCCTTCCATCGTAGCGATCCGCGCTTCCGAAATTGGTCAGCTTCCGGATCTCACCGATGTCACTGAGAAGAGAAAGATTACGGTAGACAGTTCCGAGACTGATATTCGGGTAGATCTGTCGAAGATTCTCGTATACTGTATCTGCCGTTGGATGATCTGTTCTGGATCTCAGAAATTCCTTGATGGACTCTCGCTGACGGCTGTATTTAAGTGCTGCCATAATGTTTCCTCCTATCAGTAATAGTAATTATTACTGATATTATAATACATGACAGAGGGAGGTTTGTCAAGAGGTTTGGATATGATTATCCTGAAATATTTTCATTTTATGAGTTGGATGTAAATGAGTATTTTTACGCTGCAGGTGTAGGAGATATTTGCAACCCTGCAGAGGACTTACTTGATTCAGTTAAATGGTGAGAACTGGCAGTCGGATGTCTGACAGAGTGTTTGTTATAAGGAATATTGTGCCCTTAATGATAGGATTTTATCAGTAAAAATTCTCGGTGAAAATTTATAAAAATAAGTTGACAGAGACTAACTTTAGTAGTATATTTACAACAGTTAGAGAAATCTAACTAATATGTAAAGGAGAATGCAAATGACTTGTGAAAAATTTGAATCTGTCATGGGTTATCATTGTTCCCCTGTATTAATGGGAATGAAACCGGCGAATCTTGTTTCCTTTTCCAAGGAAAAAATGCCGGAGCTGCCGGAGATCATTTCGGATTATGAGGAGAGTCTTGAACGGGAAGGTATCCGTATGGAGATCATCTGTGGATGCAGGAAGCATTATCTTCTTCTGGTGTACCGGCCGGATATGCTGCAGGAATATCTTAAGCAGGATGAAGCCAGGAAACTTTTGCTTCAGGATGGGTATAATATAGATAGTTCTTTGGATGAGATGATCGCCCGTTTGAAGGAGAGATTTTTTCATAAGACGGAGTTTCCTCATGAGATCGGACTTTTCCTGGGTTATCCCATTGAAGACGTGAAGGGCTTCCGGAAGTTCGGAGGCAGTGGCTGCAAGATGTGTGGTTACTGGAAGGTTTATGATGATGTGGAGCAGGCTCGCAGGATTTTTGACAGCTATGATAAGTGCCGGGAGTTTACTGCGGCGCAGATCCGTGCGGGGTATTCGATTTTGCAGGTTGTTGGTATGAAGCATCTCTGTACATCTCAGATGTGCGTATAATATAAAGTTTAAAAACAGGAGGTTTTTGAGATGAGCAAGGTAGGAATTATTTACTGGTCTTCTACAGGTAACACAGAGGCTATGGCGCAGGCTGTTGAGGAAGGTGCCAAGGCTGCCGGTGCGGATGTTGAGATTATGGAAGTGGCTGATGCGGATGTGGATAAAGCGCTTTCTTTTGATGTTCTGGCTCTTGGTTGTCCGGCAATGGGAGATGAGGAGCTTGAGGAGGGTGAGTTCGAGCCATTCTTCTCTGATCTGGAAGGCAAACTTTCCGGTAAGAAAGTTGCGCTTTTTGGTTCCTATGACTGGGGCGACGGAGAGTGGATGAGAACCTGGTGCGGCAGAGCAAAAGACGCAGGCGCAGAGCTTGTTGATGATGAAGGACTCATTGTAAACAACACACCTGATGATGAAGGACTTGCAGCTTGCCGTGAACTTGGCGGAAAACTTGCATAAGATCTATTAGATTTCAAATAAATAAAAACTGAGCAGAGCATTGGATTTTCAAACACAAACACCATCCGGACAGAAGGGATAGATATCTTTTTTGTCCGGGTGGTGTTTTATTTTGAGCGAAAATATCTGCTTATTACTTTGAGGAAATATAGAAGAAATGAATATTAAGACAAAAAATCCTTGTTGATTTTAATATTTACGTGTCCTAAAATAGATAAAAATGAAATAAAGCAGGAAAGTGAGGGATGCCGGATGACGCGGGAGGAAGCGGAACAGTATTTATATTATGCGATGACAATTGGTGAACAGCTTCTTTGCTGCGGAGCAGAGGTTGGACGTGTGGAAGATACCATACGGCGGATCTGCCTGGCATATGGAGCCACCCGGGCAGATGTTTTTTCTATCACATCCAGTATTGTGACGACTATTTATGGAGAGGATTTCGGTATTTGCACCCAGACGCGGCGTGTGCCGGGAATGTCCAATGATCTGGGACGGCTGGATGACCTGAACCAGCTTTCCAGATACATCTGTGAGTATCGGCCGAAGCCGGAGGAGATCCAGAAGGGGCTGGAAAAGATCCGGGATAAACAAGGATATTCTTTTAAAACGCAGATTTTGATCTATGCTGTAATTTCAGGTTCTTTTTCCGTGTTTTTCGGAGGAGATGTCAACGATATGATTGCTTCTGCGCTGATTGGTATCGCCCTGAAGCTGTTTGAGGCTTTTGTAAAAAAAGGTGCATTAAACTCGCTGCTGACAGTGCTTCTTTGCTGCGGAGCCGGCGGAGTACTTTCCAATCTTACAGTTCTGATCGGGCTTGGACATCATGCGGATCTGATCAGTATCGGAAATATCATGCTTCTGATACCGGGAATTGCATTTACCAATTCATTGCGTGATATGTTTTCAGGAGATACCATTACAGGTTTGATCCGATGTATGGAGGCACTTTTGCTGGCACTGGTCGTGGGCCTTGGTTTTACGGTGGCAAATCTGTTGTTTTAACCGAATCAGGGAAGTTCTCTTGAAGGTTACGAAAAGCAATAAGCAGTGAATGAGGAGTTTACATACTGTATCAATTGCGGAGTAGCGAAATGCAGCAGATAATGGGAGCATTTGATAGTAGTTATGATTTATTCAGGAGGAAAATATGCGGGAAATCATACAGCTGGTTGTATCCTTCACAGGATCCCTCGGCTTTGCGGCATTATTTAATATCCATGGAAAAAAACTCTGGTTTGCGGCATTGGGTGGATGTCTGTCCTGGGCTGTATATCTGGCAGTAGAGTTCATAACGCCAAGTCCGTATGTGTGCGGTTTCTGGTCAACAGTAGCTATTACTTTGTATGCAGAATGTATGGCAAGAATTCATAAAACGCCGGTAACTGTATTTCTGGTTTCCGCGACAATTCCGCTGATTCCGGGAGCAGCACTTTACCGGACAATGAACTGGATGTTGATGAAGGACTGGGCGAAATTCCAGAAAGACGGAATCTATACGATCCTTTTTGCGGTGAGCATGGCAGCAGGAATGACGCTGACAACCATTGCGTTCCGGATGGCGTGGCGGTGGATGTACAGGCAGAGGAGAATGTAATACAGTATCGAAATTCCCCGTTTACAAACCATCGGAAATGTGTTACGATTTTCCCATATGGAAAACTCATGGAAGAAGAGAGTACATGTGTACACCGTACTACAGGGAAATCCCCGGAGGACTTTTTAGATGCAGGCTGTGACGCAGTTGCGGTCATAGATCTGCGGCAGAGTGAATGGTAAAGGTTCACTTTATGCAGGAGTTCCGAGACTGAGAGGGATGTGCAGGCACAGATGGAAGATGGCTTCGGAGAGGCATTGCTGAACCGGTTTAAACGCGATAAGCGAAGTGCGAATGTCCGATTTAACGGACACCGGCAGGCAGTGACAGGACCGCCTGTTATAGCGGAAGGGTATAGAGCTTGCTGTACCTGATGAGGTTTTTGCCGCGAGGCAGGAGCGAAAAGAAGTGGTAACACGGGTAATAACTCGTCTTCTCATATCATTATGGTATGAGAAGACGTTTTTTATTTTATATTTATGGAGGAAAGAAAAGATGGAAAAGCAGAGATATTATATCAGCACTGCCATTGCGTACACATCCGGTAAACCGCATATCGGAAATACCTATGAGGTCGTTCTTGCGGATGCGATCGCACGTTTTAAAAGACAGCAGGGTTATGACGTATATTTTCAGACAGGTACTGATGAGCATGGCCAGAAGATCGAGCTGAAGGCTGAGGAGGCTGGTGTTACACCAAAGGAATTCGTAGATAACGTTTCCGGTGAGATCAAACGCATCTGGGATCTGATGAACACATCCTATGATAAATTCATCCGTACAACAGATAAAGACCATGAAGAGCAGGTCAAAAAAATCTTCAAAAAAATGTATGCAAAGGGAGATATCTACAAGGGTCATTATGAAGGAATGTACTGTACACCATGTGAGTCCTTCTTCACAGAGTCCCAGCTTGTAGACGGCAAATGTCCGGATTGCGGACGTCCATGCGTACCTGCCAAGGAAGAGGCATATTTCTTCAAAATGAGTAAATATGCAGATAAGCTTATTGACTACATCAACACACATCCGGATTTCATCCAGCCGGAGTCCCGTAAAAACGAGATGATGAACAACTTCCTTCTTCCGGGACTTCAGGATCTCTGTGTATCCAGAACATCCTTTAAATGGGGAATCCCGGTAGATTTCGATCCGAAGCACGTTGTATATGTATGGCTGGATGCCCTGACAAACTATATCACAGGTATCGGCTATGACTGCGACGGAAACAGCAGCGATAAATTCAACAAATACTGGCCGGCAGATCTTCACCTGATCGGAAAAGATATCATCCGTTTCCATACCATTTACTGGCCGATCTTCCTGATGTCTCTGGATCTTCCGCTTCCGAAACAGGTATTCGGACATCCATGGCTGCTTCAGGGCGATGGAAAAATGAGTAAATCCAAAGGAAATGTAATCTATGCAGATGAGCTGGTTGAGTTCTTCGGTGTAGATGCTGTCCGTTATTTTGTACTCCACGAAATGCCATTTGAGAATGACGGTGTGATCACATGGGAGCTGATGGTTGAGAGACTGAATTCCGACCTTGCAAACACACTTGGAAATCTTGTAAACCGTACAATTTCCATGTCCAACAAATATTTTAACGGAGTCGTTGAGAATAAGAATGTTATTGAGCCGGTTGATGAGGATCTTAAGAGCTTCATCCTTCAGGTTCCGAAGAACGTTTCCGCAAAAATGGACAAGCTTCGTGTGGCAGATGCTATCACAGAGGTATTCTCTCTGTTTAAACGCTGCAACAAATATATCGACGAGACAATGCCATGGGCACTTGCAAAGGATGAGACAAAGCAGGATCGTCTTGCAACCGTTCTCTACAACCTGGTTGAGGGAATCTGCATCGGCGCATCTCTTCTGAAATCCTTTATGCCGCGTACAACAGAGCGTATTCTTGTACAGCTCAACGCAAACGAGAGAACTCTTGAGGAGATGGAGCAGTTTGGTCTTTATCCTTCAGGAAACCGCGTAACTGACAAACCGGAGATCCTTTTTGCGAGACTTGACCTGAAAGAGGTTCTTGAGAAGGTTGAGAAGCTTCATCCGAAGAAAGAAGAGCCGAAAGAAGAGCCGAAGGAAGAGGTAGAAGAGGAGAAAACAGAGAATGTGATCGATATCGAGGCAAAGCCGGAGATCACTTTCGATGATTTTGAGAAGCTGCAGTTCCAGGTTGGTGAGATCATCGCCTGTGAGGAGGTTAAGAAATCCAGAAAACTTCTCTGCTCTCAGGTTAAGATCGGAAGTCAGGTTCGTCAGATCGTATCCGGAATCAAGGCTCATTATTCCGCAGAGGAAATGGTGGGCAAAAAGGTTATGGTCGTTACAAACCTGAAGCCTGCTAAGCTTGCCGGAATCCTCAGCGAGGGTATGATCCTCTGTGCAGAGGATGCAGACGGAAATCTTTCCCTGATGGTACCGGAGAAAGAGATGCCTGCAGGCGCTGAGATCTGCTAAGTATAGACAGATATGGAATTGAATCATTTTGATAAAAACGGCAATGCTGTTATGGTGGATGTGTCCGACAAACCGGTCACTCACCGTACGGCAACAGCCACGGGTTCCATTCAGGTAAGCCCGGAGATCATGGCCGCGGTAAAAAGCGGAAATGTGAAAAAGGGTGATGTACTTGGTGTGGCCCGTGTGGCAGGTATCATGGGTGTGAAGCGTACTTCTGAGCTGATCCCCATGTGTCATCCACTTCCCATCCAGAAGTGTTCTGTGGATTTTGAGACGGATGAGGATGCGGGAGTGATCCGTGTATTCTGCACGGTAAAAACAGAGGGAAAAACAGGCGTGGAGATGGAGGCGCTGACAGGTGTTCAGGTGACGCTTCTTACCATTTATGACATGTGCAAGGCAATTGACAAGCACATGGTCATGTCTGATATCCATCTGGAAGAAAAAACAGGAGGCAAAAGCGGAGATTTTCGTTTTGAGGAAAAATAATGATAGACAGGTGCGGAAGAAATATTGATTATCTCAGGATTTCCGTAACTGACAGATGTAATTTGCGGTGTATTTATTGTATGCCGGAGGAGGGAGTGCAGCATGTGGAGCGCTCCCTCATTTTGCAGGAAGAGGAAATTTTGAGGATCTGCCGGGTGATGGCAGAGCTGGGTATCCGGAAGATCAAGCTGACCGGCGGGGAACCGCTTGTACGGCCGCGGATGCCTCAGCTGGTGGAAAAACTGAAAAATATGCCGGGGATCGAGAAGGTGACTCTGACTACAAATGGTGTGCTTCTGAAAGATCAGATGAGTGATTTTGCCCGGGCGAGGCTGGACGGATTGAATATCAGCCTGGATACGCTGGATGAGGCCTGCAGCAGGAGGATCACGCGGCGGGATGAACTGGGGCGGACGCTGGAAGGGATTTCGGAGGCAATGAAGTATCCGGAGATTTCACTGAAGATCAATTGTGTGCCTCTTGGGATCCAGGAGCAGGATCTTTGCCGGGTGGCGCTTTTGGCCAGGGATCATAGGGTGCATGTGCGGTTTATTGAGATGATGCCCATTGGGATGGGAAAAGAATTTCATGGGGTGTCGGAGGAGGAACTGCTTCGGATCCTTGGGGAAAAGCTTCCGCGGTTTTCGCCGTATGTTGGGGAGCCCCTTGGGAATGGACCGTGTCATTATTATGATGTGGATGGTTTTTCCGGAAAGATCGGGTTTATCAGCGCGGTGAGCCATAAGTTCTGTGGGGAGTGTAACCGGATCCGGCTGACTTCTCAGGGTTTTTTGAAGACCTGTCTGCAGTATGCGGCGGGAAGGGATCTTCGGGAGGTGATCCGCAGTGGTGGTTCGGATGAGGTGCTGAAGGCTGTGATCCTGGAGGCTCTGGCGGAGAAACCGGACGGGCATGCTTTTGGCGTAGGCCTGGAGAAACAGAAGGATGATAAGACGGAGAAGCTTTGTATGGCTCAGATCGGAGGTTGAGTGATGAAGAGAGTTGCTGTGATCACTTCTAGTGATAAGGGGTACAGAGGAGAGCGGGAGGATCTTAGTGGTCCTGCTGTGAAGGAGATTATGGAGGCGGCCGGGTATGAGGTTGTTTCTGTGGATGTTTTGCCGGATGACCGTGGGATGCTTGGAAGCCGGATGGCTGAGATCGCAGATCTGGGGCTTGCGGAGCTGATCCTGACTACGGGTGGTACCGGGTTTTCTCAGAGGGATGTGACACCGGAGGCTACGGAGGATGTGATCGAGCGGCGTGTGCCGGGGATTCCGGAGGCGATGCGGGCGTTTAGTCTGACGATCACGAAGCGGGCGATGCTGAGCCGGGCTACGGCCGGGATCCGGAAGGGGACGTTGATCGTTAACCTGCCGGGGAGTCCTAAGGCTGTCAGGGAGTGCCTGGAGGTTATTATTGAGGCGTTGGGGCATGGGATTGAGATTTTGACTGGCGATGCTGGAGAATGCGGACGGTAGTGTGCGGTGTATACTTGTATTAACGAACGGACGCCCAACGGAGGCAGGGCCAGTACGGTGACACGCTGCGCGGCCTGTTCGGCTGCGTCGCTGGTTTGCTGCCATTCGCGCCAACTCGCCTGCGGCTCAAACAGGGCGCTCGGTGGCAGCAGCTATACTCGCCTCTCGACGGCCGCTCCGCTAACGTCACCGTACTGGCCCTGCCTCCGTTGGGCTGGTTGTTGAATGTGGTAGGTTTTATGATTAAAATTCATCTCCAGCGATTCATAATTCCTGAGGCTTGAGAGTTACATGTGGTAGGTTTTGGAAATCAATATTGCTGGTGTGATATAGGAATAAATTTGGTAACGATGTGTAATTAATAGGAGTCTGTTATGGGAAAAGTACTTGCGGTTTGTATCAGTGAGAAGAAAGGAACACAGAAGAAGAATGTTGGGTCTGCAGTTTTTGTGGAGGACTGGGGGCTTGAGGGGGATGCTCATGCCGGAAAGTGGCACCGGCAGGTGAGTCTTCTTTCCGGTGAAAAGATCGATGCGTTTCGTGCGAAGGGCGCAGAGGTCGAGGATGGTGCTTTTGGTGAGAATCTGGTTGTGGAAGGGATTGATTTCGCAAAGCTTCCGGTTGGCACCAGATTTCGCTGTGGTGAGGTTGTGCTGGAGCTGACTCAGATCGGAAAGGAGTGCCACAATGGCTGTGCCATTTTTCAGAAGATGGGTGAGTGCATCATGCCCCGTGAAGGTGTGTTTACAAGAGTACTGAAAGGTGGAAAAGTTTCCGTCGGTGACGAGATGACTGTGGATAAAGCTATGATTTTTGATACTCATGCACATTACGATGATGAGGCTTTTGATGAGGATCGTTTTGCCATGCTGGATAGTATGCAGGAGAACGTGATCGGGCATATTGTGGATGTGTGTGCTTCTGTGGGGCATTTTGATCGGGTTTATGATCTGGTTGAGAAGTATCCTTTTGTTTATGGCGCAGTGGGTGTTCATCCGGATGATGCGGATAAGGTGGATGCAGCAGTTCTGGATGAGATCCGCAGATATTGCGACATGAAAAAAACGGTAGCCGTAGGCGAGATCGGCCTGGATTATTACTGGCATAAGGAGAAGGAGGAGCATCTTCTCCAGCAGAAGGTATTCCGCCAGCAGATGGACATCGCCCGTGAGAAAAAGCTCCCGTTTATGATCCACAGCCGTGATGCAGCAGAGGATACGCTGAATATTGTGAAAGAATATATGCAGGATGGGATGTATGGTGGAGTTATCCATTGCTTTTCTTATAGCAAAGAAATTGCAAGAGAGTATCTGAATATGGGACTTTATCTTGGAATCGGCGGAGTGGTTACTTTTAAGAATTCCCGGAAGTTGAAAGAGGTGGCAGAGTATGCGCCGCTGAATCAGATCCTGCTTGAAACCGATTGCCCCTACATGGCACCTGTGCCGAACCGTGGAAAAAGAAACAGCTCCCTGTATCTGCCGGAGGTTGTGAAGACCATTGCGGAGATTAAGGGAATCAGCTGCGAGGAGGTTGTGGCTGTGACGGAGAGTAATGCGTTGAAGGTGTTGGGGTTGGTTAAGTAAATCGCAGAGATATTATGGGACTATGAGTAAGTAGTGAATGCTTGATTGATTTTGGCATATGAAGTGAAGAAGGAGCCATTGCGTGACAGATGAATAAATCAGCTGTTCAGCAACGACTCCTTTTCGAATTAACAAGGAAATCACCCGGCAGGCGTGCCATTCTCCTGCATCTCTCAGAGCTTAAAAGAAAACTCTTGTCAGTACCGGCGGCGCGTGGTTGACACGAAAGTTTACCACCACGGGGAATTCCTTTTGTTATTGTATGATTATTATATCTACTTTAATCTTTTCTGTAAAGGATTTTTTTGTTACGAAGATATTTATTCCATGTTTTAATATCAATTTTTAAAAACGTTATAATAGAATTTTTGTACCCTTTGGGATCTTGAGAGGTTTGTAAACGAAGTATTAATTGAACCGTTAAGTCGTTTTCAGTTATTTGTTTTAAAATAAAAGCGGTATTAGGCTTATTTGCTTCTAAAATGAAATCGGGATCAGACAAAATGTCGGAAAAATAGGAAGAAAAATTTTCGTAATCGTTGGGATGCCTGTTTTTTATATGGTTAATTTGATTATCTGTTATGATAACTTCTTCTGTAGTAATATCTTCAGTTACACATTTGTATATGTTTTTATTTATTTTACCGATTATATGCATGGGAAATCCTCAGTTGTAGATATTAATGAGAGATGAACATATTGTACTATACATGGAATGGAAAGACAATATCTGATGATGAAATAAACTATTTGTAATGTGTATTGAGTAATAAAAAGGTATGAAAGGGAAATGTAAAGTTTTAACTTAAGAAACAAAAATTGATTTTATCCATATGCGAGATTATAATTAGGTTAAAATCTATTATACCAAAACTTTATGTAATGTAAATATATTTCAGCTAGATAAAATTTAAGGAAATAGTAATTATTAAAGAAATAAAAGACATATTGTCTATTAACTATAATGAAAATAGCAAAAGTATTGAATAATATGTTCGGTGGAATTTTTCCAAATGAATCTTAAGGAAATCACAAAAGGGGGTAATTATAGTTTTTCTGAGAAAATTATTCAGTATATGAAAATTATGTCGGAACTGATGGGAAAGAAACTGCTTGTCTTTGTAAATATACGTTCTGACCTGGAAAAAGATCAGATTCAGGAATTGATGAAAAATGCAGTGTATAACGAGATTGCGTTATTATTTATTGAAAATATACAACGAGACTTCTCGAAAGACAAAAAATATTATATAATTGATAAAGATGGTTGTGAAATTTGTTGATTTCCAAAGTTTGAATACTATACGATAAGTGCATATGAGGCACTTCATTTTTGAATTTGAGGTTTGAGAACGATGTAAAACGTATAGTATAAAAAGGTAAGATAAGGATGAAGAATAAAAAAAATATCCGGAAGCGTTTTGTAAGTATAGGGCTTGTTATTGTACTTGCTCTTGTTTGCAATATTACAGAATATACAATAGCATTTGCTGCACCGACAGCTAAGGTTTCCTATAAAATTGAGAAAAAGCAACAAATTAGACGTTGCAAAAAATTGACAGCGCAATATTTATATGAATTACCTCAGATAAAAGGAAACAGTCCTACAATAAGAAAAATAAATAAGTTATTAGTTGCGGATTATAAAGCATCTTTGCAATATAGAAATAGTTTATTCCAGTGTTATAAGGCTTTGAAAAAGTCATCCTATAAAAAGATTTACTATATCAGTAAATGTAGTGTTACATATAATCAAAATGGCTACATAAGCTTTAGATTTGCCTCTGAGTGGTATGCAGGGGGAGTTGGAGAAAGCAGAGAATATGGCTTAACATATCGTCTTAAAGACGGAAAGAAGTTGGCGGTTCAAGATGTTGCGTCTGGAAAGAAAAGTAATGTAAAGAAAAATATAGCAACAGCATATTCGAAAAAACTTTCCGGCCAGGGGTATTCTTATGTTATGAAAATGAAGTATTCAGACTTTCAGTTTTATATTAAACCCGGAAAAAAAGTCGTTATATGTTTTGGTCCATATGGAGCATTGGGAGCACATGGAAAAGTTGTGGTTGAAATAAAAGGCAAATTATAAGGATTGATCAGCTGCAAATTCTGCTTGAACGGTACGCCTATTCTGAAATCGGCGGTACATTCATTCTGATTTAGCGGTATGCGTTTTCTGTTCAGAGCTGACAGCACCAAACAAAAATATCCTGACAGTTACAGAGCTTTCTGGCTCTGCCCCCTACAAAGTCTATGAAAAAATCTTCCCCAGTACTTTCTCATCCCCCATCTCACAAACCCAGCTAAACCCAATCCCCACCAAATACATAAGCAGAAAACAGACCACTGCATAAACATAAGCGTTTGCTCCAACGACAGTATGCTGCAGCAGGGCCATAGGCAGTCTCTGCATAATATACAATCCGAACAGATGCTTTCCGGCGAATTCCAGGAGTGAATTTCCAAGCTGCATTTTCATGGTAAACATCACAACCACCAGTGCGAATACAACAGCGCCGATGGCATACATACAGATCTACTGGCGGGTTTTGTAAACCACGAGGAGCAGGGCCAGGAGTATAAGGGCTGCAAGGATGTAATTCTTTGTGGCCTTTAATTTTACATCAATTTTTTCCTTAAAGAATCCGTACCACATGCCGGCGGGGTAGCAGAGCATGGTGTTGTACCAGTAGTCGGTTTTGTGGAGGGACAGGATGTACATGCTTATCACGGTCAGAACTGTGATGAAAAGCAGAGAGGGTACAGGGTTGTTTTTTAAGATCCGGAATGCGAGCCAGGTGATGAGGTACAGGATCAACATGACAAAAATGTACCAGTTGCTGTTGCTGAGGCTTTCTCAGCCCAGCAGTGCCAGGAGAATTTTTTGCAGGGAAAAGGTTCTTCCCATGAAAGAATAGGCTGTCAGATAAAGCAGTACAGCCAGATCAAAATGCACCAGTGTCCGCAGCACTCGGTGAACTGGGATGCGGCGGACGTAGGGCGTGCCTTTTTTCATGATGGAGACGAAGACACCGTATCCGGAATAAAGCAGGAACAGGGTGACTACCAGTTGGCCGGAGTGGGGGCGCCAGAACTGGAAGATCCGGTCTGTGGGGCCGTTCATCTGGATGTACAGGCAGAAGTGAATCATGAATACCAGCAGCAGAAAAAATCCGCGGATGATGTTGGTCTGTTTCATCGAGATATATTCCGGATTGAATTCCACAGGCCTGGATGGAATGAGCAGCAGAAGGATTGCTGCCAGAATGAAAAAGTTCATAAAATAAATGCTTCTTGAGGTGTTTTCGGAGTGCTGCCCCGTTTGTATACGCAGGTTATACAGAAAAACTTTGAGGACTACAGTGATTTCAGCACTTTAACAAGTCGTGAATTATCCTCCGGCATCATAATACAGAATCGTACAAATTCCCCGTCCAGGCACTGGAAGGAAGAACAGTCACGGATCATCATGCCTTGTCTGATGCAGGCTTCAAATACGTCATAGGAGGTCAGTCCGTTTTTCAGGATCCGGAGCAGGATAAAGTTTGCATAGGCGGGATAGATTTTGTAGGTGTCTGTATCCCTCAGTTCTCGGATCATCCGGTCGCGTTCGGAAAGGATCAGATTTCTGGTTTCTTTAATATAATCTTCATCCTGCAGCATGATCTCTCCTGCAAAGGCACCAAGGCTGTTAAGTGACCATGGTGTCTGTTTTTCACGCATTTTTGCAAGAAAGTCCATATTTCCGGTGATGCCGTAGCCCAGGCGCATTCCGGGAGCAGCGAAGAATTTGGATACGCCGCGGAGTACCATGAGATTGGTGAATTCCCGTGTCAGCGGAACTGCGGTGATGGCGTTGATATCCGGGGCAAATTCCACATAGGTTTCGTCGATCATCACGAAGATATTTTTTTCTGCACAGAAACCGATAAGTCTGCGAAGCTCTTCCTGGGTGATGGCAGAGGAGGTCGGATTGTTGGGATTGCAGAGGATGAGAAAATCATAGCCCTGCTCCAGCTTCCGGCAGAGATCCGGAATGTCCGGCTCGAAATCATTGCTTTCCTGAAGGTGGTAGTATTCCTGGGTACTTCCGGAGAAGGAGAGCTCTCTGGAGTATTCAGAATAGGTAGGCCCAAGGATCAGAGTATGCTTCGGGGCACGCTCCTGGATCAGAAGGGAGATCAGCTCGCTAGAGCCATTTCCCGGAAGGATGAAATCAGCGGGAATATTGCAGTAGCTGGAAATCGTATTCCGAAGGGATGTGTATTCTCTGTCTGGGTAGGAGGAAAGGATATCCACGTGTTCTGCAATGGCTCTGCCGGCTTTTGGGGAAAGTCCCAGAGGATTGACATTTGCACCGAATTTGACGATGTTTTCCTTTTTCAGATTGTAGTAGCTGCAGATCTTTTCTATATCACTTCCGTGAAAAACGGGTTTGGTATCCATTTTTGTCACCTCACATTTTTGCTTTTTTCGTAAAAAATTTATATCCAGTATACACCAGAATCCGCGACAAAAAAAGACGGGATAAAAAGTTTCTGTATTTTTCTATATTTTTTGAACAGGATATTACTGAAAATTGCTTTCTGGAAATGTATGGGAATATTTGATACAATGAGCAGGTAGCGAATGCGGATTGTGAATATCCATGCTGTTTGTCAATGCGGATCGTGAATATCCACATTTTTCCGGGGAGGGTAAGTCCTCAGTGAGAAACAGCAGGAAAGGAAACAGAAAATATGAATACAGAAGAGAAAAAGATCGCAGTGATCGGAATTGGTGGTGTTGGTGGTTACATAGCCGGGCTGCTGGCGAAGGCGTATCCTCATGTGACGATGGTTGCACGTGGCGCCAGGGCAGAGAGCATCCGGAAAAAAGGCCTGGTGCTTCACAGTGATTATAAGGGTGAGATCGTGGCAAAGCCAGAGCGGGTAGTTCCAATTCAGGATATGGGACAGCAGGATTATATTTTTATCTGTGTAAAAAATTATTCACTGGCGGAGGTGTGCGAAAGTATCCGGGACATGGTCACGGATGATACAGTGATCATTCCGGTGATGAATGGTGTGGACCCGGGAGAAAACATCCGCCGTCTGGTTGGTAAGGGAACGGTTGTGGATTCGCTGATCTATACGGTGGCTTTTGCCAATGAGGATTTTTCCATTTCCCAGCAGGATACGTTTACGTGGCTTTGTATTGGAATAAAAGATGCGGATGAACGGCAGCAGAAGAAAGTTGCAGAAGTGGCAGGGATCCTGAAAGGTGCGGATATTGACTATAAGGATCAGGGGGATATCGAGGTGGAAATCTGGAGAAAGTATATCCTCAACTGTGCCTTTAATGTGATGACTGCTTTTTATGATAATACCATCGGGGAGCTCCGCAGAGATCCGGTGAAAGCGCAGCAGTATGAGAAGCTTGTATGGGAAGCTGCCAGTGTAGGTCAGGCCAAGGGGGTTGCGTTGACGGATGAGCACATCAATGAGGTAATCCATAAATTCCGCCATGTACATGCAGATAATGCAACCAGCTCCCTGCAGAGAGATTTTCGCATCCGGAGAAAACAGACGGAGCTGGAAACCTTCAGCGGCTATATTGTGAAAGAAGCGAAGAGACTTGGTGTTTCCATTCCGCTTTCCGAAAAAATATATCAGGGACTTATGGAAATAGCAGAAAAATTCTGACCGAAAAGGTGAGTTTTTCTGGTGGAATCCTGTATGCTCTGGTACAATGGGGATATAAAAAATCCTGTATCGCAGGCTGAAAGGTTATCTGTGATATCGGAAGGGAGGAAAAGAGATGAAGAAAGTATTTTTGGCTGTTATTGCAGTGATCGTGGTCCTTGCCGGAGGACTTATGCTCAGTTACAACGGGCTTGCTGGAAGTAAAGAAGCTGTGGAAACTGCAGAGGCTGATGTGGATACCATGCTGCAGAGACGTGCAGATCTGATCCCGAATCTTGTCAGCACGGTAAAAAGTTACACGAAGCATGAGACGGGGGTTGTTGACAGGGTTCTGGAGGCGCGGGACCAGCTGATGAATGCAGATACCGTGGAAGAGAAATCTGAGGCAGATCAGCAGATGGACAGTGCACTTTCCGGTCTGAAGGTTGTGGTGGAAAATTATCCGGAACTGAAAAGCAATACTACTTATGTGGGCCTGATGGATGAACTGTCCGGAAGCGAAAACCGGATTTCTGTAGCGAGAAAAGATTATAATGAGGCTGTGAAAGCTTATAACACAAGGCTTGTGAAATTCCCAGGGAATGTATTTGGTTCCATGCTTGGCTTTGAGAAGGCGTCGTATTTTGAGGCTGATGATTCAGCAGCAGATACGCCGGATGTAGGGGATATGCTGGCAGAGTGATAAGATCAGACTATTGTTCTGATGAAATGAAAGAATGGATAGAGGGAGAATATCCTATGAAAAAATGGATCGGACGGATGGCTGTGCTGCTGGCTTTTGTATTGACGCTGTCCGGAAGTACGCTGGCAGCTTTCGGGAAGATCCCGTCTGCCACAAAAGAATTCTATGTTAATGATTATGCAGGGGTTTTCAGCGATACCTGGAAGGAAGAGCTTTGCAAGGCTGGTGAGCAGCTTTATGAGGATACCACAGCGCAGCTGGTTGTCCTTACCGTGGATACCACTGATGGGGAAGACATCAGTGATTATGCAGTGGAAACCGGCCGCAAATGGGGAATTGGTTCAAAGAAGAAAAATAATGGTGTCCTGATCGTCCTCTCGGTTTCGGACCGTAAAGTCTGGGTATCTGTCGGCTACGGTCTTGAGGGAAAGCTGCCTGATTCAAAGATCGGACGACTTCTGGATGAATATGCAGTTCCTTCCTATAAAGACAATCAGTTTGAAAAAGGTACCGTGGAGCTTTATTATGCACTGCTAAATGAGATCCGTGAGGAATACGGCCTGGAGAAGATAACAGCTCCCAGGTATGAGAAGGTGCAGCAGGATGTGGACGACGATGAGGATGAGGGAACTGTCTGGGAGATCGCGCTGGGGCTTGTGATGATCGTTTTGCTCATGGTGGGCGCATATCTGCTGTGCGTGATGCTGCCTGTATTTCTTATCGTGACTATGGTTCTGATTCTGAAGGGCCTGATAATGAAATTGTCGGGAAAGGATACCGCAGACTACTGGAAAAAGAATTTCAGCCGTATGAGTGTACTGCACCGGCTCTTTAATTCCCTGTTTCCGCTGAGCTGGATCCTGGGAAGAGGGGGAAAAAGCAGCGGCGGAAGTTCCGGTAATGACGATGACAGAGATGATGATTATGACAGCTACGACAGCGGAAGCTCCGGAGACGGAGGAAGCTTCGGCGGTGGCGGTGCCGGCAGGGATTTCTAGTGGTGTCGGCATGAATCGCCGGTTCTCTTGTACAGCACAGGCGGAGCTTTCTAATGCTCTTGACAAAATTTCTCAACTTTGCTACAATGACGAAAATCAATTTCGTGAGGGAGTAATTCGCGTGTAGACGTGGTTTGTCAACATACTGGTGCATGCACCTGGCAAATCTTAAAGAATGAGACTCATGTATATTTTATTTCTGTTACAGAGATAGAGTATACGTGGGTCTTTTTTTATGGCTCCGGAGCGGATGAATATGCAAAGGAGAAGAAAAATGCTGTTATTTATGAAAGTGCTTTTTACCCAGTTTATTGCGGAAATGGGTGACAAAACACAGCTGATGCCGGTGGCAATGACTTCCAGGTTCAAGCTGAAGGATATTTTGCTTGGAACCGGTGTTGCTGTCCTGGTGCTCAACGGACTGGCAGTGCTTGCAGGAGGTATTATCAGTACCGTGGTCCCTACCTGGCTGATCCGTCTGATCGCAGGTGCAGCGTTCCTGTTTTTTGCGGTGACAACGCTGAAGGGTGACGATGATGAGGAGGAGAATGTTAAGGATCGTAAGATCAAATTTGCACCGCTGTCTGTATTCTGTACATTTTTTGTTGCGGAGCTGGGGGATAAGACACAGCTTACCGCAATTACATTTGGTGCCAATGAGGGACTGAGTTCAGCGGTTGTGGTATGGCTTGCCTGTTCACTGGGACTTTTTGCAGCGGATGTGATCGGACTTCTGATCGGATATCTTCTGAAAAGCAAGGCACCGGAGGGAATCCTCAATACAGTTGCATTTGTTATTTTTTCCATCTTTGGAATCCTGACACTGAGACAGGGATTTGGCCTTCTGCTCGGGGCGGGCTCTTCTATGATGCTTCCGCTTACCGTAGCGGTTACGGTTGTGTTTGTGATCGTCTGTCTTGTGCTTTATAAGCAGGCGAAAAAGAATTAAATTATTATAAGGAGCTTTGCACAGAATAGGGCTCATACCTGAAAAAGCCTCCGCATACACTGTAAAAAAGCGTCTTCGGGGGCTTGGCAGTGAAGGATTATATTGAAGAACGTGCAGTTGAGATCGCAGGATATATTGTTGAAACAAAGGCTACGGTGCGGCAGGCAGCTAAGAAATTCGGAATCAGTAAGAGTACGGTACACAAGGTAGTGACAATATAGAACGTTTTGTGTGGGTGATAGAATAACAATAACGAAGGTGGAACGGAACCATGAAGGAACTGAAACAAAGAATTATAGGGAATGAAGAATATTCGAAATCGAACAGAAGAAGTTGTATTGAATGAATTGATATATGTATAAGCTGAAACGGAGTAGGAAACTGCTCCGTTTTAACATTGTTATAATATGAATAATAACTATGATGCATGAAAAAGTAGTTAAATGCAAAAAAACGACACATATGTAGGAAAAACAAAAATAACAGTTGACATTATGGAGTTGGTTGCATATAATGTATGATGGAGGTGGAACTATGGGAACAACAGTATTAAAAAGCATATCAGCTGAAAACTTTGCTTCTTTTGCAGAAAAGGTAACATTTACTTGTGTGGCAGATGGAAGTAAGAAAGAATATGCAATGAACACTTTTGAATCAGGAGATGAAGTTATTAACAAAGTTTCTTATGTGTATGGTTCTAATGGTTCCGGTAAAACATTTTTTTGCAAGATATTGAGAGAAATACAGAGGATGATTGCGTTATCACCGCTCTCGATGATGAAAAGCTCGCAAATAAAAGCATTATTTCCGAGTGAAGAACTGTTAAAACCAATACCCAAGTTTGCTTTCGATATTGCATATCAGGAGTTACCAACAACTTTAGGTATTGATATGATTATCGATGATGTTACTTATCATTACGAATTTTCGGTCTTAGAGCAAAAGATTGTTCATGAGCTTTTAACGAAGAAATATCGTAGGACTGAAAAAATTCTGGAAAGAACATCACCATCTTTTCAAGACATAACTGTAAAGTCAGAACTTAAAGGCTTTGAAGATACCAAGCGTGTTGTAAAAGAAGATGCATTGTGTCTGGTGATGGCAGCAATGTTGAATAACGATTTCGCAAATATGTTAGTGGACGCTATTAAAGAAATTAACATATTTAATATGACCTCTCCACGTTTGAACCCGGGTGAGCTGGAAGCATTTTCTGAAGAACGTATCGAAAAATATGTAAAGATATTGAAGAAAGCTGATCCTACCATTCGAGGAATGCAGGTAAAATACGAGGAAGAGGAAGTTGCGAGACAAAAGGTGGATTCTGATGATTTCGAAAACAGAGAAATTATACAAACTAAGACAACAGTAGGGGTAAAAACGGAACATGCATTATATGACCATGGTATTGAAATTGAGTCTGGAACTGACCAGATAGATTTTTTTAGAGATGAGTCATTAGGAACTGTTAAATTGTTTACTACGCTACCGCACCTCTTCGATGTGTTGGAAAAAGGCGGTATATTAGTTTTGGATGAGATTGAAAATAGTTTGCATCCGGCATTAGTTAAAGAAATGATTTCTCTTTTTATAAATGAAGAAAGCAATCCGTATCATGCACAGTTAATATGTACAACACATCAGCCATTATTGGTTAGTGAGAACGTTAAACGCGACCAAATATGGATTCTTAGTAAAGATGAATTTGGAAAAAGCTCTTTGAAGAGATTGAGTGATAAGAGCTTTTCAAGAACTAAAGTCAATCTTACAAATAAGATTTTGGAAGGTGCTTTAGGATGTAATCCAGAAAAATTCTTTTAAAACAACACTGGATAGAAAAAGACACCGAGTTGCCACACCCGGTGTCATGGAAAGACATAAGTCATAAACTCTGTCTTAATTTAATTCGCAAAGTTAATTCTATCACAGAGTAAAAAAAAATACAATAATATAGAGGTCTTTTCATCAGATTTTGCAAATATTTTTTTGAAAGTGCACTGCCAATGCACAAGAAATCTGTTTTTCTTCCTTGTGATTTTATAGATATAAAATAAAAAAAGGAGGAAGAGAAATGTATCTTTCTGATTATATTAAAGATGACCGTAAAGGTCATGTGAATTTTGAATTTGTCGATGTACAATTGGATTCTGATAACCGTATTTTTATCGATCCGGTTGTATTGGAAAACGCAACAGATGAATGGAGCATAAAGGCAAATAATTGTGTACAGTCATTTTTTGATTGTTTATTTGAAGCTCTAAAAAATAACCGCTCTGATGAGTTGTTTGACCATGCTCATGAACAGAATGCTACTAAATTAGGTTATGGTAATGGGCAGAATGGAAAAGGTAAAACTGCTGATGGGTTAGAAGAGGCACTGAGTAAATTAAAAAATTTAGTACATGCTATTCCAACTATCAGTAAAGGTGAAGATATTCCCGTTTTAGTAGATGGGTTTGCTGAAGATTGTATGTCAGATCTTCTTACCAATATTTTGCATGAACAATTGAATGAATTCACCGCAAGTCAAATGAAGAGCAGGGATATTCCGGCAGATGGGAAGAAGACCTTTTGGACCTGGGATACGGTAAGCAATACATGGCATCAAGTTACAAAGGAAAGTTGGTTTTATAAAGGTAAGGAACTGTTGATGGTTCCTAAGTGGATTGTAAGAAAAAATTATCTTTTTAAAGCACATCAGTACCTTTGCGGTGTCATAATTGAAAGAATGCAGACTGAAAAAGGCTGGGAAGATATGAAAAAGACTGATGTGCTGCATAATATGCCAAAATATAATGAACATTGGGAATACGAAACAGTAATTCAGTATTCGAAAGAACATCCGGATGCCTTAGAGGAATATCATAAACGAATTCCTAAATACTACAGTCGTGCTCATGGAATAATGACCGATGAAGAGTTGGATGTGGCAATTTACGGATGTGAAATTGAAGACGTTGCTTAATTATATGTAAATCAACAAATTACATAGTGGCATGTAATTTGACTGATATGAGGCAAGGGTGGCAGCTTGCCTCCATAGACTGAAATTATTGAGAGGTGATAAACTGTGAATCATCATATAACTAAACGCCCAGATGGAAAGTGGCAGGTAAAAGGAGAAGGAAATCAGCGAGCATCTGTTGTAACAGATACACAGAGAGAAGCGATAAATTTGGGAAGAGAAATATCCAGAAACCAGCATGGAGAATTATATATCCATGGTGTCGATGGAAAAATAAGGGCACGAGATTCCCATGGGAATGATCCATATCCTCCCAGAGGGTAATAATTAAAAGACTAAACAAAATTTAATGCATTACTGCGAATGTGAAAATTCAAAGTCAAAAGAAGGGATTGTTGTAGAATAGCTAATTACTCAGCTGTTTTACAACAGTCTTTTTTCTTTTTGATAATTAATGGAGAAGTATTGACAATGCTATAAGACTGTGGTAGTCTGAAAACAAGAACAGACTACTGTAGTCTTATAGGAGGCGAAACAAGTGACAGAGGAAAATATCAAACTTTTTGATTCGGAATTAAAGGTAATGGATGTTCTGTGGAAGGATGGTGACGTGCCAGCGAAATATGTTGCAGATACTTTAAACAGAGAAGTAGGCTGGAATAAAAACACAACGTATACATTGATTAAGCGGTGTATCAATAAAGGCGCGATTGAACGAACGGAACCGGGATTTATGTGCCATGCGCTTATAGCAAAAGAACAGGTACAGGATCTGGAAACAGATGAACTTATTGATAAGATATATGATGGATCTGTTGACAAGTTGTTTGCGGCACTTCTTGGCAGAAAAAAACTTTCTATGGAGCAGATTAAGAACCTGAAGCAGATCGTCAGTGAATTGGAATGAGGTGATGCATATGAGCCTGCTGCAAATGAGTTTTCTGGGAACGGTTATTATTTTACTTATTGTGGTATTAAGGGCTGTGCTTATCAACAGATTACCGAAGAAAACATTTTTGATTTTATGGTGGATTGCATTAATACGGTTATTAGTTCCATTTTCCATAAAATCAGTCACAAGTATTTATTCTCTGTTGCAGAGTATTTATTCTGATATAAACCCAGTGAGAACGGCGCAAACGACAACATTTTTACCCATTCATGGGAATATGCCTGAGATAGCAAATGGATTATCAGAGGCTATGGTACAGAGAACAGAATCCATTTCGATTTTGAGTGTAATATGGCTGGCAGGTCTGTTACTTTGTTTTGGATTTTTTGCGGTTTCCTATATAAAATGTTATCGGGAATTTCGATTTTCGCTGCCTGTTGAAAATGATATTTTGGAGGCATGGAAGGAAAAACATCCACTAAAAAGGAGTTTATCCATTCGGCAGATAGAAACTATAGCGGCACCACTTTCTTATGGTGTGATTCGCCCAGTTATTTTAATGCCGAAAAATACAGAATGGAAAAATATTTATCAGCTTCGTTATGTGTTGGAACATGAATATGTGCATATCAGACGGCTTGATATGCTTACAAAGCTGATAATGATTGCTGCAGTATGCATTCATTGGTTTAATCCTCTTGTGTGGGTAATGTATATTCTTTTTAACAGAGATTTGGAATTATCCTGTGACGAAACCGTAGTCCGTAGATTTGGAATGGATATAAAGTCGGTATATGCAACTGCTTTAATATCTATGGAAGAAAAAAAGAGCGGACTGACACCATTATGTAACAGTTTCAGTAAAAATGCGATTGAAGAAAGGATAAGAGCAATTATGAAGATAAAGAAGACATCTAAGTTTGCAGTAATTATAAGTGCAGTATTGGTAATTTGCGTGACAGGTGGATTTGCAACTTCCGCATCATCCTTGGAAAAAAAGACAGAGACAGCGCAAGAAAACGGTGAAACAACAGTTGCTTTAAACGAAGTGAATATCCGGGAAGATGAATCACTTTCAAGTTCGGATGTGGAATGGTGGACAGCAGAAGAGTATGCGAAATGGCTGGACGAGGAAAAAGAAGTTCTGCAGTCTATGATTGGTGAAAAAGCTTATACAGGCGGCGACGGATGGTTTGTATGGACACAGGAAAAGGTAGATGAGACGATTGCACTTTATGAGGATAATCTTCAAAAAATAAAAGATGGGATGAAGTTGTCGAAATCATCTGATGATGCAGTGGGAATTACAATGGCATATTCTCCGGAAAATATAGAATATGCGAAGCAGGAAGCAGAAACGGTCACCGAAAATAAAGACAGTAATGAAAATGTATTCAGCGAAGAACAGCTTTCTGAATATGCAAAAGCGGGAATAACTTACCAGAAAGAAACAGGATTTCTGATGTATGATGGAAAGACCATTGGATATTTCCGGGATGAGTTTAAGCCGGGTACTTATACAATAAGTTCCAAACGTGGAGGTACGCTTCGAGTTGAAGTGCAAAGGGAAAACTATGGCACCATCACAGACGTAAAGGCAGAACCGTTATCAGATGATTTTTGGTCAGAACCGGCGGCATTGGTTGAAAGTTCCGGCGGAGAAGCTGTAACTGCAGATGAAATGAAAGGATCTGTTTTTGAAGAAGGAGGAAGTGAGAACATAGCGGCTGATGACATGGGCGAATATAGCAGTGAAGAGGGAAAAGGTCTTAATATTGCTGTTCCACAGGAGTATGCTGATTATGGAGTATCCTGTGATGCTCAAGGAAACTGGGTTTATAATGGTAAGATTATAGCAGATTTATATGATGAGGGAAGGGGAATCTTTTCTAACAGCAACGGCACTATGTACATTGAAGTAACGAGAGACAAAAGTGGAAAGATTAGCAGCTTTCAAAAAGTAAGCAAAAATAGAATGCAGGAATTATTTACTGAATTTAATCCGGAAGCGGAAACATTTGCGGAATATAATTCAGAGGCGAAGCATTAAGTTAGTGCTAAATGAAACGAGGATGATTAAGTGGGAAAAATATTGCTGGTATCATTCGAGGGAGATGAGGAAGAGTTGGTAAATTCTGTTATTTCCGTGTTAGATTCCGGCAGAGAAAAATTCCTTTTTCAGGAAATACAACTTCAATCGAAAATAAGGCATAAGGGTATAGCGATTGATTTGAAACGGAGGGAAGTTGTTCGTGATAATAGAAAAATAGAATTAACTTACACCGAGTTTGAAATCCTGCAGTTATTAGCACAAAATCCAGGAAGGGTATTTAGTAAGGAGCAGATTTATGATGTAGTCTGGAAAGAAGCCTATTCTGGCGATTACAATATTGTCATGAGTCATATCAGCCATATTCGTGAGAAGATAGAAGATGATCCGGGCAACCCGGTATATATTCAAACCGTCTGGGGTGTAGGATACAAGTTTAATGAGAGGGCAGGCAGCGAGTAAATTCGCTGCCTTTCCTTTACAGGGATGGATTCAGATTTCGCTGAGTTTCAAGATAATATTGCTCTGCTGATACAGCCAGTCCGTGAATTCCGTTGGCTTGGTTGTTCCTGCCTTTACAGCTTTCTTACGCCGCAGAGCTTCTTTCTTAAAAAGGTCAAACGCAGTTTTCATTTCTTCCAGACGTTCAATCGGAAAATCAGCAGTTTTTTTGGATTTATTGATTTTATTACGCCAATTCTGGCATTCATTTTTATAAAGCAAATCATAGTTATTTTCTCTGGCTCGTTCATCAAATTCCCTTTTATTTTGAAGTGCCTGTGCTTTACGGCACTTATCACTGCATAGTTCATAACGCTGGTTTTTTGCCAGAAAATATTTTCCACAGACTTTGCACTGACGGAAACAAAGGCCCCAGTCATTCAGCCGATTCAAGTAATAAGTGATAAGCGGATAAAAAGAGCTGTAGGCAGCTACGCATTCTGTTCTGCGCCTATTATCCGGAAACCAAAGTTCAAGTCGAGTGATTTCAGCAGGAGTGTTGCGGAAATAAAGACTGCCAGTATGAAAACGTTCTGGTTTTCCGGTATCAGAATTAAAATTCATGACATTTTCTGTTTGGAATGCCTGAGTCAAAATTTGGATTTTTTCTATAAAACGATCACAGGCAGTATTACGGTCACGATATTCCCTTGTAACAAGATATTCATTCCAAATACGGAATGTAGCATACATTCTCACCGGATCACCGGTGAGATATTTTTTTGCCAGAAAATCACCAGCAGTCTGTTCCAGTGCAGGCTGTTTCCAACGGTTAGTGTGCAATGCATCACGTAGGGGAGCAAGTCCATATATATTCCAGTTCTTTTCTTTATCATATTCAAAATCTATCAGAAAACGTCCGAGAGGGCGCGTTATATCATGCATGACATCGTTATCTTTATTTCCGTCCAGTCGAAAACGGATTTGCTGTTCTGTTCCGATTAAAATTCGCTCCTTCATTTTGCCCCTGTCCAGTGCCAGAACGAAGAGGATGCGGTCATAGCAAGGCTCTTGCCTTATAAATTGATAAGCCATTTCTATTTACTCCTGCTTTATATGGTAATTTTAAAAACTATAATATTAGTTGCATTTATGGTATCGCGGAAATATTGAAAAGTAAAGATAAGATTGATATGATGCGGATGCGTGGTAATTTTGTACTATGCAGTATGTTTTGACAACTTTATAATCGTCTAACCTGAGATAAACCGCCATGACCTTCGATAAAAGAAGCGAGCGCATCCGAATGGATGACGTGTTGTATGCCTTGACAGCAGTATGACTTAGGAAACAGGAAAGATAAAACGGCAACGAGAAGCTAAAAAAAAGAAATCAAAAATGGAGGAACAACATGAGTGAAAATAAGAGATTAAACAATTATGATGAACTGCCTCTTGTACTGGATGTGGCTGATATTCAGCGGATTATGGGGATTTCCAGAGTAACGGCTTATGAACTGGTTCATACACCCGGTTTTCCGGCATTTCGAAGCGGCAGATTAATTAAGGTTAGTAAAATTGCTTTTTTCGAATGGATGGCAAAGGGGAATGGAAGGGTGCCGGAGAATAGTAACTAAATCTGGAGCAGAGCGGAGAGCGAAGTCTTTTGTGCAGGTTAAGGGCGGCAGCCATTGCCCAGTGAGTTGATGCGTGCGTCTACTCGTACTGGGTATTACCTGACGCAAATTCACGCAGGTTTGCAGCTTCGCTGCCTTATTTAATTTGGAAAAACGTGAAAAAGGAGGGCAAGAAAATTATTGAAAGCAACAAGACACAATGGACGCTCCGGAAAAAATGGCACTTACAATCCAAGGCATAATGATCGCCGTTTCAACTTGGAAAACAGTGAACATATTGATGTTGGAAGAGTCAGAGAAAATATTTACTGGGACTGTTACCGTGGCTATACCACAATGCAGAGCAGAGAAGATGATGATTCTCAGGATATCAGTTTTGAGGAAATTGAATGTACTTTTTATCAGGAACATTATGGAAAGTATATAGAAGCGCAGAATGAAAGAAATGCAAGAACCCGTCATACAGAGCGTAACCGATCTGTGGAAGATTTACTAAAGAACAATAAAACCTGTCCAGAGGAAACTATTTTTCAAATAGGAACAGTAGAAGAAGCTGTTTCCTATGAAATATTACTTGCAGTCGTACAGGATTTTACAAAGCAGTTCACAAATCGGTTCGGTTCTCATGTCCATATTCTGGACTGGGCACTGCATTTGGACGAAGGAACGCCGCACATTCATGAACGTCATGTTTTTGATTGTGAGAATAAGTACGGGGAAATCTGTCCCCAGCAGGAAAAAGCACTGGAAGAATTAGGGATTCCACTTCCAAAACCGGATAAACCTAAAGGCCGCAATAATAATCGAAAGCAGACTTTTGATGCTATTTGCCGGACAATGCTTTTTGATATAACTCGAAAATACGGGTTGCATCTGGAAGAAGAACCGTCTTATGGAGGGCGAGATTATCTTGAAAAGCAGGATTATATCCTGTTTAAGCAAAAGGAACAGATGAAAAACCAGACGGAAATACTGGATAGACTTACTTTGAAAATTGAGGATGTGGAAGCTCTGATCGATGAAGTTTCAGATATTGCTTACGACAAAGCTGTGGAGGTTGTGACGGATGAGGTCAGAGTGGAAACCCATAAAGAAGACATTCGTCTGGTAGAACAGTCAAAGGCGTGGGTGCTTTCCCCTGAGCGCAAGGCTTCCCAAAAAGAAAGAACTTATGCTGCAAGTCGATTGGACGGAGTAATTACCAAAATTACAAAAGCTATGCAGACAGCAGTTAAAACAATCCAGACCACGCTGATAAAACCGGAAGTCAAAAAGGTGAATACCGAACAGATTAAGAAAAAAGCCAGAAGTTCCATTCTGGATAGGCTGGCAAAAGCAAAAATTACTGCGGAACAGGAGAACCGAGAGCGATGGGAACACGAAGGAAGAACTAAATTGGGAAGGAACGATATGGAGTTGTGATGTAAAGAAAAGAGGAAAAGGATGAATATATTTGAAGCAGTTAAACAGTCTGTGACTACCCGGCAGGCTGCAGAAAGCTATGGAATACGGGTAAACAAGAATGGAATGGCGGTCTGTCCATTTCACCGTGACAAGAATCCAAGCATGAAAGTGGACAGGCGTTTTCATTGTTTCGGATGTCAGGCAGATGGGGATGTGATTGATTTTACGGCACACTTGTACAATTTAAAACCAAAAGAGGCGGCAGAGAAATTGGCAAGAGATTTTTCTATACATTATGAGAACATGGGGCACAGCCCGCCACAGAGAAAACAAATCAAACGACAGCTAACACAGGAACAGAGGTATCTGCAGGCAGAAAATAGATATTTCCGTGCACTGGCAGATTACCTGCATTTGTTGAAACAGTGGAAAGAAGAGTATCCGCCGAAACAGATGGAAGATGTCTGGCATCCGCTGTTTATGGAGGCATTGGAAAAAATATCAGAAACAGAGTACCTGTTGGATACATTATTATCAGGCACATTAGAAGAACGAGTTGCCGTAGTGGTAGCTCATGGGAAGGAGGTGACAGCGATTGAACAGAGAATTTCAGACTTTATCACCACAGACACGACAGGAATTGTGCGAAGTAATGGATATAATGGAAACGGAGTTGACAGTAGAGGAAATCAGAGAACAACTGGAAATGACACAGAAGGGTGCTGTGAAAAACAATCGGCATAACTGTAAGCTAATTTTAGAACATGATCCTCTGTTAAAAGATGTATTCCGGCACAATATTTTGACTGAGCAGACAGACATTGTAAAACCCGTGTGGTGGGAACGGATAAGCCCGGCATTCACAGATATGGATTTGAACTATATTATGCTTTATTTGGAAGAGACTTACGGTTTGACGATGGATAAGATTGTGCAGAAAAGTATTGTCCATCAGGCAGATCGGAACAAATATCACCCTGTCCGGGATTATTTGAACAGTCTGCAATGGGATGGGCAGGAACGTATCCGCTATGTGCTGCATCATTTTCTTGGTGCACCTGTGGATGAGTTGACCTATGAAAGTATGAAAATGTTTTTGCTGGGAGCTATTGCCCGTGCGTTCCGCCCCGGAATTAAGTTTGAATATATGCTCTGTCTGGTCGGGGGTCAGGGCGTGGGAAAATCTACATTTTTTCGTTTCATGGCAGTAAAGGATGACTGGTTCACTGATGACATTGGCAAGCTGGATTCAGAAAAAGTTTATTGTCAGCTTCGCGGTCACTGGATGATTGAAATGTCTGAAATGGTTGCAACGGCACGTTCCAAGAGTATTGAGGAAACAAAGAGCTTTCTGAGCAGGCAGAAAGAGACTTATCGGGATTCTTATGCAGTATATGCTCTTGATCGTCCGAGACAATGTGTATTTGTAGGAACATCCAATATTAAGCGATTCCTGCCGTTTGACCGTACCGGAAATCGAAGATTCGTTCCGGTTCAGACGAACCGGGCAGAGATGGAGGTTCATATCCTCGAAAATGAGAAGGAATCCAGACAGTATATTGATCAGGTGTGGGCGGAAGCAATGATGTTGTACCGTAATGGGAATTTTAAATTGGCGTTTTCAAAGGAAACAGAAGCACAGCTTGATAAATTGCGGCAGGAGTTCATGGCGGATGATACGGAGGCCGGAATGATACAGGCATGGCTGGATGAACATGAGGATAGGAAAGTCTGTTCATTGATGCTGTTTAAGGAGGCACTGGACAATCCTTATATAAAGCCGAAGAAGGCGGAGACAGACCGCATCTGTGAAATCATGAATACAAGTATTGTGGGTTGGAAACAGGGGACGATGACAAGATTCAAGGATTACGGTACACAGCGTTCGTGGGTATGTGTAAACGAAAACTGTAAACGAGACGCAAAAGACTTAAAAAATGAAAATGACTGGCATCCGGTTACTGAGGAGGAAGCCCGGCAGATGGAGTTATCCTTCCAGTAAAATGCCAGTCAGGTTTACGGTAGTTGGCGTGTTGTTTACGCTTTTATCTATGGTTATTGCTTTGAGTTGTAGAATTTGTAAACAGTAAACAGATATATAAGAGTAATTTGGTATTGAGGAAAGAAAACTGAAAAAACAAAAAGAATTAGATTTTTTGGAGCTTGTTTACAGCGGTGGTTTACAACAGGGGTGCCCCTTTGACCGGCATTTATTGAAGTTGAACAGGAATGACATTTGGTAGGACTATTTGAAAAAATATTTTCATAGTTATGGACAAGGATATACGGGAGGAGGTGGAAATTCCGCTATGAAAAAGAGAAAACTTAATTATCGATTCCATAATCCAAACACTGCGGAAGTAACCGCCGACTATCTGTTAAAGATATTGATTGAAGCAAATGCAAGTAAGGTGGAACAGGCAATACAAGAAGCAGCGGATGAGCTTCCCGAGCAGATGAATGGTACAGAAGGGCACTCTACATAGGAATGTAGGGTGTCTTTTGAGCTGTGTGTGGAGAGAGGAATAAAAGTGTCATAAAGAAAAACAAGGGTAGATATAGACAAATAAATTTGATATAATTAACCTGATAAAGTATACGGAGGTGAAAAGTATGGAAAAGAACAAATTAAATATTTTGAATAAAATTTTTTCTCGTAGTACTTTTCGCAACTGTTTTGATAATGGATATGATAAAACATACAGTCAAGTTGTTAGAAGATACGTCGATAATGGTACAGGAAAGCAAAATTCAGAATTGATAAGTCAAATTTATAATGTATTAAGAGAAGGTTATAGAAACGAATATTATTATAAAAATACATTGTTGAATAAATTATTATTAGGCATACATAGTGTGAATACGACAACCGCATTAACGGAAATTCCTATTGCAAAGTCTAAAGCAGATTTTGTTTTGATTAATGGTAAAGCAGTTGTGTATGAAATAAAAACGGAATTGGATAATTTTGATAGATTGGAAAATCAAATAAATGATTATTATAAGGCATTTGATCATGTAGCGGTTGTTACTTGCAAAGAAAATCTTCAGGTATTGAAGAAAAAGATAGAAATGATTGGAAAACCTGTTGGTATTTACATTTTGCAAAAACGTGGAACTATAACAACAATACAAAAGCCACAGGCATATAGCGTAGAGTTAGATGCTGAAATTCTTTTTAAGATATTGAGAAAACAAGAATACGAAGAAATCCTTTTTAATAAATATAAACATTTGCCGGATGTTTCAGAATTTAAATACTATTCAGAGTGTAAAAAAATGTTTTTAGAGATACCATTAGAAGAAGCATATTTATCAGTTTTGAAGCTTTTAAAAAAGAGAAGTCAAATTATAAAAGACGAATTTAGTAAGATTCCTTATGAACTAAAATTTTTGGCATATTTTATGAATTTGAAATCTGATGATTATAAAAAGATAACGAAATTTTTGAATGAATCCTATGGAGGTGTGTAAAATGTATTTTCCGTATTTACGTGGAAGACAATTTGAGTTAATTGCTTTGCGAGAATTGCTGGAAGGAAAACGTATTAGCGAAAAAGTTATTCCGATAATAGAACCGGTGAAACCATCTTCAACATTATTAAAAACATTAGAAACATTTGTTAAAAATGATAGAGAAATTGCGGTAGTATTTAATCCAACAGTGGGGGATTTCGCAAAAAAGTTGAAGGAAATGCGTGAAGAAGATTCCAAGGTTGCTAATGAAATGTATGATTTACTAACCCAAAATGATAAAGTGATTAAGTCTTATATCATGGATCGTGGTATTTTATCTGAAATAAAAAGTGAAGCATCTAAGAATAAATATCTTATTATAAATTTGAATAGGGATTGCTTGGATGACTTTTTGGATGCATACGAAGATACATTACCACGATTTACGTTAATTCCGGATGATAGAGCTTTTAGACGAGTAATTCCAGATTCAAAAGTTTTATTTGAAGATAACTTTAATAAGCAATCTAGAAATATTGATTATATAGACAATCAGGATGAATTCTTTTCAGATAGTCATTTATATTATCAGAATGAAAATTATGTTGGATTTGCAGATTATTCTGTTGTTGGAGAAGAATTTAATGAATCAGGATTTGCTCCGGTTGCAGTAGCGATTCATGTTGTTTATTTTGATAAAAAAAAGGAATTGCGGATACATCATTTTGTTTCTGATTCAAATGAGGGAATCGAAGACCCGGGTGGAAAATTTGGTGAAGCACTGGAAAAATTAGTTTACTGGTGTGACGAAAATAATGTACAGAATACATTAGGTTTACAAGGGTTTTATGATTGTTATAGTTCTGGAAAATATCCAGGTTTAGGAACAGTTAAGAAATATTCTATTATGCATCATATTGAGTTGGTCAGCAATTTCTTGGGAGGAAAATAATAATGCAGATTGGATTAGAATGCTTTTTGGATGAGCAGCTCAGTTCAATGATTGCAAGTGAAAATCGACATGGTGATTGCGAAATCCAACATAAAACGGATTGTATTATTTATGATACGGAAGAAGATCATTATTTAGAAGAGTATCTGGAAGAAATTATGGATGCTTTTACGGTAGCTAAACATCTTAAAGTTACCGAGTCAGATGTAAGGGCAGATTATTTAAAGAATTTTTTGAGTAAATGGAAAGTGTTTTCTGTTACAGGGGACGATATACAGCAGATCATTACAGCTATTTGTAGTGAACGGTATCAAGATGAACCAGAGTTATTTGACGAGAAGGTTACAATACGAGAATTCTTTTCGGCGGATACAATGGAACAACAATGTATCCTAAAAACTTATAATTGGGATGATTTTTGTTATAATATCAAGCATGTAAATAGATTTCATTCTCAGCAAGTTAATTTTGATCAATTAGAGAATTTGTTAAAAAACATGGTCATTGATATTCCGAAAGGTACTTTAAAATTATTTCGTTCAAGAATATGCGATGAGGATAGTTATACTTCTGGATATTCTACGAGAAAAATGGGAGTGCCACCAGTAGCATTAACAACGGCTGGACGAACAAATTCAGAAGGTATTCAATGCTTGTATCTGGCAGGTGATGAGGAAACCACCTTTCATGAAGTAAGAGCAAGGGATTATGATCATGTATCTGTCGGAGAGTTTATTCAAACAAAAGATTTGCGAATAGTGGATTTGAGTTTGTTTGATAAAATAGGTCCTTTTTCTATCCCTGATTTTGATATGACATGGTTTGCAATTAACATTGAAATCATTCGAAAAATTGGAGATGAGGTTGCAAAACCGATGCGACGATTTGACCGTGCATTGGATTATGTGCCAACGCAGTATATTTGTGATTATATCAAGCACTTAGGATATGATGGAATAAAATTTAAAAGTACGTTGGTTGATGGTGGAACAAATTATGCTATTTTTAATGAAAAGAAATTTGAATGTACGAATGTAAAGGTTGTTCAAATAGGAAACATTGATTATAATTGGAGTCCATTATAAGTATAAGGTTAAAGGCAAGGGAAAATGTGAAAGTTATCTCTTGCTTTTTTTACTTGTTTTGCTATAATAAAGTTGTAACAGAACGACTTAAATATAACAGAAAGGCACTGAATATGAATATAGCAGCTTACTGCCGTGTCTCCACTGATAAAGCCGACCAGCTCAACAGTCTGGAAGCTCAAAAGCAATTTTTTTCTGAGTACACCCAGCGTACTGGTGACAACTTAGTTAGATTATATGCAGATGAGGGTATTTCAGGCACGAAAATAAAAAATCGAAAAGAATTTTTACGCATGATGGCTGATGCTGAACATGGACTATTTGATATGGTAGTAGTAAAGGACATCTCTCGCTTTGCCAGAAATACTGTAGACCTTCTGCAGAATGTCCGCAAACTGAAAGCATTAGGAATCGAGACACAGTTTTTGACGGCCAACATGACCAGCATGGGAAACAGTGAATTTGTTCTGACAATCTTCGGTGCATTGGCGCAGGAAGAAAGTGCCAATACTTCAAAGCGTGTGAAATTCGGCAAGAAAATGAATGCTGAAAAAGGACGAGTTCCGAATATTGTGTACGGATATGATAAAACCATTGGAGATTACTTTAATTTGGCAATCAACGAGGGAGAAGCAGCTGTTATCAGGCAGATTTATAAATGGTATATCGAAGAAGGATATGGTGCCGCCAAGATTGCAAACATGCTGAATGCGAAAGGTATCCGAACAAAGCGTAATTGTCAGTGGAGCCAGAATGCGACGTGCCGGATTTTAACGAATGAACTTTATACCGGAAAAATTATCAACGGCAAGCAGGAAGTAGCTGACTTCCTGACTGGACAGAGAACGGAAAAAGACGAGACGGAGTGGATGGTAACAGAACGTCCGGAACTGCGGATTATTGAGCCGGAAATGTATGAAAAGGCACAGGAGATTTTGGAGTGCAGAAGCAAGACTTTTAAATTAACAAAGGAACGGCAGAGCAATAAGTATTTGTTTTCTACTCTGATTAAATGTAAGGAATGTGGCTGGTCATTTCGACGAACTGTTCGTACTTATAAGAATACTTATATTCGCTGGGTATGTTCCGGTCATAATGGACGTGGGGCGGATAGCTGCCCGAATGCTCAGACAGTGGACGAGGAAGAGTTGATTGAAGTTCTGTCCGAATACTTTTCCGAGCTGCTGAAAGCAAAGAAAAATGTAATTCGTCACGTAACAGGCGAATTCCAGAGGGTTTACAAAGCCAAGGATGAGAACCTGAATTACGAAAAGGAATTGAACGCACAGCTTCACAAGCTTCAAAAAATGCGTCAGAAATACATAGATATGTACACCGATGACCTCATTACACGTGAGGAACTGAATGAAAAAATCGGCGGCACAAAACAGGAAATCGAGCGTCTGGAGAATGAGTTGAAAATGGTTGCTTATCACCTGACAAAAGGTGAACAACTGGAAACAATCTTGAATCGCACGTTTAAAGAGATTGAAGATATTTCCGATGTTCACCAGATGACCAATGCACAGCTTAAACGGATTATCCAGAAAATTGAAGTAGACAAGGATGGTAACGTAGATATTTACTTACGAATCTTCGGTGATTTAGGCTTAGATGAAACCGTTCTAATTAGTGACAACCAAACATAAGGATTGCGTAGAACGCCTGAAAGTGATCAATCCGGCTCTGGCCATAGAAGTTCGCAAGGTACTGGATGTAAACAAGCAGGAGCGACATATCCGGGGAGGTATCGCTACCCGGGAAAAATATCTCCATGCTCACATGCGGTGAACAGGCGGGCCGGGTTAAATGCTGATCATAAAATATCAGTGTTTATGGAGCCGGGTAAACTAAAATATGAAGGTCTGTGTTATTATCCGGCTTGCTCTGGTTGACATACCTGATAAGATGTGCGAAGATTTATCATACGATAGAACAGCAAAATAAAGCACATAGGAAAGAGAGGATTTTATCATGCTGAAACAGTTATCCATCTATGCAGAAAATAAAAAGGGTGTTATGCAGAACATTACCGGTATCCTGAAGAACGAGGATATCAACATTCTGGGCTCTGTAACCAACGATAGCGCAGAGTACGGAATCGTACGAATGGTAGTTTCGGAGCCGGATAAGGCAATGGAGGCTCTGATTGCTGCAGGATATCTCTGCCACGTGATCGAGGTGATCGGAGTGGAGGTTGAGGATAAAACCGGAAATCTGAATGATCTGCTTCTTACACTGAAGGACAGTAATGTGAGCGTGGATTATCTGTACCTCTCCTTTAACCGTGATTCCGGCAAGCCGATCATGGTATTCCATACCGAGGATATCATGGAAGTAAGAGCCTGCCTGAAATCCAGAGGCTATACCGTTTTATAAAAACAGAATTTTACCGTGTGGTAGAGGCTTTTATCCGTTTGATAAATATTAAAATATTCTATATTATAAACACGAAATATCAATTTTGCAAACATATATGGCCATGCTATCATATATCCATAATAGTTCTTAACCTGTAAACAGCCACTTCAGGATATGTGAATATCCGTATCATACAGGCTGGGAACTAAAAAACTCATCACATAAAGTTAATAATTACACCCATGAAGAGATCTGTGGATCAGCGTACACAGATTCCTTCAGAAAGAAGCTGTTACGTCGGCGGAGTTTTCTGTGTCTCCAATGATGTGACAGCTTTTTTCTTTTGCTCTGAAAAAATTCGCAGTAATTTCACAAAAACATGATACAGTAGGAAAAAACGACGGAAAAGAAATAACAGTATTTCAGAAAATAACAGCCGATAGATAATTCAGCTGTCCAGAACAGAACGGCCTGGAATTGCTGCAGACAGACGAGGAAATGAAATGAGACCAATAAGAATACAGAAAGCGGAAAAAAACAAAAAACAGGGAAACAGAGGGTGGATCTATCTCCTGGCGTTTCTGTTTCCGGTGCTGATCTTTACGCTGGGCTTTGCATTGAAGGGTGTTTATCCTTTTGGAGAAAATTCGGCGCTGGTGGTAGATGGAGTCCATCAGTATACAGCCTTTTACAGGGAACTTTCAGAGCAGCTTGGAAAGGGAACGGGCTGGACCTGGTCTGCACATGCCATGGGATATAATTTTTACGGATTGTTTTGCTATTATCTCTGCAGTCCGTTCAGCTTCCTAATACTGCTGTTTATGAAATTCATGTATGTAAACGAGGCTGTCACTGCGGTGATCCTGATCAAGGCAGGGCTTTGCAGCGTATCCATGGCATGGTATTCCGGGAAAAAATATCCGGGCAGAGGAAGTATGGCAGTTTCTCTTGGCTGTATGTACGCACTGTCTAATTTTCTTATAGGCTATTACAGCAATGTGATGTGGCTGGACTGTATCATGCTTCTTCCGGTGCTTGCATATCTTATTGAACAGCTGGTGCATACCGGAAAATGGCGAGGGTATTGTCTGGTGCTGGGGTACTGTATTTTAACCAGCTATTATATGGGATTTATGTTATGCACATTTGCGGCTTTTTATTATCTGGCAGAGCTGGCTGCGGCAGAATCCGGTCGACGGCCGGAGAAAATCCGTTTTTCATTATTGAAATTTGCCGGGGCGTCTGTTGCCGGAGCCGGATTTGCAGGAATCACACTGATCCCCGGAATTGCTGCGGTATCCAGAACTGCAGCGGCGGAAAAGGCAGGCACCGGACTTTCGGGAGTGTACGGAGATATCTGGAAACAGCTGGGCGCACTATGCGAGGATTCCCTGTCCTTTGTAAAATCCGGCGACCAGGGAGATGTGAACCTTTACTGTGGCTGTGCAGTGCTGCTTTTTGCCGGAATTTATTTTCTGAATAAAGAAATCCGCACAGCAGAAAAAATCGTAACAGGTATATTGATCGTTTTGTATTTTGCGGGGATCCATATCACAGCGCTGAATTTGCTTTTTCACGGATTGCATAAACCTGTGGGAATCCCCAATCGTTTTGTGTTCATCCTGATATTTCTGCTGTTGAAAATGTCCTGTGATGCATGGGGAAATGTGGAAAATGAAAGCACAGGAAGAATTTTTGCCGGACTGATCGCTGCAGAGGGCTTCTGTATCGTTGTGGGGATCAAAAGTGGAAATATCTGGGGACTTCTGCTTACAGCAGGGGTTCTTGCAGTATTCTTTCTGGTTATGTGGACGGAACGGTGTATCTGTGGAAAACTGTCCGGTCATGCCTTCTGCTGTGTGGAGATCCGAAAGCTGGGATGTCTGGTGCTGGCAGTGCTGATCCTTGCAGAGACAGGAATTCACGGAATCGTCAGTATTACAGATAATGGAACCGCAAACCGTGATATTTATGTGGAAAGTGAGCAGGAGGTTTGTGGATTACTGGAATCTGCCGGTGTGGATCAGGTGGATTACCGTGCCGCCATCGTAAATCCTCTTGTGAGGAATGAAGAGATGCTGTATCAGCTGAACGGGATATCTATGTATTCCTCTACTAATACAGAGGTAATGTGGGATTTTGTAAAAAACATGGGCTTTGAAAATCTGGAAAATCGTTTTCAGTATGCGGGATCCACGGAAGTGACGGATATGCTTCTGGGAATACGATATCTGTTTTGCAGGAATACAAGAAAGCTTCATACTGTTTATAAAAAAATCGGAGAAAGCCAGTCCTTTGATCTCTATGAGAATCCGAGAGCACTGAAAGCAGGATATATGGTCAGTGATTCCGTACTGGACTATGCAATGGAAGGAACAGATCCACTTGAGGTTCAGAACCGGCTGCTCAGCGGTATTGCGGGAAAAAGACTGTACAAAATGCAGACGGTGTCTTCAGAAGCAGTATGGGCCGGGACTGTGGATTTTGATATTTCGCTGAAAGAAGGAGAGCATGGGTATCTTTATATCCCGGGAACAGAGCCGGAAACTGTAACGATCAACGGCCAGGAGCAGAAATCCGATTACTGGAATAATAATTTCCTGGATCTTGGCACTTATGATACGGATACGGTTGTGCATGTAACTGCGGAAACCGGAATGCAGGAAGCGGTTCTGGGAACTTACCGGGAATCGGACCTGGATGAGATCTATGAAATGCTTACTTCCCGGCAGATGGATCTGAAGAATGGAAAGGGTACCATAGCTGCAGCAAAGGATGGAATGCTCCTTCTCAGCATATTTTATGATCCTGATATGCAGATTTATGTAGATGGGAAAAAGGTCGATGGGAAAAGCATCCAGGGGCTTACCGGTGTAAAGCTTTCGGCCGGGACACATACGGTTACTATGAAATATCGGACTCCGGGGCTGCAGGCGGGAGCAGTTCTTTCTATATTAATAGCAGGAATACTGGGAATACTCTGGTATATCAGCAGAAGAAAAATGGGTATTTCCGGCAGGTTGTGACATCTATGGAGAAAACCGTGTAAAACCCCTGTAAAATCAGCAAAAATTCTTTATAAAACACCTTGACAAGCCCTGTATTTACGGTCTATAATGAGCAAGCGTGCGAATGAAACGTTATATTTTCGCATGCCGTAATTTGTAAATAGCAACCGCAAGGCCCCATGGGAAAGCCCATGGAGAAATAAATCGGGAGGTGAAATGGAATGCCAACATTCAACCAGTTAGTAAGAAAGGGCCGTCAGACAGCTGTTAAAAAATCTACAGCACCGGCTCTGCAGAAAACATACAACTCTTTAAGAAAGAAAGCAGTTGATCAGGCTGCTCCACAGAAACGTGGTGTTTGTACTGCTGTTAAAACAGCTACTCCTAAAAAGCCTAACTCAGCTCTTAGAAAGATCGCCAGAGTTCGTCTTTCCAACGGTATCGAGGTAACAAGTTATATTCCAGGAGAGGGTCACAACCTTCAGGAGCATAGCGTTGTTCTTATCCGTGGAGGAAGAGTTAAGGACTTACCTGGTACAAGATACCATATCATCAGAGGTACTCTTGATACCGCAGGTGTCGCTAACAGAAAACAGGCTCGTTCCAAATACGGAGCTAAGAGACCTAAAGTTAAAAAATAATTTTTGTAGATCAGAAATCTACGCCGCTTCCTGATTGCAGATAATCAGGAGGATTACAAAGATATTATTCATCTAATGTATTACAGCGGAAGACTATAAGGATTTGTACGGTATTCCATATACCCTGTCGGTTGCGGGTTAAATATAGGACCTTACCAGTGCGAACATGCAATAGTTTTACTGCGTGAGTACCGATGATATAATCAATATGATTAAGGAGGGAAGTAACGTGCCACGTAAAGGACATACTCAGAAAAGAGACGTTCTGGCTGACCCGATGTACAATAACAAAGTGGTTACCAAGCTTATCAATAACATCATGTTAGACGGTAAGAAAGGTGTTGCTCAGAAAATTGTATACGGTGCATTCACCAGAGTAGAGGAAAAAGCTGGTAAACCAGCAATTGAAGTATTTGAAGAGGCTATGAACAATATCATGCCAGTTCTCGAGGTAAAAGCAAGACGTATCGGTGGTGCTACTTATCAGGTTCCGATCGAGGTAAGAGCAGACAGACGTCAGGCACTTGCTCTTCGTTGGCTTACAATGTTCTCACGTAAGAGAGGCGAGAAGACAATGGAAGAAAGACTGGCTAATGAGCTTCTGGACGCAATGAACAACACAGGTGCATCCGTTAAGAGAAAAGAAGACATGCACAAGATGGCTGAGGCAAATAAAGCATTTGCTCACTATCGCTTCTAATTCGAGGAGGAAAATTCATTGGCTGGAAAAGAAGGAAGAGAATATCCATTAGAGAGAACCAGAAATATCGGTATCATGGCGCATATCGATGCTGGTAAAACAACTCTTACAGAGCGTATTCTTTATTACACAGGTGTTAACTACAAGATCGGTGATACTCATGAAGGTACAGCGACAATGGACTGGATGGAGCAGGAGCAGGAGCGTGGTATCACAATCACATCCGCTGCTACAACATGTCACTGGACTCTTGAGGAGAACTGCAAGCCAAAGCCAGGTGCTCTTGAGCATCGTATCAACATCATTGATACACCAGGACACGTAGACTTCACTGTTGAGGTTGAGCGTTCCCTTCGTGTACTTGATGGTGCTGTCGGCGTTTTCTGTGCTAAGGGTGGTGTTGAGCCGCAGTCAGAGAACGTATGGCGTCAGGCTGATACCTACAATGTACCTCGTATGGCATTCATCAACAAGATGGATATCCTTGGTGCAAACTTCTACGGTGCAGTAGAGCAGATCAAGACTCGTCTTGGTAAAAACGCTATCTGCCTTCAGCTTCCGATCGGAAAAGAGGATGACTTCAAAGGAATCATCGATCTTTTCGAGATGAAAGCATACATCTACAATGATGAGAAGGGTGATGACATCTCCATTACTGATATCCCGGAGGATATGCAGGAAGATGCAGAACTTTATCATACAGAGCTGATCGAGAAGATCTGCGAGCTGGATGATGACCTCATGATGGAGTATCTTGAGGGAGATGAGCCTTCTGTAGACAAGCTGAAAGCTGTCCTCAGAAAAGCTACATGTGAGTGTACAGCAGTACCGGTTTGCTGCGGTTCCGCTTACAGAAACAAAGGTGTTCAGAAACTTCTGGATGCAATCCTTGAGTATATGCCGGCTCCTACAGATATCCCGGCTATCAAGGGTGTTGACCTTGACGGCAACGAAGTTGAGAGACATTCATCTGATGATGAGCCGTTCTCCGCTCTTGCATTCAAGATCATGACTGACCCATTCGTAGGAAAACTTGCTTATTTCCGTGTTTATTCAGGAACAATGAACTCCGGTTCTTATGTACTGAATGCCACAAAAGATAAAAAAGAGCGTGTTGGACGTATTCTTCAGATGCACGCTAACAAACGTATGGAGCTGGATAAGGTTTACTCCGGTGATATCGCTGCAGCGATCGGATTCAAATTCACTACAACAGGTGATACAATCTGTGACGAGCAGCATCCGGTAATCCTTGAGTCCATGGAGTTCCCGGAGCCAGTTATCGAGCTCGCGATCGAGCCTAAGACAAAAGCTGGACAGGGCAAACTTGGTGAGGCACTTGCTAAGCTTGCTGAGGAGGACCCGACATTCCGTGCTCATACAGATCAGGAAACTGGACAGACCATTATCGCTGGTATGGGTGAGCTTCACCTGGATATCATCGTTGACCGTCTTCTTCGTGAGTTCAAGGTTGAGGCTAACGTTGGTGCACCTCAGGTTGCTTACAAAGAGACAATCACCAAGCCTGTTGATGTAGACAGCAAGTATGCTAAACAGTCTGGTGGTCGTGGACAGTATGGTCACTGTAAAGTTAAATTCGAGCCTATGGATGCCAACGGAGAAGAGCTGTACAAGTTCGAGTCCACAGTTGTTGGTGGTGCTATTCCGAAGGAATACATCCCGGCAATTGGCGAAGGTATCGAGGAAGCTATGAAAGCTGGTATCCTCGGAGGATTCCCGGTAGTTGGTGTACATGCAAATGTATACGATGGTTCTTACCATGAAGTCGATTCTTCTGAGATGGCATTCCACATTGCAGGTTCTCTTGCATTCAAGGATGCTATGCAGAAAGCAGCTCCGATTCTTCTTGAGCCAATCATGAAGGTCGAAGTTACTACACCAGAGGATTACATGGGTGACGTTATCGGTGATATCAACTCCCGTCGTGGACGTATCGAGGGTATGGAAGATATCGGCGGCGGTAAGATGATCCGTGGATATGTTCCGCTTTCCGAGATGTTCGGATACGCTACAGACCTTCGTTCCAGAACACAGGGACGTGGTAACTACTCTATGTTCTTTGAGAAATATGAGCAGGTTCCGAAGTCTGTACAGGAGAAGATCCTTTCTAAGAAGGACTGATCCACTATAAATAAATAAAATGCTTGCAAATAACCTTGGTTTGCAATATAATCAAGGTTAGCAAGTTTAAATCTGAAAAAATGCTCTAATTTTGATAGAGCCAAGTTTTAAGGAGGACATTTTAAAATGGCAAAGGCTAAGTTTGAGAGAACAAAACCGCATTGTAACATTGGTACCATCGGACACGTTGACCATGGTAAAACAACATTAACAGCAGCTATCACTAAAGTTCTTGCAGAGAGAGTTCCAGGAAACGTAGTAGAGAACTTTGAGGATATCGATAAAGCTCCAGAGGAAAGAGAGCGTGGTATCACAATTTCTACAGCTCACGTTGAGTATCAGACAGAGCGTAGACATTACGCACACGTTGACTGCCCAGGACATGCTGACTACGTTAAGAACATGATCACAGGTGCAGCTCAGATGGATGGTGCTATCCTTGTTGTTGCTGCTACAGACGGTGTTATGGCTCAGACTAAAGAGCATATCCTTCTTTCCCGTCAGGTAGGTGTTCCTTACATCGTTGTATTCATGAACAAATGTGATATGGTAGACGATGAGGAGCTTCTTGAGCTCGTTGAGATGGAGATCCGTGATCTTCTTTCCGAGTATGACTTCCCAGGAGATGACATTCCGGTTATCCAGGGTTCTGCTCTTAAAGCTCTTGAGGATCCGGCTGGCCCATGGGGAGACAAGATCATGGAGCTTATGGATGCTGTTGATGAGTACATTCCGGACCCACAGCGTGACACAGATAAACCGTTCGTAATGCCTGTAGAGGACGTATTCTCCATCACAGGACGTGGTACAGTTGCAACTGGTAGAGTTGAGGCTGGTGTTCTTCACGTATCTGAGGAAGTTGAGATCGTTGGTATCAAAGAGGAGACTCGTAAAGTTGTTGTAACTGGTATCGAGATGTTCCGTAAACTTCTTGATGAGGCTCAGGCTGGTGATAACATCGGAGCACTTCTTCGTGGTGTTCAGAGAAACGAGATCGAGCGTGGACAGGTTCTTGCTAAACCAGGAACACTTACATGCCATACAAAATTCACAGCTCAGGTTTACGTTCTGACTAAAGACGAGGGTGGCCGTCATACACCATTCTTCAACAACTATCGTCCGCAGTTCTATTTCAGAACAACAGACGTAACAGGTGTTTGCAACCTTCCAGAGGGAACAGAGATGTGCATGCCTGGAGATAACATCGAGATGACAATCGAGCTGATTCATCCGATCGCTATGAGCCAGGGTCTTACATTTGCTATCCGTGAAGGTGGACGTACTGTAGGATCAGGACGTGTTGCTACAATCATCGAGTAATCGTTAATTAGTATAACATCCTAATTTAATATATATTGAGTACCGCAAGGTACATTGTGTCCAAACGTAAGATACCCCGGAACCGTAAGGTTTCCGGGGTTTTTCTGTTGGGTGGAAAGTAAAATCATCTATGAATTTTCAATGCGGAGATTAAAGGAAATTTATCAATAAGACTAAGTAAAGATAAATTTAAAATTGAAAAATAAGACCAGCGGTGCCAAAACGGTGCCAAAAAAACTCCTGCGAATGTTTGCTATTCACAGGAGTAATTTTTTTACCAGCCTTTGATCTGTTTGATCTGTTCAGCACGTTCCGGATCACGATGATATTGCAGTTTCAGACGGATTGTTACCACAATATCCAGCTTTTAAAAGATGACAAGGAGCAGGCAGTTAAAGATAAAGAGGAAGCTGAGAAGTGTGCGGAAAAAGCCGAGAAAGATCTGCATAGCCTGGAAGAACGCAGAGAACGGTTACAGCCGGTAATGGATAATGTCAGCAAAGAAATAAAGGAATATGGAACAGTGAAAACTCTACTTCCAGAAGCTGGTGCATTGGAACGTGCAACAACCTACCGGGATAAGAAAATAAAACCACTGTTTACTCAGGTGAAAAATAAAATTGCTGCGATGGCTGCACAGGTTAAAGAACTTGCCGAAGAAGTAGAAAAATGGAAACACAAATATCAGAAAACAAAGCAAGCATATAACCAAATACAAAGAGAGTTAGATGCAGTGCGTGAAGAAAAAGAGCAGTTATTTGATGAAAAACAACAATTGCAGGATGTTTCTGATAGATATGACCGGGTAGTGCGTGTTCTTGGAGAAAATGCTGTAGATGATGCGGTACAACAGGATATACAGGAGCAGAAGGCATTAGAAGAAAAGCGACAAATGGAGCAAATGCCAACAGGAAGTATTCACGAAAGACTTGCCTGGGGAGCCAGAAAGAGCAGTCGGAAGGCTGCTCTTTGGCAATCTAAGAATAGAGTTTTGGGATAGAATATGATAAAATGTAAGAGATAAATCGGTATTTAACGAGGAGGTAATGATTATGAGTAGAAATATAAAAGGTGGTTTTTTAACATTAAGTAGTGTTGTTGGTATTGTAGGAATGATAATAGCGGCAATGCAAAATCCAGCAACTGCATGGGTAACGCCACCTGGAAGAATGATTATAAGTATTTTAGAAAATGGATTATTGATTCCTACGGTTTTATTCCTTGTTCTTTTTATTTATGGATTGTATATTCTCCTAACGGAGAAAAACGATTGAGCAATACCGGTTTGTCGAATTAAGAAAACCGGTATTTGTGGAGGAGGAATTCTGTAATGAGATTTTTTGAAAATACCCGTAAGCCACAAGGCTTCGGCGGAAAATTGATGACGAAGATGATGAACAGCGGTCACGCCAAATTATCGCAATGGGGATTCTCAAATATCTCCACGAAGTCTGATGCTGAAGTTCTTGACGTCGGCTGTGGCGGCGGAGCAAATATTGCGGTCTGGCTTGATAGATGTAGAAATGGCCACGTGACAGGAATGGATTATTCTGAGGTTAGTGTGGCAAAATCTCAAAAATTGAACGCCCTCGCCATTAAACAAGGGAAATGTAATGTAGTTCAAGGAGATGTATCTGCTATACCCTTTTCTGACGCGACTTTTGATTATGTTTCTGCCTTCGAAACAGTTTACTTTTGGCCAGGATTAGTAAAATGCTTTTCCGAGGTCAACCGTGTGCTGAAAAGCGAAGGCATATTCCTGATTTGTAACGAGAGTGACGGAACGAATGCCGCAGATGAAAAATGGACAAAGATGATCAATGGTATGAAGATTTACACATCTAAACAACTTGTTGCCGCTTTGAAAGAAGCGGGTTTTACAGAGATCAAAACGTATTCAAATGCAAAAAATCATTGGATAAGTATTGTTGCAACGAAATAGCCAAATTCCAGTTGATATTTCACATATTTTAGGAAATTTAATAACTGTTATATTTGATTATCAAATTCTTCGCAAACCCTTGAAAATACTAAGTTTGTAGCAAGTGAACTTTCCCTTACTCTTTCCCTTGTGTTACATTTTCCCATTGCTTTTCATGAACCTTAATATGGGAAAAATTAAGGGAAAGAAAATTTCATAACACAATATAACATATAACAATAACGACATGGTGAACTGATTGAAATGTTTTCGATATTTAACTCTGTAACTGATTATCAAAAGAAAATGGAGATAAGATACGATGAGAACAATTTATGCAGAATATAATATAAACCACGATAGTATTGATGTTTACACAAGTGCTGGATATATGCTTCGCATTGATTGCTGGGAAGCTGAAAAAAATTTAAAAACCACATATGGATCAGAATGTGCGCTTACTTCATTGGCTGTGGATGAGCCTTTGGAATATGCAAGATTATATCTTGATGGCAATTTACAGATGTGGGTGGATACAGAAGATTCATTAGAACTTTATTAAGCAAGAAGTGAGATAGTGTTGTAGGGAGTTTCCTGTAGTTAAAGATACCACACCCGATATGATGAACCCACGCTTATACACTACCAGCTATGATAAAAGAAAGGACAGCAATTTGACACTGCTGTCCTTTCTTTTATAAAATTGCAGTACACAGAAAAAAGCTGTAAAATGAAAAATATATTTGTCCTTGTAACAATTCTCGGACATTTGCCTGTTATACTATCTGCAAAAAGAAAAGGAAGTGATAATATGAAGCATATTTTAATTGTCGAAGATGATAATCTTTTGAATAAAACGCTTACTTATAATTTGGAATTGGACGGTTACACAATAACTTCTGTTCTGAATGCAAGGACAGCCGCTGAATCATTAAAAACAAACATTTTTGATTTGGTATTGCTGGATATAAATTTACCAGACGGAAATGGTTATGACCTATGCCGTCTTATCAAGCCAGAGCATCCTGATACAGTAGTTATATTTCTAACTGCCAACGATCAGGAAAGCAATCAGATACGGGGATATGAAGCTGGTGCAGTGGATTATATCACGAAACCTTTTTCGATTAGTGCTTTGCAGCGAAAAATCAAAGCCATGTTCGCTATGTTGGAGCATCACAAACCAGCTAAGGATATTTACGAGGATGGTAGCTTGTTTCTGGATTTTTCGGAACAATTTGCAAGTTTGAACGGGAAACCATTAGCACTTTCTGCGATGGAATATAAAATGTTGAACCTATTTCTTAAAAATCCGAAGCAGGTACTTACTCGCCAACAATTTTTAGAAAAACTGTGGGATGTTGATGAAAAATATGTAGATGAACATACCCTTACTACTTCTATCAGCCGTATTCGCAGTAAGATTGAAGCGGATGGCGACACATATATCAAAACGGTTTATGGTATGGGGTATCAATGGACAGGAGGCGAAAAGAAATGAATCTGAATAACCTTTCTGCTAAGAAAATTTGTAGACTGGTTAGTGCTGGCATGGTTTTCTCTATGCTGGTAATTACCGGTATTTTCGGCGGTATAATGCAGGATATACGAATTTTTATAGTGGGTGGAACATTGACACTCTGTGCGTTTTTCTGGATTTGGCTATTGGTGCTGATTTTTGGAAAACGCCTTTCTCATTTTACTTCTAATTTGTGCCGGACGCTGGACAACATGATTGATGGAAACGAGGAATTACAAAAGTCAAATGATAGTGAAACTCTTTTTGCCCGTATCAACCACCGCTTAATTCGGTTGTATGAGATTATGCAGAAAAACCGGCACAAGGTAGACATGGAACGACAGGAGCTTCAAATGCTGATTTCTGATATTTCACATCAAGTTAAAACGCCTGTCAGCAATTTGCAAATGGTAACGGACACACTTTTAACAAAGCCTGTTTCAGAAGAAGAACGGATGGACTTTTTACAAGGCATACGTAGTCAGACTGATAAACTGGATTTTCTGTTCCAAGCACTGGTTAAAACGTCCCGGTTGGAAACCGGAGCAATACGATTAGAAAAGAAAGACAGCAGCTTATTCCATACGCTTGCACAAGCCATGAGCAGTATTGTATATGCCGCAGAGAAAAAAGAAATTGCTGTATCCGTGGATTGCCCGGAAAATTTGATAATCTCCCATGACAGCAAGTGGACAAGCGAAGCCCTTTTCAATCTGCTGGACAATGCAGTAAAATACACTCCGTCAGGTGGAAAGATTTCTGTATCAGTGGTTCAGTGGGAAATGTACGTAGAGGTCAAAGTGACCGACACCGGCAAGGGCATTTCAGAAAGCAATCAGGCTGCCATCTTCCGGCGCTTCTATCGTGAGGAAGAAGTACACGATCAACAGGGTGTGGGAATAGGTTTGTATTTGGCTCGTGAGATTGTAACAAGGCAAGGGGGCTATATCAAGGTTGTTTCAGAGCTGAGGCAAGGCTCAGAATTTTCTATTATGCTTCCTGTAAGGTAAGATATAACCACTTTTTTTGAAATGTCCGAGCGTTGTAACATTTCACTCTGATTTTCGATAAAAATTTTTTCTATCTCGGACATTTGTGTAACATTTGTGGTTTACAATGGCTTTATCAACAGATAGAAAGCCTTGAAAGGAGCATTTGAATATGAGCATTTTACAAACAATCGACTTAAAGAAGTATTACGGCACAGAACCAAATATTACTCGTGCCCTTAATGGTGTAAATTTTACTGTGGAACAGGGAGAATTTGTTGCCGTAGTTGGAACTTCCGGCAGCGGTAAGTCTACATTGCTTCACATGATGGGAGGACTTGATACCCCCACTTCCGGCAGCGTGATTGTACGGGGAGAAGAACTCGCAAAAAAGAATGATGATGAATTGACAATTTTCCGCCGTCGTAACATCGGATTTATCTTCCAAAATTATAATCTGGTTCCGATTTTGAATGTATATGAAAATATCGTCCTGCCTGTGGAACTGGATGGCGATACAGTAGACCAGAAATTTATGGACGAAGTTGTGTATATGTTGGCTTTAGAAGATAAACTGGAAAATATGCCGAACAATCTTTCAGGCGGTCAACAGCAACGTGTAGCGATTGCACGAGCTTTAATTACGAAGCCTGCGATTATCCTTGCTGATGAACCGACCGGAAATCTTGATAGCAAGACCAGTGCAGATGTGTTAGGGCTTTTGAAGCATACCAGCGGAGAATTTAATCAGACCATTGTAATGATTACTCACAACAACGAGATCGCTCAACTCGCAGACCGCATTGTACGGATTGAAGATGGTAAAATTGTTGGCTAAAGGAGGTGGGAATTATGAATTATCCTTTTGAAAATGATACCAGTGCAGTAATTAAAAAATTAGCACGAAAAAGTGTGCGTTTTGATAAGAAGAAAAACTTATTTTGCCTTTCGGCAATTATTGTAGCCGTTGCTATGATAATGATGTCGTTGCTCACAGTGCAAAATATCATTTATCAAAATCAGAAAGAAATCGAAGGATTACATCAAGGGATTTTCTTTGACATTACGCAGGACAGTAAAGAAAAGTTGTTAGCAAACGAAGAAGTAAAAAGTGTAGGACTTTCCTGTAATATCAAAACAGTGAAAGAAAATTCTAAAGAACTGTCTCTGATTTATTATGATGATGACATGCTTAGTTTGATTCCTGCCTTTGACGGAAAATATCCAGAGAAAGCAAGTGAAATTGCTGTTACAGATGCCTTTTTTGCCAGTGAAAATAAGTCTCCGGAAATCAACGCCATAGTTCAGTTGAATCTGGATGGTACTTTGAAGAATTATACTATTGTTGGTATTTATCATGATAAAACTTCTACCGCTTATCCTGTTTTTGTTTCACTTGAAAAATGCCGGGAATTACGTGGAAATAACCTGCTTAATGGATATGTTTGGCTTGAAAATGCAGATACCCTTACAAAAGACGAAGCAACAGAAATATTATCTCAAATTTCAGAGGAGACTGGACTGAATAATTGGACAGTCAGCAGTTACTATGATTATGTAAATACAACTTTGTCCTTCAGTAATTATGCGGTATATGGTGTAGTTGCTGCCATTTTGTTTTTAGCTGCCGCACTTGTAATTTACAGCATTTTCTATATTTCGGTTGGACAAAAAGTTGCTGAGTTCGGACAGCTTCGGACAATAGGGGCAAGTAAAAAGCAAATTTATAAAATAGTTCTTAAACAGGGTTATATGCTTGCAGTTCCGGGGATTTTAATTGGTAGTATCATGGGAACGATCATCAGCTATTGTCTGCAATCAAAAGGCTGGTCAGTATTTGCATTTATTGTTTCTCTATGTGGCGCATGCCTTTTTGGAATACTGCTTGTTTATATTAGTGTTCGTAAACCAGCAAAAATTGCAGCGAATACTTCTCCAATTTCCGCCCTGAAAAATCCAGTGGGAATTGTAAATTACCGCACTCACAAAAGACATCGTATTACGCCTGTATATTTAGCGAAAATCAGCTTTTCCAGAAACAGAAAAAAATCTCTATTGACCATTTTATCATTGGGACTGTGCGGAGTTATATTTTTCCTTGCAGCAAGTTATCAGAGTTCTTTTAATGCCGAGAGTATGGCTCGTTATTGGGATATGAAGTACGGAGATTTCAAAATCAGCATTGATTTAGAAAACGAAAGTGAAAATTTGGATGCTCTCTTGCAGAAAGAATATTTTTCTGATTATGTAAAGCGTGTTGGAGATATAGAGGGAGTTAGCAATATATTTACTTATGCTACCGTACCAGTTGATTTCTCAACAGACAATGATATTTCAGATAGCACCTTGATGCTCGGCTATAATGAAAAGGATTTGGCGTCGCTAAATGCAGCGGTTTTGTCTGGAAATATTACTGATGATACAGAATTAGTTGTAAGTGATCCCGAACGTATTTATGATGTTTACCATTGGAAACCTCAAATTGGGGATACTGTGACCTTTAATTTCAAAAATCATAGTGGTAAAACAATAACAAAAGCATTCAAAATTGGTGCAATCACTTCCAGCAATGATGGAATGGGTGGCTATATTTTCAGAATGCCGGAAAATATGCTCAAAGAACTTGCAGGTTATGACTGTACATACGCAATCGAAATACAAGCAGAAGCTGAATATCAGGAGATAATCGAGCAAGAACTCAAATTACTCGTTTCTGACAATAGGGATGTTCGCTTACAAACCCTTCAAGATTTTATTGTAGAACACCAATCAGACAATCGTGCAGGTTTTACATTAGCTTATGCGATTGCAGCCATCTTGTGGATATTTGCGGTCATCAATCAAATCAATCTTACTGTGACAAATCTTTTATCACAGAAACAGGAAATGGGCACACTAAAATCTATTGGTATGACAAATAAGCAGTTGAAGCAAGCATTTATGATGGAAGGTCTTTTTACTACTTTGATTGCATTGCTTATAACTGCTGTTGTTGGAATCCCCGGCGGATATGCAATCGGTATATTTTTGAAAAATGCAGGCATGTCTACGGGATTTGTATTTCCGGTTGTTGCTTTTACTCTTTTTGCTGTTGCTATGTTTATGCTTGAAAGTTTGATGACAATATTGCTTATTCATTCATGGAAGAAGCAATCTGTTATTGCAATAATGCGAAATTGATGATAGAAAGCTTTTCATATCTCGGTCAGCTCCACAATTACATTACTCTGCTGATACAGCCAGTCCGTAAATTCTTTCGGGCTGGCTGTTCCTGTTTTTACAGCCTTTTTTCTCTGTAATACTTCTTTTCATACAGTAAATTTTCACTAGGCTGGTATGGAGTAATTTTACTGTCTATACAGTAAGTTGAAAATACTAATATGGTCTTTTTTCTAACCAAACTTTAAGATAACATCTAATTCCAACATATGCGCCCTGCGAAAGTACGAAAAGCAATAGAAGATTTACTGACAGTACTTTTTTGATTGATTCTCCAAAATAAATGACAATAGCAACACTTGTCAGTATCATTAGTAGAGTAATAACATCCCAACAGTTTTTCTTATATAATTCTATAACCTTTATTTCTATCAGTATCGCCAGCATCCCTGTTCCTGCCATACATATTCCTACAATCAATATTAGCAATAACCAATATACCATTCCGGCTATAAAAGCATTTGGAATTTTTGTACTAATCTGTGCCGCAGAATGCCCGGCATCAATCGTCCATCCGACAAAGGTTTGTATGAATGATGCTAAATCATTGAAGAATGATTTACAATCGACAAGGAACATATCTGACTGTACTGCCTGAAAAAGAGTGGTTGTCAACGAATACCATGCAAGAAGGAACAAGGTTGTTTGGAACATTACCGTTTTTGCTTTATACTGTCCTGCAAGTCGCTCTTTTTGTGTTTCGTATTTTGCTTTTGCATTCTGATAGGCTGTCCGGTTACAGGCTTCACATTTTTCATAGAGTACCGGCTTTTCTACCGGTATTTCTACGATTTTCTGATGTGTCCGGGCATAATCCCGTTCCTGTGTTAAATAGCATATTTTATCTTGACATTCCTCTATCATGACGTTTGCGCTTCGCAACTTCTCTTTCTCGATCCGCAATGCTCTGTCTGCCAGCTTCAAGTCGTTCTTTAATGCTTGAATATTCCCGGCTCTGTTCTCTTTGTTTAATTTCTCGTTCAAGGTCAGAGATTCGCTGAGCTGCGTCTTCAGTTCCACGATAAGCTGTTCTTTCTGTTCTAGTTCTTCTTGTATCTCCTCGGTCAAGAGCAGAAGTTCTTCCAACTGTTCGGCGTTCTTTGATTCTCTGGATTCGTTCATCTATATCACGTCCTTTCTCTATCTGCTGTTCCAGTTCAGCAATTCGGTGTTCTGTTTCAGTAATAAACTGTTTTCGCTGTTCAGCTTCTGTGCCAATTTCTGCCATTGCTGATTTTCGTTTTCCAAAAGCTCTATCTTCGTTTTCTGTTCTTCCATCTTGGAAAGCAGTTCCTCGGTATTTGGCAAAATGTTGAGCAGCTCGGATAACTCGTTGTTTAATTTTTGTAATTTCTGATTCTGTTTTTGCATAAGAGAGAGTTGAGTGTCCCGGTTCTGCATTTCCAGAATCATTTCTGCCATTAGGTTCTGCTGTTCTTCGATTTGACCAATCATGGATTCCATTAAGGGTATAATTTCCCGGCTTTCTTCTAATGTCATTTAATCGCTCCTTCCATAATGATAATGCACCCGATACTTTCCCAAAGGTGTTTAGTATCTTTTGCAATAACGTGTTTTGTTGTTTTATGATTTGATTTTCCGCTACTTTCCACGAGCCTTTTATTTCCTGCCCGGCAAAAAACTTTTGTTCAATCTTTCTTGCGTCAGCTCCTTCATGGATGGTAGGAATCTGGAGTTTTCCCTGCTTTTCATAAGAACGATGATCAACTTGATTATGCAAAGGCAGATGTTCATTACATACCTTTGCCCATTCACTCCGCCACAGTTCACAATTTTTTGGATTGTTCCATCCAGTAGCATCGGTCAGCACCCGTTTCCATTGCAGGCGGTTTCTTGCTCCAATCTTCTGAATTCCGTTTTCGTCTAATACAGGGATACGGATTCCATGACGGTCAGGGTTTTTCTTATCCTGCCACCAGTTCGGATGGGATTCATCAATCACGATATTTCCGTTTTTATCTCTGACAAAATCCCAATCCTTGACTTCTTTCTTTCCCCAAGAATGATCCGGGTTAAAAGGACGCATAGTTAGAAGCAGATGGACATGGGGGTTGCCATCCCCTTTGTCGTGGATACTCCAATCAGCGCACATTCCTCTATCTACAAAAGTTTTTTGGATATAGTCGGTTGTATATTGAATTTGTTCCTGTCTGCTCCATTCTTTGGGGAGGGCAAATTCAAATGACCTGCCAAGTTGGGCATCTGCATTTTTTTCAATCTTCAATACCTCATTCCATAACCTCTGTTTCTGAAATGTGATTTTGAATTTTTCTAAAGCAGCTTCTTTATCTTCTGACCTTTTGTAGCGGACAGATTTTTGAAAGCGTTTTATATTTTCTTCTGGTACTATCTGCCATTCAGGAGGTGCGTTTTCACACATCATCAGACTGGTGTAGACCACTTCTTTTTTAGAAGTGTAATAACTGATTCTCCCGGTTTCCTCGTTTTTCATCACATCCCCATTGAGATATGCGGAAGCGGAGATAACAGATTTCCCTTTACTTCGTCCGACTATTTTGATTGTGTAATGAAAAATCGCCATATCTGGATTCCTCCTTTCTGCACATCCGGTATAGATTTCCGGCAACATTGCTTTCGATTTTAGAAAAAGCAGCATTGCCAGAACGCCCTCTGCGTAAGAGTGCCCTGCGCATAGCAGCCTGCATGGAATGCGCCTCTCTGGCGAAGAGTGCCTCCTGTGGCATGAGCAGGTCTGGCTGAAAGCCCCGCCGACGGAACGAGCCCGGCAAGCGTGAGCGCAGACCGGTTGCCACTTGTGGCAAACTTATTGGGACGACCTCTGGTTGTCCATAAGTGCGCCCTTCATGAAAAAGCAATGAAGGGAATGAAAAACTCATCCCATCCGCCATTACACTTCCTCCATATCGGTATTTGTTTCTTTCTGCATTGCCTTTGAGAAAAATTTCCCATTGGCTTCCTGCTTTTTCAGAAAACCAATCAGCTTTGGGATGTCTTCCTCCTCAATAGTCGCACCAAGAACGGATTCCACCGCACCGCCAACCTGACAGAGCCTATGGGTTCGTTTTTTACTTTCTTCGGCTTTCTTTCGTTTTAGAAGTTCTTTCTTCTGTGCTGCATATCGTTTTGCTTTTTCAAGGCTTTCCTGTTCCTTCTTTTCCATTTCAAGCATTCGTTCTTCATAACTTTTTGTTGATTTTGCCATTCTTACATTCTCCTTTCCTTCACAAACATAAGTTCTCGGTTGCGTATCAGAAGAAGCACATGGTATAATCTTCTTGCGTGTAGGTATATCATGGCTTCGGTCTGATAGAACCTTTGGCGGTTTCTTCGGAAGCCGCCTTTTTAATTTGCCGCAGTTCTTGTTACGGCTTTTACATTTCCTCTATCCCTCAAATCACGACCTTCATTAGCTTCCATAAACATTTCCAGAATATCGGTTTTAATCAGGACTTTGCGACCAACCTTTAATACTGGAAGTTTCTTCCATTCTACAAGCTGTCTTAAGGTATTTCTGCCGATTCCCGTATAGTCAGCAGCTTCTTCGATGGATAATGCAATTTTTCTTTGCGTCATATAATCACCTCCTTATAAATTGCATTATGCAATTCTTGTGATGTAAGTATATCCTTTTCATATCTTTTTGTCAAGCGTTACGAAATATCAAAAACAAACTTTATGTTGCATATTGCAATTTTAGAAAAACAATGCTATAATTCATACATACCGAAAAAGGAGGCAGTCAGCATGAAAGATAAAGAACTACGCAAGCTGATAGGCAGCAGAGTAAAACAGCGCCGTCTGGAATTGAATCTGACACAGCCTTATGTCGCAGAAAAGATGGGGGTTACCGCTTCTACAATCCTGCGTTATGAGAATGGTTCGATTGACAATACGAAAAAAATGGTGCTGGAAGGTCTTTCGGAAGCACTCCATGTATCTGTGGAATGGCTCAAAGGGGAAACAGATGAATATGAAACCGACATTACGGATAAGAGAGAGTTACAGATTCGTGATGCGATGGGAGATATTCTGGAACAGTTACCGCTTGCCCTTACCAAAGAAGAAGATGCTTTTTCAAAAGATTTATTACTGCTGATGTTAAAACAATATGGTCTGTTTTTGGATTCCTTCCAGTTCGCCTGCAAAAATTTCAAGGGGAATGCTGGTCAGACGGATATTGCCAAAACAATAGGGTTTGAATCGAATGAGGAATATAATGAGATTATGTTCTTAAGGGAAATCACTCCTACCATCAATGCTCTTAATGAGATGGCAGACGTTGTAAGGCTCTATTCCAAGAAACCAAAAACAGCAGAACAAAGGCTTGCAAATCTTTTATCAGAAGTCTTATACGAAGATTCCGAATCGGTATAGTAAGACAACCGGAGTTATGATATACTTACACGCACGAAGCATTTCATCAGTTCCGATTGTCTAATATCGAAAGGAGATATACGATTATGGCAAAAGGATCTGTAAGAAAAAAAGGAAAGAAATGGTACTACCGCTTCTATGTAGAGGACGCAAGCGGCAATCTTGTTCAAAAAGAATGCGTTGGAACAGAAAGCAAAAGTGAAACTGAAAAGCTGCTCCGTCAGGCAATGGATGATTATGAAAAAAAGAAATTTGTTGCCAAAGCGGAAAATCTCACAGTCGGACAACTTCTGGATGTGTGGGCAGAGGAGGAATTAAAAACAGGTACGCTCAGCAATGGTACTGTGGAGAATTACCTCGGAACAATCCGAAATATCAAGAAACACCCATTGGCAGAACGGAAATTAAAAAATGTAACCTCTGAGCATTTGCAATCCTTCTTTGATTTGCTTTCCTTTGGGGGAGTTCATCCCGATGGAAAAGAGAAAAAGGGTTACAGCAAAGATTACATCCATTCTTTTTCCGCAGTCATGCAGCAGTCCTTCCGCTTTGCAGTATTTCCAAAACAGTATATTACGTTCAATCCCATGCAGTATATTAAACTGCGGTATCAGACGGACGAAGTTGATTTGTTTTCGGATGAGGACATGGACGGAAATATCCAACCAATTTCACGAGAAGATTATGAAAGACTGCTTACGTATCTTCAAAAAAAGAACCCAGCCGCAATACTTCCAATCCAGATAGCCTATTATGCCGGGCTTCGTATTGGAGAAGCCTGTGGTTTGGCATGGCAGGACGTAAATCTGGAAGAACAATGCCTTACCATAAGACGCAGCATCCGATATGATGGCTCAAAACGCAAATATATCATCGGACCAACCAAGCGGAAAAAAGTGAGGATTGTTGATTTTGGAGATACGCTGGTAGAGATTTTCCGTAATGCCCGGAAAGAGCAGTTAAAAAATCGAATGCAGTATGGAGAACTTTATCACACGAACTACTACAAAGAGGTCAAAGAGAAAAACAGAGTGTACTACGAGTATTATTGCTTAGACAGAACAGAGGAAGTCCCGGCAGATTATAAAGAAATTTCTTTCGTCTGCTTAAGACCTGATGGCTGTCTGGAACTTCCGACTACTTTGGGAACGGTATGCAGAAAGGTAGCAAAAACATTAGAGGGATTTGAAGGCTTTCATTTCCACCAGTTACGTCACACCTATGCAAGCAACCTTTTAGCAAATGGAGCTGCCCCAAAAGATGTGCAGGAATTGTTAGGACACTCAGATGTCAGTACCACAATGAACGTCTATGCTCACTCCACAAGAGATGCGAAACGAAAATCGGTTCGGCTTCTTGATAAAGTGGTAGGCAATGACTAAAAAATTTCCCTTATTTCCCTTGTGATTATCTCATAAGGGCAAAAATAAGGGAAACTACATATCATTTCACTAATGGACAGGCGGGAAAGCCTATAAAATGGGGAAAGTTAGAGAGATAATTATATAAATTCCAGTTTGTATAATTGAAAAAATGAAAAACGCATAGACAACTGTGTCTATTAGTGAAAATACGACATTTCTCGCTTTGTGTCGTGTTATTTGCAGATAACAGATTCTATATTTGATGATGAAAGGAGGAGTTGAGGTGGACCAAGTAAAAATCGGGAATTTTTTAAAAAAACTTCGCAAAGAAAAAGGCATTACACAGGAGCAGTTGGCAGAAATATTAAATGTCTCTGGAAGGACCGTATCCAGATGGGAAACCGGAAACAATATGCCGGATATCAGTATTCTTGTGGATATTGCAGATTATTATGATATCAGCATTCCTGAGATTATCAGTGGAGAAAGGAAAAGCGAGATGATGAACGAAGAAGAAAGAAAAATTGCTAAAACAATGTCAGATTATGCAACTACAGAGAAAGAGAAGATTTTTAAGGAAATGAAGCTCCAAAGTGTCATGGGAGTTTGTGCATTGGTTCTATACTGGATTCTGCATGAAACAGGTGCATATATGTATAATGATGTGTTAGGAAAGCTTGCCGGCTATTGTGAGACCTTGGTATCTGTGTCAGTCATAATGATAGCAGCATTTACGACAGGATCTTTAAGCAAGGTGCGGAGCAAGAGTAGGAAAGTTTTTGTGTTCGAAAATTTCCCAAAACCTATGCAATTAGTTGTAACTGCAGTTGTTGCCTTTGGTGGAGCTGCTGTGATCAAGCTGGTACTGGTGTATTTTTTCGGCTTATAAGTATTTTCAAATTCGTATTACATACTATGAAAAAGAACTTTTTGACATTCTTACAGATGCGTGATAATATGCTTATAGAAAAAAGAGTGCTACCGATAGACGGTTAGTCCGTTTTACTATTTAGAATATCTATCAAAAATAACCGCTTAGTTTGCAGACTGGGCGGTTATTTTTGTGGTTTATGATTATCCTTGCCTAATGTATATCCGATACAAAAGCAGGTTAGGCCGAAGCTCACTACTGCTATGAAGTCAACAATACTCATTGGCTTAGTTCTTCTTTCCAGTGGATTCCCTTTTGGGTTTCTATGTAATCAGAGGGTCACAGGTCTCCGTTTCACTTCGGTCGTTGCAAAACGAGTGCCAGTGGCACTCTGCAACCCTCTGTTGAAGGACTAACCGCCTACCGTTATGGTAGCACCCATATTCTGATTATAACCGCCTGAAACTGTCGGCGCAATATGAAGTTGACAGATGAGAGTAGGGCAACTGTAGAAAAGAATCTTTTCGACCAGGGATTCCGGTGCCAAAACGGTGCCAAGAAATCAGGCAAATAAAAATAGATGGTGCAAATCAGCCGTTTTTCACTGTATTTTGGATAGAAAACCATAAAAAATATGAGGTAAAACGGGATTAAAGTATCGCGAGGGTGGACGTACTGTAGGATCAGGACGTGTTGCTACAGTTATCGAGTAACCGTTAATTAGTATAACATCCTAATTTAATATATATTGAGTACCGCAAGGTACATTGTGTCCAAACGTAAGATACCCCGGAACCGTAAGGCTTCCGGGGTATTTTTACGAAAAATATTCATAAAATTTCTGTTTTATGGATTCAAGAAATACCAGAATTCATGCCCCTGGCATACGATATATCTTTCCAGCCATTCATTAAAAGGGATATTAAAACGATCAGTATCTGGAGCTGGATAGCATAGGTAATCGTCTCTGCCTTCTGATACAGCCTGAAGATCCATGGTTATATCGCCGATGTCCTGTAAGCAAAGAACAGGAAGATGATATGTAAACTCCGGATCAGATAAAATAGGCGTACTATTCCAAGATTCCTTTTCTTTGAGCGCTCTTTTTAAAGAATAAATGGTACAGCTGACTAAAGAACTGCCTTCCTCTCCGCAAAAAAGTTCCATGCCATTTGAGCAGGATAAAAAAGCTTTGTATGAGGCAGGAAGTTTCATATTGGGAAAATATTTTTCAAACAGCTGAAATTCTTCAGGTGTTACAGGAGGGTTAAATTTATGAGTTACTTTTATAGGTTCATCGCCTAAATGCCACTGATAGACCCATCCATTATTTTCCATTTCATATTTTAGATTGTTGAAAATTCTGTAGATTGCACGGATGTCTTCCATTACATATATGCTCCTTGATCGATGTGATATTGTAAAGATTCATATGTCTGCTTTATTTGATAACGGAGAGTAATTATAGCATGCTTAAAAGTTTTTTCAATGCTTTTTTGTGCAGAATTTACCAAAACCCTCTCGACTTTATACCACGTTAATGCTATACTTATACAGCTGTTTAACGTTTTAAAGCAAAAAATAAAAGTGAAAATACAGGAAAGAAGATAGAAAATGAAGATCGTTGTATGTATGAAGCAGGTACCGGCAACTTCCAAGGTTGATATCGATCCGGAAACCGGTGCCATGAAACGAATGTCCGGTGAGACAAGGACTAATCCATATGATCTGTTTGCATTGGAAACAGCCCTTGCGATCCGGGAAAAAACAGGCGGAACTGTAACCGTTCTTACTATGGGACCGCCTCAGGCGGAAGAGATGATCCGGGATGCTTATACCATGGGTGCTGATGAGGGCGTGATTCTTTCAGACCGAAAATTTGCGGGAGCGGATGTTCTGGCAACCTCTTATGCGTTAGCACAGGGAATCCAGGTGATCGGCGGTGCAGATCTGATCATCTGCGGAAGACAGACCACAGATGGTGACACAGCCCAGGTTGGACCGGCCATTGCAGAGCATCTGACCATCCCACATGCTGCATGGGTAGCTGAGATCATGGACGTCAATGAAAAAAGCATTCAGGTCCGTCAGGATCTTGTCAGTGTTTCCCAGGTTTCCGAGATTCCGTATCCATGTCTTTTAACCATTGACAAGGATACCTGCGTGCCACGTCTGCCATCCTATTTATTAAAGAAGGCAACTTCAGACCGTCCGGTACGGATCTTAAGCTTTGAAGATATGCCGGATCAGGATCTGAGCCGTTACGGACTGATCGGTTCCCCCACCTCTGTGGAAAAAATGTTTGCGCCGGAGGAAAGTGAAAAACAGGTTTATCTGGAAGGAACTGCAAAGGAAAAGGCAGACAAGCTTGTTGCTCTCCTGACCGGAAAGAAGATCATATAGGGGGAAGCGGAACATGGAATTTTTAAAATTTGATATAAACAAATGCGTACTCTGCGGAGTATGCGTGGAGAAATGTCCTTTTGGGGCCCTTACCATAGAGGGAAATGGAATTGTTGTAGGCGATGCCTGTCGTATGTGTGGGCTTTGCGTTCGTAACTGCCCGGAGAAAGCTATCCGGTTTGAGCAGAAGGCGAAATCCTTTGACAAGGATAAATGGAAAAACTTTCTTATCTATGTGGAGCAGGAGAGAGGAGAGATCCATCCGGTTACCTTTGAGCTGATCGGAGAAGCAAGAAAGATGGCTGTCAAAGTCGGTTATCAGGTTAACTGTGTGATCGTCGGAGGAAAAGGAACAAAGAAAAATGCGGAAAAGCTTCTGCCGTATGGCGTAGACAATGTGTACGTATATGAGCATGAAGGCTTCGAAGGCTTCCGCGCAGACTGTTATACAGACGCAGTTGCAGACTGTATCGCAGCAAACAAACCAAGCTCTGTGCTGATCGGAGCTACTGCGCTGGGACGTTCTCTTGCGCCGAGGCTTTCCACCAGATTCCATACGGGACTGACTGCAGACTGCACAACTCTGGATATCCGTTCCAACACCGATATGATCCAGATCAGACCGGCTTTCGGCGGAAATATCATGGCTCAGATCGGCATCACCAAATCACGGCCACAGTTTGCCACGGTTCGTTATAAGGTTATGGACAAGGCAGAAAAAGTAAAAAATCCGCATGGTCAGGTGGTTGTATGTCCGGTAAATGAAAAAATGGCAGATTCCAGGATCAAGATTCTGTCATCCAGGGTCATTGATAAGGTAAAGAGCCTTGAGGAAGAGGATGTTCTGGTAGTAGCAGGCCGTGGTGTCCGGAATGAAAAGGATGTGGAAATGTGCCGAGAACTGGCAGATGCCCTTGGCGGACAGCTTGCCTTCACCCGTCCTATGGTAGAAAACGGATTCGGAGATGTTGCACATCAGATCGGACTTTCCGGAAGAACTGTCCGTCCGAAGCTGATCATCACCTGCGGTGTATCCGGTGCCATCCAGTTTACCTCCTGCATGACAGGATCTGACTGTATCGTAGCGATCAACAATGATCCGGAGGCACAGATCTTTAATGTTGCAGATTACTGCATCGTGGACGATCTGTACCAGGTTGTACCGGAGCTGACAGAGCTGATAAAGAATCGGAAGGAGGATTAAGTCATGGCATATCCCTATAAAAAAATGACTTCAGAAGATTTTGACTACATCCGTTCTGTGACTGCTTCAGATCGTGTATGGGTCGGCGACGAGATCGCAAAAGAATATTATCGTGATGAGATGCCGGAGTACGGAGTTTTTCCTCCGGAGCTTTATGTGGAGGTTTTAAATAAAGAAGAGATCTCAGCCATCATGGCTTACGCATATAAAGAAAATATCCCGGTGGTATGCCGCGGCGCAGGAACCGGACTTGCAGGCGGAGCAACCTGTAAATATGGTGGAATTATGCTTTCTGTGATGCGCATGAACAAGATCTTTCCGATCGACAGAAAGAACCAGACCATCACAGCGGAGCCGGGAGCACTTCTCATCGATATCCAGGCAGCCGCTGCAGCAGGAGGACTTTTTTATCCGCCGGACCCAGGCGAAAAAACAGCTTCCATCGGCGGCAATGTTATCACAAATGCCGGTGGCATGAAAGCGGTACGATATGGACTGACCAGGGATTTCGTCCGTTGTATCGAGGCAGTTATGCCGGATGGTTCCATCATGAATTTTTCATCCAACGTTGTGAAGAACACAACGGGATATGATGTAAAAGATCTGGTGATCGGCTCAGAGGGAACCTTATGTATCCTGACTCAGGTAACGCTGAAGCTTCTTCCCGCACCGACCTGCACCTGTACCCTTGTAATGCCGTTCAGGAGTCTTGAGGAATGTGCAGACATGGTCCCGAAGGTTCTGGAGCTGCCGTTTGTGCCAACAGCCATCGAGTTTCTGGAAAGAGAACTGATCGATATCGTAGAACGTAATCTAAACAAAATGTTCCCGGTAAAACAGGGAGAAGCAGTGCTGATCGTTATGTATGATGCTTCCAGTAAGCAGGAACTTGACAGCGCAGTAGAGGCAGCAGCGGAAGCAGCTCTGGCAAATGGAGCTCTGGACTGCTGTATCGCAGGAACGCCGGAGCGTGCAGGTGCTGTATGGAGTGTCCGAGGCGGAATCCTGGAAGGAATGAAAGCAGATTCTGTCGCACAGGAAGAGTGTGACGTAGTTGTTCCACGAGCAAGGATCGCAGAGTATGTAAAAGCAGCCAAAAAGATTGCAAGCGCACACGGAATCCGTGTAGAGCCTTGCGGACACTGCGGAGACGGTAACATCCATACAGAGATGCTCCGTGGACCGGAAATGAGCGACCAGGAGTGGAAAGAAGCCACCCACGCAAGCCTGGTAGAGTTGTATGCACTGTCCAAAGAACTGGGCGGCCAGCTTTCCGGTGAGCATGGTATCGGAAACGGACGTCTGGAATTCCTGGAAGAGTTTGCTGGCCCGAGAATGATCGCTCTTTATAAAGCCATCAAGCTGGCTTTCGATGACAAACTGATCCTGAATCCGGGAAAAGTCATCGAATATAATAAATAAAAAATGGGGGAAAGAGAGATGAGTCAGAATAAATCATTACAAAGTAAAATGCCTCTGGCTATGGGACTTGCGTTCGTCGCATTTACCACACAGTTCGGAGGTGGATTCGCATCAGGAGCGCAGATCTATCAGTACTTTATCAACTACGGTATCTGGTGTCTGATCCTGCCGGCAGTGACACAGGGATTGTATGCACTGTTTTTCTGGTATGGAATGCGCTATGCTTATAAACACAAAACCTACGATTACAGAAGCTTTTCCGACAGTCTTTACGGAAAAACGAAACCGGTTATGTCCAATCTCTATGAGATCTGTTACCTGATCATGATCGGAACTGCATCAGCAGCAGCCTTTGCAACCGGCGGTTCCACACTGCAGACACTGTTCGGGATCCCGTACTGGCTCTGTACACTGATCATTGCAGCATTTATCTTTGTGATCGCGCTTTTCGGAACCAATGTCGTAAGAAAATGTGCTTCTACATTAAGTGTGCTGATCATCATCGGTCTTGTACTGGTACTTGTTCCGAATATCATTGCACAGTGGGGAGATATCACAGCTTCCATCCATACTATGTCCTCCGGAGAAATGACTGTACTTTCCTCCGAGAGCGGAGCCTTTGGACCGGCCCTCTATTCAGCAGTCCTTTATTTCTTCTTCCAGCTGGCATCTGTTTCTGTTATGTACCAGCACATGGAGGATGTAACGGACGAAAAACAGATCAACAAAGCAGCGATCTGGATGTTTGTATGCAACTTCTGTGCAATGGAGCTTTCCATCCTCGGACTTCTTGCCATTGCATATGTAAGTGAACTGGCATCTGCCTCGGTACCGATGCTGGTACTGGTCCAGAACGGTGTAGGCGCCGGTATCCTGACACCGATCATTTCTCTGCTGATCATCCTTGGAGCTATTTCCACAGCAGTAAATATGATCTCCGGTATTGTGACCCGCTGCGTAAATGCAGTGGAGCGTCGTATGGACAGCCCGGCGAAAAAAGCGCAGGGACACCTTGGAAGAAATGCAGTTTTCACAGCGATTTTTACATTCCTGGCATTTGCCATCGCACAGTTCGGTCTGATGACAGTTGTTAAAAAGGGATATGCATACCTTGGATATGCGGCGTTTATTACATTGTTTGTACCGTTTGTTGTACATGTCGTTGCGACAAAGGGAAAAGAGATCTGAAGAATAAAAAGCTGAACAGAAAATCCCCCGTTGATCCGTATGGCAGGATCATCAGGGGATTTTGTCAAAGTTCACAAAAATATTATAAATATTTTATTAAATATTCCAGATAGACAACATATATTTTTTCTGATACTATTACGTACAGTTATTAAATAGTTACGAATCAGAAGGATTGTTACTGAAATATTTATTTATCGTCAGGCAAGACCTTATAGTAGTATAGGAATAGGTTTTCTATATACTGTAATGGTCTTTTTTTATTTGTCTGGCAGCGGGGGAACAGGAATATGGTTATCCATAAGATTTTGAATAATAATCTGATACTGTCCAGGGATGGACAGGGACATGAAGTTATTGTAAAGGGCTGCGGAATTGCCTTTCAGAAAAAGAAAGGACAGCAAGTGGAGGAGTCCAGGATCGAGAAGATCTTTACTGCGGAAAATGCCCAGATCAGCAAGGAGATACAGGGTTATCTGACTGCTATTCCGGAAAAATATCTGGATTTTGTGGAAGCTTTTGTAAATGAAGTGAAGGAAAAAGAGGGGATGAAATTAAATGACAGTATTTATTTTTCCCTTAGCGACCATATCATGGGTGCGATCTCCAGACTTGAAAACGGAATCCGCCTTCAGAATATGCTGCTTCTGGATATCAAGCAGCTTTATCATAAGGAATATGAGATCGGCTTGGAATTACTGAAAAAGGTAAATGAGATGTTCGAGGTAGATCTTTCTGCAGATGAAGCAGGATTTTTTGCATTGCATTTTGTGAATGCGGAAGATGGCGGCAAGACGGACAGCTATCAGATTTCCATTATCGTACATCAGATCCTGGACATCGTGGAGAAGTATTATGACAATATGGAATTTCAGGAGGATAATCTGTATTATCAGCGGTTTCTCACGCATCTGAAATATTTTGCCCAGAGATTCCTTCATAAAGAGCTTCACTATGATGAGAATCAGGAGCTTTTCAAGATCATCAAGGAGCAGTACAGAGAAGCTTACGGCTGTGTAAAAATGATCTATCTTATGATGGAAGAGGAATATAAATACGCTATGACTGAGGACGAAATGCTGTATCTGACGATTCATATCCAGAAGATCACAGAAGACCATAAACGTCTGAAAAATCTGTGAAAAGAGATTGTTTTATAAATTAGGTGTTAATGGATTGTTACTGAAATACGTGCCATGTGCGTATCTTTTCAGGCAAGACCTTTAATATAAATTTCAATATTTATTATTAAAGGAGGTCCCCAAATGAAAAAGGACTATGCAAAAACTGCAGACACACTGATTGCAGCGCTGGGCGGAAAAGATAATATCACCCGTCTGTTCCACTGCATGACAAGGCTTCGTTTCTATGTGAAAGACAGATCGAAGATCAACGAGAAAGAGATCTTAAAGCTTTCTGAGATCTCCGGCGTTAACTGGCATGAAGATCAGTTCCAGGTTATCGCAGGAAACGAAGTAAACGCTGTTTACAAGGCATTGGAAGACAAAGGCGTTCCTACCGATGATGCACCGGCAGCGAACTCTGACAGCTCAAAGAGTGTTGTTTCAAAAGTTATCGATGCCATCACCGGATGTATGACCCCGATGATCCCTGCCCTGACTGCAGCCGGTATGATCAAAGTTGTACTTACCCTGCTGACAACTTTTCATCTGGTATCAGAAACAAGCAGTACCTACCAGGTGATCAGTTTTATCGGAGATGTTACTTTCTACTTCATGCCGTTCCTGATCGCAGCAAATGCTGCCAAGGTTTTCCGCGTGAACCAGTCACTGGCACTGTTTATTGCCGGTGTTTACTTAAGCCCTACCTTTGTAACTATGGTAGCTGGTGATGCGGCCATCACACTGTTTGGTCTGCCGATCACAAAAGCAACTTATTCTTATTCCGTTATTCCGGTTATCCTGATGGTATGGATCACACATTATATTGAGATTCTGGTTGATAAGATCACACCGAAAATGGTAAAACTGATCCTGAACCCGACACTGGTAATTCTGATCAGTGCACCGATCGCCCTGATCGTAGTTGGACCGATCGGAACAATTATTGGTAACGGACTTGCGGTAGCCATCAACTTCCTGTCCGTAAAACTTGGTTTCATTATTGTAGGTATCCTTGCAGCAACCTTCCCGTTCATCGTTATGACCGGTATGCACCATGCGCTGACACCGATCGGACTGAATGCCATTGCAACCGGTGGTACCGATACACTGATTTTTGTATCTCAGGTATGCTCTAACCTTGCACAGTCCGGAGCTTCTCTTGCAGTAGCTGTAAGATCCAAGGACAGCAACATGAAACAGCTGGCAAGTGCAGCCGGTGTGTCCGCTCTTATGGGTATCACAGAGCCTGCTCTGTATGGTGTTACACTGAAACTGAAAAGACCGGTTGTAGCAGCTTCTATCGCAGCCGGAATCGGTGGTATCGTAGGAGGACTTCTTCAGGTTTCTCTTTACATTGCACAGAATTGTATCATGGCGATCCCGGCGTTTATCGGCGAGAAGGGATTAATCAATCTGATTTATGGAATCATTATGATCGTGGTATCTTTTGTAGCTGCTTTTGTTCTTACGCTTATCTTCGGATTTGAGGATGTAAAGGCTGAGACAGAGGATGAAGTACAGAACACAGATACAGAAAAACAGCCTGCACAGCAGAGTGCTCCGCTTGTAGATAAGATCGAGCTTTGTGCACCGGTAGCAGGAACTGTAAAAGCACTTTCCGATGTTCCGGATAAAACTTTTGCTGATAAGGTTTTAGGTGACGGAGCAGCAATCATTCCATCAGAAGGTAAGGTTTATGCACCGGCAGATGGTACGGTGGCAAATATCATGGACAGCAAACATGGAATCATGTTTGTGACAGAAAGTGGAGCAGAAATTCTGATCCACATCGGACTTGATACTGTAAATTTAAATGGTAAATATTTTAAATCCCATGTTTCTGATGGAGATAAGGTAAAAAAAGGAAAGCTTCTTGTGGAATTCGATATGGATGCCATTAAGAAAGAAGGATATGATCTGATCACACCGGTTGTTGTGACCAATATTTCTGATTATATCAAAGCAGTATGCATGGAAAAAGAAGATGCAGCTGTAAATGCAGGAGATAAATTCCTGACTATTGTATAAGAATAACAACGAAACATCAGGCGGAGATAACAGATCCGCCTGATGTTTGTAAAAAGGAGAAAATTAAAATATGAAAAATTATAACCGTATGCCGGAAAACTTTCTCTGGGGCGGAGCAACCGCTGCAAACCAGTATGAAGGCGGTTGGGATGAGGATGGCAGAGGCCCGTCCATTGCAGATATCCTGACAGGAGGAAGTGTGGATAAGGAACGTCGTCTTACACCGCCGGCACCGTTACCGGAAGAATTTTATCCCAATCACCAGGCGACTGATTTTTATCATCACTGGAAAGAGGATATTGCTCTTTTTGCAGAGATGGGATTTAAGGTATATCGTTTTTCTATTTCTTGGTCCAGAGTGTTCCCAAATGGGGATGAGGAAACTCCAAATGAGGAAGGCCTTAAGTTCTACGACAATGTGATCGACGAACTGAGAAAATATAACATTGAGCCGCTGATAACGATCTCTCATTATGAGAATCCCCTTCATCTTTCTCTGGAGTATGGCGGATGGAAAAATCGTAAGATGATCGATTTCTATCTTCGATTTGCAAAGGTTTTATTTGAGAGATATAAAGGTAAGGTAAAATACTGGCTGACTTTTAATGAGATCAATATGCTGACGCAGGACTTTGGTGCGGTATTCTGTGCAGGAATGCTGGACCCGAAGGATGTATGTGAGCAGAGCCGTTATCAGGCAATGCATCACCAGCTGGTAGCAAGTGCACTTGCAGTTTCCATGGCTCATGAGATCGATCCGGAGTTTATGCTTGGCTGTATGCTTGCTTATCACAATGGTTATCCATATACCTGCCATCCGGATGATATCTTATATGCACAGCAGTTTGGGCAGATCCACAATTCCATTGCCGGTGATGTTCATGTAAGAGGATATTATCCGGGATTTGCAGCGAGATACTTTGAGGAGCACGGAATCCAGCTGGAGGTTCTTCAGGAGGATAAAGAAATCCTCAAGAAGGGTACGGTGGACTTTTTCACCATCAGCTATTATTCCAGTAGCTGTGTCAGCGTGACAAAGGACGGAGAGAAAACGGCCGGAAATGGAAGTGACAATCTGAAAAATCCATATCTGAAAGCTTCCGACTGGGGCTGGCAGATCGATGCAACTGGTCTTCGCTATGTTCTGAACCAGATCTATGACCGCTATCAGATTCCGATCATGATCGTGGAAAATGGTCTTGGGGCCGTGGATCAGCTGACAGAGGATGGAAAGATTCACGATGATTACCGTATTGAATATATGCGCCGCCATATAGAGCAGATGAAGGAAGCAATCCATGACGGAGTAGATCTGATCGGCTACACCTGCTGGGGCTGTACAGATCTTGTCAGTGCCTCCACCGGAGAATTCAAGAAGCGTTATGGTCTTATCTATGTAAATAAAAATGATGACGGGACCGGAGATTTTTCCAGAATCCGCAAAGATTCTTTTTACTGGTACAAAAAAGTGATTGAATCCTGCGGGGAAGAGCTTTAACTGAATCAACTGCGAAGCAGTTATCTGGTGTAGAATTATGTAGCGAATGCGGTTGCTTTTATCCGGTTGACGACAAAATCCTGGAGTATGACAATGTACTCCGGGATTTTTTTGAAAGGTTGACTTTTACACGGTAAAGTGTAATACTTATTGTAAGTGACGAATGTGAGGAGTGTTTTTTATGCCGGATGAAAAAGTACTGCAGGTAGCGATACTTATATGGGGATGTGCATTTTGTGCCATAGCAGCATTATGTATATTTCTGAGCAGTAATTATAACAGGGAAAAGCGGCGGTATCTTGTCCTGATGGAGAGTTTTGCTTCCCTGTTATTGCTGATGGATGCCCTGGGGCATATTTTCAGCGGATATCCCGGAGTTCCGGGCAGTGTGATGGTCCGTATTTCGAGTTTTCTCGTATTTCTTTTAAGTGACGTAGTCCTGGTGTGTTTTCATATTTATGTGTGTGTTTATCTGTTTTCGAAAAAAGAGCGGAGAACATTAAAAAGAGTAAAAGCCGGATATGTTATTGCTGCCGTGGAGGCTGCTTTTGTGGTGCTCTCACAGTTTACTCACTGGTATTATTACATAGATGGGGATAATTATTACCATCGGGCACCGTTATATATTATGTCAATCCTTCTTCCGGCAGCAGGTATGTTCATTGACCTTACACTTCTGCTCCAATACAGAAAGAAAGTCAGCCGGAAGCTCCTGTTCTCTATGCTGTCATGCATTGTACTTCTGGCAGTGGCGGCAGCTGTGCAGGCATTCTGGTATGGAATGTCGCTGATTGAGTTTTCTGTTGGTATTTCCATGATCATTATGTTTATCGTGACGATGACGGAGCTGAATCAGGAAATGTATCAGCTGATAAGCAGAGAGGGCAAGATAAAGGAAAGACTTGAGATCGCAACGATACTGAATAAATGTATTGCGGAGCTGATATCAGGAGAAGATGAAGATGCGGCGATTTCCAATCTGCTGCGTATTATCAGCGGGTATTTTGACGGAGATCGCAGTTATATTGTTCAGATCGATGAAAAGAGGAATGTCTGTACAAATACTTATGAGTATGCCATGAACGGAGTGACTGCTGAGAAGGATAATCTTCAGGAGGTTCCCATGGAAATGCTGGATATCTGGATGGACAGCTTTCGGAAAAATGGCCTGTATTATATTCCGGATATTGAGGAGGAGCAGGGGCAGCCGTATTATGAGACTCTGAAGATGCAGGACATTACCAGGCTGCTGGCCGTTCCTTTAAACAGTGACGGAAAGATCATAGGATTTCTCGGGGTAGATAATCCGAGACTGCATTATGAGGATCATACGCTGCTGTCATCCATACAGTATTTTTTAACGGACAGCCTGAAAGCCAAGGAGCGTAAGGCGTGTCTGCAGTACATGAGTTACCGTGATATGCTGACGACCTTGTATAACAGGAATAGGTATATTCAGGTTCTGGAAGGCATGCAGGCAAAAACAGTGATAAAAACAGGCGTAGCATATATTGATATCAATGGTCTGAAACGGGTGAATGATCTTTACGGACATGAGGCCGGAGACAGGCTGATCATAAATACAGCGCGTTCCATGCTTGCGATTCTGCCGGAAAATGCTTACCGGGTAGGTGGCGATGAATTTGTACTCATCTGTTTTGATATGGATGAGAAGATTTTTCGGAGTAAGGTCCGGGATATCTGTGACAGCATTGCTGCCAAAAGGATCAGTGTTTCTGTTGGCGTTGTTTGGGAGGAAAGCTCTTCGGAGCTTGAGACAATGCTGAGAAGAGCAGATGATCTTATGTATGCGGAAAAAAAGAAATATTATGAAGAGCATGGAAGGATGTGAAGGTATGTAGCAGAGTGTAAGAGGAGGTCAGAAGAAAATTCTGATAATGCTGTGCCCGGTATTTTTATACCGGGCACTTCGTTTGTGCTAAAAGAAACGCCGGAATAAAATACCGGACGAAATTTTGAAAGATTTTCTGTAACGTTTTTGAGATCAGTGCGTCTTATAAGTGAGAAGGGAGGAAAGAAGAAAGCCGATGAATATTGAGGAACTTTACCGGACATATTTTGACATTGTATATCGGTATATCCGTTCTATCTCACAGGATGGAGCGCTGGCTGAGGAAGTGACACAGGAGACATTTTTTAAAGCTCTGGAAAAGATAGATCAGTTCCGGGGTGACTGTGATGTGCGTGTGTGGCTTTGCCAGATTGCAAAGAATACGTTGTACGATCATCTGAAAAAGCAGAAAAAGCAACTTCCCGGAGAGGAGCAGCCGGAAACAGCAGAAAGCCATGGCGGAGAAATTTTTGAGGAAAAGCTGGCACAGCGGAGTCAGGCTATGGAGATCCACAAAGTTTTGCATGGCCTTTCGGAACCGTATAAAGAAGTTTTTTCCCTGCGGACATTCGGAGAGCTTAAGTTTAGTGAGATCGGAATGCTTTTTGGAAAAAGTGAAAACTGGGCGCGGGTGACTTATTACCGTGCAAGAGTAAAGATCAGAGAGGAGCTGGAATATGAAGATCACATGTGACGTAATACAGGATCTGATGCCATCTTATATAGATGGGATATTAAGCGAAGACAGTCGGGCGCTGGTGGAAGAACATATGGGAACCTGTCAGGAATGCAGAAAAATGTTGGAGATCATGAAAGAAGAGCAGGGAAAGGAGCAGGCCCGGATAAGATCATCTGTAGCTTCTGTAGCAGGATGTGGAACTGGTGGGACGGAAAATACTGAAAGTAATGCAAATACCGGAAGTGCAGCCGCGCTGAAAAAAATCCGGAAAAAATTAATAATACGCAGAGTGCTGACAGCAGCAGTGGCAGTTATCCTGACACTCATCGCTGCGGCAGCAGGCTACGACCACTGGTATTTCAACGAAAAATACATGACCTTGGAAAACAGCGGAATGTACGTAAAAAATAACAGTTTGTATTCTTCCAATAATCTCATCAATCGAATGAAAGTACAGTACACAGAAGATGGAAAAACAGAGTTCGTCTACGCCATTGACGCGCCATATGCAGGAACTCTGGAACTGAAAGGCGATGACATGCTGCTTCAGGATTTTTCCAAAAAGACAGAGGAAGTATCACCGGAAGACGACAGCACCCCGGAAACGGTAACAGAGGTTTATTATATGAGTGAGGAGGCCGGAAAGAAGAGCCTGGAATTAACAGAACTGGAAGCAAAGGGAGATCTGGATGCAGCGGAGAAAATTGTGGATGAGATGAAACAGAAATCGAAGCTGATATGGTCGGAACAAGAGGATAGAAATACCGCATCGTCTATGTTAAAATAAAACCTGGACAGTACAGTGAAAAAGTTCTATAAAAATTCTGTGCTGTAGGCAAAAAAAAAGACAGCAGTGAATTTACGTATTTACTGCCGAAGAACAGGGGGACATAAGATGTTATTTGTATGCTATCCAAAATGCAGTACCTGCAAAAAGGCTCAGAAATGGCTGGATGAGAGTGGCGCAGAATATACTTTGCGTGATATTAAGACGGACAATCCAACTGCAGAGGAACTGAAAGCCTGGTGGGAAAAAAGCGGTCTTCCGCTGAAGCGTTTCTTCAATACCAGTGGAAATATTTATAAAGAGATGAAACTGAAAGATAAACTTCCGGAGATGAGTGAGGAAGAGCAGCTTGCGCTTCTTGCAACAGACGGGATGCTTGTGAAACGACCAATCCTTGTTGGGAAAGACAAGGTGCTGGTGGGCGCTAAAGAAAAAGAATGGGAAGAGTATCTGAAATCATGAAAAAGAAACTGAATTATGCGGATATCGTTAAGGAAACCGTGATCCTCACCGTGGCAGTGGCGATCATCGCAGCGGCGGTATATTTTTTCCTAGTGCCAAGCCATACGTCGGTCAGCAGTATTTCCGGTCTTGGAATCGTGCTTTCCAACTTTGTGCCGCTGCAGCTGTCGGCGATTACCATGATCCTGAATGTGGTATTGCTGATCATTGGATTTTTTACCTGTGGAAGAGAGTTTGGAGTTAAGACGGTTTATACCAGTGTAATGCTGCCGTTGTTTCTGGGATTGTTTGAGATCATTTTTCCAAATTTCGGTTCCATGACAGACAGCCAGGAACTGGATGTTCTGTGTTATATTCTGGTAGTGAGTGTGGGACTTAGCATTCTTTTTAACAGGAATGCATCCTCAGGCGGACTGGACATCGTGGCGAAGATCATGAATAAGTATCTCCACATGGAACTTGGAAAAGCCATGTCTCTTTCCGGTATGTGCGTGGCACTTTCCGCGGCGCTTGTGTATGATAAAAAGACGGTGGTCTTAAGTATTCTGGGAACGTATTTTAACGGAATCGTTCTGGATCATTTTATTTTTGACAATAATATCAAGCGGCGTGTCTGCATCATCACGAAAAAGGAAGAGGAGCTGAGGCAGTTTATCATTCATGACCTGCACAGCGGAGCCACGATCTATGAGGCCATCGGAGCCTATAACATGGAAAAACGCCGTGAGATCATCACCATCGTAGATAAAGGTGAATATCAGAAGCTGATGAAGTTTATAAACCAGGAGGACCCGAAAGCGTTTATCACGGTTTATAATGTATCGAATATGCGGTATCAGCCGAAGAAATAAGAATATTTTGCTGGAATAAAAAAACTCCCGGGACAAAACTCCCGGGAATTTTTTTGCCATATTTTACAGGAAAATATATTTCAGGATAAACAGCACTGCCAGTACATACATCAGAGCGCTGATCTTCTTTTCTTTTGCCTTACCTGTGATCAGGTTGATGGCTACGTATGTGATAATTCCCATGGAGATACCTTCGGAAATGCTGTAGAAGAACGGCATTGCGATGATACATACATAACATGGGATCGCCTCGGACATATCGCTGAAATCAATGCTGATAACATTGCTGAGCATGTACAATCCAACGATCACCAGAGCCGGAGCTGTGGCAAAGGACGGGATTGCCAGGAAGATCGGAGACAGGAACAGGGACAGGCCAAATAAGATGGCAGTTGTCACTGCGGTAAGTCCGGTTCTTCCGCCTTCGGATACACCGGAAGCACTTTCTACGAAGGTAGTGGTTGTGGATGTACCAAGAACTGCACCGGCAGTTGTTGCAACTGCATCTGCAAGAAGTGCGCCCTTGATGTTAGGAAGCTTGCCATTTTCATCCAGCATGCCTGCTTTAGAAGAGACACCAACGAGAGTTCCAAGAGTATCAAAAAGATCTACAAATAAAAATGCAAACAGGATGACAAGGAAATCCAGTGAGAAAACTCCGTCAAACTGCAGCTTTGCAAAGATCGGAGCAAGGCTCGGGATAGAGAGTCCGTTGCTGAAATCCGGGAGCAGGCTGTAGAAGCCGATCTCCGGGTTCGGAACATAAAGTCCGGCGAACTGACAGATGATTCCAAGTCCCCATGTGATCAGGATACCCCAGAGGATGTTTCCCTTTACATTCTTAACAACCAGGATACCGGTTACGATGATACCGATCAGAGCCAGGATAACGGTGATCCCCACATTGTGGAAGGAAGCCTCTACACCCTTGGCTGCGTTGTAGCCATCTACAGAGAAAAGCTGCAGCAGAGTGGAGCCGCCGATCACGATATTGGCATTCTGTAATCCTACAAATGCAATAAAAAGACCGATACCAACACTGACTGCGGATTTCAGGTTCAGAGGGATCGCATTGAAGATCGCTTCACGTACATTGGTAAGTGAAAGAACGATAAATACGATACCTTCTGCAAAAACTGCAGTCAGTGCATACTGCCAGCTGTATCCCATACCGATAACAACTGTATAGGCAAAGTATGCGTTCAGACCCATTCCGGGTGCCAGTGCGAACGGGTAGTTGGCGAAGATTGCCATCAGCAGCGTTCCCAGGAAGGCTGCCAGTGCGGTAGCTGTAAATACAGCTCCGGAATCCATGCCGGTCGCAGACAGGATGTTCGGGTTAACTGCCAGGATATAGGCCATTGTCATGAAGGTGGTGATACCTGCCAGAACCTCTGTTTTGGTGTCCGTTTTATTTGCGGACAGCTTGAAGATTTTTTCTAACATATTTCTTTCCCTTTCTTAAATATGTTTTTGGACAACATGTCTATTTTATCATATAAAAATTTCGTATGCAATCATTAGTGCTTAACAGATATTGTTATGTAAGGTAATTTTTTGCAAAATACTTTTACAAGCAGGTAATTTGTGTGTAAAATACAGGAAAGAGAGTATTCGATTTACAGACGGGTTTATTCTGCAATGAAAGGGGGATGGATAATGTCTGAGAAAAAACTGCGGAATATTACAGATGTGCTCTGCTTTTTGATGATCCTTGGGTACGTGATGTATCTTGTGGCTACCTGGGGAAATCTGCCGGAGAGGGTGCCGATCCATTTTAATGCGCATGGGATCCCGGACCGGTATGGGAAGAAGGGCAGCCTTCTTCTGGAGCCGATTTTGGGGCTGCTGATCCTGGCACTTCTGATGTTCTGTCAGAGATTTCCACAGTGGTGGAATTATCCGGTTGAGGTGACAGAGGAAAACAGAGAGCATATCTTTGAAATCGCGTCAAAAATGATGTCTGTGATCAAACTGTTATCCATTGGAGTATGTCTTGATGCCGGGATCAGCGGGAATCTGGGAACGGCACCTATGTGGCCGGTGTGGATACTGATCACAGGGATTTTCGTGACATTGATCCTGGGGATCCGGGGGATATATAAGGCTGGTAAAGAAACTGGCATGGATGAGGATGATAAATCGTGAAGCGGTCGTGTTTGTGATCATATAGCAGAGTGGAAGGGAAATGTTCGATTTATTGTACTGAATATGGATGGAACCAGCGAAAGCGGATCGCGAATATCCGCTTGGTGAAATTATAATAAAAACAGGAAAGGAATCTCAGAAGCATATGGCAGATACAAGAACAGATGAGCTTTACAGAGCGCTTCAGGATAAGGGCTATCCCGATGAGCTGTGCCGGGAAATCGCCTATAAACATATGAATACCGATTACACAGCTACACGGATGCTGGGGTATTTATACAGGGTGACAAGTCCCAGAGTGGAGGATGTGATCGATGAGATGCTGGCGATCTTAAGTGATAGGGAAGCCATCGTCCGGAAGAAAGAGCTGGAGCACGCCCAGGCTACGATCAACAGCGTGTATCGGGAGGGTTTGTAACGGAAATCCCGGAGCTTTGCCAGTGCTGGCGGATCAGAAGCTTCATCCTTTAAGGAAAATCAGGAGATCATGGCTCTGGAGCATCATCTCCTTCCGCAGAAATTCATCATTGATAACTACATCAATATGAACGCACACTTTAATTTTATCCGTTTCTTTTAAACAGTATTGTTATTACGGTAGTGATTACTCTGATCGTAATTTATGCAAGTAATTGAAGATGGACAAAATAGTAATTGTATTAACTGATAAACCATAGTATAATACAAATATGAACACAACATATAAATCAAACAACAATGTCGTCTATTCCTGTAAATACCATGTAGTATGGTGTCCAAAGTATAGACGAAAAGTATTAATTAACGGTGTGGACGTCCGGCTGAAGGAGCTGCTCACAGAGTATGCTGCAAATCTTTCTGTAGACATTCTGGAGATGGAGATCATGCCAGACCATGTTCATATGCTTTTGGAAGTAGATCCTCAGTTTGGCATCCACAAAGCTGTAAAGTCATTTAAAGGCTATACGTCCAGAATTTTAAGACAGGAATTTCCCTATCTTAAAACGAAAATGCCGACTCTCTGGACAAACAGCTATTTTGTATCGACGGTAGGCGGTGCTCCGCAGGAAACAGTAAAACAGTATATTGAAAACCAGAAAACATCGCAGAGACAAAAGGATAAGATGGGATAATGCAAAAAGGAATTAAATTTAGGATCTACCCGAACAGAGAACAGAAAAACTTCATCCATCAGACCCTGGAATGTTGCCGGTTCATCTACAACCGGGGACTTGCCATGCGTAAGGAAGGCTATGAAAATGGGGAAAAGATCGGCTATTCCCAGACTTCCGCCATGCTGACTGAACTGAAAAAGCAAGAGGAGTTTGCCTTTCTGAAAGCAGCAGATTCCATTGCATTACAGCAGTCTTTGCGGGATCTCGACCGGGGATTTGTGAATTTCTTTGAGAAACGGGCTTCCTATCCAACCTTCAAAAGTAAACATAACCGGTTCCAGTCATACAGAACGGTAAATCAAAAAGATAATATTCGTATTGTGGGAAGATATATCAAACTTCCGAAACTTGGATTTGTTAAAATACGGCAGTCGATGGAAGTGGAAAAGATTAATCACGTGATCATTGAGCACACACCGGCTGGAAAATATTTTGCGGTTTTAAATGTTGATTTTGAACCGGAACCACGCTCAAATGCTGGCGGAACGATAGGGATTGATGTCGGGATCAAAGCGTTCTACTCCGACAGTAATGGAAATACGGTATCAAATCCCAGATATCTGGAACGCTCAATGCGAAAACTCATAAGAGAACAGCGCAGGCTTTCCCGAAAACAAAAAGATTCCCATAACCGCGAGAAGCAGCGGATCAGGGTGGCAAGAGTGTATGAGAAAGTAACCAATCAGCGGAATGATTTCCTGCAGAAACAGTCAACGATGCTGGTGCGTGAAAACCAAACCATCTGTATTGAAGATCTGAATGTTAAGGGGATGATCCGGAATCATAAACTGTCAAAATCGATAGCGAGTGTTTCCTGGGCAAAATTTTTTGAAATGCTGGAATATAAAGCTGGCTGGTATGGAAATGAAATTCACAGAGTACCAACGATGTATCCGAGCAGTCAGACCTGCAGCTGTTGTGGCTACAGAAATCCACGGATAAAAAATCTGGGCATTCGTATCTGGGAGTGTCCCAAATGCCATGCGGTTCATGACCGGGATACGAATGCAAGTATCAATATTCTGAAAAAAGGACTGCAGATGCAGTCTGCATAAAGATAAAAACTGTACCGTAGGGCATACGGGAACAGTATAAATATAGCTTGTGGACACTGTGTAAGACATTGCAGTACCGTAAGGTGTTTGCCAATGCAGTAGTGGGAGAAGCAAGAATCCCCCTGCTTTAGCTGTGGGGAGTGTCAAACAGGTCTGCGCTATGAGGGTGGACGAATGGTGGATATGTACCGTACTCTGGACAGTATCCCGGTTCTTGCAAAAGCAGGCGGTATTCTGGTGATGACCGATGAGATCCGTGGAACAGAGGCGGAAAAGAATCCGGAAAGCCTGAATATCCGGGTATTCCCGGGTGCTGACGGAAGCTTCAGATTGTATGAGGATGATAACGAAACCTGTGCTTACGAAAATGGTGCCTGTGTATTTACGGAAATGGATTATAAGGAAAAGGATCAGGGAGTGTTTACCATTCATCCCGCACAGGGAAAAACAGAGCTGATCCCGGCAAAGAGAGCTTATACCGTGGAGTTCTGTGATTTTGCGAAAACAGGAACAGATACTGTGAAGGTTCTGGTTAACGGAGCAGAGACTGAGGCTGCTGTAAAATATGAAGAGAAACTTCAGAAGATCTGTGTGGAAGTGGAAGCAGACACAGCGGCAGAGGTGCAGATCATTCTTGCAGGAGAGGTAGCGGATAATCGTATAGAGAAACGTACCTTTGATTTCCTGAACCAGGCAGAGATCGGTTTTGTACTGAAGGACAGATTATATCAGCTGATCACAGCCGGAAAGAATCTGCCGGTTCTTTTATCTGAGCTTCAGTCCATGGAGCTGGACAAGGATCTTTACGGAGCACTGATGGAGATCCTGACTGCGTAAAACATGAATAAAATCGCGTTTCCAAACCATACTATCATTATTATCAAAAGAAAGGATGATCATAATGATATTAAAGGAAAAAGAACGCACAGTGATCCAGGATCTTCAGACACAGGAAAAAAGCTGCATTGAAAAATACGGAAAATACGCACAGCAGGCCAGGGATCCGGAGCTTAAAAGCTTATTTCAGACTCTTCAGAAAAAAGAGCAGGAGCATTACGATTCCCTGAGCCAGGTGCTTTCCGGTACAGTTCCACAGGTAAACTGTAATGACAGTGACGGCCGTGATTACCAGCCAAAGGCTGCTTACACATCGGTGATGTCCTCAGAGGATAAGGAACACGATGCTTTTCTTGCAACAGACTGTATCGGAACAGAAAAGCTGATTTCCGGAGAATACAACTCGGATGTTTTTGCTTTTGAAGACAGTGGTGTGCGGAAGCTTCTGGCAGATATCCAGGTGGAAGAGCAGAATCATGCGGAGATGCTTTACAAATATAAGACTGTGAACGGAATGTTTTGATATATAAAAAAGGGAGGATTTCAGTAATGGAATTCTTCCTTTTTTTATTATATAATCAGGAGAACAGCAGGGAGAAATACTTTCCTGCAAAGAGAGGAGAAATAAATATGAAGGGAACCAGCTGCGAATACTGTGCAAACTATACATATGATGAAGAGTGTGACGAATATTATTGTGATGTCAATCTGGATGAGGATGAATATTATCGTTTTGTGAGCAGTGATTACAAGGAATGTCCGTATTATCGTTCCGGAGATGAATATAAGGTGGTACGTCATCAGATGTGATACAGAGTAACGGAAAAAACAGAGCAGAAGATAATGTGATAAGACAAATGCAGGTTTTCCACGAAAAGGAATGCGAGTTTTGTGGAAAATCTGCATTTTGATGTTTTGATATGTGTAAAAGGATTCAAATTTGTAAAAATTGGCGTGTTTACATTTGAAAAAAATATCTTTATAATAAAAATATTGGTCTGACAGGTGGAACCTTTATATCATCCAGACGATGATAATGCTACAGGATTTTGTCTGAGACAAAATTTCGGGTAAGCGTCTGACAGACTTATAATAGATTTTTTGATTTGACGGAGGATGTGACAGATTGGATATTATAAAGAAATTCGGGGATATGGTGGGAGAGAGATCCATCAGGGATCCGGAAAAAGCACGAAAACTTCTTCTCACTGGATACCGGCTTCAGGAAAAACGTCTGCAGCTTTTTCCTGACAGGAAGCTTCCTGCTTCGGGACAGTATGTAGCCCGTATAGTCATGCAGAATATTATCAAAGCCCTTGCAAAACCGGACGATACCGCTCTGGTGAGCATTTTTGTACCGGGAGAGCTTCTGACAGCAGCAGGGATCACTCCGTATTCCGTGGAGGCAATGTCCTGCTTCATCGCTGGAACCAGATGCGAGCAGGCATTTCTGACACAGACGGAATCAGAGGGCTTTCCGGAAACCATGTGCTCCTATCACAGAGTTTTTCTGGGAGCGTCCATGACAGGATTGGTACCGAAGCCCAAATGTACCATCTACACAAACCTTGCCTGCGATGGAAACATGATGACGTTTCCTTATCTGAAACAGAAGTATCAGATCCCGGGCTTTTATATTGACGTACCCTATGAAAAAAATCAGGATTCCATCAGCTATGTTGCAGATCAGCTCCGTGAGCTGAAGAAATTCTTGGAGGATGTAGGCGGGAAAAAAATCTCCGAGCAGTCGGTACAGCGTGCAGTTGCCAACAGCAATGAAGCGGCCTCCTATTACAGCAGCCAGCTTGCCCTCAGAAAGGATCACGATCCGGTGACTTCCCTGACAAATGAGCTGTATGCGATCTTTATGTGTCATCTTCTGGCGGGCTCAGAGGAATCCCTGAAATACACAAAAATGCTTCTTGAGGATGTGAAGAAGGCACCAAAGGGGGAAGGTCTTCATATTTTGTGGATGCATATGATGCCGTTTTTGCAGGAGCCGGTAAAGGATGTATTTAATTACAGCCAGAACGTGCATATCCGTGCCTGTGATTTTGTTGCAGACGGTTTTCAGCGGATGCAGGCCTCGGATCCTTATGAGGCCCTTGCGGAAAAAATGGTCAACTGCATTTACAACGGAAGTGTGAAGCAGAGGATCCGGCGTGCTCAGGAGCTGGCGAACCTTACAGAGGCAGACGGCGGGATCCTTTTTGCGCATTGGGGCTGCAAGGGAACCATCGGAGCTTCCAGCCTGATCAAAAATTCTCTGGAAAATGCAGGACTTCCAACCATGGTCCTGGACGGTGACGGCTGTAACCCGGCCAATTCCAGTGACGGCCAGGTATCCACACGACTTCAGGCATATCTGGAAATGCTGTCAGAAGGTAAGGAGGAAAAACGGTCATGATACATTACGTCTGTAAATATACACCGCTGGAGCTGTTTAAGGGCTTTGGCGAGGAATGTGCGGTTCTTGAGGAAATGCCGGAGAATTTTGAGCTTTCGGACCAGATCGCCCATGCTAATCTCTGTGGCTTCGGAAAATCTGTGATCCAGGCAGTGCTGGAGGGAAAGGTAGAGCAGCTTGTTCTTGTTAACTGCTGTGATTCCATGCGCCGTGTGTACGACATTGTGGAAAGTACCGGTAAATGTAAATTTCTGTACATGCTGGACATGCCTCATGAGGATAACGACTGTGAAAAGGTGAAGCTTGCCCAGGGCATCCACCGTCTGAAGAAAGCTTATGAGAAATTTTCGGGGAAAACCTTCGACAGAAGTGGATTTCTGAATGCTTTTTCCCATGAGCCTGTGGATAACCAGCCGTATATCGGTGTTCTGGGTGTCCGTGTCAGCGGCATCCTGGAAAAAATGATCCGGGATAATATCCGCATGGATGTGGAAAACCTGACCTGTACAGGTGGAAGACGTCTTGCAGTGATCCGTGAGGAGCTGGAAAAAATGGAAGACGATGCCATGTTCCTGGCTTATGCGGATGCACTTCTTTCCCAGATGCCCTGCTTCCGTATGAACAACAGCACCCGAAGAAACCGGCTGTATCTGGATCCGAACCTGAAGGGAATCATTTATCATACTATTAAATTCTGCGACTATTACGGATTTGAGTATGCAAGCATCAAGCGTGATATCAAGGTTCCGCTTCTGAAGATCGAGACAGATTTTACAAGCCAGAGTGCAGGACAGCTCCTTACCAGAGTGCAGGCTTTTGCGGAGACCCTGGAAGGCTCTGAGGATATGGACCCATCAAAAGGAATCAGCGAGGAGATAAGGAAAAAAATGGAATCAGGAGTTTATTATGTGGCAGGGATCGACAGCGGTTCCACAAGTACGGATGTTGTGATCCTGGATAAAGACGGAAAAATTAAATCGACCATGATCATTCCCACAGGCGGCGGCGCTATGATGAGTGCAGAGAAGAGCCTGGAGATGGCCGTGGAAAAAGCAGGGATCAGGAAAGAAGATATCGTGCGTATCGTTACTACCGGATATGGACGCGCCTATATTGACAGTGGTGATGACAGTATCACAGAGATTACCTGTCACGCAAAGGGAGCCCATTATCTGAATCCGAATGTGCGTACAGTTATCGACATCGGCGGTCAGGATATCAAGGCGATCAGCATTGACGAGAACGGTGCGGTAAAAAATTTCCTGATGAACGATAAATGTGCAGCAGGAACCGGACGATTCCTGGAAATGATGGCCCGTACTCTTGGACTTTCCCTGGAGGAGATGAGTACCCGTGGCCTGGAGTGGAAAGAGAATGTAGTGATCTCAAGCATGTGTACTGTATTTGCAGAGTCCGAGGTAGTTTCCCTGGTTGCCCAGAATAAGGACGTGGCAGATATCATCCATGGTCTGAATGTATCTGTTGCTTCCAAGGTAGGAGCTCTTGCAGCCCGCCTTGGCAAAAAGAATCCGGGGGAATACATGATGACCGGTGGTGTTGCCAGAAATAAAGGTATCATCCAGGCACTGGAGGAGAAGCTGGGGGCGAAGCTTTATATCTGTGATGAGGCACAGCTTTGTGGTGCGCTTGGTGCGGCACTGTTTGCTTATGAGAAGTGTAATGCGGCACGGTGATCAGATCAGACAAGTTGCCTGCGCAGTGAATGCAGAGTGTGAATATCCTTTTGGTCAGGGGCGGCGTGCCCACTCACTGGGCGAACAGCCACAGTTCTTTCGGAAGTACCGGCTGAAGTGGGAGAGATTTGAAAATCCGCACAGCAGAGCCACCTGTTGAACAGGCAGAGCTTCGTTGGTGAGCAGATTTTTGGCTTTTTCCAGACGGAGCAGATTCAGGTCAGCATGAGGGGTACTGTCAAAAAAATTCCGGTAACAGGAATAAAACTGACTTTTTTCGAGATTAGCCATGGCGCAGAGCTTTTCTGTTGTCCATGGCTTTTCGTAATTTGTAAGCATTTCCAGACGGATTTTTTGGAACAGGCTGCAGAGCTCCGAGTCTGCAGACTTGCCTGTATCTGTACTGCGGAGTTCCCGTGAGGCTGTGATCATCAGCTGGCAGAGCAGGGCATACTCGTAGTCCCGGGAAAAAACTTCTCTGTTCAGATATTCATGCTGCAGCTTCTGGATACAGTGATCGATCTCCTGGCAGTCACTGGGGTAAAAAATTTCGTTGCAGGGAAGTCCGAACCGTTTTGCCAGGTTTTCTCCGCAGGAAAAATGGACATAACTGTTCCGAAATTTTCGCACAGCCTGATAATGCTGGGGATTTCCCGGAATATAAAAGATGCAGGCATTATCCCGGGTGACAGTAAGCTGACCGCCCAGATAAACCTTCATTGGTGTTTTAAATAAAAGAAAAAGAAAATCTCCGCTTCCCTCCGGTCGGAAAATCCTGTCGTAATCGGAGTTGGAACGGTTGTATTCGCAGAAATTTAAGGTGAAATCCATGAAAATGCTGCGCTCCTTTCATTACGTAGATCAGACAATCCGACTGTGGCATTGTAAAGAACTTTCTGTCTGGAAGTATAAAGTAAAGTGACAGAGGGACGTCCGTCTGGTAAGACTGTCTTTACGATAAATCTTACCGGAAAAAAAGTCAACTGTTTCGGAAGATAATCACTGGTATGGATAGAACAGGATGGTAAAATGAAACATAGAAACGGTTGATTTCCGATCTGTCTGAGAGTGTGTGAGCGAACAGAGGCATAAGAGCCTGTATATGGCGGAATCGGAAACAGAGTCCAATGCAGTGGCAGGCAGAAAATAATAATTTACAGGAGGATTTTTACAATGAAAAAAGCGCAGATCATCGTGGACAAATATTTCCTCACCGGAAAAACAGACAAAAGGATCTATGGTTCCTTTATAGAACATCTCGGACGTGCGGTTTATGAGGGGATTTATCAGGAAGGCAGCCCCCTTTCTGATGAGCAGGGATTTCGGAAGGATACTCTGGAACTGGTAAGGGAGCTTCAGGTACCGATCGTTCGTTATCCGGGCGGAAATTTTGTATCCGGATTCCGTTGGGAGGATAGTGTCGGGCCGAAAACTCAGCGTCCGTCCAGACCGGAGCTGGCCTGGGGTGTCATCGAGACAAACCAGTTTGGACTCAATGAGTTTGTGGACTGGTCCAGAAAAGCCGGCAGCGATGTGATGATGGCAGTAAACCTGGGAACAAGAGGACCGGAGGATGCGAAAAATCTTTTGGAATACTGTAACTTTAAGGGTGGTACCTATTACAGTGATCTCCGTAAAGCTCACGGCTATGAACAGCCGCATGATATCAAATTATGGTGTCTCGGAAACGAGATGGACGGTCCGTGGCAGATGGGACATAAAACTGCGGCAGAGTACGGAAGAGTTGCAGCAGAGACTGCCCGCCTGATGAAATTTATGGATCCGGAGGTTGAGACTGTTGCATGCGGAAGCTCCAGTCTGGAAATGCCTACCTTTGGCTCCTGGGAGTATACGGTTCTTGACGAGGCTTACGATCAGGTGGATTATCTTTCCCTGCATCAGTACTATGGAAATGCATCGGGAGACACTGCCGATTTTCTGGCAAGCTCCAAGGGCATGGATGATTTTATCTCAGGAGTGGTTTCCATCTGCGATGCTGTAAAAGCAAAGAAGCATGGAAAAAAACAGATCAATCTTTCCTTCGACGAGTGGAACGTATGGTACCACAGCAATGAACAGGATAAAAAGCTGGAAAAATGGGTACAGGCGCCCCATCAGCTGGAGGATGTTTATAACTTTGAGGATGCACTTCTTGTGGGAAGCATGTTGATCACACTTCTCCGTCATGCAGATCGTGTAAAGATCGCCTGCATGGCACAGCTGGTAAATGTTATTGCGCCGATCATGACATCCGATACAGGCGCATGGCGTCAGACGATCTTTTATCCGTATATGCTGACAAGTGTGTTTGGAAGAGGAACCGTCCTTAATACACAGGTTCTCACACCTATATATGAAAGCAAGACTTATGGAGAAGCTCCATATCTGGATTCTGTGTGTGTCTGGGATGAGGAAAAGGATACGCTGACGATCTTTGCAGTGAATAAGAGTCTGGATGAGGATATGGAAGTTTCCTGTGACTTGAGACAGTTTGAGGGATATAAGATCGTAGAGCATATCGTGCTGAATAACGATAATCTTCAGGCAGTCAATACAGAGACGCAGCCCGAGAATGTAGTTCCTGTAAAAGCCAGTGCAGAGTGCTCAAAGTTGGACGGCGGAAAACTGGAAGCAGTTTTTGCAAAACACAGCTGGAATATGATCCGTCTTGCGAAATAAGGGCCGGTGAAGTATAGTAAAAGCAGTTACAGAAAATGTAAATCATGCTACATTATGGGAGGTCTTTTTTATGTACACACCTGCAAAGGAACGCTACGAAACTATGGAGTACAACCGCTGCGGTGAAAGCGGCCTGATGCTTCCGAAGGTGTCTCTTGGATTATGGCATAATTTCGGAGATACTTCTGATTATGAAAACATGAAGCAGCTGTGTTTCACAGCTTTTGACAATGGTATCACACAGTTTGACCTTGCCAATAATTACGGACCTGCCTATGGAAGTGCGGAACGGAATTTCGGCAAGATCCTGAAAGAAGAACTGATGCCATACCGTGATGAGCTGATCATCACAACAAAGGCAGGCTATGATATGTGGGAAGGTCCTTATGGAAACTGGGGCAGCCGCAAGTATCTTCTGGCGAGCCTTGACCAGAGCCTGAAGCGCATGGGTCTGGAATATGTGGATATTTTTTACCATCACAGAATGGATCCTGAGACTCCGCTTGAGGAGACTATGGGGGCGCTGGCAACAGCGGTTCAGCAGGGCAAGGCTCTCTATGTGGGACTTTCCAATTATGATGGAAAAACCTTAAGCCAGGCGGCAGCGATCCTGAAGGATCTGAAATGCCCCTTTGTGATCAACCAGAACCGGTATTCCATTTTTGACAGAACTGTGGAAGAAAACGGTCTCAAGAGAACCACCGGCATTTTGAAAAAAGGTCTGATCACTTTTAGCCCTCTTGCTCAGGGACAGCTGACAGACCGTTACCTGAACGGGATCCCGGAGGACAGCCGTATCCGCAAAGATGGAAGATTCCTTAAGGAAAGTGTGCTGACGCCGGAGCGTCTGGATCAGATCCGGAGACTGAACGATCTGGCAGCCCAGCGTGGAGAGAAGCTGGCTGATATGGCGCTTGGCTGGCTGCTTCAGCATAAGGAAGTTACCAGTGTTCTGATCGGAGCTTCCAAGCCGCAGCAGATCCTTGATAATGTGAAAGCGATCCACTGTGCACCGTTTACAGCTGAGGAGCTGCGTCTGATCGACGAGATCTCAAAATAAGATTTATATACTTCCTGTTTTACTATGAAAAGTAGTGAAGCAGGGAGTTTTTTATGTCGAAATAATTGTTTAACTGAATTAGGAAAGTTTCCGGGTTACTGTTCACTGGTAATATTCCGCGAGGTGTTTTTTGTGAGCGAAGGTCACAGAAAACCCGAGACATACCGCGCGAATTTATGCGATTACCATAAATTCTGTGCATCGCGAAAGCGTGTTGCTGAGAACGGAGTGAACAGTAACGTCTCCGGTGGGAGTGCAAAGAGCAATAAGCAGTGGAGGTTTGACAACGGGATAGGTGTGTGCTATATTGAAAAACAGAAAAGAAAAGAGCCAGCGGGAGCTTGTGTGACAGGCTGAGAGGAAGATAGATCTTCGACCGTACCTGATTTGGGTAATGCCAACGGAGGGATTGTGATCTGAGAGCGTGTCTCCGTGGAGTTTTCCATGGGATGCGCTCTTTTCGGATGCAGGAATGGAACTGGAATGTTCTGACAATGTGGGGATGTGAAAGTGCCAGAGACTGCATGTGGAGCTTCTGCGAAAGAGCGGGCAGGAAGGGGAGCGCCTTAATGTCTGGCAGGAGAGTGATATTCCGGAGGATTTTTCCGGAAGGATCATGTAAGCGATGGGAATCCGTGTTTTCGGAGTGAGAGGAAGTAAGGGAACTTCGACCGCCAAAATCTAATGGCAGACTGCAGCAGACGGGAAGCTTTTGCCCGGATCTGACAGGGCTCTGCCTGATATTTCAGGGAGGAAAAACACTATGGAAAAACAAAGGATGCACACGCTTCGTATGGTAATGCTGGCAATGATGGTTGCGATCGGTGTCGTTATTTCACCGATTCTGAGGATTGAGGGAATGTGCCCCACGGCGCATCTTGTCAATATCGTATGCTCGGTTCTGATGGGACCGTGGTATTCCCTTCTCTGTGCGACCATGATCGGCGTGATCCGTATGATGTTTATGGGAATCCCGCCACTTGCACTGACCGGTGCAGTATTTGGCGCATTTCTTTCAGGTGTGTTCTACAGACTTTCCAAAGGCAAGATCATCTGCGCGGTGATCGGTGAGATCTTTGGAACGGGTATCATCGGGTCCATGGTTTCTTATCCGGTGATGGCATTCCTGATGGGAAGAGGCGGACTGACAGCATTTTATTATACGCCGATGTTCCTTGCAGCAACCACAATGGGAGGATGTGTTGCCTATATTTTCCTGAAGGCTCTGAGTAAAGCAGGTCTTCTGGTGAAATTCCAGGCAGCTTTGGGTTCAAAAACATATGAGACAAAGAATTTTACAACTGCGAAAGCGAATTAAAGAAGAAAAGCCGCTGATCCATTGCATCACCAATCCGATCTCGATCCATGACTGTGCCAACGTGGTCCTTGCAGTAGGTGCAAGGCCGATCATGGCGGAGCATCCGGCAGAGGTGACAGATATTACGGCATCGGCTGGTGCGCTGATGCTGAATCTCGGGAATATTACCGATGCCAGGATCGAGTCAATGAAGCGTTCTATGAGAACAGCGATGGAAAATAAGATCCCGGTTCTTCTGGACCTGGTAGGGGTTGCCTGCAGTGATCTCAGGCTGAATCTGGCGAGGGAGCTTTTAAGGATCGGTCATCCGGCAGTGCTGAAGGGAAATATGTCAGAGCTTCTGGCTGTTTCCGGGCTGCCGTCTCATGCGATCGGAATCGATGCGGGTGTCGAGGATGCTCTGACTGAGGAAAATATCGATGGAGTCAGTGAAGTGCTTAAGGCTTTTTCCAGAAATAATCAGGCAATCGTGCTGGCTACCGGGAAACAGGATTTTGTTACGGATGGTGAACGGGTTGTTCTGGTACAAAATGGCAGTGCGGCGCTGTCCGGGATCACAGGAACCGGCTGTATGGTCGGTGCACTGACTGCGGCGTTTTTGCCGGGGTGCGAAGATAATATTGCGAAAGAGATGACGGATAGTATAGAGGCAGGTGTCTGGTCTGGCGTTGAGATGGAATTAAATGGGAGATCCGGGAATTATCTGGCTGCGGCAGTGCTTGGTACTGCACTTATGGGTATCGCCGGCGAGGAAGCGGAGAAGATTTCCCGCGGTCCGGGAAGCTTTCAGGTAAATCTGCTGGATGAGATCTATGGGCTTTCGGATCGACAGCTGCTGGATCTGTTGAAGATTGAAATGCACTGAAAAAGAGGAGATTAGGATGGATAGAAAAGATTTGGATGTAACATTGTATCTGGTGACGGATAGTTCTTATCATACGGAGGAGTCTTTGCTCCGTACGGTTGAGGAGGCTTGTAAGGGTGGTGTGACTCTGGTCCAGCTTCGCGAGAAGAATAAGGGTGGACGGGAGTATCTGGATAAGGCTTTTAAGGTGAAGGAGATCACAGATCGTTACAATGTGCCGCTGATCATTGATGATCGTGTGGATGTGGCGCTGGCCTGTGATGCGGCTGGTGTGCATGTTGGAGCTTCTGATATTCCGGTTGCTGTGGCAAGGAAGCTGATGGGACCGGATAAGATCGTGGGGGCTACTGCCAAGACGGTGGAGGCTGCTGTGAAGGCTTATGAGGATGGTGCGGATTATCTTGGTGTGGGGGCGATTTATCCTACTACTACTAAGGTTGTGACGATCCTTACCAAGGTTTCTACGTTGAAGGATATCTGTGAGGCGGTTCCGATTCCGGCGGTTGCGATCGGGGGATTGAATGCCGGGAATATGGATGTGCTTGAGGGCGCCGGTATGAGTGGTATGGCGGTTGTTTCTGCGATCATGAAGGCGGAGGATCCGAAGAAGAATGCGCGGGAGCTGAAGGAGAAGATTGTTGCTTTGATGGGAAAGTGATTTAGGAAATGAATGGAGAGCAGTGGTGGATTTGAGGTTCATTGCTGTTCTTTTTTTGTTGAAATACGGACGCCCGTGAGGCGTGTGCTGCCTGTCGCCGGGGCTTCGTCGGGGGCTGGCTTCTAGGCTGCCGGAATTCTGCTAAAATCGTTTTCCAAAAGTCCAAACTCGCGTCTTGCAGCCGCTCAGACAGCGGACTTTTGAAAAACAACGCAGATTTCCGCCAGCCAAGAATCAGCTCCCCTCCTGCAGAGTCCGGCGACAGGCAGCACACGCCTCACGGGCTGGTTTTTCAAGGCGTCAGGGGAGGGTGGCTGCTCGGGAGTTTGGGTGTAAATGTTGGGTTGAGTGGTCTGCCGGGAATGCGATGAGGCATCAGCGCTGCGCTGGATGCCTGGGAGGAAAGGCTGAGTTTCCGGTTGTCTGACGGTAGGGTGGCCGAGGCGCTTCGCTGTCGGCTGGTAGAGCGATGTGATATGGTTTATAAAAAATGCCGGTGGGGGTTACTCCACCGGCAGATCTCTGTGTTCTACGCTGGTGGAGAATACGATCTGTGTTTTGGTGCGGCCGAACTGCTGGAGTTCGTTGATGAAGTGGTCCAGTTCCATGGTGGAGCGGAAGGCTACTTCGATGAGCATGGAGTAATCGCCGGTGACGCAGTTGCATTCGATGACGTTTGGGATGGACTGGATGAAGGGATAAAAGTCTTTTTTTTGGTTGGGTTCTACTTCCAGGTTGATGAATGCTTTTATATGATAACCGAGAAATACCGGGTTGATCTGGGCGTGGTAGCCTGTGATCAGCCCGTTTTTTTCGAGGTGTTCGATTCTGGCGGAAACAGCGGGGGATGAGAGGAAGACTTCCTTTGCGATTTCCTTTACCGGGGTGCGGGCGTTCTTCTGAAGCATTTCGATGATCTTTCGGTCGATGTTGTCGAGTTTGTGTTCCATGTAGAATGTCTCCTTTCAATGAAAAATGTTATTTGTAACTGGTACAGGGCTGCGTAGGGAAGTGGATTGAAAATAGGTATTTCTGTATTGATTATACTGCGTGTGTTATCACAACACAAGAAACGACTTAATAAAAATAAGAAAAATAAAAGAAACTCTTAAAAAGATTAATATAAACTATTGAAAAACACGGATAATCATGGTTTTCCCTTAAAAGTATTTACAAGCCACAAAGAAAGTGTTAGTTTCTTAGGCATCAGAAAAACAGCTGCTGATAAAAATGAAAATAACAGAATGATTTGTAAACAGTGAATATCCGTCGGACTGAAAAAGATGAGATCAGAGGGCGGAGCAAATCAGATGTGCACAGGATCAGAAGAAAGAAGAGGGATGACAAAATGACAACAGAAACAAGACTGGAAGCAGATTCGATCGGAACTATGGAAGTGCCTGCAGAGGCTTATTACGGAGTTCAGGCTTTAAGGGCAAAACAGAATTTTCCTATTACAGGTACAAAGCTTCATCCGGTATTTATCAGGAACCTGGCACAGATTAAAAAAGCAGCAGCTATCACTAATAATAATGCAGGGCTTCTTCCGGAGGATAAGGCAGATGCCATTGTCAGAGCCTGTGATGAAGTGATCGCAGGAAAATTGGCTGAGGAATTTATCGTAGATGCCATTCAGGGTGGTGCCGGAACCAGCGCAAATATGAATATGAATGAGGTGATCGCAAACAGAGCCGGTGAGATCCTCGGATGTCCGAAGGGTAGCTATAAAATGGTCCATCCAAATGATCACGTAAACATGGCGCAGTCCACCAATGATGTGATCCCGACGGCCGGTAAGCTTACCGTTCTGGATCTTCTTGCACCTCTGGAAAAAGCACTGGTAAGACTTGAGAAGGAGCTTGCAAAAAAGGCAGAGGAGTTCGATGACGTGATCACTATGGGACGTACACAGCTTCAGGATGCAGTTCCGATCCGTCTTGGTCAGGTGTTCCACGGTTATGCGTCCATGGTTTCCAGAGACAGGAAACGTATCGAAAAGGCTCACAGGGAAATGTACACCGTAAACCTTGGAGGAACTGCAGTGGGAACTGCTATCAACGTTTCCGATTCTTATTTTTATAAGATCGTGCCAAATCTGGAAAAGATTACAGGTTATCCGCTGAAACAGGCCGAGGATCTTTTTGACGCAACAGAAAATCTGGACGGCTTTGTTGCCGTATCCGGTGTAGTAAAAACCTGTGCGGTGGATCTTTCCAAGATGTGCAACGATCTTCGACTGATGTCTTCCGGCCCGAAAACCGGATTTGGTGAGATCAATCTTCCGGCAAAGCAGAATGGGTCTTCCATCATGCCAGGTAAGGTAAATCCGGTCATTCCGGAGGTAGTAAGCCAGGTTGCTTTCCACATCGTAGGACATGATACCACTATTACCATGGCGGCAGAAGCCGGACAGCTGGAGTTGAATGCTTTTGAGCCGGTTGTATTTTGTAATCTTTTTGAATCCATTACGACTCTGGAAAAAGCAGTGGATACATTGATCGTAAACTGCATCACAGGAATCACCGCAAACCGCAAACACTGCAAAGACCTGATGGAAAGCAGTGCAGGAATCGCAACGGCTCTCTGCCCGCATATTGGCTACAAGGCGTCTGCAACCATCGCAAAAACTGCAGTAAAAACTGGCAAGTCTGTCCGGGAACTTGTTCTGGAACAAGGGATCATGACTGAGAAAGAGCTGGAAGAGGTTCTTGATCCGTATCTGATGACAGAAGTCGGAGAAGAGCGGAAAGAGGATGAAGCAAGAAGGAAAGCCTGCTGAGAAAGTTATCTGTACCAACGTATGACGGGAACGTCTGATGCAGCAATTCATTTCAGAGCAGCTGAACCTGATGCGGGATTTTATGGAAATGCTATAGGCAGATCAGGAATGAGATATCAATGAGTACTATAAGGAGACTTGTCACAGTGCAGGTCTCCTTTTATAATGGAAGAAACGCGATAAGAAAAGAAGGGAAAGATGCATGCTTAAACGAACAGCCATACGGGCACTTTGTAATACAACGGCATATCAGAGAGGTCTTGATATTTACCGTACCGGAAAGAGGATTCAGTCGCTGGATATTAAGTCGGAAGGAGCTGTGGATAAAATATCTGCAGCAGTGAAGGGAAGTGGGCGTAATGTATACAATACAGGCTTTCAGTATGATACAGAAGTGGACCGCATAAAAGAAGCATACTGTGACTGCCCGGCCTTTCGCAGCTATTCCGGGATCTGTAAGCATTGCGTGGCAGTGCTTCTGGAATATGGAGACCGTAAGGCCTATGAGCGTGTGGAAATCCGCAGACAGCAGGATGAGGAACAGAAGCAGGCAGAGTTATTCAGCGGAACAGCATTTCCGGCTGCTTTATCCGGACCAGGGCAGCCTGCAACGAAAACCACCGTTGAGCTGAAAAGCCTCCTTAATCGCCAGCTATACAGCCGTATGCTTCCGTTTTCCGGGGATCCGTATTTTGGCAGGGTGGAGCTGGAAACCTGCCTGAAATTTAATTCTGTGAGAAATTGTTTTACCGTGGAATTCCGCGTTGGCTGTGAGAAAAAATATATCCTCAAGGATGTGTTGGCCTTTGTGTGGAATCTGGATCATAATGAGAAGGTTTCTTATGGAAAAAATCTGGAATTTATCCATTCCGATGAAGCCTTTTCAGAAGGATCCAGAAGCGTGCTGGCCTTTATCCGGGAATGGGTCGAGAATCATCACGGCACTTACATGTCCAGATATGAACAGCTGAAGGATATAGCTGTGGAAAAGGTGAGGGATCTTACCGTTGACAGAAAAGAACTTGAGGATCTGCTTCTTATACTTGGCGAAAAAAGTTTCAAGTTCAAAATGAACAATGATCCGGAGACAACATGGCATTCTGTCAGAGAAATTCCGGACAGGACGCTGATGATCCGGAAGAAGGATCAGGGGTTATCTCTTGAGATCGCGCCGGTATACAGTGTGACAGGCATACGGTATCATATGTATTTTGATAATGCGAAGGTATATCTGGTTTCCAGGCAGGAGCTTGGAGCAGTGGAGGAATTTGTTGCCTGTCTGGAGCGGCTTCCTGCAGGCCGAGGCTTTATTGATGAACCGGATGTGCCCGCGTTTGTGCGTGAGCTGCTTCCTTCCCTGAAAAAATTTTTTCACTGTGATCTCAGGGATTTCCCGGAAGAAACAGGTCTTGAATGCTACAAGGCTGCATATGAGATCTATCTGGATGCGCCGGAGCGTGACTGGATCACCTGTAAGGCATTTTCTGTTTACGGGAAGGATAAATTTTCGGTTTTTGACCGAGATGTGTCTGCCCGCACCAGGGATATTCCGGGAGAGCTTGGTGTGTTTGCGCTGCTGTCAAAATATTTTAACGGATATGATGACCAGCGGATGGAGCTGGCATTGGATTGTCGTGCCGAGGAACTGGAATCTTTGTGCAGGGAAGGTTCAGGGAAGCCCGACAGTGTGAAAGCTTCCGAAGAAAAGCTCTACCAGCTTCTTACTGAAGGGATCCCCGCCATGCAGAAAGTTGCAGCTGTCTATATTTCCCAGTCCATCAAACAGATGAGGGTGACAAAGCTGCCAAACATCCGTCTTGGCGTTTCTCTGTCAGCCGGACTTCTGAACTTGGATCTGGATGTGGAGGGGATGGATCAGGCGCAGCTTTTTGATATTCTTTCCAGGTACGATCGCAGGAAAAAATATTTTCGCCTGAAGGATGGCAGCTTTCTGGATGTTTCCGATGGTCAGCTCAGGGAGCTTTCTGCTCTGAAAAATGGACTGCAGATCAGTGATCGTGAACTGAAAAAAGGAAAGACTCAGGTTCCGGCCTATCGTGCTATGTATCTGGACAGTCAGCTGAAGGGCGGCGATCTGATCAAGGTAGAGAAGGACAATGCCTTTCGTGCGTTGATCCGGAACATGCAGACAATGGAAGAACATAAATTTCAGATTCCCAGGGAGCAGGAAAAAATCCTCCGGGGCTATCAGAAAGAGGGCTTTTACTGGATCAAAACTCTGAAGCATAATCAGTTTGGAGGGATCCTGGCAGATGATATGGGACTTGGAAAAACCCTCCAGGTGATCACATTTCTCTGGTCAGAATTTCAGGAATCTGCGCCGGGAGAAAACAGACGTGCCCTTGTGATAACGCCTGCTTCGCTGGTGTTTAACTGGATGAACGAGATCGAACGTTTTGCGCCGGGACTTCCGGCTACCGTTGTGACTGGTGATGTGAAGGAGAGGAAAGCACTGATCAAAAATGCGGGAGAACGGGAGGTTCTGATCACCTCCTATGACCTTCTGAAACGGGATCTGAAGGCTTATCAGAACCTGGATTTTGCTGTGCAGATCATTGATGAGGCGCAGTATATCAAGAATCACGGAACTCAGGTGGCAAAGGCTGTGAAAGAGATCCGGTCGGAATTCAGGCTTGCGCTGACCGGTACACCGGTGGAGAACAGGCTTAGTGAGCTGTGGAGTATTTTTGATTTTCTGATGCCGGGATTTTTGTATTCTTATGAGAAATTCCGCAAGGAAATAGAGCTTCCAGCTGTGCAGTACAGCAATTCCGATGCGATGGAACGTCTGCAGAAAATGATCCGTCCTTTTGTGCTGCGGAGATTGAAGAGGGATGTGCTGAAGGATCTTCCGGATAAGCTGGAAAAAGATATGTTTTCCCCGTTGGAAAGCGAGCAGAAGGAGCTGTATGAGGCCCATACGGAACGGCTTCGCCTGATGCTTGGGATGCAGTCGGATGCGGAGTTTCGCACTTCTAAACTGCAGATCCTTGCAGAGATCACGAGGCTGCGGCAGATCTGCTGTTATCCGGGACTTGTATATGAAGGATACAAAGGGAATTCTTCCAAGCTGGAGATGTGCATGGAGTTGGTTCAGAATGCGGTGAATGGCGGACATAAGCTCCTGTTGTTTTCCCAGTTTACTACCATGCTGGATGTGCTGGCTGTCCGTCTGAAAAAAGCAAAAGTTCCTTTTTATATGTTGACCGGATCGACTTCCAAGGAAAAACGGGCGCAGATGGTACATGCATTTAATGAGGACGATACTTCTGTTTTCTGCATTTCATTGAAAGCAGGAGGAACAGGCTTAAATCTTACTGCGGCAGATATTGTGATCCACTACGATCCCTGGTGGAATCTTGCCGTGCAGAATCAGGCAACAGACCGTGCCCACCGCATCGGTCAGCAGAACGTTGTCAGTGTCTACCGCCTCTTTATGAAAGACACCATAGAAGAACGAATCCGGGCTCTTCAGGAAAGAAAACGGGAACTGGCTGATGAAATCTTAAGCGGAGAGGGAATCGGCCAGGCTTTGATCAGCAGAGAGGAAGTACTGGAGCTGCTAGGCAGGTAAAATTCTTAACTGAATCAAGTAAGTTCCCTGCTTCAATTACGAAAAGCAATACGCGGTGAGGGGACTTGCTTGTATCGGGAAGAATGCAGGCTGTGAATATCCGCCTGACTCAACAAAAACACCCCCGATGGAAATCGCGTGTGTAAATCACATACGATATCCGTCAGGGGTGTTTTATTTTATGCAAAAAACTTATCGTACAGACCAAAGAAGAAGATAAACAGAATGATCAGCGGCAGGATATAAGTGATGTATCCGCGCATCCATTTCTGGATCTTCATGCCTTTTCCGGTGTTGGCTTCTTCTGTGAAGTTTTCCCAGCCCCAGCCCCGTTTGGAAACACAGAAAAGCAGGTATACAAGAGAACCAAGCGGGAGCAGAATGTTGCTTACCAGAAAATCTTCAAGGTCGAGAATTGCGCCGCCGAATACCTTGAGCCAGTCCCAGGACCATACATTATATCCAAGTACGCATGGCAGAGACAGAAGGATGATGGCGATGGCATTTACAAGACTGGATTTTTTTCGGCTCCAGCCGGTAAGCTCCATACCGCAGGAAATAATATTTTCAAATACAGCCAGGATGGTAGAGAAAGCTGCAAATGACATAAAGATGAAGAACAGGCTTCCCCACAGTCTTCCAAGCGGAATGTGGTTGAAAATATTCGGCAGTGTGATGAAGATCAGGCTCGGTCCGGAAGTCTGGTCAACATTGAATGTGAAACATGCCGGGAAAATAATAAGTCCGGAGGTGATCGCAACAAAAGTATCCAGAAGCGCAATATTCATGGATTCACCAAGCAGTGCATGATCTTTTCCGATGTAGCTTCCGAAGATAGCCATAGCACCGATACCAAGGCTGAGAGTAAAGAATGCCTGGTTCATAGCACCGGTAATGGTAGAAATAATACCGATCTCTTTCATACGCTCGAAATCCGGGATCAGGTAGAATTTCAGTCCCTCTTTGGCACCATCCATGGTAAAACTGTTGATGGCAAGAACAACCATGATCACCAGAAGAGAGATCATCATAACCTTGGTAACTTTTTCAAGGCCGTTCTGAAGACCGCGGGAGCAGACAAAAACACCTGCAATAACAACAACGATCATCCAGAATCCCATAGTAACGGGCTGGCCAAGCATGTTGGTAAACTGTCCTGCAACACCGTCGGAATCAAGTCCCTGGAATTTACCGGTGGCTGTCATATAGAAGTAATTCAGCATCCAGCCTGTAACAGTGGTGTAAAACATCATCAGGAGATAACATCCGATCAGAGTGATATATCCATGGATGTGCCATTTCTGTCCTGGTTTTTCCAGTGCGTAATATGCTTTGACAGGACTCTTCTGGCTGGCACGTCCAACAGAAAACTCCATAGTCATAACAGGAAGTCCAAGAAGGGCCAGGAAGATCAGGTAAAACAGTACGAATGTGCCGCCACCGCCCTGTCCGGCCATGTAAGGGAATTTCCAGACGTTTCCGATTCCGATGGCACAGCCAGCAGAAATCAGAATGAATCCCAGACGGGATCCAAGTTTTTCTCTTTCTTTCATAACTCACCTCATTATTGCAGTATGGTAAACTGCTATTTGTATAAAGTCGCAGGTTTTATCTTAACACATTCCGGGATATTGCACAATAAAAAGAACTTGCATTTTACATAAAACATATGTTAGAGTAAAATGTAATTTTAATAAGATGAAGCGGTGAAACGTTACGCTTTAATGAGATAAAGATCATATGCCGATAGAACCTGGATAACTGTTCTTTTCAGTCAGGGATACAAAGTTTTTTGGAGAGATTCCGTAATATTTCCGGAAACATTTACTGAAATATCCGGAATCAGAAAATCCGCATAAAGAAGCTACATTTTGAATGGAAGGGCTGTCTTCCAGAAGAAACTGTCTGGCTTTTTTCATGCGGCAGACATTGATATATGAGGTAAGTGTAACTCCGGATTCCTGACTGAATACAGTAGAGAGATGCTGGGGATTGACAAAAAAATGGGAAGCAATGGTTTCAAGACGAAGATCCGGCTGATTAAAATTCAGACAGATATATTCCTGAACCTGGGATACAAGAGCTGACTTCCGCGGATTTTTTTCATCAGCAAGAGAATCCAGAACTGCCTTGCAGGTAGACTGGAGCAGTTGTTTTAACTGCAGGGCACTCTGGCAGTTCTGGTAAGTATTCAGGGCGTTTTCCAGAAGAGGAAAAAGCGTTTCACGCTGACTGCACTCCGTGATAAAACCGTCAAGTACAGTAAGAAAAGCAGCAGCTACACTCCAGGTCTGCCGGATATGGATTTTTTTGGTGATGATATCGTTGAAATATTCATCAATATATTTACAGAGAGCCGGTGAATTTTGCTGGCGCAGAAAGATCAGGATATCATTATAAACCAGAGGCTTTAATGTAAAATCACCGGAATGGGACTGGGGCGTGAAATAAAGAAATCCGGAAGAAGACGCAGTTCTGTTATGAAAAACAGAAAGAGCCTCTTCATAGGAATAGCGGATTCCTTCCACGCCTTCATGAGGTGTTCCACAGCAGAAAAAAGTGGAAATCTGTGCGATATTATCATATATCCCGGCAAGTCTGAGACAGGATTGTTCCAGATCGGTAAAAGAAAAATCAGAGCTTTTTTCCATGATGATATACTGTCTCATCTGAGAATAGTCAATGTAAATAAGCTCTTTGCACATAGGCTGTAAGATTTCCCTGCATATATTTTCCAGGATGGTGTGGAGCAGAGAAAAATCACCTTTTTCATCCCATATTTCCGGATTGGCATTGTGGATCTCCATAAGAATGGTAAGATAATCGGAAGTTTTATGAACCGGAATTTTTTCCAGATCATCCGGGGAAATGGTTGTTCCGCTGATCACTTTCTGGAAGAAATTAAGCTGCATTTGTCGTGTATACAGATCGCGGAACTGAAAATAATTATTCACATAACTGTTTCTGGAATTTTCCTGATCGATCTCGTCACTTACTTTCTGGAGTGTCTCCATAAGCTCCCGGTGATCCAGTGGCTTCAGGAGGTATCCGCGGACCTGAAGAGAGATGGCTTTTTTGGCATAGTCAAAATCTTCGTATCCTGTGGAAAGGATGAATCTGGTATGACAGTCTGTTCCAAGAGCTGCAATCATATCCAGACCGCTCATAACCGGCATGGATATATCCACAAGGGCAATATCGGGTTTGACATTTTCAATAAGCTGGATTCCGGCCTGTCCGTTATTAGCTTCCCCTGCAATGTTATAAATGTTTTGTTTTTCAAGAAAATTGATCAGAGATTTTCTGAAAAAAATTTCATCGTCAATAATTACGAGTGTTTTCAATTTATATTTCCCCCTCAATCAGATTTTTTTGTCAGGTATTACTATGGTTACAGTGGTTCCCTTTTCAGGTGAACTTTCGATGGTGAGTCCGTAATTCTCACCGTAGAGAAGAGCAATCCTGTGGTTGATACTTGGAAGCCCGAAAGAATGTCGGGCAGTTTTGAAGTCTCTGATAGAACGGTTAAGTTCGGCAAGTTTTTCCGGCGGGATACCGGAACCATTATCAGAAACAGAAATACAGATGGTACCATTTCTGATAGAAACATTTAAGTGAATATGGCATATCTGGCTGGTAAGTCCGTGGACAAAAATATTTTCCACAACAGGCTGTATGGTCAGCTTGGGTATCTCTGCCCCATGATCCTCCCAGGACGGCTCATAGGTGATCTCGTAATCAACAAAATCCATATACCGCAGATTCTGGATATAAAGATACTGTTCTGTAAGAAGCAGCTCCTGGCGCAGAGGAATGATAAACTGTCCCTTTGAAAGAGAGTTTCTGTAGAAAGATGACATGGAAGACACTGCTTTTACTGCAGTATCATTCATGTCAAGTTCTATGAGAGACTTGATGGTGTTTAAAGTATTATAAAGAAAATGGGGATTGATCTGGGACTGTAAAAGACGTACTTCCATTTTCTGTTTGGCATTTTGTTCCTCATAGATATCGTTAAGTAATGTCTGGATCTTCTGCATCATAAGGTTAAACTGGTTATAGAGAACTGCAAGTTCATCATTTGAAGAGTAACTGGCAGAAATATTCAGCTTTCCGGCAGACGCAGATTTCATTTTTTCTACAAGTTTCTGTATAGGTGCGGTGACAGTACCTGTACATAATATGGAAAAAAATACAGATAAAATAAACACTACAATGCTGATCAGAAGAATGTTGTGCAGGATCACCATATGATCCAGAGTCAGGCTTTCCAGAGGAATCAGGTTGATCACATTCCAGTTCAGGTCAGGATAGGATTTGCAGATAAAAAGAGTGTCAGTGCCGTCTACGGAAAAAAACTGCCTGTCGGTTTCTGTCAGGGTTTTATAATTCTCTGAACTGATTTTTGTATAGGATGAGAAGTCTTTATAAATACCTCCGGATGAAGAAGAGGAAAGTATCTGTCCATTTTCATCAGTAATATAGAAATCCCTGGAAGAGCTGTCCGGAAGGTCGCGGAATGCAGAGGAAATATTTGTTTCTCTGATCAGAAGGACCAGGGCGCCCAGATATTTGGTGTTATCAATGTTTGTAATACTTTTTAAGGCTACAAAGGTTGGCTCCCCACTTATCTGGAAGGGTCCGAGAAACTGAAAGGCCAGATTAGTCTGAAGGCTGTCAAGGACTTCGGGACCTAAAATGGAATCAAGCTGATCTGTTTCTGTGGTACTGCTGTGAAACCAGTGGTTTTCTGTATCCAGGATATCCCAGGCATAGATGTTTTTGTGAAGTCCGATGATACGCTGGGCCTGTTCTGTAAGCTCGGAATTTACCAGAAAATGTTCCAGTGTGTTTTCGGGAACTGTGGGATTTTCTTTTAAAACATCGGCGATATTGCTGTTGATGGAAAGGGTGATGGCATAGTTTGATATATTATCGATCTTTTCTCCAAGGTTGCTGGTGATCAGGGATAGCTGCTGCTGACTGGAAAGTGCGGCACGCTTGATCAGTACTTTTTTGGATGCAGTATAAAAAAACACGGAAGTAAGCATGAGTATCAGAGAACTGAGCAGCAGATATGTAATAAAAAGCCTGCGTTTCAGACTGATTCCTAAAAATAAGTGAAACACCTTTTTTTTCAGATTTTCTATCATGGAATCCCCCCTCTGGTTTTATTGGCTACATTATATAATAAGGGAAAAATTCTCACAAGTGTGGGGGAAAGATTGGAGAAAATATTCCAGGTACAGCGAAGATTTTCCATGTATTTTTCCGGACGGATTTAATATAATGGTCTCATCGATAAGGAAAGCGGAACAAAATATTCAATCCGGATGAATAGAAATGTACCAAAAGGAGGACGAAAATGAAATTAAAAAAAGTGATGGCTGCTACACTTGCCACAATGATGTGTCTCTCTTCATTCAGCATGATGAATGTGTGGGCAGATAAAAAAGAGGATTCCGAACCACTTGTGATCAATTATATCAGTGCCAGGGGCGAAACAGATGCGGCACTGAAAACATTGAAGAAGCTTGCAGAAGATTATAAAAAAGATCACCCGGATTTTGAATTCAATGTAGAGTCTATTGCAGACAGAGAAACATATCTTCAGAAGATCAAGATCCTTGCATCCAGCAATGAGCTGCCGGACTGGTTTGACGCAGATCCGGAGGCATTTTTTGAAGGACTTTGCAAAAAGGATCTGATCTACAGTGTGGATGACCTTTATGATGAACTGGGTATCAAAGACAAGTTCTTTGATATTGCACTGAATTATCCGAAACTCAGTGACGGAAGCAATTACCTTATGACCTGGCAGGGAAATGTAGAGTATTTCTGGTATCACAAAGACATGTTTGAAAAAGCCGGAATTACTGAAACACCTCAGACACTGGAAGACCTCCTGGATGTGTGCAAGAAGCTGAAAGATGCGGGAATGACCCCGATATCCGCAGGAAATTACGACATGATCATGCGTTATCCTGCATTTAAGGCTTTCAGACTGGAAGGAAATGACTTCATTGACAATGCAAGAATGGGAAAAGAAAAATTTAATTCTGAGACAGGTATCGCAACAGCCCAGTATACACAGGATATAGCCCAGTATTTCAGTGAAGGATGGACAAGTTCAGATGCTACCGCACAGATGGATCTGTTTCTGAACAGTGGTGCGGCAATGTTATACACCGGAACATGGGATACACCGGATCTTACAGATGATGAGGGAAATCTTAAAGATGACATTTCCATGTTCAAACTTCCTGTAGACAGCGAAGGAACCGCTACAGGAGAAAATGATTACTATGCGAATTGTGGAATCGGAACTGCCATTCTCAAGGATTCCATGAGTGATGAGATGAAAGATTTCATCAGTTATGTATGGGATAATTTTGCTGATACGGCAATGTATGAGTTCAATATGCTTCCATCCATGATGCCAAGTGATTCGGAGAAGCTTCCGGAGCTTACACAGCAGATTTTAAGTGATCTTGAGAACTGCGGCACTTTTGCCCAGTGCTGGGATGTTCGTCTGGATCCTTCTACAAACGAGGTTTACAGAAAAGAGTTGGCAAGCCTTGGAATGGGAGAATCAACTCCTGAAGAGTTCTGCGAAAACATGGACAAAGCTGTAGAACAGTATGCATCTGATTATTTTGACACTGAAGAATAACTGAGAGAATACGCAGATGCAGATAAAATTCCGCATCTGCGTATGAAAGGGGAGAGGATATGAAGCCCAGAAATAAAATCCAGCCTTTACCGTTTGTTCTTCCTGCACTGTTCGTATATATTCTTACTGTTATCATCCCAATTCTGTGGTCAATGGGTTACAGCCTTTTTTCCTGGAATGGAATCGGTGATATGAAGTTTATCGGACTGGAAAATTATGTGAGGATGTTTCAGGATGAGACATTTCGTGAGGCTGTTGTAAATAATCTTAAATTTGTTGTATTGGGAAGTTTGTTCCAGTTATGTGCAGGACTGATCCTGGCAATTTTGCTTACACATATTTCCAAAGGTGGAAATATTCTGCGGGTTATTTATTTTATTCCATGTATCATTTCATCTATGGCGATCTGCCAGATTTTTTCCAAAATGCTTTCTGTCCAGCCCCAGGGCCTGGTTTGCTATGTGATGGAAAAACTGGGAATGGAACCTATCGCTTTGCTGGCAAATTCCCATACAGCGCTGATTACCATAACCCTGATCGATGGATATAAATACTGTGGTCTGTACATGATCATTTTTTATTCCGCATTTGTATCCATATCAAAGGATGTGATCGAGGCATCTACAATGGATGGCTGCAATGTTTTTCAACAGTATCGTTACATAAAGCTTCCACTGGTGAAAAATATATTCAGCATTGTCATTGTAATGCTTGTAAATGGTTGTCTGAAAACCTTTGATGTATTCTATATTCTTGACAATAAATCCAGATCAACAGAGATGGTGGCAACTTATATGTATAAAACCGCTTTTAATTCGGCTGACTTTGGCTATGGAAGTACATTGTCCGTTTTTCTGGTCATTGAATGTCTGGTAGCAGTAGGGATTATACAGAAATGCCTGGGATCGGCGAAAGGAGATGGGTCAGAATGATAAAATCAAGAAAAAATATACCTATTCGTGCTGTGTTCTATGTAGTGATCCTTATTTTTGTCATGATACAGGTCTACCCTATTTTCTGGGTTATCTGCTCCAGTCTGAAAACACCGGATGAAATGACATATACTGCACAGTATGCCCTGCCATCAGGATTTTATCTTGGAAACTATATCAGCGCACTGACGATCTCATCCATTCCAAGATATTTTCTTAACAGTACGGTTGTGGCAGTTCTCACACTTCTTGGCATCGTAGTCCTGGGATGCCCGGTTGCATTTGTGATCAGTAAGGTAAAGGTAAAATATGCCAATGCACTGATGGCATTTTTCCTGTTTGGAATGATGGTGCCTATTTTTTCCTGCCTTGTACCCATGTTCCAGATTTATAACAGGATCGGACTGAGAAATACATACTGGGCACTGGTGCTTCCGCAGATCGGGTTCGGACTTCCAATGTGTATCTATCTTTACACCGGATTTTTTAAATTTATGCCGGATTCTCTTCTGGAAGCGGCAGTTATTGACGGTGCCACAATGGGAACCACATTCCGCAAGATCGTGGTACCTATGGCTAAAAATACTACAATGACAGTTCTTACATACAATTTTGTTTTTGTATGGAATGAATTTACCTATGCCAATACGTTTATCTCATCTTCTGATATGAAAACTCTGCCAATTGGCCTGAATGACTTTGTGGGGCAGTTCGGAAGAGTGGACTGGGGAAGTACATTTGCGGCGATCGTAATATCGATCCTGCCTACACTGATCGTGTATTTTATTCTTAACAGGAACATAATCGAAGGTATGGCTGCAGGTGCGGTCAAGAGTTAGGAGGCTGAAATGGAAACAAGGATTGAATTGAAACAAGGATGGAAAATTTTGCAGGATGTTCATGATACAGGGGAAAAGATCGGGCTTTATGCTGCCAGGGAAGCAGATACTTCCGTAGGTTCCCAGGTGTCTGAATGGGAGGAACTGGAGGAACTGAAACATCTGCAGCTTATCTATGCCAGACAGCCATATTTCGGGCGTGAACTGAGATATTTCAATCAGGCGCCCTGGTGGTACAAAACAGAGTTTGAAGTTCCGGATCAGAAAGTTACGGATGCTGTCCTTAAATTTACCAATGTTGATTATTATGGAAAAGTATGGATTAACGGAGAATTTCTTGGAGAGCATGAAGGATATTCCGCTCCATTTTCCTTTAATGTAAAAGATAAGCTTGTTTTTGGAGAGAAAAATTATCTCATTGTAAAGGTAAGTTCTCCATGGGATGATGAGGTGGAGCTGGATGCACAGGATTCCAGAACCCACCTGGTAAAAAGAAATATGGTAAAAGGTACCTACGAACATTCTGATACATTTATCCAGAGAGATGTAAATCCTGTAGGAATCTACGGAAAAGTGGAACTGATCCTGACAGAAGAAGGTGTTCTGGAAGATCAGACAGATCTGAAGTATGAACTGGATCCGGATGTAAGGAAAGCAGACGTATATGTGGAAACTGAAGCGCGAGGTCTGAAATCCGGGGAGACATATGATTTTAATGTAAAGATCCGGGAAAAAGAGTCCGGTCTTATAAAGGCAGAAAAAACTGTTCAGATAATGGCAGAGAAAGCAGAGACAGGTTTTAAATGTGAGCTTAAAGTGGAAGATGTCAGACTGTGGTCCACATGGGATCATGGTTATCCCTGGATGTATCAGGCAGAACTTACGTTAAGCAGGGGAAAAGACATACTGAGCAGCAGAACAACGAATTTTGCTTTTCGGGACATTCAGATTGAGCGTAATGAAAAAATAACAAGATTCTGGCTTAATAACAGGAAACTGTATATAAGAGGAACCTCTTATTTTCCGGATTGTTATATTTCTGCAATGACAAAGGAACGGTACCTGAGAGATCTTCTTAATGTAAAGGCGGCAGGTTTTAATCTGGTACGAGTACATGTCCACACAGAGCAGGAAGTTTTTTATGATCTGTGTGACGAGCTGGGAATTGCAGTTTTTCAGGATTCGGAGTACAACTGGACGCATCCTTCAACAGATGAATGGGCGCAGAGATTTGCAGATGTTTACAGAGAAAATGTGAAACTTCTGAAGCATCATCCGTCTCTGATCTGCTGGATCATTATGAATGAACCGGGATGTATTGATCCGGATGGAAATGTGAGAAGGAGATTTATGGAGGAAAATCCGGGACCTGCTTTGTACAGGGAAGTACAGAAGATGGATCCGGGCAGACCGATCATCAAGGGTTCTTTCTGCGAAGACGATCTGCTTAGCGGGGACAGCCATAATTATCTGGGTTCTTTATGCGGTGGAGAATATGCAGATATTTATGAGCAGACAGAAAAGCTGAATACAGAGTACGGATTTGATGCACCGGGCAGCAGTGAAAATCTGAAAACTGTTCCGGCGGTATATCATCGTCTGGAAAAACTGGTGGATGATATCCCGAAGATCCAGGAATATCAGTATAAGCTTCTGAAATATTATACAGAGCATTACAGGATCCAGAAATATGAACCTTGCTCAGGATATATACAGTTTATGTTTATCGATCTGTGTCCTCAGAGCTTCTACGGATTATATGACTGGTGGGGAATTCCCAAAAAGGGTCTTCAGGCTATACTGGAAAGCAACGCACCAGTGGGTGCTTTTGCAAAGCACAAAGATTATCTGGACAGTCTGTATATTGTAAATGATACAGATGGAGCTCTGGGAGAGTGTGAACTTACATGGATCATTACAGAAACATTGAACGGAGAACTGGTGGAAAAGGGAAGTGTTAAAGCAGAAGTTCCGGCAGACAGCCGTGTCATGGTAAAAACCTTTGAGAAAGAATACGGAAAAGGCAAGAAGTGGAACCTTACACTAATTCTTTCTGATAATAGCGGTAAATGTATGGCAAAGAATACCTATCAGGATATCTGTACTTTGCTTTCAAGAGTTGATGGGCATCCGGACCGTATGAGCCATGAGTTTGGAATGAGACTCTACTGGGCCTGAGATATCCGTAGCTCACAGCCACTTTCATCCTTTCCTTGTGTCGAAAATCACAACATGCTATACTTGATATAAAGAAAGATTTTCGGCGTGGAAGGAGCGAGAGTATATGCGTTTACAGAAAGTGCAGGAAGCACTGAATACCAAGAAGATCCCATTTGAGTATACGGAAGAGGATGGCTGCGGAAGCATTGATTTTATGTTCCGCGGGCTGAAGTTCCACGTATGGGAGTATGAGGACAGTGTATGGGGTGCTGAGACCAATGTGTTTGCAGCCGGAAGAAGTGAGGATGTGGAAGGTGATTACGAAGAGATCATCTCTAGGGAAATCCTGTCCTGGCCGGATATGATCACACCTAATTAAAAAGAGCAGCAGATACTATTACAGATAAAAGTTTCACAGATCAGTCGACCTGTGAAACTTTTATTTTTTTCTGGAAATCTTTTGTATAGTGAAGCTCATAGTCTTTGGTGATGAAGACAGCCTGGACACCTTTTTTTTCTGCGAAGGCAAGACCTTTTTTCAGGCCCAGTGCAAAGCAGGTGGTGCTTAAGGCATCGCCGTCCACGGAACGGTCAGAAATGATAGTGACGGAGATCAGACCGTTATCATAAGGATATCCGGTGTGTGGATCCAGGATGTGATGATAGAGTTTTCCGTCCTGCTTAAAGCAGCGTTCGTAGATTCCCGAAGAAACAACTGAACGTCCGTTGATATCCACTACAGCAGCCGTTTCATTGCGGTCAGCAAAAGGCTTCTGAACGCCAACCTTAAATGGCTCTCCGTCAGGCCGTCCTCCAATACAGAGAACATTGCCGCCCAGATTGATGATGGCACTTTTTACGCCGCTTTTTTTCAGGTATTCACTGATGCGGTCGGCAATATAGCCTTTGGCAATAGCCCCTACGTCAAAGGCAGTGTCGGGAGAAGGAAGAGTAAGCTTCTGCCCGTTAAGCTCTACGCCATCAGAGCTGCACAGTGGCAGTGCTGTCTGGATATCATTGTCTGCCGGTACCTGGGGATCTTCTGCGGTAAAATCCCACAGAGAGGTAAGAGGCGCAATGGCAATATCAAAAGCACCTCCGGATTCCCTGGTAAAGGCAAGTCCTTCATCCAGAAGATCTGCAAGCTGGGGGGAAATCATCCAGGTTTCCTTCTGTGAATCAGGATCTGTACTTATCTTATAAGGAAAACTGCCGGATTCCTGGCCCTGGTCTTCTCTGTGGTTCAGTCTGTACAGTTCACTGTCTTCATTGGTACGGCTGAAAACAAGCTCATATCTGTCGCAGAGAGAGAGACAGTCATCAAGGAGAGATCTGTCCCTGGAATCATAGATCTTGATATCAACAACTGTGTTCAGTTTAAAATCAGAAACACTGACAGGTTCCTGCTCATCAGTGTTGGTTTGGGTTTGTTCGCATCCGGCAAAAAGAAAACAGAAACTGATCAGCAGCGTGACAGATAAAAGCCGGGTGAAGGTCCGGTATATATATGATTTTTTTAGCATGATTCCTCCATCAGAATGAAATAATATAATAAGAAAATATATGCAAAGAATTATATCACAGGACATGGTGGCAGCAAAGGGGAATATAAATGCCCGCTTTATCTGTCCCATCTTGTAATTCCGGTTCCTGTAAGCTATAATTTCTCACAGAAGATTAAAATGCTCAAAGGAGAAGGAACTTATGATAAAAGTGATCGCCAGTGATATGGACGGAACCCTTCTTGGGGATGACCATAAGATCGCACCGGAAACTCAGGTTGCCATTAAACGTGCCTGTGATGCGGGAATCCGTTTTATGGTGGCTACAGGACGTAATTTCCGTGGAGCCATGGACGCACTGAAGGATACAGATATTACCTGTGATTACATCTTAAGCAGTGGAGCAGAGGTGAGAAACCCACAGAGAGAAGTAGTGAAACGTACGCCGATCCCCATTGATCTCTGCGAGGAGGTCTATGAGGAACTTAAAGAATATCCTGTATCTGTTATATTTTTTACAGACAGGTATGATTACCGGCTTGGAACTAAGAAGGAGATCGAGGATGGTATTATCCGCCAGATAAGACTTTTCCATATGGACAAAAATGACAGCGATGAAAAGATCCGTAACTCTGCTCAGTTCCTGCAGATTGCCGGAAATACCAGAGGAATCTCAGATATCCGTTCTCTGGAAGAATGTGAGACGCCTGTGTACAAGATCTTTATTTTTGCAGGAGATGTGGATATGCTTCAGGAGATCGGGGAGAAGCTTGGACAGAATCCTGAGCTTGCGGTGGCATCTTCCTTTATCCTGAACCAGGAGGTGACGGAAGTCAGAGCCCAGAAAGGTCCTGTGTTGAAGGAATATATAGAATCTCTTGGATATACAATGGATGAGGTAATGGTGCTTGGGGACAGCTTTAATGATTATTCCATGCTGTCCATGGATTTCGGCGCCACGGTAGCCATGGGAAATTCCGTTCCCGGGATCAAAGAGGTGGCAAAATATATAACAAAGACCAACCAGGAATTTGGAGTTGCCTGGGCGATCGATCAGGCTATTGCTGCCGGAGACGGAGAATTAAAACTTCAAAAGTAAAACTCCCCCTTTTGGAAAAACACTATATATATTATAATGTAATAAGATAAAAAATCACAGATGTGGCAGGCGTATCGGCTGCGTCGGAACAAGAGAGGAAATCACAATGGAAAATGTTTATATTATGGATCATCCGCTGATCAAACACAAAATTTCAATGCTCCGTGACAAGAACACAGGAACAAATGAGTTCCGTAAACTGGTGGAGGAGATCGGCATCCTTATGGGATACGAGGCACTTCGTGATCTTCCTACAGAGGAAGTGGAAGTGGAGACACCGATCGAGACATGCAGGACACCTATGATCGCCGGTAAGAAGCTGGCTGTTATCCCGGTACTCCGTGCAGGTCTTGGAATGGTAAACAGTATCCTGACACTGGTGCCATCTGCCAAAGTGGGACATGTAGGTCTTTACAGAGATCCTGAGACACATGAGCCGCATGAGTACTACTGTAAACTTCCGGAGTCTATTGATGAGCGTATCGCGGTTATCGTTGATCCGATGCTTGCAACCGGCGGTTCCGGTGAGGCTGCCATTGATTTTGTTAAGAAACAGGGTGGAAAGAACATCAAGTTCATGTGCATCATCGCAGCTCCGGAGGGACTGAAACGTCTTCACGAGGCACATCCGGATGTACAGATCTACTGTGGTTCCCTTGACAGAGAGCTCAATGAGAACGCTTACATCTGCCCGGGACTTGGAGATGCCGGAGACCGTATTTTTGGTACTAAATAATTTTGAAAAAATCTTAAAAAATACTTGACACACCCGGCACTGTTATGGTATTGTACCTAAGAACGCTGCCGAAGACAGTAGGTGCCGTAAGGCATAAGGATCAAAACGCCTACCGAGGTCCAAGTATTCTGAGTTAAGATTACACAAGGCCTTATTGCGAAGCAGTAAGGTCTTTTTTTAAAACAGATTGACTTATTGCGACGGCGGTATACAAAATCTATAAGGAGGTGTACCATTTCATGGCAAAAGTAGAACTGAAACAACCAATCGTAGAAGAGATCTCTAACAGCATTAAAGACGCACAGTCTGTTGTACTTGTAAACTACAGCGGTCTTACAGTTGAGCAGGATACAATTCTTCGTAAAGAGTTAAGAGAAGCTGGTGTTCAGTACAAGGTATACAAAAATACCATGATGCGTCGTGCATTCGAGGGTACAGCATTTGAGAGCCTCAGTGATCATTTACATGGCACAAATGCGATCGCTATCTCCGAGACAGACGCAACTGCTCCGGCAAGAATCCTTGCTAAATATGCAAAACAGTTCCCGGCACTGGAGCTGATCGCAGGTGTAGTTGAAGGTAACTACAATGATCAGGCCGGAATTCAGGCACTGTCCACAATTCCTTCAAGAGAGGAACTTCTTGGAAAACTGCTTGGAAGCATGCAGTCTCCGATCGCAAACTTCGCTCGTGTGCTTAATCAGATCGCAGAGCAGAATGGCGGAGCTGACGCAGCAGCTGCTGAGTAATCCCAGCAACGTGCAATTGGCGGCATAACGACCGCATGATTATTAATTAAAATTTATAAATGGAGGGAAATTAAAATGGCAAAATTAACAACAGAAGAATTTATTGCAGCAATCAAAGAATTATCTGTATTAGAGTTAAATGACCTTGTAAAAGCTTGTGAGGAAGAGTTCGGCGTTTCCGCAGCAGCAGGTGTTGTTGTAGCAGCAGCAGGTGCAGCAGGCGAGGCAGCTGAGGAGAAAGATGAGTTTGACGTAGAGCTTACAGAGGTTGGCGCTAACAAAGTTAAAGTTATCAAAGTTGTTCGTGAGGTTACAGGTCTTGGACTTAAAGAGGCTAAAGCTATCGTTGATGGTGCTCCGAAGGTTGTTAAAGAGGGCGCATCCAAAGCTGAGGCTGAGGACATCAAAACTAAACTTGAGGCTGAGGGAGCTAAGGTTACACTTAAATAATCCGATCAGATCAGAAGTTTTAAAGGCTGTTGTGCCTGCCGGTTTACCGGCGGCACAGCAGCCTTTTTTAGTGAAAAAATCCAGGGTAAATCTTGATTTTTGAAGAAAAAGAAAGGATAATAAAGGAGACAGGAAAGGGTGGATGGAATATGAAACGAAAAATAATGGCCTGTATCCTTGCTGCTGCGTTGGGAATCACAGGAGTTTCTTTTCCGACGGCAGCCAAGGCAGTGTCTGTCGGAAAAAATGTAAAAAATATAACTGTAAACGTGAAAAATCCTCTGGATGAACTTCGGGCTCAGGAAGCTGCAATGCAGCAGCAGGAGGAGCTTGAAGAAGAGGAAAATATGCCGGAACAGGATCTGGATCCGCTTGTGCTGGATAACGATGGCAGTGTGGTTCCTGCATCACAGGCATCCTGGACAAAAATAGAGTCAGGTGCTGTAGAAGCAGTGGATGTATCAGAGGCACCGGGGGATGAGGAAATATCGGAAAATTCAACTGAAGACACATTTTCAGATGGAAGCACAGATGGAGATTTTGACACAAATAAGAATATTTCTGACAATGCAGCAACGGAAGCTGGCAGTGAGGATATTCAGACAACAGATGGCAGTATCAGCGGAGAATTGCCGGCAGATTTTTCCGAAGGAACGGAGAACGGCGATAACGGTTCCGAAGAACTTCAGCTTCAGCAGGAAAACGGTAATGTAGAAAACGTCGCAGAGCCGGATAATAATAAAGCTGATGAAGGCGCAGGTCAGGCACCGGCTGATTTTACAGATGATGCCAATGCTGCTGGGGATTTTTCCGCAGGAGATGCTTCAGATGGAGAACTTGGAACTTATCAGACTGTGACTCTGGAAGTTGAGGAAGGACAGGATATCACAGCACCCCTGAATACACTGTTTCTTGAACTGAAAGATCAGGCCACAGATGAAAATCCCTGCAAGATCATAATTCCACCGGGAAATTATGAACTGACAGGTACACTTTGCATGTACAGTAATATGTACTTATATGCAAGAGACGCTAATATTACAAAAACGTCTACCACCAAACATCTGATCCTCCGTCTTGGAAATACCAAAGATTCAGAAGGCGGATATGATGGATATCGCAACATTGTGATCGATGGAGGAACCTGGGACTACAATTATCAGTGTGTGGAAAATAAGGATGCTCCAGGCGGATTTGTGGGATTTTGCATTGGACATGCTACGAATGTTACGATTAAAAATGCTACATTTCTTAATAATCTGAAATCTCATTTTCTGGAATTTGGCGGAGTGAAAAATGCCAAGATCACAGGCTGTACATTCAGTGGCTATTATAAGAATTATGTGGAAGGCGGACAGGAATGTATTCAGATCGACTGCTGTACAGATGAGAGCAATGTTTTTCCGCAGTACAGACCTTATGATGGAACGACCTGTGAAGATTTTGTGATCGATGGAAATGTGTTTGAAGATGTCTTTACAGGGCTGGGAACGCACAGTATGATGTCCGGAAAAACATATAAAAGGATCACAGTTACGAATAATACTTTCCATAATGTAAAAAAACGCTGTATAAGGTTTATGAATTATGAAGATTCTACAGCAGAAAATAATACCATGGTAAATGTGGGAAATGGAGTGGACATTTCTTCTGTGAGCAGCAATACACACCAGACGCCAGGCTATGATGATGGGCCGGACATGCTGAAAAACAGGAATCTTCGTGTGGCAGGAAACTACATCAGTCTTGCCAGAACTACCAGCATTGGTGGAATTGCATGGATCTGCAGTGGTATAAAAGTTTCAGGCTATAATATGAAAAAAGATGGAGCTGTGCTCCCTAAAAAGATATATCCGGTGAAAGGTGTGACTGTAGAAGATAATCAGATCAGCGGATATGGAAACGGAATCAGCATGTCTCTTACTGACACAGATACCGTAACAGATAATCAGGTAACAATGAAAAAAACTTCTTCATATTCCAATTTTGGGATTTATGCCCAGGATTCCAGAGGAAGCGTTATCAGCAGGAATACAGTGTCCGGAACTGCAAATACGGGAATTTATCTCTCCGGTTCTGTCTATGCAGCAGGATCAGAACAGAGAAATCTTGTAGAGCAGAATACTGTTTCCGGAGCAGGCGGAGATGGAATTTATCTGCAATCTGTAAATACTTCATCCACTGCACAGAAGAATACTGTTAAATCAACGGCCGGCTCGGGAATACGTGTAAATGCAGGAAAGAACAATAATGTTCTTGGTAATACCTGTTTATCCAACAAAAATCATGGCGTGAAAATTGAGTATGTGGTAGGCGGAGTCAGGGTAAAAAGCAATCGTGTGACATCAAATGCAAAAAGTGGTATTTTGCTCTGGAAATCAAAAGTATCCGAAGTATCAGGAAACCGTGCGGAGAAAAATACGGGGAATGGTGTTTATGCATATGCATCTGTAATACCGGTCATGAAAAAGAATACATTTTGTGAAAACGGAAAGGTTCAGGCGGTATATGTAAAAAGCTGCAAAGGATGGACCGGCATCAACCGTCCTTCATGCAGAGCTGTTACATCAAGAAGTACAGCTATAAGCGGAACTGCATCAGGTAGCCAGACAGTTATTGCCTATGCGCGGCGTTCCGGAAAACAGACAAAGCTGGGTGTATCATCCGTAAACAAAAAGAAACAGTACGTTATTAAAATAAAGAAGCAAAAAAAGAATACTGCTCTGAAACTTGTCTCAAAAGATAAATACGGAAATACAGTAACAGTAAATACTGTTGTGAAGTAAGTATGTGTGATAAAAAAGATTCTGTTCCGGATATCCATACATCGTATGTATAGAAGGAACAGAATCTTTTTTTTGAAAAATGTAAAAAAATCAAAAAAAGTGCTTGACACACTTTTTTTCTTATGTTAAAGTGGAGGATGCTATATTATGGCTAGATATGCCTGCCTAAAGGTCAGGCGGGATCATGTTGTAATAAATAATAAAAAAACAGGGGTGAAACGTCAATGGAAAAAAACAGAATTCGTTCTGTAAAAACTGGAAAAAGCATGCGTATGAGCTACCAGAGACAAAAAGAAGTCCTGGAAATGCCAAACCTGATCGAAGTTCAGAAAGATTCCTACCAGTGGTTTCTTGACGAAGGTTTAAAAGAAGTATTTGATGATATTTCTCCGATCGCAGATTACGGCGGAAAGCTCAGTCTGGAATTCATCGATTTCACATACGATGAAAAAGATGCAAAATATTCCATCGAGCAGTGTAAAGAACGTGACGTGACTTATGCCGCACCTTTGAAGGTTCGAGTAAGGCTGATCAATAAGGAAACAGAAGAGATCAACGAACACGAGATTTTCATGGGAGATTTACCGCTGATGACAGCTACGGGTACCTTTGTTATCAATGGTGCTGAGCGTGTTATTGTCAGCCAGTTAGTACGTTCCCCTGGAATCTACTACGCGATCGCTCATGATAAGCTTGGTAAGAGACTGTTTTCCAGTACTGTAATTCCGAACAGAGGTGCATGGCTGGAGTACGAGACAGATTCAAATGATGTATTTTATGTACGTGTAGACAGAACAAGAAAGGTTCCGATCACTGTTCTGATCCGTGCACTGGGCATTGGAACCAATGCTGAGATCATTGATCTGTTTGGTGAAGAGCCAAAGATCCTTGCCAGCTTTACAAAGGATACCTCCACAAACTATCAGGAAGGTCTCCTTGAGCTGTATAAGAAGATCCGTCCGGGCGAGCCGCTTGCAGTAGAGAGCGCAGAGAGCCTGATCATGGCAATGTTCTTCGATCCGAGAAGATATGACCTTGCCAAAGTCGGACGTTATAAATTTAATAAGAAGCTTCATTTCAATAAACGTATCGTAGGCCACAAGCTTTCTCAGGATGTTGTAGATACAACAACAGGTGAGATCCTTGCTGAGGCTGAGACACTTGTTACAAAAGAGCTTGCTGATACATTACAGAATTCCGCAGTTCCGTACGTATGGATCCAGGGTGAGGAGAGAGAGATCAAAGTTCTTTCTAGCCTTATGGTTGATATCCGTCACTATCTGCCGGAGCTTGAGGATCCGAAGTCCCTGGGTGTTACAGAATTAGTATACTACCCAGTGCTCGAAAAAATTCTGGAAGAAAATGACACATTTGAGGACAGATGTGATGCGATCAAACGTGATATCCACGACCTGATCCCGAAACACATCACCAAGGAAGATATCCTTGCGTCCATTAACTACAATATGCATCTGGAGTATGGCCTTGGTAACGATGATGATATCGACCACCTGGGCAACCGTCGTATCCGTGCTGTCGGTGAGTTGCTTCAGAATCAGTACCGCATCGGTCTTTCCAGACTTGAGCGTGTGGTACGTGAGAGAATGACAACACAGGACACAGAGAGTATTTCTCCGCAGTCCCTGATCAATATCAAACCTGTAACTGCAGCAGTAAAAGAGTTCTTCGGATCATCCCAGCTGTCACAGTTCATGGATCAGAACAACCCGCTTGGAGAGCTGACTCACAAGAGAAGACTTTCCGCACTGGGACCTGGCGGTCTGTCACGAGACAGAGCCGGATTCGAGGTTCGAGACGTACATTATTCCCACTATGGAAGAATGTGCCCGATCGAGACTCCTGAGGGACCGAACATCGGTCTTATCAACTCCCTTGCATCCTATGCAAGGATCAATCAGTACGGCTTCGTAGAGGCTCCGTACAGAAAGATCGACAAAACAGATCCTTCCAACCCGCGTGTAACCGATGAGGTTGTATACATGACAGCGGATGAGGAAGATAATTACCATGTAGCACAGGCGAATGAGCCGCTGGATGAAGAGGGACACTTCATTCATAAGAACGTTTCCGGTCGTTACCGCGAGGAGACACAGGAGTACGAGCAGCACATGTTCGATTACATGGATGTATCTCCGCGAATGGTATTCTCCGTTGCTACAGCCCTGATCCCGTTCCTGCAGAACGATGATGCGAACCGTGCGCTGATGGGATCCAACATGCAGCGTCAGGCCGTTCCGCTTCTTACAACAGAGGCTCCGGTTGTTGGTACAGGTATGGAGACCAAGACCGCTGTTGACTCCGGTGTATGCGTTGTTGCAAGAAAAGCAGGTACAGTACTTCGTTCCACATCTACAGATATCTCTATCAAGAATGATGACGGAACAAAAGATGATTATCATCTGACTAAATTCATGCGAAGCAACCAGAGCAACTGCTACAACCAGAGACCGATCGTGTTCCAGGGTGAGCATGTTGAGGCAGGACAGGTTATCGCGGATGGCCCGTCTACATCCAATGGTGAGCTTGCACTTGGTAAGAACCCGCTGATCGGATTTATGACCTGGGAGGGTTATAACTACGAGGATGCTGTTCTTCTTAGTGAGAAACTGGTACAGAATGATGTTTATACATCTGTCCATATTGAGGAATATGAGGCAGAATCCCGTGATACCAAGCTGGGACCGGAAGAGATCACACGTGACGTTCCGGGTGTCGGCGATGACGCTCTGAAGGATCTGGATGAGCGCGGTATCATCCGTATCGGTGCTGAGGTACGTGCCGGTGATATCCTTGTCGGTAAGGTTACTCCTAAGGGAGAGACTGAACTTACTGCTGAGGAGCGTCTCCTTCGTGCTATCTTCGGTGAGAAGGCAAGAGAGGTACGTGATACTTCCCTTAAGGTACCGCATGGTGAGTATGGTATTATCGTAGATGCCAAGGTATTTACAAGAGAGAACGGCGATGAGCTGAGCCCTGGAGTAAATCAGGCAGTACGTATTTATATTGCACAGAAGAGAAAGATCTCCGTTGGTGATAAGATGGCTGGTCGTCATGGTAACAAGGGTGTCGTTTCCCGTGTACTTCCGGTTGAGGATATGCCATTCCTTCCAAACGGACGTCCTCTTGATATCGTGCTGAATCCTCTGGGTGTACCTTCCCGAATGAACATCGGACAGGTCCTGGAGATCCACTTGAGCCTTGCTGCCAAAGCACTTGGCTTCAATATTGCAACACCTGTATTCGATGGCGCAAACGAGGTTGATATCCAGGATACTCTGGAGCTTGCCAACGATTACGTTAATACGGAAGACTTTGAGGAATTCCGTGAGAAATATAAAGACATCCTTGCACCGGATGTTATGCAGTATCTCGATGAGAATAAAGCTCACAGAGCACTCTGGAAGGGCGTTCCGATCTCCAGAGACGGTAAGGTAAGACTTCGTGACGGACGAACAGGCGAGTACTTCGACAGCCCTGTAACGATCGGTCACATGCACTACCTGAAGCTGCATCATCTGGTAGATGATAAGATCCATGCACGTTCCACAGGTCCATACTCCCTTGTAACACAGCAGCCTCTGGGTGGTAAAGCTCAGTTCGGTGGACAGCGTTTCGGAGAGATGGAGGTTTGGGCACTGGAGGCATATGGTGCTTCCTACACACTGCAGGAGATCCTGACAGTGAAGTCTGATGATGTGATCGGACGTGTTAAGACCTATGAAGCGATCATCAAAGGTGACAACATTCCTGAGCCAGGTATTCCTGAGTCCTTTAAGGTACTTCTTAAAGAGCTTCAGTCTCTTGGTCTGGATGTACGTGTGCTCAGCGAGGACGGATCAGAGGTACACATTATGGAAACCTCTGATTACGGAGATACTGATCTTCGTCATGTCATCGAGGGCGATTCCAGAGGACGCAGAGATGAGGAGTCCTTCGGTAAACACGGCTACACCAAGCAGGAGTTCAGCGGAGAAGAGCTTGTCAATGTAGAAGAAGATGAGGACATGGAAGACGAAGATGATATGATCGAGTTTGAAGAGTCCTTTGATGATGAGGAATAAGAAAGGGGAAAGAATACATGGCAGAAACAACCAACGCCAATGAAACATATCAGCCAATGACTTTCGATGCCATCAAGATCGGACTGGCGTCCCCTGAGAAGATCAGAGAGTGGTCACACGGTGAGGTTTTAAAACCTGAAACGATCAACTACAGAACCTTGAAGCCTGAGAAGGATGGTCTTTTCTGTGAAAGGATTTTCGGACCGAGCAAGGACTGGGAGTGCCACTGTGGAAAGTACAAAAAAATTCGCTATAAAGGCGTTGTCTGCGACAGATGCGGTGTTGAAGTAACCAAATCTGCCGTTCGTAGAGAGCGTATGGGACACATCGAGCTTGCAGCTCCGGTGTCTCATATCTGGTACTTTAAAGGAATTCCGTCCCGTATGGGTCTGATCCTTGATATTTCTCCGAGAACACTGGAGAAAGTGCTTTACTTTGCTAACTATATCGTTCTGGATCCTGCAGATTCCGGACTTATGTACAAACAGGTACTCACCGAGCGTGAGTACCAGGAAGCACGTGAGTCTTACGGAGAAGGATTCCGTGTAGGTATGGGTGCCGAGTCCATCATGGAGCTCCTTCAGGCTATCGATCTTGAAAAAGATTCTGAAGAACTGAAGGCAGAGCTTGTGGACGCAACAGGCCAGAAACGTGCAAGGATCATCAAACGTCTTGAGGTTGTGGAGTCCTTCCGTGAGTCCGGCAACCGTCCTGAGTGGATGATCATGACCGTTATCCCGGTTATCCCGCCGGATCTTCGTCCTATGGTACAGCTGGACGGAGGACGTTTTGCAACATCTGACCTGAATGATCTTTACAGAAGGATCATCAACAGAAACAACCGTCTGAAAAGACTTCTGGAGCTTGGTGCTCCGGATATCATTGTCCGCAACGAGAAGCGTATGCTGCAGGAGGCTGTAGATGCCCTGATCGATAACGGACGCCGTGGACGTCCTGTAACAGGACCTGGAAACAGAGCTCTGAAATCCCTTTCCGATATGCTGAAGGGTAAATCCGGACGTTTCCGTCAGAACCTTCTCGGTAAACGAGTTGACTATTCCGGACGTTCTGTAATCGTCGTAGGACCTGAACTGAAGATCTATCAGTGTGGTCTTCCGAAGGAGATGGCTATCGAGCTGTTCAAACCTTTCGTTATGAAAGAGCTTGTTGCCAACGGAACTTCCCACAACATCAAAAATGCCAAGAAAATGGTAGAGAAGCTTGAGCCGGCAGTATGGGATGTCCTTGAGGACGTCATTAAGGAGCATCCGGTTATGCTGAACCGTGCACCTACACTGCATCGTCTGGGTATCCAGGCATTCGAGCCGATCCTTGTAGAAGGTAAGGCGATCAAGCTTCATCCACTTGTTTGTACCGCGTTCAACGCTGACTTCGATGGTGACCAGATGGCTGTACATCTTCCGCTTTCCCAGGAAGCACAGGCAGAGTGCCGTTTCCTTCTGTTATCACCGAACAACCTTCTGAAACCGTCAGATGGTGGTCCTGTAGCCGTTCCTTCACAGGATATGGTCCTTGGTATCTACTACCTGACACAGGAAAGACCTGGAAACAAGGGTGAAGGCAAGTTCTTCAAGAGTGTCAACGAGGCAATTCTTGCATACGAGAACAAGGTCATCACACTCCAGACAAAGATCATTGTCCATTGTCATAAGACAATGCCGGACGGAACTGTTTTAAGCGGCAATGTTCAGTCCACACTGGGACGTTTCCTGTTCAACGAGATCCTTCCGCAGGACCTTGGATTTGTGGACAGAAGCGTACCTGGAAACGAACTGCTTCTTGAGGTTGATTTCCTTGTAGGTAAGAAACAGCTGAAGCAGATCCTTGAAAAGGTTATCAATACTCACGGTGCAACAAAGACAGCCGAGGTACTTGACTCCGTTAAGTCTATGGGTTACAAATACTCCACACGTGCAGCCATGACCGTATCTATTTCCGATATGACCGTGCCGCCGCAGAAGCCGGAGATGATCAAGCAGGCTCAGGATACTGTTGACCGTATCACAAAGAACTACAAACGTGGTCTTATCACAGAGGAAGAGCGTTACAAAGAGGTTGTTGATACCTGGAAGAAGACCGATGATGAGCTTACAAAGGCACTTCTTACAGGTCTTGATAAGTACAACAACATCTTCATGATGGCTGACTCCGGAGCCCGTGGTTCCGATAAGCAGATCAAACAGCTTGCCGGAATGCGAGGACTGATGGCTGATACAACCGGTCATACCATCGAGCTCCCGATCAAGTCAAACTTCCGTGAAGGTCTTGACGTACTGGAGTACTTCATGTCCGCTCATGGAGCTCGTAAAGGTCTTTCTGATACCGCTCTTCGTACAGCCGATTCCGGATACCTGACAAGACGACTTGTTGACGTATCCCAGGATCTGATCGTTCGTGAGGCGGACTGCTGTGAGAACAGAGCAGAGATCTCCGGTATGGTCGTTCGTGGATTCATGGACGGAAAAGAAGAGATCGAGAGCCTTCAGGAGCGTATCACAGGACGTTTCTCCTGTGAGACAGTTAAGAATAAAGACGGAGAAATCCTTGTTAAAGCAAACCACATGATCACACCGAAGCGTGCAGCCCGTATCATGAAAGAGGGCGTAAGCAACCAGACAGGCGGACCGATCGACAAACTGAAGATCCGTACCATCCTTTCCTGTAAGTGCAAGGTTGGTGTCTGCGCAAAATGTTATGGTGCGAACATGGCTACCGGTGAGCCGGTACAGGTTGGTGAGTCTGTTGGTATCATCGCAGCACAGTCTATCGGTGAGCCAGGTACACAGCTGACCATGCGTACTTTCCATACCGGTGGTGTTGCCGGTGGAGATATCACACAGGGTCTTCCTCGTGTCGAGGAGCTTTTCGAGGCAAGAAAGCCGAAGGGTCTTGCGATCATCACAGAGATCCCAGGTGTTGCCACGATCAACGACACTAAGAAGAAACGTGAGATCATCGTAAACGATCCGGAGACAGGCGATTCCAAGACTTACCTGATCCCATACGGTTCTCGTATCAAAGTCCTTGATGGACAGGTTCTTGAGGCCGGCGATGAGCTGACAGAAGGTAGTGTAAATCCGCATGATATCCTGAGAATCAAGGGTGTGCGTGCAGTTCAGGATTACATGATCCGTGAGGTTCAGCGTGTATATCGTCTGCAGGGTGTTGAGATCAACGATAAGCATATCGAGGTTATCGTTCATCAGATGCTGAAGAAGATCCGTATCGAGGATAACGGAGATACAGAGTTCCTGCCAGGAACACTTGTTGATGTCCTTGATGTTGAGGAAGTTAACGAGAAACTTGAGGCAGAGGGCAAACAGCCGGCAGAGGGAAAACAGGTTATGCTTGGTATTACCAAAGCATCCCTTGCTACAAACTCCTTCCTGTCAGCAGCATCCTTCCAGGAAACAACAAAAGTCCTGACAGAGGCTGCTATCAAAGGTAAGATCGATCCGCTGATCGGTCTGAAAGAGAACGTTATCATCGGTAAGCTGATTCCTGCAGGTACAGGTATGAAGCGTTACAGTGAGATCAGTCTTGACACAGGAATGCCGGAGGTAAAAACAGCTTCCGAGGAGCCTGAGGATACAGAGGAAATTTCCGTAGAGGAAGAGAAGACTGAGACTGCTCCGGAGGAAGAGACCATTGCTGTTGAAGAGACAGCAGAGGAAACTGCACCGGTAGAAGAATAAGTCGATATACCTTGCTAATATAAATAAATCTCCCCCCGGAAATCCGGAGGGAGATTTCTGTTTATAAGCAGGGATTTTCTGAGAGAGGAGGGATTGCGATGGACAAGGAACTGCCAATTTCCCCGTGGCCGGAATGGAAGATCGTAAGCAAGATCGGGGAAGGCTCTTTTGGAAGAGTGTATAAAGCTCAGAGAACTGAGAAGGGACGTTCTTTTTACTCGGCAATTAAGATAATCACAATCCCCGCCAGTAAAGGGGAGCTGGACAGTGTGCGCTCAGAATCCGGTGATGAAAAATCTGTCCGCGGTTATTTTGAAAATCTGGTGGAGGAGTGCATTCAGGAAGTAAGCACCATGGAGTATTTCCGGGGAAATTCCCATATTGTATCTGTAGAAGATTACAAGGTGATGGAATATCTGGACGAGATCGGATGGGATATTTTTATCCGCATGGAATATCTCACAAGCTTCATGGAATATTATGCGGGAAAAAATCTCACAGAAAAAGAAGTGATGAAGCTGGGTATCGATCTTTGCAGATCACTGGAATACTGTGGGCAGCTTCACATCATCCACAGGGATATCAAACCTGAGAATATTTTTGTATCCAGGTTCGGGGATTTCAAGCTGGGGGACTTTGGAATCGCCAGAGAACTGGAAAAAACCATGAGTACCCTTTCCAAAAAGGGAACTTATTCCTATATGGCGCCGGAGATGTACAGGGGAGAACAGTACGACAGCAGAGTGGACATTTATGCACTTGGCCTGGTGTTATATAAACTGATGAATCATAACAGGCTTCCGTTTCTGAATCTTGAAAAACAGTTGATCACATACAGAGATAAGGAAAACGCACTCACGAGGAGGATGTCAGGCGAAACACCGCCACTACCTGTGGATGCAGGAGAGGCTTTCGGCTCCGTTATCTTAAAAGCCTGTGCTTATGATGCAAAAGAACGATATCAGACTCCTGAGAAGTTTCGGGAAGCACTGGAAGAAATCCGGTATGGAGCAGCAAACAGAGAACAGGGAGTTCATGAGAAACCGAAAGCAGTGGAGGAAAGACCTGTTCCGGAGTCCATGCCGAAGTTTCTTCAGGAGGGTGCAGCCAGACAGCTGGCAAGAACGAGTCAGCTGAATACGGATGCAATCCGTCAGGCACGTAAAAATCCTGTGCCGGTATCCATACAGCCGGAGAAACCGACAGCCGGAGAAATAGCAAAAAATGCAGCCCGGAATACGCCAAAGGCTCAGAGCACAATACAGAAGCCTCAGAAATCTGCATCCGGAAAAACAGCATCCGAAAAGGATAGCCTGTCCGGTTATCCGTCAGGACGTTCCCGTCAGTCAGATCCCGGTATAAGAAAAACCGGAGCTGTAAAGCCCAGAGTTACCTCTATCACAGATCTGGAAGACGACCGTGACCAGAATCTCCAGGAGTGGGAAGGATCCGTACCAGAGAATGACGGAAATGACGATGACAGAAGGAAACGGAAAGGTATTTTCAGAATGCTTATAACAGCCGGGATCCTTGTTGTGCTGATCGGCGGGATCCTTGCGGTACGAACGATACGGAAACCTGTGGATAACGGGGAACCTTCGTATACAGATTCCGATGATTCTGATGCTCTGAACAAAGGAAATTTCGGTACTGCAGACAATTCGGATAAAAGTTTCGCACAGGCAATGGAAACGATACGTGACCATGCGACAACCATAGAAAATGCTCTGGACAGCTATAGACGTGAAGGTACAGAGGGGGATCGCCTGCGCTTTTATAACGGATCAGGAGAGATCGCCAAAGTACTTGTATATCCCGGCAGTTCCGCAGATGGCGTTTATGAGGAATATTTTTACTGGGGCGAGCAGATGTTTTATACTTATGTATGGGACGGAGATGAGAAGCAGTATTTTTATTATCAGGACGGCCTTCTGATCCGATGGATCGATGCAGATGGTAAGGTTCATGATAAAGAGAGCGATAACGACAAATATGTAGAACTGGGAGACAAATACTGGAGTAATTCTGTAGTGGAGCTTCAGCAGTAATGTCGAAGGGGTTTTACGAAAGGAAAAAGAATGGCCTATCAGATTGATTATGCGTATACATGTCACACCGGAAAGGTGAGGACAAATAATGAGGATAATTTCTGGTGCTGCGGAGTGCGCCTGCCGGTGCACAACCAGGGGGTTGACGGAATCCTGGCAGGTCATACACAGCACTGGCAGCTTCCAATGCTGGCTGTTTTTGACGGCATGGGCGGAGAAAGCTACGGTGAAATGGCAGCTTCTGCAGCTGTGGAAGCGCTGGGAGGCTTCTATGAAGAAAACAAAAAGACCCTGAAAAAAGAGCCTGTGGTTTTTCTGACAGGAGCCTGCGAAAATATGAATGAGGCAGTATGTCGCTATAGCAATGAAAACTGTATCAGAAGCATGGGAACAACCATGGCACTTTTGTCTTTCAGCGAAAAGGCAATCTATGCCTGCAACCTTGGGGATAGCCGTATCTACCGTCATTTTCAGGGGAAGTTCCAGCAGATTTCCACGGACCATGTGATCGGCGGAAAAATGCTGGGAAAAGCTCCGCTGACGCAGTATCTGGGCTTTCAGGAAGAAAACATGGCACTGGAGCCTTCTATCGTGGAGATCGGTTATCAGCCGGGAAGCTCGTATCTGATCTGTTCAGATGGAGTGACAGACATGCTTTCTGATCAGGAGCTTCAGAAGATCCTTGACGGGACAGAAACCGCAGAAGAAAAAGTAGGTAAGATCCTGGAACAGGCATTGGAAAGAGGCGGCAGAGATAATGTGACACTGGTCCTTGCACAGATCAGCGGCTATGAAGAAAAAAATATTCTCAAACGCTGGGCAGAGCGCCACAGTACCGGACGGTAATAAACCCGGGGAGTAAGAAAAGGGATAAGGAGAAAATTTGCGATGAGAAATCGAATGCAGGATCTTGATTTTGAACAGACAGTTGCCTTCGATTCAGTGAAGGACTTTGAATTTACAAGAAAGGCGGCACAGAAGTTCCGCCAGGTTGTCAGTCTGGATTCTTTTGAGGATGAGGATGCAGATGTTATTTTTCATTATCTTTACAAGGAGATGGAACTGGTTTCCTTTGGTGACTATCTGAAACGATATGTGTATGAGCGTGCAGAGCTTGAGGAGCCTTTTTCCCAGGTGCCGCAGGAAGTCTACAGGGAGATCGTTGTGGAATCCTTCAAGGAAACCTACACACCGAAATCCATGTCACCTACATCAGCCAAGTTGAGTTCTCTGGTGAATAACTGGCTGACTCAGGCATCTGTGAAGCGTGAAACGGTTTTTCTGCTGGGGTTCGGACTTCGGATGAGTACAGAGGATGTTTCAGATTTTCTGACCCGGGTGCTTCGTGAGCAGGATTTTGATTTTCATAATCCGGAAGAAGTGATCTACTGGTATTGTTACCGGAATCATCTTGGCTATTATAAAGCGGAGGAATATAAAGAAACCTACAAACAGATGACTCCGGTGGAAAAAAAGACCGGAGAGATCGTGTATGGCACAGGGCTTTGTCTGGACAGTGAAGAAAAGCTTCTGGAATATCTGGCTTTTCTGAAAGGAAGACATGATGATCCGAAATCAGAGAAGAGCCAGGCTTTTCAGGAATTTATGATCCTTCTGGAGCGGGCAAGGAAGATCATTGCAGCCATGTATCAGGAAGATGAGGAAGAAAACGGTGGCAAAAAGATCTGGAAGCCTGAGAATATCAGTGCTTCGGATCTGGAAAAGGTTATCTGCAGCGGGATCCCCATTAATAAAATGGGAAATCTCAAAAAGATGTCCGCATCCATTCTGGCAAAGCATTTCAGCCAGAAGCGCTTCAGCCGCCAGAGGATCAACAATATCCTGAACCATAAATTTCCGGTGGAGCGGTTCGATCTGATCACGCTGGAGTTTTTTGTGATCTCTCAGGAGATGGCAGAGGATGATCCGTATACGAGATACCGTCATTTTCTGGAGGAGATCCAGGAGATCCTGGCCCGCTGCGAAATGAGTGAGATCTACATAGTGAATCCATATGAGTGCTTTCTTCTGATGTGCCTGCTGACAGACTGTCCGCTGGCAGTATTTTCCGAGATCTGGGAAAAATCCTATGAAGAGGGAGAAGAAAAGAACTGAAAAAAGGATGATGCGTTTCGGTGACGCATCATCCTTTTTTTGTCCGATCCGGTAAGTCTGTTATTTTGCTTTTCCGGTTTTTACCGCACTTGCAGGTCCGGTCTTTACCTTCTTGTTTACTGTGCGGTATGGAACCAGTCTGTAGCTATATGTAACATTTTTTGCTGTCTTAAATGTATAGCTGGTATTTTTGTAAGAAATAGTTTTTACTTTTTTGAAGGAACCATTTCCTTTTTTCTGATAGATGACATAGCCGGTTGCTCCGGAAATCTTTTTCCAGGAAAGGGTCTGTTTTCCTTTGAGGGTTTTAAGCTTTATGGACGGACGGAGCAGATTCGGTTTCACAGTCACTGCTTTGGAAACTGGACTGTAGATATAACCGGAGGATGTTTTTTTGCTTGCACGGATCACGTAAGAATATTTATTTCCGATAGTGATCTTTGTGTCTTTGTATGAAGTAGTATTTGTGTTTAAAGTTTTGATCTTTGCGTATTTTCCGGAATTTGTTTTTCTGTAGAGAATATAGTTCCGGGCATTGTTTATACGGTTCCAGCGGAGCGTACAGCTGTTCCAGGAGGCAGAGGCCTTAATTGACGGTGCAGTTAATTTCGTGATCACAGGAGCCGGAGTGCCAGATGGCATTGGAGCCGGGGTAGTGGATGGCTTCGGAACTGGAGTGGCAGTAGGCTTCGGCGTTGGAGTGGCAGTAGGTTTCGGAGTCGGGGTAGCAGTAGGCTTCGGCGTTGGGGTAGCAGTAGGCTTCGGCTTTGGAGTAGCAGTAGGCTTCGGCGTTGGGGTAGCAGTAGGTTTCGGAGTTGGAGTGCTCGTTGGTGCTGGAGCGGATATTTTAAAGGTCAGGGACTGACTTGAAAAATAATTGTTGATTCCTGTAACCGTTACGGAGCCAGTGCCGGTTTTGGCGTTATCTTTCCAGGTAAGGATATAATCCGTGCCTTCCTGAAGCGTGTCCGAGCCGTATTTTACAGTAGGCTTCGGAGTTACTGCATTGCCGTTGAAGATCTGTTCCGGAATATCCGAAAGATCGCAAAGCTTTACAGATGTCATATGCCTTGAACCGGAATAATTCTGCTTATAGGAAAGTGAAAAATCCAGGATCTCATTGCTGGAGGAATAGTATACAGAAGTAATGCGAAAATCATCAGAGGTCAGTTGTGTGCCATTATAGGTGATGACCAGGTTATTTCGCAGATAAGAGGTTACACTTTCACTTTTGCAGTTTGAATCTGCCAGTTGGATGGTCTCACCGGAGAGCTTCAGTGGATTGATGGTGAAGTATTTGGAAAAACCGCTTCTGTAAATGCCGATACCGGTTATATGGACACGAGGTCTGTTGGTTCTGGAACTTGCCATGGTGTTATCATAATAAGAAAGGGTATAATCAACATCTTTCTTTAAAGTAACACCATTTAATGTGACCGTTGGCTCCGGCTTGAATTCTTTGCCAGGAGCATATTCATAATCCGGGATATCACCAATCTCAGCTTCCGTGATCGGGGTAAGGTCGATGTAGAAATATTTATTACTTTCACCGGTGAAATTTCCCTTACCGGAAACAGTAACATAAGCGTTTCCCTGCTGGGCATTGTTATGCCAGGAGAGTGTATAATCTACATTTTCTGTCAGGGTTATACCATTCCAGGTGACAGTGGGCTTCGGAGTTAGTGGAGTTCCGGTATACAGATAGGAGGACTGGGAAAAATCAATCTCTGCCTGAGAGAGATTGATCTGCCAGATACCGAAATTATTCGTCAGAGTTCCGGAATAAAGGCCAAGACCTGTGATCGTGAAAGTTCCCACACCGCTGTTCTGATTGTGGGAGAAAGAAATCGTATAATCTTTTCCCTCAGTCAGCGTACGACCATGGAATTTTAGTTCAGGAGAAAAAGTAATGGGACTTCCGGTATAGTTCCAGGAACTTGTATAGCGCAGAGAAGTCTCTCTGGAATTTTCCAGATCATAGTATGCATTGAGATCTGCAGACAGTGTTTTGTCCGGGCAGGATTTCAGTGTGGCAGAAACCGTAGTGGTTCCTCTGCTTTTCAGTCGGATAACACCGCTCTGATCCACAGTGGCAATGGAAGGATCTCCGGTTGACCATGTGAAAGAAGCTGGGTCAAGGCTGGAACTCATATAGCTGAATCCATTACAGGTTATATAGATAGCCAGTGTTTTCTGTTCTTCTGTGAATGTGATCGGAGAAGCTTCGTTGAAATGGATATTTATCAGCTTTGGAAGCACGGAAATAACAGGTGACACAGTCTGATTGGCAGGCTGTGTGCAGGCTTCTGTTGCGTGAGAAGAAAAGCACTGGATCCAGTAGAGATGACCGTTCTGTGAGTAGCAGCCGATTCCGGCAGAAACATTTTTGGAATTCATGATGTTCGTGTAATGTCCGGAAGATTCGATCCATGATTCCATAACTTCTTCAGGAGTTCCCTGGTTGATCGCAAGATTTTCACTTGGATTCTCAAAATAAGGAAAGGCTGAAAAACAGATGGAACCATTGGGACGGGTATGACTGGCGCAAACGGTCAGTTCTTCTGCTCTGGTCATGGCGCATTCCAGAAGGTTCTTATCCATAGTGACAGGATTCCGGTTCTTTTTGGCACGTTCCTGATTTACCAGATCAAGGACCTGGTAAGCATAATCATAGCGGCGGATACCCTGACTGAGTTTCAGCTGGACAGCAGTCTGGTCAGAGGCGGCCTGCACACGGACAATGTTGCCCGGCGCCAGCAGAAGAAGCAGAAGCAGTAGCGCAGGCCATAATAAGTATCTTGTTTTTTTCTCTTTTGTCTGATTCATGATGTTTTCCTTACCAATATAATATAAAGATATTTTCTTTTGTTATTCGTTATAGTATCCATAGATCGCACGGCTGTCCTGTGCGATGGTGTTCTGTGCAGCAGAGGTATCGTTAAGATCCTGTGACATAAAGCAGACTACCAGGTCGATCCCCTTTGCAGTGTCATAGATGATGCCGACATCGTTTTCTACGTGATCCAGTTCACCGGTTTTGTTGGCAACCTTTACCTCGGAAGGCATCTGAGCCGGGATCTTGTTTTTCCTGGTCTGCATTTTCAGAAGACGATACATATATTCGGCTCCTGCCAGAGTATCGTTGTTATCGGTAGCAGTACCCTTGTCGATCTGATAGATGGTCTTCAGAAATTTTCCACAATCCTTTGCGGAAGTGTAGTTATCCCCATTGGAATTATCTGCAAGAAGAAGACGTCCCATGGAAGTGCTGGTGTATCCGTGATCCTGACAGAATTTATTCACACGGGCCATTCCGGCTGCGTCATCTCCGCCGCCAAGATAATTGACAAGTGTATTGGCAGCATCATTGTCGCTGACTATGATCATGGAGTTCAGTGCATTGTCCAGCTGATCCTTGCTGTATTTGGAGGAAAGACTGTCATAATCTTCATATACGGCACCCATGATATAGAGCTTGATCAGGCTGGCAGCCTGCATCTGCTGATCGTTGATGGTACCTTCGGTATTTTTTGCAAGATTGCATACATATACGGACCAGGTTCCGTTATCGGTGGGAAGAAGAGACTGTACCTGATTCAGAAGGTTGTCCATGCTGGAATCCGAATTGTCTGTGAAAGTACTTCCGCTGGATGGGGAAAGAGTTCCTTCTTCCTGAGTGGAAGAAGAACTGTCCTTGCTGCCAGAAGCTTCGGAAGAATCGGAGGCTGCAGATGTATCTGTGGATTCTTCCTGTGCGGAAGGACCCTGGACCTCAGCTGAAGATGCTGCGGCAGCAGCGCTGGAAACGGTAGGATCATCAGGATAAAGAGCATCCAGCTGATCGGCTTTGCTGCTGAGCTCAGCGGCAGAATCAGAAACCTCCTGCACACTTTTCTGCAGCTTGTTAACTTTTGTCTGGAGAGATGCAAGCTTGTCCAGGGAGCGGACATTCAGTGCCCCAAGTCCTGCCAGTGCGATGACAAGCACTGCGATCACAATATATAGAAATGTATTTTTTTTCATATATAAACAAACTCCTTTTTATTATTGGAAATAAGCATCGATTCCATTGGCGATCCCTTCTGCCATAGTCTGCTGGAAGGAGGAATCCGCCATTTTCAGATCATCGCTCTGGTTGGTCATAAATCCCATTTCCACAATCGTCACCGGGATCGTGCTCCAGTTAATACCTGTCATGGAATCTGTGTAGATGATCCCGCGGTTCTGGAAGCCGGTAGCTGCGCAGTAGGAATCCACAATGCATTTGGATAGTTTGTTGGAACTGTCATAGAGACTGGAAACATAAGGATTCTGCTGGGACGGACACATGGTTAGAGCACCGGAGACATCTGCAGAATCATCTCCGTTTGCATGGATACGGACACAGATCTCCGCACCCTGGGAAGCGACCAGCTCTGCACGCTCCTTGTTGCTGATAGCGGTATCATTGTCTGTCCTTGTCATTACTACCTGGTATCCACGTTGTTCCAGGATATCCTTAAGCAGAAGAGAAACATCCAGGTTCAGCTGATACTCCGGGAGACCGCTGAAGGAACCTCTGGTTCCGGTGGAAGCCTTGGCCTTCATGGTGGAGGAACCGGGGCCGTTCGGCTCTGTGGCACTCATATCAACATTTTCGCCCTGATGTCCGGGATCGATTCCGACGATATGGCCGTTGTTGGAAGCAGAAGAGGTATCATTACCGCCATCGGTGAATCCCTCACCACCGGCTTCATTGAAAACAGAGGGTTTGGTCGTTTTCTGACTGTTTTCGGTTTCCGGTGCCCGTTCATGTTCACCGGTGTTGTTTTTGACAGCTTTTTCTGTCTGTGCCCGCTGCTGCAGGTATTTGTTGGCTGCCTGTTTCTTTTCGATCTTGGCTGTATAAAGTTCGATATCCTCTTTCATGGATTTCTGCTTTTTCTGGACCGGTTTGATTACGGAGGCCATTTTCTGGTCAACGGCATCGATCTTCCGGTAGGTTTTATAGCTGAGTCCAAAAAGCAGTCCAATACAGATAAGACCCGTCAGAAACAGGACGATTGCCATCAGATGAGGCTTTTTTTCCATAAAAATACGTCCTTTCTTGGTGGGTGTTTGCATTTGTAAATATTATAAATAAGGAGATAGGAAAAAGCAATTGTGAAATTGGGCTTGACAACAGGGGAAAATATGATACTATATATGTAAAATAATTATATATAAAAATTTTATATATAAAATAATTACATAAAGAGGTGAGCGTATGTATTACTATCCGGTATCAGCTGTGCTGACAGAATGTCTGATCCTTTCTGTTGTGGAACAGCAGGATTCCTACGGATATGAGATCAGCCAGACTGTAAAGATGGTTGCATCCATCAAGGAGTCTACCCTGTATCCCATCCTGCGGAAGCTGGAGACAGGTGGTTATCTTACAACGTATTCCCAAGAGTTCCAGGGCAGGAAGCGAAAGTATTATTCCATCACAGAAGCCGGGCGTGATCAGCTGGAATATCTGAGGAAAGAGTGGAGAGAATACCGCGATACTATAGACGATATTGTGGAAGGGAGACTTCGAAAATGACAAGAAAAGAGTATATGGAGCAGCTGAAGAAATATCTGAAGCGGCTTCCAAAAGAAGATTATGACAATGCCATTGAGTATTTTTCGGAATACTTCGATGAGGCTGGACCTGAGAATGAACAGCAGGTTATGGAAGAACTGGGACAACCTAAAGAGGCGGCAAGGGAACTGCTTCTGAACCTTTTACAGGAGAGTGTTGGTGACAGTAAAGACATCACCGAGGAAAAAACAGCAGCTTTGCCGGCAGCAGGTTCATATTACGGAGAGAGCTCCCATGCACATAGCCGGACAGATTCAGGAAACCTGAGTACAACAGGGTACAGTACATCCGCAGGAAAGAAGCGTTCCCCCGGAAAGATCATTCTTCTCGCATTTCTGGTGATCTGTGCATCGCCGGTGAGCATTGCGCTGCTGTTTGCAGGCCTTGCAGTACTGGCAGCAGTGGTGATTGTCATCGCAGCAGTGATTTTTTCCATGGCAGTTACCGGGGTATCAGCAATTGCCGGAGGCATCGTGCTCACAGGTTGCGGCATGACATTGATCGCAAGATCTCTGGCAGCATCCTGCATGATGGTCGGCAGTGGATTTCTGATGGCAGGTGCGGGAATCCTCGTTGGAGTACTTACCATATATATATGTAAATGGTGTGCAATGGGAATCGGCCGTCTGGTTAACAGACTTGTAAGAAAGAAGGTGCATAAAAATGAATAAGATTGCAAAAACAGTGCTGATGACAGGTACAGCACTCTGTGCAGCGGGAGTTGTTCTTTCCACAGCAGGATATTTTGCAGGGGGAAAAGATTTCACATATACTTCAGATCATATGTATGTATCCGGAGGAAATTCTTCCAGTCGTAAAAATCTTACAGTAATGAAAAAAGAACAGATTGATGATTTTACGAAGCTGAATGTGGATTTTGATGATTTTGATCTGGATATCCGTACCTCAGATGATGACCATTATTATATGGAATATAAGCTTGAGAAAAACGGGAGGAAAAATCCTCTGACCTGGAAGGATAAGGATGGAGAGCTCACGCTTGAGGAGTCTGCAGGCGGCAGTGGAAGTTATTATATAACCTATGATCTGGGGATATTCTCTACACATGCGGATCTGACAGAAACGAAAGATGCATTGAATACGGTTATTCTTTACATTCCGGAGAAGGCACAGCTTTCCGAAGCGGAGCTTCAGCTTTCCGACGGAGATCTTACTGCCGATCAGCTTTTGTGTAAAGAAATGACCCTGGAACTTCTCAATGGAGATCTGATGCTGGATAAGGGCGAGTTCGAAAAGTTTGATGCAAAGCTTTCCGACGGGGATCTGAATGTAAAAGAACTTCAATGTACAGATAACATGCAGCTGAAATCCGGAAACGGAGATGTGACCATAAAAAAGGCAGAGCTTGCAGATGGGCAGATAGCTCTCAGCGACGGAGATATTCAGATAGACAACAGTAGCTTTAACGGAGATATGAAGATCAATAGCTCCTGCGGTGATGTTTCTGTAGAAATGAAGAACGGCAGTGCAGAGAAAACCAATATTTATCTGAAAACTGCAGACGGAGATGTGGACACGGAGGGGCTTTCCAGGGGAAAAACCGACAATGAGGAAGACACCTCTGTTTATGAGAACAAGGCCGGTGCTTCAGCACCGACTTTAAATGTGGAATGCAGCGATGGGGATATTACATTAACAGAATCTGAAAAATAAAGAATATGAATATCCGTCTGACTATGCATCTGCTTGTAAAAATCCTAAAAAAGAATAAATGAAATTATATGAAGCGCAGGGGTTTTTCCGGAGAAAAATTCCTGCGTTTTTTGGCTGAAATGTATTGACAAATCCCTGTACTATGATATAATTCAATCAAATCACAGAAAACATATATAGTTACTAGGAAATAAGGAAATGGACATAAAGGAAATAAGGAGGATATCATCATGGGTAAAATTTACGGAAGCGCACTGGAACTGATCGGAAACACACCGCTTGTAGAGGTTAAGAACGTAGAGAAGTCTGAGGGACTTGAGGCTACAGTACTTGCCAAGCTTGAGTATTTTAACCCGGCAGGAAGCGTTAAGGACAGAATCGGTAAAGCAATGATCGAGGACGCAGAGCAGAAAGGTGTCCTGAAACCAGGCGCAACTATTATCGAGCCAACATCCGGTAACACAGGAATCGGACTTGCAGCCATCGCAGCTGCCAAGGGCTATAAGACGATCCTCACCATGCCGGAGACCATGAGTGTTGAGAGAAGAAACATCCTGAAGGCATATGGTGCAGAGGTAGTTCTCACAGACGGAGCCAAGGGAATGAAGGGTGCCATTGCCAAGGCAGAAGAGCTCGCCAAGGAGATTCCGGGAAGCTTCATCCCCGGACAGTTTGAGAACCCGGCTAACCCGAAGGCACATGCAGCAACAACAGGTCCTGAGATTTGGAAGGACACAGACGGAAAGGTAGATATCTTCGTAGCAGGTGTCGGCACAGGCGGAACGATCACCGGTACAGGTGAGTACCTGAAGAGCCAGAACCCGAATGTGAAGGTAGTTGCTGTTGAGCCTGCAACTTCTCCTGTACTTTCTGAGGGAAAAGCAGGCCCGCATAAGATCCAGGGTATCGGCGCAGGTTTTGTTCCGGACACACTTGACACCAAGGTTTATGACGAGATCATTCCGGTAGAGAACGAGGATGCATTTGAAACATCCAAACTCCTTACCAAGAAAGAGGGAATCCTTACAGGAATTTCCTCCGGTGCAGCTCTCTATGCTGCGATCCAGCTTGCAAAACGCCCGGAGAACAAGGGGAAAGTGATCGTAGCACTTCTTCCGGACAGTGGAGACCGTTACTACTCCACACCACTGTTTACAAAATAATCGATCCGAAGACCGCTTCTTTTGCCCCGAAGCGTGATTCTGCGGGATTATTTACGGCGCTCCTGAATGCCTGTCCAAGCAGGCTGCCGGAGCGCCGGTTTTATTCTTGATTTCATCGAATTAAGTAAGCCCTCTGTGGGGCTGTGGTTACTGTTCACTGGTAAGGTCCCGCGAAAAGCAATAAGCAGTGTGTGGGGACTTGCTTGTATCTTGTAGCTTTTTCAGGTATAATAGAGAAAACAAACAAAACCTATTAACAATATAAAGAATAAAGTCTGCAAAGCAGATTCTGCTTCCTATGAAAGAAGATACAGGAAGCTGCCTGTGCATCACAGAGAAGGGTGCCGGTTATGGAATACAGAGGAATATTTCCGGCTGAACAGCTGCACAATAACAGAAAGAGCAAAAGGCTATAAATCAGAAGAATACTGAAATATTGGAGGTAAATATTACATGAGGATTTCTACAAGAGGAAGATATGCGCTGAGACTGATGTTGGATCTTGCTACAAATTATACAGGAAAACCGATCCGCCTGAAGGATGTGGCGAAGCGCCAGGAGATCTCCGATAAATATCTGGAGCAGATCATCTCCATTCTGAACAAAGCAGGCTTTGTCCGCAGTGTCCGTGGCCCTCAGGGTGGCTATGCACTGCAGCAGACCCCGGATAAATACACCATCGGAATGATCCTCCGCCTCACAGAAGGAAGCCTTTCCCCTGTGGAATGTCTGGACGACAACGGAGCCATCTGTGACCGTGAGGAGAACTGCGTCACCCAGATCCTCTGGAAAAAGCTGGACGACGCCATCAAAGGTGTGGTAGATCATATAACACTGGAAGACCTGATGAACTGGCAAGCCGTGAAGGCGGACGAATATATCATATAAAAAAAGCTGCGCAAGCAGCTTTTTTTATATCACATTTTTTTACTAACATTTTACAAAACCGCGATTTTATATTTTACCTTCCATTCCTATAATAACACCTGTATTTAAGCAGTAAGCAAGTAAAAATGATCATAGAAATGAGGAGAAAAAAATCATGAAAAAAAGAATCGCAGGTATCTTAACAGCAGCACTTATCGGAACTACAGTAATGGGAACCGTTGTAATGGCAGCACCATCCGGAGCAATTGACGTAATTTCCCGTGAGGATGGATCCGGAACACGTGGAGCATTCGTAGAGCTGTTTGGGATCGAAGAAGAAAAAGACGGCGAGAAAGTAGATATGACAACACAGGAAGCAAGCATCACAAACAACACAGATGTAATGCTTACCACAGTAGCAGGCGATGAGAACTCTATCGGATACGTATCTCTGGGTTCCCTCAACGATACAGTAAAAGCAGTAAAGATCGACGGAGCAGAGGCAACAGCAGAGAACGTTGCAGATGATACATACAAAGTAGCACGTCCGTTCAACATCGTAACAGGCGACAAGCTCAGTGATGCAGCACAGGATTTCATCAACTACATCATGAGCTCTGACGGACAGGACATCATCGAAAAAGAAGGCTACATCAAAGTAGATGAAAAAGCAGAGGCATACAAAGCCGGAGATGCAAAAGGCAAAGTCGTAGTTATGGGATCTTCTTCCGTAGGACCTGTAATGGAGAAGCTTGCGGAGGCATATCAGAAAACAAACAAAAACATCACAGTAGAGGTTCAGGTCAGCGACTCCACAACAGGAATCAATAGCGCAACAGAGGGTGTATGTGATATCGGAATGGCATCCCGTGAGCTGAAGGACGAGGAAACAGAGAAAGGTGTTAAAGCTACAGAGATCGCAAAAGATGGTATCGCAGTCATCGTAAACAACGACAATGACCTTGAGGAGCTTTCAAGTGACCAAGTAAAATCCATCTTCACAGGTGATATCACAGACTGGGAAGACGTGACCAAATAAATTCCCGGATAAAAAACGATTGAAGTATCTTACAAAGAGCGGCGATCATGACAAGGTCAGGAAAGCCGCTCCGTTATATATCAGCACAGTGGATATCCACTGGGACAGAGAGAAAGGTGTCTTATGAATCATTTAGGAGAAAAGGCCATGAAGGTCGTTTTTCTCATTGCGGCCTGTGCATCGGTTCTTGCAGTATTTCTTATTTGTGTGTTCCTTTTTGCAAACGGCCTTCCTGCAATGGGAAAGATCGGTCCCTTAAAATTCCTCTTCGGAACAGAATGGAGACCAACAAACGATAAATTCGGAATCCTGCCAATGATCGTGGCAAGTATTTATGTAACTGCAGGAGCAATCCTTATCGGAGTTCCGATCGCACTTTTTACATCCGTATTTATGGCAAGATATTGCCCGAAAAAAATCTATAAACCACTGAAATCCGGTATTGAGCTTATGGCAGGCGTTCCATCCATCGTATATGGCTATTTTGGTCTGGTTCTCCTGGTGCCGCTGATCCGCCAGCTGTTCGGAGGAACCGGAAGCAGTATGCTGGCAGCATGTATCCTTCTGGGAATCATGATCCTTCCGACGATCATCGGAGTTACGGAATCGGCAGTACGAAGCGTTCCGGAAAGCTATTATGAAGGCTCACTTGCACTTGGCGCAACAAAAGAGAGAAGCATTTTCTTTGTTATGCTTCCGGCAGCAAAGTCAGGAATCCTGGCAGGCGTTGTCCTTGGGATCGGACGTGCCATCGGTGAGACCATGGCCGTGATCATGGTAGCCGGAAACCAGCCACGTATGCCGAAGGGACTTCTTCAGGGTGTCCGTACCATGACTGCAAACATCGTAACAGAGATGGGATATGCATCAGGACTTCACAGAGAAGCACTGATCGCAACAGGAGTTGTACTCTTTGTATTTATCCTGATCATCAACTTAAGTCTTTCACTGCTGAACAGGAGGGCGGAGTATGCAAACTAACGTATCAGTAACTGCAGATCCTGCGGCAGAAACAACCATGAAAAAAAGAAATACACTTACCATAGGAGACCAGCTGAAGTCTTATGCAAGACATCCTGGTGCAGGAATCCTGGCATTTCTCACACTGCTGGGAGCAGTGATCACGTTTGCACTGCTGTTCTTCCTGATCGGCTATGTGCTTGTAAAAGGTATTCCCTATCTGAATGCAAGTCTGTTCAGCCTTACCTATACCTCAGAGAACGTTTCCCTTCTCCCGTCACTGATCAATACCCTGATCATGACACTGGTATCTCTGGCGATTGCCGCTCCGGTAGGAATCTTTGCAGCGATCTTCCTTGTGGAATATGCAAAAAAAGGCAGCCGTTTTGTAAAGCTGATCCGTATTACCGCAGAGACACTTTCCGGTATTCCATCTATCGTATATGGTTTGTTCGGTATGCTGTTCTTTGTAACTGCACTGCACTGGGGCATGTCTCTTCTTTCCGGTGCACTGACTATGGTGATCATGGTACTTCCCCTGATCATGCGTACCGCTGAGGAAGCACTGAAATCTGTTCCGGATTCTTACCGTGAGGCAAGCTTCGGACTTGGAGCAGGCAAGCTCCGTACTATTTTTACGATTGTACTTCCCTCCGCAGTTCCTGGAATCCTGGCAGGTGTGATCCTGGCCATCGGACGTGTGGTAGGTGAGACTGCAGCACTTCTTTATACCTCCGGTACTGTTGCGGCAGTTCCAAACAGCCTGATGGGTTCCGGACGTACCCTGGCACTTCACATGTATGTGCTTTCCAGTGAGGGACTTCATGTAAACCAGGCATCTGCAACAGCAGTAGTCATTCTGGCATTTGTACTTGTTATCAACGGACTGTCCGGTCTGGTAGCCAGAAAAATTGCGAAAGGATAATGATCGATCATGAGTGAAAATACAAAAATTTCAATTGACAATATGAATCTCCATTACGGAAACTTTCATGCCCTGAAGGGAATCAATATGGAGATCCCGGAAAAAGAGATCACAGCATTTATCGGACCAAGCGGCTGTGGTAAATCCACACTTCTGAAATCCTTAAACCGTATGAACGACCTTGTGGAAGGCTGTTCCATCACAGGAAAGGTAGAGCTTGACGGGGAAGATATTTACGGAGATATGGACGTGAATCTTCTGCGTAAACGTGTGGGAATGGTATTCCAGAAGCCCAATCCGTTCCCGATGAGCATTTATGATAATATTGCATACGGTCCGAGAACACACGGTATCCGTTCCAAGGCAAAGCTGGATGAGATCGTGGAAAAATCTCTCCGTGATGCGGCAATCTGGGATGAGGTCAAGGACCGCCTGAAAAAAAGTGCTCTTGGAATGTCAGGCGGACAGCAGCAGCGTCTCTGTATTGCCCGTGCCCTGGCAGTACAGCCGGAGGTACTTCTTATGGATGAGCCCACATCTGCCCTGGACCCAATCTCCACTTCCAAGATCGAGGATCTGGCAGTAGAGCTTAAAAAGGATTACACCATTGTCATGGTCACACATAACATGCAGCAGGCGACCCGTATCTCCGACAAGACAGCATTTTTCCTTCTTGGTGAGGTTGTGGAATTTGCGGATACAGACAAGCTGTTCTCCATGCCGGCGGATAAGCGTACAGAGGATTATATTACAGGAAGGTTTGGTTGATATTATGTCAGAACGTTTTGTAAGACAGCTGGAAGAGCTTCACGTGGAACTGATCACCATGGGAAGTCTCTGCGAAAAAGCAATTTCACTTTCTGCCAAAGCTATTCAGGGTGAAGGCGGGATGACTCTCATTGGCAAGATCTTTGAGACGGAAAAAGAGATCGATGCACAGGAAAAAGAGATTGAAAATCTCTGCATGAAGCTTCTTCTTCATGAGCATCCGGTAGCCGGAGATCTGCGATCCATTTCCGCAGCGCTGAAGATGATCTCCGATATGGAACGCATCGGTGATCAGGCAGCAGATATTGCGGATCTGTCCAAGCATATCGAGGACAAAGCAGTTACCGGAGATATCATTAATATCCGGAAGATGGCAGAGGATACTGTCCGGATGGTTACAGAAAGCATCGATGCCTTTGTAAAGGGTGATCTTGAGCTTTGCAGAAAGGTTATTGACGATGATGATAAGGTGGACGATGCCTTCAATGATATTAAGGAAAAGCTGGCCGAGGTCCTGAATAACGGAAAGCCGGATGCAAACATCGGTCTGGATATCCTTATGGCTGCAAAATATTTCGAGCGTATCGGTGATCACGCTGTGAACATTGCAGAGTGGGTGGAATATTCCATCACAGGAAACCACAGAAGCGGTTCCAGTCATACAGATAACTATTTTGTTGAGGAATAGAAATAAGTAAGAGCAGATTGCAAAGAGTTGCATTATTGCAAAAAAAAGTGCTGTGGTATTGAAAGGATATCACAGCACTTTTTATAATGTGATAAAATTTACAAGGATTTAACTTTTTCCGGATAATTATTTTTACATTGCTTTTGTAAAATGCTATATAGATTTCGGAGAAAGGAAAGGGCTGAGCTTTGAGTAAAAAAATATTTAAGTATATCATGCTGGTTTCATCACTGATCACAGCACTGGGACTGGCATTTGTCGTGGGAATCCTTTATCACTATTTTCAGGGACAGCTGATGGGTGAGCTGAAGAAAGAAGCCGTGTATATTTCCAGAGGCGTGGAAAGTACCGGGACAGATTATCTGAAGAAGCTGAATGATGAGGATTCCAGGATTACTTATGTGGATGAAAGTGGAAAAGTTATCTACGACAATGAGGCAAATGTGGAAAGCATGGATAATCACGGACATCGCAAGGAGATCCGTGAAGCAGAGATCAACGGAGAAGGTGCGGATGAAAGAATGTCATCCACGCTTTCCGAAAAAACAATGTATTATGCAGTACGCCTTGAAAATGGCAATGTGCTGAGAGTTTCCAGTAACCAGGCTTCTGTATGGATGCTGCTCCTGCAGCTGCTTCCGCCTTTTGCTGCAGTTCTGATACTTATGCTGCTCCTGTCCGGCGTATTTGCATCCAGGCTTTCCGGGAAGGTTGTGGAACCTCTTAATGGGCTTGATCTGGAGCATCCGGATGAGAATGATGCCTATGATGAGGTACAGCCGCTTCTTAGCAAGATCGGCAGACAGAGCCGGCAGATCCGTCTGCAGCTTGAGGCAGCCAGAAGACAGCAGAAAGAATTTTCTATTATCACGGAGAACATGCAGGAGGGACTTCTTGTGATCGACCGTTATACCATGGTACTTTCTGTCAACTCCAGTGTGGGAAAGCTTCTTAAAGTAAAGGAGGTCAAAACAGGAGAAAGTGTATATCTTCTGAACCGCTCGGAGGAGTTTCGAGGTGTCGTTGGGCAGGTCCTTGAAGGAAAGCATGAGAACAAGATCCTTCGTCTGGATGGCAGTGAGATTCAGGTGATCGCCAATCCTGTCACAAGAGAAAATAAGACAGAGGGTGCGGTGATCCTTCTGGTGGATGTGACCGAAAAAGTAGAAAGGGAACAGCTGCGAAGAGAATTTTCCGCCAATGTTTCCCATGAACTGAAAACGCCGCTGACTTCCATTTCCGGATTTGCTGAGATCATGCAGGACGGATTTGTGAAGGATGAGGATGTGAAGGTTTTTGCAGGACGCATCTATAAGGAAGCGCAGAGACTGATCCGTCTGGTTGGGGATGTGATCCGGATCTCCCGTCTGGATGAGGGCGGATTGCCGTATCAGTGGGAAAAACTGGATCTTTACAGTCTGACTCATGATATTTTTTCTACCTTACATGAAGCTGCCGAAAAGCAGGAAGTGCATATGTATATGGAAGGCGGAAGTACAGTGCTGGATACAGTGCCGACGATCATGGAAGAGGTTCTCTATAATGTCTGCGATAATGCTGTCAAATATAACCGCCGGGGTGGAGAGGTCTTTGTGAGACTGAAGGATGGCGAGGATGCAGTTCGCGTGAATGTGCGGGATACAGGGATCGGTATTCCGAAGGAAGATCAGGAACGCATTTTTGAACGCTTTTATCGGGTGGACAAAAGCCATTCCAAGGAAATCGGCGGAACCGGTCTTGGCCTTTCCATTGTGAAGCACGGGGTAAAAACTCTGAACGGCAGGCTGTGGCTTAACAGTGAACCGGGACAGGGAACCGAGATCATTATGGAATTTCCGAAACATCATATGGAAAAGAAAGCAGCAGAGTGAACATAGGTCGTGCAGCGATGATGTTCATAGGCATGCAGCAGAGTGGAAGATGAAAGGCCGTTCTGTTGTATGTATCTGCTGCTTTTTATATCATAGTATATTGCTGGTTGGAGGTTGATGGTTTGACAGACCGGAAGGGTTATGCTATCTTATGTAATAATAATCAGAGTAAGCAACAGGAAAGCGGATGATAACGGTCCGCTTTCTGTATTATAATTGGTTCGGGATAATTCCGGACGACTATACTGAGGGGAATAAAAATATGATACAGGCAATTGTTTTACTGGTGTTCCTGATCTTTCTGAATTCTGTTTTCGCAGGTGCGGAAATGGCGGTTCTGTCCATGAATGAAGCGAAGATGAAGGAGCTGGCAGAAGAGGGAGATCACCGGGCGCAGATTTTGATAAAGCTTACAGAACAGCCGGCACATTTTATGACAGCGATCCGTGTAACGGTAACTACGGCAGGATTTCTGCAGAGCGCTTTTGCGGCAGAATATTTTGCACAGCCGATGACAGAGGCACTGATAAGGTCAGGGATAGATGTACCACAGAATGTTCTGAAGATCGTATGCATGATCATTGTGACCATACTGCTTTCCTATGTAAGTCTTCTGTTCGGAGAACTGGTGCCAAGACGTCTGGGAATGAAAAATCCGGATGAGCTGTCTCTGCGTCTGGCAGGACTTCTTAAGATCGCGATGATCGCAGTCTGGCCGGCTACTGCACTTCTGACAGTAACTGCCAATGGTGTGCTGTATCTGATGGGAATCAAACCGGAAGAAAAAGAGGAGCAGGCCACAGAGGAAGAGATCCGTATGCTGCTTACAGAGGGAAATGAACAGGGCAGCATCCAGCAGGAAGAAAGCGAGATGATCCAGAATGTTTTTGACCTGGATGATACTGCGGCAGATGAGATCTGTACACACAGAAGAGATGTGGTTGTCCTCTATATGGAAGACTCCGATGAGGAATGGGAACGGATCATCAGAGAGAACCGTCACACCTTTTATCCGGTATGCGGGGAAGATCAGGATGATATTATCCATATTCTGGACACCAGAGATTATTTCCGCCTGGATGACAGATCCAGAGAAGCTGTTCTGCAGCATGCCTGTTATTCACCGTTTTTTGTACCGGAATCCATGCGTGCCAACCTGATCTTCCGGGAAATGAGGGAAAAACGGGATTATTTTGCAGTAGTGCTGGATGAATACGGCTGCTTTGTGGGAATTGTCACTCTGCATGATCTTGTGGAGACACTGGTGGGAGATATTGACGACAGGACGGATCTGCCGAAGCCGGATGATATTGAGAAGACAGGAGAACATATCTGGAAAATACAGGGAGGAGCGATCCTGGATGATGTGGCAGAGGTCATAAATGTGGAGCTTCCTGTAGAAAAATATGATACCTTCAGCGGCTTTGTCTGTGGAGTCCTGGAACGTGTACCGGAGGACGGAGAACAATTCCGATGCAGCTGGAAAAACCTGGATATTGTGGTAAATCAGGTCAGAAACCATACCGTTGTGGAGGGGATCGTTCATATTCAGCCAGAGAAAAAAGTGCAGGAACAGAAAGAAGAGATCTGACAAAACCTTGTTCAGTCAGGTCATGGGACAGTTATCGGGAGGAAGATTTTTGGGGATTTATGGACATTTTCTAACATGTTGTCGCTTGAAAGAGTGTTATTTTTGTGACATAATAAGGGGATAACCCGAGGAAAGCTTGTGATGGGGGAGAGAAAATGCCAGGTTTTACAAGACAGATCATACTGCATACACTGACGGAACTTATGAACGAAAAACCATTGTCCAAGATTACGGTAAAGGACATCGTGGAACGCTGTGGAGTAAACAGGAATACATTTTACTACCATTTCAGGGATATTCCGGATGCAGTGGAAGCAATGGTAAGGGAAGAGCTGAATGACATTCTGAAGGATCAGAAAGCACCGGAATCAGTCAGCGACTGTATGGAAATTCTTGTCAATGCAGTTCAGAAGAACAAAAAAGCCATGATACATCTGTACCGTTCGATCCAGAGGGATGTATTTGCCGATTATCTGGACCATGCCGCAGAGCGTGTGGTGGAGGAGCTGGTCAGCAGGGCGGTTGAAGACTTTGAAATGGATCAGGAAGATATGCATCTTATAAGCCGGTATTATAAATGTGTATTTGTGGGAGTGATCCTGGACTGGCTGCGGCATGATATGGATTATGATATCCTGTCAGATATGCATAAGCTGGAGTATATTTACGAGAAGAGCCTTGAGAGTCAGTACAAAAATCTGAAAGAAAAGCTATGATTTCAACTAAATGAAGATTAAAAATATCCATTTAGTGTAAAACAGGAATGTCCTCGAATATTATTAAGGTATAGAAACGGTTAATTTTGAGCTGGTGTCTGAAATTTAGGCACTGGCTCTTTTTTGTCTGTTTTTTTAAACGACACAGGGATGTATAATTCAGTACAATAAATGAGAAAAAATTATCAAGGAGGGAACGTATGGATGACCTGAAACAGCTGAAGCTTGTAAAAAACATCTACATCGTCATGTCATTACTGTTCTGTGTGCTGGGTATTTTTCTGATGGCAAGGCCCAAAAGCTCTGTAAAAATGCTGTGCGTGCTCATGGGAATCATGCTGATTCTGTACGGAGCTATTAAGATCAGCGGATATTTCACGAGAGATGCTTTCTGTCTGGCATTTCAGTTTGATCTGGCTTTCGGGATCCTGCTGATGGCAGTGGGAGTGATCCTGATAGCCAGAAAAAATTTCGCAGTGGATCTTATTTTTTCCGTGTTCGGAATTCTGATCCTGGCAGATGCCCTGTTTAAGATCCAGATGTCTGTAGATGCGAAGAGATTCGGTCTGGCGTTGTGGTGGCAGATCCTGCTGATCGCACTGGTCACCGGAGTGATCGGAGTTCTGGTTTTTATCAGACCATTTGAAGCAGCAGCTATGATGATGGTGTTGGTAGGATTTTCCATTTTACTGGAAGGGATCCTCAATCTATGGGTCGGGATCCTGACGATCAAGATCATCAAGAGTCGGCTTTAAACATAAACATAAAAATAACCAATCACTTTAGATAATAACATAGGAGGAAATAGAGTATGGGAATCGTAGACAAAGCAAAACAGGCAGCGATCGCAGCTACCGTAACAAAAGCACTGGATTATCTTGAGAAGGATCCGGAGACAAACATACCGAAGATCATGGAAATGGTTGATAAAGTAACACCGGATGGCTGGTATGCAGGACAGAGAAATGCGATCCGTCACTCCATCGAGGCAAAGGACAACTGGTATCAGCTGATCCTTCGTATGTATCAGCTGGATGCAGGCGTACGCCAGACATTTTTCCGCAACTTTATTGTAAATGCCAGTCTTAAGGGAAGCGCAACGCAGGAAAAGGTATCAGAAGAGAATGACTGCAATGTACCGTGGGCAATTCTTCTTGATCCTACCAGCGCATGTAACCTTCATTGCACAGGATGCTGGGCAGCAGAGTATGGACACAAGCTGAACCTGGATTTTGAGACCATCGATTCTATCGTAAAACAGGGTAAAGAACTGGGAACCTATATGTACATCTACACAGGCGGTGAGCCACTGGTCCGCAAAAAGGATCTCATTAAGATCTGTGAGATGAATCCGGACTGCGAGTTCCTTTCCTTCACAAACGGAACTCTTATTGACGAAGAATTCTGTCAGGAAATGCTCCGTGTGAAAAACTTCGTTCCGGCTATCAGCCTTGAGGGAACAGAGGCAACTACAGACGGACGTCGTGGAGATGGCGTATACCAGAAGGTTATGCATGCCATGGAGCTTCTGAAGAGCCACGGACTTCCGTTCGGTGTTTCCACATGTTACACATCCGCAAACGTAGATGCAGTAAGCAGTGAGGAGTATTTTGATCATCTGATCGAGTGCGGAGCTTATTTTGCATGGTTCTTCCACTATATGCCGGTTGGAAATGATGCAGCAGCAGATCTCCTTCCCACACCGGAGCAGAGAATCAAAATGTACGACAGTGTCCGCAGATTCCGTGCCACAAAATCTCTCTTCACTATGGACTTCCAGAACGATGCAGAGTATGTAGGCGGATGTATCGCAGGTGGTCGTCGTTACCTCCATATCAATGCAAACGGAGACGTGGATCCTTGCGTATTCATTCATTTCTCCAATGCGAACATTAAAGAATGTACACTCCTTGAGGCGCTGAAGAGCCCGATCTTTATGGAATATCACAAGGGTCAGCCGTTCAACAAAAATATGCTTCGTCCATGTCCGATGCTTGAAAATCCTGAGCTTCTCCGCAAGATGGTTGAGCGTGCAGGAGCGAAATCTACAGATCTTCAGTCTCCGGAGACAGCGGAGCATCTCTGCGCAAAATGTGATCACTATGCAGAGGTATGGAAGAAACAGGCAGATGAGCTCTGGAGTGAGAGCCAGGCGAAAAAAGCTGCAAAAAAATCAACAACTTGTTAATTAACACTTGATATAGATGTTGGGATACTGTATAATGAACCCGTTTTTCAGGAGTCTGAAATAACAGTTCAGATAAGAGTGTCGAAACAGAAGAGACACGATACGTGTACTGACAGATAACAGGGCGGTTATATTCAGCAGTGGGTATAACTGCCTTCTTTTTTATGTTATCGTCAGGACATAGGGAAAGAAAGGATGGATTCATTATGGAAAAACAGGAGAAAAACACAGCCAGCCCTTATGAGCTGGACGGACGCCCACCTCTTAAGGTGGCAATTCCCCTTGGACTGCAGCACGTGCTTGCCATGTTTGTGGGTAACCTTACCCCGCTTCTGATCATTACGGCAGCCTGCGGGATCGAAGCAGGAGGGGATCTTCAGGTTGCATTACTTCAGAATGCAATGCTGATCGCAGGAATTGTTACACTTGTACAGGTCTTTACGATCGGACCGGTCGGTGGCAAGCTTCCTATCGTTATGGGAACAAGTTCAGGCTTCATCGGCGTATGTCAGAGCGTTGCCGGAGTCATGGGAAATGGTGTCGTTGCCTATGGTTCGATCATGGCAGCCTGCTTTATCGGCGGTCTTTTTGAGACTGTTCTGGGAAGCTTTCTGAAGCCCTTGAGAAAATTTTTCCCATCTGTTGTAACAGGTACGGTTGTACTTTCAATCGGTCTTTCACTGATCGGTGTGGGAATCAGCTCTTTCGGTGGCGGAAGCTCCGCAAAGGATTACGGTTCTCTTGAAAACCTTTTCGTAGGCTTTGTAGTTCTGATCGTGATCATTGTACTGAAGCATGGAACAAAAGGCTTCACAAGCTTTTCTTCAATCCTCATCGGTATTATCGTGGGATACATTCTGGTAAGTATCATGGCTATGGTACTTCCTACAACATTTACATATGTAGATGACACAGGTGCTACTGTGGAGGCTACAAAGGCCTGGGTTCTCAACTGGGACAAGGTTGCTCAGGCAAAATGGTTTGCGGTACCGGCACTGATGCCTGTAAAATGGGTGTTTGACGCACGTGCGATCGTGCCGATCCTGATCATGTTTATTGTAACTGCAGTTGAAACAGTTGGTGATATTTCCGGAATCACAGAGGGTGGTCTTGGAAGAGAGGCTACAGACAAAGAGCTTTCCGGTGGTGTTATGTGTGACGGACTTGGATCTTCTTTCGCAGCACTGTTCGGTGTGCTTCCGAACACATCCTTCAGCCAGAACGTTGGCCTGGTTGCAATGAATAAGGTTGTAAACCGTTTCTGTATCGCTACAGGAGGAATCTTCCTGATCGCATGCGGACTGTTCCCGAAGCTTGCTGCACTGATCTCCATCATGCCGCAGAGCGTTCTTGGCGGTGCTGCTGTTATGATGTTCTCATCCATTGTTGTCAGCGGTATCCAGTTAATTACCAAGTGGCCGATCGGACCGAGAAATGTTACGATCGTTTCTGTAGCACTTGGTCTTGGTTATGGACTTGGCTCCAATACAGCGATCCTGGTGCATCTGCCACAGGCGATCAGCCTGATCTTCGGCGGTTCCGGTATTGTTCCGGCAGCGGTATTTGCGATTATTCTTAATATTGTTCTTCCGAAGGATGAGAAGAGTGAGATTGAGAGAGCTGAAGAGATGCTGGAGAAGGTTAAGAATAAATAAAAAAGTGTAAGAATAAAAAGAGTTTTTTTCTTTTTTGAGACTGTTGGACTTTATTGGTCTGACGGTCTCTTTTTTTTTATAATTTTTTATTTTGGGGATAAAGGTTCGGCCTTTTGGAAGGCGGTAATTTGCGAGAAGGGGAAGCACTCGGAGTTGCGAAGGCCGTCTCCCCTTCTCGCGCTCTTCCCCTCCTGGCCACGCCGCTGTTCGGCGTTGTGGAATGTGATTATGTATTGGCGGGATGATGGATTCTACTGTGTTGGATGTGAAGCGTTGTGCCGATTTGTTGGGGGGTGGACGGGAAGGCGGCCCGCTTGTGGGCCTGTTCACTGGGAATTGGATCGGTTAAAAATATGTGACGTAGTTTATCTGGTTATGGTATACTGTGTTATAGGATATGATTTTAAAAGGTGAAAAAAATACTATTGAAAATGCTTAATGAAATAAAAAAATATGGCTTAAGATGAAAGCAAATGATGGATAATAATGTATGAACTGCAAAGTATGGAGGGTGCAAAATGGAGCATGGTAAGGTAGAACTATATCATGGGAGTGGTCAGATTGTTGAATTTCCGGAAATCAGAAAAACCAAGTATACAAAAGATTTTTCATGGGGATTTTATTGCACGAAAAGTTATGAACAGGCCTATCGCTGGGCAGGGCGTAAACATGGTCAGGGAATTGTTAATGTATACTCTTATGTGGAAAATGAAAAACTTAACATAAAAAAATTTGAAAATATGTGCGATGAATGGCTGGATTTTATAGCGGAATGCCGGATGGGAAAAGTGCATGAATTTGATATTGTAGAAGGTCCAATGGCAGATGATACAATCTGGAATTTTGTAAATGATTTCTTGAATCATAATATCAGTCGAAGTGTGTTCTGGGAGTATGCAAAGTTCAAACATCCTACGCATCAGATAAGCTTTCATAGTATTCGTGCTTTGGAATGTCTGGAATATGAAAGGAGTGAATCTGTCAATGACGATACAATGGAATAAAGATGATTTATTTTATGTGTGCACAATGATTGAGTACGTTTCCAGAAAAACGCATAATAAAAGTAAAGATGTTGTAGTTCGAATGTCTGATAAAGCTCTGGCACATCAGCTGAAAGCTGCAGGCATTAATCATTGTCTTTCCTTCGAACAGGTAGCTGATGAATGGATTGAAGATTATGGGATACCGAATGGGAATTATGATAATATTTCAAAATGCAGATATGAAGTACCGACTGTAACAGCAATAGGACGTGTATATCAGACATTGATATCAGAAGTAGCTTCTTTATATCAGGACATTGTTGAAGCGATAAAAATGGTTTACAGTTCTTTTATCAGCGATGAGATATCTGATTATAATTCCAGTGTATATTACAGTAATCCAGACTATATTAGATGTTCTTATGAGGCAGGAAAATTATTGGATTAAGAAAATTATGATGTTGAGCATACACTGGATTTTGAAACAATATTAGAGGATCTGGGAATTCTGTGCAAAAATAACGGGGGTACATTGTAAGATTATATTATGGGAGCAATATAGTGATTGATAATATAAATCTGGCAATGTGCAGACCATACAAGGATTTTGGACAGGGATTCTATCTGACAGATAAAGAAACTAATAAAAAGGATCTGTAAAAGGCGAGATTTCACAAATAGTTCTGCCTTTTTCAGATCCTTTTTTTGTTAGTAATTGTAGGCTCCCTCATAAGCATTGCATCGTTCCTTCCGATGTCCCTGCTCTACACAGGAGCTGCACCGGTCACAAAATTCCTGTTCATAGCAGGTAGAACAGACACATCCCTTACAGGCATCCCGGTCATAAGCCGGCGTGCAGGTAAAAGGAAGAGTATCCTTCGTAGTTTCCGTACTCATAAAGATCACACTCCTTTTTTCTATATTATAGACCTATCAAAAAAGCGTTTCAATACAAATAATCAGAAAATACAAAAAGATACCTGATAAAAACCTGCCCACGCCAAAGTGTCCCCTCGAAAGGAAAAACCCCAACTCACAGTAGTTCGCAACAGCGAAAAAAGTGCCAGCTAATAAGGATGCCACAACATCCCTATCCTACCGGGAGGAGCTCCACCGTCCGGAAGCTCCGCAAGGAAGAACCAGACCACTTTCTGTTACAGGAAGTCCGATCTCCTGTGACTCCACATTACCCTTCCAGGGCTTCAGCTCCGTAGCAAGCATATAAGTCAGAACAGCCGGTGCAAGACCTGTAGTATAGGAATTTACCAGGAAAAACAGAGGATCATCACTGAGGATCTTAGTGCAAAGTTTGATCAGCGGATGAATAGCATCCTCGATCTTCCAGATCTCACCTTTCGGTCCGCGGCCGTAAGAAGGCGGATCCATAATGATCGCGTCATAATGATTTCCCCGGCGGATCTCACGCTCTACAAATTTCACACAGTCATCAACCAGCCAGCGGATCGGCGCGCCGGAAAGACCGGAAGCGGCCGCATTCTCCTTTGCCCAGTTGACCATACCCTTGGAAGCATCCACATGAGTGACAGAAGCACCTGCAGCAGCAGCAGCCAGAGTAGCACCACCTGTATACGCAAAAAGATTCAACACTTTGATGGGACGCCCTGCCTTGCGGATCTTTTCACCGAACCAGTCCCAGTTCACAGCCTGCTCCGGGAAAAGTCCTGTATGCTTGAAGCTGAAAGGCTTCAGATTAAAAGTAAGGTCCTTGTAATGAAGCTCCCACTGATGAGGCAGATCAAAGAACTCCCACTCACCGCCGCCACGGCTGCTTCTGTGATAATGTCCGTTCATATGCTTCCAGCCACGGTTTTTGCGGGGAGTATCCCAGATTACCTGCGGGTCCGGACGAACCAGAAGATAATCCCCCCAGCGCTCCAGCTTTTCTCCTTTTGATGTATCAATAACTTCATATTCTTTCCATCCATCTGCAATCCACATGATGATCAATACCTCTTTCATAATAGTAAATTTATAAGATATATATAGCATTTTTATATAGCATTTCCGGAGATTACTGTACCAGATCCGACTGATCGGGACATGAATCCATAAAAACGCCATAATAATGTTTTTTCCAGTATAGAGGAAAAATGGATGCTGTGCAAGAGAAGTGCAGGATTTTCCACGAAAGATTTGACAACAGCGCTTTTACATACTAAAATGTACGCAGAGATTTTCTGCCGGGGCAGAGGTTTCCCGTTTCCGTGAAACTGTGGCTGTTTTTTGCGGAAGAGATTTTGCAGAGAATTCCTGACAGACAGAAATCGTTAACAGAAGAAACACAGCAACCGCAGATATGAAACTGTGCACAAAAAGAGGAGAAGCAAACTTATGAAAAAATATTGTGAGATGAGCAGGGAAGAGCTACTCGATTTAAAGAAAGAACTCGACCGTGAGTTCGACGAGATCAAAGCCGAAGGTCTGGCACTGGATATGTCCCGTGGTAAACCTGCACCGGATCAGCTTGATCTTTCCATGAAAATGATGGAAGTACTTGCAGGGGATGCAGATCTGAAATGTGAGACCGGTGTGGACTGCCGTAACTATGGAGTCATCGACGGAATCCCGGAAGCCAAGAGACTTCTCGGTGAGATGTCAGAGGTAGAGCCAGAGAATATCATCATCTATGGTAACTCCAGCCTGAACGTAATGTTCGATACCATTGCACGTTCCTATTCCCACGGAGTAATGGGAAATACACCATGGTGCAAGCTTGACAAGGTGAAATTCCTCTGTCCTGTACCAGGATACGACCGTCATTTCCGTATCACAGAATTTTTCGGCATTGAGATGATCAACATTCCGATGTCTCCGGAAGGCCCGGATATGGACATGGTTGAGAAATATGTCAATGAAGATCCGGCAGTAAAAGGAATCTGGTGTGTTCCGAAATATTCCAATCCGCAGGGCTACACCTATTCCGAAGAAACAGTTAAGCGTTTTGCGCATCTGAAGCCGGCTGCACCGGACTTCCGTATTTACTGGGATAACGCTTACAGCATCCATCATCTTTATGATGACAATCAGGATTTCCTTCTTGAGATCCTTGATGAGTGTGCGAAAGCAGGAAATCCGGACATTGTTTATAAATTTACTTCTACCTCCAAGGTAAGCTTCCCTGGTTCCGGTATCGCAGCAGTTGCTGCATCCAAGGCGAACCTGGATGACTTCCGCAAATACATGACTGTACAGACCATCGGACACGACAAACTGAACCAGCTTCGTCACGTTCGTTTCTTCAAAGATATCAACGGACTGCATGAGCATATGAAGAAACACGCAGACATCCTTCGTCCGAAATTCGAGCTTGTTCTCGCAACACTGGATAAAGAGCTTAACGGACTTGGAATCGGTGAGTGGACCAAACCTCACGGCGGATATTTCATTTCCTTTGATTCTATGGAAGGCTGTGCGAAAGCCATCGTTGCCAAAGCAAAAGAAGCAGGCGTTGTTATGACTGGAGCAGGCGCAACCTATCCATATGGAAAGGACCCGAAAGACAGCAATATCCGTATTGCACCAAGCTACCCAAGCGTTGAGGAGCTTGGCAAGGCAGCAGAGGTATTTGTTCTCTGTGTGAAGCTTGTAAGTGTGGAAAAACTTCTGGAGAAATAAATCGATCACATCAGACTGCCCGGTATTTCAGCATGCGTAATACCGGGCAGTCATAACTATTGGAGAGAGCTCATGGATGAGGAAAAAGAAAAAATGAAAACGGGCAAAAAGTTGGTCATTGCACTGATCATGATCCTGCTGATCCTTACAGCAGGGGCTTATGGATATGGTGTACACTATTTTACAGATCATTTTTTGCCGGGATCTCAGGTGAATGGTTTTAACTGCTCCTATAAAACTGCAGATGAAACAGAAAAGCTTCTTGCAAAGGAAGTGCAGGCATATGTTCTTACCGTTGATACAAGAAATAACGGAAAAGAGAGCATTACCGCAAAAGAAGCCGGCCTGGTCTACAAGCCGGATGGCGGAGCCAAAAAGCTGATCAAGAAACAGGCCCGGTACAAATGGTTCCTTGCTTTTAATCAGAAGAAAAAATATACACTGGCAACGGATACTGCTTATGAAGATCAGAACAAGCTGACAGAGGCTGTGAAGAATCTGAAATGCATGCAGAAGGACAATATGGAAAAGCCTGCAGACGCATGCATTAAGGATAATGGCGAAACCTACGAGATCCAGCCGGAAAAAGAAGGAACGACCCTGGATACAAAAAAGGTTCAGAAGGTGATCCGTGCAGCTGTTTCCGCAGGAGACAAAACAGTTAGTCTGGAAAAGAAAAACTGCTACAAAAAACCATCGATATATAAAGACGATGAAGCTCTGAAAAAAGATTGTGACCAGATGAACAAGCTTATCAGCTGCGTGATCACCTATGATTTTTCGGACCGGTCGGAACAGCTTGACCGAAATACCATCAAAGACTGGCTGGTCAGGGACGCAAACGGAGATTATATAGTAAACAAAGATCAGGTTACAGCTTATGTGAACAGCCTGGGATATAAATATGATACCTTTGGCTGCACGAGGACATTTACCACCTACGATGGCCGCCAGAAAACCATCAAGGGCGGTGATTACGGATGGGCTATCGATCAGACCGCAGAGACTGAATGGCTTTATAATGCCATTCTTGCAGGAACTACAGAAGTGAGACAGCCGGCGTATGCTTACAGCGGACTTTGCAGAGATACCAATGATATCGGAAATACATATGTAGAGATTGACCTGACCAACCAGAGAATGGTATTCTATAAAGACGGACAGCTTCTGGTAGATACACCGGTAGTTACCGGCTGTGTCCGAAAGGGCCATTCCACACCGACCGGATGCTTTGCACTGGATGCCATGCGTTCACCGGCAGTTTTGAAGGGACCTGGATATGCATCACCGGTTACATACTGGATGCCGTTTTCCGGAGGAGTCGGAATCCATGACGCAAGCTGGCGTTCACAGTATGGCGGGCAGATCTATATCACAAATGGTTCTCATGGCTGTGTAAACACCCCGAAGGATAAGGCGGCAATCATTTATAATAATATTAGTGTAGGAGTACCAATCGTAGTTTATGAATAAGAGATTAAAAGAAATATTAAAAGAATACGAAAAAAGAAAACACAAGATCATCAAGGGAGATGAAAGTATGAATATCGTTGTATTGGCAGGCGGAACCAGTACAGAAAGAGAGATCTCCATCGTAACAGGAACCGGTGTCTGCAAGGCACTTCGTAAAAAAGGCCATAATGCCATTCTTGTAGATATTTTCTGCGGACTGGAGCCGGTGGACTGGGATGAGCCCTTTGGAGATAAAGATTATGAGGTAGATTCTGCGGCAGAGTATATGAGAAGCTTCGATGATGATATCGAAGAGATCAAACGCACAAGAAGAAGCTTTTTCGGACCGAATGTACTGGAATTGTGTCAGGCAGCAGACATTGTATTTATGGGACTTCACGGTTCCAACGGAGAGGATGGAAAGGTTCAGGCAACCTTCGATCTTCTGGGGATCCGTTACACAGGAACCGGATATTTAAGCAGTGCCCTTGCTATGGATAAGGGCCTCACCAAGAAGATCTTTCTCATGGATCAGGTACCGACACCGAAGGGCGTTTCCATGCTGAAAGAAAACTGTACAAGAAACATCCATGATCTTGGTATGGAATTTCCTGTTGTTGTAAAAACATGCTGCGGTGGTTCCAGCGTAGGTGTTTATATTGTAAACAACCAGAAAGAATATGAGGATGCCATTGATGGTGCTTATTCTTATGAAGATGAGGTAGTTGTTGAAGAGTATATCAGGGGCCGTGAGTTTTCCGTTGCAGTTGTAGACGGAAAGGCTTATCCAATCATCGAGATCGCACCGAAGCAGGGCTTTTATGATTATAAGAACAAATATCAGGCAGGCTCCACAGTAGAAACCTGTCCGGCCGAGATCTCACCGGAACTGACTGAGAAGATGCAGCATTATGCGGAAGCTGGCGCAAAGGCTCTCTGCATTGAGGGCTATGCACGTTTTGACTTCATGATGAAAGAAAACGGTGATATGTACTGCCTGGAGGCAAACACACTTCCGGGAATGACACCCACCAGTCTGATCCCTCAGGAAGCAAAGGTCCTGGGAATCGACTATCCGGACCTCTGTGAAGAACTGATCCGCATTTCTTATAAGAAATACAGCAAATAAAATATCTGACCGTAACTCCTCCTGTTGACAGGAGGAGTTTCTGGCAAAAGAAAGGATTTTATTCATGAAAAATCTTACATTGGAAAATATCACAAAAGTCTGCAATGGTATTTACCACGGCCCGCAGGAAAAACTTCAGGAGGAAGTGACTGCGATCACAACGGACAGCCGTAAGGTGGAAAAAGGAGGTCTTTTTGTACCGGTAGTAGGAGAGCGTGTGGATGCTCACCGTTTTATCCCGCAGGTAATGGAAGCAGGTGCACTCGCGACCTTATCCGAGAGAACTCTTGAAGGGGCGGATCATCCGTATATCCAGGTAGGCTCCTCCCTTCAGGCAGTAAAAGACATTGCGGAGTTTTATCTGGAGCAGCTTGATATTCCGGTTGTGGGAATCACAGGAAGCGTTGGAAAGACCAGCACAAAAGAGGTGATCGCCTCTGTGCTGAAGGAAAAATACCGTACACTGAAAACCCAGGGAAATTTCAACAATGAGCTGGGACTTCCACTGACAGTATTCCGCCTTCGTGATGAAGATGAGATCGCAGTTCTGGAAATGGGAATCAGTGATTTCGGTGAGATGACCCGTCTTGCAAAGATCGCAAAACCGGACACCTGCGTGATCACAAACATCGGAACCTGCCATCTGGAAAACCTTGGGGACAGAGACGGCGTCCTGAAGGCAAAAACAGAGATTTTTCAGTATGTGAAGAGAAATATCGTACTTAACGGTGATGATGATAAGCTTTCTACAGTAAAGGAATACAACGGCATGCAGCCGGTATTTTTCGGAAACGGAGAAAATGCTTCTGTTACCTGTGAAAATGTGGAAAGCCGTGGCCTGAAGGGAATGAGCTGTGACATCTGTCTGAAAGGAAAAATGGCAGAGAACGGAGAGCTCCAGACATTTCATGTAGATATTCCAATGCCGGGACGTCATATGGTATCCAATGCATTGGCAGCAGCAGCTGTGGGCAGACTTTACGGACTGAATGCAGAGCAGATCAAAAATGGCATCGAAAGCCTGGAACCGGTCAGCGGAAGATTCAATATGATCGAGACCGATAAATTCATGATCGTAGATGACTGCTACAACGCAAATCCCATGTCCATGAAGGCTTCCCTGGATGTTCTTCAGGACGGACTTGGAAGAAAGGTTGCCATCCTTGGCGATATGGGTGAGCTTGGAACGGATGAAGCTGCACTTCATGAAGGTGTAGGCGTTCATGCAGGTCAGTGCAGGATCGATGCATGCATCTGCGTAGGACCACTTGCAGCCCATATCGCGGAAAAAGCATCTCAGACCAATCCGGACCTGACAGTCATCCAGGAAAAAGATCTGGAAAGCCTTCTTAAGAACCTGAACACCTATGTGAAACCTGGAGATACCATCCTCGTAAAGGCTTCTCACTTCATGAAATTTGAAAATGTAGTCAAAGCACTGCAGGAAATGTAAAAAGACCGAAAACAGAGGCAGCATTTGACGAACGAAAATTCTTTCCAGTTAAGTTATATAGAAGTATAATATTCCTAAGGCGATGAGCAGTGCGGCTATAGAACGAAAGCACGCTCAGGCACTGTGCGGCAGTGAAAAAAGGGAGGGCTTATGCTGGAGATGATCATGAAGCTGAACATCCCCCTTTACGTCATGACATCCATGGGATGTATCGGCGGTCTGGGGATGCTGGCAACAAACCTTACCTACCGAAGAATGATCCGAAATACGCAGCGATTACAGAATCTCAAAGAAAAATGGCTGAACCTGTGGAAGTCAAGGGACAGGCTCTGGCACCGGATGAACCGATTTGTATGGTATCCGTCACTGTTTTGTACATTTCTTCTGGGACTGTCTGTTTTTCTCAACAGCAGACTGGGATACAGGGAAGGATTGTCTATGCTTTATCTTTATATAGGGGCGGCAGTGCCGGTAGTACTGCTTCTTCTTCGTCAGGCATTGGACTTTTCTTATAAGGAAGAGCTTGTGATGGCTACTCTTGCAGATTATGTGGAACAGGTCCGTACCTGGGTGGAGGAAGTACCGGTCGCAGAAAAGCCGGATCCTGTTCTGCAGGAAGAAATCGTAGATAAGATCACCAGAAGTATCCGTCAGACGGCTGCTACCGGAAGCCACTTCAGCAAGATGCTTTCTCCGGAGGAGGAAGAGATCATGCGGGAGATCATACGGGAGTTTATGAATGCAGAGTAAAAACATATCCCGGTATATTTGAGAAAATACAGAAATGTACACAAAGATATTCCGGAATAAGGGAACCGGATGCAATGATCTTTGGAAATGCTGAAGATTAACCGAATCAAGTAAGTTTCCTGTTTCAATTGCGAAAAGCAATAAGCAGCAGGTGGGGACTTGAGGATATCCGCTTGACAAAATATATACTTATAAAAAACTCTCCGGCAGATACGATTCTCTGTATCCGCCGGAGAGCTTTTTTATGTATGCAGTTGTGTAAGATAAGGAATTTATCAGCTATACCTTATCAACCCATGGAGATTGGGCCGCCACGGAGCTTGCCGGCTGTGGTGATCCTCTTGATCGCAACCATGTAAGCTGCCATACGGAGCGTTACATTTTTCTCCTGGCTGAGAGCATAAACTTCATTAAAGGCAGTAAGCATGATCTTCTGAAATATACCTCCCAGATTGGGGATTTCTGAAAAAAGAGAACGCAGGATAAGCATTCGTGGCTTTCCTGCGTCCTTTTACATGTTACTCAGTCTTCCTCGATCACCTGGATCTCCAGGTAGTCGAATTCAATATGTTCAATGAAATTATCCTGATAAAAGCGGGCCTTATCATGCTTTTTGAAATCCCGCACTGTGGCATCCAGCCAAATAGGATTTCCCAGATCCATCTGATAACAGATTTCCTCAAGTCCGTGAAAGATCTTGTGGGTTCTGGTATCATCGCTGTCATCACAGACAACGGTGTCCTGAAGCATGCGATTGTCTTTCCATATTTTTCCCCATAAACGAAACATAAACAGTACCTCCGTATTGAAACTGCCACAGCCGGCAGAATATGAATATCCGTCCGATATGGTCTTCAGTATAGCGGATTTTGCAGGGAAAGTAAAGCACAGGGCAATAACGCTTGTACGCAAAACAATGCACCAGGTGTGTTCACTTTTATTGACTAATGTGTAAAAATCCTCTATAATAAACGAAATTATGAAAAAAAGAATCATTACAGATTGGAGGAACCGAAATGAAACTTTACGATACCGGCGTTTATCTTCAGAACGGACAGGAAATCATTCCCGAGAACCAGGCTGATCTGCCTGTAGCGAAAGAAGAGGCTGCTAAGAATACCATCGCATATTCTATTCTCAAGGCTCACAATAAATCCGATAACATGGAGAAGCTTCAGATCAAATTCGATAAACTGACTTCCCATGATATCACATTTGTAGGAATCATCCAGACAGCAAGAGCTTCAGGACTTGAGAAATTCCCGGTACCATATGTACTGACCAACTGCCATAACTCCCTCTGTGCAGTAGGCGGAACCATCAATGAAGATGACCACATGTTTGGTCTCACCTGTGCCAAAAAGTACGGCGGAGTTTATGTACCGCCTCATCAGGCAGTTATCCATCAGTTCGCAAGAGAAATGCTTGCAGGCGGCGGAAAAATGATCCTCGGTTCTGACAGTCATACAAGATACGGTGCTCTTGGAACCATGGCTATGGGCGAGGGCGGACCGGAGCTTGTAAAACAGCTTCTCTGCCAGACATACGATATTAATATGCCAGGAGTAGTTGCTATTTATCTGAAAGGTGCTCCACGTCCGGGTGTAGGACCGCAGGATGTTGCGCTTGCCATCATCGGCGAGGTTTTTGCCAACGGCTATGTGAAGAATAAGGTTATGGAGTTCGTTGGACCAGGCGTTGCCAGCTTAAGTGCAGATTTCCGTATCGGTGTTGATGTTATGACAACAGAAACTACATGTCTTTCCTCCATCTGGCAGACAGATGCGAAGATCGAGGAATTCTATGCGATCCACGGAAGACCGGAGGATTACAAAGAACTGAAACCGGGCAACGTTGCATATTATGACGGCTGTGTAGAGATTGACCTCAGTGAGATCAAACCAATGATCGCAATGCCGTTCCACCCAAGTAACACCTACACCATCGATGAGCTGAAGGCAAACCTTGACGATATCCTTGCAGATGTGGAGAAGAGAGCACAGGTAAGCCTTGACGGAAAGATTCCGTTCACATTGAGAGACAAGGTAGTTGATGGCAAGCTTTATGTTGAGCAGGGAATCATCGCCGGCTGTGCAGGTGGCGGATTCGAGAATATCTGTGCAGCAGCAGATATCCTCAAGGGCAAAAATATCGGCCATGATGCCTTCACCTTAAGTGTATACCCGGCAAGTACTCCGATCTACATGGAACTGGCTAAGAATGGTGTTCTTGCAGAACTGATTGGAACAGGCGCAGTTGTGAAAACTGCATTCTGCGGACCGTGCTTCGGCGCCGGAGATACACCTGCAAACAATGCATTCAGTATCCGTCATACAACCAGAAACTTCCCGAACCGTGAAGGCTCCAAGATCCAGAACGGTCAGATCTCTTCGGTTGCACTTATGGATGCACGTTCTATTGCAGCTACAGCAGCAAACAAGGGATTCCTTACCTCAGCAGAGGAGTTTGACGGAAGCTATTCCGAGCATAAATACTACTTCGATAAGTCTATCTACGAGAACCGTGTATTTGACAGCAAGGGCGTGGCAGATCCAAGCGTAGAGATCCAGTTTGGACCGAATATCAAAGACTGGCCGGAGATGGCTGCACTTGCAGACAACCTGATCCTGAAGGTTGTTTCCGAGATCCACGATCCGGTTACTACCACTGACGAGCTGATCCCGTCCGGTGAGACATCCTCCTACCGTTCCAATCCGCTTGGACTTGCAGAGTTCACACTGTCCAGAAAGGATCCGGCTTATGTTGGCCGTGCAAAAGAGATCCAGGCAGCACAGAAGGCGATCCAGGCAGGTAACTGCCCGGCAGAGGCTGTTCCGGAACTGAAACCGGTTATGGAAACCATCCATAAATCCTACCCGGATGTTGACAAGACAAACCTTGGTGTAGGAAGCACCATCTTTGCAGTGAAACCGGGCGATGGCTCTGCCAGAGAGCAGGCTGCATCCTGCCAGAAGGTACTTGGCGGCTGGGCAAACATTGCCAATGAGTATGCAACCAAGAGATATCGTTCCAATCTGATCAACTGGGGTATGCTTCCATTCCTGATCCCGTCCGGAGATCTTCCGTTCAAGAACGGTGATTATCTGTTCTTCCCGGGAATCCGCAAGGCGGTTGAGGAAAAAGCAGACGTGATCAAGGGATATACTGTTGAAGGTGACGCTCTGAAGGAGTTCGATGTAACTCTGGGTGAGCTGACAGATGATGAGAGAGAGATCATCCTTAAGGGTTGTCTGATCAATTATAATCGTAAATAGATGCAGGGATTGAACATATGTAGAGCGTGAAGGCGTTGGAGCTGTGTTCATGAATATGCTGCAGAGCGGAATATAGTAATTTAAGAATTTCCGTGTTGTTTTGCAGACTGGTGACCGTTTTAATCGAGGTTGCCGGTCTGCTTTTTTACTTTTAGAGGTGTGGTTGTGGGAAGTTTTTAGGGTTGTGGATACTTATGACGATGCGGACGCGTGAGGTGTCCTGTGGGGAGCAGAGGCTGTCGTTTCGCCTGGTCATACTAAGCGTCTGAGGCAACCTGTGAAAAGGCCGGCCCATAACTCGCCATGTACGCTGATGCGTACCTGGCTCAGACAGATGGGCCTTATTCTGCGGCTTGTATCCGCAGAATACCTTTCCACAGGTCACCTCAGACGCCAAGTATGACCAAAGGCTCACTCCGAAGCCCCTGCTCTCCACAGGACACCTCACGCTGACATTCCCAGAGACAAACCCCAGCCCCGGTAAAAATATCAAAAAAAGCTCAACAAATGATGACCGTCTCAACACTCTTTGTTATTCAATTTTTCTTCTTCTTCGTTCTTTCGAATAAAGTTTATCTCAATCCCCTGCAAACATTGCAAAGTACAAACATTGCAATGTTTGCAGGGCCAATACAGTCACACAGAAACTTTTCTAACTAACTTTCCATGTTCGAAAGTCAGGGCGGGAAGGACGGGCGGGGCGGGTGACTCTGCAGGAGTCGTAGTACTTCTTAGGCCGCGGGGAGGCTGCGTTGCTGGAAAAATCCCAGCTGTTTGAGCGTAAGCGAGTTCTGGGATTTTTTCAGCGGTTTTAGCAGAATCCCTGCAGCCTTAGAAGCACTAGACCTCCGAAGCCTCACCCGCCCCGCCTGTCCTTCACGGCCGTCCGTTCGCGACATACCCTACCTTCACAACTTCACAATAGCATAAATTAACAGAAAATAATAAAAAACACAAACAAATTATAAAATATAAACACCTAATAAAACAAATAAATAAAAATAATAGCATAAAAACACAAAAATGTATTGACAAATACACGCAACGATGTTATTATAAGACCATCAAAAACAACAAGAGAAAAACAAAAAACAAAAAAGAAAATCATTCAATTCATAGCATAGATGCACATGAAGGATGAAGAAAGGAAAAGGTGATTCCAGTGGGAACATAAACAAACACCATCATCAATATGAGAGTGACAGGAACCGGATTTCCTGCAAGAAAGACCTGATACAGATCACATATGATACACCTTAAGAAAACAGAAGTTTCTTTTATGAAATATAAATAAGATCCTCTTAAATCTTACTTATATTTTAAGAAATCAGAAACAAAAGGAAATCAGTATTTCAGGTAATATAGAATCGGTAACTCATATTGAACAACTGTCACACACCTGATACAAAGATTTCAGGAAATATGTAAAGAAATATTTCCCGAAAGAGTAAAACCCTCAACTCACCGGTTCGTTGGAAAGAAGAGATTCCAAGAACAAACGTGAAGATGAGAACGATACTTTGAAATGCATATCAGAACCATTAGGATATGGATTGAAGCTTTGCATCAGAAGAATATCTGAGAGGATATTAAAAATAGAAGAATCGGGCAGGAACTTTTTTCCAGGATACTTTAAAGAACTGCAGAGGAGAAAATCCCAATAGGTCGATTTGAATCAGCAGATTGCAAAGTACAGAGATGACAAATGGTTTTGAATTTAAGAAGTTAAGTCCAGAATTGTTTAGTGAACAGGAAAAAGTATAACCACCGAAATTCTTCAGATAAACAGGAAATCAAACATCGTAAAAAATGATTTCTGATCTATAAAACTTTCTAAATAATCGAAGAGATATACTTACATATATCAGTCGTTTATGAGCAGGAAATAAAAAAGAAGAGAGAATCTGAAAAAGAAAAATTTCAAAATTGAATAAAGAGAATCGAAATTATTTTATAAAGTATATAAAATCAAAGATTTCGATTGATAAGTATAACAAGAAAACTTTATTCGAAAGAACGAAGAGGAAGAAAAATTGAATAACGAAGAGTGTTGAGACGGTCATCATTTTTGGAAACTGTAAAAGTAAAAAAAGTGATGACCGTCTCGTTGTGTATATAAGATTGCATATATTAAGTATATAACCGTTCCGAAAAGCCCTGGATAAAATAATATGATCCGAGCAGAGAGCAAAATTTTCGATCAGAGATTTTCCGGACAGTTATATTTATCAGTTGCCATCAAAAACATCATCAGTTATACTTCTGTGAGAAAGGAAGTAAGATGAGAAAATATGTGGAATTATCAGATTGAAGAAAATATTTTATATGAAGACAAAGAGATCCTTGTGTGCAGAAAAACAGCAGGAATGCCGGTGCAGGCAGCAAAAATAGGAACAATGGATATGGAAAGTGCCCTGAAAAATTATCTGGCACAAAAAACACCGGGAAAGATCCCATATCTGGGAGTAGTACATCGCCTTGATCAGCCGGTAGAAGGCATTCTTGTATTTGCGAAAACATCTGAAGCAGCAGGAAATTTGAGTAAACAGATGATGGCAGGAGGCGCCGGAAAATATTACCTGGCAGTAACAGAGGGAAAAGCAAAGAGCTCAGAAGGGACTCTTACAGACTATCTGAAAAAAAATGGAAAAGCCAACATGTCTCAGGTGGTGTCTGCCAATACACCAGGAGCAAAAAAAGCGATCCTTCACTATAAAGTTCTGGATCAGCAGGAGATAAACGGAAAATCCCGGACATTTCTTAAGATCAGGCTGGAAACAGGTCGGCATCATCAGATCCGTGTGCAGCTTTCTCATGAGGGACTGCCCCTTCTCGGAGACCGGAAATATAATCCTTCGGGAGAAAAAGGTACATCACTGGGACTTTGTTCCAGTTGTCTGGAATTCAAACACCCCAGAACAGGAAAAATGATGAAGTTTGAAACAGAGCCACAGGGAAGTGCGTTTCTGGATTTTGTGAAAAAAGTGTAAAAACTCTGGACGGAAATACGAAAAAGTGTATAATGTAAAAAGCAAGTAACCAAATGTAAGATTTTTGTAAAGTATAAGTTACTGTGGATGGACAAGGCAGACGATAAAGAACATAGAGAACAGTAACCAGCGAGGAAGAGGAGATTACAATGAAAAGAGCTGCAGTAGCGTCAGCAGCCTTGTTGGCTGTGGCAACCCTGCTGACAGGCTGTCAGAAAGAAGAAGTAGAAAAGCTTGTTGCACCGATTGTAGCAGATGTCCAGGAAACCCCTGAAGCAACCGAAGTGGAAGAAGAAAAAAGCCCGCTGATCCCTGAGATCGATGACACTCTTTCTATTGAAGAAGGTGCCAGAATAGCTGTTGTCAGCAAAAGCAAAAAAGGCGAGTTCTGGAATAAAGTAAAAGAAGGAATGGAAGCTGCTGTCAAGGATGTAAATGAGGCGTATGGTTTCAAAAAAGACAAGCAGATCACGATGACCTTTGAGGGTCCGGATGATGAAGAGGACGTAGAAAGTCAGATCAATACTCTTGATGCAGTGATCGCTGAGAATCCATCTGTAGTGTGTCTTTCTGCCGGAGATATGGATTCCTGTCAGGCACAGCTGGAAGCAGCGAAAGAGAACGGAATTCCGGTGGTCGCATTTGATTCCAATGTCAGTGATACGAAGCTGGTCAGAGCTTTCCGTGGAACAGACAATACACAGATCGGCAAATATGCAGCATATAAGCTTGGCAGCGCCATTGGAAAAATGGGAAATGTGGCTGTTTTTTCCGCACAGGAGAAAACACAGAGCGCTCAGGAACGTGTAAAGGGATTTCTGGATAATATTGCAAATTATACGGATATTAAAGTGGTGGAAACCGTATATTCTGACCAGGTTGATGATATGAAGGAAGCCATGAAGGAAGTTCTGGATAAATATCCGGCACTGGATGGTGTTTTCTGCACCAATGCCGAGGTTTCTGAAATGTTTCTGGAGGTAAATAAGGACACAGGAGAAAATAAAGTTGCTATGGTAGGCGTAGATGCAACCAGCAAACAGCAGGAAGCGATCCAGAAAGGGGAAGAACTGGGAGTGCTTTCACAGAATCCTTATGCGATGGGATATCAGACCATGTGGGCGGCTATTCAGTCTACTGCACCGAAGAAGGAAACAAAGATTGATAAGAAGGTTTTACTTGATCCGATATGGATTGATGCTGAGAATATCAAAAGCGAAGACATTGCAAATTACCTGTACAATTAACAAATAGAACAGATAGCCACTGTAGGTCGGGTGAATAGGTTAGTCCGCATTCACCGTCTGTTCATAATTGAAAGCCATCAGTCTGATGAAGATGTAAAAAACATTTTCATCGGGCTGATGGCTTTTTTTGAATAAAAATAAAAAATATGAATAGAATAAACAAATAAAAAGTGCGCGAAAAAATGGCAAAAATATAACATATATGACGACTTTTTGACACAATACAAATAAATTTATCGTTAAATTGCATAATAAACATTGTTTTGAAAAAGCGATTGTGGTACAATTTGGATATGCAGAGAGGCGGTGATCAGATGATCCAGGAAACGATCAAGGCAGTGAAAGAGGCGGAGGCAAAAGCACAGCAGAAGATAAAGGATGCATCCGTCCGTGCACAGAGTATCATCAGCGAAGCTGAGAAAGAGGCAGAGAATATTATCAGAAAGGCGGAAACAGCCGCCGGCGAACAGGCGGCATCTGATATGAAAGCAGCCGAAGAACGTGCACACAGTACAGAGAACACTGTCGTTGGACAGGCGGAGGAAGAGCTTGCAGCTTTGAAAAAGAAAGCGGAGTCGAAGCACGAGCAGGCGATCCAGACAGTAATGGACAGTTTGTTCTGAGAGGGGGAGTGCGAAAATGGCAGTATTGCAGATGCAGCGAATCAGTATCTGCGCAATGAAAAAGAACCGTAAGGCCATATTGGAAGAACTGCAGTCACTTGGAGTATTGGAGATCGATGCAGCGGAATTGGATCCGGAGCTTAAGACGATGGATACTATGAATGCCCGGCTGATCTTTGAGAAGAACGCATCCCTTTGTGATCAGGCAATCGAAATACTGGATGAATTTTCGAAGGAAAAGCAATCCATGCTGGCATCCCTGGCAGGGAAACCGCTGATCGGAAGGAAGCAGGAGGAAGAAGCTATCCGGGATCAGGAAGAGATCCTGAGAACAGCCAGAGAAATTCAGGGATACCGGAAGAAGCTTACAGAGAACAGTGCGGCGGCAGTTAAGCTAGAACAGCAGGAAGCAGCTCTTGCTCCATGGCTGAAGCTGGATATTCCGATGAACTTCGGCGGTACAGCGAAAGCAGCGGTACTTGTGGGAAGTATTGATGGAAATATAACTCTGGATCAGGTATACAGTCAGCTGGCAGCGGATGCACCACAGCTTGAAGCCTTTGACATTCGGGAAATCTCAAATGATGCCGGTAAGCTGAGCCTGGTGGTTGTCTGCTTGAAAGCACAGGCACAGGAACTGGAAGAAGCGCTTCGGATGCAGGGATTTGCAAGACCGGCACAGCTGGTATCAGAGGTTCCGGCACAGGAGCTGGAGAACCTTAAGAATGAAGTGGTACGCATTCAGGAAGAGTCCGAACAGATCCGGGAACAGATACGCGCTCTTCACGACAGGAAGAGCTCTCTTCAGCTTTTGTCCGATTATTTCCGGATCCGTGCACAGAAATATGAGGTATTAGGACAGCTCCGCCAGTCGGAGAGCACTTTTTTTGTGACAGGATATCTTCCGAAGAAACAGGTTCCTGCAATGGAGAAACGGCTTACGGAGAAGTACGATATTGTTTTTGAAGCAGAAGATGCTGAGGGAGAAAATGTTCCGGTTGCCCTTCAGAACGGCAAATTCGGAGCAGCAGGAGAGGGAGTTCTGGCAGCATTTGGTCTTCCCGGAAAGGGAGAGATCGATCCTTCCATGATCATGACAGCCTGCTATGTATTTCTTTTCGGACTGATGCTGTCAGACGCAGCATATGGACTGATCGTCTTTGCAGTCTGTCTGGGAGTACTTCTGAAGTTCCCCAGGATGGAGAGCGGAATGCAGAAATCCATCCGGCTTTTTATGTACTGTGGATTGTCCACTTTGTTCTGGGGCGTGATGTTTGGCGGATATTTCGGAGATTTTATCGATGTATTTTCGAAGGTATATCTGCACAGGCCGGTCACGGTGAAGCCGGTATGGTTTGCACCGTTAAATGAGCCAATGAGACTTCTGGTGTTCTCCATGCTGTTTGGTCTGATCCATATGTTTCTGGGAATGGGTCTTAAGGGCTACATGCTGTTACGTGACAGAAAATATCTCGACTTTTTCTGTGACGTAGTACTCTGGTTCCTGCTTCTTATGGGACTGATCTTGATCTTTATCCCAAGCAGCATGTTCCGTTCTATTTCTCAGATGGATCTGAATCTTTCACCGGCAGTGATACAGGTCGGAAAATGGATGGCGATCATCGGTGCTGTGGGAATTCTCTTTATGTCAGGAAGAGATAAGAAGAATCCGTTCCTGAGGCTGGCGCTTGGAGCCTACGATCTTTACAATATCACGGGATGGGTCAGTGATATCCTTTCCTATTCCAGACTTCTGGCCCTGGGACTTGCTACCGGAGTTATCGCATCAGTTATGAACCAGATGGGAAGTATGCTGGGAGACAGTATTCTGGGATGGATCGTATTTATCCTTGTATTTGTGATTGGTCATATCTTTAACCTTCTGATCAATCTTCTGGGTGCATACGTGCACACCTGCCGATTACAGTACGTAGAGTTTTTCGGTAAATTCTTTGAGGGCGGAGGAAAAGAGTTCCACCCCTTCCGCGAAAATACAAAATATGTAGATATTAAGGAGGATTAATATTATGAGTGGTATCGTTTGGGCATTATTGGGAGCAGCAATTTCCGTAGCTCTTGCAGGTATAGGTTCCGCCATCGGTGTTGGTACAGCCGGCCGTGCAGCAGCAGGCGTTGTAACAGAAGACCCGGACAAATTTGCCAAGGTTCTGCTTCTTCAGCTTCTTCCCGGTACGCAGGGTATTTACGGACTGCTGGTAGCATTCCTTGCACTTTCCAAGGTTGGTATCCTGGGCGGAGGTGTTGCTGATATTTCCCTGGAAACCGGTCTTATGATCTTTGTGGCTTGTCTTCCGATTGCTATCGCAGGTCTTCTTTCTGCAATCCATCAGGGAAAAACTTCCGTAGCTTCCATCGGTATCGTAGCCAAGAAACCGGAGCAGTTCGGTAAAGCCATGCTTTTCCCTGCAATGGTTGAGACATATGCGATTCTGGCTCTTCTGATCTCCATTCTTGCAGTCAGCGGAATTCAGGTTTGATTCATCAGGAGGGGCAGAGCATGACAGGATTAGAGAAGATGGTAAGCCAGATTCTTGAAGAGGCCGATGCTTCTGCAGCCGTTACGATCAGTGATGCGGAGAAAAAAGCCGCAGAGATCCTCAGGGAAGCCGGAGAAAAGGCAGATAAGATCCGGCAGCAGAGAGAAGAACAGTCCAGGGCAAAGGTGAAAAGCTATGAAGAGCGGACAGCTTCCGCTGCAGATATGAAGAAGCGTACCGCAGTTCTTGCAGCCAAGCAGGAGCTGATCGGAAATGTGATCGCAGATGCCTGTGACCGTGTGAAGAATCTGGATGAAGAAAAATATTTTGGGATCCTTAAGAATATGGCTGAGAAATATCTTCTTCCAAGAGAAGGAGAGATCTGTTTTTCAAAAAAGGATCTGGAACGTATGCCGGCAGGTTTCCGTGAGGAAATAAAGAGCCTGGCACAGAAAAAGGGTGGTGTGCTGGAAATTTCCGGTGAAACCCGAAACATAGACGGAGGTTTTATCCTGATATACGGCGGCATTGAGGAAAACTGTTCCATTGATGCCATGTTCGCAGAGAAGCGGGATGAGCTTCTGGATCAGGTAAGAAAGATTTTGTTTGCGTAAAACACCATCGCAAAAAGGAGGGCGTGAATGATGTTTGGTGAAGATTATGCCTATGCGGTGGCGCGGATACGTGTTCTGGAGACCGGACTTCTGAATCAGGCAGCGATCGAGCAGCTTCTGGCATGTCAGGATGAGCAGCAGTGCCTTCAGATCCTTACAGAGAAGGGCTGGGGAAACGGTGATCCTGCAGCCGGTGCGGATGCCATTCTTTCTCGAGAGAGAGAAAAGATCTGGGAGATCATGGATTCGCTGGTAGCGGACCGATCTGTGTTTTCTGTTCTTTCCTATCAGGATCTTTTCCATAACCTGAAAGCGGCTGTGAAGGCAAGCATCCTGCAAGGGGCAGCGCCGAATATTTTTTTCAGCGACTGTTCCATTGACGGAGAGGATATGGTGAAATTCCTGACAGATAAGGAATATGATCGTTTTCCTGAGGATATGCGGGAAGCGGCAAGAGAAGCCTATGAGACCTTTTTGCACACAAGAGACGGACAGCTTGCGGATATTATCGTAGACAGGGCAGCACTGGATGCCATAAAAAAAGCCGGAGAACGGTCAAAAGAAGAGATCGTCCGGCAGTATGCGGAATCCACGGTAGCGGTAGCAGATATCCGGATCGCAGTCCGTGCCTGCAAAACAGGAAAAAGTTCGGACTTTATGAAAAAAGCCATGGCAGAATGTGACACACTGGATAAGGAGAGACTGATCCACGCGGCAGTAAGCGGAATGGCTCAGATCATGGGTTATCTGGCAGAAACGAAATATGGGGACGGAGCTCTGGCACTGGCGGAATCAGCTTCCGCTTTTGAGAGATGGTGTGATAACCAGATCATGGAGACCATCCGCCCTCAGCTGTACAATTCATTTTCACTGGGACCGCTGGTAGCCTATGTGCTTGCCCGTGAAAATGAGATCAAGACGGTGCGGATCATTCTCACCGGAAAGCGCAGCGGCCTTCCGGAAGAGTTTATCCGGGAAAGGGCAAGGGAAATGTATGTATAAGATCGCAGTTTTAGGTGATTATAACAGCATTTACGGGTTTGCGGCTCTTGGCCTTGATACTTTTCCGGTGGAGGATCCTGCAGATGGTAAAGAGAAGCTTAACCGTCTGGCGGCCGGTGAATATGCGGTTATTTATATTACGGAACAGCTGGCGGCCCAGCTTTCCGCAGAGATCAGTAAATACAGTGAGGAGCTGATGCCTGCGATCATTCAGATTCCCGGAATTTCCGGAAATACAGGTGCAGGTATCGAAAATGTAAAGAAATCCGTGGAGACGGCAGTTGGCTCCGATATTCTTTTCAGTAATGAGTGACAAGAAAGCAGGTGATTGGTTCAGATGAGCAGAGGAACCATTAAGAAGGTGGCAGGACCGCTGGTAATTGCCAAGGGTATGCGGGATGCAAATATGTATGACGTGGTTCGTGTAAGCAGCCAGCGTCTGATCGGTGAGATCATTGAGATGCATGAAGATGAGGCTTCCATACAGGTATATGAGGAGACTTCAGGACTTCGTCCGGGAGAACCGGTAGAGTCCATGGAGGTGCCCCTTTCCGTGGAGCTTGGTCCTGGCCTTATTACAAGCATTTACGATGGAATCCAGCGTCCGCTGGATGACATCATGAAGGTAGCAGGCAGCAACAACCTGAAACGAGGCGTTGAGGTTCCTGCCCTGAAGCGGGACAAAAAATGGAATTTCATTCCGGTTGCGAAGGTGGGAGATCCGCTGGAGGGCGGCGATGTTCTTGGAACCGTTCAGGAGACTATCGTTGTTACACAGAAGATCATGGTACCTCCCAATATGAAAGGTACTCTGAAGGAAATTAAATCCGGCGAGTTTACCGTGGATGAGACCGTTGCAGTTCTTTCCACAGCAGACGGCGATAAAGAGCTGACCCTGATGCAGCACTGGCCGGTACGACGTGGCCGTCCATATAAGAAGAAACTTCCGCCAGCCAAGCCTCTGGTAACAGGACAGCGTGTTATTGATACCATGTTCCCTATTGCCAAGGGTGGTGTGGCAGCAGTTCCCGGCCCGTTCGGAAGCGGTAAGACGGTTATCCAGCATCAGCTTGCAAAATGGGCTGAGGCAGATATCGTGGTTTATATCGGCTGCGGTGAGCGTGGAAATGAGATGACAGATGTTCTGAACGAGTTCCCGGAGCTGAAGGATCCGAAAACAGGACAATCCCTGATGGAGCGTACGGTTCTGATCGCCAATACCTCAGATATGCCGGTTGCAGCTCGTGAGGCGTCGATCTATACAGGTATTACAATTGCGGAGTATTTCCGTGATATGGGATATTCCGTAGCATTGATGGCAGATTCTACTTCCAGATGGGCTGAGGCTCTCCGTGAGATGTCCGGACGACTGGAGGAGATGCCAGGCGAGGAAGGTTATCCTGCATATCTTGGTTCCCGTCTTGCACAGTTCTATGAGCGTGCCGGACATGTGATCTGCAGTGGAAAAGACGGAAGAGAGGGTGCCCTGACAGCGATCGGCGCCGTATCTCCTCCAGGTGGTGATATCTCCGAGCCGGTTTCCCAGGCGACACTTCGAATCGTAAAGGTATTCTGGGGACTGGATGCAAACCTTGCATACAAACGTCATTTCCCGGCGATCAACTGGCTGACCAGCTATTCTCTGTATCTGGACAGCGTTGGCGGATGGTTTGACGAAAATGTAGCGAATGACTGGATGAAGCTCCGTCAGAGAATGATGACCCTTCTTCAGGAAGAGGCAGAGCTGGAAGAAATCGTAAAGATGGTAGGTATGGATGCGCTTTCTCCGGGTGACCGACTGAAAATGGAAGCAGCCCGTTCCATCCGAGAGGATTTCCTCCACCAGAACTCTTTCCACGAGATCGATACCTACACATCTCTGGAAAAACAGCACAATATGATGCGTCTGGTACTTGCATTTTATGATGCGGGTCTGGATGTGCTGAAACAGGGCGCAGATATCAATGATATCGTAAAGCTTCCGGTACGTGAGCAGATCGGCCGTTATAAATATACAAAAGAAGATCAGCTGGCAGCAGAATATGAGAAAGTAACCCGCCAGCTGGCAGCAGAGACTGCAGAACTTCTGGGAAAGGAGGGCCTGTAAAATGCCAAAAGAATATAGGACCATACAGGAAGTTGCCGGCCCTTTGATGCTGGTACGGGGCGTTGAAGATGTAGCATTTGACGAGCTTGGTGAGATTGAGCTTGCCGATGGCGAAACAAGAAGATGCCGTGTTCTGGAGATCGACGGAAGCAATGCACTGGTGCAGCTGTTTGAGAGCTCCACGGGTATCAACCTTTCCAACAGCAAGGTACGTTTCCTGGGACGGAGCATGGAGCTGGGTGTATCCGGCGATATGCTGGGTCGTGTTTTTGACGGACTGGGACGTCCCATTGATGACGGCCCGGAGATCCTTCCGGAAGAGAGAAGAGATATCAATGGACTTCCCATGAATCCGGCGGCCAGAAGCTATCCGGAGGAGTTTATCCAGACGGGTGTATCTGCGATTGACGGACTGAACACCCTGGTACGCGGACAGAAGCTTCCGATCTTCTCCGCATCCGGTCTTCCCCATGCACAGCTTGCGGCACAGATCGCAAGACAGGCGAAGGTTCGCGGAAAAGATGAGCAGTTTGCCGTTGTATTTGCAGCCATGGGTATCACTTTCGAGGAGTCCAACTTCTTTGTAGAGAGCTTTAAGGAAACCGGAGCGATAGACCGTACTGTTCTTTTTGTAAACCTGGCAAATGACCCTGCTGTTGAGCGTATCGCTACTCCGCGAATGGCACTGACAGCGGCTGAATATCTTGCCTTCGAAAAAGACATGCACGTATTGGTAATCCTTACAGATATTACAAACTATGCGGATGCGCTCCGTGAGGTTTCCGCGGCTCGTAAGGAGGTTCCGGGACGTCGTGGATATCCCGGATATATGTACACAGATCTTGCTTCTCTTTATGAGCGTGCAGGCCGTCAGAAAGGAAAATCAGGAAGTATCACCATGGTTCCGATCCTGACTATGCCTGAGGATGATAAGACCCATCCGATCCCGGACCTTACCGGTTACATCACAGAGGGACAGATCATCCTGAGCCGTGAGCTTTACCGTAAGGGAATCACACCGCCCATCGATGTTCTTCCGTCTCTGTCACGACTGAAGGATAAGGGTATCGGTGAAGGCAAGACAAGAGCAGACCATGCAAACACCATGAACCAGCTGTTTGCCGCATATGCCCGTGGTAAAGAGGCCAAAGAGCTGATGACCATTCTTGGTGAGGCAGCTCTTTCCGATATTGACCTGATTTATGCAAAATTTGCAGATGCTTTCGAGAAGGAATATGTTTCCCAGGGCTATCAGGCTAACCGTGATATTGAGGAAACACTGGCCATCGGCTGGAAGCTGCTTTCCATTCTTCCGAGAAGCGAGCTGAAACGTATCGATGACAAATTCCTTGATCAGTATTACGGAAAAGTATAAAGGGGGGATGATTTGTGGCATCAACACAGGTGAATCCTACCCGTATGGAGCTTACGAAGCAGAAAAAGAAGCTGGTGACTGCAGTACGTGGCCATAAGCTCCTGAAGGATAAGCGGGACGAGCTGATGAGACAGTTCCTGGATCTGGTACGGGAGAATATGGAGCTGCGAAAAAAAGTAGAAGCCGGTATCCGAAGCGCCAACACCAATTTTGTCATTGCAAAAGCAGGAATGTCGGAGGAGACGCTGAATACGGCACTGATGGCTCCCAAGCAGGAAGTTTATCTGGAAACCGGAAAAAAGAATGTCATGAGTGTGGATATTCCTGTTTTTGAATACAAAACAAGAACACCGGATGCTAACGATATCTATTCCTATGGCTTTGCTTTTACATCCAGTGATCTGGACGGAGCGGTAAAATCCCTGGCAGACATCCTGCCGGATATGCTTCGTCTGGCAGAAGTGGAAAAGGCCTGTCAGCTTATGGCTTCCGAGATCGAAAAAACAAGGCGTCGTGTAAATGCCCTGGAGCATGTCATTATACCGGAAGCACAGGCAAACATCAAATACATCACCATGAAGCTGGATGAGAACGAGAGAAGTACCCAGATCCGACTGATGAAGGTGAAAGATATGATGCTGGAGGAGGCACATCATTATAAGGAGCGGGAGGCAGAGCGCGGAGCGTAAAGCGCAGCCATCCTGAAAGAAAAAGAAAAGTTTATATAGAAAGTTTTAAGTAACGGAAAGGAGATGTCCCTGTACTGTGTGAAATTTCGGCAGTGCAGGGGCGTTTTATTTATAAAATATTTAGCTTTTGTTATCAGAAAATCAAGAAAAATACAGTATAATAGATGATAAGTAAATCAGACAGTTGCAGATGCAGAAATATAAAAGAAAGCTGTTCTGTCTGCTGAAAAATAAAGAAATGAAAAATAAAGAAAGAGGAGAAAGCTGATCTGACCAGGTAAACTGCCGAGCAGCTGCATGGCTATGAACAGCTCGCAAAGCAGATTGCGGTAGCGTCTGATCAGTAAAAGGTATATGAATATTTTACAGTCAATACAACAGCTGGACGGAGAAATCCTTCTCCTGATCCAGCGATATTTAAGAACGGATATGCTGACACCATTTATGAAATCTGTTACATTTCTGGGAAACGGAGGATGGTTCTGGATCCTCTGTGCAGTTGTTCTTCTTGCTGTTCAAAAGACAAGAAAAACAGGCTATGCGGCAGCCTTGTCCCTGATCTTCGGGGCGATCGTTACCAACCTGCTTCTCAAAAATATAGTGGCAAGACCAAGGCCTTTTGCGGAAATCGAAGCTCTCATCCCTATGATCACCAAACCGAAGGATTTCTCTTTTCCGTCAGGTCACACCACAGCATCCTTTGCCGTTGCTCTGGTAATGCTTCGGATGCTTCCGAAGAAATTCGGAATCCCGGCAGTAGTCCTGGCAGCACTGGTGGCATTTTCCAGACTGTATCTTGGGGTTCATTATCCGACAGATGTTCTGGCCGGATTCGTGATCGCGCTGGTGGGAAGCACGCTGTCAGTATGGATCGTGCGAACGAAACCGGAAGACAAACAGGTACACTAGCATTGTCCATAGGAAAATATGAAGCACTTTACCTAGACAAAGTATTGACACGCTGAAGCAAGACGGGGTAAAATTGTAGACAGTACAACAGATTCTGACTATGGTAGAAATAATGATATGAAACCCTGTAAAATCGGATAAAAGGAGAGAGCACAAAATGATATCAGAAAAAATGAAACCCTACGTAAAAAATAATTCCGCCATCCGTATGATGTTTGAGGAAGGAAACCGCCTCCGTGCGAAATACGGCGCAGACAAGGTTTTTGATTTCAGTCTCGGAAATCCAAGTGTACCGGCACCGGACAGCGTCCGCGAAGCAATTATCGAGCTTGTAAACACTACGGATCCGACAGTTCTTCACGGATATATGAGCAACGCAGGCTTTGAGGATGTACGCCAGACCATCGCAGAATCCCTCAACAGACGTTTCGATACGAAATTTTCCGCAAAGAATCTGATCATGACCGTCGGTGCTGCAAGCGGACTGAATGTGATCCTGAAAACAATCCTGAATCCTGGAGAAGAGGTGATCGTTTTTGCACCATATTTTCTGGAATACGGTGCATATGTCCGCAATTATGATGGTGTCCTTGTGGAAATCTCTCCGGATACCACAACCTTCCAGCCAAATCTCGCTGAATTTGAACAGAAGATCACACCGAAGACAAGAGCAGTTATCGTAAATACCCCACACAATCCTACCGGAGTTGTATATTCAGAAGAAACGATCAAGAAACTTTCCGCAATCCTGGAAGCAAAACAGAAAGAGTTCGGAAGTGTGATCTACCTGATCTCCGATGAGCCATACCGTGAGCTGGCTTATGATGGCGTGGAGGTCCCATACCTGACGAAATATTATAACAATACTGTTGTGGGCTATTCCTACAGCAAATCTCTTTCCCTTCCGGGTGAACGTATCGGATATCTGGTGATCCCTGATGAGGCAGACGGAAGCGAAGAGCTGATCTCTGCAGCAACCATTGCAAACCGTACACTTGGCTGTGTAAATGCACCGTCCCTGATCCAGAAGGTAGTTGCAAAATGTGTAGACGCCAAGACGGATCTTGTAGCTTATGATAAAAATCGGCAGGCACTTTATAATGGCCTGAAAGAATGCGGATTTGAGTGTATCAAACCACAGGGTGCCTTCTATCTCTTTGTAAAATCTCCGGTTGAAGACGAAAAAGCCTTCTGTGAAGCCGGTAAGAAATATAACATCCTTATGGTACCGGGAAGCTCCTTCGCATGCCCCGGTTATGTGAGACTTGCATATTGTGTATCTTATGAGACAATTGTGAATTCTCTTCCTGAATTTAAAAAACTTGCAGCAGAGTATGGCTTGAAATAAACGATCATTACCAAGCAGTTGAATAAAAGATCCCCGGTACAGTCTGTTCATGCAGCCCTGTATCGGGGATCTTTTGCAAGAGGGAATAAGCAAATGAAACGTAGTCGGGAGTGAATAGACTCCCGACTGTGTTTCATTAAAAGGATGTTCCACATTTATTTGGCTTTTTTCTTTTCTTTATTTGGCATTTCTCCGTAATAAGCTTTCAGATAGATATCTTTCAGCTCGGATACAAGCGGATATCTCGGGTTGGCACCGGTACACTGGTCATTGAAGGCCTGCTCGGACATCTCATCCAGAGTTTCCAGGAAATGCTTCTCATCTACGCCGTAATCACGGATCGTCGGCAGGATCTCGATAGTTCTCATAAGCTCATCCAGTTTAGCAAGAAGTTTTTCGAATACTTCTGCATCGTTCTTGCCTGTAAGACCTACAGAACGTCCGATCTCAGCGTAGCGTGCAAGTGTCTTCGGATACTGATACTGTGGGAAAGTACCCATCTTAGTCGGAACCTCAGCACTGTTGTAACGCATAACATCCAGAAGAACAACTGCGTTTGCGATACCGTGTGGCAGGTGGTGGAAAGCACCGAGCTTGTGAGCGAGAGAGTGGTTAACGCCGAGGAATGCATTGGCGAATGCAAGACCTGCCATGCAGGAAGCGTTAGCCATGTGATCTCTGGCCTCTACGTCATTGCCATCTTTATATGCACGCGGCAGATACTCAAATACAAGCTTGATCGCTTTCAGTGCAAGACCATCGGTGTAATCGGAAGCCATCATGGAAACATAAGCCTCAATGGCATGTGTCATAACATCGATACCGGAAGCACGGGTAAGTCCCTTCGGTGCGCTCATCATGTTATTGGTATCTACGATCGCCATATCCGGGAGAAGCTCGTAATCAGCCAGTGGCCATTTAACGCCGGTATCCTGATCTGTGATGATGGCGAAAGGAGTAACCTCGGAGCCTGTACCGGAAGAGGTCGGGATCGCTACGAAGTAAGCTTTTTTACCCATCTTCGGGAAGGTATAAACTCTCTTACGGATATCCATGAAGTCCATGGACATATCGGAAAAGTCAGCGTCCGGATTCTCATAAAGCATCCACATAACCTTGCCGGCATCCATTGCGGAACCGCCGCCAAGAGCGATGATGCAGTCTGGCTCAAAGGCTGTCATAGCCTTGGCACCGGCTTTGGCGGAAGCGAGAGACGGGTCAGGAGCTACATCAGAGAAGCATGTATGAACGATGCCCATCTGATCCAGTTTATCTTCGATCGGTTTGGTGTAGCCATTCTTGTAGAGGAAGGAGTCTGTTACGATGAAGCAGCGTTTCTTGCCCATAACAGTACCGAGCTCATCAAGAGCAACCGGCATACAGCCCTTCTTAAAGTAAACCTTTTCCGGTGTTCTCATCCAGAGCATATTCTCTCTCCTTTCAGCAACAGTCTTGGTATTGAGAAGGTGTTTGACACCAACGTTCTCGGATACGGAGTTACCGCCCCAGGAACCGCAGCCAAGAGTAAGGGATGGAGCAAGCTTGAAGTTATAAAGGTCACCGATACCACCCTGGGAAGAAGGTGTATTGATAAGGATACGGCAGGTTTTCATAGTTGCTTCGAATTTATCCATCTTCTCTGTTTCATTTACGTTGATGTAGAGGGAAGAGGTATGACCATAGCCGCCGTCTGCAACGAGCTGCGCAGCCTTTGCAACAGCATCGTCAAAATTCTTGGCCTTGTACATGGCAAGTACAGGGGAAAGCTTCTCGTGTGCGAATTCTTCGCTGATATCAACGGACTCAACCTCACCGATCAGGATCTTGGTCTCAGCCGGTACAGTAACGCCTGCCATTTCAGCGATAGTAGCAGCTTTCTGTCCTACGATCTTGGCATTCAGTGCGCCGTTGATAAGGATGGTCTTTCTGACTTTCTCGATCTCGTCTTTTTTAAGGAAGTAGCATCCTCTGTAAAGGAACTCTTCCTTCACTTCTTTATAAATGCTCTCCAGAACAGTTACGGACTGCTCGGAAGCACAGATCATACCATTGTCAAAGGTCTTGGAGTGGATGATGGAGTTAACTGCAAGACGGATATCTGCGCTGTCATCAATAATGGCAGGTGTATTTCCGGGTCCTACACCAACAGCCGGTTTACCGGAGGAGTAAGCTGCTTTGACCATTCCGGGACCACCGGTGGCAAGGATGATATCTGCGTTCTGCATTACCATGTTGGTAAGGTCAAGGCTTGGGATATCGATCCATCCGATGATTCCTTCCGGCGCACCTGCGGCAACAGCTGCTTCCAGAACAACTTTTGCAGCTTCAATAGTGGATTTCTTAGCACGCGGATGCGGGCTGATGATGATCGCATTACGGGTTTTTAGGGAAATAAGAGATTTATAGATTGCTGTGGAGGTCGGGTTGGTTGTAGGGATAACTGCAGCAATCAGTCCTACAGGTTCCAGGATCTTCTTGAGTCCGTATGCCTTGTCTTCTTCTACAACACCACATGTCTGAGTGTTCTTATATGCATTGTAAACATACTCTGCTGCGTAATGGTTCTTGATAACCTTGTCTTCCATGATACCCATGCCTGTTTCCTCAACAGCCATTTTGGCAAGTGGGATACGCATCTTGTCAGCAGCAGTAGCAGCTGCCTTAAAGATCTTGTCGACCTGCTCCTGTGTGTAGGTAGCAAAGATCTTCTGTGCCTCTTTCATTGCAGCCATTTTCGCGGTCAGGGCTTCTGGAGTGTCGATGATGGTAGGGATAGTTTCTTTCTTTGCCATGTGGAATCCTCCTGTTTTCATATGATAATGGTCTGTGGTCCTGCGGGCTTATCCTTTTTTCGCCGGCAGATGCTGCAGAGTTTTTGTAAGTCCCCGCGCTGCGTTTCGTTGTTGATTCAATCTGATTGAATTTTCAGTTTCGATACTGATATAGTATCAAAATTCTGAAAAAAACGCAAATTCTGAATTTTGCCGCTATGTGCAAAATGACGAACAGAAAATTAGGGGAAAATACTGTAAATTTTACTTTGCAGAACGCTGAATTATTGGAAAAATCTTAAAAAAAATTTTTAAAATTCAGCACTGTGCACAAAAAACATGTTAAAAAATTGTCAGCACTGACAAAAAACATGCACACATATGAAGGGTGGGCAAAAGATAAAACGCAACATGTGGTTAAAACATTAACGTTAAACTTTTGTCAAACGATCATGTACACATTATAATTCAAGTGATTCCAGACGTCAATAGAGAATTCGATAAATAATTAACAAAAATACGGAATAATTTTGATAAAAAAATCACAAAAATATTGTGGCAAAGTAAAGCGTGATAACATAAGAAACCAAAAAACTTGAAATTATTTAAATTTTCAGAATAATTAGGCGGAAATTATCGGGATTTTTTTCAGAAATGCAGAAAAAAACTGCCATACAGGAAATGCTTCCCATATGGCAGTTTATATAAATATAGGTCAGGCGGATAAAAGCATCCGCATTCACTATGCGGCTTTGCGCCGAATTACTGTAAAAGGTTTCTGCTCAACAGTAAATGATAGCCAGGTTCGATCAGCTCTTGCGGAATGCGGCACGTTTTCTGTCTCTGGAGTCCAGAATACGTTTACGGATACGAAGGCTTGTCGGTGTTACCTCAAGAAGCTCATCCTGGTCGATGAATTCAATGGCCTGCTCAAGACTTAAGATCTTTGGCGGAACAAGCTTCAGTGCATCGTCAGCGGAAGAGGAACGAGTATTGGTAAGGTGCTTGGTCTTGCAGACATTCAGTTCGATATCCTCGGCCTTTCCGTTCTGTCCGATGACCATACCGCTGTACACCTTCTCGCCAGGTCCGACAAAGAGAGTACCACGCTCCTGAGCAGAGAAAAGACCGTAGGTAACAGTCTCGCCTGCCTCGAAAGCGATGAGGGAACCCTGTTTACGGTACGGGAAGTCTCCCTTGTATGGTGCGTATCCGTCAAACATGGTGTTCAGGATACCGGTACCCTTGGTGGAGGTAAGGAATTCGTTACGGAATCCGATTAGTCCACGGGAGGGGATGGAGAACTCGAGACGTACAGTTCCGTCGCTTGCTGTGCTCATACCCTGAAGCTCACCTTTACGCTCGCTGAGTTTCTGGATGATAGTACCGGAAAATTCTTCCGGAACGTCAACGTATGCGATTTCGATCGGCTCCAGTTTACGTCCACGCTCGTCTGTGTGATAGAGAACCTCCGGTTTGCTGACTGCAAACTCGTATCCCTCACGGCGCATGTTCTCAATAAGAACGGAGAGGTGAAGCTCACCACGGCCGGAAACCTTGAAGCACTCGGTTGTATCGGTGTCTTCTACACGAAGGCTGACGTCTGTGTTCAGCTCACGGTAGAGACGGTCACGAAGGTGACGGGAAGTGATGTATTTACCTTCCTGTCCTGCAAGAGGACTGTCGTTTACAAGGAAGTTCATGGAGATTGTTGGCTCGGAAATCTTCTGGAACGGAATGGACTCCGGGTTGTCTCCTGCACAGAGGGTATCTCCAATGTGGATATCCGCGATACCGGAGATTGCAACAATAGCTCCGATGGTAGCGCTTTTAACTTCAACTTTGTTCAGTCCGTCAAATTCGTAGAGTTTGCTGATCTTTACGCGCTCGTGTTTGTCAGGGTCATGATGGTTCAGAAGCATCAGCTCCTGGTTCACGGAAATGGTTCCGCGCTCAACCTTACCGACACCGATACGGCCTACATACTCATTGTAGTCGATGGTGCTGATAAGAACCTGTGTATCTCCGTCCGGATCTCCCTCCGGAGCAGGGATCGCATCAAGGATGGTCTCAAAAAGAGGAGCCATATTCTCAGGCTTATCATCGAGGTTACGAACTGCGTAGCCGGCCTTTGCGGAGGCATACAGGAACGGGCAGTCCAGCTGTTCGTCAGATGCGTCCAGATCCATGAGAAGCTCCAGAACCTCGTCGACAACCTCCTCCGGACGTGCTTCCGGACGGTCGATCTTATTGATGCAGACAATAACATGCAGGTTCAGTTCGAGAGCTTTACGAAGTACAAATTTAGTCTGAGGCATGGCACCCTCGAAGGCGTCCACAAGAAGAATAACGCCGTCTACCATCTTCAGCACACGCTCTACCTCGCCGCCGAAGTCCGCATGACCTGGAGTATCGATGATATTGATTTTTACATCCTTATAATGAACTGCGGTGTTTTTGGAGAGAATCGTAATGCCGCGCTCACGCTCAATATCGTTGGAGTCCATGACACGTTCCTGGACTTCCTGGTTCTCACGGAAAACACCGCTCTGTTTCAAAAGCTCGTCAACAAGTGTTGTTTTACCGTGATCGACATGGGCGATAATGGCCACGTTACGAACATCTTCACGCTTGGTCTTCATATAATCCAAATCCTTTCTTTCCATATATAAGTAATCTTTTTTGTTAAAAATGATGTCCAAATTTATAGTCTATCACATTTTTGTGAGATTACAAGACATAAAAAAATATTTTTGGTTTTTCATTTTTCAGGCATATTATACCGTAAATACACATAGATTGATATAGACGAAATACACGAAGAGGAAGGAGAGCTACTTATTATGGCAGATAAAATTATTGAAAACAATCAGGTATCCGTTATGGGACGGATCGCTACGGGGTTTACTTTCAGCCATCAGGTCTTTGGAGAAGGATTTTACATGATGGATATCCTGGTAAAACGTCTCAGCGATTCGGAGGACAGGATCCCGGTGATGGTGTCTGAGCGGCTGATCGATATCACACAGGATTATGTGGGAGAATATATCGAGATCCACGGACAGTTCCGATCCTATAACCGTCATGAAGAAAAGAGAAACCGGCTTGTGCTTTCAGTCTTTGCCCGGGAAGTGAAGTTTGTGGGGGAGGAAGAAGAAACTGTGCCGGTCAATCAGATCTTTCTGGACGGATATATCTGTAAACCGCCTGTATACAGAAAAACACCGTTGGGAAGAGAGATCGCAGATCTTCTGATGGCAGTCAATCGACCTTACGGAAAATCCGATTACATACCATGTATATGCTGGGGAAGAAATGCCAGATATGCTTCTGCTTTTGAAGTAGGCGGGCATGTACTGATCTGGGGCAGGATCCAGAGCAGGGAGTACATGAAACGGATTAGTGAAAACGAAACAGAAAAAAGGATTGCCTATGAAGTTTCGGTGAGTAAATTGGAATATGTTGAGTAACATTGGATATATTTTGGAATAGTGGTGAGAACATTAAGGTAACACTTGCATTTCCAGCCAATCTGCGGTAATATTAAAAAAATCAGAAAAATGGGGAATTACCGGTTTCACTAACAGTAAGAGGAAAAATCATGGAAAGAGAAATAACAGAGGTTTATTGCGGGAACGGGAAAGGAAAGACAACTCTGGCTGTAGGCCGGGGGCTGCGCTTTGCTACACAGGGAAAAAGTGTGATCATCATACAGTTCCTCAAGGGCAGGGAACGCAGAGAACTGGATTTCCTTGAGGAACTGGATAATTTTGATTTCAAGATTTTCCGTTTCGAAAAAATGGACACCTGCTATAATGACCTAAGTGAGCAGGAAAAGGCAGAAGAGAGAACCAATATTCTCAATGGCCTTAATTTCGCACGGAAGGTAATTGCTACCAGAGAGTGTGATTTTCTGCTACTGGATGAGATCCTCGGGCTTATGGATAAAGGAATCGCTCCAGTTGAGACGATCATCGATATGCTTAAGCAGAAGGATGAAAGTATGCATATAATTATGACCGGACGCTGGCTTCCGGATGCTTTGAAGCCCTATGTGGATAGTATTACCACGATAACAACAGAGCTGACTGACCAGGAACGGGAATAAGCAATATTTCACAGAAGAAAGAAGGAGGAAGACAAATGGCAATTTTTAAAGGAACAGGCGTTGCAATCGTAACACCTATGCATGAAGACGGTAAAGTGAATTTTGAGAAACTTGAGGAGATCCTTGAGGATCAGATCGCGAACAGCACAGACGCCATCGTTATCTGTGGAACAACAGGAGAATCTTCTACTCTGACACACGGAGAGCATCTTCAGACAATTAAGTTCACAATTGATAAAGTTAACAAACGTGTGCCTGTTATTGCAGGAACAGGTTCCAATTGTACAGAGACAGCGATCATGATGTCCAAGGAAGCAGCTTCCTATGGCGCAGACGCTCTTCTTATTGTAACACCTTACTATAACAAGGCTACACAGAAGGGTCTTATCGCTCACTACACAGCAATTGCCAATGCAGTTCCGGAAACTCCGCTCATCATGTACAACGTACCGAGCCGTACAGGCTGCAACATCCAGCCGGCTACAGCAGCTTACCTTGCAAAGAATGTAAAGAACATTGTCGGAATCAAGGAAGCAACAGGAGATCTTTCCCAGATCGCCAAGATGATGTCTCTGGCAGACGGACAGCTTGAGCTTTACTCCGGAAATGATGATCAGGTACTTCCGATTCTTTCTCTTGGCGGACTTGGAGTTATTTCCGTGCTTTCCAACGTTGCACCGAAGTTTACACATGACATGGTCATGAAATATTTCGACGGCGACACCAAGGGAGCAACAGAGGATCAGCTGAAAGCTCTTCCGCTGATCAATGCGCTGTTCAGCGAAGTAAACCCGATTCCTGTTAAGACAGCTATGAACCTTATGGGAATGAACGTAGGGCCGCTTCGTATGCCGCTCTGCGAGATGGAAGAGGACACAAAGGCAGCTCTTGCAAAAGAGATCGAGAAATTCGGCCTTAAGCTTGCTAAATGATCTGACTGTAAGCGAAAGGTAAAGGAGAATATACTATGGTAAAAATCATCATGCACGGCTGCAACGGACATATGGGCCAGGTCATCAGCGGCATTGTGGAGAAAGATCCGGATGCTGAGATCGTAGCAGGTATTGATATTGCAGATCAGGGAAAAAACAGCTATCCGGTATTTACCGATATTGACGCATGTCAGGTAGAGGCAGATGCGATCATTGATTTTTCTTCCGCAAAGGCAACAGACAAGCTTCTTGAGTACAGCGCGGCACGCCAGATCCCGGTTGTTCTGTGCAGTACCGGTTTAAGCCAGGAGCAGCTTGCAAAAGTGGAAGAAACATCCCGAAAGGTAGCAGTGCTGAAATCCGCAAACATGTCTCTTGGTATCAACACACTTCTGAAGCTGGTTCAGGACGCAGCTAAGGTTCTTGCAGCTGCAGGCTTTGATATGGAGATCGTAGAGAAGCATCACCGCCTGAAATTAGACGCACCAAGTGGTACTGCACTTGCGCTGGCAGACAGCATTAATGAAGCTATGGATAATCAGTATCATTATGTATATGACCGCAGCCAGAAACGTGAAAAACGCGATGATAAGGAGATCGGTATCTCCGCAGTTCGCGGTGGAACTATCGTAGGTGAGCATGAGATAATTTTTGCAGGTCAGGACGAAGTGATCGAGTTCAAGCATACTGCATATTCCAAGGCTATTTTTGGAAAAGGTGCTGTAGAAGCAGCCAAATTCCTTGCAGGCAAACCGGCAGGACGTTATGATATGAGTGACGTGATCGGCTGATTCTGACAGATTGAGCCGCAACAGAATAAAATACAGGTAATACAGACGGGGTTCGTGTAAGATCGGACCCCGTCTTTTTTTGATGAAATTGCGGTTTTTGAAATTTTTCCCAGAATAGGATAGCGGAAAAAGTGCCATATTAGGAATACAGAATTTTTTAGAAAAAGGAGAAGATCATATGAAAAAATGGAAGGCGATTCTTTTTGGTACTTTGCTTACCCTGTCTCTGTGTACATTTACAGCCTGCGGCACAGAGGTAAACAATGCGGATGAAACAGTGGATGAAAAAGATAAAAACACGAAGGATAAGGAAAAAGATACAAACGAAAATACTGCCGCAGAAGATGAAACTATGGAAGAAAAAGCAGACAATGACGGTGTGAAGGACAATGGAGAGAGCATTAAGGATTCCGGCACGGATAACAATGAGATGTCCGATGGAAATATTACCGTGACGCCTGCAGGAAATGGAAATAACGGGACAGCAGCACCCGGAGCTGCGGATGCTGACAGAAACGAAAATGACGGAACTGTATCCGGTGAGCTGGGTGACAGTGTAAAGGACCTTGGCGACGGCGTAGGTAATGCAGTGGATGATATCGGAAACGCAGTGGGAAATGCGGTAGAAGGAAGATAACAGATATTTTACCACAGCATTGCATAAAACTGTTTCAGATGCTATTATCAGTGCATGGAAAGAAAATGGAGGACAGGATTATGAAATTCAGACCATGCATTGATATACATAACGGAAAAGTAAAACAGATCGTAGGAGGAAGCCTGAAGGATCAGGGGGATCAGGCGGCAGAAAATTTTGTGTCAGAGCAGGATGCGGCATTCTATGCAGAGCTTTATAAGAAGGCAGGATTAAAGGGCGGTCATGTGATCCTTCTGAACGGAAAGGATTCCCCGAACTATGAAGCAACGAAAGCCCAGGCACTTCAGGCTCTGGGAAAATATCCCGGAGGGCTTCAGATCGGAGGCGGCATCTGCCCGGAGAATGCGGCAGAATATCTGGAGGCTGGCGCCAGCCACGTGATCGTAACCTCCTATGTGTTTAAAAACGGAGTGATCTCCTGGAAAAATCTGGAGAAGATCCGTGATGCTACAGGGAAAGAACATCTTGTACTTGACCTGAGCTGCCGCAAAAAAGATGGCAAATATTATATTGTCACAGACCGATGGCAGAAATTTACAGAAGAGATCGTGACACCGGAGCTGATGGAAAGGCTTGGAAGCTTCTGCGACGAATTTCTGGTCCATGCAGTGGATGTGGAAGGAAAGGCCCGAGGTGTGGAAACAGAGCTTGCAAAGCTTCTGGGACAATATACAGCCCATCCGGTGACCTATGCAGGCGGTGTGGGTTCTATGGCAGATATTGAAGAGCTTCGAAAAGCAGGTCAGGGCAGACTGGATGTGACTGTTGGCAGTGCTTTGGATATTTTTGGCGGAAGTATACCCTTTGAAGCTCTGGCTAAAATGAAATAGTATATACAAATAGTGAAGCAGATGCTTTTGTCCCATCAATCTTCTGGCACTGGTGTGCAGATATACATTTGTAATGAATTAATTAGATGAAATACTCTAATAGTTGCGCATTCACGACAAAAAAAACATTTTGAAGGAATATATCGAATAAATTTGGAAAAAATTTATGAAATTTTTGAAAAGTGATGTTAAAATTCAATTTAATATGTTATAATAGCAACATAAAACAGCAAAGGGGATGGAAGTCATGAAATTTATTATTAGTGGAAAGAATATAGCAGTAACCGAAGGACTTAAAACAGCTGTTGAGGACAAGCTTGGTAAACTTGAAAGGTATTTCACTCCTGAAACTGAGATTTCAGTAACCTTAAGCGTTGAGAAGGATCGCCAGAAGATCGAGGTAACGATCCCTGTGAAAGGTAACATTATCCGTTCCGAGCAGGTAAGCAATGATATGTATGTATCCATCGATCTGGTTGAAGAGGTAATTGAGCGTCAGCTTCGTAAATACAAGAACAAGATCGTTGACAAGCAGCAGGAATCCACAAACTTCCAGAAGGCATACCTTGATAAGGATTATGAAGAGGATGAGGAAGTTAAGATCATCCGTACCAAGAAATTCGGGATCAAACCAATGTATCCGGAAGATGCATGCGTACAGATGGAGCTTCTCGGACATAATTTCTTTGTATTCTTTAATGCTGAGACAGAGCAGGTTAACGTAGTTTATAAACGTAAAGGAAATACTTACGGACTGATCGAACCAGAGTTCTGATAGGGAATTTTATTATCACAACTGAATATTGAATGGAAGGCTCCGGGAATCTGTGTGAGAAATCGGCAGGTTTCCGGAGCCTTTTATGTCACAGCAAAATCAGGCTTCTTTTCTGTTGCAAGCAATAGGGGAGAATTATATAATGAAGACATATGCGAAAGGAGAAAGGAAAAATGAAAAAGAAGCTTCCTGTGGTAATCTTAAGTGTAGCTCTTGGTATGACCATGATACCGGCTACCTGTATGGCAGCGGAATTTAAAGTGGTGACACCATAAAAGAACAGACTGTGGAGGATCTGGAACTGAGTTCCGGAGAAAACAATACAAAGGATTCCAAAAAGTCAGAAATACAATGGACAGGGTTTAAATGGGACAGCTATTCCCAGGCAGAGATAACGCTTACGTCAGCCGTTAACGGCGTCTGCTATTATAAATGGGCAGAGCGGGGGGAAGACGGAAATTCCCAGGTGCCTCAGATCGAGACCGGAAATACCGTGAATGATGAGGTTTTGATCAGTGAGGATGAAGAGTTCGGGATCACACTTGCAGACCTGGATACAGACCAGGCAGTTGATCTGTATATCCAGATTGAGGATGAGAATGGGAAATTAAGTGATCTGAAGCGGATGGAGCTGGATCAGGACAGCCGCCCGGCGAAAAAAACAGATTCTGAGAAAAAACATAAAGCATCCAAACCAAAGGCAGAGGACAGTACGGTAGAGGGGCTGGATTCTCCTCTGAAATTCTACCCGGATACATTTTATGATTTTAAGGTTATCGGTGCAGGTACCGATAATGAGGATCCGGAAAACGGAGACATTAAGTGGGTGCCTGTTTACTGGAGTACATCTGCGAATCCGAATTCCAACCGGATCCGAAGCACCTGGAAGATCGGTTCCAAGGAAGGAATCGACCAGGAGGGAACTTTTAATCTGTATGTTTTCTTCCGCAAATATACCTGCAAGGATTCCAAATGGCAATCTACGGATAAGATACAGTCTGTACAGTACAAGTTTCAGTCAGCCCCACTTTCTGAAAAATAATACTGTGTGGAGTGCGAATATCTCCTTGACATAACAAATATGTAACTCACGGAGAAAAGGAGGAAGGTAAATGAAGAAAAAAGTTCTGGCACTTTTTTTAAGTGCTGCACTTTGTGTGACGGTGCTTCCGGCGACCGGTATGGCTGCAGAGTATGGCAGCGGTGATGCAGAAATCACAGAAAATGCTGCGGACAGCCAGGAAATGTTTTCCGCAGAGGAAACTACAGAGTCTATGGGAGAGACTGAGCAGCCTGCAGAAGACAGTGAGGATATTTCTGAGGAAATGGTGGATAACTCTTCCGATGCAACCATGGAAGATGTGGAAAACGCGGAAAATGCGGAGAACAGCGAGGATGCTTTCGGCGGAGCTGAGGAAGGAGTTTCAGAAGAGATCTCCAGTGAGGATGATCCGGAAGTATTATTGACAGAACTAATACCTGAAGAAGCAGGAGACAGTATAGAAGAAAACGCAGAAGCTATGTCAGCGTCAGCTCCAGAGCTGACAGTGACACCGACAGCGGGTCCGGAACCGACAGTGACACCGACAGCGGATCCTGAACTGACAGTGACACCAACACCGGTGCCAAAAATAAACGTAAAATGGACCGGAGAAAAATGGGTAAGCCGCAGTTCTGTAAATGTGACACTTAAAGTTGATGCAAACGGAGCCTGCTACTACAAAGCTGTAGCGAGAAAAAAGGACGGAACATCTGATGTTCCGAGGGTCGATACGGGAAACTCTCGTGTGGCGGTTACTGCAAACAGAAGCTTTGTGATATATCTTAAGAATCTGGATACAGAGAAAGAATTTGATCTGTATCTTAAGGTATTGGGTTCAGACGGAAGAACCAGCAACCTGAAAAAATTAAAGTTGAATTACAGGGGAACCCGCCCGAAATATGATGTGACGCCGACGCCAGCCTATACACCTTATATACCGGATGTTAAAGATAGTTTTGTAAGAGGTTTGGATTCTCCGCTGAAATTTACTCCGAATAAATATTATAATTTTACCGTGACCGGTGCGGGAACTACAAATTTAAATCCCGGGCCTGGAGATGTGAAGTGGGTGCCAGTTTACTGGAGTACTTCACCAAATCCAACCGATAACAGGAAGAATACTACATGGCGGATCGGATCTGCCAAAGGAATAAACAAAGCCGCAACTTATAACATGTATATCTTTTTCCAGAAGTATGTTTATCAGAAATCTGAATGGAAAAAGACTGATGAAGTACAGTCAGCCGTATACCAGTTCCGGTCCGCGGCCCTTACAACGGTAAAGCTTACCAGGCCCGGGTTATCCGGCACTTCCAACAGCCCTGCCGGCATCGTCTTCAAATGGAAAAAAGCTGCAAATGCTTCCGGCTATAAGATCTATCGAAGGACCGGAAACAGCAGCAAGTGGGTCAATATCGCTACCGTAAGCGGAAGCAATACGCTGGTCTACACAGACGGATCAGTAAAAGCAGGAACCATGTATACTTATACAGTCCGCGCATACAAGGGCTCTGCTTTAAGTGCTTATAACAAAAACGGCAGCAGGATCGTCCGCCTGACAGCTCCGGTGCAGTACAAACCGTCCAGCAAGGCTTCAGGGAAGCTGACTGTCCGCTGGAAAAAAGCAGCTGGCGCTTCCGGCTATCAGATCCAGTATGCGGCATCAAGGTCCATGAGAGGGTCCAGGACAGTGTCCGCCAGTGCATTGACCCGAACACTTTCCGGTTTGAAAAAGGGAAGCACTTATTATGTTCGTATCCGTGCATACAAAAAAGTGAGCGGAAAGACATATTACGGTGCCTGGAGCAGTGTAAAAAATGCAAAAGTAAGGAAATAAGATCTGTAATATCCCGCGGGATCCTCGAAAACTGGGTCCTATGCGGGATATTTTCTATTGTGTTACTGAGAACGGAGTGAACAATAACTCTGTTGTTCCTGACATGATTTGTTAAATAATTGTTCATTGTTTTTATAACAGGAAAGTGGTAGAATATATACCATATGTGATCCAGTATAACGGATATCAACAGAGAACTGGAATGATCCAAAATTGGACAGATCAGAGACAGCAGTCTTATTCGAATAAAATGATTGGAGCAGAAACATGAATGTTTTTTCAAAAGTATTTGGAACCCGCAGCCAGCGTGAGGTAAAACGTATCATGCCGCTGGTTGAAAAAACCGAGAGCTATCAGTCTCAGATGCAGCAGCTTACGGATGAGCAGTTACGAGACAAGACAAGAGAATATAAGAAACGTCTTGCAGAAGGTGCAACACTGGATGATCTTCTTCCGGAGGCATTTGCCACCGTACGTGAGGCAGCCAAACGTGTACTTGGAATGGAGCATTACCGTGTACAGATCATCGGTGGTATCATCCTTCACCAGGGCCGTATCGCCGAGATGAAAACAGGTGAAGGTAAAACTCTTGTTTCCACACTTCCTGCATATCTGAATGCCCTTGAGGGAAAAGGTGTCCACATCGTAACCGTCAACGACTACCTGGCAAAACGAGATGCTGAGTGGATGGGTAAGGTTCACGAGTTCCTTGGCCTGACTGTAGGCGTGGTACTTAACGACATGAAGCCGGAAGAGCGTCGTGCGGCATACGGATGTGACATCACATACGTAACAAACAACGAACTTGGATTTGATTATCTTCGTGACAATATGGTCATCTATAAAGAACAGCTTGTTCAGAGAGATCTTCACTACTGTATCATCGATGAGATCGACTCTGTCCTGATCGATGAGGCACGTACACCTCTGATCATTTCCGGACAGAGCGGCAAGTCCACCAAGCTTTATGAGGTGTGCGATATCCTTGCACAGCAGCTGGAGCGTGGTGAGGCCAGCCATGAGATGACCAAGATGGCAGCCATCATGGGTGAGGAGGTTATCGAGACCGGTGACTTCGTTGTAAATGAGAAAGATAAGATCGTCAACCTTACCGAGCAGGGTATCAAGAAGGTTGAGAAATTCTTTAATATCGAGAACCTGGCAGATCCGGAAAACCTGGAGATCCAGCACAACATCATCCTTGCACTTCGTGCACATAATCTGATGCACAAGGATCAGGATTATGTTGTAAAAGATGACGAGATCCTGATCGTTGATGAGTTTACCGGACGTATCATGCCGGGCCGTCGTTACTCCGATGGTCTTCATCAGGCGATCGAGGCGAAAGAGCATGTGAAGGTTAAGAGAGAGAGCAAGACTCTCGCAACCATTACCTTCCAGAACTTTTTCAACAAATATGACAAAAAAGGCGGTATGACAGGTACAGCCCTCACCGAGGAAAAAGAGTTCCGTGATATCTACGGCATGGACGTTGTAGAGATCCCGACCAACCGTGTAGTACAGCGTAAAGACCTTGACGATGCTGTTTACATGACAAAGAAAGAGAAATTCAACGCCGTTGTAGAGGCAGTTAAGGAAGCTCACGCAAAACATCAGCCGGTACTGGTTGGTACGATCACCATCGAGACTTCTGAGCTTCTCAGCAGAATGCTGAAGAGAGAGGGAATCCCCCACAATGTATTGAATGCCAAGTTCCATGAGCTTGAGGCTGAGATCGTAGCTCAGGCAGGACAGGCAGATGCCGTTACCATCGCGACCAACATGGCAGGCCGTGGTACCGATATCAAGCTTGACGATGTGGCAAGAGAGGCCGGCGGTCTGAAGATCATCGGTACCGAGCGTCATGAGTCAAGACGTATCGATAACCAGCTCCGTGGACGTTCCGGACGACAGGGAGATCCGGGTGAATCCCGTTTCTACATTTCCCTTGAGGATGACTTGATGCGTCTGTTTGGTTCCGAGAGACTGATGAAGGTGTTCACATCCCTTGGTGTTGAGGAGAATGAGCAGATCGAGCACAAGATGCTTTCCAATGCCATCGAGAAAGCTCAGGAGAAGATCGAGTTCAACAACTTCGGTATCCGTAAAAACCTTCTCGACTATGACCAGGTTAACAATGAGCAGAGGGAGATCATCTATGAGGAGCGCCGCCAGGTACTTGACGGTGAGAATATGCGTGATGCCATCTATAAGATGATCACAGATATCGTAGACAGCATGACAGACATGTGCTTTTCCGATGACATGGATTCTTCTGAGTGGGATCTTAATGAGTTTAACACTGCGATCACTCCGATCATCCCGATCCACCCGCTGACCGCAGAGAAGGTAAAAGGCCATAAGAAAGATGAGATTAAGCACATTGTGAAGGAAGAGGCTGTGAAGCTTTATGAAGCGAAGGAGGCTGAGTTCCCGGAACCGGAACAGCTTCGTGAGCTTGAGCGAGTTGTCCTTCTGAAATGCATCGACAGCAAATGGATGGATCACATCGATGATATGGAAATGCTCCGTCAGGGTATCGGTCTGATGGCATACGGCCAGAGAGATCCGGTTGTTGAGTACAAGATGAACGCATTCGAGATGTTTAACAGCATGATCAGCTCCATTCAGGAAGACACTGTACGTATGCTGTATCATGTTCATGTGGAGCAGAAGATCGAGCGTGAGCAGGTTGCTAAGGTAACCGGCACAAACAAAGATGACAGCGCAGGCCCGAAGAAACCGGTTCAGCGAAAAGAAGATAAAGTATACCCGAATGATCCGTGCCCATGCGGAAGCGGCAAGAAATACAAACAGTGCTGCGGACGTAAGGCTGCCAAGATCTGAGAATAAAGATAAAAATAGTCTCACCCGGATGATGCGGTGGGGCTATTTTTTCTGGAATTTCTGTTACACAGGAATAGAGTGCAGCGAATATTAAGTAACCGTCATATAGACTTGTCTGATTTTTCATATGCTGCGTTGTCGTCAATCGCCGTAGCCACCGATACGCTTCATTCCCTCGCCCTGCATATGAGAAAGTCATCCTGCGCCAATATGGCAGATACTTAATTTTCGCTGTAAGAGAAGGGATATGATAATATGGCAATTATAAAAACTGCAATTCTCCAGACACATGTATATACTGATAAATTTCGCAATATCACCCAGGCAGCAGAACTTCTTGCCAGCCCGGAGCTTCAGGAGATCGATCTGGCAGTTCTGCCCGAAATGTTCTGCTGTCCATACGAGAATAAATACTTCCCGGAATATGCCGAAACTGAGGGTGGACATACCTGGGAAAAATGCTCCCGGATGGCAAAAGATCATGGGATTTATCTCGTAGCAGGAAGTATGCCGGAAAGAGACGAAACCGGTCATATATATAATACTTCCTATGTTTTTGACAGGAACGGCCATCAGATCGGAAAACACCGGAAGATGCACCTTTTTGATATTGATGTAAAAGGCGGTCAGTATTTTAAAGAATCCGATACCCTGACACCGGGAGATCAGGTGACGGTTTTTAATACGGAATTCGGAAAGATGGGTCTTTGCATCTGTTACGACTTCCGTTTCCCGGAGCTTGCCAGGCTGATGGTGGACAAAGGCGCTCAGGTGATCATTGTGCCGGCTGCTTTTAACATGACAACAGGGCCCCTTCACTGGGAGCTGATGTTCCGCCAGAGAGCCGTGGATAACCAGGTATACACCATTGGAGCTGCCCCCGCCAGAGACCTGAACGCCGGGTATCATTCCTGGGGCCACTCCATTGCCGCAGACCCCTGGGGAAAAGTCCTCATGGAGATGGAAGAGAAGCCGGCTGTGAAGGTTGTGGAACTGGAACTGGACGAGGTAAAAAAAGTCCGGGAGCAGCTGCCGCTTCTGAAGCACAGGAGAGAGGATATTTACGCCCTGACCACGTTTTCGTTGTAATTTCCATGCCCATATGGTATTGTATAAGACAGGCAGGAAATCCTGTATCAATATATAGAAAGAAGGTGAAGCTGTGGTTGAGTTAGATCAGTTCAAGAGTATTCTTGCAACATACACAGAGCCATTAGTGGAAGTGAGGGATTCACTTTGACCTCGCTAACAAAGAGCAGAAGGTCGAAGAATTAGAGCGCGAGATGGAAGCGCCTGATTTCTGGGATAATGCGGAAGCATCCCAGATGAAGATGAAACAGTTAAAGAGTCTCAAGGACGATATTGAGACATACCATAATCTGGAAACACAGATGGAAGATATGGAAACCATGATCGAGATGGGATATGAGGAAAATGATCCTGAGATCGTCCCTGAGATCCAGGAAATGCTGGACGAGTTTCAGGCAAGCTTTGACAGCATCCGTGTGAAGACACTCCTTTCCGGAGAGTACGACGGAGAGAACGCCATCATCAAGCTGAACGCAGGAGCCGGCGGAACAGAGGCCTGCGACTGGTGCGGAATGCTTTATCGTATGTACAGCAGATGGGCGGAGAAGAAAGGCTTTGCGCTGGAGGTCTTGGATTACCTTGACGGTGATGAGGCCGGTGTGAAATCCGTAACCTTCCAGGTGAACGGAGAGAACGCCTACGGTTATCTGAAATCCGAGAAGGGTGTTCATCGTCTTGTACGTATTTCTCCGTTTAATGCAGCAGGAAAGAGACAGACCTCTTTTGTATCCTGCGATGTTATGCCGGATATCAAGAAGGATCTGGATGTTGAGATCAATGATGACGATATCCGTATTGATACCTACCGAAGCAGTGGTGCCGGTGGACAGCATATCAACAAGACATCCTCTGCGATCCGTATCACCCATTTCCCAACAGGAATCGTGGTACAGTGCCAGAATGAACGTTCTCAGCACATGAATAAGGACAAGGCTATGCAGATGCTGAAGGCCAAGCTGTATCTGTTGAAACAGCAGGAAGCCGAGGAGAAGCTTTCCGGCATTCGAGGCGAAGTGACAGATATCGGCTGGGGAAACCAGATCCGTTCCTATGTCCTGCAGCCATACACCATGGTAAAAGACCATAGAACCAATGAAGAAACCGGTAATGTTGACGCAGTTCTGGACGGTGGTATTGACATTTTTATCAATGCATACCTGAAATGGATCGCGCTGGCGAAAAAGAAAGAATAACATTACTGTCACGGAACCCCATAGAGACAGAGAAAAGGACTCCGCAGGCAAAAAAGCGCTTGTGGAGTTTCTTTTATTATGATAATATATCTCTTGTACAAAAACAGTTGTCTTTATGAAACGGACAGGAGGCTGCTGGCCACAATGTGAACAGCAGTCAGAGAGGTTGCTATGCAGAAACAGGTTGAAAAGAAAAAATACTATGTAGTAAGAGAACGGGCAGTGCCGGAGGTACTTCTCAAGGTGGTTGAGGCCAAGAGACTGCTGGAATCCAAACGGGTGGCTACTGTTCAGGAAGCTGCTGAAAGGACCGGGATCAGCCGCAGTTCTTTTTACAAATATAAGGACGATATTTTTCCTTTCCACGAGGAGACCAAGGGAAAGACCATCACCTTTATCATTCAGATGGACGATGAGCCGGGGCTTTTATCAATGGTGCTGCAGACGATTGCCCGTTTTCACGGTAATATCCTGACCATACATCAGAGTATTCCCATTAACGGAGTCGCAACGCTGACGCTGAGCGTTGACATCCTTCCGGGAGAAGGCGACGCAGAGGCTATGGTGGAGGATATTGAGCAGAGAGACGGTATACACTATTTGAAAATTTTAGGCAGGGAGTAAGCATATGATAAACATAGCAGTATTAGGCTACGGTACAGTAGGAAGCGGAGTTGTTGAAGTCATCAACACCAATCATGAGAGCATTAACAAGAGAGCTGGAGATGAGATTAACATCAAGTACGTTCTTGATTTAAGAGATTTTCCGGGAGATCCGGTTGAGAAAGTTCTGGTTCATGATTATGAAGTGATCGTAAACGATCCGGAGGTAGATATTGTTGTTGAGGTTATGGGCGGGATCGAGCCGGCTTATACCTTTGTAAAAAGAGCGCTTCAGGCAGGAAAGAGCGTAAGCACATCCAATAAGGCTCTGGTAGCCAAGCATGGTTCTGAGCTCATGGAGATCGCAAAAGAAAAAAATATCAATTTCCTTTTTGAGGCAAGCTGCGGCGGCGGTATCCCGATCATTCGTGCACTGAATTCTTCACTGACAGCAGATGAGATCGATGAGATCACAGGAATCCTTAACGGAACCACCAACTACATGCTTTACAAGATGAGCACAGAGAACTGTGATTTTGATACGGTTCTGAAGGAAGCTCAGGCAAAGGGCTATGCAGAGGCAGATCCGACTGCAGACGTAGGAGGTGCTGACGCATGCCGTAAGATCGCCATCCTTTCTTCACTTGCATACGGAAAATTCCTGAATTACGAGGATATTTATACAGAAGGAATCACAAAGATCACACCGGCAGATATGGAATATGCAAAAGAGCTTGGCATGACCATCAAGCTTCTTGCCACAAGCCGCAGGATCGGAGATTCTTTCTATGCAATGGTAGCGCCGTTCCTGGTAGGCCAGAGTAGCCCGCTTTACAGTGTAAATGATGTGTTTAATGCAGTATTTGTGCACGGAAATGTTCTTGGAGATGCCATGTTCTACGGAAGCGGAGCAGGTAAGCTTCCGACTGCAAGTGCAGTAGTTGCAGATGTTGTGGATGAAGCAAAGCATCTCCACAGAAATATCATGACAAACTGGAGCAGCTATGCCCTGAAGCTTATGGATATGGATGAAGTTGAGGGACGTTTCTTCGTACGTGTGTCTGATACTACTATGGATGAAGTGGAAAAAGCTTTTGGTGATGTACAGACCATCGAGCCGGATGACCTTCCGGACGAATTCGGATTTATCACACCGGTGATGAAGCAGGCTGAATATTATGAGAAGATCAGCAAGCTCACCGGAAAAGTACTGGCAATGATCCGTGTAAAGGATTGATGCCGAAGGGAAGAAAAGAACATGTTGATTGTAAAAAAATTCGGCGGTACTTCTGTGGCAAACAAAGAGCGTATCTTTAATGTTGCCAGAAGATGTATCGAAGATTACAAAAAAGGAAACGACGTGGTGATCGTGCTTTCTGCAATGGGTAAGTATACCGATGAGCTGATCACCATGGCAAAGGATATCAATGACAAACCTCCGAAACGTGAGATGGATATGCTTTTTACCATCGGAGAGCAGATGTCAGTGGCACTGATGTCCATGGCTATGGACAGTCTGGGAGTACCGGCTGTTTCTCTGAACGCTTTTCAGGTAGCTATGCACACAACAAGTGCACATGGCAGCGCACGCCTGAAAAAGATCGAGGCGGCACGTATCCGCAGAGAGCTGGATAACCGCAGGATCGTTGTGGTCACAGGCTTCCAGGGCATTGATAAATATAATGACTATACCACACTTGGACGTGGCGGTTCTGATACCACAGCCGTAGCTCTTGCGGCAGCGCTTCATGCAGATGCCTGTGAGATCTATACCGATGTGGACGGTGTTTATACCGCTGACCCGCGTAAGGTTCCGAATGCCCGCAAGCTCAAGGAGATCACTTACGATGAGATGCTGGATCTGGCAACTCTGGGTGCGGGAGTGCTTCATAACCGTTCTGTGGAGATGGCAAAGAAATACGGCGTGCCGCTGGTGGTACGTTCCAGTCTCAACAACAGCGAAGGAACTGTGGTAAAGGAGGAAGTAACAGTGGAGAGAATGCTGATCAGCGGTGTTGCTCTGGATACAGATGCAGTACGTATTGCTGTGATCGGACTTAAAGATTCACCAGGAGTGGCATTTAAGCTTTTTGATACCCTGGCTAAGAAAAATATCAATGTGGATATGATCCTTCAGTCTATCGGCCGTGCCGGAACCAAGGACATTTCCTTTACTGTTGATAAAAATGATCTGGACGATGCAATGGGTGTTCTGGAAGCTAACCAGGCACGCATCGCCTATTCTGAGCTTCATGCGGAGAAAAACATTGCCAAGCTTTCTATTGTAGGAGCAGGTATGATGAGCAATCCGGGTGTTGCTGCAAAAATGTTCGAAAGCCTTTACAATGAGGGTGTGAACATCAATATGATCGCAACATCTGAGATTCGTGTGACGGTTCTCATTAACGAGAAAGATGGCGTACGTGCCATGAATGCGGTACATGATGCGTTTAATCTTGCAGACTAAACAGATGTGAAATATGAGAATATGATTTATCTGAAGTAAAAAATGACGGGGCGGAGGCTTGGATGAGTCTCCGCCTTCTATAACGAAGGGATACAGAATTATGAGAAAAAATCTGAAGGGCTGTAAGAAGCTGGCAGGGGAAACTCTGGCCGGTAATTTTACGGTCCCTGTGATCGGGAGTATTGCGGTTGCGGCGATGAGCGCAGTTTCAAGCTATATTTCCACAGCACTTTTTCCGGGAGATTCCCTGTATGCGATCATTGGAGGAGAGGTATTCAGCTTTGTCCTTTCTCTGGTGATCTGTATTTTTTCCGCAGGACTTTACCGGATCTATCTGAATATTTCCAGAAGGGAAGCCTACTCTTTCGGAGACCTTCTGTACTTTTTCAGCCATCAGCCGGATCATGTGATCGTGGCATCCTTTGTGCTGGCATTGATCAATCTGGTGACATCACTTCCACTGGCGTGGTTTTCTTTTACAAGCAATATGGGAAATACAACGGAGGAGCAGATGAACTGGGCAGTAACTTACATGCTGCTCACACTTCTCGGGTTCGCGCTGAACCTGCTGGCAGCTATGCCGTTCACCATGAGCTATTACATCCTGTCCGATAATTCGGACATAAAAGGAGTACAGGCACTGAAAGCCAGTGCAAAGCTTATGAAGGGACATTACTGGGAATATATGAAAATGCTCTTAAGTTTTGTTCCGTGGATCATTTTTTCCATATTTACATTGTATCTGGCACTGATCTGGCTGGTGCCTTATATAGAAACCTGTATGGCAGTTTTCTATCGGAATATTTCCGGAGAGTTCGATGAACCTCCGGAGGAGCCTCATCCTCCGGTAACTCCGATTCCGCAGTTCCATGATGAAACCGAAGCCTGATCGCCTTCCGGAGGATGTTTTCCCTTTCCGGGGGGATGCTTGAGACGCAGGTGATGCCCTTTCCGGGGGGATGCTTGAGACGCAGGTGATGCCCTTTCCGGGGGGGATGCTTGAAACGCAGGTGATGCCCTTTCCGGGGGATGCATGAGACGCAGGTACTTTCCCTTTCAGGGGGACCATTTTGGCATGGGCAGGTACGAGGGGGAAAGCACTCAAAGTTGCGAAGCCCGCTTTTCCCCCTCGAGCTCCCCCTTTCCGGGCACGCAGCTATTGTAGGCTGTAGAAATATGTGAAGATATTGGAGGGGCGATGGATTCTACTACGTTGGCTGTGGAAGGTTGAGCCGATTTATGCTGACGTAAATATATTGGCGAAGCCTGTTCCTGAATAACAGCGATACACCACAATCCAGAGAACAAGCCCGCTACGCAGTCCACTTTCCCATTCAGCCAGAAGCAATAAACAGTGCCGAAGCAACAATCGGCTCAGCCTGTCACTGCCAGTGCAGCAGAATACATGGCCGAAGCAATAATCGGCTCAGCCTGCTACTGCCAGTGCAGCAGAATACAAGACAGAATCAATAATCGGCTCAGCCTGTCACTGCCAGTACAGCAGAATATAAGTCCGAATCAATAATCGGCGCAGCCTGTTACTGCCAGTGCAGCAGAATACATGGCAGAATCAATAATCGGCTCAGCCTGTCACTGCCGATACAGCAGAATACAGGACTGAGCCGATACACTTACACATTCCATAACGCATCACAGCGGCGTGGCCAGGAGGGGAAGAGCGCGAGAAGGGGAGACGGCCTTCGCAACTATGAGTGCTTCCCCTTCTCGCAAATTACCCACTTTCAAAAAGTGAAAACTATAATCCAAAAAAATCAAACCATCTAATTTCCTCTCACTTTCAAAAAGTGAAAACTATAATCCAAAAAAATCAAACCATCCAATTTCCTCTCACTTCAAAAGGTGAAAACTACAATCCCAAAAAATCAAACTATCCAATTTATCTCACTTCAAAAAGTGAAAACTATAATCCAAAAAATCAAACCATCCAATTTCCTCACACTTCAAAAAGTGAAAACTACAATCCCAAAAAATCAAACTACCCAATTTATCTCACTTCAAAAAGTGAAAACTATAATCTAAAAAATCAAACCACACAATTTCCCCTCACTTCAAAAAAGTGAAAACCATAATCCAAAAAGCAAACCACATAATTATAGATTCAAAGGAAGTCGTCCCACAACCTCCTTTGTCAACCCACCTATGAGAATCCCCGCCAGGACTCCTGCCACCAGCAGTGCCGGTGCATAAACCATCAAACTCGTATTGCTCACCACGATCATGGCAACGATCAGCTGCCCGATATTATGTGTGACACCACCGGCCACACTGATACCGATCAGACTGAAGCCGGAATGTTTTTTCAAAAGATCCATCACAGTCAGGCTAAGCGCAGCGCCAGCCAGACTATACAAAATACTGAACAGATTTCCAAACATAAATCCGATCACCAGGATTCTGACAACGGACACGAGAGCCGCTTCTTTAAAGGAATATCGGTCCAGTATAAAAAGCACCGCCAGGTTTGCAAGCCCGAGCTTGATACCCGGAATCCCTGTAAATACAGGGACCAGAGACTCCACGTATCCAAAAATGATCGCTACTGCGGCAAATAATCCGAGATAAGCTGTTTTTCGTTTCATAAATAAATCCTTTCATTTGTTGCAGGAATATCGTTGCAGGAATAGCACAGACAGAATATCATCTGTCAGAGAAAACTCTACGGAGAACACGCATTGCGCATATTCTCCGGAAATTTTATGTCACCGCATCAATTTTAGGCGAACTCTCCGAATCCTCTGCAGTATTTTCCCCTTCTATCACAACCTTATTAGGAAGGCAGATGATGGAACCGCCGTGCTCGTCCACAGCCTTCTGTTTCATACAGTAATGATCCGGGCAGGTTGCTTCGATCATTGTAACTTTTCCATCTTTGATCTCGCAGACATTGGTGTCTCCGATGTGGATGATCTGGTCCTGGGAAAGCGAATAGGTTCCGAATTCTTTTCCGTCAACGGTAATACGGATCGTATTATGGGAACGTTTCCCCGCAATCTGAAAACCAAGCCAGAGAACCCCCGCCAGAATCAGGATCCCGGCAATAAAAATCAATTCTTTTTTCTTCAAAACAAATCTCCATTTCTGTTACAGATTCAGAAAAAATCATATCATAATCGAAATTAAAAGGCAAACATAAGTTAATGATATCTAACCATAATTCATACAGCTGTTCCCAACGGAAAGGGAGGAGTGGCGATGATTTTTTTTTATAAAAGACATAAAACAGAAAAATTCATATTGAAAAAAGTTATAGACTACTAACAAAAGTGTAGACAAGAAAAAAAACAGGTGATATAATACCTAACTGTAAGTTAGCATCGTCTAATTTTACAAAAAAGATTAATCAAAACTAATTTATGTATATGGATAAAAACTATATAATTTATCCAAAAGACAGTTATACGCAGATTACAGGACTGGATCGAGAGCATCTGACGTAGCAATATATGTTCGCATAGCGTGAGTCTGATGCAGCAATTTACAGAATTGTTAAAAATACAAGGGAGAAAAGAGATGAAAAATCAGAATTTTTATATGAGAGTGATCTCCTTACTGTTGGTGATCCTGGCTGTACTTTTTTATAACAGCAGCATGAAAGCCCAGGCAAATGAAAAAGAGATCGCGGCTCTGACAGATAAGGTAGATACACTTCAGGAGCAGCAGAATGAACTTCTCAGTGCGCTGGAGACGAGTTATGTAAATCGTATGCAGAATCAGGCAGCATCTGCAGGATCAGGCAGCAGTGATGCAGATACAGCAGGCGATGACAAAACAACAGACACTTCAGACGGCAATGTATCCGATGCAGACGCAGAGGACACAGCAACCGCAGATTCCGATAATGTATATAAAGATGGAACCTACACAGGAGAAGCTGAGGGATACGGCGGGACCATTCAGGTGGAAGTGACACTTGCCGGTGATGAGATCACATCCATCAACGTAGTCAGCGCCCCAGGTGAGGACAGTGCATATCTTTCACAGGCAGAGAGTGTGATCGATTCCATCCTGAGTGCTCAGAGTACAGATGTGGATACCGTATCCGGAGCAACGTTCAGCTCCACAGGAATCCTGAACGCAGTGGATGCGGCACTTGGAAAGGCGGAAAACTCATGAAAAAAAGACAGCGGGAGGTAAGGCTGATGCGCGCGGGAATACAGCTGGCATTTTTTATTGCCGCCCCGTCTCTGTTTTCTACAGCCTTTGCAGGTATCAAATCGATCTTTCTTGCCATTGCGGCCGGTCAGCCGGTGGAGTGGAATTCCTTTCTGACTGTAACGACAGTGCTTCTGATCTTTACCTGCTTTTTCGGAAGACATTTCTGCGGATATGCGTGTGCATTCGGATCTTTCGGAGATGCCGTATATGAAGGCTTTTCCTGGATCCGGATGAAATGCTTTCACAAAAAAAAGAAACCGGCTCTTTCCGAAAAAATGGTTCACGGGCTTCAGAAAGTCAAATATATCGTACTGGCACTGATCCTGCTTTCCTGCCTTACAGGTGTATACGGAAAGCTTACGGGAACCAGCCCGTGGGATGTTTTTTCTATGCTCACGGCAGGACGGCTCCCGAACAGCAAATATCTGGTGGGAATTGTGCTCCTGGTGCTGATCATTGTGGGAATGTGTACACAGGAAAGGTTTTTCTGCCAGTTTCTCTGTCCCATGGGAGCGGTTTTTGCATTAATGCCAATCCTTCCGGGTGCACTGTTTCGGAGAAACCGTGAGAAATGTCCGCCGAAATGTGGTCTCTGTAAAAAAAGATGTCCGGCTCATCTGGATATCGACGGCGACACAGGCAGATCCGGCGAATGTCTTTGCTGCCACGCATGTGCCGCAGCATGCCCGAGAAAAAATATTCACATTGGAACAATTGAGGAAAAATGATCTATGAGATATCAGGCTCTGAAAAAGAAAACTTTTCTGGCAGCAGCTACATTTACAGGAATTGCGGTGTTGTTTCCTGTGCTGTGCATGGCTGCTTCGGAAAATGATGTACAGACATATACCGATACAGATTTTGCAATGGATACTGTGGTATCAGAAACACTCTATACCACAGGTGACGATATAAACAGTAAGCTGACAGCTGTGCTGACAGATGTGGAGACGAACCTTCTTTCCTGGACCAATGAGAAGTCCCAGATCTATAAGGTGAATGCAGACAGCGGAAAAGATACGGAGATTTCCGACGAGCTTTCCGGATATTTGAAACGTCTTCTGAAGATCGCAGAGGATTCTGACGGAGCCTTTGATCCAACCATCGGGAAGCTGATCCGCCTGTGGGATATTGGAGGGGAAAACCAGAAAATTCCGGAAGAAGCAGAAATTAAGAATGTTCTGAAGGATTCCGGATATCAGAAGATTTTTCTTGACGGAAATACGGTCCACATGGAGGAGGGCTGTTCTCTGGATCTTGGAGCAGCGGGAAAGGGTATTGGCTGTGACCTGATCCTTAAAGAACTGGAAACAAAGAAGGATGTAATAGCAGCACTTATGAATCTGGGAGGAAGCAGTGTCATGACCTACGGAAGCAAGCCGGATGGTTCTTCCTGGAATGTGGCAGTGACAGATCCCAGAGCTGAAAATGAGGATGACTATCTTGGTGTGGTTGCCTTAAATGGTACAGAATTTCTTTCCACATCCGGAGATTATGAGAAATATTTTATCGAAAATGGTGTAAGGTATCACCACATTATGGACCCGTCTACCGGCTATCCGGCAGAAAGCGGAGTGACCGGGGTAACGGTAGTCTGTGACTCAGGTCTGGAGGCAGATGCGCTTTCCACAGCATGTTTTGTGCTGGGGGTGGAAAAAGGGACACAGCTGTTGAAAGCTTACGGTGTAGACGGACTTTTTGTGGATGAAGACCATCATGTGTATCTCACTGAGGGGATGAAGGAGCGGTTCAGCCTGCTTGCGGATTCCTATAGTGTGGAGGGTATTGCAGAGTGAAGCTGATCTCCCGGCAATCCGGTTTATGACTGTTTGGCAGAGGGGAATGCTCATATCCGCAGTACTTGCGATAGTAAACCTGGAAAGGGTTCTATAAATATATCATATTTTTAGGAGGAATAAGCAATGCAGAAGTGGAATCTATTGAAAAAAACAGCTCCATGCATTTTAAGTCTTGCAGTGGCAGCAACAACCTTTCCGACCGCTGTAATGGCATCTGATCTTGATGCAGCCGTGGTTTCCGAGGCAGAGACAGGAGATACGGAGGATTTTAGCACAGAGGATACTGAAGCTGTAGCAGAAGAAGCTATAGAGGATGCTGCAGACATAACAGAAGAAGCAGCAGAGGATGCAGCAGTGCCAGAAGCTGTTGCAGACGAGACAGAGGATATCCAGCAGGAAGATACAGCAGAGGAAGCAGACCCGTTCTCTACAGGGGAAGAGGATTTCACAGAAGGCGATGAAGTGGCGGAAGCATTTTCCGATTCTGACCAGCTGACAGGCGAGTATCAGTACGTATATGCAGGACTTACCTGGGGTGAGTACTGGGCAGCAGAAGGCGTATATGCAGCTGGAGATACAAGCTCTTCAGAAGAGAAGGATTCACATAGTGAGTTTGATACAGGAGCTTTTGATACAGTAACAAGAGCGACTGCAAATCATGGACTCCACAGAGGAAGCTATCAGACAGAAGCTACGATCATTGCTGAAGACGGAACCAGATTCGACGTATCCTACTGGGAGGATAAAGGAAGCACACTTTATCTTACAGACGGTTCCAAGGTAAAATGGAACAGAGGCAGTATAACAACAGAAGATGGAAAAACCTATACGATGGATCATTATGAGATATATGGTCTGAAATATGTTCCGGTAGCAGTTAAGACCGCAGATTTTGCAGATTTCTGCAAAAAGTATAATGTCGTACAGGATGGAGCTGTGCTCTCCGGAGGATACAGTGAAAACAATCTCCAGTATTATAAAGGCCTTGTGGCAGACGTAAATGCACAGACAAATGGTCTGAAATATGCGGAGAAAAATGGTGACGGCTTTACATTTACAGCAAGAAAATCAGACGGAACAGCTTCCGGTATCAAGGATCAGGCGTTAAAAACAGCAACAGAGATCAAGCCGAGTGTAAAAGCAGCAAGCGGAAGCTACGGCGAATTCCTCCGTGTGGATCTCAATGGAAATTATGGCGATCTTGGTGCAAATATGCAGGCTGTACGCTGGGATTATTATGGAGATGATTCCACATATACAAAATGCCTCGCTTCTTATGGAACCAAGTTTGCCGCAGATAACTGGATGCATAAAGCAATGGGAATCCAGCTTGGACTTACAAAATCTGCACGCTGCAAGCTTCCGGGAGGAACAGACGGAACAGGATACTGGAAACTGACAGTGTATGCTCTTGGATATAATGACTATACCTACAGCTTCCAGGCAACTGCAGAGAATATCGTAAATCCTACAATGGAGCCGACTGATTTTACAAGTCTTAAAACAGAAGTGGAAGCTGCAAAGGCTCTGGCAGAGGCAGATTACACAATTGCAACCTGGAAGTCCTTTGCCGGTGAGCTTCAGGAAGCAGAAGACATTCTTGCAAAAACAGATGCAAGTCAGGCTGAGGTAAATGAAGCACTTGAACATCTTCAGGGAGCAGAGAAAGAGCTTCAGAAGGTAACAGTTACATTTGATAAGACAGCAGCAGCTGTATATACAGGAAAAACAACGACTCTTAAGGCAACAACAAATGACAGCGATGCAACAGTGACATTTAAGTCCGGCAACACAAAGGTTGCAACAGTAAGCAGCAAGGGTGTTGTTAAAGGCGTAAAAGCCGGAACAGCAGTTATCACAGCAAAGGTCGGAAATGCCACAGCAACCTGCAAGGTAACAGTAAAAGCTTCTACAATTAAATTCGCAAAGGCTTCCGTAACGATCTACAAAGGAAAAACAGCAACTGTAAAAGCAACTGCAACACCATCTGCAACTGTAAAATACACAAGCAGCAACACAAAGGTTGCAACCGTAAACAGTAAAACAGGTGTTGTAAAAGGAATTAAAGCAGGAACCGTTACGATTACAGCAAAGGCAGGAGCCCTGAAGACAACCTGCAAAGTAGTTGTCAAGAATCCTGCATTCAGTCTTGTAAAATCTTCTGCAACGATCAAAAAAGGTAAAACAACAACCATCAGATCCAAAGCAGCACCTGCAGGCAAGGTTACATATACAAGCAGCAATAAAAAAGTTGCAGCTGTAAACAGCAAGGGTGTTGTAAAGGGAATCAAAAAAGGTAAAGCAACGATCACAGTGAAATGCAACGGAATTACAAAGAAATTTGTGGTAACAGTTAAATAATTTCACTGTTGAACCGAATGTGATCACAGATATCCGGGAGCCTCTGCCGCAGACATAGAGCAATGTCTGCGGCAGAGGTCTGCTGATTTCTGAAGAGCAATGTCTGACAGAGGCCGCAAGAAAAGAGGAGAGAGTAAGGAAGCATGGAAAAAGATCTGAAAGATAAAAAGCAGGAGGAAAAAAATACTCCGAAGATACCCTGGACCAAGCTGGTCCCTGCAGCTGCTGTGATTGCGGCGCTTGTGTTTTCAGGCATAAAGGCGAAGGGCTCTGATGGAGAGACAGAAGCAGTCGGGCAGGCAGAGACGACCGTAATGTCCGCTTCAGAGCTGGAAAAATATCTCGGGTATGAAAAAGAAAATACTGTTTCTGACAGCACAACTGCCACAGCTGAGAAAAACAGTACAACAAAAAAGAAAAGCTCATCGAAAAAAAGTGCAAAAAAAACAGCAGCGAAAAAAAGCTCAGGTACAAGAACGGTTTCCGAATCTGCAAAAAGCAATGCCAGCGCCGCAGGACAGGGAACCACGCAGACACCGGTAGCAAGCGTTCCGGCAGATGGATATAAGGACGGTACGTATGAAGGAAGCGGAACCGGATTTGGCGGGACAATTCGCGTGAGAGTAACAATCAGCGGTGGAAAGATTGCGGCCATAGATATTCTGGAGGCATCTGGAGAAACTGCGTCGTATTTTGCGTCAGCTCAGGGTGTGATCAGCAGGATGATCGCCGGAAATACACCGAATGTAGATGCAGTAAGTGGAGCAACCTATTCCTCCAACGGAATCATCCAGGCAGTTCAGAATGCCCTCTCCCAGGCAGCGGCAGATGGAAACAGCCAGCAGGTCACCCCTACACCTGCAGCAACTGCTTTACCAACTCCGACATCAGCTCCGTCACCTACAAAAAAACCATCTCCTACAAAGAAACCGGAAGATCCGGACAGTCCGAAAAAATATCTGGACGGTAAATATACAGCTTCGGCAAAGGGCTTCAATGGAGACGTGAAGGTAACTGTGACCATCAAGGATGGAGTGATCGAAGCCCTGAAACAGGAAAATACGGACACGGAGCAGTTTTTTGAAAAAGCATGGAGCGTGCTGGAGGAACAGATCATTGGTACGGATTCTGTAGATGATATTGATGCAGTCAGCGGAGCAACCTATTCCTCCAACGGAATTCTCAACGCTGTAAAAAAAGCTCTTAAAGAAGCGATCAATCCGGAGTATGGAAAGAAACCGACACCAACTCCGACAAAGAAACCGACACCAAAGCCAACAGCCACACCGAAACCTACGGCAACGCCGAAACCAACAGCCACACCGAAGCCAACAGAGACGCCGGCAGCAACCCCGACGCCGGAGCCGGACGACCCGGATGTGACGCCGGTTCCTGAAAAACCCAATGTAACTCCAACACCAGGGACAGATGAGCCGGATGCAACACCGGAGCCAACGGAAGCACCGGAACCGGTGGGAATGTACAGAGATGGAACGTATACAGGCTCGGCTTTTGGATATGGAGGAAAAACATATCTGACAATTACGATCTCAGGAGGCCAGATCGTATCCATTGAGCAGACAAATCAGGATACACCGGAATTTTTTGATCCTGCATGGAGCACGATCTATTCTCAGATCATGGCAAACCAGTCGGCGGATGGAATCGATACTGTCAGCGGAGCCACATATTCTTCCGAAGGGATCCTGGACGCTGCACAAAAAGCCCTTGCCCAGGCAAAGAATTAACCGGGTGAACGTTGGAGCAGCTATAAACATCTGAATCTAAGCCAATAATAAGAGGTGAAAGAAACCTCTGGACTTCTTGATTTTTTTTGAAGTTCAGAGGTTTTTTGCTAGGTTTCTGAAATTGCTTCTATAAATCGATAAAAAAATAACAGGAATGTATACAGAATAATATGGAAAATATCAGAAAATATAATCGGTTTAAATAATTTGAAATGCAAATTAGCGGGAATTAACCTGAGAAATACAATAAAATTTTTATTGCACAGGGCAATGTTTTATGTTATGTTTGAATGTGTGTAATTAAAGTTGTTATTAAAATGACAAACAACGCTGAAAGGAGAACAAATATGAGCAGTAAAATTACGATCATCGGAGCAGGAAGTGTAGGAGCAACTATCGCTTATACCTTATCACAGAGGAGTATTGCATCAGAGATTGTTCTGATCGATATTAACAAAGATAAGGCTGAAGGTGAGGTTATGGATATTGAGCAGGGAACCAGTTTCCGTGAGCCGATCTCCATCGTGGCAGGAGATTACCCGGATGCTGTAGATTCTGACATTGTGATCATCACTTCCGGTATTGCCAGAAAACCGGGACAGACTCGCATCGAGCTGACACAGACCAACGTCAACATTATGAAGAGTATTACTCCGGAGATCGTAAAGGTGGCTCCCAAAGCGCTTTATATTATCGTAAGTAATCCATGTGATATTATGACTTATGCATTTGCAAAGCTTTCCGGACTGCCGGAAAATCAGATCCTTGGTTCCGGAACCGCCCTGGATACGGCCCGTCTCCGCTGCAGACTTTCTCAGCACTACGGTGTATCTGAGAAAAACATCCACGCCTATGTATTCGGAGAGCATGGAGATACTTCCTTTGTACCGTGGTCCAGAGCCTTTGTTGCAGGTGCGACCCTTGATGAGTTTGACAAGATCGTTCATGAGGATCAGAAAGATCTGCAGCCACTTGACAGAGAAGAGGTTCTGGAGTATGTTCATACTTCAGGATCAACTGTGATCGCCAAGAAGGGTGCTACATTTTATGCGGTAGCCGTATCTGTTTGCAGACTTTGCTCGCTTCTTCTTGCAGCATCTGATACAATAGTCAGTGTATCAACCATGCTTCACGGAGAGTACGGTGTTGAAGACGTATGTCTTAGTACCATGGCTTCTATCGGACCGGAAGGTGTAAAACGTATCGTTCGTGTTCCGCTGACCGAGGAGGAGACAGAGAAGCTTCATGCGAGCGCCAATGCTCTGAAGGACGTGATCGCACAGATTGATCTTTGATAAATGTCAGAAGCTGTGTAAAGAGGAAAAAGCAGCCTCAGGCAAATTTGAAACAACGGGAGAAAGATAAAAATGGATATTATTCAGGTAATTACCAGAGAATTGAACGTTGAGAAATGGCAGGTCGAGGCAGCGGTTAAGCTGATCGATGAAGGCTGCACCATTCCTTTTATTTCCAGATACCGTAAGGAAGCAACCGGTACACTGAACGATGAACAGCTTCGTAATCTTAATGAGAGACTTACTTATTTAAGAAATCTTGAGGATAAAAAGGCTCAGGTTCTGGGCAGCATCGAGGAGCAGGGCAAGCTGACTCCGGAGCTGAAGAAACAGATCGAGGCAGCGCAGACACTCGTTGTGGTAGAGGATCTTTACCGTCCGTACCGCCCGAAGCGCCGTACACGTGCCATCATCGCCAGGGAAAAAGGTCTGGGACCTCTGGCCGACATCATCCTTCTCCAGATGACGAAGAAACCTCTTGAAGAAGAGGCAAAAGCATTTCTTTCTGAGGAAAAAGAAGTCAAAACTGTGGAAGAGGCCATCAGCGGTGCCAGAGATATCATTGCAGAACACATTTCTGATGAAGCAGATTATCGTATCAGTATCCGTAAGAGAACAATGGATAAGGGAACTATATGTTCCACCGCAAGAGATGAGAAGGAGCAGTCTGTATACGAGATGTATTATGACTTTGAGGAGCCGGTGAAAAAGCTTGCAGGTCATCGTGTCCTTGCTCTGAACCGTGGTGAGAAAGAGAAATTCCTTACTGTGAAGATCCTTGCACCTGAGGAAGAGATCATCCGTTATCTTGAAAAACAGGTGATCGTCCGCGATAATCCATACACTACACCTGTTCTGAAAGAAGCCATTGAGGACAGCTATAAACGTCTCATCGGACCGGCTATTGAGCGTGAGATCCGAAGCGCCCTTACAGAGGCAGCAGAGGACGGTGCCATCCATGTCTTTGGCAAAAATCTGGAGCAGCTTCTCATGCAGCCTCCAATTGCAGGACAGGTAGTTCTTGGCTGGGACCCTGCCTTCCGTACCGGATGCAAGCTGGCAGTGGTAGATCCTACCGGAAAGGTTCTGGATACCACAGTTATTTATCCCACAGCACCAACCAATGAGACCAAGATCCGTGCCGCAAAGGAAACCCTGAAAAAGCTTATCAGCAAATATCATGTGACACTGATCTCTGTAGGAAACGGAACGGCATCCAGAGAATCCGAGCAGATCATCGTGGAGCTTCTTAAGGAAATCCCTGAAAAGGTCCAGTATGTTATCACCAACGAGGCAGGTGCTTCTGTATATTCCGCAAGCAAGCTTGCTACGGAAGAATTCCCGAATTTCGATGTTGGACAGAGAAGCGCCGCATCCATCGCAAGACGTGTACAGGATCCGCTTGCAGAGCTTGTAAAGATTGATCCGAAATCCATCGGTGTCGGTCAGTATCAGCATGATATGAACCAGAAAAAGCTGGGAGAAGCCCTTAACGGCGTTGTGGAAGATTGTGTAAACAAGGTCGGAGTGGATCTGAATACTGCGTCTGCATCCCTTCTGGAGTATATTTCCGGAATCAGCAAGGCCATCGCAAAGAATATTGTAGCCTACCGTGAGGAAAACGGCCGTTTCCAGACAAGAAGAGAGCTTCTTAAGGTTGCCAAGCTTGGTCCGAAAGCCTTTGAGCAGTGTGCAGGTTTCACACGGATCACAGGAGGCAAAAATCCTCTGGACGCAACCAGTGTCCATCCGGAAAGCTATGACGCAGCAAAAAAACTCCTGGAAAAGCTGGGCTACACACCGGAAGATGTGGCAGAGCGTAAGCTTACCGGTATTTCCGGGAAGATCCGCGATTACGGAAAACTGGCAAAGGAGCTGGAGATCGGAGAGCCAACCTTACGTGATATCGTAAAGGAACTGGAAAAACCTGCCAGAGATCCACGTGACGAGATGCCGAAACCGATCCTCCGTACCGATGTCCTGGATATGAAGGATCTGAAAGAGGGCATGGTTCTTAAGGGAACTGTCCGCAATGTCATTGACTTCGGTGCTTTTGTGGATATCGGTGTGCATCAGGATGGCCTGGTCCATATTTCCGAGATGAGCGAGAAATTCATCAAACATCCGCTGGAAGCAGTCAGTGTGGGAGATATCGTGGATGTCCGTGTTCTTGGTGTTGATATGAAGAAAAAACGGATCAGCCTTTCCATGAAGGGAATCAGTAAATAAAGAGAAAAACTGAGTAAAGAGAAGCAGGCAAGTATATTCTGCAGCATTCTGCGGCGGATTACCGGACCGATATACAATAAAGCTATAACAGAAATACAGCAGTGGTTTATACCCTATACTTTATAGAACCGGAGAAATCAGGTTTACAGGGAAAAACCACTGCTATATTATTATATTATCAGATGCGGATTATAGGAAATGCTTATATCAGAAATAAGCTTTGAAGCTCATAGATCGATCCGCATATGTATATCGAATAATCGATCAGACAGGAGGGATTATATTTGGATAGTACTGTACAGACCGTGCAGGAGGTCGGAAATCAGGTAAGCCAGTACAGGCAGATGTTTGAAAATTACCTGCCGGACATCACAAAATTCGGAATCAAGGTTGTTCTGGCTATCGTTGCTTTCTGGGTAGGAAGCACGGTAATTAAATGGATCGTAAAGTTTGTGAGGAAATCACTGACAAAATCCAGGCTGGATACAGGAGTGGCACAGTTTATGTCCTCTCTGGTCAAGATCATACTTTACATACTCCTGATCTTTAATATATCCACAAGCTTTGGAGTAAAGGAATCATCTCTGGCAGCACTTCTTGGAACTGCAGGTGTTACTATGGGTCTTGCCCTCCAGGGTGGACTTGCCAACTTGGCAGGAGGTATGATGCTTCTTCTGTTCAAGCCGTTCCAGGTAGGGGATTACATCATCGTTAACGGACAGGACGGAAGCGAGGGAACGGTAGCCAAGGTCGAGATTTGTTATACAACGCTGTTATCCATTGATAACAAGCACATCGTGATCCCCAACGGTACTCTTTCCAATGCGACCATCACCAACGTAACAGCAAGGGATCAGCGAAGGCTGGAGATCAAAGTGGGGATCTCTTATAATGCAGATATCCAGAAGGCCAAGGATATCCTGGAAGATATCCTCACCGAAGATCCGGATACAAGAGAAGACGAAGAGATGGTGGTATTCGTAGATGAGCTGGCAGAAAGCTCTGTGATCATGGGCTTTCGTGTCTGGGTAGATACCGACCGCTACTGGGCAGCCAGATGGAGATTGAACCAGAGGATCAAGGAAGATTTTGATTATTATGGAATTGAGATTCCTTATAAGCAGCTGGATGTGCATATTCATAAATAATATGCATAAAGGAAGAAAGATAAAGCCCTTTCACATGGCAGAGAAATTGCTGTGTGGGAGGGCTTTTTTGGTGAAAGTAACGGGTTTTGGGATTGTTACTGGCATTCACGATAGTAGAGAGTATGAAAATTATTGACAAACCAGTGTCGGGGTGCAATAATACCCCACAGAGATAGTATTTGGACTCAAAACTATACTCTGGCTGAAATCACTGGAATCTTATATAAAAATAGCCACCGGAACCCGGGATCGGGAACGGACGGATATATGAAAATTATAAAAGATACGAGCCTGTATCGATGATAACGAAGGCGTTACAACAGTTATGGGAATTTTGAGCAACTGTTGAAGAGCATGCTTTTCGTGTATAAAAAACAGGACTCAATATACAGGGAATCAATCAGAAGCGTTTCAGGGTCGAAGTGTACCCCGAGACGCTTTTTTATTAAATACAGAAGCGGATGCTTTTATCCACTTGAAAATTATTCCCTGCAGGAAAGGACTTATATAAGATGACAATAGAGATGTTAAAAGGAAAGATCCACAGAGCAACCGTTGTCCAGGCGGAACTGGATTATGTAGGAAGTATCACTGTGGATGAGGAACTGCTGGAAGCTGCCGGGATACTGGAATATGAGAAGGTTCAGATCGTAGATGTGAACAACGGCAGCCGTTTCGAGACATACACCATTTGCGGAGAACGCGGAAGCGGTATGATCTGCCTGAACGGAGCAGCAGCAAGATGTGTAAGCACCGGTGACAAGATCATCATTATGGCTTACGCACAGTACGAGCAGGAAGAAGCCCGTACTCACAAGCCTGCAGTTGTATTTGTAGATGAAGAGAACAGGATCAGCAGAGTGACCAATTATGAGAAACACGGACTGCTGAAGGATATGGCCTGACGCAGATCAGGAAGATAATAAGACGAAGGTGAATTCAGAAAAGAGGCTATCTCAAATCTATTAAGAAAACCGGTTCCGGAACCGGAAAAGAGGAGAGCACAATGCAGGTAACAAAAACAGTAGAAGAAACAAGAAAACAGATCAAAGCGTGGAAAAAAAAAGGAAAAACAGTAGGCCTTGTGCCAACCATGGGATTTCTCCATGAGGGACACGCAAGCCTGATCAAAAAATGCAGAGAGCAGAATGATATCGTAGTGGTATCCGATTTCGTCAATCCTACACAGTTCGGTCCTACCGAGGACCTGGAAGCCTACCCGAGAGACTTTGAGCGTGACAGCAAACTCTGCGAAAGCCTGGGAGCAGACTTGATCTTCTGCCCGGAGCCTTCCGAGATGTATCATGATCCCCACGCATTTGTAAGTATAGATACTCTGTCAGAGACACTTTGCGGAAAAACACGTCCGATCCATTTCAAAGGTGTGTGTACCGTTGTGACCAAACTGTTCCATATTGTGGCACCGGACAGAGCATATTTCGGACAGAAAGACGCACAGCAGCTGGCCATCATCCGCAAGATGGTGAGTGATCTGAACTTCGATATTGAGATCGTAGGCTGTCCGATCATCCGTGAGGAGGACGGACTTGCAAAATCCTCCAGAAATACCTACTTAAGCCCTGAAGAGAGAAAAGCAGCTCTTTGCCTGTCAAAGGCAGTAAAAGCCGGACAGGAAGCCATTCACGCAGGAATCCCGGCAGAAGAGCTTCTCGGAAAAATGCGAGCAGTGATCGAAGCAGAGCCTCTGGCAAAGATTGATTATGTATCCATGGTAGATGCACTTACCATGCAGCCGGTGGAAAAAGCTGACCGCAGCGTTCTTGTAGCAATGGCTGTTTACATCGGAAAAACAAGACTGATCGACAACTTCAGCTACGAGGTATAATGTATGGGAAAAGTTTTAAAGAAAATCGGAATTATCAGCAGCCTTGCATCCAGATATATCGGGATCATTATCATCGCTTTTTCCTGCCTGGCTTTTTTCTGGCGTGACGGATTTTCTTGGATGACGAACTATACGTCTGTATTTCTGGGAGTGATCATGTTTGGTATGGGCCTGACCATAAAGCTGGATGACTTCCGGGCAATTTTTTCCAGACCCAAAGAAGTGGTGATCGGTGCAGTGGCTCAGTATACCATTATGCCGTTGATCGCCTGGCTTCTGTGTAAAGTGATGAACCTTCCGGCAGATCTGGCACTGGGAGTGATCCTGGTGGGATGCTGTCCGGGCGGAACAGCCAGCAATGTGATCACCTATATCGCAGGAGGTGATGTGGCGCTTTCTGTGGGAATGACTATAGTTTCCACACTGGCAGCACCGTTGATGACACCGTTTCTTGTATATGTTCTGGCAGGAGCCTGGGTGGAAGTATCCTTCTGGGCCATGGTGCTTTCTGTGGTAAAGGTAATTCTGATCCCGGTTCTCCTGGGAGTTTTTCTTCGGAGTCTTGCGGGAGAGCATGTGGATAAGGTATCCGATGTTATGCCGCTGGTGTCGGTTGTAGCTATTGTTATGATCATCGGAGGAATTGTAGCTGTAAATGCAGAGAAGATCGTAAGCTGTGGAGTTCTGGTGCTTGGAGTAGTGGCGATCCACAATTTCTGTGGTATGATGCTGGGATTTCTGGCTGCAAAAATCTTCCATGTGGAGTATTCCAGAACAACTGCTATAGCTATAGAGGTAGGCATGCAGAACAGTGGCCTTGCTGTCTCACTGGCAGCAGCTAATTTTGCAGCCAATCCGCTTGCAACACTTCCGGGCGCGATCTTCAGTGTATGGCACAATATTGCGGGTTCCATTTTTGCGGGGATCCGCCGTGCAGGTGCAGAAAACCTTGCAGAGATTGACCGGATCAGGGAAATCGACTGCTGTAATTGCGAAAAGCAATAAGCAGTGAATGCGGATTGCGGATATCCTCCTGACGGGGAACAGAAAAGCTGTGGAAGAATGTCTGTAAAGAAAGATCCGGGGGAGTTTGAGAGATAAAATGGCAGATTATGTCGAAAGAAAAAGTCATAAAATGCAGAATTGTGGTTTACAAATTTTAGCCGGTATACTATAATAACCACATGGACGAACAAACGTCCCCAACATATGAAAACAGGGGGGCCCGCTGAAGCGAGCTGAGAGTAGACTGTAAATGTCTTGACCCATAACCTGATTTGGATAATGCCAACGTAGGGACATATGCACGAAGGATTCTTAAAGACACAGAAGATCAGAGAGTACAGAAGAGATCAGAAGTACAGAAGATTTTCATTAAGTACGTAAGAGTAAGAGCCGGTTGCCGTGATGCGTATGCGTTGCAGCAGCCGGTTTTTTGTTGTATAAACACAAAGAATTTATGGAAGGAGATTTTTTTTACATGAGAAATTACAGTACACAGATGGAGGCAGCCCGTAAAGGCATCATCACACCTGAGCTTGAGATCGTAGCTAAGAAGGAACGCATGACAACAGAGGAACTGCTTCCGCTGGTAGCCTCCGGTAAGGTGGCGATCTGTGCAAATAAAAATCACAAATGTATCGATCCGGAGGGCGTAGGTTCCATGCTCCGCACCAAGATCAATGTAAACCTTGGTGTATCCAGAGACTGCAAGGACTACGATGTAGAGATGCAGAAAGTAATGGAAGCTGTAAACATGGGCGCCCATGCTATCATGGATCTTTCTTCCCACGGAAATACCATTCCGTTCCGACGCAAGCTTACATCCGAGTGTCCGGCAATGATCGGAACCGTTCCGGTTTATGATTCCGTTATCCACTATCAGAGAGATCTTGATACGCTGACAGCTAAAGATTTTATCGATGTAGTAAGACTCCATGCACAGGATGGTGTTGACTTCGTAACTCTTCACTGCGGAATCACAAGAAAGACCATCGACCAGATCCGTAACCACAAGAGAAAAATGAATATCGTTTCCAGAGGAGGATCTCTTGTATTTGCATGGATGTGCATGACCGGTGAGGAGAATCCGTTCTATGAATACTACGACGAGATCCTGGATATCTGCCGCGAGTATGATGTGACCATCTCCCTTGGAGATGCCTGCCGTCCGGGATGTCTGGCTGACGCAACAGACGTATGCCAGATCGAGGAGCTTGTACGTCTTGGCGAGCTGACCAAACGTGCATGGGAAAAGGACGTTCAGGTTATGGTTGAGGGACCGGGACATGTGCCGCTTGATCAGGTTGAGGCAAATATGAAAGTACAGCAGTCCATCTGTCAGGGTGCACCGTTCTATGTATTAGGACCTATCGTAACTGACGTTGCACCGGGATATGACCACATCACATCCGCGATCGGCGGAGCAGTAGCTGCTATGTCCGGAGCAGCATTCCTCTGCTATGTAACACCGGCCGAGCACCTTGCACTTCCGAATCTTGAGGACGTAAAACAGGGAATCATGGCATCTAAGATCGCAGCTCATGCAGCAGACATTGCCAAAGGTGTCCGCGGTGCCCGTGAGATCGATGACAAGATGGCAGATGCCAGAAGAAAGCTTGACTGGGAGGCACAGTGGGAATGCGCCATGGATCCGGAAACAGCAAAACGTATCTGGAACGAGCGCAAACCGGAGCATGAGGATACCTGCTCCATGTGTGGTAAATTCTGCGCAGTACGAAGCATGAACAAGGCACTTGCAGGAGAGCATATCGATATTCTGTAAGAATACAGAATGCATATGAGCATGCAGCATCACAGTAGAACGTGGTGTTGGCAGTATCCAGCCAGAAAACTGGTTGATCGAATGCGGATATGGAAAGAACAGTAATGCTGAAATTGTGGAAAGTCTGATGTTCCGATAATAAAACATAAACCGCTGTGATCTAAAATGAAGATCACAGCGGTTTTTTGCAGAGTAGGGGACATTATTGCAGCTTGCGAAAAGACAGGGCCGCGTTATAATAAAAACAGAACTTACATATAAACGGTTTACATAAAAAGGAAGGAAAGGTACGAAATGAAATTTCCGAAAAAATTGATAGCATTTGGTCTGTCATTATGTATGTCTGTTGTTCCATGTGGACCGGTGGCGGCCGAAGATTTTACAGATGCACAGACGGATATGACAGACACCATTGATACTTTTACAGATGACGGGAATTCTGAGGAATCAGAAAATACCGTAAACACAGATCAGATCACGGAAGAAGATACTGCCGTGAGCACAGATCAGATTACAGAAGAAGAGTTTCCGGGATCAGATATCGGAACGGAAACGGATGAAGCTGAAAGCTCAGAGAGTGAGGAAATACAACAGGATTCTGATGAAGGATTAATTCTGGAAGAACCTTCGGCGGTCATCAGAAAAGCAGAAGGAACAGAGGATACAGAGGAGGCTGCGGCACCGGAAGAAATTTTTGGTGACGGAGAAAACCAGGAGCAGCAGGAAGATATATTCACAGATGATATTCCGGCAGCAGGCACTTCCGAAAAAGAAACAGATGTAGAGAGCACAGAAATATATCTGTATGCGATGAATGATACTTACAGCAGTGTGATCTCCATGCCGGATACCATGCAGACATCTTATCAGATCCAGACATCCGGCAAAAATCCGGTATATACGGTTGTTTCCGGTTATACTGCGAAAGTCAGCGAAACCGGTCTTGTTACTCCTAAAATGCAGTATGTAACCTATGTAGACAAAAACGGAAATGACGTAAAGAGCCAGTGGGAATACATGTTTGGAGAGACCCTGATCTCTGTACAGGATGGAAACAGTACCGTTTATTATAAATTCATACTCAAAGATTATGCGGAGTATTACGCAGAACAAAAAATGGATACATTCCTCAAAGAAAATATTACTGCGGAAATGTCCGATTATAAAAAGGTTGAGACGATCGCCAGATGGCTTGCCAACAACTTCAATTACAGTCAGTATCATTCCGGTTATACAGGCCTGATGCTGGATGGCGGCGGAGACTGCTGGGCCAATACCAGCGCAGTGAACTATATGTGCGAAAAACTGGGACTGACCGTGTATGCAAGGTATGCGGCAAATGATCCGGGGGCGGGAAGCGGTCACAGGAACTCTGTAGTCATAATTGACGGAGAAAGATATCTGGTTGACTGCGGATATACGGGAAATGCCCCCAGACATTATGAATTGTCCAAAATGGACTATGACTATTCTTATAAGATTCTGAATGATGGAACACTCAGGCTGTATCAGTATGAAGGAACGGATACAAATATCGTAGTTCCGGATACTATTGACGGAAGAAAAGTAACGGTTCTTGGAAACAGTACCTTCCAGTATTGCACCCAGGCTTCTGATATAGAGTCTGTTACTTTGCCGGATTCGCTTACAACCATCGAAAAGAATGCTTTTTACAACTGTGAGAAATTGAAATCTGTTACGATTCCCCCAAATGTGTCATCTATAGGGCTGGCTGCTTTTGTGGAGGGCTTGTCTGAGTCCAGTCTGACAGAAATTAAAGTAGATCCGGAAAATCCGTATTTTTCTGAAAAAGACGGAGTGGTATTCAGCAAGGATGGCACAAAACTGATCGTGTTTCCGTCCGGACGTTCCGGAGATTACCAGATCCCGGATGGAACTGTAAGCGTGGGAGACTATGCTTTTTATTACTGTGTAAATGTTTCTTCCATAACAGTACCGGGAAGTGTCAGAAGCCTTGGAGAAGGTGCTTTCGGAAACTGTTCGTCGCTTACGAAAGCTGTCCTGAACGAAGGCTTGGAAGAAATCGGTGAATATGCATTCCAGAGCAGTTCAGGGATCCGTGATATTATAATTCCCGCATCTGTAAAATCAGTTGGGAAAAATGGACTTCGTCTGTCTTCCGGGTGCAGGATAAGAGTACTGAGCACAGATACTGTCTGGGCGGATGATGCGTTCAGGGATTCAGCACTGATCGCGGGAAAAAAGGATTCCACACTTCAGAAATACGCAGAGGACCGTGGCTGCACGTTTGTGGAGCTGTCAGCAGACAACCGGATACCGCTTCAGAATGAATGGTTTGAACAGATCACTTCAGACTATGAATATAATGGAAAAAGCCATGAACCCGAAATAGAATCCAGTGAATCCGCACCGGAACTTGAGCAGGGCTTCGATTATGAAGTAACTTATGAAAATAACATCAATGCAGGAACTGCGACTGTAAAGATCACGGGAAAAGATATTTTCTGCGGTACAGTAGAGCGGAGTTTCAAGATTACGCCAGATGAAAATGGAATGTATGTGTGCTATTTTGCGGAAAATAATGAAACATACCTGGAAACCACCTTTAAAGGAAAAAAAGTGGAACCGGAAGTGGTAATTGACGGACTGGTACAGGGAAAAGATTATACGGTAACCTATGTTAATAATGAAAAGCCTGGTGAAGCTCGTGCAGAGCTCACGGGAATCGGCAATTATAAAGGATCGGAAACATTATATTTTACTATTTACGGAAAACTACCGGCTGCGGATCCAATAGCTGATCAGACATATACAGGAAAAGAACTCACACCTGCCATCGTAATCCCCGGATTGAAAGCCGGCGAAGATTATTATATGTACTACGAGGATAATCAGTATCCGGGTGTTGCAACGGTAACCATTTATGGTACCGGTTATTATAAAGGTACCGCAACCATTCATTTCAAGATCATAAAAAAGACAGAAAAGTTTGTCAGCAATGTTAAGCTAAACAGAACCTCTTACACTTATACGGGAAAAACCATCCGGCCATCAGTAACCGTAACTGTAAATGGAAAGAAGATCGGGGCGAGTGCTTATAAGCTGTATTACAAAAATAATAAAAATTCCGGAATTGGAACTGTGCAGGTCAGAGGAATCGGAAAATACAGTCGTATCAACAAAACGCTTACCTTTAAGATCCTGCCTCCAAAAACTCTGCTGACAGGACTGAAAAAAGCAAACAGATCCTTTACTGCAAGCTGGAAAAAAAATATACAGGCAACCGGCTATCAGATCCAGTATGCAGCAGACAGCAGATTTACAAAAGAAAGAAAAACGGTCACAGTTGGAAAACAGTCTGCGACCAGATATAAGATATCAGGACTGAAAAACAAAAAGACCTATTATGTCCGCATCCGGTCATATAAAAGAGTCGGAAAAAAGGTTCTTTACAGTAGCTGGAGTACGGTAAAGAAAATCTGGGTTTGATCATAAAGGAGTGGATCTTAGATTTATATAAATGGAGCAGAATGCTTCTGTGACAGAATTAAGCCTTGTAATTATAAAAAGAGCGCGTTATAATGAACTCATAAAAAAGAAAATTTCTTCGGGGCAGGGTGTGATTCCCTACCGGCGGTATAGTCCGCGACCCGCTTTGGCGGCTGATCTGGTGAAATTCCGGAACCGACAGTAAAGTCTGGATGAGAGAAGAACGCGCAGTATTTAAAGAACGTGCTCAGTGCCCCGGGAAGAAGCTCCCGGGGCTTTTTATGTGAAGAAATAGAAATTTTTTTCGCATAAAGATTTCTTGTGGAAATTTTCTTTGAATATTTCTGAAGAAGGAGAGAGAGTTATGAGTGAACAGATATTACAGAGAGGAAATGCCGTGGAAAGAAGCAGAACAAGGACCATCGCGCAGGTAGCCATGCTTGGTGCTGTGGCAGGAGTATTAATGAATCTTGAGTTTCCGATCCCGTTTCTTGCACCGTCTTTTTATCAGCTTGATTTTTCCGAGGTACCGGTTATGGTAGGAACCTTCGCTATGGGACCTGTGGCAGGTATCCTGATCGAACTTGTGAAGATTCTCGTACATCTTGTGACGAAGGGAACCATGACTGCCGGTGTTGGTGATGTTGCCAATTTCCTGTTTGGATGTGCCTATGTGGTGCCGGCCGGCTTGATCTACCGTTTCCGTCACAAAAAGAGCAGAGTACATGCAGTTGCAGGTATGGCAGCAGGAACAGTCCTGACAGCGATCCTTGCATGCTTTGTCAATGCCTTTGTGCTGCTTCCGGCTTACGGTAAGGCGTTTGGAATGCCAATCGAGACCTTTATCCAGATGGGAAGCGCAGTACACAGCTCCGTAAACGGACTGCTTACCTTTGCACTGCTGATCATTGCTCCGTTTAATATCTTTAAATATGCACTGACATCTCTGATCGTATTTGTAATTTATAAGAAGATCCGTGTTGTACTGAAGGGTGACTGATCATAAGCAGCTGCCGGAGGATGAAGAAAAGATCAGAAATTGGTGGTTTCAGATAAATATCTGAGAATGTGAGAAATGCCATGTAATATATTGCCGATGGGCAGTAAATTACATGGCATTTTTTATGTCAGGCGTTTTGTTCTGCAGCTTTCATGACTCCAAGCTCACGTCTGGCAAAAACAACGGCCAGCACAAATGCAGAGGTATCTGCAATTGGTCCTGCGTACATGACGCCATCGATTCCGAAGAAGACCGGGAAGATGACGATCAGCGGCAGCAGGAAGAGCACCTGCCTTGTGAGGGACATGATCACACCAAGCCGGGCTTTTCCAATGGAGGTAAAAAAGCCGGCGGACATAGGCTGGATCCCGTTGGCAAAGGTCATCAGCATGAAGATGCGGAGATATTTTTCTGCAAAATGAAAGTACAGGTCGCTGCCGTTTCCGAAGATGCCTACGATCTGATGCGGGAAGAACTGGAAGCAGATAAAAAATATGGTTGCGATCACAGTACATAAGGTTACGGAATAGCGGTATGTCTGGCGTACACGGCTGTATTTTTCGGCACCGTAGTTAAATCCCCAGATGGGCTGGGAGCCCTGGGAGATTCCGATGCAGATGGCCATAAATACCTGATTGACTTTGGAAATGATCCCTGCACAGGCGATCGGAATATCACTCCCGTAGGCGGAGAGTGCTCCGTAATGGCGAAGTGTATTGTTCATGACGATCTGCACTGCAGCAATGGCAACCTGATTGATACAGGATGCCATTCCCAGAGAAAAAATGGCAGACAGATTGCGTGCCTTAGGAATCAGCATGGAGTGGTCCAGGTACATTTTTCGGAGTCTGGAAAAATAAAAGATGATCAGAAGTCCGGATACAATCTGGCCGATCACGGTTGCCCAGGCTGCACCTTTGATGCCCCAGCCGAATCCAAAGATGAAAAGCGGGTCCAGGATGGTGTTGATGGCGGCACCGGCCAGGATGCAGGTCATGGAATAGGTAGGACTCCTGTCTGCTCGGATCAGGTGGTTGCCGCCTGTGCTTAAAACATAAAAGGGAAGTCCAATGGCGGTGATCCCCATGTAATCAATGGCATAGGGCATGACGTCCGGTGTTCCGCCGAAAAAATGAAGCAGTGGCTTCAGGAACAGAAGGACGATGACAGAGAGTATCGTACCGGAGATTATCAGCGCGGAGAGTCCGGTTCCTGCAATGGAGCTGGCTTTTTTTTCGTTTCCTGCGCCCATTTCCAGGTTGTAATTGGAGGCGCTGCCGATTCCCAGGAGCAATGCAGCAGCAGTAGAGATAATGGTTACGGGAAATGCGATGTTTGTGGCGGCGTTTCCAAGCATTCCTACGCCCTGGCCGATAAAGATCTGGTCAACGATATTGTACAGAGCGCTGACCAGCATGCTGATGATGGCGGGAATGGCGAATTTGGCGATCAGGCTGCCTACAGGGACGGTTCCCAGAGGGTTTTCGGCCTGGGCAGCATTGGTCTGGTTTTTCAATGTTTTTTCCTTCTTTCTTGTCTGCAGTAGCTGTTTGGTAATGTGATAAGTGGATTTTTAATTTTATAGCAGAGTATTTATTATAGCACTATTGTGAAGGGAGTGTAAGTATAAAAAATTGACCTTTGGTTTTGGATGGGATAAAATGTTTTTAGAAAAAATTTTCGGGAAGGAGTTTTTCAGATGGGTAAGATCAATAGTGTGAAAAAACTTACAGATAATAAGTTCGTGAATCTTTATGGAGTGGATGCGACCAGTGTACATGATACGCCGGTTTCTTATTTTGTGGCCTCCAGGGCGAAGAGTGTGGAGGATATGAAGCTTTCTACAGGGGAGAATCATCCGGATGGGGTGATCATTTACAGTGTTTATGGAGAGAAGCGGGATAAGGTTGTGCTGATCCGTCAGTATCGGTATACGATCGGCGGGTATATTTATGAGTTTCCGGCGGGGCTTGTGGAGCCTGGGGAGGATTTCCATGAGGGTGCTGTGCGGGAGATGTTTGAGGAGACCGGGTTGAAGCTGGAGCCGATCAAGGTTGCGGAGGCTTTTGAGAAGCCTTATTTTACGACGATTGGGATGACGGATGAATCCTGTGCTACGGTTTATGGGTATGCCAGTGGTGAGGTTAGTAAGGCTGCTCAGGAGGATAGTGAGGAGATCGAGGTTGTGATCGCGGACCGGGATGAGGTCAGGAGGATCCTGAAGGAGGAGAGGGTTGCGATCATGTGTGCTTATATGCTGATGCATTTTCTTGAGGATGAGGAGGTGTTTGGATTTCTTGGGGAGATTTAAACGGAGGTAGTTATATGGCGGAAGGGGACGCCAGTGAGGGGCTTCTTTCCAGGCTGGGGCTTCGTCGGGGGCTGGCTTCTAAGGTGCCGGAATTCTGCTAAAAGCGCTTCAAAAAATCTCGAACTCGCGTCTGAAGCCGCTCAAACAGCGAGATTTTTTGAAGCAACGCAGATTTCCGCCACCTAAGAATCAGCTCCCCTCCTGCAGAGTCAGTCTGGAAAGAAGCCCCTCACTGGCTGTGCATTGGCCGTGAGACGTGTTAAATCTCGTGGGGAGTGTTGCTAGTGGGGTGGTATGACGGGAGTTGGATGAGCCGTCAGCGCTGCGCTGGACGGCTGGGAGGAAAGGCTGAGATTCCTTGTGGTATGACGGGAGTTGAATGAGCCATCGGCGCTGCGCTGGATGGCTGGGAGGAAAGGCTGAGATTCCCTGTGGCTTGAAGAGGGGAATGGGTCATTAGCGCTGCGCTGGATGGATGAGAAAAACGGGGAATCTGCGGTTGCGGATTCCCCGTTTTGATCAGAGTTCTGTGAGTTTTCCCAGGTCTTTGTTGTATTTGCAGTATTTGCCGTTTTCGGAAATAAATGGCTGGTAGGTGTCGGTCCGGTTGTCTTTGACGTAGACGATTCCGGTGGCGATCATTTCTACCAGGGAGAAGCGTTTGCTTAAGCTGGAGATCCAGCGGTAGGTTTTTTCGTTGCCGGAGTCTGCCATGAGGAGGTTGTAGCCGCCTGGGCAGGCTTCCAGGGTGAAGTAGATTTTCTGGGACCGGATGGAGGTGTTGAAGACCTGGCCGGTGATGTAGGTGGAGAAGTTGGTTTCTACAAATTGGCGGAAGGTGTAGAGATCGTAGATCACGCCGGTGGTCTCATCTTTGATCTTGTCGCCGCGTTCGATGCGGGCTTTCAGGAGCTTGAGGACTTCGATGGTCCAGTTGATGAAGGAGATGCTGCTGTAGGTCATGCTTTCCTGAAGTTGATCGACCAGCTGTTTTGACAGGATGTTGGATTTTGATGCTTCATTAAAAAGTTCTTCGTTCATAAGGTTCCCTCCAGTGTTGGATTTTTATATGGTTTTCGCTCTTTTTTTGTATCTTTTATTATAAGTCTGAATTGTATATAAAGCAATAAAAAATGCGTAAAATACAAAGATGATTACCGGGAAATGATATATAATTAACGATTATGTTTTGAAAATGTCAGTGCTTTTGAGGGCTGGGTTAAATGTGGACTTTAAATATCGAGTTAATTTGGATAACTATAAATAATTATAAGGAAGAGTTTTACCAAATATTCTCATTTTATTGATAAAATTTTGTTGTATATCTCCCTTGACATAAAGCCTTCCTCCGGGTGTATCATAGTGCTGTGTTAAAGGAGGTAGACTATTATGTTTGAGACATTACAGGAGAAGACGGAAGAGAAAGCAATGGTGCAGTTCCTTGAACGCTTTACAGATTATCCATTTCTGGTAAAGTTCAAGAATTCCGAGTATCACATCGGAGAGGGTGAACCTACATTTACGGTGAATTTTAAGAAAGCGATTCCTCTGGCGGATCTGATGAAGAGCACATCCCTTGCACTGGGTGAGGCGTATATGCGTGGGGATTTGGATATCGAGGGAAATCTTTATGAAGCGCTGGATCATTTTCTGGGTCAGATGGGAAAATTTTCTACCAATGAATCTGCTCTGAAAAAGATCATGTTCAGTTCAACATCAAAGAAGAACCAGGAAAAGGAAGTGACCAGCCATTATGATATTGGAAATGACTTTTATAAACTTTGGCTGGATGAGACTATGAGTTATTCCTGCGGGTATTTTATCCATGAGGATGATACGTTGTATCAGGCACAGGTAAATAAAGTTGATTATATCCTTAAAAAATTACATCTGGAAGAGGGTATGAGTCTTTTGGATATCGGCTGCGGCTGGGGTTTTCTGCTGATCGAGGCAGCTAAGAAATATAAGGTTCATGGTACCGGTATCACCTTAAGTCATGAACAGTATGCAGAATTTCAGAGACGGATCAAGGATCAGGGGCTGGAAGATTATCTTACGGTAGAGCTGATGGATTACCGTGATCTGCCGAAGAAGGAGTATCAGTTTGACCGTGTTGTCAGTGTCGGTATGCTGGAGCATGTTGGACGTGATAATTATCAGCTGTTTCTTGACTGCGTAGAAAAGGTCCTGAAGCCGGGCGGACTGTTTCTGCTTCACTTTATCAGTGCTCTGAAGGAGCATCCGGGTGATCCGTGGGTCAAGAAATACATTTTCCCGGGCGGAACTGTTCCGAGCTTACGTGAGATCCTGAACCATATGGCAGAGGACAATTTCCATACCCTGGATATCGAAAATCTCCGTCTGCATTACAATAAGACATTGCTTCACTGGGAAAAGAATTTCCGGGACAATATTGAAAAAGAAAAGACTATGTTTGACGAAGAGTTCCTGCGTATGTGGGATCTGTACCTGTCAGCATGTGCGGCAACCTTCCACAACGGAATTATCGATCTTCACCAGATTCTTATGACCAAGGGTGTGAATAATGATCTGCCGATGACACGCTGGTATTGATAAAAGCCTTTACAAACCTGCCGGAAAGGAATATCATACTTTTATAAAACTATTTATAAAAACGTATAAGGAGCCTGTGGATTCAGCATATGAGTACAGAAATGCTGAATTCGCAGGCTTCGTTTTTTAACCGATAAACCACGAAGGAGTTATTCGGTCATGAGCAAGTAGCGAAGCGTATTGCGAATATTCGCTTGACTATTCCGTTTACCGATAATTATGGAATGTGCATAAAAACAAAGCTGCAAACTTGTTCAATAAGCAGAATCATAGAAAACTATCTTGACAGATCAGGAGAAAAGAATAATAATGTAATTACTTTAATAAAATAATTAATAAAAGATGATATGCAATAGAAAGAAATTAAAGGAGGAGAATAAGATGCTTCAGCAGGTAATGACAAATCCAGGAGAGATTATTTTCAGAGAGGTTCCAGTTCCGGAAGTGGGAGATGACCAGGTTCTGGTTAAGATCATGAACATTGGTATCTGCGGATCAGATATCCATGTATATCACGGCAAGCATCCTTTTACAAAATATCCGGTAACACAGGGACACGAAGTATCCGGTGAGATCACGGGACTTGGAAAGAATGTGACAGGTTTTAAGGTTGGCCAGAAAGTAACCATCGAGCCTCAGGTATACTGCGGACACTGTTATCCATGCCGCCATGGAAAATATAATCTCTGCGAGGAACTGAAGGTTATGGGCTTCCAGACAACAGGAACAGCTTCTGAATTCTTTGCAGTAGATGCATCTAAGGTAACACCGATCCCGGAGGAGATGTCTTACGAGGAAGGTGCAATGATCGAGCCGCTGGCAGTTGCAGTCCATGCCGTGAAGCAGATGGGCGATGTAGAAGGGATGAACATCACAGTGATCGGTGCAGGTCCCATCGGAAATCTTGTTGCGCAGACAGCCAAAGGAATGGGGGCAGCCAGGGTTATGATCACGGATGTCAGTGACCTTCGTCTTGCAAAAGCAAAAGAGTGCGGCATTGATATCTGTGTAAACACAAAGGAGAAAAATTTCGGAGAGGCACTGGTAGAGGCGTTTGGTCCGGATAAGGCAGATGTGATCTATGACTGTGCCGGAAATAACATCACCATGGGACAGGCCATCCAGTATGCGAGAAAAGGCAGCGTGATCGTACTGGTAGCGGTATTTGCGGATATGGCAACCGTTGACCTTGCTGTTGCCAATGACCACGAGCTGGATATCAAGAGTACTATGATGTACCGCCATGATGATTATGTAGATGCCATTGATCTTGTAAATGCGGGAAAGGTTCATTTAAAGCCGCTGATCTCAAAGACATTTAAGTTCGCAGATTATCTGAAGGCTTATCAGTATATTGATGAGAACCGTGAGACAACCATGAAGGTTATTATCAATGTGCAGGAGAAATAATTTCTGAAGATTATAAGTGATATAAGAAAAACTCCCGGATGTTTGGCTGTCCGGGAGTTTTCAGATGGTGGCGGTGTCAGATTATGGGAGAATTTTTGGAACAGTTTTGAGTGATTTGTTTATTGATGTGTGGTATGGTTATTATATCTTATAGGATTCTTGTCTGTATGGACATTCTGAAAGCTTCGTATTCTGGAGCGTTTTCCATTTTAAGTTACTGTAGAGTTTGTAAAAATACGTTTTATGGGGTTTTTATGTTTTGATGATGTGGTATAATTTGTATATACCGGTGGGAGTGATCAATCGTTTGTTTTTGGATGGACGGTCGGATGAAGTGCAGCGTGTGATGACGGATGTAAAATGGCGTCAGAAGCTGTATGATGAGTATGAACTGTAACAAGTGATATGAGTATGACGAGGAGAAAATAGCATGGAGAATATTTTTCACAGAGTAAGTATCCGTAAATATGAAGATAAACCCGTAGAGAAGGAAAAGATCCTTCAGATCCTGAAAGCAGGTATGCAGGCGCCAAGCGCATGTAATCAGCAGCCGTGGGAATTTTATGTTGTGACAGATAAGGAGAAGATCCTGGAGCTTTCCAAAGCCACTCCCTATTCCGGATGTGCAGCAGGTGCACCGGTTGTGATCGTTCCGGTATATCGGAAAGAGGGATTGCCTGTTCAGGATATGGCACAGATCGATATGTCTATCGCACAGGAGAATATCTGGCTGGAAACGGATGCACTGGGACTTGGCGGCGTGTGGATCGGAATTGCACCGCTTAAGGATCGTATGGCGTTGATCCATGATATTCTGAAGCTTCCGGAGAATGTGGAGGTATTTTCTCTTTTTGCCCTGGGGTACCCAGCAGAGAGCAGAATGCAGCAGGATCGTTTTGATGAGAGCAGGATCCACTTTGTAGAATAAAAAAGCCTTCTTTGAGGAAGATAACATCCGGAAACAGAAAAAGTCTGAATGTAGTGAAAAATACCAATAAATCCTCTGAAAATTTGTGCAGAACGCATTTTGCATGATTGGGATTTTTACGATAAAATGTAAGTATAAGAACTGAAAAACTGCATTAAATGAAAGAGGTGAAGGGTATGAAGGAATATGAGATCATTATTGAAACCATTAATCCCTGCGGCGGCGATCGTCATTCTCAGCAGGAGATCATTGAAGCAAATATCGAGAGCCCGGAAGCTTTCGTAAAAGAAAAAGGAAGATTTCCGATCATTGATAAGATCGAGAATCCCGATGGCGGAGTCGTGATCGTAACCGGTGACGGAAAAGGATACATGGTAAGATATACATTTTCTGAATAATGGATAATGCGGCGTATGTGACGGGAAACGGATTGTAAAGCAGAGCTGGGATTAGATCTGGCTTCGTTACATACGCCGTGTTTTGGCTTTTACCTAAAAAATGCATAAAAAAACATATGCAAATTTATAAAATATATATAAATTATTTGTTGAATTTTTATAAAAAAAGGAGTAAAACATTAGATAAATAAAAAAGAGAAATGCATGGAACAGGACAGATCACAAGAAGCAGACCGGATCACAGAGAGCCGCAGCTGGTGAGAAGCGGCAGAAGGTATTTTGTGATATCACCTGGGAGCATCCCGCTGAATAGAAAGGTTAAGTAAGCCGGGACGTAGTCTTCACGTTACAGAAGAGGCTGTTTGATATGACAGTAATAAGTGGTCGCGTTTAGCAATAAATACGATAATACAAAGTGGTACCACGGAACATTCCGCCTTTGTTATCCGAAAGGATAGCAAGGGCGTTTTTTGATGCAATAACTGTTTTACGGTCATTGTATCATGTATAAAAAATACAAAGGAAAGAGAGTTGATATTATGAACGGAATAACAATGATGATCATAGCCATTGTAGTTCTCGGAGGCGCATATCTTCTGTATGGCCGTTATCTCCAGAACAAATGGGGAATTGATCCGAAAGCAAAAACTCCGGCATACGAAATGGAGGACGGAGTTGATTATGTACCGGCTGATACAAATGTAGTATTTGGACATCAGTTTGCATCCATAGCAGGTGCAGGTCCCATCAACGGACCGATCCAGGCCGCAATTTTCGGTTGGCTGCCGGTTCTGTTATGGATCCTCATCGGTGGTGTATTTTTCGGAGCTGTGCAGGATTTTGCATCCATGTATGCATCCGTAAAGAATAAAGGACGTACGATCGGATATATCATCGAAGCGTATATCGGAAAGCTTGGAAAAAAATTATTTCTTTTATTCTGCTGGCTGTTCTGTATTCTGGTCGTTGCCGCATTTGCAGATGTTGTAGCAGGAACCTTTAACGGATTTGCCGTAAATGATGCAGGAACAGTTACAAAGGTAGCGGCAAACGGAGCTGTTGCAACCACTTCCATGTTATTTATATTTGAGGCTGTTGCACTTGGATTTTTCCTTAAATATACAAAATTCAACAAATGGGTCAACACTGCAGTCGCAATTTTACTGCTGGTAGCAGCAATTGTGCTGGGACTTAATTTCCCCATGTATGTAAGTCTTGGAACCTGGCATATCATCATTTTTGTATACATCCTGATCGCCAGTGTCGCTCCTGTATGGGCACTGCTTCAGCCACGTGATTATCTGAACAGCTATCTGCTCATTTTTATGATCGTCGGTGCGGTTATCGGTGTATTTGTTGCCAATCCTTCCTGTAACCTGAAGGCATTTACAAGCTTTAACGTAGACGGACAGTATATGTTCCCGATCCTGTTTGTAACCATCGCCTGCGGTGCTGTTTCCGGCTTCCATTCACTTGTATCTTCCGGTACTGCATCCAAGCAGATCAAAAATGAGAAAAACATGCTTCCTGTTTCCTTTGGAGCAATGCTGATGGAAAGTATGCTTGCCATCATCGCACTGATCGCAGTTGCATCCTTTGCAGATGGTGAAGCAGCAGCACAGGGACTTACAACACAGCCGCAGATTTTTGCAGGTGCTATCGCAAACTTCCTTTCTGTAGTTGGCCTTCCGCATTCCCTGGTATTTACCCTGATCAACCTTGCTGTATCCGCATTTGCACTGACCTCTCTTGATTCTGTAGCCAGAGTCGGACGTCTGTCATTCCAGGAATTTTTCCTTGATTCTGATACAGATGAGGAAAACATGAGCCCGTTCCTGAAGGTAGTAACAAATAAATATTTCGCAACAGTCATTACACTGGTACTTGCCTACATGCTTACAAAGGTCGGCTATGCAGAAATCTGGCCGCTGTTCGGCTCCGCAAACCAGCTGTTATCTGTACTCGCTCTTGTAGCCTGTGCAGTATTCTTAAAGAAAACAAAACGTCAGGGTTGCATGCTCTGGATCCCGATGGTATTCATGATGGCAGTTACTTTCACAGCACTTGGTATGACCATCACAAAGCTTTCAAAGGCACTGATAACAACAGGGCTGGATCTTGGAAACACCTTACAGCTTGTATTTGCAGTATTACTGCTGATCCTTGGTGTACTGGTAGCAATCCAGGGCGTGAAGAAACTGCTTGAGAAGACAGATGATAAAAAAGCAACGGCATAATATTATCGGATGAGATTACGTATTTTTGTTTGGCTGGAGAAGCATAAAAAGGTACTGATCGTACTGATGGATTTGTTAGTGTATTGCAGCAATTCTTTACCTTCCTCTAGCTTGCAGCGCAAAATAAATGCGCTGACAGAAAAACCAAGGGTCTTTTTAAATAATCAGGAAATGATGGCTGCGATGATGGAAGGAATGCCGCTTCGTCCGTTGTTAAGCTTCGTTCCCGGAATTAAAAGAGAAATGCTGGAACAGATGGTTGGTGCTTTAAACGAAGGCTTTGCATATAATAAAAAAAATGTATCAATGGAAATGAAAGCCTTATGCCAGATCAGAAAATAGAGAATCTTCTTAATCTTGCCATGAATGCCCTGCCGCAGGAGCGGGCGAAATCGGAAAATCTGAATGTGGGATATGATCCCACCACCAGGTTGTGGGATGTGATCGTGAAGTACAGTGGCCCGGAAAGCGGACTTGGTGGTGAGAGGATCCAGGTGGTCCCGCTGCTTGGTGGTTATGCAGTAGTGACATTGCCGGAATCGGAAATTGCTGCATATTCAGTCAGAGAGCAGATCGAGTTTATAGAAAAGCCCAAGAGACTTTATTTTGAGACCTTTGAAGAGCGGGAGGCAAGCTGCATTTTGTCGGTGCAGAATGGAGCCGATGGCTTAACCGGTGAAGGGATTTTGGTGGGCATTGTGGATTCCGGAGTGGACTATTTTCATCCGGATTTCAGAAATGAGGATGGCAGTACCCGGATCCTGCGACTGTGGGATCAGAGTGTAGCTGGAAATCCACCGAAAGGCTATGTATCAGGAACTGAATATACGAAGGAAGAAATTGATGAGGCGCTTGCACTCGGGGAAACCGAAGGCAGGCGCCTTGTTCCGTCTGGGGATTTCAGCGGACATGGAACAGCAGTTCTTGGAATAGCAGCAGGAAATGGGAGAGCATCGGAGGGAGTGAATCGAGGCGTTGCGTATAGAAGTGATCTTCTGGTGGTAAAGATGGGAAATCCACGGGAAAATTCATTTCCGCGGACAACGGAGCTGATGGAGGGTATTGATTACCTGATACGGCAGGCAGTGAAGATGAGAAAACCGATCGTTATAAACGTCAGCTTTGGGAATAATTATGGTTCTCATGAACCTTATAATTAAGGGAAAACATAAGAAAACACTGATATTTCCTGTGTTTTCAGGCAATTCAGTGTTTTACTCGGATTCATGTTTGGTTGTTGTTTGAGTCTTATAATACTCGGTCAGGATCATGTTAATCTGCTGGGAACGTGTACGATAGTTCGCTTTTGCATCCTTATCAATCTCAGCAACCAGTTCTTTGGACAAAGTAGTATAGACCTGAATATTGTTGGAACTGATAGCCATGTGGCACCTCCGATTCAATTTAATAGAATTATTCTATCATACTTCTTCGGGAGGGGCAATGTGAACTGAAAATTGAAGAATTATTGTTACTGTAAAATTGGAACGGTCGTAAAGAAAATCTATGAATAGAGAACGATAAGAAAGGTAGAACAGACAATGAAGAAAACAATTTTTGAAGAGATGGGCGGTACTTATATCAGACATGGGGATTATCTTATCCCTGCTCTTACCTTACCGAAGGAAGAAGAACAAAGGGTTGTCGGTGTATGGGGACAAAGACATTTGCGGTATTTGAAGGAATACCGCAGATTGCTATATCTGAATATGCTTACAAGCGGCAGGCTGAATGGTTATTTGGCTGATATAGAAGAACAGGCACAGGAACGCTTTGAAAGACTTGTAGAACAGATGAAACAGGCACAAGGCATTACAGAACAGCTAAAGGTGGAAAATGTCTTGGAATGGATAGGAAGAATGAACAATATACAAGTATGTGCGAGGGAGATTGTGGATAAAGAGATAATTTATCAAGAATGAAATGTAAGATAAATAGTGTATAAAATGTAGCAGGGCATCATAAGATAAAATTGTAATTGCATTTTCCACATAGTTCGTGTAAAATGTAATTAGAAAAGCTGTGCATCAGCGGTGGGTTGACACCTAAAATCTGATACGTTTTCCGAACGAAGGTGTCGGAGGTTGGCAGGCAACGGAAAAACCTGATATTTTCCAGACGAAGGTGCTGGAGGTTGGCAGACAACGGAAAAATCAACCATGAGAAGGGAATGTTTAGTGCTGCGGCGTGAACATTCCCTTCTCTAAATTTTATGGGATAAGGATTAAGTTATGGACAAAAGACGTGCAATTCAGATTATGACAAAAGCGGCACAACTATATAAAGAACATCTTGAGGATCAGAAGGTTTTGTTCCTATATGGCTTACCGAAAGAGGTGAATAAGCAATTACAGGAAAGTAATAAGATTTTGTCATCTGTACAGGGATATGAAGTTGTTTTCCATAGATACAATTTTTTACATTTGACAGGAGTTCGATTGAATAAAAAAGAGACAGCTTCTGCAATTCATTTTTACCAGAAATGCCTGGATAAGCGATTAACAGAAAATGATTTTGTTTTTGCAAAAGATGGCTCTACGGGGCAAAAATTGGATATATTGGAACGTATGATGCTTATTAAGAAAAACGTAACAATGATAGGAGAATTTACAGATCGAGGACCGAAATTATATACAGAAAAAGCTGCCGGGAATATATGTGGTTGTATTGGCTTCGTAAAAGATAAAAATACGAAATTAAATGTACCGAACACATTGCTGAAAAAGGACATCAGAGATGTAACAGCACAGCCTACATATAAAGTATTTGCTGTAATATCAAAACACTATACAGATGAGAAATATACAAATCTTGTGAAGATGGACAAAAGTATTGATTTGAAAGAGTGTTGTTTCTCAGAAACAATAGAAAATATGATAGATAGAGAAAATCTATAATGAAATATAAAGAAACCATGCTACTGCTTTTTGTAACAGTATCATGGTTTTATTGTTTGTCGTCTATATTTTAAGTTGATTATTACTTTACAAAATTGGCAATGTTATAATTATCATTGATTTTAGAAGAAGGGAGTATCGAGGGAAATTAGTGGAACTGGTTTTGCAAGCATAGCGTTTGGATATCCAAACGCACTTTGGGAGCCCCCCAAACCCCATTTGTTGGCTTTACAAAGTAGGAATTTTTTGCTCAAGATAAAAAGAGAGTGCGTAAGCGGAAAGAAATCAAATTATGCTTACGCACTTTGTGCCTCACTTTTGCTCGGTGGTTAGCAGTTTGTGAATTATTGGGATGAAGCAATATAACTGTTTTGAGAAAACGGGATATTTTTTATATTAGTAGTTTAAACATTATAGTTCTGTGTTGTGCGATTTTTGCCTGGATTGAACAGGATGTTTTTTTTGCAATTCCTGTTTCCTCTGATATTCAAGTTCCCAGGTACGATGAGAGAAGCTATAGGGATCTTCCATATTGAGATCATCCACTTCATGGGTTGCGATATCACGATAGTGATAGTCATAATATTCACCAAAAGTACCTTTGAGCTGCTCAATCAGTTTCTCTCGGAAAGTAGGTCGTATCTGGATTCTGGCATCCAGTAATTCTGTATATTGCTCTGGTTTAGGCCGGAGTTTTTCCTCTTGGAAAGCGACAGCATCTTTTTCAAGCTGCTCTTTGAGAGCCATATCCTGAGAATCGAGAATATCCAGATTCTTATCCATCTGGTCGTATTTTCTGGAAAGGCTCGCCATATCTTTCTCTGTGGAGCATTCAGCCTGAAACAGCAGCTGTTCTTTGGCAGATTTCAGTTCCTCGATTTCTTCTGTTACGGTTGTAAGCTGCTGGTTTAACTTTATATGCTGGAAAGGATTTAGAATACTGGTTTTACTTTTTTGCACATTTAGTTCTTTCTTTTCAGTAACTTTCGCTTTGAGCTTTTTCTTAATGGTATCATATTTATTTAGGATAGGACGAAAATGCTGCATCCAGTCATGGATCACTTCTTTTTGCATTTCATTATGAAGTAAATGATATTGTGTAAAAATCATATGATTGCGGATTGCTTCTAATGTTTCTGCAATTACCGGAATAGATTTTTCGACAGCTTGAACCAATTTTTTTATCTGTGTTTTTAATTCCCGTAGTATTCTGTTATCCGCACGAACCCGACGGTTGATTTCACACCGGTCTGCTATCATGCCTTTCTTTTCCATATTCTGGGCAATGTAGCCTTCGTGGATGGTTGGCTGTTCAGTGATTCCCTGAGCTGCAAAACTGCGGTGATCAATGGCGGCATTTATCTGATTAAGGGCAAGCATTTTATTTACGGCATCTGCCCAGTTTGCTCTCCAGAGGCAGAGCTGTTCCTCACTGTTCCATTGTTCGGAAATCGGGTTTTGTCTGCCATACCGGGTGCTTTTTGGATGTTTGTCGATACGTTCATAACCTTTCTCCTGTGCTGCCGAGGGAGTCAGATATACTTTCTTTTTCCCAGCTTTATAACGATACTGTTTTTCCCAGCCCTCTTTCTGAGCATCCTTAAATTCAGAAGCAGTAAATCCCTTTTCCTCTCCATCTTTGATGCATAGATATTCTTTTTCGGTTTTATACTGCCATGTTCCGTTTTCGTTTAATGGACGGACAGTAAGTAGAATGTGTGCATGGGGATTGTGACCATCTGTATCGTGAATGGCGAAATCGGCACACATTCCCATATCTACAAAATTCTTTTGAATAAAATTCTGAAGAAGAGAAATATTGCTGTCTTTATCCAACTCAATAGGGAGTGCGACAACAAATTCTCTTGCCAGTCGGCTGTCTTTTGTTTTTTCAGCAGCTTCTACAGCATTCCAGAGTTGCTCCCGGTTTTTCCATTTAGGCGGAGCCATAGGGGGAAGCATTACTTCCTGATAGATCAGTCCATGTTTTCGGGTGTAGTCATGCTGGATGCCATCGTAATCATTGTATATGCGGCTACAGCTCATATAAGCAGATGCAGCGACAGCAGACCGCCCGGAACCACGGCTGACGACCTTGGCTTGCATATGATAAATTGCCATATCTGGCACCTCCTTTCGATGTTGCCTGCAACAGCGGATAGCCCTCGGCAGAGCGCACGAGCCCCGTAGGGGATACCACCGCCCGATTTATCGGGTGGTGAGTAAGTGCGCCCTTCGGGAGTAGAACTTGTGTATTTACATTCCTCTTAGCCGGAGCATCAGCTCCCGCTTTAGGGTATCTAAATCCATTTCTTTAATATGTGGAGCAATGCTTTCCAGAATCGCTCCTTCTTGAATCAATCTGCGTGTTCTGGCATTACGTTCCTTTTTACGGTTTCTTGCTTCGATTTCTTCCAGTCTGTGTTTTGCCTGTAAAAGCACTTTTTCTTCTGGTGTCATAATTCTTTTATTTGCCATATCTGGCACCTCCTTTTTATGCCCGTATCCGGGCGATTTAGTTTTAAAATCTTGTGGTTTAGTACTATAGTTTTAGATAACTGACAGTGGCATGTCTCTGGTGATAAATAAGAAAAGAAAGTAGTACTACTGTCAGTGAAAAATAGTTATTGTGCGATGCTGCTTTGTTTCAACTCTGGTTTGAAGTGTGATTATCTAACAGAATTTTTTTCGTTTTTTTTAAATTAGCTGTTGCATTGTCCTGACGGATATTCCGGTTATTGATACGGATGGGAACACATCTCTCCAGAATCCGGTCATAAATTCGCTTGTGTGCGATATCAGCGGCGTTATTCAGCTCTGATAAAGTGAGATTGGTTGTTATGATCAGGGGCTTTTTACTGCGGTAACGGCTGTCAATCACATTGAATACCTGTTCCAGTGCAAAGTCAGAGTTCCGTTCAATTCCGAGGTCATCAATGATCAGAAGGCTGTAGCGGTTTAAGCTGTGGATGAACTGATTCCTGTCTTCAAAATGCATTCCGGTAAGGGTATTCAGAATCCGGGAAAAGTTGGTCATCAGTACCGGGACGCCTTTTTCCAGAAGGGCATTGGCAATGCAGCCTGCAAAGAAAGATTTTCCAGTACCGACATCGCCCCAGATGAGAAGTCCGGAAGCGTTTGCTTTCATCTCTTCCCAGTTACTTACATAATTGTGTGCAAGTTTCATTTCCGGATTGCTGCCGTTATCTTTGGCAAAGGTGTAGTCATAAAGTGATTTGTCCTGTAAGCCGCTGGTTTTGAGATGCTCTATTTCCATTTGCTTTTCATGAAGTTTTCTCTGGGCTTCCTCCTGTTCAAAGATCTCCTGCTGGCACTTACAGCGGATGGAAGGAATAAGAACCTTTCCCTGTAATTCATGCCTGCACTGTCTTGGCGTATTGCATTTGGAACAGTAGATCAGGTGATTTGTTTCGTTAAAATATTCATCAGACTGAAGCTCTCTGTTTGGTGTGATAGCTGTTGGTTTTTCTGTAAATGTTGTCATAATGTTTCGTATTCCTCACTTTCATAATTTCGTTGCCGGGAAACAGGATGATCCTGTCTTGCCCAACGGATGATGGTAGCTGCATGGTTTTGGTATTGCTTTCCGGTAGAAGCCATATAACCGGATAAGCGTTCCATATAGTCCTGCCAGTCAGGGATTGTCTGCCGGATATTTTCCAGCTCCGTCTCTGACAGAAAAACATTTTGAAATGTTCCATAGGGTGAGCGTGGCTCTTTACTCCCTCTTATTGTTAAATGGTTCTTTTTTATCTCTTTCTTATTACTGGACAGTTTTCTGTCTGTATCAGGGAAAGAATCCTGTCTGTCAATAGGACAGTTTTCTGTCTGTCTTGAGGAAAGAATTCTGTCTGTATTGCTGAGGGTTTCTTTCGGGATTTTTACATAGATCCGATTAGGGTGTCCGGGTCCCTGCCGTTTTCGGAAGATAAGCTCTTGTTTTTCCAGTACTGCCAGAGCAGTTTTCACCGTCATCTGGCTTTTGTGGAGAACTTCTGCCAGTGCTTCAATCGTAAAGTAGAGGAACACATGACCATTTGTATCTGACCAGCCCTCATTTTTCTGGGAAAGCCTTGCACGGTCGAGCAGGATCATATAAAGCATTTTGGCAGTTTCGTTTATTTCCATGTCCAGAAGAAAACGGGGAAACATCATATAAGATGGCAGGCTTGTGTCTGCTGTCAGAAAGTCCGTCATGTGTTCACCTCCAATCACAATGGTTTATTCTCCAAGAAAATCCCAGTCTATATCACGATCCGGCTGTTCTTTTTCAGGAGCTGGAAAGGGCATCCTGATGGGGGATTCCCTTTCCAACATGCCTGCAGTCAGCCCGGACAGAAAAATCGGCAATGACTGTTTCAGGCTGTGTTCTACTGCTTCTACAATCTGTTTCACAAAAAGTTCTTCCCGTTCCCTTGTTTCCAGATAGGGATCAGCCTGAGTGCGGTAGTAGCGGTCAAAATAATCGACCAGTGCAAGGGAGATTACCTGGCTGTAAGATTTAAAATTCTGTCTGTCCATCGTCTGTAAATATTCCCAGGCTCTCCGCTGCTGGTCTTTGTCCAGATTAAATCGCAGGTTTGTGTTGCGGATATGGTTCTGCATGGCTTATCCCCTCCTTTTCAGGCTCATATAAGCCAGAGATTCATAACCTTTGGCAGTGGCACAGATATCATCAAGGATGGTAACTCGTGATTTGTCATACGCTCCAAAGTTACGGATCAGGCATCCACCGCCTCCGACCACATACAGGCGCATCAGGCCAGGATTGTATTCATATTTGCGGAGCGTGGCAAAAATATCTGTGACATACTGTCTGGCAACAGCAGTAATACAATCCAGATAAGACGCTGAAATGTCAGCGGTTCCAAACCGCAGAATCTGCTCTACGGTAGATTCTTCAATCTTTACTCCGAAGTTGTCCAGAACAGCGTTTTTAGCGGCAATCATGCATTGGTTTACGCCAAACTTTTCTGTCCAGCACCGGCTTTCCTGTGCTTTCTTATTATTGATATACAGAATGTTCATGGTTCCGTTGCCGATATCTGCAAGAAGATTTGTCCCCTTGAAATCTCCAAGTCGGTTTACGATAGCCGGATATCCCTGCGGGTAAAGGCTGCATCCCACAAAACGGAGATGATACTCTTTGCTGTTAAATCGGTAATGGACTTCTGGATTCTGGAGCAGATAGGAACGGAAATCTTCTCTCTGGTTTCTGATCCATGTCAGAGGAAGCCCGGCAGCCAGATGAACGTCTGCTTCACGGATGGAAAAGACATTCAGTTCCCTTGCAATCGCCATGAGAGTTAGAAGATAATATTCTTCGTCCATAGCTTTATCTGGGATAAATTCTTTGTGTCCTTCGCCAATCCGGTAGTAAATGCCGTTATATTCCAGAATATTCCCGGTGAAGATGGGTTCTGTTTCATAGGCTTTGATTCCGGTTGGTGTGACGGTATTTGCTGTTTTCATGTTGCCGTAGCCGTGATCTACAGCAATGATTTTTGTGTTTCTGAGTTCTCGCATAAAAAACACCTCCATTTTCGTATTGATTAATTCAGCAGGCTGTACCGGTGTGGTACTGCTTTGCTGTGAGATAAGCATACGAAAGTTGGAGGAAAAAGACATTGAGGGAAAATTGAGTTGGAATTGAAAAATAGGATATAATTTTGTAAAATAGAGCAATTTCTTTAGTTTTTTATAGCCCTGCATTTTTTTGTTATAAACGTTCATTAAATGTTGACATGTTATTATATAAATGGTAATATTGTACAATAAAATGTGGAAAGTTGGATGGAATTTATTGAATTATAATAAAACTAATCGTACTTAACTGGCGGCTTATGTATTTGTAGAACTTAGAATAATAGAAAATTTAAAATATTATCAATTTTTACAGCTGTTGCAATGCTTTCAGTAGGAACAACAGTTTTTGCAAGTCCTTAACTGTTGTTTGATAAGGAGTGTAGTTTTATACAAATAGTGATATTATTGCAAAAAACTAGGATTTTATAAAAATAAAAAAATCAAGTCTATAGCTGTTTGAAGTGAGGAGAAAAGCGTATGAGAAATGTGTTGGCAACGGACATAAAAAACAATATTCGAAGCATTCGCTTTATTTTGGGGATTTTTCTAATCGTTTCGGCTACCCTGATGTCTGAGCATGAGATGTTGCAGAAGATCATAAATGCAGGCGGATCTGCAGAAGGACCAGGCTGGTTCGTAGCATACACCTATTGTATGAACAGCGTTAATATGCTTCTGTTTGTTCCCATTGCCGTTGCTTTTGCGGGTGGAGAGAATACGGAGGCTGAGCTGCACAGTCGTTTTTTTCTGTTCAGTTATATCCGTTCAGGGAGAAAACAGTATCTCGTAGGAAAAGCAGCAGGATTGTTGGTCTCCGGAGGTTTGACAGCTTTTTTAGCCATGGTGTTCCTTCTTGTAATCTGTATACTGAGGTTCGGTCAGTATCCTTCTCTGATTGACGGAAATTATGAGATGGCAGTGCTTGTGGGCAGAACGGCGGTAAGCTTTCTGAGATTGTTTTTAAATGGCGCTTTTTGGGCGCTAATTGGCGGTACGTCGGCTGTCATAACAAAAAATCGCTATATGTCCTATGCCGTTCCTTTTATTCTTTATTATGTCCTGACCGTATTTCAGGAGCGTTACTATCAAAAAGCATTCTTTCTGAGTCCCCGCTATTGGGCGGCGTCTATTTACTACAATGATATCTTCTGCATTGCTATATTAGCGGTTGGAAGTTTTTTAACGGCACTGATCTTTATGTGCGCAATAGAAAGAAGGTTGCGGTATGCGTGATATTAAACAGGCTTTTTGGATTGCAGGCCAGAATTTCTATGGATGGAAAAAAAGTCCGAGGATCTGGATGACCTTTATTTTGGCAGCTATATTATGTCTGATGCTGTCGGATCAGATTATTTCCCATGCGATAAAATATGAGACAATCCTTCAGGTATTCGAGCCGTTTATTTGGACATATGGGGATGCATCCTCTGTTATGCTGTCCTCCCTGCTTTTAATCCTGCTCTTTGCGGACATGCCATTTATCAGTCAGGCAACTCCGTATTGGCTTGTACGCACAAAACGGAAGATATGGCTTGCGGGTCAGATTATCTATGTGATCCTGGCGACTGTGATCTATAATATTTTTTTGGCTGTGATGCTTGGAATTATGGGAGCTCCCTTTTCCTTTACGGGAAATGTGTGGAGCGAAACAGCGGCAATGTTGGGCTATGGCGGTGGGGAGAGCATAACCGTTCCTGTTTCCATAAAAACAATGGAAAGCTCAACTCCTTATATGTGCGCAGCAATAGTGTTTGGACTTGTACTTTTATATACTCTTTTTATCGCAGTTCTCATGTTGTTTTTAAATCTGGCTGCGGGAAATATGGCAGGGGTGATCGGTGCTTTTGCAGTCAGTCTGTATGGGCTCCTGCTGAACCCAGATGTTTTCCGGAAACTGTTTCATTTTACAGAAAGTCAGGAATATAGGGCGAACGTGTTCTGCGGCTGGCTGTCTCCGTTGAACCAAGCTACCTTTCCCATGCACAGCTTTGGTTATGATTACCTGCCAGGGATCGGGATGAGCATGTTCATATTTGCAATATTAATCATAGCGCTGATCGGCTTGTCAGCCGTCCGAATTAAGGGCTATAATTTCTCTTTTACGCAGACAAACGAATAAATGGAGGGCAAAATGGAATATGCAATCAGGTTGAAGGGACTGACAAAATCCTTTCAAAAAGAAAAAGTATTAAAGAACATTACCCATGATTTTGAAAAAGGGAAGATTCATGGGATTATGGGGTTTAACGGTTCAGGGAAAACCGTAATGTTTAAATGCATCTGTGGATTTTTACAACCTGAGAGCGGCACAGTGCTCGTAGGGGGAAAACAGATCGGGAAGGAGCTGGACTTTCCAGATTCCGTAGGCATTATCATTGAAAACCCTGGCTTCTTTCTGGATCTCAGCGGTTTTGCGAATTTAAAGAGACTGGCGTCTCTGAAACACCGTATTTCCGATGACGATGTGAGGGCGACGATGCGTGCCCTAGGGCTTGATCCTCTGTCTAAAAAGAAGGTAGGACAGTATTCTCTTGGAATGCGTGAACGTCTTGGTATCGCACAGGCAATCATGGAAGATCCGGAGCTTTTGATATTGGACGAGCCTTTTAATGGTCTGGACAAGCAGGGGGCAGGAGAGGTCTGCGAGCTTTTGCGGGGATTAAAGGAACGAGGGAAGACTATTCTTATCGCAGCACATAACATGCTGGAGATCGAATGGCTCTGCGATACGATCTGTGAGATGGATGCAGGTGTCCTGACGCAGATAAAATAAAAATACGGGGGAAAGAATATGGGAAAGGTATTAATTAAATGCATTCAAACACCAATGCAGAAATATTTTTATGATCGTTCTTTGGATTCTGTAGTTATGGTGAATGATGAAGAATATCAGATATTAAAAACTGTGGAAAAGACAAAATTGGTTCCTGATGGAGTGTTAAGACGGTTTGTGAAAAGCGGATTATTGCGTGAGACTGCGATAGAAGAAATTGAGCATCCTGAGACAGAAAACTTACATTTGTTGGCAGAACATTATATGGGCAATCTGATTTTGCAGGTAACTCAGCAGTGTAATTTGAGATGCAAATATTGTGCATATTCTGGAAACTACTATAATCGTTCCCATACGTCAAATAGGATGGATTTCGAGACAGCCAAAAAAGCAATAGACTTTTATTTGAAAAGAAGCGAAAAAGCGGATCAACTTGCATTATCATTTTATGGGGGTGAGCCTCTTCTGGAATTTGAATTGATTAAGAAATGTGTTTCCTATATTTTACAACGTAAAGGGGATAAAAAAATTCTTTTTACTATGACGACTAATGGGACTTTAATGACAGAAGATGTCATAGAATTTTTGGTAAAATATGAGTTTAATCTTATGATTAGCCTTGATGGTGATAAGAAAAGTCACGATATAAATCGAAGATTTAAAACAGGAAAAGGTTCATTTGACATTATTTTAGAAAATTTGAGTAGACTGAAAGCTTACAATGAAGAGTACTATTCAAAAGTTTTGTTTAATTGTGTTATTAGTTCTTCATCAGATCTTGAAAATATATATATCGATTTTATTCGGAAGAAGAGCTGTTTGAAGCAGGGACAGTGAATTTCAATTATGTAAATCCAGTTGGTTTAAAAGATGAGACATTGTCGCGCATAACACAAAAAAATTTCAGAGTACATCGACTAGCATATATAAAGATGATTTTATCTGTATTAGAGAAGCGAAAATGGGATGCACAAAGTCGATTGTTGCGAAGAGAACTGCAAGATATTGAGTTATTATATGAACAGCTACATAGTCATGTTGCTGAAGGCAAAAAAACACATCATGGTGGTCCATGCATTCCTGCAGTTAGAAGACTATTTGTGGATACAAAAGGTGAATTTTTTCCATGTGAAAGAGTTTCGGAAGAAGATTCAGAAATGTGCATCGGAAGTTTGGATTCGGGATTTGATTTTGATAAAATGAGTTTCCTACTTAACCATGGTAAGATGATTAAAGAAAAATGTTTAGGATGTTGGAATTTGAGAATGTGTGCATATTGTTTGGCGCAAATTCCAAAATAAATAAGGTAGTCTGTTTCTAAAAAATATACGAAAACGTTAATAGTGTCAGGAAGGTATTTATAAGTTAAAGAGTTTATAATTGAAGTTTCGTGAAAAAGCGACAATTCTATAAGATATATGGAGGAAAAATGAAAAAAAGTGTTCTAGCAATTATGGTAGGTGCGTTGTGTATTATTCTTTCCAGCTGTCAGGAAACACCAGAGGAGAGTTCGGTAGTCAGCAAAGTGGATGGGATTAGCGAGGCGGCTGTCTGTGAACCTCTTAAAAAAGGAGAAAAGAGAGAGACAAATGTTCCAACGCATTGGAAATTTGAAGAAAAGAAAAGCAACGACCGTGTGGTTATCCAGGCAGATATTAAGTTGGGCGAACAAAGCATTGGCAATCTTCCAGTCATAGAGATGCAAAATCACGAGTTAACGCAGGAAGAACTGAATGGATTGATTGATTATTTTACGGACGGTGAGGAACTATATATGCCACAGATGGTGACAAAGGATGCGTATCAGGAAGTGTTAGACAGGATTTCCAGCAAGGAAGGAAGTTACTTGCAATCAGCATATTCTACATCGATTGCAGGGATTCAAAACGCAACCCGAGAGGGGATGGAGCTTGCACCGGATGAAGCGTCTGCACCGGAAAAGATGGAGATAAAATTTCAAAAAAAAACAGAGGATCACGGTGTGGAAGCGGCACGGAGTTGGATGAGTACTGAATTGGAAAACACAGATACAGAGGATTATTTTACTGCAGATGTGGGCGAGGACAGGAAGGCATATATAGAAGCAGAGCGGTATAATCAGGAAATTGACAATGACAGTAGTTTTCTCTGGATGGAGGGTTCTAATTTTATAGAAGAAGAAACAATAGAAACTGAGGAAATGCAGAGTGAGTATTACAGTAGCTTTGGCATGGATACCAACGGCTATACAGAGAAATTTCATGAACTGGCAGATGCGTATCGAAAGTGCATGGACAAGATCACCTTTACAGAGGAAGATGGAAAGGAACAGGCAGAACAAGTTTTAGAGGATTTAGGTATCGATGGAATGGGCCTTGTAGATTCTGATCGTACCGTGTGGTTCCCGAATGGCGCATGTTCAGAGCGCAATGGTCTGGGACTTGGTAGTGATGCTTTGTGGCAGGGAGATCTGGATAGAGGATTACCGGGATATCTGTATTGTTTTTCGAAAAGTGTAGAGGGTATTACTTCAGTTCCTGATGGCGTGGTTGCGGAAGAAACAGTGGATAGTTATGTGCCTCCGTTCCAGGTAGAAACAATCTCTATTCTGATAACAGAGGAAGGAATTAAATATTTTAAATGGGATGGGATATCGGAAGAAGTCTGTACGGTGACGGAAAATACAAAGCTTCTGCCTTTTGAAAAAATACAGGCAAAGCTGACAGATCAGATTTTTTATTGGTATTCCGGAAAAGGCCAGTCTGCCAACGACACTACCGCACTGGAGTATGATGTGGTAAACGCAAAATTGCAGTATACTTATACCACAGCCTATCAGGAGCCGAAACACGCATGGTTGGTTCCAGCATGGATTTTTACTGTCAGGGAAAGTATTGGTGGAAATTCTCTACAGGAGCTTTCTTATGTGATCAATGCTTATGATGGCAGTGTGATTGGAGAAGCATATTAGGGTTCAGCGACACTTGAATTTTTATTGACCATAGAATTACAAGGTTTATCATGAGAATAATAAATATGCGATATTTGGCTTGGATATATAACAGGTAAGAATAGGAATAGTGCAAATGATTAAGCTCGCATTGATTGATAACGGTATACCTTATCATATGAGAAATAACAGGAATCAAAGGATTGTTCATAAATCTTTTTTGGCTTCTAAATGCGATCCAAGTGAGTATAAAGACGATAAATCATTCCATGGCGCTGTATGCGTCGGAATTATCACAAGCATATGTAGTGATATAGAATTATGGGACTTGAATGTGACTGACTCTGCAGGAACAACACAGATCACAGTTTTGCTGGAAGCTTTGGAATGGTGTATTCAAAATAAAATAAAGTTAATTCACATGAGTCTTGGAACAATCAATTATTTTGATATTAAACCCTTATGGATTCAAATAAAAAGATTACTTGATGCTGATGCGATTATAGTAGCAGCATATCATAACAGAAATATAAAGACTTATCCAGCTGCATATCCAGGTGTTTTTGGTGTCAGGCAGGATCGTTATGGTCTTTTGGGAAATGGTCAAATTCTGTTTCAAGAACAAAAAGGTTATAATATTGAGAATTCTATTATAGCAAATTTTTCGTGGAATGGGATCGTAAATCAAGCCAATAGTTATGCGGCTCCTGTTGTCACTGGACATATTGCTACATATTTAAACAGAAAGCCCACAGCAGGATTTGATGATGTTATGGACTTTTTGATGACTATAGCAACGCATAAATCTGATTATCCGGATATACTAGAAAATGTAATAAGGGATAAAACCAATATAGAGATACCGGTAATTGCCGGTATTGATTTAGATTACGAGGAAATGATACAGCTAAAAGTGATGTTTAGTCAGAACGGTTATTACGCAATAAATCTGCAGAAAAATCCTTTAGATGAAAATGTAATTCCTTTAGAATATTATGACGATTCCAATGAGTCATTGAACGATATCCTTTATACAGTATATATAGCTTATGAACCTGATATTATTCTTTTGAATCAAGAGGAAGAAATATTTGAAAGTAGTAAGGCATCAGATATAGATATGTATATTGTGCGTAAAAATAATATGTATGAATTGTATGCAGAAGATCGAATAGGAATAACTTACAATATAGAGGATATATATGAGCTTGTTTGTCAATATTTTGCTTAACGAATAGTGAGGATGGCAATTGGATATGAGAGAAAATGGGAAAACATGGTATCGAATTTGTAAAATGTTGTGTGAATATAAAAAGTATTTTCCAGGGATTATCTGTTGCCTTTTGGGTTCATCATTCATAACGTTTATACACCCACTGCTTATAAGACAAATAACAGATTGTGGTATATTGCAGAAAAACATGAAATACATTCTTTTATTTTCTGTTATATTAATAATAATTTCTTTAACCCAGCAAGAGTTAAATATAATCCAAACAAAATTATTTTCAAATGTACATAATCAGTTTACACATTCTCTCTATAAAAAGACTTACTGGAAAATCAATAGGATGAAAATACAGTATTTTGCTGAAAGAGGAAGTGCAGAGATTATAAATACAATTGGTATGGATATTGATAATGTGTCATCTGTTGTGGATCAGATTACTCAGTTTTCTATATCATCAATTCTCCAAATAATAGGAGGAGTAGTTGGGCTGTCCTTATTAGACTGGAAATTAGCAATATTGATAGAAGCAATTATTCCACTGAAATTTATAATAGTGTCCTATTGTGCAAACAAGAAACGGGAAGTGTTTGAACAGTGGATTGAGGATAAACGAAAGTTTATGAGTTGGTTTGCCGAGTGTATAAATGGAATTCATGAAATGAAGCTCTGGAATCTGTTTCAGGTAAAAAAATCTCAATTTGAAGGTCTGCAAAAAGATTTGATGGATTCATATAAAAAGAACGCAATGCTAGATGAATATAGTACTGTCAGTGTTGTAGTAATAGACACGGTTGTAAATGCGTTATTATATATATTAAGTGGGCTTTTTATAATAAAAGGAGAATTCACTATAGGCGGAGCATTTGCTTTTATTACATATTGAACAAGCAGAGGAGCATATTTACAAGTTCTCAGGCATTGATGAAGGCAATATACCTAGACTATAAAAAATTTGAGATAGGAGGAGCGAAAAGTGTCAAAAAAAGAAAAGTGATCCTTATGTAAACGCTCCATGTCTAAGAAAAAATGGAAATGGACAAGCGCCTAGTCTTGGAGTGTATCTCAAAACTAGGCGTTTACATTATTGAGGCAATATATTTTACAAGTGTTTGTAGGAACCGTTAGTGCTTGGTGAGAAGAATACTTTTTGCCAGAGCAATTCCAGCTTGTGGATACAATTCTTGAATTGCTTGATATTTTTCTTCAATCAATTCGGGTTCGTCTGCCCATATATCCTCATAAATTTTCAAGGCTTTTTTAAAATGGGTTTTCGCTTGCGAAATATTTGCAGTGATCAGGCAGATACTTCCAAGGGATTCCTGTACCTGGGCATAATCCAAACAGTGGTTTGAATTATATTCTTTGATAATCTGTGCTAATTTCTGAAGAGCAGACAGGGCAAGGTCAGGTTCTTGTATTTCAATTAAGAGGACAGCATAATTATTAATCTGAGGAATACTGTCATTAGTATAAAGAAGCTGGTATTGTTGTAAAAGAGAGATACCCATTTTCATGTGCCTTTTAGCGAGATCAAGTTGTCCGTTGATTCGGTAAAGCCCTCCAAGATTGGAATGGAGGTTGGAAACCAGGTGGGCATTTTCTTTTGTGGTTTCTTTTATTTGAGCAAGTGCTTCTTTTTCTAATTTTATCGCTTTTTCTGTTTTGGGTTCCAGAGTTGCCTGATAATCCAATAGTAAGGCACGGTCAGATGCAGTCCCGTAAGTATTTGCTTTTATAAAATGCTGTAGTTCCTGGATGATTTTTTTCATACCCTTTTGATAGTGGTACTTCTCCATATATGGAAAAACATCTTCTAAAAATAACAGGTATTGGGGAATATCGTCCTTTTCAATGAAAAGCATGATGTTTTCTACTGTTTGAAATAATTTTTTATAATAGCTAACTTCAATGCCATGCATCAAACATATTTTTTGCAGAGAATCCAATAACGTGTGGCAGCTTGTAACAGAAGGTGCGGTCTCGGAAACTGCAATTTCCTGAATCATTGGATGCAGAGAAATAGTATGCCGGAGACTTGACTGTACAAAACCTGTCTCGATCAGATCATTCACGTCATTTAAAGTAGGCAGCTCCAGCCATTTGGAAAATATACGGGCAGAAATACCAGATGAAGGCATAAAACACATATTGCACATAATATCCTGCTGTTTCCGTGATAAGGAGTATAACGAAAACAGGGTATGGATATGGTTGTAATAGGTGGCTTTTTTGCTCTGACCATCTTTCATTACTTTAATCTTATCTTCATTATGAAGAGAAGCCTTTTCCTCTTGAAGTTTTATCAATAATTGCTCTGGAGTTAAAATTCCATTTTCCAGAAGTTTGGCTGCCAGTTCGACAGCAAAAGTATGGTAGTGTACAGTTTCTATGATTTTTTCTACGATTGCCCGGTTTTCCTCTGCTTCTGAATAAAATACAGATGTCAGTTGAAAAAGAGTGGGTATATCTTTCAGTTCTTTTAATTGAAAACTACAGTATTCAGACAGTTGGCTTCTGGTTGTAAATAAAACCCGGCAACGGTATTTTAATACGACTGACAGGCAACTGTCCTGTGTGGATGTGACATTAAAATTGTCTATGATCAGCAGTGTATCAGATTTCAAAGAGCGTAAGAAACGGTTATGTCTTTGAAAACGTTCCTGCTCACTGATTTCTGGTGGATCATCAATAAAATCCATGTCTACAATATCTTGATATAGATTACCGGTGTATTCCATATAGAGAATATTGGTGTACTGTTTTCTGTATTGCTTTGCATAGGCTTTAGCAAGCTCGCTTTTTCCAATTCCGGCAATTCCATAAAGAAATATATGTCGGTTCTCTTCAAACAAAGTATGGAGTTCATCCAGTTCTTCTTCTCTTCCTAGAAAATGACGGCATGGTTTTGGGACTTCGCTGTCCATAATGTAATCCAGAACAATCGGAGATAGAACACCTCCTGCAATCAGTTTTTGATTTCTTGTATCACGTTTAATAAATTGCCGTTCCATACCAAAAGAAAGTACTTTTGCTAAAAACAACAGCCTTGAATCAGAAGGTTTATATAGAGATACAAGTTCCTGCTTTTTTGTATCCGAAATCGTATCGTCCTGTATGAATAACGTGTAAATGTCCTGTATAACCATGTTGCAGTCTGCCATTAAGGGAAGTAAGTTCCGCTGAATGGTTGTTGCCAGTTTTTTCTGATTGCTGGGTTTTGCATAATATGAGGTTATTTTGGGACTGATTTTTGCTTGTCCGGTTATCCAGCGGCAAATTAGACCATTATCCATAGAAAAATCTTCATTTATCGGATCATTCATAAAATCTTCAAATAATTCGTATAAAAAATCAGGTTGGTTCATCTGATTGCTTTCACTGATTTGATTTTTTAGGCATGTGCTAATAGAAGAAAAATCACATCGTTCCAACAGAAATCCCTCCTTTGGTTTTCGTGTTTTATATTCTTAAAGTCTTTTTATTATAACACGAACAAATGTTCCGGACAATAGGAATTGATACTGTATAGGAAGAAAATGAATCTTAAAAACTCAATCTGCGGTCAATTTCAATTCAATGTGATTGGTGCAGAATAATTTTAGAATGTAATCAGGCTTTCGAAAGCCGAATTCAATTCATACAGAACTTTTGTACAATCCTGCCGGCATAGGATGTAGAGAGAACTGTATGCTGAAGGAGGCATATAGCATGAATACGTTATTTGATTCTGTAGAAGTTCTGGATACAAAAAAAGAAATCCAAAAAGAGAATGTAAGCTATGAACATGCAGGATATCAGATTCGAGTGCATTTTAATGGGGAAAAGACATTGATCCAGTGCATTCAGAATCTTACTGAACGAAAAATTGCAGGTTGATTTTCTTAAGTTCTTGTTGTAAAATAAAGACAATTAAAGACAATGACTACGCAAGACCGATGAAAAGAGGGATAGAATGTATCAGGCAGGAATTTATTGCCGAATTTCCATTGAAGAGCAAAATAAAGAGGGTGAATACAGCAATAGTATTCACTCTCAGATTCAGATGGCAAGAGATTATATTGCAGAGAATAAAGATATTGCAGAGAAAAAAGTTTATGTAGACGATGGGGCTTCTGGAAGTAATTTTGAAAGAACTGAATTTCGGAGGATGCTGGCAGATATTGAGCTTGGTGTTATCAATATGGTGATTTTTAAGGACGTATCTCGACTTGGAAGAGAACATATTGATACCAACTATTATCTAGGCAAATATTTCCCGGAGAAACAGATTCGGATTGTTTCGATTCTGGATAATTATGATTCAGCCGTTGGAACTTATGATGAAATGTTAGAAATAAAAACTTTGCTGAATGATATGTATTTGAGAGATACATCCAGAAAGATTAAGACAACGATTCAGACCAAAAGAAGTATGGGCGAATATACTCCGAAACAGCCCCCCTTTGGATATGTGAAAAGTAAAACAATTCATAATCATCTGGAAATTGATCCTTATGCAGCCGAGGTTGTTCGAAGAATTTACAGAATGTATCAAAATGGATTTGGCTGTACGGTTATTTGCAGGACTTTGAATGAAGATGAAATCCCTTGTCCCGCAAAATATAAAAAGGAAGTTTTAAAAACCAATTATGTATGGGATTCGGGAAAAGGTCTGTGGACATCGTCTACTGTAAGTGGAATTTTAAAGAATCCGGTCTATACTGGGGCGGTTGTGATTCGGAAACATGAAAGACCGTCTTATAAGCTGAAATACAAAAAGGCAATTCCCCTGGAAGAAATGGAGCTGGTGCCGGATGCACATGAGGCAATCATTTCTAAAGAAGAGTTTGATAGGGTTCAGCAAATAAGAAAGGGGCGCAGAGTTTCCTATTTTGATAAAAACAATGAACCACATAAATATGTGGGACTGCTCTTTTGTGGGAAATGTAAAACAGCCATGCGAAAACGTTATCTGGCATCTCATAAAGACTATGACGGATATATGTGTGGTTTTCATCAGAAGCAGGGGCAGAATTACTGTGAGCTGAATCATATTACATTTGAAAAGCTGGATGAACTGGTTGTATTTGCAATCAACCAGCAATTGAAACAGATGAAGATGGATATGAAGAATCTGGAAACTCAGATCAGACAGAAACAGCCGGAACTGGATGGTAAAATTGCAAAATTGCAGGCAAAAATAGAAAGAAATCTGGAATACCGGAAACGAGCATATGAACAGTTTATGGATGAAGTACTTTCCAAAGAGGAATATCTGGAATTAAAACAGATGTATGAAACAGAGAATCAGAAATATCAAAAAGAATTATCAGAACTGAACCATGAAGAGCAAAGGCAGCGGGCGGCGGTCAATGAAACAAAGATATGGTTGGAGCACTTTAATCGCAGAAGAATAACGGTAAAGCAGCTTACCAGAGAAGCGCTTGTGGAGTTAGTTGATAAAATTTATGTATATCCAGAGCAGAAAATAGATATATATTTTAAGTTTGCTTCAGTAGAGAGTTCACCAGATAGAATACTTGAGAAAGATGGGGTGATATGATGTATCAGATGGGTGTATATTGTCGTCTGTCGAAGGATGATGGAGAGAATAAAGTTAGTGAGAGTATTGAAAATCAGATGAAACTGATTCGTGAGTATGTGACTAAATCAGAGGATCTGGAAATCGCAGATATTTATATTGATGACGGTTATTCGGGGCTTTATTTTGCGAATAGACCGGAATTTCAGCGGATGATGGAGGATATCTACAAAGGGAAAATTCAAGGCGTTATTACGAAAGATATTTCCCGGCTTGGGCGTGAACATATTGAAACCAGTAACTATATTGAGCGTGTTTTTCCATCTTTGGGTGTGCGTTATATTGCAATTTTGGATGGCGTGGATTCTGTTCATCACAGTAATGAAGAATTGGCACAGTTTAAGACGTTGTTTAATGATATGTATAGTCGTGATATATCTAAGAAAATCAGAGGTGCATTGACCGCCCAGAAGAAACGGGGACAGTTTATGTCTGGGTTTGCCCCATATGGATATGTAAAAGATCCGGCAGATAAGCATCATTTTCTTGTAGATGAAGAAGCAGCTAAAGTGGTACGGAGAATCTTTTATATGAGTTTGGAAGGATATTCCAGGGATGGTATTGCAAAGAAACTGAATCAGGAAGGAATTCTGACACCGTCAGAGTATAAGAGAAAGGTGCAGGGATTGAAATATGCCAATGCATTAGAAAAAGCGGGTGCAAAGGGCTGGGCATATCCTACGATCAATGTAATTTTGCGAAACAGAGTTTATACAGGGGCTATGGTACAGCATAAATCAGAAAAGATATCCTATAAAGTGGAAAAGTATCAATATATTCCAGAGGAACAGCAGTATATTGTGGAAGGAATGCACGAAGCAATTATTAGCAAAGATACTTTTGAGCAGGTACAGGAACTTATGAAGAAAAGAACACGGACACCGGGATTTAATAGCGAAGTGAGAAAGGTAAATCCATACGCAGGAATTATTGTTTGTGGAGATTGCGGATATAATTTCCAGAGGGTTACTTGTCGGGACGGTTATGAGTGCGGTACCTATCACAAAAAAGGAAACACAGTTTGTTATTCTCATTTCATTAAAAAAGAAGTATTGGATTCTATTGTAAAAAATGAAATCCAAAGACAAGCGGAACTGGCACTGAAAGAAAGTGATAAGGATGAAATATTAAAAGTAGCAGATAGGAAGAAGGAGGTGCAGAGACGATGTGCAGAAGCAGACCAGCAGATTGAACGGTTACAAAAAGAACTTGCGGCTGTCCAAAAGTATAAAAAGAAAACTTACGAAAATTATGTAGATGGTGTTCTGGATAAAGAAGAATATCTCTCCTATAAGGCAGAATATGAAAAGCAGGATAAAGATATCAGGGCGAAGATTCAGTTGGCAGAACAAGAGAAAGACAGCTTTGGAGAGGCAGAAGAATCTTATGAAAACTGGATAGAGAAATTTATCAAGTATGGAACATTATCCGAAGTGACAAGAGAAATTGTGACAGAATTGATTGAAAAAATTGTTGTGAATGGAGATAAGAGCATTGATATTGTATTTAAGTATCAGTCGCCTTATCCGGTAGAAAAACAGGCAGTGTAAAGACTGCAAATTTTTTTACAGTAATTTTCCCCTAGTTATAATGAACACACAGAGGGGATTCTCTTCTGGAAAACTATATTGATACAGTTGCGGCCATGGGGCGGACTGTGATCGTTACAGGAACCGGAAATAACGGCAGCCAGCCCTGGCATGCAGGAGGAATCCTGCAGCAGGGGAAAACAGAAGAGATCCAGTTGGCGGTGGGAGCTTTTGAGCCCACATTAAATGTACAGTTATGGAAGGATTATGAAGATGAGATGGAAATTTATCTGGAAAGTCCGTCCGGAGAACGGATCGGTCCATTATATGAAAGGCTGGGTCCACAGCGGCATCTGCTGGAAAATACAGAGCTTTTGATCTATTATGGAAAACCCGGTCCCTATCAGCTGTCCCAGGAAATCTACATAGATTTCATTCCTGAGGGTAATTATGTGGACAGCGGTGTCTGGAAAGTTCTTTTAAGTGGAAAACGTGTGCGCTCCGGGCAGTATTTCCTCTGGCTGCCGGGTGGAAATGTACTGAATCGCGGAACCGGGTTTTATTCTCCGCGGGCTGTGGGAACTTTGACGATTCCTTCCACTGCCGGAAAAGTTATTTCTGTTGGAGCTTATGATTCCAGACAGAATGCCTACGCAGATTTTTCCGGAAGGGGAAGTCAGTTCTTGCCGATCCGGAAGCCTGATCTCGCAGCTCCCGGTGTATCCATCTCCGCCCCGGTTCCCGGCGGAGGCTACGCCACTGTCACCGGAACCTCCTTTGCGGCACCCTTTGTCAGCGGAAGCGCAGCTCTGCTTATGGAATGGGGGATCGTGAAAGGAAATGATCCGTTTCTTTATGGGGAAAAGGTGAAGGCATATCTGAGGAAAGGCGCACAGAGTGTGGGCGGATATGAGGAATATCCGAATGTGGAGGTGGGATGGGGGATTTTATGTACAGCCAAAAGTCTCCCTCATATGTGAAAGTTAAATGTTGTGGTAGAGAGTGGAGCGAAGTTTATATTAAAACTCCTAAACAAATGTTAGACTTAGAAGTAAACTTGTACTTGAATTAGTTTAAACGTTCGTTATAATTAAAATTAGATAATAAAAACGTAAGGAGAAGACTAATGATAGCAGATGAAATGAAAGTCGATAAAGTTCAAACAGGAAAGAGAATTAAAAAGTTAATGGACGAAAAAGGAGATACGGTATTGACTTTATCTCAAATAACAGGGCTATCAAAAAGTGCGATTCGAAATTATATAAATGGGAAAAATCCACCAAGCTTGCAAAATTTAGGGGTTATAGCAGATATTTACAGTGTAAATATCTCTGAAATTGTTGTTTACAGGAAGGAAAAATAAGATGGAAGAATCACAGCAAATGATGATAAAAGAAGGTATTATAGAATATATGAAAACTAAAGTAGGGGTGGAAAGAACTGTTGATGAAATAAAATTATATGTAGAGCAACATAAGGTGAGAATAGATAAAGGTTCAAGTGCGCTTAGAAATGCATTATTTAGCTTAAAGAAGGAAAATCCTGCTTTAATTAATGTGAGAAGGGGCGTATATATATGGAAAGAAGAGAATGTGAAAGAAAAGGATAATACTGTTTCAAAATATGATTTTTCTGATTTTATCACTATTTCAAATTTAAGAAAGCGAGAAAATAATTTGGTGATAAGTATTTTTCAAGATGGTACATTTTCGTTGAATTCAAGTTTATTGCAGTATTTACCTGAAAGAAAAGTTGAAATTAAATTGAAACAAGACTGTTCACAATTAGCAATTATCAAAAAAGGAAATATGAAGATAGATTTGGGGAAAAATGGAAGAATAAAAAATTATGACATTATAAAAAGATTAGAAAAACAGAAGAAGAAATTTCCGATATACTATGTTGGAAGTTGGGATGAACAAGAGGAAATATGGATTGGGAATCTTACCACTAATAACCCCAATAAAAGAAATGTTCGTAGAAAGAAAAATATTAAATAATCAGCGCATTGAGTCTGAAAGTAGTTTATGGGTTATCTCAGTAGATTGAAAAAAAGTATGTGATGTTATGGCAATAAGATTAGTAGAATATTTGAGAAGTCTGGTACGAGAGCTTGCAAAATTGCCGGATGAGACTGAGTGGGTAGAATTTAAATGTAATAACAAGCAGCCACAAATGATAGGTGAATATATTTCAGCTCTTAGTAATGTAGCTGCGTTGTGAACAGAGTTTGTCAAGTAAAGTGTGTAAATTTATATTTTTTGGCGGTCATTTTTTGACCGCTATTTTGCATCTACTAATCAAAAGGAAGTTCCTCACCATTGCGATAAGCTTTATATAGAAGCAACATATCGTGCTCTTTGAGATACTGATAGCAGGTAAGAAGTTCATTCATGAGCGTTATCCATTGTTATTTCACCTGAATTATGTTCCTGTTCTTCAAAATAGTCATAATATTTACTCATAAAAATCCTTCTGAATTCCATTAGAAATTTTCGTATTTCAGTATCCGTGCTTGAATTTAATCGTCCATGGAGAGCTGGTTTCTTACTATAGCCCAATTCGAAACTAATCGACCATTTCGCTTTTTGTAAAGCTCCGTAATTCGCAAATATAATGCTTTCATTACCGAATCCTAATTTTGGAAAGAGCCTTTCTTGGTTACTTTCCGAAAACTGGAGTTGATCGATTCTATGGCGTTTGTGCAGTGTATTGTGGTAAAAGATTTTAGAAATTATATTGATATGGGAACTTATCTGGAACAGATTTTTCCATTTCTTGGAGTACGATTCATTTCTATTTCAGACCAATATGATTCTAAAGATTATAAAGGAAAGAGTTCGGACAGCGAAGTACAGTTTAAAGGACTGATTGCAGATTTTTATGTGAAAGACCAGTCCGTAAAGGTAAAAGCGGCAGTCAGCACTAGACGTGGAAAAGGCGAGGATTGCTGTGGTTCTGCACCTTATGGGTATTGAATTAATCTTGAAAATAAGAAAGAACTGGTGATTGTAGAGGACGAAGCGAAAGTAATCTGCAGAGTATTTGAACTGACCAACCAGCGGTATTCCAAGATGGAAATTTGCAAGTTATTCAATGAAGAGGGGGTACTGACTCCCTTGCAGTCCATGAGTAGACGACAGAAATCAGACAGCAAGAAAGCTACATCAAGAGGATTACAGTGGACGAGTGATATGATACGGAAGATTGTAGATGATAAGACTTATATAGGCTGTATGGTCTATGGAAAGACCAAGATTCCAAATCCCGGAACAGGGAAAGAAGTAGCAGTGCCGAGAAATCAGTGGAAAGTGATGGAAAATCACCATGAGCCGATCGTATCAAAAGAAGTTTTTGAAAAAGCACAGTCCCTGCAGATCAGATACACAAAGAAAAGTAAATTTGACAGGGAAACAACACTGTTAGGTGGCTAGGTGAAGTGTGGAAATTGTCGCAGAAGTCTGACTTCAAGCAGTCCGGTTCATGGTCATATCCTTTATAGCTGCGCTTACAGTAAAGGAAAAGAAGATACAGGATGTTTTGCCGGAAAAGCGGATAACAAAATGCTGGAGCATATTGTGCTGGCAGAAATTAAGGCATATTTACGTCAGAATATCAGCCAAGAACAGATGCAGCAATCTATGAGAAAACAGCATACGGACAGCATAGAAGTCTATAAGACGGAAAGTGCAGATTGTGAAAAGTGTCAGGAGCAGATAAAGATTCAGAACCGTCAGAACTATGAGAAGTATCACGAAGGACAGATGAACCAGAACCAGTTTATGGAAGTCAAGAAGCAGTTGGAAGAAGAAAGAGAACGACTGCAGAAACGTGTACAGGAACTGGAAGAACTGATAAATGGTGAGAAAGAAATCCTGATGAAAAAGAATGTTCCAGTGGAGCAGATGTTGAAGTATTTAGGCTATGAAAAGCTGACACGAGAAATGTTGGAAGAATATGTGCAGGGAATATATGTGTATGATGATGGGAGAGTGGAGGTGAAGTGGAAATTTAGTAAAGATATTGCAAAGTAGTAGTAGTATTTATTATAATGAAGGAAATGATTAGGTTTGTTGAAAGAGTATATGTAGAAGGTATAGGTGGAATATGCAAAAAATAGAAATTAAATATTTGGGACCAGTACAAGAACTGGAAATGGATATCAAAGATTTTAATTTACTTATAGGTGAACAAGCTACAGGAAAAAGTACTGTGGCAAAAGCTATATATTTTTTTAGAATCATAAAATCTACTTTGACGGACTATTTGTGTCAAGTGTACGATACAGCATTATACAATGGCAATGATGTTAGTGATGGGTTTAATAAAGTGTTAAAGAAAGAGTTAAAATCAATTTTCATTTCTTTATTTGGATATAGTTGGGATTTAGATAAACGATTATATTTAAAATATGAATATGCATCGGGGATATGGCTTGATGTAAAATTGAATAAAAACGGAAAACGAAAATATATAAGTGTTCGTTATTCGCCTAAATTAACACAAACGCTAAAAGACTTAGAAAAAGAAGCATTAGAACTTTTCGAGCAAAAGCCAGAAACCACAACTATTAGTTTGGCATATGCAAGTAAGGAAAGACTTCGCAATTATGATAATTTTAAAAACAGTGTAAATAAGATTTTTGATGATTATAAAGAAACCTACTATATCCCTGCTGGACGTAGTATGCTGACTTTATTAGTCAACAATAGATCGTTATTAGAAAATGATAATTTGGATTTGATAACAAGGCAATTTATGCAGGTTATTGATAATATTCATAGAGTTTTTGAGGATGGAATTAGAAATGTTCATAAACGCTATCCTGACGGCGAACGAAGATTTGATGTAACTAAAACTGCGGAAATGTTAATTTCAGATTTGAAAGGCGATTATCTTTATAATGCAGGAAAAGAATATATTGTTGTTGAGGATGAAGAGGAACATAGTGAAAAAATACCAATTAATTTCGCATCATCTGGTCAGCAAGAGGTTTTATGGTTACTTAATCAACTGTATATTTTAATGTTAAAAAAGGAAAAAGCATTTGTAATTATTGAAGAACCAGAAGCACATTTGTATCCAAGCTTACAAAGTAAGGTAGTGGAATTTATTTCATATTTTGCGAATATTAACAATAGCTCAATCTTGATTACAACACACAGTCCGTATATTTTAACATCGGTCAACACGTTGTATTGTGCTGGGAAGGTGATTGAGAAGAATTCTACGTATTCAAAAAAAGTATATGACATAATTGATAGTAATTGTGAGATTGATCCACAAAAAGTTACAGCATTAAAAATCAATAAAGATAAAAGTATTTTAAACTTAATTAATGAGGAACTTCAAGAATTAAATACGGAAATGATTGATGAAATTTCTGACAGCGTAAATGAAAAATATATGGAATTATATTATTTGCTAATGTCAGAAAATGATGTGCTGTAAGGAGAAGCAAATGGCGAAAAAAAATAAAGGAAAAAATAAAGGAAAAAATAAATACAAGGAAAATAAGAAAAAGGAGCCAAATAAATTAGCATTAGGAAAATATACGGATAATTTTGAGTGCTTAAAAAATGGAGAAAAAAGAACTCTAAAAGATTCAAAGTCTGATAAAAATTCAATTATGCCAATAGAGGTTTGTGATGAAGAAGTATATTTGACAGAGCCAGATGGAAAATTGATACCTAATATACAAGATCAACAAAAGTGTGATTTTTTAATATATTGTCAAAAGGTATTGCAAACATGTTTTATAGAACTTAAAGGTGCAAATATATCTGTTAAAGAGGGCTATAATCCGTATGACCAAATTATTGACACAATTAAGTTCTTGAAGAAAGATGATGACTTAAAAGTGATAGTTGCGAATAATATTGAAAAGCATGCTTTTATTGTTTCTCCTGGACGACAAAAAATACCTAAAGGTATAGAAACAAAAGAAAGAGCATTATGGCAGCAGCTTATACAAAGTGGAGACAATAAAAGAAAAATACTGGAGCTTATTCATTATGTTAAGGTAACAAAGTCCGATAGATATAGTAATAATGGGCAAATAATTTGTTCGCCTAAATCACCGGTACAAATACCTTTTCAGAATTAGGAATAATTCTAGCAATGACGTTACATCCTCCCCACCTACTTTGTGACAATTATATAACGTCCTCTATACAGAAATATGCGGTTTTAAGCCATTTTCGTGGCAAAAAAGCCGCATATTTTTTGTAGCAATGACTTGACATCCTCGGGACGGTTGTGTCTGGCAGAGAGTATCCCATACGGCATATCCTGAACATATAGAAACGGACAGGATTTTCAGATACGAGCCTTATGATCCTGACATTGATATGAAGATGAATTCAGTTACTGTCAGAGATGCTAGTGCAAATGGCGAAGCATTCACGCATAATGTAGATAAACAAAAACACAAATATAAAAAGAAGGAGGATTGGGTATGGGATTATTTGATAAGAAGATCTGTGATATCTGCGGAGAGAAAATAGGTTTATTAGGCAACAGAAAACTGGATGACGGAAATCTGTGTAAGGATTGTGCAAAAAAATTGTCACCATGGTTTGAAGACCGGCGGCACAGTACGGTAGAGGATATAAAACGTCAACTGGAATATCGTGAAAAAAACAAAAAAGCCGTAATGGATTTTTGTATAACACGTCAGATCAATACCAGAAATTACAATGTTTTTATTGATGACAATAAGGGGAATTTTACTGTTGCACGGAAGCTGGATGTCAATGAAAATCCGGATATAGTTCCTTTATCCGCTGTTGTGCAGTGCAGAGTTGATGTAGAGCGACAGCAGAACGAGGAAACATATACAACAAAGGATGGAGAAACCGTAAGCTATCAGCCACCGGTATATAAGTATGAATTTGATTATACTATGCGTATTAAGGTAAAAAATCCATGGTTTGATGATATGGATTTTCGTTTGAATACTTTTTCCATAAGCAGCGATAACAGAGGTGAATTGATGGAAGTGGAGCAGACAGGTCATCAGATCATAGCCGCCCTGACACCAAATGCGGCTGGAATGCAGCAGCCTGGGATGAACATGAACAGCGGAATGCAGCAGTCCGGGATGTACATGAACAATGGAATGCAGCAGTCCGGAATGAACATGAACAATGGAATGCAGCAGCCCGGGATGTACATGAACAGCGGAATGCAGCAATCTGGAATGCAGATGAACAACGGAATGCAGCAGCCCGGCAGTTTATGGAAATGTCAGTGCGGTGCAGAGAATACCGGAAGGTTCTGCGAATACTGTGGCCAGCCAAGACCATTTTGAGTGATGATAGACAGAGTGGACAGAATTGTTCACTCTGTTTGTGATAACAGGGGTTGAGAATGGATGGTTTCTCTGAAAACTATATAATAAAAGAGAGTTTTATAGTATACTTATCACAGATGTGTATTAATGAGAGAGGAATTTTCATGACATACAATAAAAAAAGGGCACTGTCGTATGGAGGAATCCTGATAAGTGTATTTCTGGCGTATTTCTGCAGGCTGGGAAGACCGGAAAATGTTTTTATGAGAAATCTCGCAGATCAGTGTCGTAACTGTATTTATCTGGGAATGTATTGTGCCTGGGTGATTTATCTGGAAAAGCATGTAGTGCATAGAAAAACGCGCAGATGTCTGACTGCAATTGGCTGTCTGATGGTCTTCTGGTTTTTTGTACGGACAGTAAAATTTCATATTTTTCATGATCCGCTTGGAGAACATATCTGCTGGTATCTGTATTATATCCCGATGATCCTGATTCCGGTCCTTGGACTGGCAGCAGCGATGTTTCTAGGGGAAAAGGATGGAGAGAAAACAGTCAGAAAAATTATTGCCTTGCTTGCTTTTGCGGTGGTTTTGATCATCAGTGTTTTTACAAATGATCTGCATCAGCTGGTGTTTCGGTTTTCCGGGCGGCCGCCGCTTTCAGATAGAGATTACAGCTATGGTATTCTTTTTATAGTAATCCAGGGATGGATCATATTTTGCCTGATATGGATGGAAATCATGCTGATCAGAAAAAGCAGGATTCCGGGAAGAAAGCAATTTTGGCTGCCGGTTATTCCGGGAATATTGCTTCTGGGATGGAATATCGGGAATTTACTCCGTCTGCCTCTGATCAAAACAATTGCCGGAGATATGACAGCGGTATGCTGCCTTTTGATGGCGGCAATTTACCAGGGATGTATATTATGCGGCCTGATACAGACGAACAATCGATATTTTGAATTATTCCAGACCTCCGGAGGACTGGATGCAGAGATTACGGATGATTCCTTTCAGCGTTATTATCATTCCGGTGATTTTCCTGAGCTGTCACCGGAACTGCGTAAAATTGTAATAAACAGATCAGCTGTACAGGAACAGGGAATCCGGATCAACCATATTCCTATAAGAGGAGGACATTTGTTCTGGTCAGAAGATATTTCGGTGCTTCTGGATCAGTATCAGGATATCCGGGAACAGCAGGAGGAGCTGACTGCCAGAAATCGTCTGTTGCAGAAAACCTATCAGAAAGAAGCTGAGCGGAGAAAAACAGAAGAACAGAACCGACTGCTGAACATGATACAGAATCAGACAGCCGGGCAGCTGGAATTGCTGTCACAGCTGATGGATGAGCTGGAAAGAACGGAGTCAAGGGAACACTATGACCGGATCTTGGGAAAAATCGTGGTTGTTGGTACATATTTAAAAAGAAGAAAAAATCTGGTATTGACACAATATGCATCAGACGGAAATCTGCTTACAATGGAGGATCTCAGACAGAGTCTTGCGGAATCCTGTGACAGCTTAAAATTATGTAAGATCCGGGCAGCTTATTATGTCGAAAATGGTGAAGTGCAGCTGAATGCAGATGATATACTAAAATGCTATGATACCTTTGAATGGCTTGTGGAACGATTGTTTGATACAATGCAGTCTGTTTTTTACCGTGTGTCGCAGATCGATGATGCTTTGCGGATCTCGGTTCATATTGTAGCAGAAGCAGATCTTCGGGGATTAATGTCAGAAAGACCGGAATTAAATGTGCAGCAGGAAGATGAAAACGAATGGTTTATCGGATGTATCGTATTCAGAAAGAGAGGCGGAAGATGACTGATTTTGCGGAATGCAGTATGGCAATGCAGGATTTTTTGATGATCCTTCTTGAAATCTGCCTGATTCTGGAATTGATCCTTCTGTTGATCAGGATAACCTGTTTTTACGGGAAAAAGAAAATTATAACAGCAGTGACTGTTTTTGCAGTTTCTTTTATGCTTATGGGGTTCCTGATGAATGATCACAGATATTGCCAGGGGGAAAGCGCATATCAGCTAATGCTCCGGATGTGTCCGGTCAGTGTTTTGATGGCAGCGATGGTGGTATTGTTGCTTTATCTTTGCTGGGCAATCTGGAGAGAGAGACGCAGATATCACCATTCTCTGTCTTACTGGTCTGTGAATGAAGCTGTTGATGATGTTCCTTGTGGGGTGTGTTTTTCGGATCCTCTTGGAAGGATCGTTTTATGCAACACCAAGATGCATGAACTGAGCAGGATAATGATAGGCTCCTATCTGCAGGATTATGAGGCATTGCGGAAAGTAATAAATGGAGGATCCGAAGCAGAGGGACTTCGCAGATTAAACAGTGACAGTAATGTATTTTATTTTCCGGATGATTCCGTCTGGATGTTTCAGGAATATCGTCTGCAGGAGCCGGATTGTGCAGGATATCTGCAGACAGTGGCAGTTAATGTATCAGAAATTTATTACAATGGTGAAAAGATCAGAGCAAATAATGAAAAGCTGGAAATCCTGAATCATAAGCTAGAGGAAATGTATGAAAAAATCGGAGATAAAATAAGAGAGCAGGAGACACTTGCCATGAAAATGCAGGTTCATGACAATTTTGGCCGAAGCCTTCTGTCAATACGCAGGATATTGGAAAGAAAAGAAAATCAGGATAAAATGGATGAACAGCTATCTGCATTAAAGCATCTGGTCTATATTCTTACAGATTCTTCTGTTGAGAATATGGAAGAATTATGCGCGGATACGATCAGGCATGCAGAAGAACTTGGAATTTATGTTCAGATCAGCGGGGATTTCCCTCAGCATCCCTCCTACAGGCTGCTGACAGACAGAGCGATCCGTGAATGTGTGACAAATTGTGCCAGACATGCCCATGGAAGTACAGTTCTGGTGAAGATAGAAAAAGGTGCAAATGAATACAGCATCCGGATAACGAATGATGGAGATGCACCTGAAAAAAATGCAGAAGAAGGTGGTGGTCTGTCTGCACTGAGAAAAGCTGCGGAGTCGGAGAAATGTATTATGCAGGTTTCTTTTTCGCCGGAGTTTTGTCTGGTGTTGAAAATGCCACTGACAGAAAGGATGGGAGTCTATGGTACGGATACTGATAGTAGAAGATCAGAGGATCATGCAGAAGTATTTTGAAAGTATTATCATGCGGGAACCGGAATTCCGACATGTCCAGACAGTTTCGGATGCCTGTGAAGCTGTAAAGATCTGCTCTTACTCGGCAATTGATCTTGTGCTTATGGATGTGCAGACATTTCATAATCATGATGGGCTGAGTGCCGGAAAGATCATCAGGGAAAAATATCCATATACAAAGGTATTGGTTGTTACTTCGCTGATCGATCCCAAGGTGCTGGAAAGAGCAAAGAGCGGATGTGCAGACAGTCTATGGTATAAGGATCACGGTGAAGAGGAAATACGGAGTGTGATCTACAGAACGTTAAATGGGGAGCATGTATTTCCGGATGTGGCACCGGAGGTGGAACTTAACTGGATCACAAGCGGTGATATCAGTCCCAGACAGCTGGAGATGCTGCGCCTGTATATTCACGGGATGTCATATTCCGAGATCGCAAGGAAAATGGACTGTTCTGCTTCTGGGGTGAGATGGAATTTTCAGGAAATGATCGCCAAGGCGGGATACAGCTGCAAAGAGGATCTGATAGCAGCTGCACTGGAAAGTAAACTGATCGTAACCACACTGAAATAGAAGATCCACAGAATGCAGAAACATATTCGGACAGAGGGAGTTTGGCGTGAGCTGACGGAGCATTCACAAATATAGCATAAGATTTTGAATAATAGGAAAGAGGAAATAGACATGAGCGATTTTTTGACAGAAAAAAATAAAAAAACAGGAATACTTGGGAAACTGAAATGGGTTCTTTGTGGCTTTTTTATACTTTTTTCCCTGGGAGCTATTGGCGCATCGGAGAAGTATATTGGTGAAGGGCGCTGGGGAATGGCAGCAACAGAGATCATACTTGGATTGCTGTTTCTGTATCCAACCTTCCGGGAAATTCAAAAAGCATTAAAGAAGAAAAAAGCTGGAGAAATTGCCTGCTGGTTTGAATCCTATGCCCAGAATACTGTCTCATTTGAAAAGTTTGAGCAGGAACTGGGAAAAGGTGCAGTGAAAAAGCTGGAAAAATTTATTGCGGGGGGATATATCCGGAATATCCAGATAGACAGAGAAGGAAATTATATTATGATCACTGCACCGAACAGACGCGTAAATGAGAAGATCTATATTACAGTTACCTGCCCCAGCTGCGGTGCAAAGAATCAGGTAATAAAAGGTCGTCTGAGCACCTGTGAATATTGCGGACAGCGTCTTACCCCATGACAAAAGACACCTTTCGGATCTGCCCTGTTAAAGATAAAATCCTTGTGCAATATGCTCAATGCATAAAAAGGATATTTTATAAACAAAATTATATAAGTTGCATATAACTAACGCATGCAGCATAACAGAAGTTGTACAAATATCCGTACATCCATAGACGATTGGGATGAAATCATAGAATAAATTTATAAAAATAGCTAATAAAACTGGATAATATGTTCAAATTATGGTACATTTATTGTAGCGGTCAGAGGAAATACTGCGGCCTTTTTTGGGACCGGGATTTTCGAAGGGCTGAACAAATAACAAAGAACTTATTTATTTGGTTTTATTGTTTCTTTCCTGGGAGTGCAGAGAAGGAGGGAACGGATAAGAGCAGATAATCATAAGGATATAATCTTTATAAGGAAGGTGAGCAATTGGAAAACTATACTAAGTACAAGCTGAAAAGCAGTGATGAGCTTGCATCAGTGCTGAACGGCAGGGACAATCTGTTTGTAATCGCCTGTAACAAGTGTTTCAAGGAATTTGAGACCGTTGACGAACCGGATTGCGAGGAATTCCTGAAATTTGCTGCGGAGCAGGGAAAAACCGTCACAGGCAGTGCGAAATTCGATTTTCTGTGCAACAAGATGCACACAGAAAGAAAATTACAGGATCTGCTGCCGGAAGGTACAGAGAATGTAGTTGTGATCTCCTGTGGTCTTGGTATCCAGACTGTTGCAGATCTGACCGGTAAGCCGGTGATCGCAGCAAGTAATACCCTTAACTACAGAGGCCATCACGGCATGGCACTTACCAAAAAGAGCTGTGATGCATGTGCACAGTGCTATCTGAACATTACCGGAGGCGTCTGTCCTATCGTCGACTGTTCCAAGAGTCTTGTGAATGGACAGTGCGGCGGAGCAAAGAACGGGAAATGTGAAGTGGATCCTAACAAGGACTGCGCATGGGAGAAGATCTACCAGAGACTGGCAAAACAGGGTCGTCTGGAAGAGTTCCTGAATCAGCCGGTACAGGTACGTGATTACTCCAAGGTTAACTTTAAGGTGATCAATGATTACGTGAAGTCTATCAGAGAGGACAGACTGAATGGATACTATGGTGGCGTTCATCCGTCAGAGCATAAGGAATTCAGCGAGCATATCGATCTGAAGAAATTCCCGGATCCGAAGACGGTTGTGATCTCCATGTCCCAGCATCTTGGTGCACCTGCCAACCCGATCGTGGAAGTAGGCGACACAGTAAAGGTTGGACAGAAGATCGGAGAAGCTGCCGGATTTATCAGCGCACCGGTACATTCTAGTGTAAGCGGAACCGTAGTTGCTGTTGAGCCACGTATGCATGGTACAAGAGGCAGTGAGGTGATGGCAGTTGTCATCGAATCCGACGGAAAAAATACTCTGCACGAATCCGTACAGCCACATAAAGCCCTGGACGAACTTACACCGGATGAGATCATTGAGATCGTAAAAGAAGCCGGAATCGTTGGTATGGGTGGTGCAGGTTTCCCGACCTGTGTCAAGCTGAAACCTGCAAAACCGGTTGATACCATCCTTCTCAACGGATGTGAGTGTGAGCCATATTTAACAGCAGACCATAAGGTTCTCCTTGAGTTTGCTGATGATATTATTTTCGGTCTGAAAGCGATCCTTAAGACAACAGGTGCTGAGAAGGGCATCATTGTCATCGAGGATAACAAGCAGGATGCGATCGAATTAATGCAGGAAAAAGTTGCCGATATCGGAAATATGGAAGTTTTTGTTGCAAGAACCAAATACCCGCAGGGTGCTGAGAAAACTCTCATCAAGCGTGTCATGGGCAGAAAGGTTCCAAGCGGCGGCCTTCCGGCAGATGTTGGCGTTATCGTAGATAATATCAGTACTGTAAAAGCGATCTCCGATGCGATCCAGAAGGGTATGCCGCTGATCGAGCGTGTTGCAACCGTAACAGGCGAGAAGATTAAGAATCCTGGCAACTTTATCATCAAGATCGGTACCAGCGTAAAAGAGCTGATCGATTACTGCGGTGGATTTACAGATGACGATGTTCTGGTCAAGATGGGCGGACCTATGATGGGATTCCCTCTGAACACTCTGGAGGTACCTATGATGAAGGGCTCCAACGGTATCATCGCCATTGATACAGATGAGACCAAAGAGCAGCCATGTATCAAGTGCGGACGCTGTGTGGACGTATGTCCGATGGAACTTTCTCCTCTGTATTTCGTAAAATATGCGAAAGAAGAGAACTGGCAGGGCATGAAGGACATGAATGTCATGGACTGTGTTGAGTGCAGATGCTGTCAGTATATCTGTTCTTCCAAGATTCCGATCATTAACAGTATCAAAGCCGGAAAAAATGCAGTAAGGGGGATGAAGTGATATGTTGATTACCCAGTTAAAAGCAAAAGAAACTATCGTATCACTGGCAGCCGGAAAGAAAGTTTTTATCATCAACTGCCATGGATGCAAGGAAGTTCGTTTTCCGGAAAAAGAAGCTGTTGAACTTCAGAAGGAGCTTTCCGCTGAAGGAAATGTGACAGGGATCATGACAACGGATTATATCTGTAATCCGGAAAATATGCAGTTACGTCTTCAGAAACACATGGATAAGATCAGGGAAGCGGATCTGGTCCTGGTATTCTCCTGTGGTGTTGGTGTACAGACCATCGCAGAATATCTGGAAGACAAGATGGTATGCGCAGCCTGCGATACATACCCGGTACCTGGTTTCCAGGGTGTAACACCGTTAGAATATAAATGTGACCAGTGTGGTGAGTGTTATCTGAACCTTACCGGCGGGATCTGCCCGATCACAGCATGCTCCAAGAGTCTTGTCAACGGCCAGTGCGGCGGTTCCAAGAATGGTAAATGCGAAGTTGACAGTGACATGGAGTGTGGATGGGAGCGCATCTACAGACGTCTGAAAGAGATCGGACGCCTTGACGCACTGAAATGCCCGACACAGATCCATAATTTCGCTACAGATGATGAAGTGAAATAATAAGCAAAGATTTATTAAGAAGCCAAATTAAATTATGATACGGTTCACCGGAAATATTCCGCAATGTATGCAGCAGAGCAGGTGGACCGTACCCCAAATTTTAAATGATTGGAGCAAATATAATATGAAAATGAAAGAATTATTCGACCGTGGTGAATTTGTAGTTTCTGCAGAAGTAGGACCGCCAAAAGGGATCCATGTAGATGAACTGGTAGAAGAAGCCAAAACTTATCTCAAAGGCGTTCATGCAGTCAATGTAACAGATAACCAGTCTTCGGTTATGCGTCTTGGATCTCTTGCAATGTGTAAAGTTCTCAAAGACGCCGGAATGGATCCGATCTTCCAGCTTGCATGCCGTGACAGAAACCGTATCGCACTGGAGTCTGATCTTTTAAGTGCTGCTATGCTTGGTATTGAGAACATCCTCTGTCTGACAGGTGACCATACGAAGATGGGTGATCATCCGCAGGCAAAACCGGTATTCGATCTTGATTCTGTATCTCTTCTTCATACAGTACAGCTTCTCGAGTCCGGTGTAGATCTTGGAGGAAACCAGCTGGTTGGTGAGCCACCGAAATTCTCCAAGGGTGCCGTTGTATCTCCATGCAGCGATTCCGTTGACGCTCAGCTTGCAAAGATGGAAAGAAAGGTTGCTGCAGGTGCAGACTACTTCCAGACACAGGCTGTATTTGAGCCGGAGAAATTCATCAAATTTATGGAAAAAGCAAAACAGTTCGGAAAACCTGTACAGGTTGGTATCATCATTCCGAAATCTGCTGGAATGGCTAAGTTCATGAACAACAACGTAGCCGGCATCCATGTTCCGGATGAGATGATCGAGGAGCTGAAAGCAGACAAAGAGAAAACAAAAGCTGGTATCACTGGTGTTGAGATCGCTGCACGTATCATTAAAGAGTGCAAGCCATACTGCCAGGGTGTACATATCATGGCACTTGGATGGGAGTCCAAGATCCCGGCACTTCTGGAGCAGGCTGAGATCTGATCAGAACGATTGCTTTATAAAAAATAACCAGAAAAGCTGTCCGGAACCGGATGCAGGAGATGCACACCGACCGGGCAGCTTTTGTGTAAGAAAAAGCTTCTTTATACGGAAAAACTCTTCGGGAAGCCTGCGGGATCCACAGCGGAAGAATTCTAGCTTAAGAGGTAAAGAGACGATGGAAAGTATTATTATCGGGATCGCCGGAGGGTCAGGCTCCGGCAAATCTACATTTACAAACAGACTGAAGAAGCATTTCGGAGACGATGTGGTGGTGATCTATCATGATAATTACTACCGCAGACAGGACGGAATTCCTTTTGAAGAACGTGTGAAGGTGAATTACGATCACCCGGATTCACTGGAAACCGATCTTCTGGTAGAGCATCTCAAAGAACTCAAGGAGGGCAAAACCATCCAATGTCCGGTATACGATTACAGTCAGCACAACCGCTCCGACAAAGTGCTGAAAATCGAACCAAGACCGGTCATTCTGGTAGAGGGAATCCTGCTTCTTGCAGATCCGCGTATCCGAGATCTTCTGGATATCAAGGTTTATGTGGAAGCAGATGCAGATGAGAGGATCTTAAGACGGATCTCCAGAGATGTGGAGGAACGTGGACGGGATTTAAACGGAATCATCGATCAGTATCTTACCACAGTAAAACCGATGCATTATCTGTATGTGGAGTCTACACGGGCGAAAGCAGATATTGTGATCAACAGCGGTAAGAATAATGTGGCCTTTGATCTGTTTGTGTCAAAGATCGGGCAGCTTCTGAAAGAACTGAAAAAATAATAAGTAAAATAAAAAAGCATGTCATACTTTAGGACAGAGCGGATCAAGTTATATCCGTCTGGCTGTGTATGACATGCTTTTTTGAGCGGTTCAGGTGAAGCTGCCTGTATTCACACGCTCTGTATAAATTTTTCCACATAATATAAAGCTGCACCAATGGCAGGTGTATACTGCCCGTGGGTGCCGACCAGAATCTGATCTTTATCCAGGGTAAAGGGTGCGCCTGTGTTGATGTGTTCCAGCAGATAAGTGATGTCTTCTTCCGTAAAATAAGGTGCCAGATATCCGCTGATGATGATCGGCGCATCGATGATCAGGTTCAGGTTTTTCATGGCAAATGCCAGATGGTTCAGGTAATCTTCCCAGTGCTCAGCAAGCCGGGGAGATTTTTTTTCGCGGAGCAGCGGGAAAAATTCCTTCACAGGCATCCCGGCAGACTGTTCCAGAGCGTTGGCAGAGCAGTAGGTTTCCAGACAGCCATGGTTTCCGCAGTAACATAAAGGGCCGTCAGGATTGACGCACATATGCTCAAGGGTTCCGCTGTGCATGGAACTTCCCTGATGAATTTGATGATTGGTGATAATGGCACCGCCCAGGTTTCGGTTCAGAAGGAACACGACAGCACTGTCAAGCTCCGGGTGATTCCACAGCTCCAGAAAAGCAGCGGATTTGGAATCATGTTCCAGATGGCAGGGGTAAGGAAGATGCCGGGAAAAATCCTCCAGTTTCATTCCGGTATTGTTCATGATGTTTCCGTAGATCACAGTGGAATTATCCGGAGAAGTGATCCCCTGTGTGGCAATGGAAATACCCAGGATCTTTTCATTCGGATAGTGATTTTCTGCGATGAATTTTCGTACTTTATCGGTCAGCTGTCTGTAATATTCTTCTGTGTTGGAATAGGGAAGAGCAATGGTTTCTGTATAAAAGGCATTTCCATATAAGTCGATTGCTGTGATATGGAACATGTTTTTCAGGATCCCGATTCCAATGGAAATCCGGAAATCCGAGACGATCTGGATGGCCTGGGCCTTTCGACCACCTGTGGAATCAAAATATCCGTTTCTGTCAATAAGCCCTTCTTTTTCCAGCAGGTTCAGGTTCTGGCTTACGGTGGAAAGCCCCATCTGAAGATCCTGGACGATCTGCATTTTGGAAGTCTGGTGTGTTTTGTATATATATTGGTAAACCTTGGAGCGGTTTATTTTTTTTAAATTGATGGTGGTTAATCCTTTTTCACTCATGAGATTCTCCTGATAAAAGTAATTATAGATATGTTTAAGTCGTGACATGCTCCCACCACTTAAATCTTACGATTTTGAAGTGGGGGCTTCCTGCTCGATTACCCTTTAGGGCAAAGCTAAAACAGGCTATCCCCGCGTGTCCCGCGGTTTTGTTTTTTATGTTTATCCGGTTACGGATTTTTTTCTTGTGCCGTCAGGCACATTCTTTATAGATTCTTTTTCCTTCTTCACGGATGTTGACTGCTGCATTCACATCCCGGTCCATCCTGTTTCCACATTCACAAACATACATTCTATCCGACAATGCCAGTTCCTTTTTCTTATGTCCGCATAGACTGCAGATCTTGCTGGATGCAAAATAACGGTCTACTTTTATAAGATGTTTTCCACATTCTTCCAGCTTGTATCCCAGCATGAACAGAAACTGCCCGTACCCGTTATCCTGCACACCTTTCCCAAGGTGCAGCCCTCCGGACATTCCCTTCAGATTCAGATCTTCCACACATACTGCATCATATCTTTCCGCAAGCTCCCTGCTGAGCTTATGCTGGAAATCTTTTCTCTGGTTCTTTATCTTTTCATGACATAAAGCTACCCTTTTTTTCTGTTTCTGATAGTTCCGGCTTTCTTTTTCACAGTGGGAGAGCTTTCTCTGTTCTCTTGCAAGTTTTTTCTCTGCTTTTCTGTAAAACATAGGGTACCCGGCTCTTTCTCCTGTAGAAAATACACACATTCCCTGCATGGCAAAATCGATCCCAAGAAATCTCTCTACCGGTCTTTTTTCCACTGTTTGGTTCTCACAGCAGAACAAAAGACTGGCAAAATATTTCCCGGATGGCTCACGGCTCACAGTTACAGACTTCAGTTTCCAGTCTGATGGAATCTGACGGTGAAGTTTTATCCTTATGACGGACATCTTTGGAAGTTTCAGATGGGTATCCTGTAAAAGGATATTTCCGTTTAGTGCATTGGTCGTATATGAATTTCTTGCATGCTTCTTTGATTTATAACGCGGAAATCCGCAGGCTGGTTCCCGAAAAAACTTCCGGAACGCACTTTCCAGATGCAGCTGCGCATTCGCCAGGGCAAGGGAATCCACCTCTTTCAGCCATGGATATTCCTTTTTATATCCGGCCGGTGTATTCCGGAGCATCTTTTTTTCTTTCTGGTAATAGCTGATCTTATCTGCAAGCATCTGGTTATAGATAAAGCGGCTGCAGCCGATTGTTTGCTCTATCTGAACTCTCTGCTCTTTATTTGGATAAATCCTTATTTTTACGGCGCGGTTCATTCTTCTCACCCTGGCTTTCTATATACTGCCGTATCGTTTCAATCGTTGCTCCGCCTGCACTGAGCAGACAGAATATCTGACCCCAGAATGCATCTTTCATGGTCTAACTCCATTATATTTATCATCCTTTTTCTTATATCAACGGATATGTATTTATGAACTAATTGTTCTTTTCAGTATACTACATCAGGGAAGGGAGAACAAGTGTTTCTTTTATACTATAGAGATTTTTTTGAGCAGACATGCTCCGATGTGCAATTCATCTCACCACCTGAAGAGGTGAGAGAATTCTTGCTACATTTGTTAAATGTATTTTAGTATAAATTTGCGGGAAATGCAATGTAGGGGAGAACGGGTAAAAGTAAACAAAAAAATAAGAGTAAAATTAGACGCTTTGCCAATAGATTTTTAAAAAGGAAAGTTTTATACTCTACTTACAGTTAAGACATAAACATAAGTAAAAGACATAAATAACGAAATGAACGAAAAAAAGGAGGTTCTATCATGAAATTAACAAGAGAAGGAATCAAAGAGCGTGAAGCATGGGAGAAAGCAGGCATCAATCTTCCAGGATACGATGTAGAGGCAGTTACTGAGAAAGCGAAGAAGGAGCCAGGCTGGGTACATTTCGGAATCGGAAATATCTTCCGTGTATTTATCGGAGGTATTGCAGATGGTCTTCTGGAAGGGGGAGTTCTTGACAGAGGCATCACATGTGTAGAGACCTTTGATTATGATGTAGTAGATAAGATTTACGCGCCATATGACAACCTTGGCTTAAATGTCATTCTCCACGGTGATGGAACCCGTGAATACAAAGTTCTTGGGGCGCTTGCAGAAGCAGTGAAAGCACAGTCATCTGATGCTGGACAATGGGACCGCCTGAAAGAAATTTTTGCGGCTAAATCCCTGCAGCTGGTTTCCTTCACTATCACAGAAAAGGGTTATGCACTCCAGAAAGCAGACGGAACATGGTTCCCGTTTGTGGAAGCAGATATTAAGAACGGACCGGATAAGGCAACGGGAGCAATGGCAGTTCTTGTGGCTATGCTGAATGAGAGATATAAAGCAGGGAAATATCCGATCGCCCTGGTATCCATGGACAACTGCTCACAGAACGGCGCCAAGCTTCGTGAGTCCGTGCTGACTATGACAGAGGAATGGCATAAAGCGGGCTTCGTAGATGATGGCTTCGTAGATTATGTAACGGACGAGAAGGTGGTTGCATTCCCGTGGACCATGATCGACAAGATCACACCTCGTCCAAGCGAGCAGATCGCAGCAGACCTTGAGAAGCTTGGCGTTGAAGACATGCAGCCGGTGATCACAGGAAAGAAGACATACATAGCACCATTTGTTAATGCTGAGAAGCCACAGTATCTTGTTATCGAGGACAGCTTCCCTAACGGACGCCCTGCTCTGGAAAAAGGCTTCGGCGTATACATGGCGGACAGAAATACCGTCAATCTTTCCGAGAGAATGAAAGTAACCGTATGCCTGAATCCTGTACATTCCGCAACCGGCCCTCTTGGTGTGGTACTTGGCTATGATCTGTTTGCACATATGCTGAACACCAACGAAGATATGATGAAAATGGCCCGTATGGTTGCTTATGACGAAGGACTTCCGGTAGTTGCAGATCCTGGAATCCTTTCCCCACAGGCATTTGTGGATGAGCTTTTTAATGACCGTTTCCCGAATGAGTATCTTGGAGATACCAACCTTCGTCTGGCTGTAGATGTGTCCCAGATGGTAGGTATCCGTTTCGGTGAGACTGTAAAAGCATATGTGAAGAAATTTGGAGATGCTTCCAGGCTGACAGCAATCCCGCTTGGAATCGCAGGATGGCTGAGATACATGCTGGCTGTAGATGATGAAGGAAACAAATTTGAGCTTGCACCGGACCCGATGAATGAGGAACTTCAGGAGCAGCTTGGAGATATCGTGATCGGAAAACCGGAGACCTTTAAGAATCAGCTGAAGCCGATCCTTTCCAATGAGAGACTGTTCTTCACAGACCTCTATAAAGATGGTGTCGGAGAGAAGATCGAGGACATGTTCCGTGAGATGATCGTCGGCCCCGGAGCTGTAAAGGCAACTATTCATAAATATGTAAAATAAAACCAGGGTTACGAGAACAGTTTATGTAAATATTGAATAAAGAGAAATGAGGTAAATGGAAAGATGACAGAACCGGTATTTGCGGCAGACCCGGCAAGACTGTTGATCGCGGCAGCAGCAGGAATTTTATTATTATTGTTACTTATCATAAAATTTAAGATCCACCCGGTTTTATCCCTGCTGATCGCTGCACTGGTTATCGGGCTTGGCGCCGGAATGCCGGTTCCAACGCTGGTAAGCACTGTGGAAAACGGCGCAGGAGAAACCTTACAGGGAATCATACTCCTGATCGGACTGGGCTCTCTGTTCGGTGGGATATTGGAAGTGTCCGGCGGCGCACAGTGCGTTGCTCAGACACTGATAAACAAATTTGGTGAGAAAAAAGCGGGAATCGCTCTTGGGATCACAGGACTTGTGGTAGGAACTACGGTATTCTTTGAGGCTGGCGTTGTGATCCTGATCCCTCTGGCATTCGGACTTGCGAAGAAAACAAAGAAATCTACTTTATATTATGTGATTCATCTTCTCGCCGGACTTGCCACCGGATTTGCATTTATACCGCCATCAGCAGGATCTGTTCTGGTGGCAAATATGCTGAATGTGGATCTCGGAGTGATGATCGCGGTAGGTGTGCCTGTGGGCATTTTATCATTGATCTTTGCAGGAATCTTATGGTCCAAATTTATCGGCAAAAAGATCAATACAGGGCTGCCCTCCAATATCCAGGAGGTACGTGAGGAAGAAGAAGCCAATCTGCCGAAATTTTCTACAGTATTATGTATCATTCTTGTTCCGCTGGTACTGATCCTGTGCAATACAGTTTCTGAATACATTCCGGGAATCGACGCGGCACGTCCTGTTCTGGAATTTCTGGGAACACCATTTGTGGCACTGATCATAGCAGTATTGCTTGCCATGTATTTTCTTGGAAAGAAGCAGGGCTATAATGGAGAGCAGCTTAAGAAAATCCTGGATCGTTCTCTGAAGCCTACCGGACAGATTCTTCTGGTCATCACTGGTGGAGGTATCATCCGCTGGGTGCTGCAGGACTGCGGTATGGGAAATATTATAGGACCAGCCCTGGAAAAAAGCGGACTTCCGCTTGTACTGGTTGCATTCCTTATTGCAGCTCTGATCCGTGCATCGGTTGGTGCGGCAGTTGTGGCTATGACAATGGCAGCAGGAATTATGGCGGCTATGCCCGGAGTTGCAGACCTGTCACCGGTTTATCTGGCAGCAATGGTCTGTGCCATCAACGGAGGCGCAACGGCATTCAGCCATGTAAATGACTCCGGATTCTGGCTGGTAGGTTCCCTTCTTGAGATTGATGAGAAAACAACCCTGAAATCCTGGACAATGATGGAAACCATCGTAGGAGTAACAGGTCTGGTCTGTGCTGTTGTGATCAGCCTGTTTGCATAGGAGAGTAGACAAAAATGATAGTAAAAGTAATTTTAGGCACAATGCAGAATGCAAGAAAGCTGGTAAGTATTGCAGAATCCATCCCCTGTGATGTAGAATTATGTTATGGCCGTTATGTTGTAAATGCGAAGTCTATGCTTGGTGTCTTAAGTATGCCTGAGTTTGACGAGGGAGAGCTTCATATACATACAGATAATGAGAAAGAATGCGAGAAGATCTTTTTTCAGCTGCTTGATCAGAACCTTATTATGGACACAGGAGATGCTGTGAAAAGATCCATCTATGATATCACAACCTTTGGTGAGATCCTGATCGATTTTACATCTCAGGATATCAATGAGGATGGACAGATGCTGTATGCCAGAAATCCGGGCGGTGCACCAGCCAATGTTGCAGTTGCAGCCAGCAGACTGGGAGCTCATACTGCATTTATCGGTAAAGCAGGAAAAGATATGCACGGAAAGTTCCTGAAATCTGTTCTTGAGAAAGAAAACGTGGATACCAAGGGTATGCTCCTGGATGAAAATTATTTTACTACACTGGCTTTTGTGGAAGTCAGCGAGACTGGAGAGAGGACTTTCTCTTTTGCAAGAAAACCGGGAGCGGATACGAAGATCCAGAAGGAAGAAGTGGATGTGGATGTGCTGGATCATACCCATATTTTTCATGTTGGATCCCTGTCCCTGACGGATCAGCCTGCAAGAGATACCACGTTTTATGCGGTAAAAAGAGCAAAAAACAAGGGCAGCGTGATTTCTTACGATCCCAATTACCGTGCATCTCTGTGGCCGGATGAAAAGACAGCGAAGAAGCATATGAGAAGCCTGGTTCCCTATGTGGATCTTATGAAGATTTCGGATGAAGAGACAGAACTTCTGACAGATCATAAGGATGTCCGGGAAGCAGCAGAAGCACTGTACAGCCAGGGCGTGAAAGTTGTGGCAGTTACACTTGGCGGCGAAGGAGCCTATCTTTACGGCAAGGATGGCGGCTGTATGGTACCGGGATTTGCAGTGAAACAGATCGCAGACACGAACGGAGCCGGAGATTCTTTCTGGGGCGGTTTCCTGTACAAAGTCAGCACAGCAGAGAAACATCTGGACGAGCTGACCCAGGAGGATCTGAAGGAATTTGCCCGTTTCGGCAATGCAGTGGCCAGTCTCTGCGTGGAGAAAAAAGGTGCGATCCCGGCAATGCCGGAGCTTGCACAGGTGGAACGCAGAATTGCAAAGTGATCGTATTCATAAAACTGTAGCAGAGTTGAATCTAAATTGCGAAGCGATTGTGTTTATGAGTATGTCAGATTTATGAAAGGATGGGGTTTTGAAATGAATTTAAAAGATCAGATGAACGGAGTTCAGCACGTAGGTGTGCCAACCAATGATATTGAGACAACCATTAAATTTTATGAGGCACTGGGATTTAAGATCGCTTTCCAGACGGTGAACGAGGCTGCCAATGAGAAGGTTGCTTTCCTGAAGCTTGGAAATCTTGTGATCGAGACTTACGAGAACAAAGCAGCAAAAATGGAATCCGGCGCCATTGACCATGTTGCCATTGATGTGAAGGATGTGGAGAAAGTCCACGAGCTGGTGACAGCAGCAGGACTGAATACCACCAATGACGAGGTGCATTTTCTGCCGTTCTGGGAGAATGGTGTGAAGTTCTTTACTATTGAGGGACCGAATAAGGAGAAGGTGGAGTTCAGCCAGTATTTATAAAATGTGTAAGTCAGTTAAGTCTCCTGCAAGAATGTGGGTACCTGTCTTAATGGGAATTTACAATACAGTAAAAATACGCTAGAATAGAATACTGTTAATATTCATCTAAATAAAAAAGATCTATAAGAACAGGAGTATATACATGCTGGGACTTAAACCAATAAAGACTTTACCCATAAGAGAAAAGATTGCGGCGAATCTCAGAGAGGCAATTCTTTCAAAAAAAATTCCGGCGGGGGAAATTCTGACACTGGAAAGTACTGCGCAGGAACTTGGAGTGTCCATTACACCTACAAGAGAAGCCTTTCAGATTCTGGCAAGAGATGGACTTCTGGAACTGGAGCGAAATAAACGTGCAGTAGTTCTTGGAGTGAATGAAAAAACGATCCGCGAACATTTTCAGGTGCGGGCGGCACTGGAAAGTGAAGCCTGTGTTTTGTGTTGTGAAAATAAGATCGATCTTCAGAGGATTGATCAGATCCTCAAGGTTTCCAGAGAAGAGATAGAAAAAGGTGATTTTGAAAGTTATTCAAGTCTCAATCAGACTTTGCACATGGAATTATGGACAGCAGCAGGAAATGATAAACTTAAAAATATGCTGTCAGAACTGTGGAACGGACTGTCCAGAGGCGTACTGGTAAATGAAGAAGAGTACGTAAGAAAATCTCTGAAAGAGCATGAGGAAATTGTAGAAAGTATTCGAAAAGGTGATGCTATGGAATGTTATCTGCGTATGCAGAAACATATAAAAAGCAGTTGTGAGAACTTTGTGCAACGGTATAATTAGGCTGTAGAAATCACCATTTTTCTGTAAAAAGTATACAAAAACAGAACAGATAATTTTTACAAAACGCCGAAATTGTTAATTGTTATTGACAGTTACGGCGTTTTTCACTATTCTTTATGTATACAATATAAAAAATAAAAAATAAAAAGTAAAAAAGTAAAGAAAGGCGCAATGAAATGAACGACAAGAACATAATTGTGAACAAGCCGGAACCGAAACCGGGTATACTTGAGCGTAGTGATCTTTTTGCGATCGCAGTAGGAATGGTAATCGGCTCCGGAATGGTAACTCTGATCGGACCGGCAATGGCTTATACCGGTTATTCTGTATGGCTTGCTTATCTGACAGCGATTGTCATGGGATTCTTTATGGTTTTTCCGTATATTATTCTTGGTGGGACCATGCGCGTGGCAGGAGGCCCGTATTCCATCGTAACGAACCTTTCCGGAGTCAGCACCGGAGGTCTGGTAGCTTATACGAAACTGGTAACGCCGATCCTCAACAGTTCTTTTGCGTTGGCACTGGGATTGTATTTGAATAATCTCCTCCCGGGAATTACAGTGAAAGCACTGGCAATCGCAGGTGTTGTTATCCTGTTTGTTCTGAATCTTCTGGGAATGGATATTTTTGCAAAGGTAAGCAAGATATTATCAACGGTTCTTCTGATCACAATGGTTCTGTATGTTGTTTTCGGACTTACACAGATCAGACAGCCGATCTTTAATTTTTCAGGAGATAAGATGTTTACCGGCGGCTTTAAAGGCTTTATGCTGGCGGCACTTCTTCTTATCAATTCCGCAAATGGTTACTACAATGTTCTGTGGTATGGTAAAGACGCGAAAAGAGCAACGAAAGATGTTCCGTTTGCGGCAATGTCCTGCGTGCCATGTCTGCTTTTTATTTATGTGGGCCTTGCGATGGTTACAGGTGGGGTGCTTCCTCACGATGAGGTTGCAGGTGTGGAAACAATCCTTCCGGCAGCACAGGAGATCCTTCCTGGTATTGTGTATAAACTTTTTATGATCGGCGGACCGATCATGGCAATCATCACTACTTTGAATGGTGTATTTAATGATGTACGATATCCGATCGCTCAGGCTGCCAAGGATGGATGGCTGCCGAAAGGAATTCTGAAGGAAAACCGTTTCGGAGCACCGTACCTGATCTATACCTACACACTGATCGTAGTGTTGCTTCCGATCATTTTTGATATGAGTATCGTGACGATCACAAATATTTTCCAGGTGATCACATTTTTTATGAATGTTACAGTTGTGTATGCAATTTCACGTCTTCCGAAGAAATATCCGGATACCTGGAAGAAGAACAAATTTCACCTTTCCAGTGCAGGACTTTACGTATTCTGTACCATCAGTATCATCATTTACACGATTATTTTTATAAAAGGAATTTTCAGTATTAAACTTGTATATGCAGTATCTGCTGTTATAGTTATGGTTGCATTGATCCTGATTGGTGTATATCTCACCAGAAAAGGTGGAATCCGTATCGAGACATCCATATGGCAGCCTGCAGAGGAGGAAAAAAATGAATGAATTAAATCCGTTCAAGCTGGCAAAAATGCTTGAGGAACTTGAGAACACCGTAGAATTACACAGTATTTCTGTACGGTATAAAGGAGAAAAGGTTGTTGAAGGAGCCTGGGCACCTTTCTCAATGGAAGAGCCGCAGATGCTGCATTCTTTATCAAAGATCGGAACAAGTATCTGTGTTGGATTTGCGGTGGATGAGGGAAAACTTCATCTGGAGGATAAATTTCTGGATTATGTGAGAGAAGATCTTCCGGATGAATATGATGAAGCCCTGGAAAATATTACCGTATATGATCTTCTTACCATGCAGGCCGGTTCCCCGGAATGCTGTAATAATGTATGGTTTTCCAGACTGGAAAAAGACTGGGAGAAGAACTGGCTTGGACAGCCTAAGCTGAAAGAAGATATCGGAAAAGTTTTTCATTATGATTCCGGATGCAGCTATACACTTTCCAGGATCGTGACCAAAGTTATGGGTGAAAACTGTCTGTCCATTATGCAGAAACGTGTTTTTGACAAACTTGGTTTTGGAAAGATCAACTGGCTTACAAGTCCTGAGGGACATAATACTGGCGGCTGGGGCATGTATCTGACCGCAGATCAGATTTCCACACTGGCACAGCTCCTTCTCCAGAAAGGAAACTGGAAGGGTGAGCAGCTGGTGCCACAGTGGTGGATCGAAGAGATGGGACAGTCAAGAGTCGTAATTCCCGGAGATGAGAAAAAAGCACTGACTCATTATGCATATCACATCAAAGCAGGAAAAGAGATCTTTGCGGCAGAAGGAGCATTTGGACAGTATTTGGTGTGCTTCCGGGAACTTCCGGTTGCCATTGGCATTACCGCAGGTGCGAGAGAATATCTTGCGGCAGATATCTGCCTTAAATATATGAAGGAAGCAGTTTCCATACCTTGCCCGGAAGAAAAACGGGAAGAAGGAGAGAAATATCTGGAAGCAAAAATAAAAAGCCTTTCTCTGCCACAGCCGGAAGGCAGACTGAAAACTGCGGAAAAAGAACTCAGTGGATTATTTAACCGGGAGATTATTTTTACAGAAAATCCGAGAAACATTGAAAGTGCAAAGATCATTCCGGAAGGATGTAAACTGCGTCTGGAAATGATAGTCCAGGGTGAGAAAAAGATTGCTTATGCAGGATTTAAGAGCTGGAAACAGAACGATCTTTATCCGGATGATTTTACAAAGAGATATCACAGCATTGCTTATGGAATGGATCAGGAAACGTTATATCTGTCTGTGGGACTGCTCAACACTTCCTACAGGGAAGAGTATTCCTTCTGGGTCAATTCTAAAGATACCGTGATCGCGACCTGGAGACCTAACGTTACCTATCTTCCGGAACAGCCGGATATGGTATGGAAGTTTACAGGAAACTTTAAATCCTGAAGAGAAAAAACTCAAAGTATAGACCGATAAAAATATAGCAATTCCTCCAACCTTATGATAAAAGAAACGAACAACCCGCAGGATACTGACTTGCCATCAGTGGTCCGATGGGTTGTTTTTTGTTTGGAATAAGTCTACAATAGGAAACAGAAATTTTTATTATTGTGACATAGGGAAGAAAGTGTACGATGAAAATACATTACAGAATTAAAAATAATGCAATAGAGATCGTTCGGTGTTATGGTACCGATGACCGGATCGTGCTGCCGGAAGAGATCAATGGTCTTCCGGTAGTCAGTGCGGCGCCGTATGCGTTTTCTGCACATAAGGATGGAGAAGAAGATGCAGAAACCTGGGAGAGCGAAGATGTAATTTCGTTCGGAGAAGAGAGACTTCTTGCCGGAGAGGAAGTGCAAGAGATCGTTTTTCCCGATACACTGAAGGAAATCGGAAGATATATTTTTTATGGATGCAAAAAACTGGAACGGCTGGAATTTTCGGATACGCTGATGCAGGTGGGAACCGGGGCGTTTACGGGCTGCAGCGGGCTGAAGGAGCTTGTGATCCATCAGAAAAAAGGGCTCAAGTCCTGTGCAAAGGAGATCCTCGGTGAGCTGTGGCAGAAGATCGATGTGGATTTTTTGTATGAAAATGGTGAGGCAGGTGGAAAACGTGCGCATATGGTTTTTCCGGAGCATTATGATGAGGCGGTGGAGAATACGCCTGCGAGAATTCTGTTTACGGAGTATCATGGCTCAGGGACCAATTACCGGCAATGCTTCTACAGCAAAGAACTGGATTTCGCAGAGTATGACAGCCTGTTTGATATGGCAGTGGTAATGGATAAGCTGGAGGTTCTGGTTGATATGAGCTTTGGGCGGCTTCGTTATCCGTGGCAGCTGAGCGAAAAGGCGAAGAAACAGTATGAGGATTATATCCGGGGAAACCTTAAGGATATCGGGGAATTTCTGGTGGAAAGCGGAAGCTTAAATGGTCTGGAGCTGCTTTCTCGGGAAAAACTCTGGAACAGAGAGGGCCTGGAACATAGTATTGATGTGGCGGCCAGGAAGAAGGATATGGAGATTTCCGCATTTCTGATGAATGAACGCAGCCGGATGCTGAAGGAAGAGCAGAAGGTGGCCGGGGAGACAGAAAATGATGGGCGGCCAGCGAGACGGAGGAAGAAATTTCAGCTGTAAGTTGGAAGAGCCTGATGACAAATTGAGGAGATCTTGCGTAGAATGGTATACGAACATTTGCTTTATGCAGAAAAATTAAGTTTATAGAGTGTCTGAGAGAATATGAGAAAAATAAGCTACAAGTGAATTATGAGATTATGTGTAAACAATAATGGTAAATTAATGAAAAAAGAATTGCAACAGCAGATCAGAGGAGGTGGAAATCCTGAATGGCATAGAAACAACTGAAAACAATAAAAATAACTTCCTGCCCGGTCAGGGATCCAATCCCCAGGAGGCAGCCCAGCGTCTCCAGGACATCGGCAGCAGCATCCTCCGGGCGGCAAGAGACGAGCTGTATCTTGGCATGCGTTTTCTGGATGTGGCGCTGAGCAGCTTTATTTATCAGATGGATGGTTCGGTCAGTCCGTTTGGAACAGACGGGGCTGTGATATACTTCCATCCGGCACAGCTTGGCGGGCTTTATAAAGAAAACAGGATTCTTGTGAATCGAGGATATCTCCATATGGTATTTCACTGCATTTTCCGGCACTTTGGGAAGCCGGGAATAGAGAAGCGTTTGTGGAATTTAAGCTGCGATATTGCAGTGGAGCATATGATCGACGGGATCTACCACCGCTCAGTCCGATATTCCAGAAGTCTTCTCCGGAGGGAAACCTACCGTCTTCTGGAAAAGGAAAAGAAGACGCTGAATGCAGAGAGAATTTACAAGATTCTGAAAGAAGAATTTCTGAAGGAAAAAGAACTGGCACAGCTGGAAAAAGAGTTCTATGTGGACGACCATAAATACTGGGCAAACCAGCAGCCTGACCGGAAACCCAATCCCCTGATGAGTAAAAAATGGGGAGATATCAGCGATGGGATCGAGACAGATCTGGAGACCTTTTCCAGGGAGTCAGGAGAGCAGGACGGAGATTTTCTGGACCAGCTGAAAATAGAGAACCGGGAACGATATGATTATCGGGAATTTCTGCGGAAATTTGCAGTATTTCGGGAAGAACTGACTGTGGATCCGGACAGCTTTGATTATAATTTTTATACCTACGGGCTTTCCCTTTACGGGAATATGCCGCTGATCGAACCCCTGGAAACCAGAGAAGTGAAAAAAGTTTCGGAATTTGTCATTGTGATCGATACCTCCATGTCCTGTTCAGGAGAACTGGTACAGAGATTTCTGGAGGAAACCTATGGGATCTTAAGCGATAGCAGGAATTTTTTCCAGAAGGTAAATATACACATTATCCAGTGTGATGAGAAGGTGCATTCGGATGTAAAGATCACCGGTGCAGAGGAATTGCAGGAGTATATGAACAGCCTGGAACTTTACGGTGATGGAGGTACAGATTTCCGTCCGGCTTTTGCTTATGTGGAAGAGCTGATGGAAAAACGTGAGTTTGAAAATCTTAAGGGCCTGGTGTATTTTACAGACGGATACGGGCTTTTTCCGGCAAAGATGCCGCCATACCGGACAGCATTTGTATTTATGGAGCAGGAGCCTGAGGATGTGGATATCCCGGCCTGGGCCATGAAGCTGGTGATCACGGAGGAAGAATTGTAAAGAATTATATCCATATCTTATGTCATGAATCTGATATTTTAATCTTTTATTTTGTATATTGCTATCTGCATATCAGTTATAGTGTAGAAAATAGGTAACAACAGACAATGTTACGGAAAATATACAGAACAGGAGATTGTATGGCATGAGATATGGGTATTTTGATGAAGAAAAAAAGGAATATGTGATTACCAGGCCGGACACACCTGCTCCGTGGGTGAATTATTTGGGATCGCCGGAATACGGAGCAATCGTTTCCAATAATGCAGGGGGATACAGCTTTGCAAAATCCGGGGCGAACGGCAGAATCCTGAGATATATTTTTAATCAGTTTGATCAGCCGGGAAGATATATTTATCTCAGGGATAATGACACAAAAGATTATTGGTCAGCATCCTGGCAGCCGGTTGGCAAAGATCTCAGTGAGTATAAAAGTGAATGTCATCATGGCACAGCCTATACTAAAATGATGGCAGATTACAGCGAGATACATTCAGAGGTGAGATACTATGTACCGCTTGGGCAGTCCTACGAGGTATGGAATCTGAAAGTTACCAACTGCTCAGACAGAAAACGTGAGATCAGTGTGACTGGATATGCAGAGTTTACAAATAACAGCAATTATGAACAGGATCAGGTGAATCTGCAGTATTCCCAGTATATTACAAGAACAGTATTCTGTGGAGATCGTGTACGTCAGATGATCCATGCGAATCTGGACGGCCTTAAGGATGGGGAAGAGGTTGATAACAAGAACGTGTTCAACCGATTCTTCGGCCTGGCTGGAGAGAAGGTTTCTTCCTGGTGTGGTGACAGGGAAAAATTCCTTGGAAGATATCACGGATACAACAATCCAGCAGGGGTTGAAGCCGGAGTATTATGTAATGAGGGAAATTATAATGAAAACAGCTGTGGAGCTCTTTCAACTGTAATTACTCTGGAACCGGGAGAAAGTCGGGAAATGGCTTTTCTGGCAGGAATGAAGGAGGATAATGAAGCAGCGGAGATTATAGCACATTATGCAGACTGTGAAAAAACATGCGCGGTGGAGCTTGAAGAACTGATCAGTTACTGGCACGGACAGCTTGCACATTTTCAGATCAGAACACCAAGTCCGGAATTCGATACCATGATCAATACATGGAACGCATATAACTGTTTTATGACATTTATCTGGTCACGTGCAGCATCTTTTACTTATTGCGGACTTCGTAACGGATATGGATACCGTGATACTGTACAGGATATCCAGGGTGTGATCCATCTTGCACCCGAAATGGCACTGGATAAGATCCGTTTCATGTTGTCAGCACAGGTAGATAACGGCGGCGGTCTTCCACTTGTGAAATTCACACATAATCCGGGACATGAGGATACACCGGATGATGCGTCCTATGTACAGGAAACCGGTCATCCGGCATACCGCGCAGATGATGCACTCTGGCTGTTCCCTACTGTATACAAATATATTTCAGAGACAGGAAATTTTGCATTCATCGATGAAGTGATCCCGTTTGCAAACAAGGATGAAGGAACTGTATACGAGCATCTGAAAAGAGCTATTGACTTCTCCATGAACCATCTTGGCAGACATGGAATGCCGGCCGGACTTTATGCAGACTGGAATGATTGTCTGAGACTTGGAAAGGATGGGGAATCTACTTTCGTTGCATTACAGTTCTATTATGCAATGACTATCCTGAAAGAGTTTGCAAAGTACAAAAAAGATGAAAAATATATAAAATACCTGGAAGAAAAACAAGAGCAGCTTGGAAAATTGATCCAGGAACTCTGTTGGAATGAAGATCGTTTTATCCGTGGGTTTACGGAGCGGGGAGAGGTTATCGGAAAGAGAACTGACCCGGAGGCAAATATGTGGCTGAATCCACAGAGCTGGGCTGTGATCAGCGGCCTTGCAACAGAGCGGCAGGCAGATTTGGCCCTTCAAATGGTTTATGAAAGATTGAATACAGAATACGGTGCAATCCTTATGGATCCTCCATATCATGCAAATGCTTTCGACGGAGCACTTGCGGTTATCTACAATGCAGGAACAAAGGAAAATGCGGGAATCTTTTCACAGTCACAGGGATGGCTCATTCTGGCAGAAGCACTTTGCGGACATGGTGAGCGTGCATTTAATTATTTCCTGGAGAATGCTCCGGCAGCGCAGAATGACAGGGCTGAGATCAGACAGCTGGAGCCATACTGCTATGGACAGTTTACAGAAGGAAAAGCAAGCCCGAATTTCGGACGATCTCATGTGCACTGGCTGACAGGAACAGCATCTACTGTGATGGTAGGATGTGTAGAAGGAATTCTTGGCATGCGTCCGGATTTCTATGGCTTACGTATAGCACCATCGATTCCAAAAGAATGGGAGAAGTTTGAGATAAGCAAGGATTTCCGTGGATGTCATCTCCATATCACTGTGAAGAATCCGGGACATGTGGAAGCTGGATGTAAAAAACTCTATGTAAATGGAGAAGAACTTCCGGGTAATTATATTCCGCAGGAGAAACTTACCGGTGAGACAGAAATTGAATTCTATATGTCATGACATAATGGATATAAATTGCGAGGAGATCACATTTATGAATACAAAGTAAAATGGAATATAAATACCGTTTTATTTTGGCAGGAAGGAGATCACAGAATGAAATATATAAAATTTCAGGATAAAAATGGAAGCTTTTCCATAGAAAATCCGGAGAATTACAGCGGTTTATATATACCTCTGGCCGGAGAAAACGGATTGAAATCCGCGATCACCCCTTCTCTGGGAGGAGACAGCAAACTGGATCAGAATCATTTTCTGCTGGAACCGGTAAGCATTGAGAATCTTCATAATAATCGAAACACCAGAAATTTCTGGTGCAAGATAAAAGGAAAAGGTTACTGGTCAGCATGCGGAGTTTCGGCAGAACAGGAATTTCAGAAATATACTGATAAACAGGATAAAAGCAGCCTGAAAGCCGGATTTATGTGGCAGAAGCTGCACAGAACTTCTGAGAAATACGGACTTCAGTCAGAGATTTTGTCTTTTGTGACAGTGAAAGGTGATGCGGAGGTCCATCTTGTAAAGATTACCAATATTGAAGAGGAAGAACAGGAGATCACACCGGTTGCTGTAATACCTGTATATGGAAGAAGTGCAGACAATCTCAGAGATCACAGGCATGTGACTTCCCTTTTGCACAGGATAAGAACAACGGAGTACGGTGTTGAAGTAAAACCGGTGCTTTCTTTTGATGAAAGAGGTCATCAGAAGAATAATACTACATATTTTGTATATGGATCTGAAGGCGAAGGAACGGAACCGGAAAGCTTTTATCCTGATGTGGAAATGTTTATCGGAGAAGGCGGTTCTTTCCTGATTCCGGAGGTGGTCAGAGAAGAGAAAAAAGGTGTTCCGGCAGGAACAGAAATTGAAGGAAAGGAAGCTGTCGGTGGTATTCGTTTTGCATCCAGGGTTCTGAGACCACATGAAACAGCTGTATATGTTGTGACAGCGGGAATATCTGAAAAAAATCAGCTGCCGGAGGAGACTGCACGGTTTTACAGAACTGAAAAACAGGTTGCAAGAGAATTTGAACATGTAAAAAAACACTGGACAGAAAAAGTGAATGTTTCTTTTGAGACAGGTGATGAGGACAGAGATAATTATCTGAAATGGATCTGTTTCCAGCCGATATTAAGAAGAATTTACGGTTGTTCATTCCTCCCGTATCATGATTATGGAAAAGGTGGAAGAGGCTGGCGTGATCTTTGGCAAGACTGTCTGGCACTTCTGATCATGGATCCTTCTGTTGTACGTCAGATGATCGTCGATAATTACGGTGGAGTACGCATCGATGGAACCAATGCCACGATCATCGGAAACAGACAGGGTGAATTTATCGCAGACCGTAACAACATTGCCCGCGTGTGGATGGATCATGCTTTCTGGCCATTTGTGACAACGCAGCTTTATATGGATCAGACCGGGGATATGAATGTCCTTTTTGAGAAGATTCCATATTTCAAGGATCTTCAGACAAAAAGAGGAACTGCGCATGATGAAAAATGGAGCAGTGCCTATGGAGAAAATCAGAAAACAGAATCCGGTGAGATTTATTACGGAACGGTTCTGGAACACATTTTGCTGGAAAATCTCTGTGCTTTTTATGATGTAGGAGAGCACAACGAGATGAAACTTCACGGGGCAGACTGGAACGATGCCATGGATATGGCATGGGAAAATGGTGAGAGTGTGGCATTTACCTGTGCATATGCTGGAAATATGAAGAACATCGCAGAATATCTGAGAAAACTTCAGGAAAAGGAAATGTTTGACAGGATTGAAGTTGCGGAAGAAATGGAAATCTTGTTTACCGGAGACCGTGAGCTTTATGAAAGCCCGGAGAAAAAGCAGCAGCTTCTGAGACAGTACACAGAAAAATGTGCACATGATATCAGCGGAAATACTATTGTGATCCGTCTGGACCAGCTTAGCCGGAATCTGGATGAAAAGGCAGACTGGATGATGGAAAACATCCGCAGAAGAGAATGGGTAAAAGACGGAGAAAACGGCTGGTTCAACGGATATTATGATGATCATAAACGTCCTGTGGAAAGGGCAGAAAGCAGCCAGGTACGTATGATGCTTACCAGTCAGGTATTTGCGATCATGAGTAAAACCGCACAGAAAGATCAGATTGAGTCTATCTGTAAAAGTGTGGATAAATATCTTTTTGACCGTCAGGCAGGAGGATATCGTCTGAATACCAATTTCCATGAAGAAAAATTTGATCTGGGAAGAATGTTCGGGTTTGCTTATGGAGAAAAGGAAAACGGAGCGGTATTTTCCCATATGGCTGTTATGTATGGCAATGCACTGTATAAAAACGGCTATGCAAAAGAAGGACATAAGGTTCTGGAAACGCTTCTGGACGCTGCCATGGATTTTGAGAACAGCAGGATGTATCCTGGAATTCCGGAATATTTTGATAATCAGGGAAGAGGATTGTATGCATATCTTACCGGTGCTGCAAGCTGGTATATGCTGACTATGATCACAGAGGTATTTGGCGTCAGAGGAGATCTTGGAGATCTGGTGATCGCGCCGGCACTGATGCCGGAGCAGTATAATGAGAATGGACAGGCATCTCTTACTATGGAATTTGCCGGAAGAAAGCTGGAGATCTGTATCTGCAATCCGGAGAAAAAACTTCCTTCAGAATATAAAATAAAAACAGTATGGTGTGATGAAAAGGAAATGAAAAACAAACAGAGTACCTGTGTACGTATAGATCGGGAACTGCTCGAAAAGCTTTCTGTAAAAGAAACACACAGGATCAAAGTGGAACTGATGTAACAGAAATCGGTTATACATAATTGTTAAATTACAGAAACAGAAGTATCAATAGGAAAACGGCATCCCACAGTTGTAAAAAGCTGCGGGATGTCGTTTTTGATGCTGATAAAAAATATCAGCCATAATAATAAGGATGTTTACCACATGGATTTGTAATATTTGTCACGGTACTTCTTTGGGGTAAGGCCGGTGAAGTTTTCAAAGATCTGGATAAAATGACTCTGTGAAGAGAAATTCAGATAATTGGCGATATCAACTACTGCTTTATCAGAGTATCGGAGCAGGTGAGTGGCTTTTTCGATTTTTTTCTCGCGGATGTAATCACTTATGGATACTCCAAGATTCTGTTTGAATACTCTGGACAGATAACTGGGAGAGAGTCCGGTATGTTCTGACAGATCCTGAATGGTGATACGCTCTTTAATGTGACCGTAAATATAGTCCACACATTGCATGACCGGTCTGGAAAGAATAGAGCTTTTTTTCTGGAGGATCATTTTTCCGGTAAAATCTCTGGCCATAATATGATGCAGATCTGCAATCTGGCGTACAGTGGTGCAGGAATCCATTTTCAGAATGTAAAAATCGCTGAGACGATATGCCTGTTCAGGCTCCAGTCCACCGTCAATACAGTAACGGGTGAGCATGGCAGTAGTGACAACGAAATGATACTTCAGGTTGGTCAGAGGATTTTTGGAGAGGATACCGGTTCCCTTCAGATGAAGAAAAGAGTCTTCCTCGCAGTTTTTGTTTACAGCTTCCATATCACCGGCTCTTACGGCATTGTAAAAAGAATATTCCACAGAGGGAGAGCGATGAAGAGCTTCCGGTTCTGTATCTTTCAGCTCATTAGTAATCCAGTCTTGGGAAATGGACATATTGATATCCTCCTTATATGTTGATGTTTAAGGAATGTGTTGTTTTTTTATATTATGACATGAATCTGACATTTTGTTAAGATTAATAATATAATCGCAGATAAAAAAATGGTATATTTTCATCATCAAAGGTAAAGCATCGGGGATGCTACAGAAAAAGGAGGATTTATACTATGAAAAAAAGAGCGGTATCTATGATCCTTGCAGCAGCAATGGTTTGTGGAATGATGGCAGCAAATGTAAGCTGTGTATCTGCAAAAGGATCGGATGAGGGAAAAGTGATCAATATTTATTCCTGGAATGATGAGTTCCGTCAGAGACTGGAAGCTATTTATCCGGAAGTAGAGTCCACTTCCAAAGATGGTACAGTTACAAAACTGAAAGATGGTACAGAGATCCACTGGATCGTAAATCCGAACCAGGATGGCGTATATCAGCAGAAACTGGATGAGGCACTTCTCAACCAGGCTGATGCAAGTGCAGATGATAAGGTAGACATGTTCCTTTCTGAGACAGATTATGTGTTCAAATATACAGACAAAGATGCAGATGTTGCAATGCCTCTTACTGATCTTGGCATTGATCCGGACAAGGATCTTGCAGATCAGTATGATTTCACGAAAACAACAGCTTCTGATGCGGATGGAGTACAGAGAGGCGCCACATGGCAGTGCTGCCCGGGTGTCCTTGTATATCGTCGTGACATTGCGAAAGATGTTTTCGGTACTGATGACCCGAAAGAAGTTGGCGAGAAGATGAAAGACTGGGATACAGCTAAAGAAACAGCAGCTCAGCTGAAAGAAAAAGGATATTATACATTTGCTTCTTATGCAGACACTTTTCGTTTATATGGAAACAGCATTGAGAATCCGTGGGTAGAGTCCGGTGATTCTGTGATCAAAGTAGATTCAAAGATCATGGACTGGGTAAAAGATTCCAAAGAGTGGCTGGATGCAGGTTATCTTAACAAAACTGTAAAAGGTCAGTGGAACGATGACTGGAACAAGGCAATGAGTTCTGAGTCCAAGGTATTCGCATTCCTCTTCCCGGCATGGGGTATCGACTTTACTCTGAAACCAAACTGGGATGGAGCAGAAGGTGACTGGGCTGTTACAAATCCTCCGCAGGAATACAACTGGGGTGGCTCTTACATTCAGGCTGCAACAGGAACAGATAATCCGGAACATGTCAAAGATATTATCCTGGCAATGACGGGAAATCAGGATAATCTTCTTAAGATTTCCAAAGAATACTCTGATTTTACAAATACAAAATCCGGTATGAAAGATGCAGCTACAAATGCAGATTTCGCATCTGATTTCCTTGGTGGACAGAACCCGTTTGAGTATTTTGCACCGGTTGCAGAGAATATCAAGATCGCACCGCTTTCCGCATATGACCAGGGTTGTGTAGAGCTGATCCAGAACGCTTTCAGTGATTACTTCCAGGGTAAAGTAGACTTTGACAAAGCAAAAGCCAACTTTGAGACAGCTATTCAGGAGCGTTATCCGGAGATCACAGAGATCCAGTGGCCGGAATAAATACCACATGAGGATAATTGTTGATGCTGCAGGATCTTTGGATCCTGCAGTTTGCTGGAAAGGAAGAGCATTATGAAGAAAAAGAGCGTTAATTACGGAAAATGGGGATACATATTTATTCTTCCGTTTTTTGTGATCTATTTTATCTTTTCGCTGATTCCGCTGTTTGATACAGTGAGATACAGCTTTTTTGAATATTTCCGTTCTGGAATCAAGCAGATTGGTCCTAATTTTATAGGACTTGCCAATTATGTCAGTCTTCTGCATTCTGACATGCTGAAATACGGACTGAATACACTGATCCTTTGGGTGATCGGATTTGTTCCGCAGATCGTTGTTGCACTGGTGCTTGCATGCTGGTTTACTGATGCCAGGCTGAAGCTTCATGGCAAGCAGTTTTTTAAGGTTGTAATTTATCTGCCGAACCTGATCATGGCATCAGCATTTGCACTTCTGTTTTTTACCATGTTTTCCACAAACGGACCTGTAAACTCCATTTTGTGTTCACTGGGCTGGATAAAGGAACCGATTGATTTTCTGGGCTCTGTTCTGGGAACAAGATCATTGGTAGGTTTCATGAATTTCCTGATGTGGTTCGGAAACACGACCATCATGCTGATGGCAGCAGTAATGGGAATCAGTATGGATGTTTTTGAAGCATCGGATCTGGACGGATGCAACAGCATTCAGCGTTTCTTCTATATTACGCTTCCACTGATTCGTCCGATTCTTTCCTATACTCTGATCACTTCCATCATCGGTGGCCTTCAGATGTTTGATGTACCGCAGATCCTCACAAACGGACAGGGTAATCCGGACAGAACATCCATGACACTGATTATGTTCCTGAACAGCCATCTGAAGAGCAAGAATTATGGTATGGCCGGAGCATTGTCTGTATACCTGTTTATTATCAGTGCAATCCTCTGCTTCTTTGTATATCGTATGACTAACGACAATGATCCGGACGGATCTAAGAAAGCAGCGAAAAAGAGAGCAAGAGCAGAAAGGAGAAAAACAAAATGATGAAAGATAAGACAGCCAGCAGGATCAGAAGTATCGTGGCACATGTGGTACTTATTATTCTTTCCTTTATGTGTCTCTTTTTCTTTTATGTACTGATCGTGAATGCGTCTCATTCTCATGCAGAGCTTCAGAAGGGATTTTCTGCTCTTCCTGGAAAATATTTCTGGAAAAACCTGATGAATGTTGCAAATGACGGAAGCTTTCCGATGTTCAGGGGAATTCTTAACAGTATTATCGTGTCCGGATGCAGTGCAGTATTATGTACATATTTTTCCTCACTGACAGCATATGGTCTTTATGCCTATGATTTCAAGGCAAGGAATGTAGCGTTTACATTTATCATGGCGATCCTCGTCATGCCGACACAGGTAACTGCAATGGGCTTCCTTCGTCTGATCACAAAGATGGGATTATATGATTCCCTGCTTCCGTTGATCATTCCGTCTGTTGCGTCACCGGCCGTATTCTATTTTATGTACAGCTATCTGCAGTCCTCACTGCCGATGTCGCTGGTAGAAGCAGCCAGAATTGACGGCTCCGGAGAATTCCGTACTTTCAACAGTATTGTCCTGCCAATCATGAAGCCGGCAATCGCTGTACAGGCGATTTTTACATTTGTAGGCTCCTGGAACAATTATTTCGTTCCTGCTCTGGTTATCCAGTCTAAAAGCAAGATGACTGTTCCAATCCTGATTGCAACACTTCGTGGAGCAGATTATATGAATTTTGATATGGGTAAGATTTACATGATGATCACAGTTGCCATTGTGCCGATCATTATCGTATATCTCCTTCTTTCCAAGTTTATCATCGCAGGAGTGACACTTGGAGGCGTAAAAGAATAACAAAAGGTAGCAGGTAAGATATGACAGTTAAGAAATGGAAACACAGCGGAACAAAGAAACACAGCATGTCAGACCGTGAAATACGAAACGGTCTTCTTTCGGAAAAAGTAGCAGAGGAGGGTATTGTACTGCTGAAAAATGATAAAAAAACACTCCCTCTGAATATTTCCACGAAAATAGGTTTATACGGCGCCGGTGCGGGAAAGACAGTGAAAGGCGGAACAGGTTCCGGTGATGTGAATAACAGAAGTAACATTTCTATTTATCAGGGATTGAAAGAAAACGGTATTCAGATCGTAAGCGAGAAATGGCTGGCCAATTATGAGTCAATATACGCAGAAGCACGCAGGGCATGGAAAGAAAAAATACTGGAAGAAGCAAAGTTTGTGGAAAATCCTTTTGATGCCTATGCGGAAAATCCCTTTGCAATGCCGGAAGGCCGTGCAGTCACAGCAGAAGATACTGTCGATGCCCAGACAGCAATCTATGTGGTAAGCAGGATTTCCGGTGAGGGAAAGGATAGGCGCAGGGTCGAGGGAGATTATTATCTGAGCAGACGGGAGCAGGAGGATATCCGGTTCCTTGATGCACAGAAGATTCCTATAGTACTTATCCTGAATTCCGGCGGTCCGGTAGAACTGACAGATATTCTGGAAGAAACAGAAAATATCTGTGCTGTCCTGAATATTTCCCAGCTTGGACAAAGAGGCGGACTTGCCCTCGCCAATGTCCTTCTGGGAAAGGTAACTCCAGGCGGCAAGCTGACTGCAACATGGGCCAGAAGGTATGAGGATTATCCGTGTGCAGAGGAATACAGCTATCTTAATGGCAAGCTTGAAAGAGAAGAGTACAAGGAAGGAATTTATACAGGATATCGTTATTTTGATACTTTTGGTGTAAAACCGCTGTTTCCGTTTGGATATGGACTTTCTTACACAGAAATGCAGATACGCTTCCATGGGATGAAAACATCAGGGGATGGCGTTGAAGTTGAAGCAGAGGTAACGAATACAGGAGAAACTTTTTCGGGAAAAGAGGTCGTGCAGGTCTATGTGTCTCTTCCACAGGATGAATCAGGGAAGGAATACCGTCGGCTGGCTGGCTTTGCAAAAACAAAACTTCTGAAGCCGGGGGAAAAAGAACTGCTGAAAATCGGGATCGACAGAAAGACACTGGCATATTTTTCCGAAGAGCAGCATGCCTGGATTGCTGAAAAAGGTTATTATGCTGTCTGGGTCGGAAACAGCATTGCATCGCTTACGCTGGCTGCAATGCTTGAAGTGCCGGAGAGTGTGATCCTGGATAAAACGAATATCCTTGAGAATCAGACTGATATTACTGAAGAAGTTTATGACCGCCAGAATCTTTCTGCCAGAACTCTGAAATGGAAAGAGAAGGCAGAGAATGAGAAGATTGGAAGATATATCTATTATCCTGAACCAGAGAAGAGAACAGAATGCACCTGCCAACCGGAAAATAAGATTCCTGCAAAGGATCTGCTCCCGCTGTTTTATGGAAATATTGCTGGAATCTCCAGTAATCTGGGGGCGGCAGGAATCCGTGTTCCTGGTTCTGCCGGTGAGACCACGGCTGCTCTTTATGAGCAATATGGTGTTTCCCCACTGATCATGGCCGATGGGCCGGCAGGACTGAGACTTCAGCAGAATTATGAAGTAGACAGAGAAACAGACACAGTATATGGAATCGGTGTCCTTGGATCTCTGGAAAACGGATACCTGAGAACAGATGAGACTCACGAAAACGCAGACAGATATTATCAGTTCTGTACGGCATTTCCGGTTGGAACTGCACTGGCTCAGACCTGGGATACTGCCCTTGTGGAAAAAGTTGGAATAGCAGTGGCAGAAGAAATGGAAGAATTCCACATAGATCTCTGGCTAGCACCTGGTCTAAATATTCAGAGAAACCCTCTGTGCGGCAGAAATTTTGAGTATTATTCCGAAGATCCGCTGCTTTCCGGAATCATGGCAGCAGCCATGACAAAAGGAGTGCAGAGCAGACCTGGCTGCGGTGTTACCGTTAAGCATTTTGCCTGCAACAATCAGGAAGATAATCGTATGGGCGTAGATGCACAGGTATCAGAACGTGCCCTGAGGGAAATTTACCTGCGTGGTTTTGAGATTGCAGTTAAAGAAAGCAGACCGGTGGCAATCATGTCTTCCTATAATTTACTGAATGGTGTCCATGCTGCAAACAGTGTTGATCTCTGTACAGCCATTGCCCGAAAAGAATGGGGATTTGACGGTGTGATCATGTCAGACTGGAATACAACGGTTCCGGAAGATGGAAGTATTCCGTGGAAATGCGTGACAGCAGGAAATGATATTATCATGCCTGGTAATGCAGCCGACGCAGAAAATATCCGAAAAGCTTTTGAAGACGGAAAGCTTTCGGAAGAAGTTGTCAGAATGTGTGCGGGACGTATTCTGAACCTGATACACACACTGACAGCAGAATAAAAAAAATATATAGTAGTGAAAAACTTGCCTGAATTCAATTTTCGATTTATCATTGGATTCAGGCATATTTTTTGCAGATGTCGCGCAAGGCAACCCGTTTTAGGCGGAGGATCCTGCAGGCAGTTTTTTATATGCCGTGAAAAGGAGAATACCATGAATATAAAACGAGCAAAGCAGGAGATCAGAGATTCCATAGAAGCATATCTTTCAAAGGACGAATTCGGTGAGTACCGGATCCCGGCGATCCGACAGAGACCGATCCTTCTTATGGGCCCTCCGGGAATCGGAAAGACACAGATTATGGAACAGATAGCAAGGGAATGCGGGATTGCTCTTGTTTCCTATACCATTACCCACCACACCAGGCAGAGTGCTGTGGGACTTCCTTTTATTGTAAAAAAGAATTATGGTGAGGAAGAATTTTCTGTCACGGAATATACCATGAGTGAGATCATTTCGTCCGTTTACGACAAAATGGAAAAAACAGGTCTGAAAGAAGGCATCCTGTTCATTGATGAGATCAACTGCGTATCTGAAACACTAGCGCCGATGATGCTGCAGTTCCTTCAGGGAAAAACCTTCGGAAACCAGAAGGTGCCGGAAGGCTGGGTGATCGTCACAGCAGGCAACCCGCCAGAATATAACAAATCCGTCCGGGAATTCGATGTGGTCACTCTGGACCGTATCAAGAAGATCGATGTGGAGGCAGACTTTGATGTATGGAAGGAATACGCCTATCAGCAGGGAATTCATCCGGCGGTGATCTCCTATCTGGAGCTTCGCAGAAAAAATTTCTACAGGGTGGAGAATACCGTAGACGGAAAAATCTTTGCCACAGCCAGAGGCTGGGAGGATCTTTCCCGTCTGATCCAGGTTTATGAGATCCTTGGAAAAACCGTAGACCGTGAGGTGGTCAGTCAGTACATTCAGCACAGGATGATCGCGAAGGATTTTGCAGGCTATCTGGCTCTTTATTATAAGTACAGAACGGACTATAAAGTGGAGGACATCCTGAAAGGAAAGTGGGATCCCATTACTCTGGGTAAGATCCGCACAGCCTCTCTGGACGAGCATTTGAGCATTGTAAGCCTTCTCAACGGAAAGCTCAGCGAGCTTTTTACAGAATGCTATCTTACCGATGCCTACCTCACGAAACTGTATGATTATATGGTGTACTTCAGAGAAAATCAGGACAGCCTCACAGCAAAAAATCTCATGGAAAAAGCAGAGGCGGATCTTGAAAAGGACAAAAAGAGTGAGCTTCTTACAAAACAGCAGGAGCGTATACAGAAACGTGTTGTGTCATTTTTTGAAAATGCGTCCGGATTGAAATCAACCTCGGGATCAATTGGATCGGAATCAACCGGATCAGATAAAACCGGATCAGGTTCAGAGCTGGCAGGAGGCGGAAGTGCCGCAGCAGAATCGGAAGTTCCATCATCAAACCGGAACTATGAGTTTGTGAAAGCCCTCTTTGAATCCGAAACCGAAGCCTACGAAAATCGAACCGATGAAATATCTCTTACTCTTCAGAACGTCTTCGACTTCATGGAAGCTGCTTTTGGGGACAGCCAGGAAATGGTGGCATTTATCACAGAACTGAATGCCAACTATTATAGTCTCTGGTTCATTCGGGAGAACGGTTCTGACCAGTATTACAGGCATAATAAAGGTCTTCTTTTTGACGACCGCCAGAAAATGCTTCTGGGCCAGATGGAGGAAGTGGAAAACATTCTCAATAATGGAATAAAATAATATGTCTTACCAATTTATTATTTACTATTGATTAAATTGGGGAATTATCGTATAATATTTACTATAAAAGTCCGGAAAATAGAGAGGGCAAATAGTCAAAATGCACAGACTGGCTGAATGGCTGCAGAGCGATCAGCTGTTGCAGAACTGCATGATGACTGAGAATGGTAAATATCCACTTGTCTATATTCCGGGATTTTTATGTAAAGGAAGGCAACACAATAATAAAGGAAGGCGGCCGAAACGGACGACATGTTTACAAAGATTACAGAAGAACGAGCATTTGACGGAATATTAGCGCAGATCATAGAAAATATCCGGCGGGGAGAACTGAAGCCGGGGGACACTTTACCTGCGGAACGTGTTATGGCAGAATCACTGGGAGTTTCCAGACCTGCTGTCCGTGAAGTCCTGCGGGCACTGGAGCTGATGGGAATTGTCACAACGGTCCGCGGCGGGGCCAACTATATTACCGAGAATATGGATCAGTGGCTTTCTGCACCACTGGCCCTTCTTTTTCAGCTGAATAACAGCCATGTACAGCAGGTACAGGAACTTCGTTCTGCGCTGGAGCAGGAGGCTGCGCTTCTTGCAGCCGGGAATTGTACGGAGAAGGATGCATTAGATCTGCGTTCCATCCTGGCACAGCTGGAGAGCTCAGAGGACGAGAAAGCCCGTGCAGGTCTTGATAAGAAGCTTCATACGAAGATTGGCAGGATCGCAGGGAATCCTATGATCTACAATGTCCTGGATGCGGCAGCGCAGCTGACTGAGGAGATCATTTCCGGCACCCGAGCCTATATTATGCAGAAACATAATTCCGCTCTGGAGGTGGATGAGCAGCACAGAAGGCTGGTGGAAGCCATTATTTCCGGAGACCGGAACCAGGCGGAGAAGCTGATGCGCGAACATATGGAAACCATTGAGAAATATATACTGGAGATTGCGCAGCAGCAGGGGGAGAACAGCCTTGTATTTCATCGCTGATCCACCTGAAAAAATTAAATAAAATTTCAGTAAAAATCCCGTTAATCTGGTAAGACCACTATTGATTTTGGTAAGACCGCGTGCTATAATAGGGACTGTATTGGTAATACCAAAAAAGTTTGATATTATGGCAGCATCCTGAAGGCTTCATGACGAGACAGCATAAGATGAGACAGCGTAAGTTGGGACAGCATGAGACTAGACAGCGTAAGGTAAGATAGCATGAGGCAGGACAGCATAAGACGAGACAGCACAGGATGAAGGTTACTGTACCCCTGCAGTATCGTATAAAATATGCTTCAGGCCACAGCGTGGGCGGTAACCTGCCGGAAATATCAGGAGAAAGGACTTGCGATTATGGGATATGTAAAATGGAGTTATGACACACTGAACCATTTCTGCGGAGACGTTTTTAAAGCGTTTGGCTTTTCTGAGGAAGAAGGAAGCATCATTAAAGATGTTCTTCTGACTGCTGATCTGTATGGGATCGAGAGCCACGGAATGCAGAGAATGGTTCGTTACCATAAAGGAATCGAGAAGGGGACTATTCATCCCCAGGCGAAACCGGAAGTTGTTTTTGAGACACCGATTTCTGCTGTGATAGACGGACATAATGGAATGGGCCAGCTGATCAGCCATTTTGCCATGGAAAAGGCAATTGAGAAGGCAAAGACAACTGGTGTGGGAATCGTAAGTGTACGAAATTCCAACCATTTCGGTATTGCAGGATATTATGCGAACATGGCCTGCCATGAAGGCCTTCTTGGAATGGCATGTACCAACTCCGAGGCGATCATGGTACCGACTTTTGGAAGAAAGGCTATGTTGGGCTCCAACCCGATCGCAGTCGCTATGCCTGCAGACCCGTATCCGTTTTTCTTTGACTGTTCCACAACAGTTGTAACCAGAGGTAAACTGGAAATGTATAATAAGATGGGCAAGCCTCTTCCGAATGGCTGGGCACTTGACAAAAACGGTCATGCCAGCAATAATGCACCGGATGTACTTGCAAACATCGTAGCCAAGAAGGGCGGCGGAATCATGCCTCTTGGTGGAAACGAGGAAGTCAGCGGAAGCCATAAGGGATATGGCTATGGAATGCTCTGTGAGCTGTTCAGCTCTATTCTTTCCATGGGCGTTACCTCCGATAAATGCTGTACATTCCCGGATAAGACCGGTATCTGCCATGGATTTATGGCGATTAACCCGGCGGCATTCGGAGATCCGGATGCGATCCGCAAGCATTTTTCAGAATATCTTGAGGCACTTCGGGAGAGTCCGAAGGCAGACGGTCAGGACAGGATCTATACACACGGCGAGAAAGAGGTAGCTGCTGAAAAAGACAGAAAAGAGAATGGCATTCCGGTCAACGACAATACCATGGTAGAGCTTGCTGATCTCTGCAGTTATCTGAAGCTTGATTTTGGCTCTTATTTTGAAGGCTATGAGCTTCCGAAGGACAGTAAATTCTTCAATGGTAATTATTAATTCAGGTAATCCTTTTGAAATGAAATATATCATAATTATCCAAGGAGGAAAAGAAAATGGATTATGCAAAAGAGTCATTAAGACTGCACGGAGATTGGAAAGGTAAGATCGAGGTTGTTACAAGAGTGCCGGTTGAGAATAAAGACGACCTTTCTCTTGCATATACACCAGGTGTAGCTCAGCCTTGCCTTGAGATCCAGAAAGATATCAATAAATCCTACGAGCTTACAAGAAGATGGAATATGTGTCTTGTTGTAACAGACGGTTCCGCAGTTCTTGGTCTTGGTGACATCGGACCGGAAGCCGGTATGCCTGTAATGGAAGGTAAATGTGTACTGTTCAAGGCATTCGGCGATGTAGATGCATTCCCGCTTTGCATTAAGAGCCATGATGTAGACGAGATCGTAAATACTATTTACATGATCTCCGGATCCTTCGGTGGTGTTAACCTTGAGGATATCTCCGCTCCGAGATGCTTTGAGATCGAGAAAAAACTGAAAGAGAAATGTGATATTCCGATCTTCCACGATGATCAGCACGGAACTGCAGTTATCACACTTGCAGGTCTGACAAACGCTCTGAAGGTTGTCGGAAAGAAGAAAGAGGATGTTCGTATCGTTATGAACGGTGCAGGTGCAGCTGCTATCTCTATCTGCAGACTTCTTCTGAAAGCAGGCTTCAAGGATGTTACACTCTGCGATAGAAAGGGTGCCATCTATGAGGGACGTACAGAAGGAATGAACCCGGTTAAGGAAGAGATGAGCAAGCTCACAAACCTTCAGAAGAAACAGGGATCTCTTGCAGAGATGCTGGTTGGCGCGGATGTATTTATCGGTGTTTCCGCTCCTGGAGCAGTTACAACAGAGATGGTTAAGACCATGAACAAAGATGCCATCATCTTCGCATGCGCAAACCCGACACCGGAGATCTTCCCGGATGACGCAAAAGCAGGCGGAGCAAAGGTTATCTCCACAGGAAGAAGTGACTTCCCGAACCAGATCAACAACGTTCTTGCATTCCCTGGAATCTTCCGTGGTGCATTTGATGTAAGAGCAAGTGATATCAACGATGAGATGAAGATCGCAGCTTCCAAGGCTCTTGCAGATCTGATCACAGATGAGGAGCTTTCTCCGGAGTATATCATTCCGAAGGCATTCGACAAGAGAGTCGGACCGGCTGTCGCAAAAGCAGTAGCAGAGGCAGCAAAAGCAACAGGCGTAGCACGTATCTGATCTTAAGCGCCTGATACGAACCAAAACAGCCCTTCATTAAGAAGAATATATCAGACACCCGTACTCTGTAACCCGGTACGGGTGTCTTTTTGTTTCCCAGCAGGTGGTATTACCCTTTGACAAATGTCCTCGCAGTGAGTACAATAGCAAAAGAATATGATAGGAGGTTAAGCACAGCATGAAACCATGGGAAGCTAATATACGAAAAGTAGTGCCGTATACTCCTGGCGAGCAGCCAAATGAGAGCGGCATGATCAAACTGAATACAAACGAGAATCCATATTCACCGGCTCCGGGTGTGGAGAAGGCGCTGAAGGCCCTTGATGCCGATACCCTGAGACTTTATCCGGATCCGACAGCAGGAGACCTGGTACACAGTATTGCCGCGTTCTACGGCCTGAAGGACGAGCAGGTATTTACAGGCGTTGGTTCCGATGACGTACTGGCTATGTGTTTTCTCACATTTTTTAATTCAGAGAAACCGATCCTGTTCCCGGACATCACTTATTCTTTCTATGATGTATGGGCAGATCTTTTAAGGATCCCATATGAGCGCCCGGCATTAGATGAGGAGTTCCATATCCGTAAGGAAGATTATTTCCGTGAAAACGGCGGAATCGTATTCCCTAATCCCAATGCACCGACCGGCGTGGAAATGCCTCTTTCTGAGATCGAGGAGATCGTGGCAAAGAATCCGGAGAGTATCGTGATTGTAGATGAGGCGTACGTGGATTTCGGAGCAGCATCCGCACTGCCGCTGATCGAAAAATATGATAATCTGCTTGTTGTGCAGACCTTCTCCAAGTCCAGATCCCTGGCAGGAATGCGTATCGGATATGCCTTCGGAAATCCGGAGCTGATCAAATATCTCAATGATGTGAAATATTCCTTTAACTCCTATACCATGGATCGTACTACCATCGCGGCTGGTGTGGCATCTATGGAGGATAAGGCATATTTTGAGGAATGCTGCCATAAGATCATTACAACAAGAGAGTGGACAAAGGCAGAGCTCAGGAAGCTTGGATTTTCCTTCCAGGATTCCAGATCCAACTTTATCTTTGCCACACATGAGAGCTGTCCGGCCAAAGAGCTTTTCGCAGCACTGAGGGAGAAACATATCTATGTAAGATATTTCCCGAAGGACAGGATCGACAATCATCTCCGTATCACCATCGGTACCGATGAGGAGATGAAAAAGCTGGTAGAATTCCTGACGGAATATCTGCAGAAATAACAGTTAAGGAGGTACTATGGAAGTACTGGTACAATGGTTTTCACACCACCTTGCACAGTTTATCTCTCCCGAGGGAGCTGTGTTCATCATTTCTATGATCCCGATACTGGAGCTTCGCGGCGGCCTTCTGGCAGCTTCTTTGCTGAAGATATCGGCTGCGAAGGCACTGCCGATCTGTATCGTGGGAAATATTATTCCGATTCCGTTTATCCTGCTTTTTATCCGGCAGATCTTTAAATGGATGAAAAAAACAAAGACGTTCAGAGGTCTGATCACAAAGCTGGAAAACAGAGCTATGGGAAAGAGTGACCAGATCAAGAGATATGAATTTCTGGGACTTTTGCTGTTTGTGGGAATCCCTCTTCCGGGCACAGGAGCCTGGACAGGTGCACTGATCGCCTCTCTTCTTGAGGTGGATATCAAAAAATCCTCCATTGCGATCCTGTGCGGACTTTTTATGGCAAGTGCCATTATGTATATTGTTTCTTATGGAATTGTAGGAAATGTAGTGCATTGATCGATCGCAGAGAAGGAATGTCTTTTTGATCGAGATCGGATTGAAAATAAAGAAATCCCTTACCGGATCTGTAAAATAATATGTGTTCTGTATTCCGGAAACATATCAGAGATCGGTAAGGGATTTCTTTATGTGTTTTTACATATCAGGCAGAGGTATACCGAGAAGATCCTTACATAAATCTGCGCTTCAGCATGTCCGCGTTTAAAGCGTATTTCAGAGCTGTATCCCTGGTGATACGGCCTTTTTTATATAATTCCAGAAGGCTCTGGTCCATAGAACGCATCTGCTCCTGACCGGATGTGGAGATCACGCCTTCGATTTGGTGTACTTTATTGTCGCGGATCATATTGCGGATGGCAGGAGTCAGGCGCATGATCTCGAAAACAGGAATGTTGCGTCCGTCCACATCCGGGATCAGCTGCTGGGAGATCACAGCCTGAAGGACCATGGAAAGCTGGAGGGCGATCTGATGCTGCTGGGATGGCTCAAACACGTCCATGATGCGTTCGATGGTGTTGGCTGCTCCCAGAGTATGCAGGCTGGAAAGGACAAGATGACCGGTTTCCGCAGCGGTCATGGCAGTCTGGATGGTTTCATGATCACGCATCTCTCCAAGAAGGATTACATCCGGGCTCTGGCGTAGTGTGGCACGAAGAGAAGTCAGATAGCTTTCGGTGTCGGTACAGATCTCGCGCTGGCTGACGATACAGCGATCATGGCGGTGGAGATATTCCAGAGGATCCTCCAGAGTGATGATGTGGCCTTCCCGGGTATGGTTGATCCGGTCGATCAGGCAGGCCATAGTGGTGGATTTACCGCTTCCGGCAGAACCGGTAACAAGGACCATGCCACGGGTATAGTCGGAGATATTCATCACATCCTCCGGAATGGAAAGCTCTGCAGGATCCGGCAGCCGGAAGGCGATCACGCGGATCACGGCAGCCAGGGAACCACGCTGCTTGTAGGCATTGACACGAAATCTGGAAACACCGGGAATGGAAAAAGAAAAGTCATCATCACCGGTTTCCATAAGACGGGATATATCGCGGTTTTCCGCAAGGCCGTAAATGGTGCGGAGTAAATTTTCTGTCTGATCAGGCATCAGCCTGTCACCACGGTCCAAAAGATGACCGTCGATCTTTTCTGCCAGGGGGCGGCCTGCGATGATAAAGATATCAGAGACACGCCGGTTGGCAGCTTCTGCTAAAAATTCAGGAATAGGGGTATCCATAGGTTTATTCTCCTTTAAATACATTCTGGTGGTTGTCAGGTTGCCAGAATCCGGTAAGCTCTGTGTTCCATTGCAGGATCTGATAAGCGGAAGAGCTTTTTTTCTGCGGATAAAAAATCTCAAGCACTACAGAAAGCTGTTGTGTCTCGGAAATTCCAACGGAAAAGGAAAGGGTGTGGCTGTGGGAATCCCAGCTGAGATCGTTCCTTGTGTCCGCAAGCGTTTGTATCATGGAAAAATATCTGGTCTCATCGGAAGCTTTTTCCCTGTATTGCTCCAGATCATCACGGATTTCTGAAACGGTTTCTGTGGCGCTTGCGCAGCCGGTGTAATAATTTTCGGTCTGTTTCATAGAATGTCTGGCTGTGTTAAGACTGGATCTGGAGCTTCCAAGAGTAAGCAGAGCAAGTACACAGAGACACAGCACAGAGAAGATAAGAAACAGGGAAGGAATGCCGACAGTTACAAAAAACGTATGCTTCTGTTTCAATGTACAGCCTCCCTTCTGTAGTCATCAACAGGAAAACGCAGGGTGATCCGGTAAAGCTCACTGCAGTTGGAAAGCTGCCGGAAAGAAAGCTCGCCGGATTTTTCTGAAGAAGAAATATCTGTTTCCAGGATCATTTCACAGGCGGCTTCTCCAGAAGAGCAGCTCTGCCAGTTACGGTCATAATACCAGATCAGGTTGGTGTTCTTTTTGATACCCCCCGGAAGCAGGGAGAGGAACTGTTCATCGGTTCCGTCAGTGCCTTCCAGTATCTCGCCCACGGAGGTTGTGAGAGCCTGGATCTGGTTCCACTGTTCTGCCTGGAGCCGGTTTTTCCGTGCTGCCGCGAAGATCTGGATGCAGGCAGCTGAGGAAAGTGACAGAAACAAAAGGGCAAGGATCATTTCCATCAGAAAAAGGCTGGTACCGGAATTATGTCTTGATTCTTTCATGATGCCTCCTTTTTGCCAGTGCGATGAAGCAGGAATTCCGAGCAGACTCCCGTGGTACTTTCCAGGGAAAAGTGGTAAAAACCATTTTCCATTTCCGAAAACCGGAAATCGGAAAGCTGTGAGATGACGGTTCCTGCATCGGAACTGGCCTGAGAGCCTTTTGCAGTGAAAAGCTCCATCAGACTGTCATTCTTCAGGTAAATATACGTGATATATTCTTTTCCTTTGATATCATCCCGGAAACAAAGGGCAGGAATATCATCCAGGGAACCGGAAAAGATCTCATCGCCGCGGTCGTGCTGCCGGAATTTGGTAGTCAGATAAGTTGCTGCGGTCCCAAGCTCGGAATCGGAGTCAGTCTGTTTCACAGTCTGCTGGTAAATCCGGGCGGAAAATAGCAGCATCAGTATAAGGAACAGAACAAAAACACCAAAAAGAAGAAGCGAAAAAAGAGAAGAAACGGAATGTCCGGTGTTCTTCCGGTGATTCATGAGGCATTCCCTCCTTTCGTACTGCCGGACAGAGCGATCACGCTGATAGACGGCAGGAGATTGGAACCGTTAGGAACATACTCTACTACGAATTTGGTTTTGTCATAAGTGATATGATAATCCAAGAGAAGCTGGGACAGGCTTTCGGGATATGTGCCTGTGAGGGCATAGGTGCGGATGGCACCGTTTTTCAGTGCCTGTTCCAGAGCATCCTGTTCTTTGTGTACGGCCTGATCGGAGGTGCTGCTGACACCTGCCACAAACAAGGTGCAGGATAAAACCAGAAGCAGCGCCGGAAAGAGAAGAAAAAATGCTCTGAGAAATTTTGTTCTGCGGCTTTCAAAAAGTTCCATGCGGTCACCACCTTACATTGCAAAATCTGAGAGGATCCCCAGAAGCGGCATCATGACGGATAAAAGGACCAGCCCCACAAGAAGAGACAGCAGGATCACGATGGTAGGCTCCACAATGGAGACTGCCTGTGAGATCAGATCTATGGATCTTTCGGTGTACTGCCGGGAAAGCCTGCGGAAGGTTTCGTCACTGGAACCGGAATAGAAGGATATCGTGATGAGACGGCCTTCCATGCCGCCGAACAGACCGGATTCTGTAAGAGCCCTGGAAAAAGTTTCTCCGCTATCCAGGATAGAGGAAGCCTTCCGGAGTCTTTCGAGTATCACCGGCTGTGAGATCAGATCCTTTGTAAGCTCCAGGCTGGTTTCAGGGGAAAGTCCGCTCCGAAGCCCCAGGGAAAGGCCCTGGGCCAGACGACTGTAATCCATGGCAACCGGGATCTCACGGAAAAACGGGAGATGGATGACCATTTTTCGCAGCAGGCTGTGGCCTTTTTCCGTAAGACTGAAAAACAGGATGCAGCCAATGAGGGCTGCGGCGAGGATCAGAAAAACAGAGGAATACCGGCTGATCACGTTACCTGCATTCAGAAGTCCCCGGGAAACCCCGTTCATTTCCATTCCCATCTGGTTAAATACCTGTTGAAATACTGGCAGGACTTTTATCAGAAGGACCAGGATCACAACAGCCATCATGCCAAGCATGAGCAGCGGGTAAGTGACTGCAGACCGTATCTGTCCTGAGATTTCTTCCTCCTGTTCATAGTGGGAACTGAGACTTTCCATGATCTCATCCAGGCAGCCGGTTTCCTCACCGGTCCGGACATAGGCGGTCATGGATGTGGGAAAGATCCCGGATTCGTCAAGAGCCCGGGAAAGAGAACCGTTTTCTTCCACGGAACGGATCAGGGGTGTGAGGATCTGCCGGTCTGCATCGGTCTTGCTTTCGTCACAGAGGATGTGAAGTCCTTCCGCTGTGGATATGCCGGAATGCAGAAGCATTCCCATCTGCCCGCAGAAACTGGATAATTCCCGGGCTGTCAGTTTGTTTTTCATAATAAGGTCTCCTTTAGTTGGTCAGCGCGTGAACTGTACCGTATAATTGCTTTCATCACCGATATATTCCTGGATCGCTTCATCACCATCACTGTTGGCGTCAAAGGTGGGATCCATCAGCTTCCAGGTGTCGCCGTCAAAAGATACTGCCTTTGTCACCCAGCCTCTGCCACGGATATAAACATCGATCCATGCATGCTTTACATCACCGGAATAGCCGATCTGAAGCTTGCAGGGAATGTCCTGGCTGCGGAGCATTGCAGTAGTCAGTGCAGCGTAATCAAAACAGATCCCCGTGCCGGTGCTTAACGTATCATCTACATCAGGAAGATAACCGGCTTCGACAGAATCAGCTTTGTCATAATCGTAGGAAATATGACTGGTAACATATGTATAGAAGGTTTTCAGGATGTCGATATCGGTCATGTCTTCTTTGACAAGAGAGGCTGCCAGTTTGCAGGCTTCACTTTTGGAAGAAAAGTCCACGTACTGGTTTGGATATAGAAACGGAAGAAATTCATTCTGAAGCTTTATTGTGAGCGTTTCCGTGTAAAGGGCGGCATACTGGTTTCCATCAACCTGCTGATAGCAGGTGATGAGATACTCACCGGAGCCTTCGGAAAAAGGAAGTACCGTCTGTTCATCAGGTTCCAGAAAATAGGAATAGACCACACCGGAGGGAGCAGTAAGCTGAATGTTCATGCGGGAATCATCGGAATCGGATTCTGCAGTCAGATATCCCTGATCCTGATTGGAAATATCCAGGATCAGAGGGGAACTGCCCAGTGTTTTTTTGCCGGGGGCCTCCGGGGTGAGGACTCTGGCCGGAGAATATACCGGAGGTTCTTCATCGGAGGAAGGAGAATTTCCACAGCCTGCCAGCAGGATTCCGAAAAGCAGCCATACAAAAAAGAGACGGACTGGTAAAAATTTTGACATTGTTTCCGTTCTCCTGTTATATCATGCTTTCTTTTTGAACAGTATAGCAGATTCCGTGAAAAAAAGACAGGAGCAGGGCTCAAAATGCAGTGGAAAATGTTGACATTTCAGGGAAAAAAACATATACTCTATATATAAAGGCAAACCTGTTGAAAGACAGGGACGCAAAGCCATGGGTCTAAGGTCCGAAGGATGACTATGACAGCCGGTTGCCGCATTAAATTCCGATTTAATGACGTATTCAGATAACATCTATGAACAAGAATCTGTGTGTTAATGCGGCCGTTTATTTCGTTAGAATAAGCGGCTTTTTTGATGCCTAAAATCCGGTTTAGGTTGGAAACTGAAACGTCGGCTTTCAGAAAGGTGTGAATGATATGAAAAGAACAGATATCCGTAAAATTTTTACAGGCAGGAAAAAAGCTTTAGCAGGATGCCTTGCAGCTGTTATTGTACTGGCAGGTGGCTTTAATGTCTGGCAGTCGTCACAGGTTCCGGAATTTCCGGATTTTACAGATCCGGTAGTGGAGACTACCATCACAGAGGACGACACTCCACTTGCTTCAAAACCGAAGGTGACTACCAAAACGACTTCAAATACCAAGACAACCAGAAAAAAAGTTAGGCTGAAAAAAGCGGCGACCAAGACTTATACCAAGAAGCTTCCGACTACCAATAAGAAGAGTACGACCACAAAGAAAACAAACAGAAATACAACCGTAAAAACATTAAAGACAGTTAAGACTGCAACAACACAGAAATACACAAAGAAATCAAAAACAGCCGTTCAGACACGGAAAGTAACTACAACCATTCAGACGACCACAACAGTCATGGCGGCTTCAGCTACTGCCGGCAAAGCGAATGCAGCTTCCACAAAAAAAGTAGAAAGCATCAACATGGACAGCAAATATTCAGTAAGCAATATTGCTTCCATTGCACCGAAGATGGACAGCAGGGTGCTCAAAGCCTACAAGAAGCTTGGATTTACTGTAACGATCGATCCGTCTGTTAACTACGGAGGCTGCTTTAACGCACATTCAAGAAGCATCATCCTTCGTTTTGAGAATGAGACAATCTACCATGAACTGGGACATTTCCTTGCTTTTGTTGCGGGAAACGTAGACAGAACAAGTGATTTTGCCGCAGTTTATAACAGCGAAAAATCCAAATTTACAGGTATCAACAGAAGCTATGCAACGCAGAACAGTTCAGAATATTTTGCAGAATCAGTGCTTGAGTATGTAACAAGTCCGTCAACACTTAAGAGACAGAGACCAAAAACGTATGCAGCGATCGTGGCGGCTCTGAATAAAATTACTGATGAACGTATCCAGAGGGTCATGGATATATACGGACCGTTCTGGAGCTAAAAAAGAAGCATACAGGAACGTTGGATCTGTCCGGGAAGAGATCTCCCGGGCAGATTTTTTCTTTTTTGTGAGAAAAGTATAAAAAAAATGTCGATAAATATTTCTTGCAATAGACTCTATAAGGTGTGTATAATGAAACATAAGCTGAAAACACGCTTTCATTCAAAAAAAGTGCAGCCATGTCAGGTTGTATCTGATTCCATAAACAACAAATATATAATTTATCAGATTTAAGAATAGAGGATTTAATATGAGAGAAAAGTATGAATCATTATCTCTGGCGGTGCTGAAGGATCTGGCAAAGGCGAGAGGGATGAAGGGAATTTCTACTCTGAGAAAACCGGCACTGATTGAGCGGATGCTGGAGGAGGACGCCAAAGAGTCCGACAGAGGAAATCCCGAAGAAGTACACAAAAGTACACCGGCAGAAAATACTGTAAAAGAAAAAAGCTATGATTCGGAAAAAACAGAATATCGTACCCGTCCGGCAGGGGAAGGACTTCAGGAGCAGCGGAAGGAATATCGTAGTGATAAGAATGAGCAGGAACACAGAAGCACAAATATCCGCAGAGAGTACAACCGTGAATATAACCGGGAAGCTACAAGGGAGAACGGGAATGTTCCGTCAGAATCCACCCAGCTGGACAGTGGTGAAAAGGCTAACGGGATCCTGGAGGTCCTTCCGGATGGATATGGCTTTATCCGATGTGAGAATTATATGCCGGGTGAGAACGACATTTATGTTTCTCCTTCCCAGATCCGCCGCTTTAATTTAAAGACAGGTGATATCATCCAGGGAAATATCCGCATCAAGACCCAGGGAGAGAAGTTCAGTGCCCTTCTCTACGTATCTTCCATTAACGGTTTCCATCCGAGTGAGGGACAGAGACGGTATAATTTTGAAGATATGACACCGATCTTTCCGAATGAGAGACTTGTCATGGAGCGTGCAGGCGGTACAACGGCCATGCGTATCGTGGATCTGATCAGTCCTATCGGAAAGGGCCAGCGAGGAATGATCGTATCTCCGCCAAAGGCAGGTAAGACAACCCTTCTGAAAGACGTTGCCAAGTCTATCCTCAGGAATAACAGAGATATGCATCTGATCATTCTTCTGATCGATGAGCGTCCTGAGGAGGTTACCGATATCAGAGAGGCGATCCAGGGACCGAATGTGGAAGTGATCTATTCTACATTTGATGAACTTCCGGAACATCATAAGAGAGTTTCCGAGATGGTTGTGGAGCGTGCGCGCCGTCTTGTAGAGCATAAACAGGATGTGATTATTCTTCTGGATTCGATCACACGACTTGCCAGAGCCTATAATCTGATCATCCCGCCAAGCGGAAGAACCTTATCCGGTGGTCTTGACCCGGCGGCTCTCCATATGCCCAAAAGATTTTTTGGCGCAGCCCGTAATATGCGCGAGGGCGGAAGCCTGACGATTCTGGCAACCGCACTTGTGGATACTGGAAGCAAGATGGACGATGTTATTTATGAGGAGTTCAAGGGAACCGGTAATATGGAGCTTGTCCTGGATCGTAAATTACAGGAGAAACGGGTATTCCCGGCCATTGATATCCAGAAATCCGGAACCAGAAGAGAGGATCTGCTTCTCAGCAAGGATGAACAGGAAGCGGTTTATATTATGCGAAAAGCTCTTAACGGAATGAAAGCGGATGAGGCAGTAGAACAGATCCTGAATACCTTTGCCAGAACCAGGAACAATGCAGAACTGGTACAGACTGTAAAGAAACAGAAATTTTTATAAAGTCCTTGCATTTTACGGAAAGCTATGTTATACTTAGCAAGCTGTTTAAAATGGAATTCGTCAATTGAATACGAATAATATTAAATATATAGAGAGGTGAAAATCATGAGAGAAGGAATCCATCCGAACTACTATCAGGCAACTGTAACCTGCAACTGCGGAAACACTTTCGTAACAGGTTCTACTAAAGAGGACATCCATGTTGAGATCTGTTCCAAATGCCATCCGTTCTACACAGGACAGCAGAAGGCTACACAGGCTCGTGGACGTATCGATAAGTTCAACAAGAAATACGGCCTGAATAAGTAATTATTGCGAATACAGGAAATGAGAAGGTTGAGGTTGGGAAATCTCAACCTTTCTTTAACTGAAAAATTTTAAATTTGCACAGGAGAGAATGAATGAGATCATCGAATATCGGCGGACAGGCGGTCATGGAAGGCATCATGATGCGCCACAAGGACAAATATTCTATCGCAGTGCGCCGCCCGGACCAGGAGATCGAGCTGAAGGTAGAGGATTATAAATGTATCTTCGGAAATCACGCATTTCTGAAGAAACCGATCATCCGTGGTGTGGTAAGCTTTGTGGATTCTCTTGTGGTAGGCACGAAATGCCTGATGTATTCTGCGGAGATCGCAGGAGACGAGGAAGATGAGGAAACAGCCAGGAAGAATGAGCAGCTTACAGAAGAAGAGCGTTCTGCAAAGAAAGCCAAAGAGGATAAGCAGTTCAAGTGGCTTCTTTACATTACGGTAGCTATCTCCATGGTGGTTTCTGTGGCTGCTTTTATGTTTCTTCCGTATGTACTGGCCAGTCTGATCCGAGGGGTAGGTGCTTCGGAATTTCTGGTCACCATAGTGGAAGCCTTTGTGAAGCTGGCACTGTTTATGGGATATATGTTCCTGATCTCCAGAATGAAGGATATCCAGAGGACATTTATGTATCACGGTGCGGAGCACAAATGTATCAACTGTGTGGAGCATGGTCTGCCTCTGACGGTAGAGAATGTGTTAAAGAGCTCCAGGCTTCATAAGCGCTGTGGAACAAGCTTTCTGTTTCTGGTCATGCTGGTAAGTATTGTGCTGCATTTTATGTTTGTGGCGGTGCCGTTTTACTGGGTGAGACTGCTGGGAAGACTTCTCATGGTACCGGTAGTTGCGGGGATTTCCTTTGAGATCATCCAGTGGGCAGGAAGAACAGACAGTAAATTTGCGGACATTATGAGTAAACCAGGTCTTGCCATGCAGAAATTCACCACAAAGGAGCCTGCTGCAGATATGGCAGAGGTAGCCATTAAAGCAGTTGAGGCTGTTTTTGATTGGAGAGCTTATCTGAAAGAGGAATTTGACCTGGACATCCCATATGAGACAGAGGAGACAGAAAATGCAGACTCTTGAGTCCCTTCTGAAAAAAGGTACAACAATACTGAAAGATAACGGATTGGAAGAAGCCGGGCTGGATGCCTGGCTCCTTCTGGAATTTAAGACCGGAAAGAATCGGGCATATTATTTTGCGCATGGAGATGAACCGGTGTCTGATGAGACCGCAGCAGAGTATCTTACGCTGATCGACAGGCGGGCAGGACATATTCCTGTACAGCAGCTGACTCATCAGGCTTTTTTTATGGGCTATGAGTTTTATGTAAACGAAAACGTGCTGATTCCTAGACAGGATACGGAGACTCTGGTGGAAGAGGCATTGAAACACCTTGGGGATGTGGAAAAACCGGAGATCCTGGATATGTGTACCGGCTCCGGCTGCATCCTGCTCAGCCTTCTTCTGGAACGGCAGGATGCCTGTGGGACCGGTGTGGATGTTTCACCGGAAGCACTGGAAGTGGCAAAAAAGAATGCAGGTATTCTAAAGGTGGAGAACCGGGCGGATTTTGTGGAAAGCGATCTGTTCTCAGCACCGTATTTTTGTGAAAAAGGTGGAAAAGATAGTGGGAAATATGATATCCTTATTTCAAATCCGCCTTATATCGCAACAGAAGAAATTGAAACACTGATGGAAGAAGTCCGCCTTCATGATCCGAGGAAGGCTCTTGACGGAATGGAAGACGGGCTTTATTTTTACAGAAAGATCACAGCAGAGGCCGGAAGGTACCTGAAACCAGGCGGATGGCTTCTGTATGAAATCGGCTGCACCCAGGGTGAGGCAGTCAGTACAATGATGAAAGCAGCCGGGTTTACCGGGGTTCAGATCGTAAAGGATCTGCCGGGCCTTGACCGTGTGGTGCTTGGACAGAAACAGGAGGAAATACATGTTTGATAAACTGGATGATCTGCTGGTACGTTTTGAAGAGCTTCTCAATGAGCTGGGAGAACCGGGAGTAACCGACGATCCGGCACATTTTCAGAAGCTGATGAAGGAGCAGAGCGACCTGCAGCCAATCGTTGACGCATATAAAGAATATAAGAAAAATAAGGAAACCATCGAGGACAGTCTTTCCATGCTGGAGAGCGAGAAGGACGAAGAGATGCGTGAAATGCTGAAGGAAGAACTTTCCGATGCAAAAAAGAGAGTGGAGGAGCTGGAGCATGAGCTGAAGATCCTTCTTCTTCCGAAGGACCCTAACGACAGCAAGAACGTTATCGTTGAGATCCGTGGAGGTGCAGGCGGTGATGAGGCAGCACTTTTTGCAGCAGAGATTTATCGTATGTATGTAAAATACGCGGAGTCCCGCCGCTGGAAAACCGAGATGCTCAGCCTCAATGAGAACGGCATCGGCGGCTTTAAGGAGGTTACCTTCATGATCAAGGGGGGGGGTGCATATTTCAGACTGAAATACGAAAGCGGGGTTCACCGGGTACAAC
>NZ_LN913006.1:3214044-3512494 GCF_001487165.1 Blautia massiliensis (ex Durand et al. 2017)
GCAGCAGAGATTTATCGTATGTATGTAAAATACGCGGAGTCCCGCCGCTGGAAAACCGAGATGCTCAGCCTCAATGAGAACGGCATCGGCGGCTTTAAGGAGGTTACCTTCATGATCAAGGGTGAGGGTGCATATTCCAGACTGAAATACGAAAGCGGTGTTCACCGTGTACAGCGAGTACCGGAGACAGAGTCCGGCGGAAGGATCCATACCTCTACCTGTACGGTAGCGATCATGCCGGAGGCGGAAGAAATTGATTTCCATCTGGATCTCAATGAGTGTAAATTCGATGTGTTCCGTGCATCCGGAAACGGTGGTCAGTGTGTCAACACCACAGACTCCGCAGTACGTCTTACTCATATCCCTACAGGAATCGTGATTTCCTGCCAGGATGAGAAGTCTCAGCTTAAGAATAAGGATAAAGCACTCCGTGTGCTCCGTTCCCGTCTGTATGAGATGGAGCTTGCCAAGCAGCATGACGCTGAGGCAGAGGCAAGGAGAAGCCAGATCGGTACAGGTGACCGCTCCGAGAAGATCCGTACCTACAACTTCCCTCAGGGACGTGTAACAGACCACAGGATCAAGCTTACCCTTCATCGTCTTGAGAATATCCTTAACGGAGATCTGGATGAGATCATTGACAGTCTGATCGCAGCAGACCAGGCAGTAAAGCTGACAAAGCTGAATGAACAGGAGTAAGCGCTGATTACAGCTACAGAGTTCAAAAAATTATAATAAATCAGGAGGAAACGAAAATGAAAAAGACAGCACTGGTGATCATGGCAGCCGGTATCGGCAGCCGTTTTGGAAAAGGAATCAAGCAGCTTGCACCGGTAGGCCCGAAGGGTGAGATCATTATGGACTATTCCATCCATGATGCACTGGAGGCAGGATTCAACAAGGTCGTATTTATCATCCGCAAAGACCTTGAAGATGAATTCAAAAAAGTGATCGGAGACCGTATCTCCAACATTACAGAAGTTGCTTATGCATTCCAGGAGATCGACGATCTTCCGGGCAATTTTACAAAACCGGCGGACCGTACCAAGCCATGGGGAACCGGACACGCTGTACTGGCAGCAAAGAAAGTCCTTTCCGAGCCATTCGCTGTGATCAATGCAGATGACTACTACGGAAAAGAAGCCTACGTAAAGGTGCATGACTACCTGGTACAGGATCATCCGCAGGATGGCCCGATGCACATCTGCATGGCAGGTTTCCGCCTTGGAAATACATTAAGTGACAACGGAAGCGTCACAAGAGGAGTGTGCCATATTGAGGACGGCAAGCTTGTGGGCGTTGCAGAGACACATAACATCTTCAAGACAGCAGACGGCGCAGAGACAAGAAATGACGATGGTACAGCAGAAACACTGGATACAAAGAGCCTTGTTTCTATGAATATGTGGGGACTGACACCGGAATTTATGGAGATCCTTGAGAAAGGCTTCGTTGAGTTCCTTGGCGGGATCAAAGAGGGAGACATCAAAAAAGAGTATCTTCTTCCTGAGCTTATCGACCAGCTGATCCATTCCGGAAAAGCAGCGGTAGATGTTCTTGAGACAAAGGACGAGTGGTTCGGTGTTACCTATCAGGAGGATAAGGCATCTGTACAGGCTGCATTCAAAAAACTTACAGATGACGGCGTTTATCCGGAAGGACTGTATCAGTAATAAAGGAGAACATTATGGGTAAATATTTCGGAACAGATGGTTTTCGTGGTGAAGCAAATGTAAAACTTACAGCAGATCATGCATTTCGTGTGGGACGTTATCTCGGCTGGTATTACGGCAGAGATCACAAGGCGAAGATCGTGATCGGCAAGGATACAAGAAGAAGCAGTTACATGTTTGAGTATGCCCTTGCGGCAGGACTTACCGCATCCGGAGCAGATGCCTATCTGCTTCATGTAACCACAACTCCAAGTGTATCCTATGTGGTACGTACAGAAGATTTTGACTGCGGTATCATGATTTCCGCAAGCCATAATCCGTTTAATGATAATGGGATCAAGGTCCTTAATGAGAACGGACAGAAGATTTCCGCAGATATTGAAGCACGTATCGAGGCATATCTGGACGGCGAGATCGAGGAGCTTCCGCTGGCAACCGGAGAAGATATCGGCTGTACTGTGGATTTTGCATCCGGAAGAAACCGTTATATCGGACATCTGATCTCTATCCCATGCCATGATTTCAAAAATATCAAGGTTGGGCTGGATTGCTCCAACGGAAGCTCATCCGCCATTGCCAAGAGTGTTTTTGACGCACTTCGTGCAAAAACCTATGTGATCAACAATGAGCCAAACGGAACCAACATCAACCGTGGCTGCGGTTCCACACACATTGAAGTTCTGAGACAGTTCGTGGTAGATAAAGGCCTGGATATCGGTTTTGCATATGATGGTGATGCAGACCGCTGTATCGCCGTAGACCACCGCGGAAACATCATTGACGGTGATAAGATCATGTATGTGTGCGGCAAATATTTAAGAGAGAAAGGCCAGCTCAACGGAAATACAGTTGTAACCACCGTTATGTCCAATCTTGGTCTTTACAAGTCTCTGGAGCGTGAAGGCATCGACTATGAGCAGACTGCAGTTGGTGACAAATACGTTGCCGAGAACATGATGGAAAACAATTACAGTATCGGTGGTGAGCAGTCCGGACATATCATCTTCAGCCGCTATTCTGCTACTGGTGACGGGATCCTGACTTCTCTTATGATCATGGAGGCATGTGTGGATCAGAAGGCCACACTCTGTGACCTTGCAAAGGAGATGAAGGTTTATCCGCAGCTTCTCCGGAATGTGCGTGTTTCCGACAAGAAAACAGCACTGGAGAACGAAAAGGTAAAAGCAGCCATTGAGGCAGCCGCAGAGGCACTTGGCGATGACGGACGTATCCTGGTACGTGAGAGTGGTACAGAGCCGCTGATCCGTGTTATGGTAGAAGCGGGAACGGATGATCTCTGCCATAAATATGTAGATAGTGTTGTTGATGTGATGGAAGCCGAAGGGCTTGTTGTAGAATAAGGAATTCCATGAAAAAAACAAAGACCGTATTGATTCTTGCAGCCGTTACAGGAGCCTTGCTTCTGGGCGGCTGTGGCAGTGAAAAAACAAAAATATATGAACAGGCCGGAAAGGATCTTTCCCAGGGAAGCTACAAGTATGCCCTGGAGGAGTACCAGAGCTCTATCCAGAACGGAGTGAAGCTGGCACAGTCCTATCGCGGGGCAGGTATCGCAAGCCTGCGTCTTGGCAAATATGAGGATGCGGTGAATAGCTTCACGGAAGCTCTGAACTGCGATAAAGTAAGCAAAAGCCTTCGTAAGGATATCCTGTCCTACCGGGCTACTGCAGAGCTGAAGTCTGGAAAATACGAGGATGCCATGGCAGACTGCCAGACACTTGGAGAAGATTTTTCCATGGATGCAGGCAGTTATTTCCTCACCGGAAAGGTTGCCCTTGCCATGGATTCCTACGAAGAAGCCGCATCTAACTTCAAACAGGCCTATGGAGAAGATTCCACCTATGATATGGCGATCGAGATCTATGAGGCATATCTGGACAAGGATATGGAAGCGGACGGAACCAGATATCTGGAAGCTGCTCTTTCTTCTGAGGCCAAGGATGCCCAGGACCACTGTGACAGAGGCCGTGTCTACTATTATATGGAAGACTACAGCAACGCAAAAAAAGAGCTTCTGGAAGCAACCAAGAAGGATAATACGGAAGCATTGCTTCTTCTGGGAATGGTATATCTGGCCCAGGATGATGTGGAAAATGCTCAGGCAATGTACAAGCAGTATATTTCCGCAGTGGGTGATTCCGCCAAGGGCTATAATGGTCTGGCACTGTGCGATATCCGAAGCGGAGATTATGATTCCGCTCTTGATAACATCACAAAAGGCCTTCCGACAGCTACCACAGACGAGATGCAGAGTCTTCTGTTCAATGAGATCGTAGCCTATGAGAAAAAGCTGGATTTTGCTACTGCACTGACCAAGGTCCAGGAATATATTGAGATGTTCCCTGAAGATTCCGCTGCAAAAAAAGAGCGGGCTTTCCTGAAAACCAGAACGTCTTCGGAGGGCTGATATGGAATATTTTGAGGAAATACAGGACAGGGTTATCCTGATCGGTGTCCAGGCAGATCGGGGGGATGATATGGAGGAATCCCTGGATGAGCTTGGAGAACTTGCGGTTACGGCAGGTGCGGCGGTTGCAGGCAGGATCATTCAGAATCGTGAGGCCGTACATCCGGGCACCTATATCGGAAAAGGCAAGATCGAAGAGGTAAAAGGTCTTCTCTATGCCCTGGATGCCAATGGTGTGATCTGTGACGATGAGCTTTCTCCTGCCCAGATGAATAATCTGGAGCGGGAGCTGGAGTGCAAGGTTATGGATCGTACCCTGCTGATCCTTGACATTTTTGCGAAGCGTGCCGTCACAAGTGAAGGCAAGATCCAGGTAGAGCTTGCACAGCTTCGTTACCGGTCTGCACGTCTTGTGGGACTACGTTCTTCTCTTTCGCGACTTGGAGGAGGAATCGGAACCAGAGGCCCTGGTGAGAAAAAGCTGGAGACAGACCGTCGTCTGATCCGGAACAGGATATCCGCACTGAAGCAGGAGCTTTCCCAGGTAGAAAAGCACAGAGAGCTGATCCGTTCCAGAAGAGCTGTGGGAAATCTGAAGACAGCAGCCATTGTTGGCTATACCAATGCAGGAAAGTCAACGCTTCTGAATACACTGACAGGCGCTTCGGTGCTTTCGGAGGATAAGCTGTTTGCCACACTGGATCCGACTACCCGTCTTCTGACGCTGGATGACGGACAGCAGCTTCTTCTTACGGATACCGTAGGCTTTATCCGCAAGCTTCCCCACAATCTGGTGGAAGCCTTCAAGAGTACCCTGGAGGAAGCCAAATATGCGGATTATATCATTCATGTGGTAGATGCATCCAATCCTCAGGCGGAGATACAGATGCATATCGTATATGAAACCCTGAAAGAGCTTGGTGCTCTGGGAAAAAAGACGATCACACTTTTTAACAAGCAGGACCGTGTTTCCGGGGAGAGTTTTCGGGATCTCCGAGCAGACCATACGCTGAAGATTTCCGCACGGACAGGAGAGGGGCTTGAGGAATTTAAGCAGCTTCTTTCTGAGATACTGGCAGAAGGACAGATTTATATGGAACGGCTTTTTCCTTATTCGGAGGCCGGTCAGATCCAGCTGATCCGTGAGTATGGACAGCTTCTTTCGGAAGAGTATACCGAAGGAGGGATTGCTGTAAAAGCAAGAGTTCCGCGGGAAATCTATCCGAAAGTCACATAATGTTAAAATATCTACTCAGTACCATATATAGTACCGTGAACAAAACGGGCACTATATATGGTGCTTTTTGTGTTGACGCAAAGAGGCGTGTCTGATACAATAAGCCTACAGCGTTTTGAACACAGATCGTGAAACGGAGTGTGTTCGTAAGCAGGCAAGTGAGGCGGAATGGAATATCCGCTTATAAATAAATGCATGAGGGAGGCATTTTCTTATGTTTCAGGTAGTAAAAAGAGACGGTGAATTAGACGAATTTAAAATGGGGAAGATCACCGCGGCAATTGATAAGGCATTTGATGCCAAAGGTAAGAATTACAGTTCGGATATGATTGATCTTCTGGGACTTCGTGTTACAGCGGATTTTCAGAATAAGATCGAGAACAACCGGATTTCTGTTGAGGATATCCAGGACAGTGTGGAGAACGTACTGATCCAGGCCGGATATTCTGATGTTGCCAAGGCGTATATCCTTTATCGTAAGCAGCGTGAGAAGATCCGCAATATGAAATCCACCATCCTTGACTATAAAGAGATCGTAAACAGCTATGTAAAGGTTGAGGACTGGCGTGTAAAGGAGAACTCAACGGTTACTTATTCTGTAGGAGGTCTGATCTTAAGCAACTCCGGAGCAGTTACCGCAAACTACTGGCTGTCTGAGATTTACGACAACGAGATCGCAGATGCACACAGAAATGCAGATATCCATATCCATGATCTGTCCATGCTGACCGGTTACTGTGCAGGCTGGTCCCTGAAGCAGCTGATCCGAGAGGGACTTGGTGGTATTGAGGGTAAGATCACTTCTGCACCTGCAAAACATTTAAGTGTACTCTGCAACCAGATGGTGAATTTCCTGGGTATCATGCAGAACGAGTGGGCGGGCGCACAGGCATTTTCATCCTTTGATACTTATCTGGCACCTTTTGTAAAGGCAGACAACCTTTCCTATCCGGAGGTTAAGAAATGCATTGAGTCCTTTGTATATGGCGTAAATACTCCAAGCCGCTGGGGCACTCAGGCACCATTTTCCAACATTACACTGGACTGGACCGTTCCGGACGACCTTGCAGAGCTTCCGGCTATCGTAGGCGGCAAGGACATGGATTTCAAATATAAGGACTGTAAGAAAGAAATGGATATGGTCAACAAGGCATTTATCGAGACCATGATCGAGGGAGATGCCAACGGACGTGGATTCCAGTATCCGATCCCGACCTATTCCATCACAAAGGAATTCGACTGGTCTGATACCGAGAACAACCGTCTTCTCTTTGAGATGACTTCCAAGTACGGTACTCCGTATTTTTCCAATTATATCAACAGTGATATGAAGCCAAGCGACATCCGCAGCATGTGCTGCCGCCTCCGTCTGGATCTCCGTGAGCTCCGCAAAAAGAGTGGTGGATTCTTTGGCTCCGGTGAGAGTACAGGTTCTGTAGGCGTTGTTACCATCAATATGCCGCGTATCGCATATCTTTCCAGAACGCCGAAGGAATTTTATCAGCGCCTGGACCACATGATGGATATCTCTGCAAGATCTCTTCATATCAAGAGAGATGTGATCAGCAGGCTTCTGGAGGAGGGACTGTATCCGTACACGAAGAGATATCTTGGAAGCTTTGACAATCATTTTTCCACCATCGGTCTTGTGGGAATGAACGAAGCGGGCTTAAATGCCTGCTGGCTGAAAAAAGACATGACAGATCCGGAAACCCAGAAGTTTACAAAAGAGGTTCTGGAGCATATGAGAAGCCGTCTTTCAGACTATCAGGAGCAGTATCCGGGAGAGCTTTTCAACCTGGAGGCAACACCGGCAGAGTCCACTGCATACCGTCTTGCCAAACACGACAGAAGCCGTTATCCGGATATCAAAACAGCGGGAAAAGAGGGCGACACTCCGTATTACACAAACAGCTCTCATCTGCCGGTTGATTACACTGCGGATATTTTTGACGCACTGGATATTCAGGACGATCTGCAGACTCTGTATACTTCAGGAACCGTATTCCATGCATTCCTTGGGGAGAAGCTTCCGGACTGGAAGGCAGCGGCAGCGCTGGTACGTAAGATCGCAGAGAATTATCGCCTGCCCTATTACACCATCTCACCGACCTATTCCGTATGTCAGGAGCATGGCTACATCAGCGGCGAGCATTTCACCTGCCCGAAATGTGGAAAGAAGGCTGAGGTTTACAGCCGTATCACAGGATATTACCGTCCTGTACAGAACTGGAACGATGGTAAGACCCAGGAGTACAAGAACCGTACCCTCTATGATATTACCCATTCCCATCTGAAAAAGGTCCATACCAGTGTGATGACCATGAAGGGTGACGAGGTGGAGATCCAGCCTGTGGAATCTCATAAATATCTTTTTACGACTAGCACTTGTCCGAACTGCCGTATGGCAAAGAAAATGCTGGAAGGCGAAGAGCTGGAGATTATCGATGCTGAGCAGAATCCCGAGCTTGTCAAGCAGTATGGGATCCGTCAGGCCCCGACGCTTGTCATTACTGACGGGGCGAAGGTTAGGAAGTATGTGAATGCTTCTAATATACAGAAGTATGTAGACGAAGAGTTGGATTGAGTTTTTTGCCAAAATAACTGTAAGTAAAAAATGGATGGCTGGACGCATGTCTGTTGGATGTGTGTCTGGCCTTTTTTATATTGGGAATTTTATGTTATGATATTTTATGTTTGAGATTTGGGGCCTGGAAAAGATGGTTGACATTTCATGTCGAGATGGGTATACTTATACCTGAATTTAATGATTAAAAGCGTTACGCTTTAATGTATGAATGTATACGCAAAACGCTCCATCCCGGAAGGGCCCCGCTGGGGAAGGGATTCACTTCCACCAAATTTCATGCTAAAATAAAAAAAGAAAATAAAAAAGAATAACAGAAAAGAGGAAAATTATTATGGTAAAACAGAACATCGTCTTCGTAGAAAACACTCCAGGCAGTCTTCAGAAAGTTACAAAGATTCTTGCAGAGAATCAGATCGATATCTACGGTTTCGGCTGCTTTGACGCACCGGAGTTTGCAAACTTCCGTATGGTATGCGACAATCCGGAAAGAGCAGATGAGATCATGGCTGAGCATGGATACATGACTCGTATCACACAGGCTATCCTGGTAGACCTTCAGGATGAGATCGGTGGGTTAGACAAGCTTCTTAGTGTCATGGGCGACAGCAACGTAAACCTTCATTACATCTACACCTTCTTCCACAGAGGCCTGAAAGTTCCGGTAGCGATCATGCACTGTGAGGATCTTCTGGTTGCAGAGAGTGTTCTCCGTAACAATGGATTCCAGGTTCTGAACCGCCTGGTAGATCCGGATGGAGAAGCAGAGGCGTAATCAATCGCATAAAAGGGACAAACAGGAATGAAGTATCGTATTTTTATTGTAGAAGATGACGAAACAATCGCGAATCTTCTGAAAAAGCATCTCAGTTCCTGGGGATATGACGTTTTTCTGGCTGAGGATTTTTCCAATATACTGCAGGAATTTGCGGGGAAAGATCCTCAGCTTGTTCTTCTGGATCTGAAACTTCCATTTTATAATGGCTTTCACTGGTGTGAGGAAATCCGAAAGGTTTCCCAGGTGCCGGTGATCTTCATCTCCTCCGCAGCGGATAACATGAACATGGTCATGGCCATGAGCCGTGGAGCCGATGACTTTATTGCCAAGCCTTTTGATATGGACGTACTGGTGGCCAAGATCCAGGCAATCCTCCGCAGAACCTATTCCTTCGGAAACCCGGGAAATGTCCTGGAACATAAAGGCGCGGTTCTCAATCTTTCCAGAGCGACACTGACCTGGAACGGGGAGGAGACGGAACTGACCAGAAATGAACTGCGTATCCTGGAACTGCTTTTTTCCCAGGCAGGGAAACCGGTATCCAGAGATGCCATTATGACAAAACTGTGGGAAAGTGACAGCTTTGTGGATGACAACACCCTGACCGTAAACATTACACGCCTTCGCAAAAAACTGGAGGCGGCAGGCCTTGTGGATTTTATCATCACGCGAAAAGGTCTTGGATATATGGTGTGAGGTTTTTATGGAATCATTTCGAGCATATTTAAAACAGACAAAAATTTTTTTCATCGCCTGTGTTTTTATGGCGGCTGTGTCGACAGCAGTGATCTGCCTGTACCAGCTTCCCCTGGAGGCGGCGGTCTATCTGGCAGTTCTGTGGCTGGGAGCAGGAGCTGCCGTTTTTTTATACGGTTATGCCTGTTACAGACAGAAGGTGCAGAACTTAATCCTGGTGGAAAAAGCTCCGGAGATTAATCTGGACCGGCTGGGCGAGACCACCGATGAGGTGGAGCTTCTTTACAGGGATATCATCCGGAAACTGGACGGCATGCGGATGGGTGCGGAGACAGAACGGCAGCGTTCTCTGGAAGAAATGACCGATTACTACACTATGTGGGCACATCAGATCAAGACGCCGATCTTTGCTCTACGCCTGCTGCTTCGGGAGGAGCCGGAGGAGAACCGGGAGTCCGGGGCACAGCTTTTTCGCATTGAACAGTATGTGGAGATGGTGTTGGGCTACCTTCGCACGGAGGACATGTCCGCCGATCTGAAGCTGACCCGATGCTCGCTGGATCGGATCATCCGGGAGCAGATCCATAAATACGCAGGGATCTTTGTGTCAAAAAAGCTTTCGTTATCATATGAGGGGACAGATGCGATCGTTCTTACCGATGAAAAATGGCTTGGTTTTGTCATTGGACAGATTCTTTCCAATGCGTTGAAATATACAAGAACGGGCGGCATTGAAATCTGGCTGGAGGATGAGCGTGGAAACAGGGTATCTGAGAATCCAAATTTGAAGCAGAATACGGCTCCGGGGATTTGTAATACGGCCCCGGCAACTCTGGTCATCGCAGACTCCGGCATCGGAATCCAGCCGGAGGATCTTCCGCGCATCTTCGAAAAAGGCTACACAGGCGTCAATGGACGGGAGGACAACCGTGCTACCGGGATCGGTCTGTATTTAAGCCGGAAGATCCTGAGAAAACTGGGTCACGAGATCACTGTGGATTCCCAGGTGGATAAAGGCACGGAAGTTCGGATGAGCCTGTGGAAAAAAGATCTGGAGATGTATTAACCTTACACAAATGTAAGCTTCCTCCGTAAAATGTAAGCCACTTCGATGGCAGCCGCCGGAGAATTTTCTTATACTGAAACCATAACATAGCGTTTCGGGTAATTCTTACATCAGGTTCGATCGCTTTAGAACATGATGCACGACTCCCTGGATCGCTGTAAATACAGATAAGAAAGGAATTAGCGTATGGCATTACTGGAAGTAACAAATGTAAAAAAGATATACAGCACCCGCTTCGGCGGAAATAAAGTGCAGGCACTTTTCAATGTGACATTTTCGGTGGAAGAAGGAGAATATGTGGCGATCATGGGAGAGTCCGGTTCCGGAAAAACAACACTTCTGAATATTCTGGCAGCCCTGGACCGCCCCACATCCGGCGAAGTGCTTCTGGAAGGAAAAAGCATTACTCACCTGACAGAAAAAGAAATTTCCGCATTCCGTCGGAAGAACTTAGGCTTCGTGTTCCAGGATTTCAATCTTCTGGACACCTTCAGCCTCCGGGACAATATTTATCTTCCTCTCGTGCTGGCAGGGGAAGATTATCAGGAGATGGAGCAGAAGATCCGTCCCATTGCAAAAGCCCTTCACATCAACCAGCTTCTGGAAAAATTCCCCTACGAGGTTTCCGGCGGACAGAAGCAGAGAGCAGCAGTTGCAAGGGCACTGATCACAGATCCGAAGCTGATCCTTGCGGACGAACCGACCGGAGCCCTGGATTCCCGTGCAGCCTCCGATCTTCTTTCCATGTTCAATGAGGTAAATCGGGAAGGCCAGACCATTCTCATGGTAACTCACAGCGCGCAGGCCGCCAGCCACGCATCCAGAGTACTTTTTATCAAGGATGGCGAAGTGTTCCACCAGATCTACCGTGGCACAAAAACAAGACAGGAAATGTACCAGATGATTGCAGATACCCTGACGATCCTTACGACAGGCGGTGAGACCTATGCGTAAAGGAATGTTTGGAAAACTGGCAGTGCAGAACATCCGGAATAACCGGAGCACCTATGTTCCCTATATGCTTACCTGCATTTTCTGCATTGCCATGATGTATATGATGGAATTTCTGCGGGACTGTCCCACATTGGAGAAAGCAGTGCCCCAGGCAGCAGAAGTGAGGATGATCGTAGGAACCGGTGAAGTGGTTGTTGGAATTTTCTGCGTTATCTTTCTGATCTACAGCAACAGTTTTCTCATGAAACACAGACAGAAAGAAATCGGGCTTTACAACATTCTGGGACTGGAAAAAGGCCATATCGGAAAAGTGATGTTTCTGGAAACAAGCATGACTTCGCTGCTTTCTCTGACGGCAGGGATCGGGATTGGCATCCTTGGAAGCAAGCTCTCCCTGCTTTTGCTTTTCCGTTTTCTTCATGTTCCGGCAGTGCTGGGATTTTATGTTTCCATTACAGGAATCCTGTTTTGCATCGCAGGATTTGGAGGGATTTTTCTTGTTATTCTGGCACTGAATCTTACCAGAGTAAGGATGAATAACCCCATAGAACTTCTGAGAGGCGGAAACACAGGAGAGAAGGAGCCCCGGGCAAAATGGCTCATGGCACTTCTGGGGATGATTTCTCTTGGAGTGGGATATTATCTGGCAGTAACCACGGAATCCCCAATCCAGGCAATTTTCATTTTTCTTCTGGCAGTGATTCTGGTTATGGCAGGAACGTATCTTCTTTTTACCGCAGGAAGCATTGTAATCCTGAAACTTTTGCGAAAGAACAAAAAGTTCTACTATAAAACCGGCAACTTTATCAGTGTCTCCGGCATGATCTATCGTATGAAACAAAATGCGGCAGGCCTGGCCAGCATCTGTATTTTAAGTACAGGAGTGCTCCTGCTTCTTTCTATGACTGTGTCGCTGTATTTTGGAATGGGTGACATCATGGTGAACCGGTATCCTTTTGATACGGATGCCAGGATTTCGGGCATCAGCCAGGAACAGAGTGAACAGATTCAGAAAGTTTTTGCACAGGCAATCAAAAATGATCAGGTGCCGGCAGAAAAAACAGTGGACGAAACTTATCTCGAGATCGGCTGCAGGCAGGAAAAAAACGGTATTATGATCGGACAGGCTTACAGTTACTCAGAAGATGGAAAATCCGTAGATCTGTATACGATCCGTCAGTCTGAGTATGAGAAACTTACCGGTGAAAAAACAGATCTTCACGACGGCGAGATCTTTGCCTGGTATCCGTCTGAAAAGGAAAAAGACATATTAAAAATTGATGACCGGGATTTTGCAGTAAAAAAATGGCTGGAAAAAGCACCTTTAAGTGCCATGAACAATCTGGTATCCAATATGGCGGCAATTGTTGTGACGGATTCCGATTTCGAGTATATTGACGGGCTTCGGACAAAGATGTATGAAGGTCTTGATGCCTACGAGGCTGGAAAAGATCTCACAGTTCATTTGGGTGTAGATATCCGTGGCAGCGGGGAGGAAAAGATCCGGTATGGCCAGGCTGTTTATCAGGCACTGAAAGATTACTGCAGAAGCGGTGGCTTTTCAGAGAATACCATCGTGATCGGTGGTGTCCGCCAGAGTGAGTACGAAACGTATTATGTAGATAATGGAACGATCCTGTTTATTGGAATCTTTTTGGGAGCACTGTTCCTTATGGGAACGGCGATGATCATTTACTACAAACAGATCTCAGAGGGCTACGAAGATCAGGGAAGGTTCCAGATCATGCAGAAAGTAGGTATGAGCCGCAGAGAGGTGAAAGGAGCTATCCGCAGACAGATCCTTCTGGTATTTTTTATCCCGCTTGTGATGGCAATGGTGCATATTTCCATGGCATTTCCGCTGATCCGCCGGCTCCTGCTGCTGTTCGGAATGGCCAATACAAAATTGTACGTGGGCTGCACTGCGGGAACGGTTCTGGCCTTTGCGCTGGTCTATGGACTGATCTACTCCATGACAGCCAGATCTTACTATAAAATAGTGGAAAAAGCATAAAATCGGTGAAAAAGCACAGCTGTGTTTGCTGTGAAGTATTGAAGTTTTGATATGGCAATGCTACAATAAAGGGGCGTGTCAGGAAGCAGAAAAGTTTCCGGACACGCTCTTATTTACATGTACAACGAACTATAGCGATGCACTAATTTATTGGATCGCTGTAAGACGAGACGCTGGTGATCGCTGCACAGATCGGAGAAGCCTGCAAAGGTGCTTTTCATAGTTGCGTTTTATAACGGAATGTACATACAATGGAGGAAATCGATGAAAAGAGAAAGTTTCAGAAAAGGTATGAAGGATGGAGTTCCCATCGCTCTTGGATATTTTGCGGTATCCTTTACCTTTGGCATGATGGCTGTTGCCGGCGGCTTGCGTATCTGGCAGGCAGTTCTGATCTCCCTGACCAACCTGACATCGGCCGGTCAGTTTGCGGGACTGGACATTATTTTTGCGGGAGGCTCCATGTGGGAGATGGCAATGACCCAGCTGATCATCAACCTGAGATACTGCCTGATGTCATTTTCCCTGTCCCAGAAATTCCGGCGTGAGGAGTCCGGTATCCTGAAATACATCGCTGCTTTTGGTATCACCGATGAAATTTTCGGGATCAGTGCGGCCCAGGAGGGAAAGGTCAGCGTATTTTATAATTACGGAGCCATGTGCGTGGCAATTCCCGGATGGACTCTTGGAACTCTGGCAGGAGGAATCTCCGGAAGCCTTTTGCCGGATTTTATGCTTAGTGCGTTGAGCGTTGCCATTTACGGAATGTTCCTGGCCATCATCATCCCGCCGTCCAAAAAGAGCAGACCGGTTCTTGGGGTGGTTGTGGCATCCATGGCAGTCAGTACTGTTTTTGCGGTGACACCGGTGTTAAAACAGGTATCATCCGGATTTATGATCATTATCACAACACTTCTGGTAGCAGGCCTGGCAGCTTATTTCTGCCCGCTGGAAGAGAAAGGGGAAGCCGTTCATGAGTCATAATGTATATCTTTATATCCTGGTGATGGCAATTGTCACCTATCTCATCCGTATGCTGCCCCTTGCTCTTGCAAAAAACGAGATCAGAAGCCCGTTTATCAAGTCCTTTCTGTATTATGTGCCATATGCCTGTCTGGCAGCCATGACCTTCCCGGCCATCCTGAAGGCCACAGACAGCATCATCTCCGGTGCAGCAGGTTTCCTGGTAGCACTTATTGCTGCATATAAGGAAAAAAGCCTGATCACAGTAGCCCTGCTGGCGTGTGCGGCGGTGTTTATCGTGGAGAGGGTTCTGGTATTTATCTGAAAAGTATAATATGCAGGAGGGAGCTTCGAAAAGCTCCCTCCTTTTTCATTTATTCACCTAAAAATCCAAGATCGATCTCTCCGTCAAACACCGTAGTTGCAGGTCCTGTCATATATACAAGGTTTTCATCTCTTTCCCAGGAGATGTTTAAGTCTCCGCCAAGAAGCTGTACAGTAACCGGTTTGCTGCCGTCAACCTTGTCATTGAGGATGGAAGCTACCGTAACTGCGCAGGCGCCTGTGCCGCAGGCAAGGGTTTCTCCGGAGCCACGCTCCCATACACGCATCTTTACGGTGTGGCGGTCGATCACCTGAACAAACTCAGTGTTGACTCTGTCCGGGAAGCATACGTGATTTTCAAAGGACGGGCCGATCTTTTCCAGGTCAAGGCTGTTCACATCGTCTACGTAGATGATGGCATGAGGATTACCCATGGAAACTGCGGTCATGTGATATTCTTTTCCGTCGACGGTGATGGGAGCGTCGATCACCTGCTCGGTTTCGGCAACCACCGGGATCTCTTTTGCAGTGAGAATCGGGGAGCCCATGTTGACTTTTACCATGGAGGCCTTGCCGTCGCGGATAGTAAGATCCACATATTTGATACCGCTTCTTGTGGCGATGCTTAAAGAAGTTTTGTCCACAATGCCGTGGTCATAGACATATTTGGCAACGCAGCGGATACCGTTTCCGCACATGGCACCCTGAGAGCCGTCCAGATTGTACATATCCATCTCGCAGTCTGCAATCTCAGACGGGCGGATCAGGATCAGACCATCGGAACCAATGCCAAAATGACGGTCGCTGACAAATTTTGCCACTGCGGCCGGATCCTTAACAGTTTCCTCGAAACAGTTTACATATACATAATCGTTTCCAATGCCGTGCATTTTCGTGAATTTCATAATAGTAACCTCCTCTTGTTTCTGAATATTATACTTGTTTTTTCTGTTGGAACACAAGACCCCATGGAAAAAACACGCAGGTTTTTTCCATTTGTTGCCTTTAATAGTATAGTATATTGGACAATTGTTATCGAAAAGTGAATTTTCCCTGTGGAATTCCGGTAAATTAGAAGTGGATTTTCGTATTTATGGATTTTATGTGCTTGCATTTTGTCAGAAACATGGTATCATAAAACAAAGTAATATGCATGGAGATGTATAATTATGCTGTACATTACGGATTGTGCTGTTACTGTTCACTGGTAATATTCCGCGAGGTGTTTTTTGTGACCACAGGTCACAGAAAACCCGAGAATCTCGGCGCGAAATCATGCAAAAGCATGATTTCTGTGCATCGCGGAGCGTGTTGCTGGTCACGAAGTGAACAGTAACATTGGACTGACACAAGCAGAGAGACAGTTAACGTAAAGTACATAGAATTCAGGAGGAAGAAAAAATGAAGAGAAAATTTATGGCACTTGCACTTGCAGCAGCTATGACAGTTTCTATGACATCCGCTGTTTTTGCAGCAGATGAGATCAAGAGCGCAGATGATCTGGAGGGTAAGAAGATCGGTGTTCAGCTTGGAACAACCGGTGATGCAGACGCTACAGAGGTTAAAGACGCAACAGTAGAGAGATACAACAAAGGTAATGACGCTGTTATGGCTCTGAAACAGGGTAAGATTGACTGCGTAGTGATCGACAGCGAGCCTGCTAAGAAATTTGTTGAGAAAAACGATGATCTTGAGATCGTTGAGGATATTTTTGATAAAGAGGAGTATGCAATCTGTCTTTCCAAAGATAATGCAGACCTTACCAAAGAGTTCAACGAAGCGCTGAAGGAGCTGAAGGATGACGGAACTCTGGATTCCATCAGAGATAACTACATCGGTGATGATGCAGGTAAGACACCGTATGAGACTCCTAAGGATGCAGATCACTCCAAGGGAACTCTTACCATGGCAACAAACGCAACCTTCCAGCCATACGAATACTATGACGGAGATAAGATCGTAGGTATTGATGTTGATATCGCTCAGGCTGTCTGCGACAAGCTTGGATATGAGCTGAAGGTCGAGGATATGGAGTTTGATGCGATCGTAAATTCTGTTAAATCCGGAAAAGCTGATTTCGGTGCTGCAGGAATGACAGTAACAGAGGATCGTAAAAAGAGCGTTGATTTCACTGATCCGTACACAACTGCAGAGCAGGTTGTTATTGTAAAGAAATAATTTTGCACAGAGAAATCAGAGGATTCTGAACGGATAAGCTGAGAAACAGATATTCGTTGCAGGGTTCAGTAGCGAATGATCAGGTTCCGGATATCCGGGTATGTTTTCCGGATTTCGGAACCTGTAGTTTTGGAAAGGGTGGAAATTTTGAGTCTTATTGAACAGTTTCAGTTTAACTTTCTGGACGACAATCGCTGGCAGTTCATTTTGTCCGGTCTGAAAAATACCATCATCATTACTTTTTTTGCTGTACTTCTTGGTATTTTTCTGGGATTTGTCATTGCTATTGTCCGTTCTACACATGATAAGACAGGTAAGCTTAAGATCCTTAATGTGATCTGTCGTGTTTATCTGACTGTGATCCGTGGCACCCCAACGATGGTACAGCTGCTGATCGTATTTTATGTTATTTTTGCAACCATAGATCCGGGTAAGATAGTTGTTGCCATTATCGCCTTTGGTATGAACTCTGCTGCATACGTGGCTGAGATCGTCCGTTCCGGTATCATGTCTATTGATCAGGGACAGTTTGAGGCAGGACGGAGCCTGGGTCTTAACTATACACAGACTATGATCAAGATCATTCTTCCGCAGGCGGTCAAGAACATCCTGCCGGCCCTTGGAAACGAGCTGATCGTACTTTTGAAGGAGACATCCATCAGTGGTTATATCGGACTTATGGATCTGACCCGTGGCGGAGACATTATCCGAAGCCAGACCTACAGTGCACTGTTCCCGCTGCTGGTAGTAGCTGCGATCTATCTTGTGATCGTTTGCTTCCTTACCTATCTGGTAGGAAGACTTGAAAGGAGGCTGAGAACCAATGAGCGTAAGTAATGAAGTGCTTCTGGATGTACAGGGACTTGAAAAGGCCTATGGCGGCAATCAGGTTCTCAACGGGATCACCACACAGATCCGCAGAGGTGAAGTAGTAGCCATTATCGGACCATCCGGCTGTGGTAAATCTACATTCCTCCGTTCCCTGAATCTCCTTGAGGAGCCGACCGGGGGAAAAATCCTCTTTGAGGGAACCGACATCACAGATTCCAAGGTGGATATCAACCGTCATCGTCAGAAGATCGGAATGGTATTCCAGCAGTTTAATCTTTTTCCACATAAGACAGTAAAAGAGAACATTATGCTCGCACCTGTGACTCTGAATCTTATGAGTAAGGAAGAGGCTGAAAAAACGGCACTGGAGCTTCTGGAGCGAGTAGGTCTTCCGGATAAGGCAGATTCCTATCCGGACATGCTTTCCGGCGGTCAGAAGCAGCGTATCGCCATTGCAAGATCTCTTGCCATGAACCCGGACGTGATGCTGTTTGATGAGCCTACATCTGCTCTTGATCCGGAGATGGTAGGAGAGGTCCTGGAACTGATGCAGGAGCTTGCAAGATCCGGCATGACCATGGTTGTGGTAACTCATGAGATGGGCTTTGCCCGCGAGGTGGCAACCAGAGTCCTCTTCATTGATGAAGGAAAGATCCAGGAAGAAAATTCTCCTAAGGAATTCTTTGCAAATCCAAAGAATAAGAGACTTCGAGAGTTTCTTTCAAAGACATTATAAATATAAGAATATTAAAAACGGATGCTTTATCCTCCTGTGGAAATGCTGCAGGAGATAAAGCATCCGTTTTTTATAGTTACAGAATAGTGACGTAGTTATTTCACCGGCTGGTTCAGATCACTGTAGGTTACATCCTCAAAGGGGAGAGAGATGCGTTCTCTTCTGGCAGAGGAAAGGTAGATGCCCTTTACCATTTCAAGGGTTTTTCTGCCTTCCAGTCCGTCGATGGCAACAGGAAGATCCTCACGGACAGAACGGTAGAAGTCACGGATCTGCAGGTGATGGCTGCTTCCCCAGTAATCAGGGCCCACATTTGTGGTCTCATAAGTGTTTCGGATCTCGGCATAGGTGCCGTCCAGCTCGTAATAGCCCATGTCCTGCTTAAGACCCAGGCGTCCTTTTTCTCCGATCAGTTCAATATTGATCGGGGAATCGGCTCCGTAAATGTTGCAGGCATAGAGATTGTAAAGACAGCCGTTTTTAAACATGATAGCAGCGTCTGCGGCATCCTCCACTTTTACAAAATGATGAACATAATTATGAACACTTCCGTCGATCCATTCCACATCGGAATCCAGCATATATCGAACACGATCAATGCTGTGGATCGCCTGGTCGATGAGAACACCGCCGCCCTCTTTGTCCCATGTTCCCTTCCAGTCACTTCCGCTGTAATAGTCGAGCGGACGGTTCCAGGTCAGATAGGAACGTGCGGTAAGGATTTTTCCGAAATCACCCCGCTGGATCATTTCGCGGAGCTTTTCTACACTTTTTGTGTAACGGGTCTGGAAGATAACGCCCAGCTTTACATGAGTTTCTTCGGCGGTACGGATCATTCTGTCTGCATCCTGAAGACAGGTGGCAATGGGCTTTTCGGTAAGGACGTTAATGCCGGCTTTCATGGCTTTGATGGCCATGACCGGGTGCAGGAAATGCGGCAGACAGAGATGTACCACATCAATATCCTTATCCAGGATCTCATCAAAGTCCGTAGTCCAGGAACAGTTAAATTCCTCTGCAAAGGCTTTGGCAAGAGCTGGATCTTTGTCAACGGCATATGCTAATTCTACTTCATCGCTGAGACGATGGAATGCATCCGCATAAGAGACGGAAATACGGCCGCAGCCTACAATAGCAGCTTTCAGTTTTTTCATGGCTTCCTCCTTATATCATCCGATAAAAAAATTCGTCGGATCCTGATTTGTAAAAGAATAGTGGATATCAAAAAAGTATTTCATGGCTCCGTTCAGGAACGAATCACTCTGGAGCTGGGAGTAACGGACAGTCACGTTATCTACCATCCTGCGGAACCCGGTTTTTTTCAGGTCTTCCCGTACTTCATTGAGAAAATATTCGCCAAGATCCGGAATCTTTCCGCCAAGAACGATCAGAGATGGATTTACGGTACTGATCAGATTACTCAGGGCGATGGACAGCTCCCATGCCATCTCCTTTACCATAGCAAGAGCGGTTGGATCGCGGAAGGTGGCAGCCTTTCCCAGATCTGAGAAGGTGATTTCTGAAAGTGCGCTTAAGGATGGAATCTGTCCGAATTCCGGGATCCTGTTTTTCAGAGCCTGCTCCGAGATCATAACTTCCAGACATCCGTGATTTCCGCAGATACATTCCGGACCGTGAGGATCGATGGAATAATGGCCGAACTGGGTAGAGGAACCACTGGCAGTTCCAAGCATGCTTCCTTCTGTGAAAAGGGTGGCACCGATGCCGCGGCCGAAATTGAGAAAAGCAAAATTTTTCTCTTTTATATTGCCATAGACCTTTTCCGCGTAGGAATAGCAGGCGGTATCATTGAGAAGATCAACCGGGTATCCCGGGAATGCAGTCTTCAGAGATTTAATGATCTGAGTGCTTTCCATGGAAGGCAGATTCAGGGTCGTGGAATATACTTCATTGCTGGAGGCGTCGATCATGGCGGACATTACTATGCAGATGCCAAGGATACGGTCAGGAGCACAGTGTTCCAGAATGGATTCCTGGAAACAGGAGCCGGAGCATGCGACATGATTTTCGTCTTCGGAAAGCTTCCGTGATTCATGAAAGACGGAAGTACGGCAATGTCCACAAGATAAGCTTCGACAGCATTTTCATGCCAGTTCATGACAACAACGTAGTAGCTGTTCATCCGGACCTGAAGGCAGTTCGGCTTACGTCCGATGCTGTCGGATTCTCCGATACCGTTGTCCACAATGAATCCCCGTTCGATCAGTTCATCTACAAGAGTAGATACGGTTGTTTTGCTGAGCTTCGTTTGCTTGGCAAGGTGTGCTCTGGATATTCCGGGACTGGAATAGATGGAAGTATAGAGCCGTTTCATATTCGTGTTCTTAATAACCTGCTGATTAACAAGTTTCATAGTTTCTTTTCATCTCCAATCCTTTAAAAATAAACGGTACCGAAAAATGGTAAAGTCTCCGTACTAAATATATCCTATCATAGATGCAGAAAATAATCAATATGTGGCTGTACAAAGAAAATATTGACTATTTATAGAAGGAAAAATATAAAAATACGACAATTCTAAAATGAAGAGCAATATAATACAGGCATTTTTTCGGAAGACTGGTAAAAAAACGGAGATAAATAGTACAGTGATAGAAATAATTGATTACAAATGTGCAAAATGCACAAAAAATACTCGAGATATTGTTTATTATAGAAGAAATGCACATTGAAAGACGAAAAAACGGGAAAGAATGTTGACAGATACGGCAAAGAATGCTATCCTAAATCCAAGCTAAGAACAGCAAAAAAGAGAGTTTGTAACAAGAAACACAGATGTTTTTGCAAAAAACTTTTATTTTTTGAAATATTAGTTAGGCCACTGGACAAATAAAGAGAGGTAGAGAGATGAGAATAGGCGTGATTGGATGCGGCGGAATGGGAACGACTCATTACTTATCCCTGAAAGTCTTATCAGAAAAAGAGGATGATGTTGAGGTAGTTGCCCTGTCTGACTGCAGAAAAGAATTTCTGGACAAAGCGGCATCATATTTTCCGGAAGCTGCCACATATGAATACGGAATGGAACTGATCGAAAAGGAGCAGCTGGATATTGTACATATCTGTCTTCCAAGCTATCTGCATGCAGAACATGCAGTGAAGGCACTGGAAAAAGGGATGAATGTACTGGTGGAAAAACCGGTATGTCTGACCGAAGAGGATTGCCAGATGCTTCTTGAAGCAGAAAAAAGATCCGGGAAGAAGGTTATGGTAGGACAGGTAGTACGTTCCTTTGAGGAATATAAATATCTGAAGGAAGCTTACGACACAGAAAAATTCGGAAAGCTGAAATCCATTACTATGGAGCGTATCAGCGGAGATGTGAAATGGGGATTTGAGGATTGGTTCCATAATGAAGAAAAGAGTGGTTCCGTTGTGCTGGATCTTCACGTGCATGATCTTGATTTTCTGCGTTATATGCTGGGTGAGCCGGACAGCTTCCAGGTAAAAGCCAGCAGATTTGAAAGTGGCATGATCAATCATATCATCACGGAGTATGAATTCGGAGATGTTTTTGCTACAGCAGAGGGTATTTGGGATGAGTCATCGGCAATGAAGTTCCATGCAGCGTTCCGTGCACATTTTGAGGATGCTACGATAGAATTTAACGGTGCTCAGTCACCGAGCCTGACAGTATATAAGAAAGACGGAACTGTGGAGACGCCAGAGCTCAAAGCTGAATATGAAGGCGAGAGTGATGTGGCGGGAATCAATGTCTCCAATCTGGGACCATATTATACAGAGATCAAATATTTCCAGGAATGCGTCAGAGAAGATAAACCTGTAGAGGTTGCTCCTTTGATCGAAGGAGTAAGATCCGTACAGCTTGGGATTAAAGAGTGGAATGCGGCAAAAGAGTATGTAAACACACACGAAAACAAATAATGAAATTTTCACTGAAAGGCAGTGAGAAAAATAAAAAAAGCTATTCAAAAGGAGGATATGCAAATGAAAAAAAGAGTGATTTCTATTCTGTTATCAGCAGCAATGATCTCATCAATGGTAGTTGCAGGAGGGGTAACTGCACATGCTGAAGAAAATGTAACACTGAATGTATTTGATGCACATGCTTATGGTCTGGAAGAATATGACGAGATGGTAAAAGCCTTCGAGAAATCACATCCGGGTGTGACTGTTGATGTACAGCATGCAGCCAACGATTACGACACACTGCTTCAGTCCAGAGTAAACTCCGGTGATACACCAGACGTATTTGATGCTGAGGCCGGAACAAAAGCGAAAATGTACTATGATTATGCTTACGACTGGAGCAATGATACAGAAGTTCTGGACAAGTTCAATGAGGACGCTGTAAACCTTGGAAAAGATGACGAGGGAAATGTAAAATCTCTTCCATGGACCTATGAGAACATGGGCCTGATCTACAACAAGGACTGCTTTGAGAAAGCTGGTATCGACAAGCTTCCGACAAACATGGATGAGCTGGAAGAGGCATGCAAGAAGCTGAAGGATGCAGGCATCACTCCGTTTGCACTTGCTGCAAAGGAAACATGGGTATTAGGACAGGTTGCAACACATTTCATGATCGACAAAGACAAAACAGCTGCTGAGACAGTAGATGCGATCAAATCCGGTGAGACAGCATTTGCAGATATGCCTAACTGGGAGAACCTTTACAAGTTCCTTGATCTTGCTGTAGAGTATGGTCCGGACAAGCCGCTTGAGGTTGACTGGGAGACATCAGAGAATATGCTTGCAAACGGCGATGCAGCTATGATCCATATGGGTGACTGGTGCCAGTCTACACTGGATTCCTTTAATCCGGATGCAAATCTTGCATTTCTTCCATTCCCGGTAGGCGCCGGTGAAGATGATGCAACTGTATTATCCTCCTGTAACTGGACTTATATTGTAAATAAAGATTCCAAGAATCTGGATCTTGCAAAAGAGTATTGTGAGTTTATCCTTACATCCGAAGAAGGCCAGAAATGGATGGCAGAAGGTGTAGGAGCTGTTCCTGGTGCAAAGTCTGATATGGAAGTGACCGGCGCTCTTGCAAATGATGCCAAGACCTATATCGACGCTGGAAAGACAAACGGCTGGATCCACACGATTGCTCCTGGCAGCTACGCAGATGAGTGTGGTCCGTATCTCCAGTCTTACATGCTTGGAGACATGAGCGCAGATGAAGTAACACAGCTCTTCCAGGATTTCTGGACATCAGCAGAGTAACAAGGAACTCCAGGAGCCGAAGAGAAACAGATTTGTTGATTTTGGGCTGACGGAATGTAACTGACAAAAGAGGGAGACAGGCAGCAGCTTTGCCTGTTTCCCAAATATAAACCAAAGAAAAAATGAATTTCTGGAGGGGATAGGATTGAAAAACAAAAAAACAAAGGATCTGGCAATTTTTGCATTGTTTGTCTTTCCGGCAGTCGTTTTTGTACTGTTTGCCACAGATATTCCATTTGTAATGAATCTGTACTATTCGGTATTTAATTGGAATGGAATCGGCAAGAACATGGAATTTGTAGGACTTGCCAACTATGTGAAGATCTTTACTGCTGACCCGCTTTTCTGGAAAGGTGTCAGATTTACTCTTAAATTTGCAGTATTTTATGTTGTTATCGTAAACATTGTTTCTCTCACAGTCGCTGTCGTAATGGCACGTGAGAACAAAGTGAACAGTCTTGGTCGTGCTTTTTATTATATTCCTTATATCATCAGTCTGACAGCGATCAGTCTGATCTGGAAATTTATCCTGGGACCTGGCTTTGAGGCTCTTTACAGTGTTACAGGATGGGAATTCTTTAACTGGAGCTGGCTTGGAACACCGAAGCTTGCTTTTTATGTAGTTGTTGTCATGGCAGTATGGCAGAATCTTGGTTTTTACATGGTCAATTATATCGCAGGAATCATTGCAGTTCCGGGAGAGCTTCTGGAAGCGGCAAGAATCGACGGAGCAACCTCTTTCCAGGTATTCCGCAAGATCACAATTCCGATGATCATGCCTGCGATCTCGATCTGTATGCTGACATCAATGACATTTGCGTTTAAGTTATTCGATATTATCATGGTATTTACAAAGGGCGGACCTGCGAATTCAACTGTTTCCGTTGCGTATAATATTTATAAGGAAGCTTTTGTTAACAGCAAATATGGTCTTGCTACTGCCAAATCTCTTGTATTTGTAGTATTTGTTCTGATCATTACAGCAATTCAGATGAAGATTACCAAGAGTAAGGAGGTTGAGGCATAATGAAGAAGAAACCAAAGAACCTGCGGCAGGTGAATGCACTGACGATCATTATTTTTGTATGTGCGATCTTCTGGCTGATGCCGCTGGTATTGATCTTTATAAACTCATTTAAACCCTATAATGATATGCTGCAGGACTTTCTGGCTCTGCCCAAGTCATGGAGCCTGAAGATGTATATGGAGACCTGGACGAAATTCGGTTTCCCGTCTCTGATCTTTAATACATTGCTTTATACATTCTGCACTGTCATCCTGGTAGTGCTTATGGCGCCGATGGCAGCCTATAAGCTCGCAAGAACAAAAAGCAGACTTAGCAAAATATGCTTTGTTCTGATCATCATGCCGATGATGGTTCCGTTCCAGTCTTACATGATCACCTTGACAAGACTGGTTTCCAACGTGAAACTGACTGGAACAAGAACCGGATATATTCTGGTAAGTGTGGGCTTATGTATGCCTCTGGCAGTATACATGATCCATGGATTTGTAAAAAATGTTCCTATCGATCTGGAAGAGTGTGCATGTATTGACGGCGCAGGTAAGATCCGCACCTATTTCAGCATTGTACTTCCGCTTCTGAAACCGATCCTCACGACGGTCGTTGTTTTGGATGCACTGGCAACCTGGAATGATATCATCACCAACCAGCTGATCGTTGGCGGAAACACAGTGGCAATGAATATCCAGAATGCACTGTACATGCAGTTTTCCGCACAGACAGCAGACTGGGAGCATGCACTTCCCGGAATCGTAATGTCCATGATACCGAGTCTTATCTTCTTTGTTGTGATGCAGAAGCATATTGTAGGTGGTATTACTGCCGGTGCGGTAAAAGGCTGATCTTGGTGGTATAAGTAGTATAATATGAGATAATACTGGAAGGAGAACAGAACCTATGAAAGTTGGAGTTTTGATCGAATTTACAAGCAATACAGATATTGATGCAAAATTTGCGGAGCTGAAGGAAATGGGTGTGGATAGCTGCCAGCTGGTATGTTGGGATCGTCCAACACTTCAGGACGATGCTATGGCAGAGGCTATTAATAAAGGTCTGGAGAAATACGGGATCCACGCAACCGCATTCTGGTGCGGATGGGAAGGCCGCAGAGTATGGGATTTCTATGAAGGACAGCTGACACTTGGCCTGATTCCGTCTGATTACAGAGTTGAGAGACTGAAGATGCTTATGGAAGGTTCTGACTTTGCGAAAAAGATCCATGTGACAGACCTGGCAACACACGTTGGCTATATGCCGGAAAATCCATACGACCCGAAATACGAGGAAGTATTGGTTGCATGTAAGGCTATTGTGGAAAAATGTAAGGAAAATGGTCAGAACTTCCTGTTTGAAACAGGACAGGAGACTCCTGTAACATTAAAGCGTGCGATCCAGGATATTGAGAAAGCTGTCGGAAAAGGAAATGTGGGAATTAACCTTGATCCTGCAAACCTGATCATGTACGGAAAGGCAAATCCGGTAGATGCTCTGGAGGTTTTCGGTGAGTATGTCATGGGAATTCACGGAAAAGATGGAAAATATCCAACAGATGGACATCATCTGGGTGATGAGGTTCCCCTTGGCCAGGGTAAAGTAAATTATTCTGCATTTATTGCAAAGCTGAAAGAGATCGGTTATCAGGGAGATATTACCATTGAGCGTGAGATCTCCGGTGAGGAACAGAAAAAAGATATCCGTATGGCCAAGGAGCTTCTGGATAAACTGATCGCAGAATAAGAGCTGAGGAAAAAACTATGATTATTTACGCAGGAAAAGATTATCAGGATGTAAGCAGAAAAGCAGCCAATATCATGTCTGCACAGATTATCATGAAACCGGATGCAGTTCTTGGACTGGCTACCGGTTCCACGCCTGTGGGCATGTATGCACAACTGGTAGAATGGTACAAAAAAGGGGATCTGGATTTTTCCAGGGTGACAAGTGTGAATCTGGATGAGTACAAGGGACTTTCCGGCGACAATGACCAGAGCTACCGCTATTTTATGGATCATAATCTCTTTGACCATGTAAATATTGACAAAGCACGGACCTTTGTGCCTGACGGACTGGAAGAGGATAGCGATAAGGCATGTGCACAGTATAACGAAATCATCCGGCAAACCGGAGGTGTGGATATGCAGCTGCTTGGTATCGGCGGGAACGGACACATCGGCTTCAATGAACCAGGAGATGCCTTTGAAAAAGAAACCCATTGTGTGGATCTGACAGAAAGTACCATCAGGGCCAATTCAAGGTTTTTTGAAAGCATGGATGAGGTCCCGAAACAGGCCTACACTATGGGAATCGGGAATATCATGGCTGCAAAAAAGATCCTTCTTGTGGCAACGGGAACATCCAAGGCAGAAGCCCTGTATAATTCCCTGTACGGACCGATCACACCGAAGGTTCCGGCATCTATCCTGCAGCTTCACCCGGATCTCACGGTTGTGGCAGATGAAGATGCACTGAGTATGATCCGCGAAAAAATAAAATAAAAATCCGGAATACAACTGCCGGATCAAAAAAGGATGGCTTCCGATTCCTACCTGTGCAGGAACGGAAGCCATCCTTTTTCTTTCCGCTGCTCAGTGGATTTCTTCACCGGCAGTTTTTTGTGCGGCTTTTATTTCGTTGTAACAGTATTTGATGATAGATTTTCTGGTTATGATTCCGATGAAGGAGCCCTGGTCATCTACCACCGGTACGAAGTTCTGATTAATGGCGCGATCCAGGAGATCTTCCATATTGGAATCTGCATGGACCGGTTTGTAGGTGGCACGGCGTGGAATCGCCATGATTGGGATTCCCTCTGTTTCCTTGATGTCGTGGATATCTGCACGGCGCATGCCCCAGAGGAGATCTCCCTCTGAGATGGTGCCGAGATATTTGCCGTCCATGGTGAGGATAGGAATGCAGGAGTACTTGCGGTGCTCCATTTTTTCGAGGGTCTGGCGAAGAGTTTCATCCTCAAAGATGTAGGCTACTTCGCTTTTGGGAATCAGAAAAAACAGAATGTTCACGTTATTACCTCATTTCCGCGAAAATTATAAATAAATCTGTAGGCTGTTTTAGAGAAGCTGAAGTCCGTGTGTCTCTGCAGCATCTGTGATCTCCTTCGGCCAGAGAGAGACATGTACTTCTCCGATGTGTGCTTTACGAAGGAAGAACATACAGATCCTGGACTGTCCGATACCACCACCGATGGTGTACGGAAGCTCTTTGTTCAGGATTGCTTTCTGGAATGGAAGCTCTCTTCGGTCATCACAGCCTGCTTCGGTAAGCTGACGGTCAAGTGCGTCCTCGTCAACACGGATTCCCATTGAGGAAAGCTCAAGGGCAATGTCAAGTACCGGATAGTATACGAGGATATCACCGTTCAGTTCCCAGTCATCATAGTCCGGGGCACGTCCGTCGTGGCGTTCGCCGTTGGTGAGGGTTTTGCCGACTTTCATAAGGAAGACAGCGCCCTTTTCACGGGTGATCCGATATTCACGTTCCCTCGGTGTGCAGTCCGGATACATGTCAAGAAGCTCCTGAGTTGTGATAAAGAAGATATCCTTTGGAAGGATCTCCTCGATGTAGTCATACTGTACAGCCATGTATTTCTCAGTTTTACGAAGGACACTGTAAATGGTGCGTACGGTTTCCTTGAGAGTCTCCATGGAACGTTCTTCTTTGGAGATGATCTTTTCCCAGTCCCACTGGTCTACGTAAACAGAGTGGATATTGTCCAGATCTTCATCCCGGCGGATGGCTACCATATCTGTGTAAAGACCTTCTCCGTGAGAAAATCCGTATTTTTTCAGTGCGTAGCGTTTCCATTTGGCAAGGGAGTGTACGATCTCGGCGTTGCTTCCTTCGATAGCCTTGATATCAAAGCTTACCGGGCGCTCTACACCATTAAGGTTGTCATTAAGGCCGGATTCCGGTGCTACAAATGTTGGAGCGGATACTCGAAGAAGGTTCAGCTTCTGGGAGAGTGTCTGCTGGAAGAAATCTTTTACTGTTTTGATCGCAATCTGTGTGTCATGGAGGTTCAGGTCTGCATGATAGGTTGCGGGGATTGTGATTGTATTCATTATCGGCTCCTCCTGATGATTTTTAGGCTTATTGCTCTGTGGGGTATTATAACAGAAAATGGGTGGAGTGGCAATATAATGAGAGGGGAAGTCTTTTGGGGTATCGTAGAAAAATACTGGGTATTAAATGCCTGGTGTGATATACTGAAAAAAGAATGCTTATGTTTACGACGGAAATATAAATATCCGTTTTGACGGATAGAATGGAGGGAGCTTATGGCAGGTCAAAGGTGTCAGGTTTGTGGGGGTAAGGTTGTAAATGGCAGGTGTTCATTATGTGGGATGCCTTACAGAAATGATGAGGTGTTATATCATCTGAATGAGCCCCGGGAGATACATTATAAACATGCTTCCGCCAAAGTGCGGGATATGATGCGGCAGTATGGACAGGATGCTGATCAAACAACACAACATAACGGAAACGTAAACCGGAATACGAATGCAAACCGGAATACGAACGCAAACCGGAATACGAATGCAAGCCGCAATACCGATTTGAATCGGAATCTAACCGGAAGCCGGAATACAGGTGCAGCAGCCGGACGTAAGACTGCAGCGGCAGTTAATACCAGGAATAAAACAACGGTGGGCAGAAATCGTGCAGAAGTTTTAGATCAGGGAAAAAAACAGCAAAAAAAAGATCAGAAAAGCAGTGGGGCAGGCTGGATCATATGGTTTATAGTGACACTGGCCATTCTGCTTCCGAAATTATGGGATTTTCTTACAGACTGGATCGGAACGAATTTGTGAGAATATTTCTGCAGTGAGATCAGGCAGTACTAAGTGTCTGTATTTTCGTGTATACAGAAATATCCCTTTTCTTTTCTCCTCAGCTGTGTTATACTCATGCCTAGCACAACATATAGATGAAAAACAATATATAGAGGATATAGGTACTATATATAGTATTTTGCATAGCGACTTATATATAGCACAGGGAGGGATGAGCAATGTTATATGTGATCAAGAAAGACGGGACAAGAGAGGAGTTTAATCCGCAGAAGATCGTGGCTGCCGTGAACAAATCCGCAGAGCGTATTCTTTATACTTTTTCAGACGAGGAGAAGGATTTTATCTGCCGTTTTGCCCAGGAGCATGCGGATTCCCTTGGAAAGAATGAGATCGAGATCCAGGAGATGCACAACATCGTGGAGGGGGCTCTGGAGCGTGTGAATCCGGCAGTTGCCAAGAGCTACCGTGATTATCGGAATTACAAGCTGGATTTTATCCATATGATGGATGATGTCTATACCAAGAGTCAGGCGATCCGTTATATCGGTGATAAAAGTAATGCCAATACAGACAGCGCCCTTGTTGCCACGAAACGAAGCCTGATCTTTAATGAGCTGAACAAGGAACTCTATCGGAAGTTTTTTATGAACCGTAATGAGCTTCAGGCATGTAAGGACGGCTACATTTATATTCATGACCAGTCTGCACGTCTGGATACCATGAATTGCTGTCTGTTCGATGTGGCAGCTGTTTTAAGTGGCGGTTTTGAGATGGGAAATGTCTGGTATAACGAGCCGAAGACTCTGGATACAGCCTTTGATGTTATGGGGGATATCATTCTCAGTACAGCAGCACAGCAGTATGGTGGCTTTACAGTGCCGGAGGTTGATAAGATCCTGGCACCGTATGCAAAGAAGAGCTATGATAAATATATTTCCGAATTTATGAAATACTCGGACGAGAGCTGGAGTGGCCGTGAGGAGAGAGCTATTGAGTATGCTCTTGATAAGGTCCGCAGGGATTATGACCAGGGCTGGCAGGGAATTGAGTACAAGCTGAATACCGTCGGTTCTTCCAGAGGTGATTATCCGTTTGTTACGGTGACACTTGGTCTCGGAACCGAGCAGTTTGAGAAGATGTGTACGATTTCCCTTCTTGAGGTCCATCAGGGAGGACAGGGTAAGGCCGGACACAAGAAACCGGTACTTTTCCCGAAGATCGTATTCCTTTATGACAAAGAGATCCATGGTCCAGGAAAGTGCTGTGAGGATATTTTTGAGGCTGGTGTGGAGTGTTCCTCCAAAACCATGTATCCGGACTGGCTGTCTATGTCCGGCGCAGGCTATATTTCCAGTATGTACAGGAAATACAAGAAGGTCATCAGCCCGATGGGATGCCGTGCTTTCTTAAGTCCGTGGTATGAGCGTGGCGGTATGGAGCCGGCGGATGAGAATGATACGCCTGTTTTTGTGGGACGTTTTAACATTGGTGCGGTAAGCCTTCATCTTCCGATGATCCTTGCAAAGGCCAGAGCGGAGAGCAGAGATTTCTATGAGGTTCTGGATTTCTATCTGGAAATGATCCGTAACCTGCACATCCGCACTTACGAATATCTGGGACAGATGCGTGCATCCACCAACCCGCTTGCATACTGTGAAGGCGGTTTCTACGGCGGACATCTGAAACCGAATGAAAAGATTGGCAAGATCCTGAAGCCTATGACAGCTTCCTTCGGTATCACAGCGTTAAATGAGCTTCAGGAACTTTACAATGGCAAATCCATTGCCGAGGATGGGGCGTTTGCTCTGGAGGTCCTGAAATATATCAATGACAAGGTAAATCAGTACAAGAAGGAAGATGGTTATCTTTATGCGATCTACGGAACACCGGCAGAGAGTCTTTGTGGCCTGCAGGTAGAGCAGTTCCGTAAGATGTATGGAATCATTGAGGGCGTTTCTGACAGACCATATGTGAGCAACAGCTTCCACTGCCATGTAACAGAGGATGTAACTCCGATCGAGAAACAGGATCTGGAGGGACGTTTCTGGGAGCTCTGCAATGGCGGTAAGATTCAGTATGTACGTTATCCGATCGGCTACAATAAGGAAGCTATCCGTACACTGATCCGCAGAGCCATGGATCTGGGATATTATGAGGGAGTGAACCTTTCTCTTGCATACTGTGACGATTGTGGTCATGAGGAACTGGAGATGGATGTATGCCCTGTCTGCGGTTCCAGAAATCTGACCAAGATCGACCGTATGAACGGATATCTTTCCTACAGCCGTGTCCATGGAGATACCCGCCTGAATGAGGCGAAGATGGCTGAGATCGCTGAGCGAAAATCTATGTAAATACTGGCTGCCCGATCAACTGTGTAACAGTGATCGGATGTAGAGTCAGACAGTATAAAAAATATCCCGCAGAGCTGCCGGTAAGACCAGCAGCCGTCTGCGGGATATTTTTATGTAAAGTGAAGTTTTATAGTTCACTTTGTATTCTGAGTCCGTAAAATGATCATTTAATGATAGTTCCGGTCTTCTCACGGTAGCCGTCTTTTGCATGGGCCATGTCTGTGATGATGGTACGGCGTCCGGTTCCCTTCTCCACGAAGGAAACACCTGCTTCGATCTTAGGAAGCATGGAGCCTGCCGCAAACTGTTTGCCGGCAATATATTTCTTGGCATCTTCTGTGGAAATAGTATCCAGATAAGATTCGTGATCCGTATTATGGTCAAGGCTTACTTTCTCGACGCTTGTAAGGATCATCAGAGTGTCAGCGTTCAGTTCTTCTGCAAGAAGTCCTGCTGCCAGGTCTTTCTCGATGATGGCGCTGGCACCATTCAGATGAGTTCCCTGCTCAAGAACCGGGATTCCGCCGCCGCCTGCAGCAATGACGATCTGCTCTGCTGCAGAGAGGACCTTTACGGTTTCAATCTCTACGATCTTCTGTGGCTTCGGTGCTGCAAGGATACGTCTGTACTGACCCTCGCCCACCTTTGTGACAAAGTTTCCTTTTTCTTCTTCAGCCTCGGCCTCTTCTGCGTTAAGAACACGTCCAATGATCTTCTCTGGCTCTGCAAATGCTTCATCGTATGGATCGATGACAACCTGTGTCAGAACTGTGCTGACCGGTTTGTAGATCCCTCTGGAGATAAGCTCAGCACGGATGGCGTTCTGAAGGTCATAGCCGATATAACCCTGGCTCATGGCGGAACATACGGACATTGGTGCAAATGTATAATCAGGATGTGCCTTACCGAATTCATTCATTGCGGTGTGGATCATCCCTACCTGCGGACCGTTGCTGTGGGAGATCACTACGCGGGTTCCCTCCTCTACCAGATCTGCGATTACCTTCGCTGCGAGTTTTGTAGCTGTTTTTTGCTCTGGAAGTGTGGTGCCAAGTGCCCGGTGGCCTAATGCAACTACTACGGTTTTTTCGCTCATAGGAAATACCTCGTTTCTCTTTAAAATTGGAATGAAATCAGTTACTGTATCCAGTAACGAGTACATCGAAAACGACGTACGAGTATTATATTTTATTATAAAAGACCTATGTGGGAAATGCAATAGAAAATCGAGTGTTTTCCAAGACAGGAAAAACCGCCTGATCCAGTCAGACGGTTTGATTCCTACTATTTTTTGAGGGGGGAGATAGAGAGTGGTTTTTCATCTATCCAACACCTATTATATAGAGAAAATATGTTTAAAATATGTCGTTAATCTAAAAGAAATGGAAAATTTATAAAGAAAGTTTAAACAAACTTTATAATTTTTATATCCGGTTGCGCATGGTCTGAAAATGTGATACATTGAAAAAGTCTTGATCCTGCATTCTGCGGGATCTGTTCACGCATCATTTCGATGCAGAAATCCATTTTATTTTATCGAAAAAAATATTGATCATGCACCATTTGCCGGGGAGGGATGCCTTTGTCTGTGGAAAAGTAAGCTTCTGTAAAAAAACATGTGTATAAGAAATGCCAGATCAGGCAGAAATGAGGAAGAGCCATGAAAAACAGAATATGGAAACAGATGAAGAAAGCCGGAATTGTGACAGTGCTGGCAGGAGCCATGCTGGGGGGAACAATAGAACCGAAGCTGACTCTGGGAGCAGATTTTTTGCCGGGACAGGCACCGTTTATCGATCAGAGTGTGTTCTGGAAAGACATAGAATCCGGACAGGCGGAGCTTGGAATCCGGATTCGCGGCCTGAATGAATGGCTGCCCGGGAGAAGGTTTTCGGAGGATAAGGAGAAAAATGAGAAGTGGGACGATGAATTTCATAAGATTGAAGATCCATCGGTGGAGCAGGAAGAAGAGATAGAACAGGAGCTGCCAGAGAATGACTTGCAGCAGGAAGAAGAGCAGGAGCTGCCGGAGGATGATTGGCAGCAGGAAAAGGAGCCAGAGCCGGAGCTGCCGGAGGATGACTTGCAGCAGGAAGAGAAGGCAGAACAGGAATTGCCGGTGGATAAGGTTGTGGAAGGAATCGGAATAGAAATGGAGGAAGGATATGAGCACGTGGAGCAGCTGGCATCCGGGGAAACAGTACAGCCGGAGGATGAAGAGCAGGAGAAAACGGGTCCGCTCACACCGGAAGGAACGTCGACCGGAGGGGAAAATGTAGGGAATGAAGAGGAAGGTGAGTTTGAGGAGACGCAAAAGCTGACGCTGGTCACGTATATTTCGGAGTATTTTGTTCCGGAAACGGATTCTGTCCCGAAAAATATGGCTGCACAGCAGATTTCTGTAAGGAGCCAGAGCGGTGAAGATACAGAGATCACAAAGCTGGAAAGCGTGCTGAACGTGGAGCAGAACGGGCAGGATGAGATCTTTTTCCGTATTCCGCTGATCCTGCGGCAGGAATACCGTTTTCCGGCAGAGAAAAGCAGTTATCCTGTGACTCAGGAGGAACCGCTTCAGAAGGACTGTACCGGTGCGGGAACCTTTCTCATGACAGAAGAAAACGGGGAAGAGCTGGTGATCGCAGAGGGAATCTCGCCTATGCTGGACGTGGAGGCTGCTGAGGCTGATATGGAATTGTCGGTAATTGCACAGAATAAAAAAATGAAAGCAGGGCAGACCATCCGTTATCAGGTAGAGATAGCCAATACCGGAAAGCTGGATCTTGCAGATATCCGTCTGACCAGCAGCCTTTCATGCCCTAAGATCCGGCAGCTGTGGGAAGATGCAGAAGGCCTTCTAACAGAAGGGGCTGTGGCGGAATTTGCAGAATTAAAAGCCGGAGAGAGCAGGAGCTTTTATGTACAGGCGCCGCTTCTGGATGAACAGGAAAAAGATCTGGAGCACCAGGTGGAAGCAGAGGCCAGGGTGAAGGACAGAGTGGAGGAGGTGATCCGGAAGAACGCTTCCACTATAAATGGTCTGGAGGCACTGAAGGCGGATCTTTCTGTAAAGAAAACTGCAGACAAAGAAACCGCTGCACCGGGTGAGACTGTGACCTATCAGATCTGTATCGTGAATACCGGTGAAAAAACGCTTCATTCGGTTGTGGGAACGGAGCGCTTTCAGGCAGCAGGGATCCATGCACAGTTTCTGGAGCAGGAAGGTGTAACGCTCAACAGCAGCCGTACAAAGGCAATGATCCAACAGATCCCGCCGGGAGAGGCAGTTTCTCTTCAGGCTGTGGTGAAGATCCCGGGAAAAACAGCGGATCAGAAGCTTTTTAACCAGGTGACGGTCACAAGCAAGGAAACCGGAGAGCGATTGATGGAGGCCTCCGCTTCTGTCATGGTAAAAGGAGAGGTGGCTATTACGCCGGAAGAAGGGCTGCCTTTGCAGGGAGATGACCAGGGTCCGGCTTCCGGTCAGATACAGATGGCAAGAACTGCGTCCACACATCCGAAGACCGGAGATGATACCAGGAGGGATTTGTGGACGCTTCTGGCAGTGACAGCTTTGGTGACTGTGCTGGGCGGCATCTGGCTTCGGAAAAAATATGCGGATATTTATGGAAAAAGCTGATGTTACTGAGAACGGAGTGAACAGTAACAAGCTGATATTTTACAAGGCGGCCGTACCTCAAAGAAACGTTGAAAACAGGGGGGAGGTGTGCTATTCTATATGGTATGTACAGAAAATAAGAACAGTATATTTCCCGCCTCCGGTGTGCTGCCCGTCAGACCGGAAAAAGGGAAGATGGAGGAGAAAAATGAATCTTTTATCCTTATTGGAACATCTTGAATACAAATGCCTTCAGGGAAGTACAGAGCAGGAGGTTTCTTCTGTTGTATATGATTCCCGCAAAGTAGAAGAAGGGAGCCTTTTTATCTGCATCAGAGGTGCGGTCGTGGATGGACATAAATTTATACCTGATGTTGTGGCAAAGGGTGCGAAGACACTCATCGTGGAAGAAGCGGTGGAGGCACCGGAGGATGTGACAGTGATCCAGGTAGAGGATACCCGTTACGCCATGGCCTTTATTTCAGCAGCATGGTTCGGACATCCGGCAGAAAAGCTCAAAACCATCGGTATCACCGGAACCAAAGGAAAAACAACTACAACCTATATGGTGAAATCAATCCTTGAGAATGCCGGATATAAGGTTGGTCTGATCGGAACCATCGAGGCTGTTATCGGGGAGAAGCATATCCCGGCAGCCAACACGACACCGGAATCCTATATGGTACAGAAATATTTTCATGATATGGTAGAAGCAGGCTGCGATGCGGTCGTTATGGAGGTTTCCTCACAGGGACTGATGCTTCACAGAACCCAGGGATTTGTGTTTGATTTTGGAATTTTCACAAATATTGAACCAGATCATATCGGACCGAATGAGCACAAGGACTTTGATGATTATCTGCACTGCAAATCCATGCTTCTCAGACAGTGTAAGGTTGGTATCGTAAATCGTGACGATGAACACTTTGACCGCATTATCGAAGGCCACACCTGTAAACTTGAAACCTATGGATTTTCCGAAAAAGCAGATCTCCGTGCAGAGGGCGCCAGACTCGTTGGAAGAAAGGGCTATCTGGGAATTTCCTATCATGTTAAGGGACTTATGGATTTTCCTGTGGAGATCGATATTCCAGGTAAGTTCAGCATTTACAATTCTCTGACTGCCATTGCCATCTGCCGCCATTTTAAGGTATCCGAAGAGAATATCATCAAAGCTCTGAAGGTGGCCAGGGTCAAAGGCCGTATTGAGATGATCAAGGTATCTGACGAATTCACACTGATGATCGATTACGCACATAATGCCATGGCGCTGGAGAGCCTTCTCGGAACACTGAAGGAATATGATCCGCACAGACTGGTATGCCTGTTTGGCTGTGGCGGAAACCGTTCCAAGCTGCGCCGTTATGAAATGGGTGAGGTTTCAGGAAAGATGGCAGATCTGACCATCATTACTTCAGATAATCCGCGAGATGAGGATCCACAGGCCATCATCGATGATATTAAGATCGGAATGGCAAAAACAGATGGAAAATATGTAGAGATCCCGGATCGTAAAGAGGCGATCGCCTACGCGATCCATCATGGTGAGCCGGGAGATATCATCGTCCTTGCCGGAAAGGGCCATGAGGATTATCAGGAGATCAAGGGTAAGAAATATCCCATGGATGAGCGTGTACTGATCCGGGAGATCCTGGAAGAAGATCAGAAAGCGTAAATGGATGATCTATGCAGATGTGATCATTGACATTTCTCATGAAAAGCTGGACCGGGATTTTCAGTATCGTGTACCTGAGGAGCTGGTGCAGGCAATAAAACCCGGAGTTGTGGTCACAGTGCCCTTCGGAAAGGGAAATACCCTTCGGAAAGGCTATGTGACCGGGATCTCCGGAACGGCAAAATATGATGCGTCAAAGCTCAAGGAGATCCGGGGAGTGTCCACAGACAGTGAGACAACAGAATCCCGGCTGATCGCACTTGCGGCCTGGATGAAGGAGACCTATGGCTCCACCATGATCCAGGCACTGAAAACAGTTCTGCCTGTAAAAGACAAGGTCCGTGCAAAAGAGAAAAGACTGATCCTTTTTACAGGGAAAAAGGAAGAGGGGCAGGCACTTCTTGGCAAGCTGGAAGGCAGCCGCTTTAAAGCACGTGAGCGGTTCCTTCGGGCAATCCTGGAGGCCGGGAGCCTGGATTATACCTATGCCTCCAAAGAGCTTGGAGCCGGCATTTCCGTTCTTGATTTTTTTGAGAAAAAAGGTCTGATAACTATTGAAAGTCAGGAAATGTATCGTATTCCCGATGGGTTCGGCCTGGTGAAGGAGAACATGGAGCTGAGTCTGAACCAGGAACAGCTTTTGGCGGCAGAGCAGATCTTTCGGGAATGGCAGGAGCCGGACCCAAGGCCTGCACTTCTTTTCGGAGTGACCGGAAGCGGAAAGACCCAGGTTTATATGCGCCTGATCCAGAAGGTACTGGAGGAGGGAAAACAGGCGATCGTGCTGATCCCTGAGATCGCGCTTACTTATCAGACAGTCAGGCGCTTTTATGCCATGTTCGGAGATAAGGTTTCGGTTCTGAACTCCAGACTTTCCCAGGGAGAACGTTATGATCAGTTCAAAAGAGCAAAACGTGGTGAGATCCAGGTGATGGTAGGACCCAGATCCGCACTGTTCACACCGTTTTCAGATCTGGGACTGATCGTTATCGACGAAGAGCATGAACCCACCTACAAAAGTGAGAATACGCCAAGGTACCATGCACGTGAGACTGCCATTGAGAGGGCACGAATGGAACATGCCCGTGTGGTCATGGGATCAGCCACTCCGTCATTGGAAGCCTACAGTCATGCCTGTGACGGAGAATATCTTCTGGTAAAGTTAAACGCACGTTATGAGGAAAGGCCTCTTCCACAGGTATCAATCGTGGATCTTCGGGAAGAATTAAAGAAAGGAAACCGCTCGGTACTGAGTCTGGAGCTGAAGAGGGATCTGGAGCAGGTCCTTGAAAGAAGAGAACAGGCCATGCTGTTTCTGAACCGGAGAGGATATGCGGGCTTTGTTTCCTGCAGAGCCTGCGGTCACGTTATGAAATGTCCCCACTGTGATGTATCTCTAAGTGAACACAATGGCAATCGTCTGATCTGTCATTATTGCGGCTATGAGACTGTGAAACCGGAAATCTGTCCGTCCTGTGGTTCACCGCACATTGGTGGATTTAAGGCAGGAACCCAGCAGATCGAGAAGGTCATTGAAAAAGAATTCCCGAAAGCCAGGGTACTTCGAATGGATTTTGATACCACAAGGACCAAGGACAGCTATGAGAAGATCCTGGCTTCTTTTGCAAAGCATGAGGCAGATATTCTGGTGGGGACCCAGATGATCGTCAAGGGACATGATTTTCCGAATGTGACTCTGGTAGGAGTGATTGCAGCAGATCTTTCGCTGAATATGGATGACTATCACTGCGGGGAGCGTACATTCCAGCTTCTGACTCAGGCAGTTGGACGTTCCGGCAGAGGGAATCGGCCGGGGCAGGCGGTGATCCAGACATATCAGCCGGAGCATTACAGTATCCAGGCTGCGGCTATTCAGGATTATAAGAAATTTTATAAAGAAGAAATGGGATATCGGATGCTTCTGGACTATCCGCCGGCAGCCCATATGATGACTGTTTTTGGCGCCTGCCAGGATGAAGAACTTCTGAAAAATGCCATGTATTATATAGAAGTTTTTATCCGCAGGGTAAGTCCGAAGGAAGAGCTTCACATGATCGGACCTGCAGCTGCATCGGTAGGTAAGGTAAAGGATGTTTATCGTCAGGTGATCCATTTGAAGCACAGGGATATCTGCTTTCTCACAGCAGTCAGAGAGAAGCTGGAGAAATATATAGAGATAAATTCCGGATTCCGGAAAATATACATTCAATTTGATATGAATTAAAGGAGAAGAAAAATGGCACTTAGAACAATCCGTGTACAGGGGGATTCTGTACTGACAAAAAAATCCCGGACAGTAGACAAAATGACACCGAGGATCGGGGAACTGATCACAGATATGCTGGATACCATGTATGATGCAATGGGTGTTGGCCTCGCTGCACCACAGGTAGGAATCCTGAAACGTATCGTTGTCATCGATGTAGGTGAGGGCCCGATCGTGCTGATCAATCCGGAGATCCTTGAGACAAGCGGCGAGCAGACCGGTGACGAGGGATGCCTGAGCGTTCCGGGAATGGCAGGACAGGTAACACGTCCGAACTATGTGAAGGTAAAAGCACTTGATGTAAATATGAACGAACAGATCTACGAGGGAGAGGGCCTTCTGGCAAGAGCATTCTGTCATGAGATTGACCATCTGGATGGAAAAATGTATACAGAACTTGTGGAGGGAGAACTTCACAAGGTAACTTATGATGAAGAAGACTAAAGGCGGGATACTATGAAGATTGTTTATATGGGAACTCCGGACTTTGCGGTGGCGCCTCTTGCAGCACTGGCAGAGAACGGATATGAAGTGGAGGCTGTGATCACACAGCCGGACAAACCGAAGGGCAGAGGCAAAACTATGATGCCTACTCCTGTAAAAGAAGAAGCACTGAAACACGGGATCCCGGTACTGCAGCCGGTGAAGGTAAGAGATCCTGAATTTGTGGAAGAACTGAAAAATCTTGCACCGGACATCATCATTGTTGCGGCATTCGGGCAGATCATTCCAAAGAGCATCCTGGATATGCCGAGATTCGGATGTATCAATATCCATGCGTCTCTGCTTCCTAAATATCGTGGAGCTGCACCGATCCAGCAGGCGGTGATCGACGGTGAAAAAGAATCCGGCGTTACCATTATGCAGATGGGAACCGGTCTGGATACCGGTGATATGATTTCCAGGATCGTGGTTCCGCTTGCCAAAGATGAGACAGGTGGAAGCTTGTTTGATAAGCTCGCACAGGCAGGTGCAGAGCTTCTGGTACAGACTTTACCGTCCATTTTTGACGGAACTGCAACCCGCGAGAAACAGCCGGAGGAGAGTCCAACACCATATGCTGCCATGATCTCCAAAAAAATGGGGCTTCTGGATTTCAGCAAAAATGCGGAAGAACTGGAGCGTCTGGTAAGAGGCCTTGATCCATGGCCAAGCGCTTTTACCTTTATCAATGGAAAAACATTGAAGGTCTGGAAGAGCTCTGTTCTGGAAAAACAGGCACAGGAAGCACCGGGAACTGTGATAGCCGCTGACAAAGGAGGAATCCAGGTAGCATGCGGCCAGAAGGTACTCGTGCTCCATGAAGTGCAGCTGGAAGGCAAAAAACGCATGGAAGCGGATGCGTTCCTTCGGGGATATCAGTTGAAACCAGGAGACATGTTCAGAGATTCCAGGGAGTGATGAGTTATGTACGGATATGGTTATTACGGATGGGGAATGGACCCCACGATTCTTTTGCTCGTGATCGGAATGCTTCTTTCTCTTGCGGCATCTGCGAAGCTGCGCAGTACCTTTGCAGTCTATAAAAAGGTCCGGAGTCATTCAGGTATCACCGGTGCGGAAGCTGCACAGAGGATCCTGAGAGCGGCTGGGATCACAGACGTACAGGTGGTTCCGATCCGCGGAAGTCTTACGGATCATTATGATCCGAGAACGAAAACGGTTTCCCTTTCAGAAGATATTTATGGAAGAAATTCTCTGGCGGCTGTGGGGGTGGCAGCACATGAATGTGGCCATGCGATCCAGGATGCGATCAATTATGCACCACTGAATATCCGTTCAGCCATTGTACCTGCCGCAAATATTGGTTCCCAGCTTTCATGGCCGCTGTTTATCGCAGGACTGATCTTTTCCATTGATCCGCTGGTAACTCTGGGAATTGTTTTGTTTTCACTGGCAGTACTGTTTCAGCTGGTGACACTTCCGGTTGAGATCAATGCGTCTTCCAGAGCGCTTAAAATGCTGGAAAGTACAGGTATCTTAGGTGCAGATGAAAAAAAGGGTGCAAGAAAAGTACTTACAGCGGCAGCGCTTACCTATGTAGCAGCTCTGGCGGCATCTATTCTGCAGCTTCTGAGACTGATTATCCTTGCAGGAGGTAGAGATCGTGATTAGCAGCGGAGTAAATACCAGAGAACTGATCCTTGAGATCCTGTTACAGATTGAGGAGGAGGGTGAGCACAGCCATATTGCAATCCGGAATGCGCTTTCCAAATATCAGTTTCTTCCGAAACAGGAACGTAGCTTTATTACAAGAGTATGTGAGGGAACCCTGGAATACAGGATCTATATTGATTATGTCATCGATTCTTTTTCCAAGGTTTCTGTAAACAAGATGAAACCGCAGATCCGTGAGATCCTGAGAAGTGCGGTATATCAGCTGAAATTTATGGACAGTGTTCCGGACAGTGCAGTATGCAATGAAGCGGTAAAGCTGGCACAGCGAAAAGGCTTTTATAATCTAAAGCCCTTTGTCAACGGGGTGCTCCGTACGATCGCAAGAGAGATCGGTGATCTGGAGCTTCCTTCCAGGGAAGAAAACGAAGTCCGTTATCTTTCTGTGAAATATTCCATGCCGGAATATCTGGTAGAAAAATGGAAAGCAGCCTACGGAGTGAAGACTACGGAGAAGATCCTGGAGGATTTTCTGACAGAAAGACCGATCACAGTACGGTGCCGTACTCATAAGGCGTCTCTGAGAGAAATCGTCACCAGTTTGAAGTCTCAGGGAGTGACAGTGGAACAGGCTCCTTATCTTCCCTATGCACTGAAGATTTCCGATTACAATCATATTTTGACACTTGAGACCTTCCTTCAGGGAAAGATCCTGGTGCAGGATGTAAGCTCTATGCTTGTAGCGGAAGCTGCAAGTCCGAAAAAAGGTGACCATATCATCGACATGTGCGCTGCACCAGGTGGAAAAAGCATCCATGCGGCAGACAAAATGGGGGATTACGGAAATGTGGATGCCAGAGATGTAAGTCAGTATAAGGCAGATCTTATCAAAGAAAACATCCACAGGACCGGAGTGATCAATGTGGAAGCCAGAGTTCAGGATGCAACGGTATATGATCCGGATTCCGAACAGGCTGCGGATATTGTGATCGCGGATGTACCGTGCTCCGGTTATGGAGTTATCGGCAAGAAACCGGAAATCAAATACCGGGCAACTCCGCAGAAACAGGAAGAGATCGTAATGCTCCAGAGAATGATCCTGGATAAGGCTGCAAAGTATGTGAAACCGGATGGAACGCTGATCTTCAGCACATGTACCATTGCCCGGGAAGAAAACGAAGAAAATGTATTATGGTTTTTAAAGAATTATCCGTACCGGCTGGAAAGCCTGGATCCGTATATTCCGGAGGAACTGCACTGTAAATCCACGAAGCTTGGCTATCTGCAGCTTCTGCCGGGAATACATAAGACAGATGGATTCTTTATTGCCAGATTCAGAAGGAAATAACAGAAAATGACAGATGTAAAATCCATGACCATGGAGGAATTGAAGGAATTCATGACAAAGATCGGTGAAAAGCCTTTCCGGGCGAAACAGATCTATGCATGGCTTCACCAGCAGCTGGTTACCTCCTGGGATGAAATGACAAATCTTTCCAAAAGCCTCAGGGAAAAGCTTTCGGCTTATCCGATCACAGCACTGACCCAGGCAGATGTAAGGATCTCAAAAATTGACGGAACCAGAAAATATCTGTTCCAGCTGGAAGATGGAAATGTGATCGAGAGTGTTCTCATGCGGTATCACCACGGAAATTCTGTGTGCATTTCTTCTCAGGTGGGCTGCCGTATGGGATGCAGATTCTGTGCATCTACCATCGGAGGACTGACCAGATGCCTGAAACCGTCCGAGATGCTGGATCAGATTTACCGTATCCAGGCAGATACCGGTGAACGTGTGGCCAATGTAGTTGTGATGGGAACCGGTGAGCCGATGGATAATTATGACAATCTTGTCCGTTTTGTCCGGATCCTTACCGACGAAAACGGTCTTGGGATCAGTCAGAGAAATGTGACGGTTTCTACCTGTGGGATCGTGCCGAAGATGTATGATCTGGCTGAAGAAAAGCTTCAGATCACTCTGGCACTTTCCCTTCATGCTCCAAATGATGAAAAACGGCAGGAACTGATGCCGATCGCGAATAAGTATTCCATGGATGAGGTTCTGGATGCCTGCAGAAATTATTTTGATAAAACAGGCCGAAGGATCACCTTTGAGTACAGTCTTGTAGCCGGCGTCAACGATAGTGAAGAAGATGCGAGACAGCTGGCAGGCCGTATAAAAGGCATCAATTGCCATGTAAATCTGATTCCGGTCAATCCCATCAAGGAACGCTCCTATGTGAGGTCTACTCGACAGGCTGTGGAGAATTTCAAAATAAAACTTGAAAAATACGGAATTAATGTTACTATTAGAAGGGAAATGGGCAGCGATATCGACGGTGCCTGTGGACAGCTAAGAAAAAGTTACATGGAAAAAACAGAAAGCGAGAAGTGACATGAGGATATACTCAGCTACTGATGTAGGGCAGAAGCGGAAGATGAATCAGGATTACGTGTTTGCATCTGAAGGTCCGGTTGGAAATCTGCCTAATCTTTTCACAGTCGCGGACGGAATGGGCGGACATAACGCCGGTGACTATGCATCCTCACATGCAGTACGGATCCTTGTGGATGAAATCCGTGAAGATGCGGATTACAATCCTGTGAAGGTTATTCGTCATGCGATCGAAGCTGCGAATACGGAGATCAGAAACCGTGCGCAGGAAGACGAAAACCTCCGGGGCATGGGAACCACTATGGTGGTGGCGACTATTGTAGATCAGTATGCCTATGTAGCCAATGTGGGTGACAGCCGTTTATATGTGATCCAGGACGGGATCCGCCAGGTCACCAGAGATCATTCCTTGGTACAGGAAATGGTGAGAATGGGCGAGATCAGCGAAGCGGAAGCACGAAATCATCCGGATAAGAACATCATTACAAGGGCACTTGGCGCGGAGAAAACGGTGGATGTGGATTTCTTTGATCTGAAACTTGAAAAAGGATGTACGATCCTGATGTGTTCAGACGGTCTCAGCAATATGGTTGAAGATGAGAAGATCCAGGAGATCATATCCGATCCGGAAGCAGATATTGATCAGAAAGGCAGTGCGCTCCTTCGGGAAGCAAATCAGAATGGTGGTAAGGATAATATTGCAGTCGTACTGGTAGAGCCATTCACGAATGAGGTGGAAGCATGTTGAAGACGGGAATGATCATAGCCGAGCGCTATGAGATCGTAGGAAAAATCGGAACTGGCGGAATGGCAGATGTCTATAAGGCTATGGACCATAAGCTGAACCGTTTTGTTGCCGTGAAGGTCCTGAAACCGGAGTTTCGGGAAGACACCACGTTTATAAAGAAATTCAGAAGTGAGGCCCAGGCGGCAGCTGGTCTTACACATCCGAATATCGTCAATGTATTTGACGTAGGAGATGACGGCGGTGTTTATTACATTGTTATGGAATTGATCGAGGGTATCACTCTGAAGGAATACATCTCCAAGAAGGGAAAGCTTTCCATTAAAGAGGCTACAAGTATCGCAATCCAGGTTTCTATGGGTCTGGAGGCGGCACACAGCCATGGTATCGTTCACAGAGATGTGAAACCTCAGAATATCATTATCTCCACAGATGGTAAAGTAAAGGTGACAGACTTTGGAATTGCCAGAGCTGCATCTTCCAATACGATCAGCTCCAATGTAATGGGATCTGTACATTACAGCTCACCTGAGCAGGTGAGAGGCGGATACAGCGATGAGAAGAGCGATATCTATTCTCTTGGAATCACACTGTATGAGATGGTCACAGGAAGAGTTCCTTTTGACGGAGATACCACTGTGGCGATCGCTATCAAGCATCTGCAGGAAGAGATGGTTCCGCCAAGTGTGTATACACCGGACCTTCCGTACAGTCTGGAGCAGATCATTCTGAAATGTACACAGAAAAGTGTAGATCGTCGTTACAGCCGTATGGAGGATGTGATCGCAGACCTGAAGCATTCTCTGATCGATCCCCAGGGTGATTTTGTAAAGCTTACTACAGTTGACAACGATGCCAAGACGGTTGTGATCTCAGAAGAAGAGCTTGGTGAGATCAAACATACACCGAAGCAGATCACAAAACCGGAGATCACCGCACTTGAGGAAGAAAAATACGACGATAACGATTACGATGATGCAGAGGAAGAATACAGACCGAGATCCGAGCATAGATCCGGAAAGAAAAAGAAGCATCATGGTTCAGGAAGAGGCCTGACGATTGCGGCACTGATCGGAGGTGCAGTCCTTCTGATCGTTCTTGTGGTAGTGCTTGGACGTGCCGCAGGACTGTTTGGAACCGGCAGCAGCGGAGCTACAGACAGTAGCAAGGCAGAAGCGAAGCAGGAATCAGCAGCTGACGGTCTGGCAACCGTTCCTGATCTTGTAGGCAAGACAGAGGAAGAGGCTAAAACACTTGCAAACGATGCACATCTGGGTGTCCAGATGGCCGGTGAGGAGGCATCCGATCAGGAAAAAGGCAGGATCTCCCGTCAGGAGACAGCTGCGGGAACACAGGTTGAAGCCAATACAACTGTGAAATACTGGGTAAGCACCGGAACAGCACAGGTTACGATCCCAGATCTGGATGGACGTACAGGAATCGATGCACAGCAGACTCTGGAAGATCTTGGACTTCAGGTAAATGTCCAGAAAGAATACAGCGACACAGATGACAACGGATATGCACTGGTAGATCCGGGATATGTTTACAATGTCGAACCGGTAGCAGGTACTTCTGTGCAGGCAGGCTCTTCTGTAACACTGACAGTCAGTCGAGGGGTTGATTATGGCGATAATGCTGAGGTTCCGAGTGTTGTAGGAATGACCAAGGATGATGCGCTTACTACTTTAGGTAAATTTATTGATATCCAGATAACAGAACAGCAGAGTACAGAAGCTGCAGGTACAGTTATCGCACAGGATCCGGAAGCCTATGCGGCAGCAGACCCGGATCAGCCGATCAGCATTACCATCAGCTCCGGTGACAAGGCTCCATCCACAGACAGCGCAGCATCTGCAGATAGTACAGCATCTGCAGATAGTACAGCATCTACAGACAGCACAGCATCTGCGGACAGCACAGTATCCACAACTACATCTACAGCAGATGTCAATGCAAACACAGGCTGGAAATGTACACAGACACTGGATACCCCGTCCGGCTACAATGGAGGCGCGATCCGTCTGGAACTGATCCAGGACGTAAACGGTGAGCCTAAGGCATCCACCATCATTGATGGACAGAATATCAGCTTCCCGTATCAGCTTGATATCTCAGGTGCTGAGGGCGTTACCTCAGGAACCATCTATCTCTATGAAGAGGTAGACGGGGATTATCAGCAGCTTGGAACCTACACGGTCACATTCAAGAAAGCTGAGTGATCATGCAGGGAAAGATAATCAAAGGTATTGCCGGATTCTACTACGTATATGCAGAAGACGGCAATACATATGAATGCAGAGCCAAGGGAATTTTCCGTAAGGATAAATTCAAGCCTCTGGTAGGTGACAATGTGGACATTACAGTTCTGGATGAAAAGGAACTGGAGGGAAGTGTGACGGAGATCCACAAGCGGAAGAATTCTCTGATCCGTCCGGCTGTGGCCAATGTAGATCAGGCACTGGTGATCTTTGCCATGGATAATCCGAAGCCGAACTTCATGCTTCTGGATCGTTTCCTCATTATGATGGAGAGGGAAGGTGTTCCGGCAGTCATCTGTTTTAACAAAAAAGATCTGGTAACAACGGAAGAGCTAGAATTTCTCTATGAAACATACCAGAGCTGCGGCTATCAGGTGATCCTGTCAAGTGCCCTGAAGGGAGAAGGACTCGACGAGATCGAAGAAGTGCTTCAGGGCAGGACAACTGTGGTTGCCGGCCCATCCGGCGTGGGAAAATCTTCTCTTACAAATTCCCTTCAGGAAGAAGTGGAGATGGAAACCGGTGAGATCAGCCGTAAGCTGAAACGGGGAAAACATACCACGCGCCATGCACAGATCATACCGGTGGCACAGGATACATTCCTTGTGGATACGCCGGGATTTTCCTCCTTATATATTGAAAATATGGAGGAGCAGGAACTGAAGGATTACTTTCCAGAGTTCCGAAGATATGAAGGACAGTGCCGCTTTCAGGGGTGCCGTCACATACATGAACCGGGCTGCGCTGTTAAGGAAGCCCTTGAGAACAATGAGATCAGCAGACTCCGATATGAAGATTATCTGGAGCTGCACCAGGAATTAAAAGAGAAAAGGAGATACTGAGTCATGGAATACCGATTGTGCCCGTCGATCTTATCAGCAGATTTTAACAGACTGGGAGAACAGATTAAAATTCTGGAAAAGGAAGGCGTTGAATATCTGCATATTGATGTTATGGATGGAGATTTTGTTCCCAGCATTTCTTTTGGAATGCCGGTGATCAAATCGATCCGGAAAGAATCCAACATGTTTTTCGACGTACATTTGATGGTAACAGAACCGGAAAGATATATCCGCGATTTTGTAGAATGCGGAGCAGATTCCATTACTGTACATGCGGAGGCATGTGAGGATCTGGAGCGTACACTGGAGCAGATCAGGGCAGCAGGGGTAAAGGCGGCAGTTTCGATCAAGCCATCCACACCGGTAAATGACATCAGCCATCTTCTTGAAGATGTGGATATGGTGCTGATAATGACTGTTCAGCCAGGATTTGGCGGACAGAAATACATGGACGAATGCACGGAGAAGATCCAGGAGCTTCGTGAGCTTATTGATGAAGAAGAGCTGGATGTTGATATCCAGGTAGATGGTGGTATCAATGATGATACACTGGAGACGGTTATGCGTGCCGGTGCAAACCTCATGGTCGCAGGTTCCTGGGTATTTAAGGGCGATGTGGCAGCCAATGTAAGACACATTACAGAAAAAATCCACAATATCAAAAAAGAGCTGGACTGAAAATGATTGATACAATAATAATCAGCGGGGGCAATATCCAGAATGGTTTTGCCCTCGATTTTTTAAAAAAAAGAATAGAAGAAAGCCGAGGAGAGAAAATCACTCTTGTTGCTGCAGATAAGGGGATGGAATGGTTTATGAAAAACCGGGAATTTATTCCGGATCTTGCAATTGGGGATTTTGACAGTCTTTCCGAAGAAGGCCAAAAATATATGGAAAGCCTGAAGGGACCGGAGATCATCAGGCTGAAGCCAGAGAAGGATGATTCGGATACACAGTCTGCGGTAAACCAGATGATCCGCAAGGGTGCAAAGGATATCCTGATCCTGGGAGCTACCGGCACAAGGCTGGATCATGTGCTGGCGAATCTGGGACTGCTTTCTATGGGTAAGGAACAGGGCGTTCGTATTGCGATCGCAGATCAGTGGAATTATATCACACTTGCAGAAAGCGGAACCATACTGCACAGAGAGGAGCAGTTTGGAAAATATGTTTCATTCTTTACTGTGGGAGGTGATGTGACAGGCCTCACTCTGAAGGGATTTAAGTATCCGCTGAACGGATATCATCTGACAGTAGAAGACAGTGGCCTGACCGTCAGCAATGAGATTTCGGAAGAAACCGCAGAGATCCTGTATGAAAGCGGGCAGCTTCTGATGATCATGTCCAGGGACTGACAGTAACAATAAATGCCTCACAGTTGCGATTTCAGGCTGTGTATGGTAATATGGGACAGGAATGGCCTGAAAAACGGAAAGGCCTGTTTAAAGAGTATCTGAAAAATACTGTAAATAAATATATCGAAAGGACGTATATAGAGAGATGAAATTAGGAATCGTAGGTCTTCCTAACGTAGGAAAAAGTACATTATTCAATTCACTGACAAAAGCCGGAGCAGAATCCGCAAACTATCCGTTCTGTACTATCGACCCCAATGTGGGTGTTGTAACCGTTCCGGATGAGAGACTGAATCTTCTCGGAGATTTTTATAAATCAAAAAAAGTAACACCGGCAGTGATCGAATTCGTCGATATTGCAGGTCTTGTAAAAGGCGCATCTAAGGGAGAGGGACTTGGAAACCAGTTCCTTGCAAATATCCGTGAGGTAGATGCTATCGTTCACGTAGTACGCTGCTTTGAGGATTCCAATGTTGTTCATGTAGATGGAAGCATTGATCCGCTCCGCGATATCGAGACTATTAATCTGGAGCTTGTTTTCTCTGATCTTGAGATCCTCGAGAGAAGAATTGCCAAGGTTACCAAGACTGCACGTATGGATAAGGAAGCTGCCAAAGAGCTTGCATTCCTTGAAAAAGTAAAGACGCATCTGGAAGAGGGACAGCTTGCCATTACTCTGGAAACAGAGAACGAAGATGAGGATGCATGGCTTGCAACCTATAATCTTCTTACTGCAAAACCGGTGATCTATGCGGCTAACGTTGCAGAGGATGATATCGCAGATGATGGGGCGAACAATCAGTATGTACAGGCAGTACGTGAATACGCTGCCAAACAGAACAGCGAGGTATTTGTGATCTGTGCGCAGATCGAGGAGGAGATCTCCGAGCTGGATGAGGATGAGAGAAAGATGTTCCTTGAGGATCTGGGACTGACAGAATCCGGCCTAGAGAAGCTGGTGCGCGCAAGCTATCACCTTCTTGGCCTTATGAGCTTCCTGACAGCAGGAGAGGATGAGACAAGAGCATGGACCATCAAGATCGGAACCAAGGCACCGCAGGCAGCAGGTAAGATCCACACAGACTTTGAACGTGGATTTATCAAAGCAGAGGTTGTGAATTATCAGGATCTTCTGGATTGCGGTTCCTATGCAGGTGCCAGAGAGAAGGGCCTTGTACGTATGGAAGGAAAAGAGTACGTTGTACAGGACGGAGATGTGATCTTATTCAGATTTAACGTGTGATCACCAACGTCTGTGAAATACCGGCTGTAAGCTGAAAAATTATAACAGGTGATTTTATGGATATGTCAATTCGGTTTCCCGGATTAAATCTGGTTTTGGATCATGTGCCGAGATCCTTTGAGATCTTTGGCTTTGAGATCACGATCTATGGCGTCCTGATCGCGATAGGAATGCTTCTGGGAATCTTTTTTGTGGTACTGGAAGCCAGAAGAAATCATGAAGATCCGGATGCATATCTGGATCTTGCCATTATAACGCTGCTTTCCGGTGTGGCAGGGGCAAGGCTGCTTTATGCGGCTTTTTCCTGGAGCCTTTATAAAAATGATCCGGGACAGCTTCTGAATATACGGTCCGGAGGACTTATGTTTTATGGCGGACTTCTGGGCGGTGTGCTGGGTGGTGCGGTCTACTGCAGGATCCGAAAGAAATCCTTCTGGCAGATGGCAGATCTTGCCTGCATGGGACTTCTGATCGGGCAGATAATAGGAAAGTGGGGAAGCTTTTTTAACAGAGAATCTTTCGGGGAATATGCAGACAACATTTTTTCCATGCAGCTGCCGCTGACTGCGGTACGGGCAGGAGAGGTCACCACGGCTATGCGTGAAAAGCTTCAAACCGTGGACGGTGGTACCTGGATTTTGGTACAGCCCTTGTTTTTCTATGAAAGTCTCTGGTGTCTGCTTGTGCTTTTGATGCTTATGATGCTGCTTCGCAAAAAAGCATTTCAGGGAGAGATCTTTCTGAGATATCTGGCAGGCTATGGTCTGGGAAGAACAGTGCTCCAGTGGTTCCGCACAGATAAAATACTGTTTCCGGGAACCGGCGTGGATGTTTCACTGGTGATCTCGGTAATACTTTTTGTTCTTTGCACCGTGGTAGTTGCAGTGAAACGCGTGATGTCCAGAAAGCGGGCAAAAGTACGGATGAGAAGGATCGAGAAAGATCAGCAGGCAGAGAAAGAAGCGGAACAGCAACGGGAAAATGTAGCAGAGAATCTGGAAACAGAGACTGTACAGGGAGAAAAAAATGGATCAGAACGAGATACAGAAGAAAGAGGAAGCTCTTCGGAAAGCGTCACTTTTGCAGCAGCTGCAGGAGGAACGGAAGAAGCTGGACAGCCAGATCAGGAGCAGGAGCGATCTTCTGAAGAATCTGGAGGCCAGCCAAAGAGTTGATCGTATTCTGGAATTATATTACGGAAACTGAGATCAAACAGATATAGGATACCGGCATTTGGCTGATAAGAGCAGCAGAAAACTGCCCTGCAGGAAAACGTCTTCTACGACGTTTCCGGCAGGGCAGTTTTTGTGCTGTGCAGTAGGAATATATCAGTACATCTTTCGGAAATCCAGAGGAGTTGTGCCTGTGACTTTACGGAACATGGCGATAAAGTGGCTGGCATCGGAAAATCCGGAAGCACCGGCAACATCCTGGATCTTCATATCCGGTCTGGAAAGCAGAAGCTCACGTGCGCGGCTGATGCGGTACATGGTAACGTACTCGTAAACCGAGCAGCCCATAAAACGGCGGAACAGACGGGAAAGATACTGCGGAGAGACAAAAACGCTCCGGCTCAGCTGCGCTGCAGTGATATCCTGCTGATAACCGGTTTCGATTTCTTTTATTACCGGGATCACATATCTCTGGTAGAGAGGATTATCCTGTATCTTCGGAGAAGCTGCACAGTCTGTAAAATTCATAAGAAAATTATAGCAGTCGGAAGAAAGAGATTTCATATCCGGTGTGGGCTGATGATATTTACGCAAGGTAGAAGAAATCATTTTCCGGATACTGGCCCCCTGTTCCTTTTCGATAAGGATCACTTCCTGGTTGTCTGTCATGGAAGGAATGCTGCCTGCCAGTGTTCCTGTGAAGGTGGCAAACATCGTGGTCCAGGAGGTAGACTCCCTGTGATAGGAATGAGGGACACCGGGGGCGATGAGGATGCCCTCGTTGGCTCCGAGAGTATAAAATTTTCCACGGACTTCAATGCGTCCGGTACCCTTTTCAGTCTGGAGGTAATGATAATACGGATATCCGTCCGGACGGAAGATATTAACCTGATTCCAGTGGTTCCCAAGAGATTCAAACATGAAGGGAGCACTGACCGGAGTGTTTCTGAAATAGATCGACATGATATTCACCTGTTTCTAAATGTTATATATTTTGGTGAAACATATTATACCATAATCCGGTGGATTATACTATAATGATCATAGCATAAAAAACGAAGGATCCGGCAGAAAAAACAGAATCTGCCGGGCAGGAGGAAAAAATGAAAAAATTTGATCATTCTCTGTTAAAAGATCCACGGTATTTCAGCGACGGAAGAATGGATGCCCACTCAGATCATGCATATTATCGCTGTGAGGAAGAGAGAGAAGATGGGAAAACTTCTTTCCGTCACAGTCTGAATGGTCTCTGGAAGTTCCATTATGCACGGAATTATGCATCTGCTATCCCAGGCTTTGAGGAAGAAGCATATTCCTGTAAGGACTGGGAGGACATTTATGTGCCGGCACATATCCAGATGGAAGGATATGATGCACCGCAGTATGCCAATGTCCAGTATCCGTGGGAAGGCCATGAAGAACTTCATCCGGGACAGATCCCGGAACGTTTTAACCCGGTGGCAAGCTATGTGAGATATTTCCATGTGCCGGAGAGCATGAAAGGAAAAAGAGTATTTGTTTCATTCCAGGGAGCAGAGAGCGGCCTGGCTCTGTGGCTCAATGGAAAATTTGTGGGATACAGTGAAGATTCTTTTACTCCGTCAGAATTCGAGCTTACGGAATATCTGAAGGAAGGCGAGAACAAGCTGGCGGCACAGGTGTTTAAATGGACAGCCAGCAGCTGGTGCGAGGATCAGGATTTTTACCGTTTTTCCGGAATTTACAGAGATGTTTATCTGTTTACGGTACCGGATGTCCATGTATATGATCTCAGGATCCGTGCCATTCCGGATGAAACTCTCAAAAAAGCCGAGCTTGAGATCGTGACCAGTACCTGGGGAAAAGGAAAAATGAAGCTTACACTTTCCAGAAAGGGAGAGATCCTTTTGCAGGAGGAAAGATCTCTGAACGGAGAGGATACCTGTACCTGGGAGATTCAGGAGCCCCTTCTCTGGAGTGCAGAAGAGCCGAATCTCTATGATCTGGAGCTGGAAATCAGTGATGAAAGCGGAAAGCTCCAGGAGATCATCCCGGAGAAAGTCGGTTTCCGCCGTTTTGAAATGAAGGATGGTATCATGACCCTTAACGGAAAACGTATCGTATTCAAGGGTGTGAACCGCCATGAGTTCAGCTCTGTCACAGGAAGACATGTGTCCCGGGAGGAACTGCTCAAAGATATCGTGACCATGAAACAGAACAACATCAATGCGATTCGTACCTGTCATTATCCGGATGCATCTCCGATCTACCGTCTCTGTGATGAATATGGTATTTACATGATCGCAGAAAACAATCTGGAGTCTCACGGAACCTGGGATATAGCAGAATTTACCGGAAATCACACGGATATCGTTCCGCACAACAAACCGGAATGGCTGGGCATGATGCTGGACCGTGTAAATTCCATGTATCAGCGTGACAAGAACCACCCGGCGATCCTGATCTGGTCCTGTGGAAATGAATCCTTTGGTGGAAAAGATATCTTTGAGATGTCTGAGTTCTACCACAAGAATGATCCTACAAGACTGGTACATTATGAGGGGGTTTTCCATGACCGCAGCTACAATGCCACCAGTGACATGGAAAGCCAGATGTATCCTTCCGTAGAAGCAATCCGGGAGTTCCTTGCAAAGGATGACAGCAAGCCGTTTATTTGCTGTGAGTATACTCATGCAATGGGAAATTCCTGCGGTGCAATGCATAAATATACAGATCTTACAGATACAGAACCGAAATATCAGGGTGGCTTTATCTGGGATTACATTGATCAGTCTATTTACAAAAAAGACCGTTACGGTAAAGAATTCCAGGCATACGGCGGAGACTTCGGTGAACGTCCTACAGATTATAATTTCAGTGGAAACGGTATCGCATACGGCGGAGACAGAGATGCTTCACCAAAGATGCAGGAGGTAAAATTCAACTACCAGAATATCACTGCGCAGGTAAGTGAGGATTCTGTTAAGATCATCAACAAAAATCTTTTTGTAAATACGGACACATTCCGATGTGAAGTAACTCTTGCAAAGAACGGTCATGTCCTCCGCACAGAGACACTGGATACAGCGGTGGAGCCTTTAAGCCAACAGACCTACAGACTTCCATTTGGAAAACAGCAGCGCCCGGGCGAATATACGGTAACCGTAGCCTTCCTTCTCAGAGAAAAAACACTTTGGGCAGAGGCAGGACATGAGGTTGCTTTCGGCCAGTATGTTTATCAGGTGGAAGGAACACCGGAAGCTCCTGCGTGTGGCGTGGAGCTTGTGAGAAGCCTTCATAACATCGGTGTCCGCGGGGAAAATTTCGAAGTGCTGTTTTCTGTTCTCAATGGTGGTCTGGTTTCGTATAAATATGCAGGAAGAGAAATGATCGAAGCGATTCCGAAGCCCAACTTCTGGAGAGCACCTACAGATAATGATTGCGGAAGTCTGATGCAGATGCGCTATGCACAGTGGAAGATCGCCAGCATGTACGCAAGTCATAAGGATTACCGAAAAGGCATGTATGGTCCGGCCAATGCTCCGGAGACAACGGTTCACGAAAACAGCGTGGAGGTTGCTTTTACCTACATACTGCCAACTACGCCTGCCAGTGAATGCCGCCTTGCCTATGAGGTAACCGGAGATGGAAGAGTAAAGACAACGCTGACTTATGATCCTGTAAAAGAGCTGGGCGATATGCCGGAGTTCGGAGTACTCTTTAAATTCAATGCGGATTATGATCATGTTCAGTGGTACGGCCTCGGACCGGCAGAGACTTATGCAGACCGGAAGCATGGCGCAAAGCTCGGCATTTATGAGAATCTCGTGACAGACAATATGGCACGCTATCTTGTGCCGCAGGAATGCGGAAACAAAGAGGAAGTACGCTGGGCAAAGATCACAGACAGAAAGGGTAGAGGAATGCTCTTTGAGATGGATAAAGAAAACGGCCCGATGATGTTCTCGGCACTTCCATATACTCCTCATGAAATGGAAAATGCCATGCATCCCTATGAGCTTCCGGCAATCCATTATACCGTTGTCCGTGCCGCAAAGGCGCAGATGGGTGTTGGAGGAGATGACAGCTGGGGTGCCCGCACCCATCCGGAATACCTTCTGGATACCAATGGAAAGATGAAATTTTCCTTTGCGTTCAAAGGCCTTTAAAATGTCATAAAATAACAGAACATAAAGTCAGAAAAAAGCTTCCGGCGACTGTCCGGAAGCTTTTTCATTTCATAATAATGCACAGAAAATAAACAGGTTGAAAAAAAACCTGTGGATATTTCATGAAATGAAAAAAAACTTGGATATGCACTTGTTTTTTCATGGTAAATAGTTTAGAATGATTACATAAGTGGTAGAAAGTGGTGAATAGTGGTAGCGAATGGGGATGAGTGGCAGAATACACCATTTGCACCCTGGAAGCACGAAGGGGAGAATCGTGTTTCACGAGAGTAGGTGGGTTTCATGTTCATGGGCGAGTATAATCATACGATCGACGCGAAGGGGCGTCTGATCATCCCTTCCAGGTTCAGGGAACTCTTAGGGGAAGAGTTCGTACTGACAAGAGGGTTGGATGGTTGCCTTTCTATTTATCCGATGGATGAATGGGTTGCTTTTGAAGAGAAACTCCGAGCATTACCACTTACAAATAAAGACGCAAGAACCTTTTCACGTTTCTTTGTAGCCGGAGCTACAACATGTCAGCTGGATAAGCAGGGAAGAATCCTGGTGCCGCAGACGCTGCGCCAGTTCGCTGGTCTGGATAAGGATGTGGTGCTTACGGGTAATCTGAACCGGATCGAGGTTTGGAGCAAAGAGAAGTGGAGCGAGAACTGCAATTATGATGATATGGACAGCATTGCGGAAAGCATGCAGAACATAGGAATCGTCATTTGAGCATAACGCAGGTAGAAATCCCACAGGAGACGGATATGGAATTTAAGCACAAATCTGTATTACTCAATGAAACCATTGACGGCTTAAGGGTAAAGCCGGATGGAATCTATGTGGATGGCACTTTAGGAGGAGCGGGACACGCCACAGAGGTGTGTAAGAAACTTTCTGCCAAGGGGAGATTTATTGGCATAGATCAAGACCAGGATGCGATAATTGCTGCGAGTGAACGGCTGTCAGCCTTTAATCAGGTGACAATCATTCGCAGCAATTATTGTTACATGGCAGATGAGCTGAGATCCCGTGGCATTGAGAAGGTGGACGGGATCCTGCTGGATTTGGGAGTGTCATCTTATCAGCTGGATAATGAAGAGAGAGGTTTTTCCTATCGGTACGATTCTCCTCTGGACATGCGAATGGACAGAAGACAGAGCCGTACAGCCGGTGATATAGTCAACGGTTATGAGGAACGGGAGCTGTATCGGATTATCCGCGATTACGGCGAAGATAAATTTGCCAAAAATATAGCGAAACACATTGTGGCTGCCAGAGAGCAGGCACCGATCCGGACAACCGGAGAACTGACAGAGATCATACGGGGTGCGATCCCCATGAAAATACAAGCTACAGGAGGACATCCGGCCAAGAGGACTTTTCAGGCAATACGTATTGAGCTCAACCGGGAGCTTGACGTGCTCCGGGATTCCCTGGACGGCATGATCGATCTCCTGGATGACGGAGGAAGGATCTGTATCATTACATTCCATTCTCTGGAAGACAGGATCGTTAAGACCATTTTCCGAAAAAATGAAAATCCCTGTACCTGCCCGCCGGATTTTCCGGTCTGCGTATGCGGAAAGAAATCCAAGGGTAAGGTGATCACAAGGAAACCGATCTTACCGGGAAAAGAGGAAATGGAAGAGAATCCGAGGTCCAAAAGTGCGAAGCTTCGCATTTTTGAACGGAAAATGTAGTTGCGAGATGGAAGGTAGGCAAATGGCGAAGACAGGAAGAGGGACTACAGCCAGAAGAAATCGAAATACCGTCAGGAACAGCAGAGAAATGTATGTTCAGGGAAATGCGGTAAAACGGTTGCAGGAAGTTCCTCAGAGGACTGATCTGCCCGAGATACAGGAAAGGCGACGGCTGGCTCAGAAAAGAAAACAGAAATCCGCAGTACCTGTGACACCGGCAAAACAGGTGGTAAGCAGACAGGCACAGCGGAACCGGGAAAAGGCAATGGCCATGAACAAGGGGTTCGTTCTGTTTCTTACGGCAGTTTCCATCGCGGTACTTTTTACCTGTATCAATTATCTTCAGGTAAAATCCGAAATCACGGCGAGTATGAAAAATGTTGCAAATCTGGAATCTGAGCTTGCACAGCTGAAAGAAGATAACGATGCATATTACAGTCAGGTCACTTCTGCAGTGGATATCAGCGAGATCAAGAAAAAAGCTATCGGCGAGCTTGGAATGAAATATCCTTCGGAGGATCAGATACAGACCTATACCACGGAAGGAAACAGTTATGTGAGACAGTATCAGGATGTGGACACACACAAGTAACAGAAGTACAGTTTTTAAGCAGGTGATCGATTGAGTACAAGAAGGCGCAGGCCGGTAAAAAAAATAAATTACAGTATGAAGAAAAAGCTGGCAGTACTATTTTCCTTAGTGTTGCTGGCTTTAGTCGGTTTGGTGGCAAGAATTACCTATATCAATGCCACCAGCGGAAGCAAATATCGAAAGCAGGTGCTGAGTCAGGCTCAGCAGAAATATGAAAATCAGACACTCCCGGCAAAACGAGGAGATATCTATGACCGGAACGGGAATATCCTGGCAACCAGCAACAAGGTCTATAATGTGGTCCTTGACTGTCTGGAGGTCAATAAGGATCAGGATTCCGTGGAGCCTACCATAAAGGCTCTTGTGGAAGTCCTGGGATTGGATGAAGATGAGATGCGGAAGCTTCTCACCGACAGCAGTACAAAAAAAAGTCAGTATCAGATCGTAAAGAAACAGATCTCCATGGACGACAAAAAAGCTTTCGAAAAATACGAAGATCCGGGAGACGACAGTGAACTGACTGCCACGCAGCTGAAAGAACGTTCCAGGATCACAGGTGTATGGTTTGAGGAAGATTATCTCAGATCTTATCCGTTTAATGAGACTGCCTGTGATACCGTTGGATTTACACTTTCCAGAGATGTGGCGGATGCCGGACTGGAAGGATATTACAATGCGACACTTACCGGCGTGGATGGAAGACAGTACGGATACATCAACAACAATTCCGACGTAGAACAGACGATCATTGAACCGACGGATGGCAAAAGCATTGAGACCTCGCTGGATCTGGGACTTCAGCAGATCGTGGAAAAATACGTAAATACCTTTGAAGAAAAGATGGGAGCCAAAAATGTAGGCGTGATCATCGAGGATCCGAAAACAGGAGAGATCCTGGCAATGGACGGCGGTGACCGTTATGACCTGAATAACCCGAGAGATCTTTCAAATGTGTATTCCCAGAGTGAGATCGCTGCCATGAACGATGAGGAAACCGTGGAAGCGCTGAACGGGATGTGGAGTAATTTCTGTGTGACAGATGCCTACGAGCCTGGATCGGTTGTAAAGCCTATCGTTATGGGCTCCGCACTTGAAATGGGAGCGATTTCCGAGAGCGATAATTTTGTCTGTGACGGCGGACAGTCTTTTGGAGCGGAAGGTGCGACTACTTTTATCAAATGTGCGGTATGGCCGGATGCTCACGGGACAGAAGCTCTTTCCGATGTCATTGCCAATTCCTGCAACGATGGTATGATGCAGATCGCAGCAAAGATGGGAAAAGATAATTTTCTTAAGACACAGAGCGTTTTCAATTTCGGAACAAGAACCGGTATCGATCTTCCCAATGAGGGAAGCGGTGTGATCCATACCAGCGATACCATGGGAGAAACGGAGCTTGCATGCTCTGCTTTCGGACAGGGCTATACACTGACCATGATACAGGAGATCAATGCAATGTGTTCTGTGATCAATGGAGGATACTACTATCAGCCTCATCTGGTGACGAAGATCAAGGACAGCAGCGGCGGAATCGTAAAAACGATCTCTCCGACACTGATGAAGCAGACGATTTCCGAGAAGATATCTGCAGATATCCGCTCCTACATGGCTGCCAGCGTAGACCATGGTACCAGCCGTACCTCCAAGGTGCAAGGCTACAGCTCCGGTGGTAAAACCGGTACTGCCGAGAAGCTTCCGCGAGGCAATGGCAAGTATCTGGTATCTTTTATCGGATTTGCACCGGTAGATGATCCGGCGCTTGTGATCTATGTAGTTGTGGATGAGCCGAAGGTAGATGATCAGGCAAGCAGTACGTACGCACAGTACATTGCACAGGGAATCCTTTCCGAAGCACTTCCGTATCTGAATGTACAGCCGGATGAGGCAGAGGATGGAGAAGTTCCGACTACAGAGCTGTGGGAACTTTTTAAGGGAATCAGCGATTCTGCAACAGGAACCGGCGCGGACGGGCAGAAGGAGGCAATTTCCGATGAGAATGTACCAAGTCCGCCGGAAGATGAGTCGGAGGACAGTGATACCGAAGATAATAACGATATGCAGAGCGAAGGTCTTACCAACGAGGAGGCCGGTCTGGAATAGATAAAAAGAATACCCTCTCAGGGGAACGTCATATATTACAGTGACGACCTCTGAGAGGGATTTTTTTATGATCCGGACCATGGTTTATCACAGGAAAAAAATATGGATGGTTTTTCTGATCTGCATAATGCTTCTTCTGGGACTTGTGGGAAGACTCTGGTATCTTATGAACGTCCGGGCAGAATATTATTCAAAAAAGGCGGAGGATCTTCATGAGAGGGAACGTGACATAAAAGCAGCCAGGGGAAAGATCCTGGACATCAGGGGAAATATTCTGGCAGATAACCGGACAGTCTGTACAGTATCGGTGATACACAGCCAGATCAAAGATCCTGAAAAAGTGATCCGTGTACTGTCCGGAGCATTGTCTGTGAAAGAAGAGGAAATCCGGAAAAAAGTTGAAAAAGTTTCTTCTATTGAAAGAATACAGACAAACGTGGAAAAAAGCATTGGAGACAGGATCCGGGAATATGACCTTGAGGGAGTGAAGGTAGATGAGGATTATCGGAGATATTATCCTTATGGATCTCTCGCTTCAAAAGTACTGGGATTTACCGGAGGTGATAATCAGGGGATCATTGGTCTTGAAGTGAAATACGATGAGATCCTGAAAGGAGAGCCCGGAAAGATCCTCACAGTTACGGATGCACGTGGTGTGGAGATCGACGGAACCGGAGAACGGAGGAAGGAACCGGTGTCAGGAAATACTCTGCGTACCAGTCTGGATGTTAATATCCAGGAATATGTGCAGCAGGCAGCCGGTAAAGTCATGGAAGAAAAACAGGCGGAGAGAGTTTCCATACTGCTTATGAACCCTCAGAACGGAGAAATCTATGCCTGTGTCAATGTGCCTGAATTTGATCTGAACGATCCGTTTACTCTGAATACAGAAGAAACAGCAGCAGAGGGAGAAAAGAAGCAGGATCTTCTGAACCGGATGTGGAGAAACCCCTGCCTGAATGATACCTATGAACCTGGCTCGACTTTTAAGATCATCACTATGGCAGCAGGGCTGGAGGAAGGAGTGGTGTCAACAGAGGATCGCTTTTTCTGTCCGGGCTATAAGGTGGTGGAGGACCGGCGGATCCACTGTGCAAAGAGAACAGGACATGGTGCGCAGAGTTTTGTAGAAGGTGCCCAGAACTCCTGTAACCCGGTATTTATTGAGGTGGGCCTGCGGCTTGGAGCAGACCGTTATTACAAATATTTTAAACAGTTCGGACTTTTGAAAAAAACAGGAATAGATCTTCCGGGAGAGGCCGGAACGATCATGCATAACCCCAAAAATATGGGAGAGGTGGAGCTTGCCACGGTATCCTTTGGCCAGTCGTTTCAGATCACACCGATCCAGCTTGCAACAACCGTCAGTGGGATCATCAATGGCGGAAACCGGATCACACCTCATTTTGGGATCAGCGTGGAAAGTGCGGACGGAACAAAGGTGCGGACACTGGAATATCCGGTGGAAAGCGGGATTGTGTCCGGTGAGACTTCCCGGACAGTACGTAGGATCCTGGAAACTGTAGTTTCAGAAGGCTCCGGAAAAAATGCCGGGATCCAGGGGTTTTCCATTGGGGGAAAAACAGCTACCTCTCAGACACTGCCCAGAGGCTCCGGCAGATATATTTCTTCATTCCTGGGGTTTGCCCCGGCAGAGGATCCGAAGGTCCTGGCTCTTTGTATCATCTATGCACCCCAGGGTATGTATTATGGTGGGATCATTGCCGCACCGGTGGTACGCAGTATTTTTGAAAATGTACTTCCCTATCTTGGGATCAAGAGGACAGTTACGGAAACTCCATCCGGGGAAAACCGGGCAGATGGGGTTGATTAATGAGGATAAAAGCCTTATACTGTTGAAGAAGTATAAAAAAACGAAAGAATTAGAGGTGTGAGGATGGAGTTTCATGTTGTGATCCCTGTGCTGATCTCATTTGCGATCAGCCTTGTATTAGGACCGATTGTTATCCCTTTTTTAAGAAGACTTAAAATGGGACAGACAGAGAGAGAACTGGGTGTGCAGTCCCACCTGAAAAAGAACGGTACCCCTACTATGGGTGGGGTGATCTTTCTCATTGCAACAACTGTAACATCACTGTTTTATATCAGAGATTATCCGATGATCATCCCGGTACTTTTCCTGACACTGGGATTTGGACTGATCGGATTTCTGGATGATTATCTGAAGGTAGTTCTGAAGCGTTCTGACGGACTTCTGCCATGGCAGAAAATGGCACTGCAGATCGTTGTGACAGCTGTATTTGCTTTTTATCTTGTAAATTATTCCAACGTATCCCTGACTATGAAGATCCCGTTCTGGAGCGGACATTATCTGAACCTGGGATGGTTTGCGGTTCCGGTACTGTTCTTTGCGGTGATCGGTACAGTAAACGGAGTCAATTTTACGGATGGACTTGACGGACTGGCTTCCAGTGTTACCCTGATCGTGGCAGTATTCTTTACGGTGGTTTCCCTTGGAATGAACAGTGGTGTGGAACCGATCACCTGTGCAGTTGTGGGCAGTCTGATGGGATTCCTTCTGTTTAATGTATATCCTGCCAAGGTATTTATGGGAGACACCGGTTCTCTGGCATTGGGTGGCTTTGTGGCTGGTGTGGCTTATGCCATGCAGATGCCGCTGTTTATCATCCTGGTCGGACTGATCTACCTTGTGGAGGTAGTGTCTGTTATGCTCCAGGTATCCTATTTCAAGGCAACACACGGAAAAAGAATCTTCAAGATGGCGCCTATCCACCATCATTTTGAGCTTTGTGGGTGGTCCGAGACACGAGTTGTTGCAGTGTTCTCTGTTGTAACTGCTATTATGTGCCTGATCGCTCTCCTGGCATTATAAGGAGGAACAGAAAAATGGATTTAAAAGGAAAAAAAGTTCTCGTTTTCGGAGCCGGAAAAAGCGGCATCGGAGCAGCTGATCTGCTTGGAAGTGCAGGAGCACAGCCGGTGATCTATGACGGAAACGCAGATCTTGACAAAGAAGCAGTTTTACATAAAACAAACGGAAAATACACCCCGGAGATCTGGGCCGGAGATTTTCCGGAGAGAGCGCTGGACAGTCTTGATCTTGTAGTACTAAGTCCGGGAGTTCCCACAGACCTGCCGCTGGTAAAGAGCTTTTATGAAAAGGGCCTTCCGGTATGGAGCGAGGTGGAGCTTGCCTATCGTACAGGCAAGGGAGAGGTTCTTGCGATCACAGGAACCAACGGTAAGACAACAACAACAGCACTTCTCGGAAAGATCATGGGAGATGCCCGCGAATCTGTATTTGTTGTAGGAAATATCGGAACTGCATATACATCCAAATCATTGGAGATGAGGGAGGATTCCGTAACTGTTGCGGAGATCAGCAGCTTTCAGCTGGAGACTATTGACCAGTTCCGCCCGAAGGTAAGTGCGATCCTCAACATCACAGAGGACCATCTGAACCGTCATCATACCATGGAGGAATACATCCGTGTAAAAGAGCTGATCACCAAAAATCAGGGACCGGAAGATGTATGTGTTCTGAATTACGAGGATGAAGTCCTTCGTAAATTCGGTGAAAATATCGTTCCGAAGGTGGTATATTTCTCAAGTCTTCGCAAACTGGATCAGGGAATTTATCTGGACGGAGACCAGATCATTCTGAAAACAGAAAAAGAAGAGATCCCGATCGTAAAAACCGGAGAGCTTAAGATCCTGGGACGTCATAATCACGAGAATGTAATGGCAGCAGCAGCCATGGCATATTATGCGGGTGTTTCTGTGGAGAGTATCCGCAAGAGTGTCTGTGAGTTTGTGGCAGTTCCACACAGGATCGAGTATGTGACAGAGAAAAACGGTGTTGCATATTACAACGATTCCAAGGGAACCAATCCGGATGCGGCCATCAAGGGGATTCAGGCAATGAACCGTCCGACTCTTCTGATCGGCGGTGGCTATGACAAGGAATCCAGCTATGATGAGTGGATAGAATCCTTCGACGGAAAAGTCCGTTATCTTGTTCTCATCGGTCAGACGAAAGAGAAGATCAAAGCGGCAGCAGAACGTCTTGGATTTACAGATATCATCCTCTGCGAGGATCTGAAGGAAGCTGTCCGGGTCTGTGCGGAAAAAGCCAATCCCGGAGATGCAGTTCTGCTTTCACCGGCATGTGCGAGCTGGGGACAGTTTGATAATTATGAGCAGCGCGGTGACATGTTCAAGGAATACGTGAGAGCACTGTAATAATCTGAAAAATACATACATAAGCTGAAATAAAGACCACTGTGGAGGCCATGCATGAAGGCAGGACAGAAACAGACCGGAAAGACAGATACCGTTCTCTGGGTACTGGTTCTGATTCTGGTGGTATTGGGACTCGGGGCGCTTTTTTCGGCAAGTGAATATAATGGCAGAGTACGTTTCCACGACTCTGCCTATTATTTTAAGAAGCAGCTCTTTGCCACGGCACTGGGGCTGCTTGTTATGTATCTGGCATCACGGGTAGATTACCGGCTGTCTGTAAAGCTGGCGCCGGCTGCCTATATTTTTTCGCTTTTTCTGTCTGCTGCAGTCCTGCTTTTCGGACAGGAGATCAATGGATCGAAGAGGTGGCTGAACCTGGGGCCGCTTTCCTTTCAGCCGTCGGAGTTTTCCAAGGTGGCAGTGATATTGTTTCTGGTGTGGCAGATCAGCAATACAAAAAGCAAAACAACCGGATTCTGGTTTATCTGCAGGACTATGATGACTTTGCTTCCGGTAGCAGGTCTGGTGGGCTCCAATAACTTAAGCACAGCGGTGATCATTCTGGGGATCGGTGTGCTGCTGATCTTTGTGGCCAATCCCAGGTATCTACAGTTTCTCGCGCTTGGAGGTGCGGGGATAGGATTTATTGCGGTTTTTCTTGCCGCGGAGAGTTATCGTCTGGAACGCCTGGCAATCTGGCGGGATCCGGAAAAATATGAAAAAGGATTTCAGACCATACAGGGCCTGTATGCAATCGGAAGCGGAGGGATCTTCGGCAAGGGGTTCGGGAACAGTCTGCAGAAGCTGGGATTTGTCCCGGAAGCCCAGAATGATATGATATTTTCTATTGTGTGTGAGGAAACGGGGATACTGGGAGCCTTTCTGACACTTTTTCTGTTTGGTATTCTGATCTGGAGGCTTTGTATTCTGGCATTAAACTGCCGGGATCTGCAGGGAACGCTGCTGTGCGCCGGGATCATGGCACATATGGCGATCCAGGTAGTCCTGAATGTTGCAGTAGTAACGAATACGATTCCCAACACTGGGATCACTCTGCCCTTTGTAAGCTATGGCGGAACTTCTGTTGTTTTTCTTCTGGGGGAAATGGGGCTGGCCTTAAGTGTCAGCAGTCACAGACATGGAAGAATCACATAGAATAACAAGTAAGAGGCCCTTTTAGGAGTGGAATACTTGAATGAGATCGATGAGATCATCGTGACCGGAGGCAGACCGCTGCATGGTAGCGTCCGGATCCAGGGGTCAAAAAATGCGGCACTTCCGGTTATGGCAGCAGCACTCTTAAGCACCGGGACCAGTGTACTGCGGGGATGCCCGAGAATCAGTGATGTGTATTTGATGGAAAAGATCCTGAAATATCTGGGGGCAGAAACCTGGTGGGAAGGTCAAGATCTTTATCTGGACTGCAGCCATGCGGACGGCACCATGATACCGGAGTGTTATTCCGGAAAAATGCGTTCTTCCGTGATCTTAATGGGAGCAATGCTGGGGCGGAGCAAAAAGGCACAGACAGGATATCCCGGCGGCTGTGTGATCGGGAAGCGGCCGGTGGATCTTCATATCCAGGTTTTGCGCCGCCTTGGGGCAGCTGTGGTGGAAAACGGCGGGATGATCCGGGCATCCTGTGGAAAACTCCGAGGTGCAGAGATGTTTTTTCAAAAAAGAAGTGTAGGCGCTACAGAACAGGGCATTCTGGCAGCGGTCCTTGCAGAGGGGAAAACAGTCCTTAACGGCTGCGCCTGTGAACCGGAAATTTATTGGCTTTGCCATTATCTTACCGGAATGGGTGCAAAGATCCGGATTCGTGAAAATGGCTGTATCTGTATTGAAGGGGTGGAGAAGCTTGAAGCTGGCGATAGCTGCATTCCACCAGACCGTATTGTCGCCGGAACCTATCTCATGGCGGCGGCGGCAACCAGAGGAGAGATCATCCTGGAAAATCCGCCTCTGGAGGAAATGGATGGAATCCTGGATGTATATCGGAAAATGGGTGGACAATGCCGCAGGGTAGGTGGTAAACTAATAGTCAACGGAAAAAATACAGGTTTTCCCCTGGAGCTTCTGGAAACAGAAGTTTATCCGGGATTTCCTACAGACCTGCAGTCTCCTGCGATGGCGGTACTGGCCACGATCCCGGGAGTGAGCAGGATCCGCGAGAAGATTTTTGAAGACAGATATAAAACAGCTTCATGGCTCTGTAAAATGGGAGCACAGATCCAGATCCGGGATGGAGTTGCCGTGATATACGGAGGGCAGCCCCTGAACGGTTGTACTGTGGAAGCAGAGGAACTTCGCGGAGGTGCGGCACTTGTGATCGCAGCACTTGCCGCGCAGGGGATTACCAGGATCCGGGGCTGTTGTTTCATAGAAAGAGGCTATGAACATATCTGTGAGGATCTGACCGCACTGGGCGGTCTGCTGATAAAGGACAGAGGAACTTTATGAAAACATCAAAAAAAAAGCCACTGAAAGCAGTTGGCGGACTTCTTGTCCTGCTGCTGGCAGGAATTATTTTCTTTTTTACGTATTATCAGGTAGATGAAGTGCAGGTGATGGGCAGCAACCATTATTCTGAAAAACAGATCAGGAAGATGGTGCTTAGGGGGCCGCTGGCATCCAATTCTGTTCTTGCACCGCTTCTTTATACTAAGCAGAACACAAAGGATGTTCCCTTTATAGAAGGCTATACCGTAACAAGGCTGAACCGGCACACCATCTGTGTCAGTGTGAAGGAGAAGGATATCGTTGGCTGTATCCCTTATCTGGACAGTTATATTTATTTTGACAGAAACGGTATTTTTGTGGAAGGATCCACGGAACGTAACGAAAAAATTCCGTTTTTTGACGGGATCAAAGTCAAAAAAGTGATCCAGAACGAGAAACTCCCCATCAAGGATGAAACGGTGATGAACACGGCAGTTGCTCTTTCTACTATTTTTGCAAAAAATGATAAGGTTCCGGATCACATTGAATTTGAAGACGACGGACAGATCAGTCTTGTTTACGGGGATATCACAGTTAAACTTGGAAAGGATGAATATCTGGAAGACAAAATGACCAGAGTTCTGGCTATCCTTCCGATGATTTCCGAAAAAAAAGGAATTCTCCATGCAGAAAATGTAAATGATAATTCCAAGAACATTACCCTGGAGCAGGAACAGGATGAGAGCCAGACTTCCGCAGAAAACTGGACCGGAGGCTATGATGAGGAAGGAAATTACACCGGAGAAGGCGAATACGACGAAAATGGCAACTATGTAGGACCGAAACCGCAGACGGATCTGGAGTATGCGCAGGAAAACTGGGTAGGTGGCTATGATGAAGAGGGAGATTACACAGGCAGTGGTGAGTACGATGCCAACATGACCTATGTAGGCGAAGCCCCCACAGAAGAAACCATGGCAGAAAAAGGAAACTGGAAGGGCGGTTACCGGGAAGACGGAGGCTATGACGGAGTCAGTGAATATGACCGTGATGGCAATTACGTAGGCGCTCTGGAGGATTATCAGGCTTCGGCAGAAAGCTCCGGAGACGGAACAGACTCCGAAGATCCAGATGCTCAGAGTACGGATACCGAAGATACAGAAAATGAAGAAGACTCTTCAGACAGCAGTACGGACAGCACCGAGGAAGAGGCTGATTACAGCAGTGATCAGGAAGAAGGAGCTGAGGATTATGATGAAAATTCGTACAGCGATTACAGTGATGAGTCCGATTATGAGTAAAGATAAAAAAGCTTTCTTAATATATAGTGCCAGTATTTGGACATTTTGCCAGAGATTGTTTTGTAAATGTTTCGGTTAATAGAAACAGTGCCGAAATTTAGTGAAAAAAGTATAAAAAAACAAAATTAATGGTTGATTAATTACCGAAAAAAATATATGATATAACTATGTGTATATGTAGCTTGGAATAGATTATTACACTGAATCGGATATCAGGTAGAAATAAAGGAGGAAGTACATTGTTAGAGATAATGACGAATGAGGCTGAGTCTTCTGCGAAAATTATTGTAATTGGAGTAGGCGGCGCAGGTAATAATGCGGTAAACAGAATGGTGGAAGAGGCCATTGGCGGAGTTGAGTTTGTAGGTGTTAATACCGATAAACAGGCTCTGACACTGTGTAAAGCTCCGACTGTACTTCAGATTGGTGAGAAAATTACGAAAGGTCTCGGCGCCGGTGCACAGCCGGAGGTTGGACAGAAGGCAGCTGAGGAGAGCATTGAGGAAGTTAAGAAGATCATCGAGGGAGCGGACATGGTTTTCGTTACCTGTGGTATGGGAGGCGGAACCGGAACCGGAGCTGCTCCTGTGATCGCCGGTGCGGCAAAAGAGATGGGTATCCTGACTGTCGGTGTTGTTACCAAGCCTTTCCGTTTTGAAGCAAAGACCCGTATGAACAATGCACTTGCGGGAATCGAAAATCTGAAGAAAGCAGTTGACACTTTGATTGTCATCCCCAATGACAAATTACTTGAGATCGTTGACAGAAGAACAACCATGCCGGAAGCACTGCGTAAGGCTGATGAGGTTCTTCAGCAGGCAGTACAGGGTATTACAGACCTGATCAATCTGCCGGCTCTGATCAACCTTGACTTTGCAGATGTGCAGACAGTCATGACAGACAAGGGAATCGCTCATATCGGTATCGGTGAGGCAAGAGGTGATGACAAGGCTATGGAGGCTGTACAGCAGGCGGTATCTTCTCCGCTTCTTGAGACAACCATCAAGGGCGCTACTCATGTGATCATCAACATTTCCGGAGATATTTCTCTTATGGATGCCAACGATGCTGCAAGCTATGTACAGGAGCTTACAGGTGAGGATGCAAACATCATCTTTGGTGCTATGTATGATGATTCTGTTGCAGATTATGCGAGAATTACAGTTATTGCTACAGGTCTTACAGACAATAACCTTCAGAACACACCATTTGGAAACAGAGCTTCCAATTCTGTATTCGGAAACACCAAAAAAACAAGCCAGTCACAGCCAGGCGGTATGAACCTTAACATGCCAAGCTTCAGCCTGCCGACTATGAATTCCACACAGTTTGGAACAAAGGCTCCTACAAGCACTGTTCAGAAAAAGGACATCCAGATCCCGGATTTTCTTAAGAACAGATAATAAATGAACAGGATAAGATCCGGCAGAGACTCCATCTGGAACGTTGCCGGATCTTTTTGACTTTCTGATCAAAAGAAACAGGAATGTCTGCTCTGTATGGAAACAGGATTTCTGTTCAGGATATCAGCATTCGCAGCTGAAAGTATCACATTTTGTATCACAGCAGCGATGTGCATTGTCACCGGATACATTGATGGAAGCTGCGGTGCATTTGCAGTGCTCATTGTAGGTGCAGTTGTGTGCTTTGCAGTCGATGTTAATGGTCTCGCACCCACAGCAGGGATCTGCGGAATTTTTTACAGCGCACTCTTCCTGGTCACGGAAGCTTTCACAGGCGGTGTCGTCCGCATAACGAGCATCTGCACCTTCGACACTGATGGATCCCCTGGAGCAGAGAGAATTTTTGTTATAGCAGCAGTTGTGTGCGGAGCATTTAAGACTTGTCATAAAAGTGTCCTCCTGATAATTATGATTTTACCGGAAACCGTCAGCCTGCCGGAATGCGCATCCTGTCTGATCGTCAGCACTGCGGTAAGGCTTGACAGATTCCGATGTTGCATAGTATGTCCGGAAGAAGAAAAATTTATACTCAAAAAATAAATACATAATAATATAAAAAACAGTTGACAAATAGCAGACACCATGGTATCCTCTTAAAGTACGTAGCGAAAAGAAAGCAGAGTTCACTCTCACCTCAGCGCTGAAGATAAGCGACTCAGGTCAATATTGCACAGTACTGCGAACGGACCAACCATCAGTGCGCAGGTGTAATTATTTGAAGTGTGGACATCTGTCTGCGCTTTTTTTGTGCGGCTTAAGCTACATTAATGAGAAAGAAAAAAATAATTCTATCATGTTCATGGAGGTGTACAACAATTAGCGGTTTAATGATTAACGAACAGATCAGAGACAGAGAGGTACGCTTGATTGGTCCGGACGGAGCTCAGCTTGGAATCGTGTCCGCCAGAGAAGCGATGGCGAAAGCGCAGGAGGCAGGACTTGACCTTGTAAAGATTGCCCCACAGGCGAAACCGCCGGTATGCAAGATCATCGATTACGGTAAATACCGTTACGAGCTTGCAAGAAAAGAAAAAGAGGCCAGAAAAAAGCAGAAAACCATCGATGTCAAAGAAGTGCGTCTTTCCCCGAACATTGATACGAATGATTTGAAGACGAAGGTAAATGCAGCAAGAAAGTTCCTTAGCAAGGGCGACAGAGTTAAGGTTACACTTCGTTTCCGCGGAAGAGAGATGGCACATATGTCCAGCAGTAGGCATGTGCTTGATGACTTCGCAGATCTTCTGTCCGATATAGCGACTGTAGAGAAGGCTCCGAAGGTAGAAGGCAGAAGCATGACTATGTTTCTGACTGAGAAACGGTAGATATCTCAGTCTTCACGGCAACAGCCGGGCAGAACGGGATGCTATATAAAATTTAGAAGTACCAAATCAAGGAGGAATTCATAATGCCAAAAATTAAAACTTGCAGAGCAGCAGCAAAGCGCTTTAAAAAAACAGGTACAGGAAAATTAGTAAGAAATAAAGCCTACAAGAGCCATATCCTTACAAAGAAATCTCAGAAGAGAAAGAGAAATCTGAGAAAATCTACTGTTGTTGATTCTACTAATGTAAAGAGCATGAAGAAAGTATTACCATATTTATAAGATAGAGAAGACGAACAGGAGGAGAATTAAGAAATGGCAAGAATTAAAGGCGGATTAAACGCAAAGAAAAGACATAACCGTACATTAAAACTGGCAAAAGGCTACAGAGGAGCCCGTTCCAAACAGTATAGAGTAGCAAAACAGTCTGTAATGAGAGCTCTTACAAGCTCCTATGCAGGAAGAAAACAGAAGAAACGTCAGTTCAGACAGCTCTGGATTGCTCGTATCAACGCAGCAGCAAGAATGAACGGACTTTCCTACAGCAAAATGATGCACGGCCTTAAGGTTGCAAACATCGACATCAACAGAAAGATGCTTGCAGAGATGGCTGTTAACGATGCAGCAGGCTTCACAGCTCTTGCTGAGATCGCTAAGAAAGCAATCGCATAATCGAATAAGGATGTGACGAAGAAGTCCAGGGAGTTATCCCTGGCTTTTTCTGTTTGTGGAAAGTCCGGCGTTTTGCTGAAAAAATGCGCAGGCTGTACCGCGGACAAGTGTCCGCCTTGTGCAATCAGACGAAAAAATGCGAATAGATAAATTCAACCTTGCAATAAAAAAAGTGTGATGCTATAATTTTACCATTGATTAATTAGTAACGCGGTAAAGCGCAGGAGGAGAGATTATTATGAGAAATTGGAAGAAAGTAATCGGCGTTGCATCAGCAGCAGCGATGACAGCAGCTATGATGATGCCTACATCAGTTTTTGCAGCAGATGAGACATTTAAGATCGGTGTGATCGGACCGATGACAGGTGATTACGCACAGTACGGTACCAACGTATACAACGCAGCCAAGATCGCAGCTGATGAGATCAACGAGAACGGTGGATTCAACGGATATAAAGTAGAGATTCTTGACGCAGGTGATGACCAGGGAGATCCAGAGAAGGCTGTTAACGCATACAATGACCTGATCGATAAAGGAATGCAGATGCTCTGTGGAACTGTAACATCCGGTTCCTGTATCGCAGTAGGAGCTGAGGCAGCTGAGGATACATTCCTCTTCACACCATCCGCAACAGCACTTGACTGTATCACAGCAGGAACAAACGAGTTCCGTATGTGCTTCACAGACCCGGCACAGGGAACCAAATCTGCTCAGTACATTTCCGAGCACAAACTTGCAACGAAAGTAGCAGTACTTTATGATTCCGCTGCTGACTACAACTCCGGTGTACATGACGCATTCGTTGCAGCAGCTGCTGATGACGGACTTGAAGTAGTTGCAGATGAGGCTTACACAACAGACAGCAACACAGACTATTCTGTACAGCTTGCAAAGATCAAGAAGAGCGGCGCTGAGCTTCTTTTCCTTCCGAACTACTATTCCGACAATGCGCTGATCCTTCAGCAGGCATCTGAGGCAGGACTTGACATTAAATTCTTTGGTGTAGATGGCATGGATGGTATCCTCAATGTAGAGAACTTCGATAAATCCCTTGCAGAGGGTGTTATGCTTCTGACACCATTCTCCGCAACAGCTACAGATGAGAAGAGCCAGAACTTCGTAAAAGCATACGGCGATGCTCACAACGGTGAGATCCCGAACCAGTTTGCGGCAGATACATATGATGTACTTTACGCAATGCAGCTTGCAGCTGACGATGCAAAGATCACACCAGATATGGAAAATGCAGACATCAGTGCAGCAATGAGCGCATCCATGGCAAACATCGAGCTTGACGGACTTACCGGAAAAGCAAAATGGACCGAGGATGGCGAGTGTGATAAAGAGCCGAAAGCATTCGAGATCAAAGACGGTGCTTATGTAGAGATGAAATAAGTAATTTCTGTTAACGTTAGGGGTCAGGGGACGGTCACCTTTAGTGGGAACCGTCCCCTTTTTCCCTTATCAATAAACAATTAAAAGAGGTGCGTTATGAGTTTTATATCTTATTTAAAAGACGGCATCAGTCTTGGCAGTATCTATGCGATCATCGCACTTGGATATACCATGGTTTATGGTATTGCCAAGATGCTGAACTTCGCACACGGAGATGTTATCATGGTGGGAGCTTATATCATCCTTACCTGTATCACAAGAGGCGGCATGTCACCGATCCTTGCTGTGATCCTTTCCGTTGTGATCTGTACACTGCTTGGTGTTGTCATTGAGAAGGTAGCTTACAGTCCACTTAGAAAAGCTTCCTCAAACCTGGCCGTTCTTATCACGGCTATCGGTGTCAGTTATCTGCTTCAGAACCTGGCACTTCTGATCTTCGGCGCAGATGCCAAGAGTTTCGTAGCTGTTATCAAAGTTCCGTCCATCACACTGTTTGACGGTGAGCTTACCATCAAGGGAATCACCATCGTAACCATCCTTGCATGTATCATCATCATGGTGGGACTTTCCCTCTTTGTAAAAAAGACAAAACCTGGCCGTGCCATGCAGGCGGTTTCCGAGGACAGAGATGCGGCACAGCTGATGGGAGTTAACGTCAATGCGACAATTTCCCTCACATTTGCCATCGGTTCCGGACTTGCAGCGATCGCAGGCCTTCTGCTCTGTCAGACTTATCCGACACTGACTCCGTACACAGGAGCCATGCCTGGTATCAAAGCTTTCGTAGCTGCTGTATTCGGTGGAATCGGTTCGATTCCGGGAGCTATGGTCGGCGGCATCCTTCTGGGAATCATCGAGATCTTCGGAAAAGCTTATATTTCTTCCCAGGTTGCAGATGCAATCGTATTTGCAGTCCTGATCGTCGTGCTTCTTGTAAAACCTACCGGACTGTTCGGCAAGAACATCCAGGAGAAAGTGTAAGGTGGCCGATATGAAGAATATGAAAAACAAAACAACAAAAAATAACATGATCAACTATGGAATTGTCATTGTGCTTTTTGTGATCGTACAGGCACTTTCCTCAACTGGAAATCTTTCCAGACTTCTTATGGGACTTCTTGTTCCCCTTTGTGTTTATACCATTGCATCAGTTTCCCTGAACCTGGTAGTCGGTTTTTCCGGTGAGCTGAGCCTTGGACATGCGGGCTTCATGTGCGTGGGAGCTTTTTCCAGTGCCCTGTTTTCACAGGTTGTTGCAGACTCCATTCCGCAGGTTCCTCGCTTTATCCTTGCAATCCTTGTAGGTGCGGCAGTTGCAGCACTGTTCGGTGTGATCATCGGTATCCCGGTACTTCGTCTCCGCGGTGACTACCTGGCTATTGTTACACTGGCTTTTGGTGAGATCATCAAGAACCTGATCAATGTACTTTACATTGGCGTGGATGACAAAGGACTTCACGTTGCAACAAGTGCAGCCGGTCTTCATCTGGAAGCCGGCGGAAAGCAGATTCTCAAAGGTGCCCTTGGTATTTCGGGAACAGCAACTCTTTATAAAGATATCAAGAATTACTTTTTCCTGATCGGCGTGATCCTGCTTCTTCTCACATTGTTTATTGTACAGAACCTTGTAAACTCCAGAAGCGGACGTGCTATTATGTCAACCAGGGACAACCGTATTGCAGCGGAGTCTGTAGGAATCAATATCACCAGATACAAACTGCTTGCATTTACAATTTCCGCAGCCCTTGCAGGAGTTGCAGGTGTGCTGTATGCACATAACCTTTCTCTTCTTAAGGTTTCTGTATTCGATTACAATATGTCCATTCTGGTACTTGTGTATGTAGTACTTGGAGGAATCGGAAATATCAGAGGATCTATCATTGCAACCATTATCCTTTATGCACTGCCTGAGCTTCTCCGTGGATTCGCAAACTACCGTATGCTGATCTATGCCATCGTACTGATCATCATGATGCTCTTTAACTGGGCACCGGCAGCAAGAGACTGGAGAGCACGCATGGTAGAGAAATTTAAAGGCAAAAAAGAGAAAAAGGAGGTGGCCTGATCATGGCAATGCTGGAAGTAAATAATCTGTCTATCCAGTTCGGCGGTCTTCGTGCTGTTGACGGCTTTAATATGACCATTGAGAAGGGACAGCTCTATGGACTGATCGGACCTAACGGTGCCGGTAAGACAACAGTATTCAATCTTCTCACAGGCGTGTACAAGCCTACAGAGGGAATCATTAAACTGGACGGCCAGGATATCACAGGAAAAAGCACCATTGAGATCAACAAGGCCGGAATCGCAAGAACCTTCCAGAATATCCGTCTTTTCAAGGATATGCCGGTTCTTGACAATGTAAAAGTAGGACTTCACAATCATCATCCATATTCCACACTGACCGGGATCTTAAGGCTGCCGAAATATTACAAGGTAGAAAAAGAGATGAATGAACGTGCCATGGAGATACTGAGGGTGTTTGATCTGGATAAGGAAGCAGACACTCTGGCAGGAAATCTGCCTTATGGTAAACAGCGTAAGCTGGAGATCGCCAGAGCTCTTGCCACAGAGCCGAAGCTTCTTCTCCTGGATGAGCCGGCGGCTGGTATGAACCCGAATGAGACACAGGAGCTGATGGATACTATCCGTTTTGTGCGGGAGCATTTTGATATGACTGTTCTTCTGATCGAGCACGACATGAAACTGGTGGGCGGTATCTGTGAGGAACTGACTGTTCTGAACTTCGGTCAGGTACTGATCCAGGGTGAGACATCTGCAGTGCTGAAAGACCCGACGGTTATCACTGCATATCTGGGAGAATAAGGAGGAACGAGACAATGGCAATGTTGGAAGTAAAGGACCTCCAGGTCTATTATGGTGTGATCCAGGCTCTGAAGGGAATTTCTTTTCATGTAAATCAGGGAGAGGTTATTGCGCTGATCGGTGCCAATGGCGCCGGAAAGACAACCACACTTCAGACACTTACCGGAATTCTTTCTCCGAAGTCCGGAAGCATTGTGTTTGAGGGAAAAGACCTCACAAGAACACCGGCGCATAAGATCGTAGAGATGGGTATGGCGCATGTTCCGGAGGGAAGACGTGTATTTGCGGATATGTCCGTTTATGAGAATCTGCTCCTTGGAGCTTACACAAGAAAAGACAAGGCAGAGATCGCAGAGAGCCTTGCTGGTGTATACAAGAGATTTCCGCGTCTGGAAGAACGTAAAGGACAGCGTGCCGGAACACTTTCCGGTGGTGAGCAGCAGATGCTTGCCATGGGACGTGCACTGATGAGCAGACCAAGGATCATTTTGATGGATGAGCCGTCCATGGGTCTGTCGCCGATTTTTGTAAATGAGATTTTTGACATTATCCGCGAGGTAAGTGAGAGCGGAACTACAGTGCTTCTGGTTGAGCAGAATGCGAAGAAGGCTCTTTCCATTGCGGACAGAGCGTACGTTCTGGAAACAGGAAGCATTACTATGGATGGAAAGGCAGAGGATCTTCTGAATGACGAGGCCGTTCAGAAGGCATATCTTGGAGAGTAGGGGGAAAGACATGGATAATTTCGTAATTACCATTGCAAGACAGTATGGAAGCGGTGGACGTACCATCGGAGAGGAGCTTGCAAAGAAATTAGGGATTTCTTACTATGACAAGGATATCATCCGCATGGCATCTGAGGAGAGCGGCATTCATGAGCAGCTTTTTGGAAGGGCAGATGAAAATGTCAGCACAAAGCAGAGATTTTTTGCAAAGTCCGGAATCTACAAGGGTGAGCTGATCCCGCCTCAGAGTAAGGATTTTACATCCGATGAGAACCTGTTTAATTATCAGGCAAAGGTGATCCGGCAGCTGGCAGAAACAGAGTCCTGTGTGATCATCGGACGTTGTGCAAATATGATCCTGAAGGATTATTCCAATGTTCTTCGTGTGTTTGTTTACGGAGACTGGGATTTCCGTATCCGTGAGGCAAGTAAGAAACTCAGCGGAACTACAAAGGATATTGAGAAATTTATGCAGAAGGATGACAAACGCAAAGAAGATTTCTGCAAACGTTTCATGGGTGTTGACTGGGCAGACATGACGAAATACAATCTGTGCCTGGATAACGGTACCCTTGGTTATGAGAAATGCGTGGAGGAGATCGAGAGTGCACTTGAGATCCTGAAAAAATAAGACATATATCAGAGAATATTCCCCGGGAAAGAAAAGCCAAAAGTCTTTTCCCGGGGATTTTTTCATATATTGTGGAAAAGTATATTTGATCCGGCGGGAAATATGGATAAGCGAAAAAAATATTTCTGTGTAGTGGCAATGGTATTGATCCTGCTCAGCGGATATGGAAAAATCTCAGACAGTGCATTTCGGATGCGGGTGACCAGAATGATCGCCGGTGAGGGGATGTTCCGGCTGGTGGCGGCGCAGTACAGACAAAAAGCAGCAGAACCGGTGGCTGAGACAGCCTCTGACAGAAGCGAAAAAGAGGATCGTCCACGTGTGGCTCTTACCTTTGATGATGGACCGCATGCAACATATACACCTCTGCTTCTGGATGGCCTGCGGAAGCGTGGAATCCATGCCACATTTTTTCTTATGGGAAAAAATATCCGGGGAAATGAGGAGATCGTAACGCAGATGCAGAGAGACGGTCATCTCATCGGTAATCACACGTATGATCACGTGCAGCTTGATAAGCTTCCCGGTGATCAGGCCTGTCAGCAGATCATAAAGACGAATAATGAGATCTACGAGATCACCGGAGAATATCCCATGTATCTTCGCCCGCCCTACGGTGCCTGGCCGAAGGATCTGGAGCTCTGTGTGACCATGCTGCCGGTATTTTGGGATGTGGATACCCTGGACTGGAAATCAAAAAATGTCCGTTCTGTGGAAAATATCGTAAAAAGACAAGTGAAGGATGGCTCCATTATCCTGATGCATGACAGCTTTTCTACCTCCGTGGAAGCGGCCCTGGAGATCGCGGATATGCTTACGGAAGAAGGATATGACCTGGTAACTGCAGATCAGCTGCTGGTGATGTAACTGTGATTTGCCGAAAAGGCAGAAACGATTGCTTTTTTATGTGCAAACAGGTAAAATTATAAAAATAAGGAATCTGTCCGTATGCCGGAAACAAATGAAACGATCGTTGCCGGATACAGATCTATGAAAAGAATACGGATCGTGAATATCCGCTTTTTACAGAAAATACAGGAGTGAAAGCCATGGATTTATTTGAATACGCAAAGTCAAAAACGCTGGATCAGGAGTCACCTCTTGCATCCAGGCTGCGTCCGCGAACGCTGGATGAGGTGGTGGGACAGCAGCACATCGTAGGAAAAGATAAATTGCTGTATCGTGCCATAAAGGCGGATAAGCTGACATCTGTTATTTTTTACGGCCCTCCGGGAACCGGAAAGACCACCCTGGCAAAAGTCATCGCCAATACCACAAGCGCCAGCTTTACCCAGATCAATGCAACCGTAGCAGGGAAGAAAGATATGGAAGCAGTTGTAAAGCAGGCACAGGACGATCTCGGCATGTATGGAAAAAAGACCATTCTGTTCATTGATGAGATCCACCGTTTCAACAAGGGACAGCAGGATTATCTTCTTCCCTTTGTGGAGGACGGAACCATCATTCTTATCGGGGCCACAACAGAGAATCCATATTTTGAGGTAAACGGAGCGCTTCTTTCAAGATCGATCATCTTTGAATTGAAGTCCCTGGAGATACCGGAGATAAAGGAACTGATCCTGCGTGCGGTTAACGATCCGGAACGTGGAATGGGAAGCTATGGGGCGGTGATCGAGGAGGATGCTCTGGAATTTCTGGCAGATATGGCAGGAGGAGATGCCAGAAGCGCCTTAAACGCCATAGAACTGGGAATCCTCACCACACCCCGTGATACAGACGGTAAGATCCATCTGACTCTTGAGGTGGCTTCTGAGTGTATCCAGAAGCGTGTGGTGCGCTACGATAAGAACGGAGACAATCATTACGACATTATTTCCGCATTTATCAAAAGTATGCGTGGCTCCGACCCGGATGCGGCAGTCTATTATCTGGCAAAAATGCTCTATGCAGGAGAAGATGTGAAATTTATCGCAAGAAGGATCATGATCCTTGCTTCCGAAGATATCGGAAACGCAGATCCCCAGGCCCTCTGCGTGGCAACGGCAGCAGCACAGGCAGTGGAACGTGTGGGAATGCCGGAGTCCCAGATCATTCTTTCCCAGGCAGTTACATACATGGCCTGTGCACCCAAGAGCAATTCTGCAGTAAATGCCATACAGGAAGCCATGCGCTGCGTGAAGGCGAAGAAGACAACCGTTCCGGTGCATCTGCAGGATGCCCATTATGGTGGCCACGAAAGTCTGGGTCATGGTATCGGATATAAATATGCCCATGATTATCCGAATCACTATGTAAAACAGCAGTATCTGCCATCAGAAATCGAAGGAGAACATTTTTACGAGCTCAGTGATATGGGATATGAAAAGAAACTGAAAGAGCATATGAAGAAGATCCACGAAGAAGCGAAATAAATGAATATAAGTAAAACGGAGGAGCCTCTCAGAGAAGCTCCTCCATTATTTTGTCATAAACATTCTGGTATTTATAAGGCCAGCTTTCACATACAGACTGTGCAGCAGCAAGATTTGGCACATTGATGCTGAGATCGACGATGCTGACGCCGCTTTCGATGATCCGCAGACGTACCGAGTAGCTGCCCTCTTTGGTGGGATAGTAATCTGCAGGAGTCAGGAGATGTTCTTCGATCTTGCAGTGGAGGGAATTGAGATATTCTTCCACTTCTTTCTTGATGTCAGAGGAAAGTTCTTTGGAAAAATATTTCAGAGTGTTTTTTCCCTCGGAGGTCAGTCGATAGTAACTGCGGTTGGACTGTGAAGACATTTCCACCAGATCTGCCTCCACAAGTTCGGAAACTGCCTGCTGGAGCTGAAAATAATTGGTGTATTTCCGGTCCAGGATAAAATCGGTGATCTGGGAATTTGTGAGATCCCCATCGGAATTCTGCAGCATATATAAAATAATAAGCTTATAGGTTGTAAAAGGTGATGCCATAAGAATCCTCCTTTTTACTGGCTGCGGGAAAGGGCTTCGAGAGCTTTTCCCTGAAAACTTGCTCTTTCTTTCATCCGGTGATGAAGAAGGTTTAAAACTTCTCGTTTGCGGCTGGCCCATAAAGGTGCGATCAGCAGATCCTTCGGTCCGTCGCCGGTGACCCGGTGGATCACGATATCCGGTCTGAGATGTTCCAGACAGTCAATGACAAGGTTCAGATACTCGTCCCGTTCATAAGTGCGGAAAAGACCGGCTTCATGATCAGCGGCAAGATCTGTACCACGCAGTACATGAAGAAGCTGCAGCTTGATCCCCTGGATATCCATGGCGTTCAGATAAGCCATTGTTTCCAGGATATCCTTCCGGCTTTCGCCGGGAAGCCCCAGGATGGTGTGGACGATCACTTCGATGCCGCCTGCGCGGAGATTTTTTACTGCGGTATCAAAACAGGACAGTGGATAGCCGCGCCGTATATATCTGGCGGTATCTTCATGGATAGTCTGGAGTCCCAGCTCCACCCACACCGGTTTGATCTGGTTCAGGGAATAAAGAAGCTCCAGTACATCATCTCCCAGACAGTCCGGTCTGGTACCAATGGACAGTGCCACGATATCCGGATGGGAGATGGCTTCTGTGAAGATCTTACGCAGGTGTTCCACAGGAGCGTATGTGTTTGTATATGCCTGAAAATAGGCGATATATTTATGAATCGGGCGTTTGGAAGAGAGACTTTTGATCTGTGTGTTGATCTGCTCTGTAATGGAAAGAGCGGCGTTTGCTGCAAAATCTCCGCTTCCGCCCTGGCTGCAGAAAATGCAGCCTTTTTTGCCCAGGGTGCCGTCACGGTTGGGACAGGACATGCCGCCGTTTAATGCAACCCGGTAGACCTTTTCGCCGTATCGCTCCCGGAGCATATAGTCCAGAGAATGATAAGGCTTGTCGTTCCAGCGCTTCATTATGCCTCTTTCGGTTCGTTTTTCTCTTCGCCGTTTTCTTCGTTTTCATCTTTCGGTATATAGTTATCGAAGATCTTTACAAAGATCTTTGATTTCCAGTAGGCCAGCGTGGAAAATCCCATCAGAATAAAAAGCATGATCAGGATGGATGTAAATTGTGCGTAGCTCACATAAGCAAAAAGCCACATCAGTAGGAGTGGAGACGCAGAGATCACAAGCATCAAAAGTGTCAGCGGAAGATGGCGGACGGACATCAGGAATGCATTTACAAAGGTATTCTTGACGGAATTAAAAAATTTGGAAAGGATCGGATAAATGTACAGAAGGATCATCGCATAGATCAGTGCAAATGCAATGAACAGACTGAAAAGTCCTTTGTACATAGCTCCGCTTCCGGCTCTGGCGATCCGAAGATCGATAAACAGAACAGCAGCGGTGAGGAGCATGATGATATTGATGATGGTCGCCTGTTTGAAGTTCTGTTTGAATGAGCGGAAAAAGCTGCGGGCAATATAAGATTCTTCGTCTCTTGCCATCTTCAGTGTGACATAGTAGAGAGCTGTTATGGAGGCGCCTGCGGTGACAACCGGAATACAGCAGAGGATGCACAGAAAATTCAGAAGAAGCAGGTCTGCTACGCGTCCCATGAACACGAAGAATTTGTTGTCCATGTTGAAAAAACGATTCATTTGATAAGTCTCCTTTTCTTTTGGATATTATTTTAAGTATACCCAATCACAGCAGAAAAAGCAAATCCCAAATGTTTTCCGGGGCAGTGGAAATGGGAAAATCATGTGTCCGCCATAGAAAGACAAAATAGCGAAATAGTTTATTAAATTTCCCTAAAAGGCTTGCTTATCACGATTTAGAGTGTTAAAATATCAGTATTGTATTAGACGAAAATTATGTATTTTAAAGGAGCGTAACAATGAGCAAAAAAATCAGGACGGAGGCTGTGGATCATCTTTTTGAAGCGATCCTGTGCCTGAAGGACAAGGAAGAGTGTTATACATTTTTTGAGGATGTGTGCACCATCAATGAGCTGCTTTCTTTATCTCAGCGCTTCGAGGTAGCCAAGATGCTTACTGATAAGCGTACATACCTTGATATTTCCGAGAAAACAGGAGCTTCCACAGCTACGATCAGCCGTGTGAACCGTTCCCTGAACTATGGAAATGATGGTTATGAGATGGTATTTGCACGTATGAAGAAGGATAACGGGGAGCAGGGCGGCGAAGCAGAATAAGGCTTACGTCCATACCGTGATGATAACGGATAATGCTGTAACGAAAAAGAGACAGGCGATCGTGCGTCTGTCTCTTTTTTTTCGGTGCGCCCGGCGACGCACGTTTATGACCGGATGTGAGATCCGGATATTATTTGTCTTTTTTTGAGGAATCCGTATCTTTTGAGGAATTCATGTGGTCGATCATGTTTTCGATGATCATTTTTTTCATGTATACGTCGAAGCTAAGAAGACAGATAAAGGAAAACTGGTGAAGGAATTCCTTATCCTCCGGGTCGGCGTCCTCAAAAATTTCTCCGGCACTTTTGAAACGGCGCATAAGATCCTTTTCCAGGTAACGGATCTGTGACTGCTCCATACTGAAAACCTCCTGGTAGATGTAAGTCATGTCCTTTTCTGTAACGGACTTGAAGTATTTCTCGGTGATCGGTCCCAGAAGGGTCTGGATATCACTGATGGAGAGGATATTCTTAAAATAGTAGATAAAGATCAGCATCAGCAGATGCTCCCGGGAATAGCGCTTCTTTTCCGGCGGGGGAAGGAGCTTGTTCTTTGCGTAATTGTTGATCATGGTCTTGGTCAGGATTTTGTCATCATCATGACGCTTGGTGGAAGCGAGATTATCTTCCATAAAGGTTGTGACCTGATCCATGTAAAGAGCAATATTGGGAATTTCATCGGGTTTTATATAATCAAGCTCAGCAATTTTTGCAAAAATGCTGTTCATCATTTCTTTTTCGTTTTCTGTCATCGCATTATCACCTCTGCTCCTTATTATATAGTTTTAAATACTACTTGTAAAGAAACTTTTTTTCAGAGAGGTGGGTTTACCGGAAAGTAAAGTCATGATAGTATATAAAGATACTGTTCATATGGAAAAAGAAATGGAGATCAAAATGAGTATACATGATGCTTTGGACACATTGAATCCTATGCAGCGGGAAGCTGCCGTACATACAGAGGGACCACTTCTGATCCTCGCAGGAGCCGGTTCCGGAAAAACAAGAGTGCTGACCCACAGGATTGCCTATTTAATGGAAGAAAAGGGTGTAAACCCATGGAATATCCTGGCGATCACCTTTACCAACAAGGCTGCCAGTGAGATGCGGGAACGTGTGAATAAAATTGCGGGAATGGGTGCGGAGAGCGTATGGGTCTCCACCTTCCATTCCGCCTGCGTGAGGATCCTGCGCAGACATATTGAGGTGCTGGGCTTTGGCAGTAATTTTACCATTTATGATGCCGACGACCAAAAAACAGTCATGAAGGAAATCTTCCGGAAGTTTGATATCAATACCAAGATTTACAAGGAACGAGGCGTTCTTGCTGAGATTTCCCATGCCAAGGATGAACTGATCACACCGGAAGAGATGGAGCTGAATGCGGGCGGCGATCCGGATGCACGGAAGATTGCCGGTATGTATAAGGAATATCAGTCTATCCTCCGGGGAAACAATGCGCTGGATTTTGATGACCTGATCGTGAAGACTGTGGAGCTTTTTCAGCATAATCCGGATATCCTGGACTATTATCAGGAACGTTTCAAATATATTATGGTGGATGAGTATCAGGATACCAATACTGCCCAGTTTAAATTCGTAAGTCTTCTTGCTGAAAAATACAAGAATCTCTGTGTGGTTGGTGATGATGATCAGTCCATCTATCGTTTTCGTGGAGCAAATATCGGGAACATCTTAGGCTTTGAGAAGGTTTTTCCAGAGGCTAAGGTGGTGCGCCTGGAACAGAATTACCGTTCTACCCAGAACATCCTCAATGCAGCCAATGAGGTGATCGTCAACAACACAGAGCGTAAGGAAAAACGCCTCTGGACAGAGAACGAAGAGGGCGATAAAGTACATTTCCGTCAGTTCAACAACGGATTTGAGGAAGCGGAGTATGTTGCAGGAGAGATCATCCAGGGGCGCCGCAACGGGAAATTCCAGTACAAGGACTGTGCAGTACTTTATCGGACCAATGCCCAGTCCCGTCTCTTTGAGGAGAAATTTCTCCTGGCAAATGTTCCTTATAAGATTGTCGGCGGCGTGAATTTTTATGCCCGCAAAGAGATCAAGGATCTGTTAAGCTATCTGAAGACCATTGACAATGCCAGTGATGATCTGGCTGTGCGCAGGATCTTAAATGTGCCAAAAAGAGGGATCGGACTCACCAGCATCGGCCGTGTCCAGGACTATGCGGATATGATGAACCTGAGCTTTTATGATGCGCTCCGCGTGGTGGAGGAAGTACCGTCCATTGGCAGGGCAGCAGGAAAGATCAATGATTTTGTATCCTTTATCCAGGGACTGAAAAGTAAGGCAGAGGCCTATACAGTCCGTGAAACCCTGGAAGAGGTCATTGAGCTTACCGGTTATGTGAAGGAACTGGAGGCAGAGAAAACGGAGGAGGCCCAGGCGAGGATTGAAAATATCGATGAGCTGATCTCCAAGACAGAATCCTTCCAGGAAGCCATGGAGGAGGCCGGACAGCCGGCAACACTTTCTGCATTTCTGGAGGAGATCGCACTGGTGGCAGATATCGATTCTGTTGATCCGGATCAGGATTATGTGCTGCTGATGACCCTTCACAGTGCCAAGGGACTGGAGTTCCCAAATGTATTTATCGTGGGAATGGAGGACGGTGTTTTTCCGGGATATGCTTCCATCTGGTCCGGTGATCCGTCGGATATCGAGGAGGAGCGAAGGCTCTGTTATGTGGGGATCACCCGTGCCATGAAGGAACTGACTTTAACCTGTGCAAAACAGCGGATGATCCGTGGGGAGACTCAGTATAACCGTGTGTCACGTTTTGTAAGGGAGGTTCCACGGGAGCTGGTAGATCTTGGACATACCATTCAGGAGAAAAAGCCCAGGGTAGATGATATCGTATCTCCGAAAAGCGTCTATGCCCAGATGAAAATGAATTTCCAGGCAAAAACAAGCCTTCAGAAGAAGGATTTCACCGTTACCAAGGCAGCGAAGCTGGATTACGGAGTCGGTGATACCGTGCGCCATGTGAAATTCGGAGTTGGTATCGTGAAGAATATTGTAGAAGGCGGCCGGGATTACGAGGTAACGGTAGATTTTGACAAAGTCGGTGTGAAAAAAATGTTCGCAGGTTTTGCCAAACTGAAGAAGATCTGAAAATGAAATGGCCGTTTTGCATATATTTTGTGAAAATATTTCGAAGCAGCTGCAAATAACATTATTCCGGAATGTTCCTGTTAAAATTTGCGTAAGTTATGGTAAAATCAGACATATGGTGGTATAATAAGAACACTTAGGAAAGGTCGGTACAGTGATAGAATATTTTTGCTGTGCTGCCGGTTTACTGTCAGACAGTACAGCCGAACAGAAAGAAAGGATGGTGCAGTGTTATGAATTTAAATACAACAAAGCTTGAAGAACTGCTTGCAACACTGAAGAAAAAAGAAGAAGAGAAAGATAAGAACACAGTCCTTTGGGTACTGGCGATCATCGGCGCAGTTGCAGCTGTTGCAGGAATCGCATTTGCAGTATATCGTTTCTTCGCTCCGGATTACCTGGAAGATTTTGAAGAAGATTTTGATGATGACTTCGATGATTATTTCGAGGATGAGGAAGAGTAAGAACTTTCACTGCAGAGGCTGTTTTGAACAGATCAGAATGGCTGTCTGTTATGTATGAATATGAGATGCGGATAATTGAAGCCCCGGCGCGATACCGGGGCTTGATTTTTGAAGACGGACCGTGAAACGTTGGCGTTCATGAGCAGACAGTAAAGAGGATCCTGAATGTTCGAACTATTGTCTGCTGGTTATAAAACAGAAAGAGGATTTATGAAAAAAGGTGAAATTTACGAAGGTATTATAGAAAAAGTGGAATTTCCAAACAAAGGTTTTGTTTGGGTTGATGACCAGAAAGTAATTGTAAAAAACGGAATCCCGGGACAGAAAGTCCGGTTTATGATCAATAAGAAACGTTCCGGCCGGGCGGAAGGACGTCTTCTGGAGGTCCTGGAGAAATCTCCCCTGGAAACAAGAGAACCTGCCTGTCAGGAGTTTCCGGCATGCGGCGGCTGCATGTACCAGACCATGAGCTATGAGGCGCAGAAGGAGATGAAGGAGCGCCAGGTGAGAGAACTTCTGGATGGGGCAGTAAGAGAGAGCCTGGCTAAGATCGGGAAGAACGGTGATGGGACAGAAGAAGCTGAGGCTGCAGATCGTTTATATCACTGGGATGGGATCTACGGCAGTCCTATTGAGTTCGGGTACCGCAATAAGATGGAGTTTTCCTTTGGGGATGAGTATAAGGATGGGCCGCTGTCCCTTGGACTTCACAAGAAGGGAAGCACTTACGATATCCTGAATACGGATGATTGTAAACTGGTCCATCCGGATATGACGAAGATCCTGGTCTGTGTGCGGGAGTTTTTCCTGGAGCGTAATGCCAGCTTCTATAAAAAGCTGCAGCATGTGGGGTATCTTCGACATCTTCTTCTTCGAAGAGGCGTCACAAGTGGTGAGATCCTGGTCCATGTGGTAACCACCACCCAGGAAGAATATGATCTGGAGCCTCTGAAAGATCAGCTTCTTGCACTTCCGCTGGAAGGGAAGATCGTGGGGATCATGCACATTTTAAATGATTCTTTATCCGACGTGGTACAGAGCGACGAGACGAAGATCCTTTATGGAAAGGATTATTTCTATGAAGAACTTCTTGGACTGAAATTTAAGATCAGCACCTTTTCCTTTTTCCAGCCAAATTCCCTGGCTGCAGAGATCCTGTATTCCAAGGTGCGGGAATATGTAGGAGATACCAGGGATAAGGTAGTGTTTGATCTTTACAGCGGAACTGGCACCATTGCCCAGCTTGCGGCGTCCGTTGCCAGCGAGGTGATCGGTGTGGAGATCGTGGAAGACGCGGTAAAAGCCGCCAGAGAAAACGCTGCACTTAACGGCATCAATAACTGTCGTTTCATTGCCGGAGACGTGCTGAAGGTTCTGGACGAGGTGCCGGAGAAACCGGATATGATCATCCTTGATCCGCCCAGAGATGGCGTTCACCCCAAAGCCCTTCCAAAGATCCTGGCTTACGGCGTAGACCAGATCGTATACATTTCCTGCAAGGTTACAAGTCTTGTGAGAGACCTCCCGGCATTTTATGAGGCAGGATATGAGATGACCCACGCCTGTGCAGTGGATCAGTTCTGCCAGGGCGTTCATGTTGAGACGGTAGTACTGCTTTCCCACAAAAAGCCTGACAGTGTAATTAACGTAAAAGTCGAGTTTGGCGAGGGAGAGGGCAAAGTGCCGCTAAAGGCTATTTCTGAAAGGGCAGAAGCCTACAAGCCGAAAGAGCGAGTGACCTATAAGATGATAAAGGAGTACATAGAAGCGAAATACGGCTTCAAAGTACATACCGCATATATTGCAGAGGTAAAGAGAGATTTAGGCTTGCCGATGTACGACGCTCCCAATGCGGTGGAAGAATTGAAACAGCCGAGGAAACATCCGACGGCAGAAAAAGTAGAAGCGATAAAAGATGCCTTGAAACACTTTGAGGTAATCTAAAAAATAAGCGTATCATTAGAGATAGTGGTACGCTTATTTTTTTGCCAGATTTATACCTTTGAGCTGTTTTAGAGATTTTCATATAATGAAGATAACAGAAAGGACGGTGCTGAATATGAGAGAAAAGAAAACCCATTTATATCTGGATAGCCAAGAAAGACGCCTGCTGTTACATAGCCTCATGGAATTAAAAAATCAGCTTATACAGCAAGGCAGATATACCGATTGTGTTGATGAACTGATTTTTAAGGTGACAAGCGCACCATTAAAAAAGCTCAAAGTACAGTACGCTTGCCTACAAAATGCGGCTTGAAGCGATGAAGCGACAAGCAGGCAGACCCCCGAAAGAAAATGCGTCGCCATTGGCGACTAATTTATCAAAGGGGCGTTCTGATACTGAATTAGGAGAACTTGTAGGAGAAAGCAAAGACCAGATACGCAGATATATCCGCTTGACCGAGCTTGTTCCCGAAATCCTGCAAATGGTAGATGAAAGGCGGATTGCGTTCCGTCCTGCGGTGGAAATCTCTTATCTGCCCGAAGAACAGCAATACACCCTGCTTGAAGCTATGGAGTACAGCGACGCTACCCCGTCGCTTGCACAGGCTATCAAAATGAAGAAGTTTATGCAGGAGAATAGGCTGACGGACGAGGTTATCCAGTCCATTATGGAGGAAGAAAAGCCAAACCAGAGGGAAAAGCCCGCTTTCCGTGATGAAAGGATAACAAAGCTCATTCCCAAATCCGTACCCAGAGGGCAGGAATCGGACTTTGTGGTGAAAGCGTTGGAGTTCTACAACCGCCATTTGCAGCGGAGCAAAGACCGTGAACGGTAGCCACACACCGAGGGCGAGGTCTGTCTGTTCGTGGCTAACCGCTTTGTCGGTTTCCCCCTCTCCGCACCTCTCCCCCTAAATTACTGCCAGAACTATCCGAAAAAAGAAAGTATTTAAGCTGCCAACTGGCGGCTTTTTTCTTCGGTTAGTAAGGAAAATTCAACTCAACAATAACAGGAGGTAAACGATGAAATTTCGTAGATTATTTAAAAAGGCTGCGGCTGCTTTAATGGCTGCGGTCACGGCATTGTCCGTCCTGCCTGCGACGACGGCGTTTGCTGCGGGCGATATAGGCACGATTTCCTTTACCCACACCTATGACAGCAATGGAAATGCGATGAGATACAATTCCAGTGCTGTCATTAACGGATATACCGCAGGCGGTACGGGAAATTACAAGTACCGTATGTATGTGGACGGCGATGTGGCGTTTTGTATTCAGCCGGGTGTACCGCTGAAAACAGGAAACACCTTGAAAAAGAATTCCTCGGAAATGTGGAACGCCCTTTCCGCAAGCCAGAAAAAGGCGGTAGGGCTTGCCCTGCTCTATGGGTATCAAGGCAACAGAGGCAATCTGTCTGGAAGTGATGATGAAAAATGGCTTGCGACACAGACCCTTGTATGGGAGTTTGTGACGGGCTGCCGTGAAGCCACAGGCTCATACCGCCAGACAAGCAAGACGGTTTACAGCCTGCACTTTGGCTCAAATTATGCGAACAGCGGGGCAAGGGCGGTATATGACCAGATTGTTTCTCTGATGGCGAAGCATAACACCATTCCGAGCTTTATGTCGGGCGGTAAAAATGATATTACCAAAGAGCTTGCCTACAAGGACGGAAAGTACAGCATTACGCTGACCGATAAAAACGGCGTCCTTTCCGATTACAGCTTTTCAAGCTCTGACGGAAATGTAAAGGTGTCAAAGTCTGGAGATAAACTGACGATCAGCTCTGCCGTTGCTATTTCTGGCTCTGTCCGTATCACGGCAAAGAGAAACGATGTGCCAACGGTCAGCGAAAGCGCAAAGATGATTGCTTATGGCGACCCGAACTTGCAGGATGTCGTCACTGGTGTTGAGAACGCCGATACGGTTGCCGCCTATATCAACATTGAAACACCCACAGGCACGATTGCGCTGAAGAAAACTTCTGAGGACGGCGTTGTCGGCGGTATTCAGTTTCATATCAAGGGCGATAACTTCAACAAGACCGTAACGACAGACAAAGACGGAAACATTACCGTGGAGGGCTTATTCCCTGCCACCTATACCATCACGGAACAGTCCATTGACCGCTATGAGCCGCAGCAGAGCCAGACCGTGACCCTTATCGGTGGAAAGACCACTACCGTAAACTTCAACAACACCTTGAAGCGTGGCTCTCTGGAGGTTATCAAAAATTCTGAGGATAATCTTGTGGAGGGCGTGAAATTCCACCTTTACGGCACTTCCCTTAGCGGCTTGCCCGTTGATGAATATGCCGTGACCGATAAAAACGGCGTGGCAAAATTTGAGAATGTCCTTATCAGCGGCGATACCCCGTATGTGGTTGAGGAAGTGGATACGGCAATCCGCTACGTCGTTCCCGAAAGCCAGACAGCCCCGATTGAATGGGAAAAGGTCACAAGCCGCAGTTTTACGAACATTCTGAAAAAATTCAATGTAACCGTGACGAAATCCGATGCGGAAACAGGAACGGCACAGGGCGACGCTTCCCTTGCGGGTGCGGTTTACGGCATTTACAAGGGCGAGGAACTCATTGACACCTACACCACAGATGAAAACGGACAGTTTACGACCAAGTATTATGTCTGCGGCAATGATTGGACGGTCAGAGAGATTACACCGTCCGAGGGCTATCTGCTCGATACGACCATTCACAAGGTAGGCGCAGAGCCAGAGCTTTACACCGTGGAATATAACTCTGCCGCCAACGATGTAAACGAGCAGGTCATCAAGGGCAATATCGCTATTATCAAGCACACCGATGACGGAGAAACCCAGATTGAAACACCCGAAACAGGGGCGACCTTTGAGGTCTATCTGAAATCCGCAGGCAGCTATGAGGACGCAAAGGAAACCGAGCGTGATGTCCTCACCTGCGATGAAAACGGCTTTGCCCAGACAAAGGATATGCCTTACGGCATTTATACCGTGAAGCAGACCTCTGGTTGGGATGGTCGGGAGCTGATGAAGCCTTTTGATGTGTTTATCAGCGCAGACGGTCAGACCTACCGCTATCTCATCAACAACGCCAACTTTGAAAGCTATATCAAGATTGTCAAGAAAGATGCGGAAACAGGCAAGACCATCCCGTATGCGGGCGCAGGCTTCCAGATTTACGACCCGAATGGCGAACTTGTGACAATGACGTTCACTTATCCCGAAGTAACGACCATTGACACCTTTTATACCACAGCGGACGGCGACCTTATTACGCCGCAGACGTTGGAATACGGTACGGGCTACTCTATCGTGGAGGTACAAGCTCCCTATGGCTATGTGCTGAACTCCGAGCCTGTTTACTTTGATGTGGTGCAGGATAACTCTGCCGAGGAAAGCGGCATTACCGTCATTGAGGTGGTACGCTCCAATCTGGCGCAGAAAGGCACGATTACCGTTTCCAAATCTGGCGAGGTGTTCTCCACCGTGGCAGGCGACAAGGGCTTGTATCAGCCGATTTTCTCTGTCAGCGGTCTGGAGGGTGCGGTATATGAGATTACCGCCGCTGAGGATATTTACACTCTGGACGGAACATTGAGAGTCGAAAAAGGCGAGGTTGTTGACACCCTTACCACAGGCACGGACGGTGCGGCAAAATCCAAAGAGCTGTATCTGGGCAAATATGAGGTTAGGGAAATTGAAGCCCCTTACGGAATGGTGCTGAATGGGGAAACCCATACTGTCGAGCTTGTGTATGCAGGTCAGAATGTAGCTGTTACCGAAACCGCCACGAGCTTCTATAACGAAAGGCAGCGTGTGGAAATCGACCTTGTAAAGAGTCTTGAAGTGGATAAGGATTACGGCGTTGGGAACAATGGAGAAATCCTTGATGTAACCTTTGGACTGTATTCGGAAAAAGATTTGACAGCCGCAGACGGTACAGTCATTCCTGCGGACGGTCTGATCGAGGTCATTACCCTTGACGGGAACGGTCACGGGAAAGCAATCAGCGACCTGCCGATGGGCAGCTACTATGTGCAGGAAATCAGCACAAACTCCGCTTATCTGAAAGACGATACCAAATACCCTGTTGTCTTTGAGTACGCAGGACAGGAAACCGCAACCGTTCATATCACAGCAAATGACGGCGAAACCATTGTGGTGTTTATCGTAGGTGCGGCAGTCTGGCTCAATCTCCGTAACCGAAAGAATAAATGACCCGATTTTGCAGGAGAAGGGCGGCTGAAAGATGCCGCCCTCTTTCTGTTTCTGGAGGAAACTATGAGGAATCTGAAAACCATCGAAAAGAAAGTAAAAGCCGTTCTTGAAAAGAATACAGACGCCCGAAACGACGATATGGTGCTGTACCTTGCCCTCTGTAATGTGTGCCTAAAGGATGCAGGGGCGATACCCCTTGCAGAGATTATGACGCAGCACAAATATCTCGGCTTGCCGAGCTTTGAGAGCGTCAGCAGGACAAGGCGGAAGTTGCAGGCGAAGTACCCAGAACTGGCGGGAAGCCGCCCCACACAGAAGTTACGGGCGACTGGCGAAAAGGCATACCGTAAGTATGCCAAAGAATGAGAGGTGCTTATGAACGAAGAAAAACGCATCAACGGCGGTTATGAAATTATCGAAAGCTGTACGATCGGGAGTAACGAGCTTGTGATCGGTCATAACCCCAAAGCCCCCAATCCGTATGTCTGTTGGTATTGCAAAAATGGCACGGATTATTTCTGGGGCTATTACTGCAATCAGTTATCTGAAGCAAGAGAAAAGCTGAATGAACGGTATCAAAGAGAGTGCGATATGCCGTACAATCAGCCCCAGAAAAAGCAAAGGCAGCGTGATGACCGTGAGCGATAAGAAAAAGATGTATGACTGTACTCATATATTTTAAGGAAATGAGAGTTCTTATTAAACGAGTTGTAATTTCTTGCTATAAGAGATTTAATTTCCTGCCATGAGAAATGTAAATGTAAAACGGGGCAGAGAATTTTCCAACATCTTAACTAAATGACATTGGAGAATTTTCTCTGCCCCTTAATCTACCATAAGCTACCTGCGTTGAGCCATTTTTCTATATTCATTTGGGAACAATCCCGTGCTTGTTTTGAATATATTAGCAAAACGCCCTGCATTACTGTATCCAACAGCAACGGCAATCTGCTCTACCGTAAAATCAGTAGTTGTGAGTAAATTTTCGGCATGGCTTAACCGTCTTTGGCTAATGTAATCTGTAATGGTACAGCCATAAATCTGTTTGAATAATGTTTTAAATTTTGTTCTGCCCATACATGCAATACGGCAAAGATTGTCAACTGAAATATCACAATTAAAGTGATCGTTGATATAAGCGGTAACATTTTCAAGAGATTTCATATCTTGTTTTGAAATATGCACTTCCTGTACCTGTTTTTGCCTTTGATTGTAGTCAATAACAAGTGAAATTGCTTCTGCAACCTTTCCCTCATAAAAAAGTTTTGCCGCTATACTTTCGCCACGATAATTCCATATCTGATGCAACAGACTAATCATTTCTGGGAAATTATCAGTCCAAGAAATATTATGGAACGCTTCGTGCGGGTCAACATATTCATTCGGGAAACTCTCTTGCAAATACTTTTCATAATAAGCAGGCATAATCTCAATTTCAATCGTGCGGATAGGTATATTTTTATGTACGAGGGTCATGCACGGTTTATTGCCGCCTATAAAGCATTTCACACATCCCGCTGTCAGGCGGCGATAAGGAGAAATTTCTTCGCCCGATATTGACTCATACAGACAAATGTCTAAGCATTCCCTTTGTTCCAAGTCAAAAAAGGAATCTTCGAAAAAATAGAAATCGTGGATTTTTATGTCGTATAAGTCCTTTTGACCATAAATCCAAAAAACACCATTTCCCATTTCTGATGGAATGGAATATAGTTTGCCAACAGAATTAAATTCGCTGTTTATTGTTTTTTCACGAAATCCATGTTTGATAAGTTCTTCGTGATAGTAATTTCCAATTTCCAACATATCTCACCGTTCTTTCATACATTTTGGTCGTTTTATCATACGCTTTGGGCTTTCCTTGTGCAATGGTATTGGAGAAAGGCACCGTCAGGAGTATAATGAATATTGCGGTTAGCAACAACTAACACAATTTTATCACGGCTGAAAATATAAGTCAACTCGTGAAAAAATCGGAAAATGGAGGAATTTAATATGTCTATTCAAGCACAGGCAAAAAAAGGACTGACGGTTAAGGATTTGATTGTTATTGGAGTATTTACGGCTATTCTGTCTGTATGCTCCATGATAGGAGGAACAATCTTTTCGGTTACACCAACACTTACTTTTTATTACCCAATCGGAGCTGCTTTGCTACCGGGCCCCGTCTTTTTGCTTTTAATGGCTAAAGTACCCAAAAGAGGAACGCTTACAATTATTGGCGTATTATTAGCAACTATTGGTTTTGTACTGGGGATGCACTGGGCAATGTGCCTCGGCGGTTTGATAGGAGCTGTTCTTGCAGATGTTCTTGCGGGTCTAAAAGGTTATCACAGCAAAAAAATGAATATTTTGTCATACATTGTATATTCATTAGGCTCAACAGGAACATACCTTGCTTATTTTATCAATCCAGAAGCATGGGCGGGTACAATGCTGAAAAACGGCACTACGCAGGATTACATTGATGCTATGCAATCTGCCGCAGATTGGTGGGTGCTTGTTGTTATGTATGTTGGAACGATTTTAGTAGCAGGCATTAGCGGGTATGTTGGAAGCAAAATGTTGAAAAAGCAATTCGAGAAAGCAGGTATTACAGCATGACCCCTCAGTTAGAACACAAAACCAGATTTCTTAATTTTGACCCTCGGACAAAAATTATTTTGATAGGTTTTTGTGCTTTAACAGCAACTACAACACCCACATTGCAGTATGAGTGTATTCTGATTGCGCTTATTTCCGTGTATGGCACTTTATCTGGGAAAATTAGATATACCATAATCGGAACAGCATTCTATTTTATTTTATATGGACTTACGATGCTGTTTTTACAAGACGGGGCGGGTATGGCACATACAATGTTTATTGCGTGGCTTAGCCTGTTTTTCAAGGTATATCCATGCGGCTTGCTTTCAGGGATCGTGCTTTCGACAACAAGAGTAAATGAATTTTTATCCGCCATGAACAAAGCACATATTCCTAAAAAGGTAGTTATTCCCTTTGCGGTTATGCTTCGTTATTTTCCGACTGTTCGGGAAGATTGGCACTACATAAAGGATGCAATGCGGCTAAGAGATGTATCGCCATCATTTAAGAGCTTTATAAAAAATCCGAATATGACAATAGAGTGTGTATATGTTCCTCTCCTTATGGCAGCTTCTAAAGCAGCAGACGAGCTTTCGATTGCAGCAGTAACAAGGGGAATTGAAAATCCTTTGCCACGCACTTGTATCGTTCAGATACGCTTTAGGATAAGAGATGTGTTGATAATAGGCTGTTTTCTTGCATTATTTGTTGTGGGCTTGTTTATATAGGAGGATATGTGAATGATTGAATTGAAACAAATCAGTTTTTCCTATCCAGACGAAATGAACGGAAGTCTTGAGAACATAGAGTTATCCGTAAAAAAGGGCGAATTTATTTTGCTTTGCGGGCGTTCGGGATGTGGAAAAACGACAATTACAAGGCTGATAAATGGTCTTATTCCAAATTTCTTTACGGGAGAATTGAAAGGAACAGCAACAATAGAAAAAAAGAAAATATCAGAAATGCCAATGTATGAAATTTCATCATGTGTCGGAAGTGTTTTTCAAAATCCCAGAACCCAGTTTTTTAATGTGGATACAGATAGTGAAATTGCCTTTGGCATTGAGAATGAAGCCCTACCGCCAGAAGAATTACATAAAAGGTTAGATACGGCAGCTAAGGAATTGAATATTCAGTATTTGAGAGGAAGAAACATCTTTGGATTGTCTGGCGGAGAAAAACAAAAAATTGCCTTTGCCAGCGTTTATGCTATGAACCCAGAAGTGTACCTCTTGGATGAGCCATCTTCCAATTTGGATATGGACGCTATCAACGGCTTAAAAGAAAACCTGCGGCTCATCAAAGAACAAGGTAAAACTGTTTTAATTGCAGAACATCGGTTATATTATTTGATGGATTTGGCAGATAAAATTGTGTATTTATCAGACGGAAAAATAGAAGAAATTTACACACCAAAATCCTTTATGGAACTTTCCGATGATGCGAGAGAAAAAATGGGACTTAGGGCTGCAAATCTAAGCAGTATTCATTTGCGTTCACAGAAGAAAATGAATTTACCTATGGTCTTGGAAATAAAAAATGTATCCTTGTATTATAACAAGCAGCCAGTTATGGAACATATCAATTTTAAAGCTGCAAAAGGAGAAATCATAGGGATTGTCGGTCACAATGGAGCAGGAAAAACCACTTTCCTAAGAACACTTTGCGGTCTGCACAAAGAGTATTCAGGAGATTTTCTTTGGGAAAGCAAACCCCAAAATACAAAAGACCGCATGAAGCGTTCTTATATGGTTATGCAGGATGTTAATTATGAGCTTTTTGCAGAAACAGTTGAAACGGAATGTACGCTTGGGATACGAAATCCAGATTATGAATTGATAAACCGAACACTTGCAGACCTTGATATAGCGGCATTTCGAGAAAGACATCCAAATACGCTGTCTGGTGGTCAGAAACAGCGTTTAGCTGTTGCGGTAAGTATGATTTGCGGAAAAGAGCTTCTTGTTTTTGATGAGCCGACAAGCGGGCTTGACTTCGACAGCATGGAACAGGTGGCAAAACTTATCCAAAAGGTAGCCGAGGGAAAAATTGTCTTTGTGGTATCGCATGATTACGAGTTTATCAGTCGGGTGTGTTCGAGGATTATCCGTTTCGACAATGGAACGGTAACGGCAGATTTAGAAGTATCTACTGATTATGAAAGTGAAATTGGCACGATGTTTGGAATAAATGAAGAATGACCAGAAAGGAGTTGGAAAATGAAAGTTAAAAAGGAAAATCCAATATTGCTTTTATTAAAGTGGGCAAATAAAGACAGGATTTATTTAGTGGCATCTGTTATTTGCGCTTTTTTAGGAGGATTGTTTGCAATCGGATCTTACATAGGCATCTATAGACTGATGGATGCCATTTTATCGGGTATTTGTACGAAACAAGTTGTTATAGAAAGTGCAGTTTTAATCACGGCAACGGTCATTATACGGCAAGTGTTTCAAGCTGTTTCTGGTGTGTTTTCTCACAAGGGGGCATACGGGGCTTTATTCCGTGTCAGATGTATGATTACAGAGCATCTGGCTAAAGTGCCTCTTGGCTCTCTTGATGAACGCAGAACGGGGGATATTAAAACAGTATTAAACGAGGATATTGAAAAATTAGAGCTTTGTCTGGCTCATAATATTCCAGAGCTTGTCGGATTTGCAACGGCTCCTGTTGTCATCTTTGTTTATTTGATGACAGTTAATATTCCGTTAGCCCTTATTTCTCTTATTCCGCTTGTCCTTACTGTAATTATTATGGGATTTGTTTTTGCATTTATGTCTGGAATGATGCAGCGAGTTACTACATCAATGGCAAATTTCAATTCTGTTATTATTGAGTATATAAGCGGAATGAAACTGATAAAAGCCTACAATATGGGAAGTCGCTCATTTCAGAAATTTTCAGATGCAATAGAGGAAGAAAACAATATCTGGAATAAAGTTTCCAGAAGGACAGGGGCTTTATATGCAGCATTTATTATTGTGCTTGAATGTGGCATGGCTCTGATCGTTCCAATCGGAGGGAGATTTTTCCTAAGCGGCTCTATTACCGCAAGCGTTTTTCTATTGTTTGCATACATAGGCTCATTATATTTGTCAGAGTTATTACCATTGCAGCAGTTTAGTATGGAATTGGCTCAGTCATTGAATGGTGTTACGAAAGCAAAGCAAATTCTTGACTTGCCCATTTATGAAAGTAAAGGAGATTTCCCAAGCCATTGTGATATATCAATGAAAAATGTTCAGTTTTCTTATGACGGAAAAACCACTATACTATCAAACTGCAATTTGCATGTGGCAGAGGGAGAAAAGATAGCTATCGTTGGTGCGTCTGGTGCAGGCAAAAGTACGATTATTGAATTGGTTTCCAGATTTTATGATGTGCAAAATGGAGAGGTGCTGATAGGCGGAATAAATGTGAAGGATATTAGTTATGAACAGTTGCTGCAAAATGTTTCTATTGTCTTTCAGAAAACTTTTCTTACCCGTGACAGCGTGTTAGCAAATATCCGCATGGGAGGAAACGCTACTTTAGAACAGGTACGGCAGGCAGCTAAAGAAGCACAGATTGACGATTTTATTATGTCGCTGCCAGATGGATATGATACAAAAGTTGGCAGCTTCGGAACTCGTTTCTCTGGCGGAGAGCGTCAGCGTATTGCAATCGCAAGGGCAATTTTGAAAAATGCTCCAATTTTAATTTTGGATGAAGCGACAAGTGCGGCAGACCCAGAAAATCAAGTAGAAATTGACAAAGCTATCGCAAATCTTTGTAAAGGAAAAACCGTTATTATTGTTGCTCACCGTCTGGGAGCAATCAAAATGTGTGATAAAGTCGCTGTAGTGGAAAACCATACAATTACTGCATTTGGAACACATGCGGAAGTCTTAAAAAATAACGCTTATTATAAAGAGGCATGGGGAAATTACAATGCCGCCAGAGAGGTAACGTATTCGGTGAAAGGAGCTGAAGATAATGCGGGCAAATAATCCGTTCAAAAAAAATTTGCGTTTTGGTTTGGGAATTGTTTTTACTGTAATTGAGGGCATACTGTCTGCTTGTGTTTATATGACCCTCTATATGTTGATTGATATGCTTATTCATAATGATGTTACCAGTCAAAACTTACTTAATCTTACGTTATTGATTATTGGAATTTTTTTGGTACGACTTGTTATGTATGGTTTTGGATATACGCAGGGGCAAATCGGCGGTGGTGCGATATCAAAACAAATACGGCTTTATCTTGGAGATAAGTTTAAGAAAATTCCGCTTGCAAGGTTTACAGAGGGACAGGTAGGTGCTTATGTAAATACGATGACAAGTGATGTAAAAGGGTATGAGCAGATATTAACGCATAAAATCGGAAATCTTGTAAAGAATATCTCTCTTTCGGTAATGTTGATTGTGTTTTTATGCTATTTATATCTCCCCGCAGGGTTGATTTTGATTGCGGTAAGTTTGCTGTTCATACCTAATTTGTGGCTATCTTTTCGGATTGTAAAAAAATATGGAACAGCAAGAAATAAAATATGTGCAGAAGCCGTCAGCAGTATCGTGGAATACATAACGGGAATACAAACTCTGCGAGTTTACAATATGAGTGGAGTTAAGAATGAAACGACAACGAGTGTTCTGAAAAATTACAGTTATATAAGTTATAAATATGAAGCTATGGGTATTCCCGTTGCATTTAGTTTCAGTATTCTTAATTGGCTTTCCCTTCCCGTGGTAATGTTAGTGGCATCGAAACCGTGGCTTGCAGGAACATTGGCAGGAGTTGATTATCTAATGGTTTGTATGATGCCTATGCTGCTTGCGAAAATGTATATGACAATTTCAATAGACTTGTTCGGCTATAAAAATATGATGATTTCAAAGCGAAATATTCAGAAAGTCGTAGATGAGCCAGAAGAACATGGAACTATGGAAAAATTCAATCCGACAACCCATGAAATTTGCTTTAGGGATGTGCAATTTTCCTATGTTCAGGGAGAGCCTGTTTTGAAAGGAATAAACTTTTGTGCTGAAAATCAGAAACTTACTGCGATTGTCGGGGACTCTGGCTCTGGAAAATCTACTATCCTAAATCTGATTTCAAAATATTATAACGCAGATGCGGGAGAAATTTCTATCGGAGGATATGCTATAAATGATACCGCAGCGGAGCGAGTATTAGAAGAAATTTCAACGGTAGACCAAGATGTATTTTTGTTCGATGATACTGTTCGTGAGAATATACGGCACGCCCGCCCAGATGCAACGGATGAAGAAATTGAAGCTGCCTGCAAAGAAGCAAATTGCGATGAATTTATCCGCAAAATGGAAATGGGATATGATACGCCGATTGGCGAAAACGGCAATCTTTTATCAGGCGGAGAACGGCAACGGCTTTCCATTGCCCGTGCAATATTGAAGAATAGCCCTATATTACTTCTTGATGAAGCGACGGCATCACTGGATATTGAAAATGAACTGGCTGTAAAGCAAGCGATTAGTAATCTCCTGAAAAAGAAAAAAACTGTTGTAATGATTGCTCATACTCTGTCCATTGTAAAAAATGCCGACCAAATATTAGTGGTATCAGGTGGGCGGATTATTGAGCATGGAACACATGAGGAGCTTTTGAAAAAAGATAATAAATACACCGCTATGTGGAATGCAGAACAGAAGTTGTCTGCGTAGAGGTCTTACAAAAAATACAACGATTTAATTGAAGCATGAATAGGCAGGACAAGCTCACCGAATAAAAAAAACGGCGCTTTCGGTGGGCGGTTTTGCTATGCCCAAATGAACAAGCTACTCCCCCAGACCCGTTTTTAGAGTTTGGAGGGATTTTTTATGTGTTGGTCTGGAATTACCGCATCGTTACTTATACGAAACGGTAGTTTTTTACATAGCCTCATGAATAACCTGTTAAAAAAATTCTGGCTTCTGCGAGGGGGCTTTCCACTCCAAATATAGAAGTCAAATCTCTACATAAAAGAACTATAACAACTATGAGCCGCAAGGGTATGACAGCCTTTGCGGTTTTTCTTTTGTCGTTTTTTGCAGGAATACGCCGCAGGGCTGTTTCTGATGCCCGTTGTCGATCTCCACCTCTCGATCTGGATTTTTTCAAAAAATTCAGATTGGAGGTAACGGATTATGGCTTACAACAAAGCCAAAGAAGAACGGAAATGGCGGCTCTGGAAAGAAGCTGAAGAAAAGAAACTGCGGAGCTTGGGTGTCAGTGAGGATGCCATCGAACAGCTCCATACCCACGATTGGGCTATCTTCAATTCCGACAGGCGGTACTACGAAAAATTGCAGGATGTAGGTACATACCTTGAGGAAGTTGCAGAGGATACAACACAGCCCGAAACAAAGACGGTGGATGACTTCTTGGACAGCATTGAAAATCAAGAGCTTTATCAGTTCTTGATTAAGGTGGACAGGCTTACTCTGCAAACTGTTTTATTACAGCTTCAAGGCTTTTCCGTGCCAGAGATAGCAAAAATGCTTACGTTCTTCATGTACTCTTGTTGTGATTTCATTGTTTTTTATCGTATAATATGGATGCTGGAGGTGGTTTGGATGAAATACAAGATTTTAGTTGTCGATGATGATAAAGAATTGGTGAAAATGCTTTGTAGTTATTTTAATATGAAACAATATGAAACCATTACGGCTACAGATGGAATGGAAGCATTAAATAAAATGAAAATGAAACCGGATATTATTTTGTTGGATATCAATATGCCACGCATGGATGGGATTGAAGTATGTCGTCTGATACGCAGTAAAGTGTTATGTCCAATTTTATTTCTGACAGCAAGAGTTGACGAAGATGATAAAATTAATGGGTTGCTTTCAGGTGGGGATGATTATATTACGAAACCATTTAGTCTTCGGGAGTTGGAAGCAAGGATTGTCACAAACATAAAGAGAGAAGAAAGGCATCAACAAAAAACGGAATACCGTTTCATGGATGAAATGCTGATTGATTATTCTGAAAAAATAGTAGCTATAGCTGGACACAGGATGGAGTTCACAAAAATTGAATATCAGATTATTGAATTCTTATCCATGCATCCAGGGCAGGTGTTTGATAAAGAACGTATATATGCACAAGTCTGTGGATATGATGCGGAAGGGGACAGTAGAACGATAACGGAATTAGTACGGCGTATAAGGAAAAAAATAGCGGATTATTCAGAAAAAGAATACATAGAAACTGTATGGGGGATTGGATACCGATGGAAAAAATAAGAAACTTGTCACTGAAAAAAACAATTCTGCTTTATTTTGTGATCAGCTTAACGGCAGCATTTCTGTTATCTGGATTTACAGTTCATTTTGCAGGAAATATGCAGAATAAAATATGGGAAAAATATATTGATTATGCAGATTATACGGACGTGTTTCAGCAATATGGAAAGAAATACGAGATTGAGATATCAAGACCTAATCAATCGCAGATGAATCGTTTGGACTATCATCTTTCGGAAATGTGTGACTTTATGGAAACATATTCGGTACTGATTTTTTCGATTGTTGGGAGTGTTGTTGCGGTATTCTTTTTTTATAAAAATAAGTTAAAGACACCTCTACAGGAACTAAAAGATGCCTCACAAATGATTGCAGATAATGAACTGGATTTTCATGTGTCCTATGAAAATAAAGATGAGATGGGAACTTTGTGTAAAGAATTTGAAATGATGCGAAGTGATTTAGCAGATAACAACAGAAAGATGTGGCGAATGATTGATGACGAGAAGGCTTTGCGGAATGCAATTGCACATGATATACGTTCTCCACTTTCCATATTGCGTGGGTATCAGGAAATGCTCTTAGAGTTTGTTTCTGCCGAGAGTATAAAAACAGAGGATGTTATTGATATCTTACAAACAGGCATGTATCAGATTGACCGTATAGAGCATTTCACGGAAAACATGAGAAAAATGTCCCATTTAGAACAGAGGGAACTGCAATGCTCAGAGATAGAGTTATCGGAACTGGCAAAAAAGATTGAGGCAGAAGCTGCCATGCTGTCCAAGAAGGAAAGTAAATTATGTAAGGTAGAAAGAGTGCAGGAACAAAACATTGTGAAAGTGGATGAGGAACTTGTCATGGAAGTGACAGACAACTTACTGGAAAATGCGGTTCGATATGCACAAAAAAGTATTGCTTTGCAGATAAAGAAAAAGGATGGTTTTCTTATAATTTCTGTTGAAGATGATGGAATAGGATTTGTGGATACTGAGGAAAAAGTAACAGAGCCATTTTATCATAAGAATCCACAAGATGATTTAAAGCATTTTGGCCTTGGTATGTATATTTCTCGTATTTTCTGTGAAAAGCATGGAGGAAATTTGAAAATATATAATGCCAGACAAGGCGGTGCTCATGTAGAAGCTCTTTTCAAAGCTGAATAAAAATACTTTATAAGGCTGAAATCGCAAATAAAGTGGTTTTAGTCTTTTTTGTTGTGAATTTATTGAGAATTGATTTGTATGATGTTGTTAAAGAAATAAAGAAAGGAAGAGATACAATGAAAACAATCATAAAAAGAAGTATACTTGATTATTTAAAGAACCCTGTTTTGTGGATTGGCTTGATTATTATAGTTGCCAGTATGTATCAATGTCTGTCATCGTATTTGCAAATTCATTATATCAAACAGAATGAACAGATCACACAAAATGACGTAGCATTGGAAGATGCTGATGTCATGGATGGGTACATTCCCACATCTGATGATAAAGAAAGAAGAAGGGAGTGGGAAGATACGATCAAAGAGACGTTAATGGACACCTCCAAAAATGGTTTTGGATTTAGCAGGCAGGAAGCAGATCATGTAATGAAAGAAATTCAGAATATGGATGTAAAGACTGCTTCTGAGTTTTTGGAATCCCAATATGGCTATTATAATGCAATATATGCTTATGAGGACCTTGAAATTCATAAGGGGACAGCAGAAGAAATCAATCATTATATCGAGCGGAAATTATCCGAACATTCTTTTTCCTGGTACTTTGCCAAAAAATTTACGGATTTTGCAGGATTGCATATGGCCTTTTTTGCAACAGTCTTGCTATCATTTTTATTTATTCAGGATACACGAAAAAGTACCTATGAATTGTTACATACAAAGCCTGTTACGGCAGTCCAATATATATGTGGGAAAGTAATAAGCGGATTCATTAGTATGCTGGGAGTATTAGTGATTTTGAATGTTATATTCTTTATGCTGTGTTTGAAAACGTCTTTAGAATCGGGCTTTCCAGTAACACCAATTGATTTTTGCGTGAATTCTCTGATCTATATTATTCCGAATCTTTTGATGATATGTTGTGTCTATACAATTACAGCAGTAATATTTAAAAATCCGCTTCCGGCAGCACCAATCTTGTTTTTACACATTATATATTCAAATATGCTGACCATGAAGAATGATATTTATTATATGAGACCGTTCTCTATTATGGTGCGATTCCCTGGCAGATTTTTTGAAACACATGTAGCCAAAATGTCAAACATAAATCAGATTATTCTTGTAATTTCATCAGTTATATTAGTATGTATTTCTGTTACAATCTGGAAAAGGAGGAGGGTTCATTGAAAACGGAACTAAAAAACTGCCTGTCGTTATATAAGATTTTTTATTCATGTGCATTTATACTGATATTGTGTGCTATTCATCCGATTATATACTATGAAGAAATCGGTTCAGCGATTCAGTCGCCAATAGCATTTTTAACAATTATTTTTTGTAGTGACACATATTTGATGGAAGTAAAAAGTAAGCGTGCCGATGTATTTCATTTGTATGATCAAAAAAAGCAGTTAAAAGTAATATCGCAGAGAGTGGGCGTTCAAATATTATATTTATTAATACTTTCCTGTGTTGGATATGTTTTGTTTTTCTGGCAAAAACCGGGCAGTGTAAACGAAGGCATTTCGGGTATTCAGATATTTCTTTTATATTTCATTGCAATGTTTGGAACTATCTGGCTTTGGAGTATATGCTCTGTGATTTTGTGTACATTGCTTCGAAATATGTGGGCAGGTATTGGATGTTTATTTGGAATTGTCATTGGACTTATATCAAAAGCGGGAAGTTCATTTTTCGGAAATCTGGGATTGTTTTCTTTCAGCTTTTGTGAACCTACTCAATTAATGTCCGAGAGTTGGATTTATGGAACGCTTGTGTCTTTTATAGCGGGGCTGTTTTTATTTGCAGTATTACCAATGACTTTAAAGAAAAGAGGATAGATTATGAGTATTAGAATAAATGATTTAACAGTTAGATTTAAAAATGGTGTAGTTGCAGTAAATAAGGCATCTCTTGAAATACCTAAGGGAATTTACGGACTTTTGGGTGAGAATGGTGCCGGAAAAACCACTTTGATGAGGGTTCTTACAACTGTTTTAAAACAAACGGAAGGAATGGTTTCCCTTGATGGAATTCTGTATAACGAGGGAAATTATGAGAAAATACAGAAAAAGATTGGTTATCTTCCACAGGAAATCGACTTATATCCGAATCTTACGGTGAAAGAATGTCTTGTATATATGGGGGGACTGTCAGGAGTAGCCAGAAATGACCTCGAACAAAGAATTACCTATTATCTGGAAAAGACTTCTCTTACAGAGCATCAGAATAAAAAAATGCGGCAATTATCTGGTGGTATGAAGAGACGTGTCGGACTCATACAGGCACTTCTTAATAATCCGGATTTTTTGATTATTGATGAACCTACCACCGGGTTAGATCCGGAAGAAAGAATCAGGATCCGCAATCTTTTGGTTGATTTTTCAAAGGATAGAACTGTGCTGTTTTCCACTCATGTAGTAGAAGATTTAGCAGCAACCTGTACACAGCTTGCCATTATGAAAAAGGGAAGTTTTTTATATTCTGGAAGCGTGAGTGGGTTGCTGGAAAATGCAAAGGGCTGTGTTTGGAATTGTACGGTACAAAATGCAGAAGAAGCCCGTTTGTTAGAAGCCAATTATTCTATATCATCTAAGCAGTATGTAGAAAATGGAATTCATATGAAAGTATTAAGCAAAGGAAAGCCAAATGAGAATTGTGTCCTGGATAATGATATCACTTTGGAAGATGCATATATTTATTTGACGAATAGTTGAATATAACGGCGGGCAAGTTGCCCGCCGTAAATTATGCTTATTTTGTTAAAAGACCGGATAGTTTTTTTCCAATGCAAAATCCAATCTGTGGATATAACTCCTGAATTTCCTGATATTTTGCTTCAATCATTTCTGGTTCATCAGCCCAGATCTTTTCATATATTTTGAAAGCTCTTTTAAAATGTGTTTTGGCTTGCGGAAGATTGGCAGTCATCAGATAAATGGTTCCAAGGGTTTCCTGTACTTTGGCATAATCCAGACAGTCATCGGAATGGTATTCCTTGATGATGCCGGATAATTTTTGCAATTCAGAGATGCCTCTTTCGGGTTCCTGCTGTTCTGTCAGGAACATTGCATAATTGGCAATCTGAGGTATGCTGTCATTTATATGAAGCAGGTTAAATTGGTCAAGCAGTGAGATGCTTTTTTCCATGTGTTCTCTTGCAAGATCGGGATAACCGTTCATGCGGTAAAGTCCTCCAAGATTGGCATGAAGGTTAGAAACGAGGCGAGCATTGTCAGCAGTGATATTTTCTATCTGGGCAAGTGCATCTTTTTCCAGTTTTATTGCTTTTTCAGGTTTGGTTTCAAGGGTTGCCTGAAAATCCAGTAATAACGCCCGGTCAGAGTTGGTGCCAATGCTTTTTGTCTTTAACAGCACCTTCAGTTCCTGAATGATTCCCTTCATACCTTTGTGATAGTTATAGTTATCCATGTATGGAAATGCATTTTCCAGAAAAAGCAGATACTTTGGCATATCATCTTTTTCAATTAATTCTATGATATTTCCGATTGTTTGAAATAGCTTTTTATAATAATCTACTTCCATTCCATGCATTAAACATATGTGCTGTAAAGAATCCAGAAACGTGTGACAACTACTTACAGATGGTTTTGTCTCTGAAAGGGTGATTTCCTGAATCATCGGATGCAGAGAGATAGTGCGACGTGTTGTTGTCTGAACGAAACCAGTCTCAATTAAATCGTTGATTTCATTTAGTGTGGACAGTTCCAGCCATTTGGCAAATATACGGGCAGAAATACCGGTGGAAGGAAGAAAGCACATATTACACATGATATCCTGCTGTTTAAGAGATAAAGTGTATAAAGAAAACAGCGTATGGATATGACTATAATAGGTGGCTTTGCTGCTTTGTCCATCTTTGATTATTTTAATTTTATCTTCGTTATGGAAAGATGCTTTTTCCACCTGAAGTCTTGTTAATAACTGGTCTGGAGTCGAGATTCCATTTTCCAGAAGTTTTGCTGCCAGTTCCACGGCAAAAGTATGAGAGTGAACAGTTTCGATGATCTTTTCAACTGTTGCACGGTATGCGTCTGCCTCTGAATAAAATGCTGATGCCAGCTGTAAGAGAGCGTTCATATCCTCTATTTCTTTTAATGGCAGAGTACAGTATTCATCCAGTTTGCTTCTGGTTGTAAACAAAATCTGGCAGCGATATTTTAATACTACTGACAGAAAGCTGTCCTGTGTGGCAGTGACATTAAAATTATCTATGATAAGCAGAGTATCAGATTTCAGGGAACGCAGGAAACGGTTATGTCTTTGAAACCGTTCCTGTTCAGTGCTTTCCGGAAGATCGTCAATAAAATCCATGTCAGTAATATCCTGATGAAGATTGCCGGTATATTCTACATAAAGGATATTGGTGTATTGCTTTATGTACCGCTTTGCGTAGGCTTTGGCAAGTTCACTTTTTCCAATTCCGGCGATTCCGCAAAGAAAAACATGACGGTTTTCCTCAAGCATGGTATATAATTCTTCCAGTTCTTTATCTCTTCCGATAAAATGACGGCATGGTTTCGGAACCTCACTGTCCATAATATAATCCAGCACAATGGGGGATAAAGCGCCTCCGGCGAGCAGCTTCTGATTTTTGGTATTACGTTTGATGAATTGGCGTTCCATGCCAAAAGAAATCAGTTTTGCAAGAAACAGCAGTCTTGAACTGGCTGGTTTATATAAGGGAGTCAGATTTTTCTTTTTCGCATCTGAGATGCTGTCATCCTGAATGAATAAAGTGTAAATATCTTGTATAACCATATTACAGTCAGACATCAGTGGAAGAAGATTCTGGTGGATGGTATGGGCTAATTTTTCCTGATTGGATGACTTGGAATAGTAAGCGGATATTTTAGGACTGATTTTAGCCTGACCAGTCATCCAGCGGCAAACCAGACCGTTGTCCATTGAAAAATCCTGATTTGTCGGATCATCCATAAAATCTTCAAATAATTCGTATAAAAAATCAGGCTGACTCATTTGATTACTTTCGCTGATATGATTTTTTAAGCAAGTGCTAATAGAAGAAAAATCGCATCGATTCAATAGAAATTCCCCTTTCGTAGTTAAGATTAAGTATATCTATCATAACACGAACATACATTCGATTCAAGAAAATACGGATATTTTTAAAGTGATTGTGTCAATTTACAATCAATTTCTATTCAATGTGGTTTTCCGGCAGGTTCTGTAAAATAAGCTCAGATCAAAACAATAACGGGAGGAGCTTATGCAACAGAATATTGAATTTGAGCGGTGCATTGATTTTCTGGTACGGATGATTGATAAGTACGGCGCTGAAGTCCTCCGGGAGTTGGAGGAAGAAAAACAGAATAAGGAAGAAAAAGAAGCGGCAGTTTCCTGAAATACAAAATGTAAATCAGACTGTCGCTTTTTTCATGCATTTTTAAATCAAATAAATTTTAAAAGCTGATGCAGAGTGTGTGGCTCATTATTCTGAGAAGCGGTAATACGAGTATCAAATGGCTTGAAATGATTCTGCGTATAAAAGCTCAGAAGAAATTCATTATCTTCGCATTCAAGAAACTCCATAACGCCACCTACGGAATATTTGAGACTGGATATGGTTTCCAGTGCAAATCCCAGTAGAATATTTCCAGGAATTCGTTTTTCCTTTGGAAGAGAATAGTTCTTTCCCAACTGGGCGATCAGGTAAGCTGCGGTAGTATAGGATTGTGTTTCTTCATCCAAAATACTGACACGGGACAGCTTTTTTGCCATTGTCTTGCTGATATTTGAAGCACGGACAGAGATGGGTTTTACTGTAAGTGAAAAATAACCAACCAATGAAGCATCTTCAGCATCAAATACCAGATAAGTGATAGATTGATCTTTTTTGGTAAACTCAATCGCATTATGTAATAAAAAGTATTCCACATCGAGATTTTTGGGACAAGAAAAATCGGAGAGTAAGTCGTAAAGACTTTCCTCTCCGATATATGTCGGTTCGTCTTTATCCAAATATGCCCGAATATTAACGGTAAAATATTTATCAGACATGTTTTTTCTTCCTTTTTGACATTAAAGCTAAGATTTCCTGTGGGTTCGTTAACTGACGTCCGGGAAGTGTCTGCTTTGGTGTGCGGTCACGGTCGGCTTCGTCAATTGCTGCGACAAAACGCTTTATGCTATTTGGATTGGATACGACAAAATTATGAGTAATACTTGAAGTAGCCATACTAACACCTCCTCTTTTTTGGCTTTTTTGTGTATTTATAGTATATGCAATGTGTGATAAAAACACAATATCGAAAACAAAAATAATTTCTAAATAATTTTCAAGCCGGACATTTATTAGACGCTTCCGGTAAGCGAACAATATTTTCGAGCCAATCATTTATAAGTCGCCAATGGTGGGCGGGCAATATTTTGATAACAGAAATGCTCTGTATCTAACTTAATTATACGATTGGCGAAGAAATGCGTCAATACGGAAAATAAGTATTGAAAATAGTTGGAACAAGTACTAAAATTAAGTTGGGACATTGAATGGAAGTTATGTTACGAGATAATAAGAATTGTAGGTGGAAGGTTTGAACATAGAAGCATATGATGCTGATTCATTGAGAAAAATGGTTAGGTTGCTTGAATATGAGAACAAGATATTAAAAGATAAATTGAAGAAAGCAGGCATTTCATATGAAGAGGTGAATCCTTTTGAAGAAAAAATAGAAAGTGCAGAAGAATATGACCTGGATCAAGGGAGTCGTATTGTAAATCCGCCATATATTACAGAGAAAATGGCAATACGTTTCTTTTCGATGTTTTGGGGAAGAGAAGATGTATATGCCAGACGGGGAAAGAACGGGGGTTATTTTCCACAATGTGCAAATCGTTGGAATGACCGGCTTTGTCCTAAACAACGTAAAGAGAAGGTATTTTGTGATGAATGTGAAAATACCAAATGGATAAGTCTGGATGTAAAAAAAATAATTGCTCATTTGTTAGGCACAAAAGAAGATGGATCAGATGTAATAGGTGTATATCCTTTACTGCCAAATGGAACATGCAGATTTATTGTATTTGATTTTGATAATCATGAAAAAGGAGCAGAGGTTACGGACTTTGCAAATACGGATAATGAGTGGCATAAAGAAGTGGATGCGCTTAGAAAAATGTGTGAGCTTAATGGTATCAGACCTTTAGTTGAGAGATCTCGATCTGGAAAAGGTGCCCATGTATGGATTTTCTTTAAAAAGGCAATATCTGCGGCAACAGCAAGGAATTTTGGATTTCTCCTGTTAGACAAGGGTTCAACTTCCATCAATCTGAAATCTTTTCATTATTATGATAGAATGTATCCTTCGCAGGATGTGGCAAGCAGCATAGGTAATTTGATTGCATTGCCATTACAGGGGCAGGCACTTAAAAATGGAAATAGTGCTTTTGTAGATGAAAATTGGAATGCATATCCTGATCAATGGGATGCTCTTTTCAATAAAACAAAAAAGCTGGGAATAGAAGATGTTGAACAATGCATGGCAAAATGGCAGGGAGAATTAGCAGAAGTCAGAGGAACGCTTACTAATATTGAGAAGAATGTCAGACCGAAACCATGGAAGAAGAAATGTGAGTTTTGTAAGTCAGATGTTGTGGGCAAGCTTCATATGGTATTGGGCAATGGAGTTTATATTGATACTCTGAATCTTATGCCAAGAATACAAAATCAGGTCCGTAGTTTGGCGGCATTTGATAATCCGGAATTTTACAAAAATAAAAGGCTGGGATATTCTAATTATTATAATTTCAGTACTGTATATTTAGGTAAGGATATAGATGGATATATACAGATTCCGAGAGGACTGCGGGAAAATATTATACAGGAATGTGAAAAAGCAGGCATTTCAGTTGATGTTTCAGATCAAAGAGAAACAGGACAACCTATCAGAGTATCTTTTAAAGGTGATTTGCGAATGCAACAGGAATTAGCAGCAGAAAAATTATTATCACATTCAGATGGGGTTTTGAGTGCGGCAACTGCATTTGGAAAGACTGTAGTATGTAGTTACCTTATTGCAGAGCGAAAAGTAAATACGCTCATTTTGCTGCAAAATAAAGATTTGCTTAATCAGTGGGTTGATGAATTGAATCATTTCTTAGAGATAAGAGAAGAACCACCGGAATATGAAACAAAAACAGGAAGAAAGAAAAAAAGAAATAGTGTGATAGGCGTTTTGCACGGAAATAAAAATACATTGACAGGGATTATAGATGTTGCAATGGTTGGTTCAATGTACAGCAGAGGAAAATTTAATGAACGGATTAATTCTTACGGAATGGTAATTATGGATGAATGTCATCACGCAGCTTCTAACACATCTATGGAATTATTGCAGAAAATAAATGCAAAATACGTATATGGTGTTTCTGCTACACCTAAACGTGGTGACAGTCTTGATCGGATCATCTATATGCTGTTAGGACCTTTGAGACATAGATTTACTGCATTGGAGAGGGCTAAGGAACAGGGGATTGGACATTATTTTGTCCCAAGATACACAAGAGTAGTTGATACTGCAGAAAGCAAGGATAATATTAATAAAGCATATAATTTGATTAGTACCAGTAAGGTGCGCAATGAAATGATCATAGATGATGTTATAACTTGTGTTGCAAGAAAACAAACTCCTGTAATTTTGACAAGATTTAAGGAACATGCAAAATTTTTACATGATGCCTTAAAGAAAAAAGCAGATCATGTATTCCTTCTGTATGGGGATAATTCGGATAAGGAAAATGCTGAAATAAGAGTAAAATTAAAGCAGATACCTGAAAATGAATCGCTTATTTTGGTGGCAACTGGTCAGAAAATAGGAGAAGGGTTTGATTTCCCAAGACTGGATGTATTAATGCTTGCAGCACCTGTATCTTTTGAAGGACGCCTGGAACAGTATGTAGGTAGATTAAACAGAGATTATGTCGGAAAAGAAGCCGTTTATGTGTATGATTATATCGATTCGCATGTGCGTTATTTTGATAAAATGTATGCAAAAAGATTGAGAACATATAGGAAAATGGGATTTTCAATCTGGACGCAAGAGTTGCAACCTAAACAAATAATAAATGCAATATTTGATTCTGTAAATTATACCGAAAAATTCGAGCAAGATATTGTAGAGTCAGAAAAAATGGTGGTAATTTCCAGTCCGGATATCAGACAGGATAAAATTGACAGATTTTTATTACTAGTCAAGAAGAGACAGGAAGTAGGGGTAAAGGTCACAGTTATTACAACAGATCCGGAAGATATTACTTACGGAAAGTCAGATGTATGTTATGAATTAATCAGAGCAATGCAATTGGTAGGAATAAATGTGATAACAAGAACAGAAGTAGAAGAATATTTTGCCGTTATTGATGATGAAATAGTATGGCATGGTGGGATGAATCTACTTGGAAAAGCTGATGTCTGGGATAACTTAATGCGTATCAGAAATTCACAAGTTGCAACGGAATTGTTGGAAATTGCTTTGGGATGTTCTGAGGAGAGGAGGAAAAGTGAATAAAAAGATAAAATGTGATATCTATACCAGAGTATCCACAACCATGCAGGTAGATGGCTACAGTCTGGATGCTCAGAAAGAAAAACTCGAGAGATATGCGGAATTTCAGAACATGGAAATCGTAAATGAGTATTCCGATGAAGGTAAGTCTGGAAAAAGCGTAGAGGGCAGACCGGAATTTCAGAGAATGTTGGATAATATTGAGAATGGAACAGATGAGGTGCAGTTTGTACTGGTGTTCAAGCTTTCCAGATTTGGTCGTAATGCGGCAGATGTTTTAAATTCTTTGCAGAGGATGCAGGATTTTGGAGTGAATCTGATCTGTGTAGAAGATGGAATTGACAGCTCAAAAGATAGTGGAAAGCTGATGATTTCTGTTCTGTCTGCGGTGGCAGAGATCGAACGAGAGAATATCCTTGTTCAGACAATGGAAGGACGTAAGCAGAAAGCCAGGGAAGGAAAATGGAATGGTGGATTTGCTCCGTATGGTTATGAATTAGTAAATGGAGAATTGCAGATTGCAGAGGACGAAGCAGAGATTATTCGTCTGATCTATGACAAATTTATTCATACCAATATGGGAATCTCTGCGATTGCTGCATGGCTGAACCAGCATGGATACAAAAAGAAAAAACGACAGAATAATACACTGGACGCATTTGCCGCTTCATTTATAAAGGGCGTTCTGGATAATCCGGTATACTGTGGAAAGCTGGCTTATGGACGAAGGAAAAACGAGAAAGTTTCTGGTACAAGAAATGAATACCGCATTGTAAAGCAGGAAAATTATATGCTGCACGATGGTATCCATGAAGGGATTGTTTCAGAAACAGACTGGGAGCTGGCACATCAAAAACGGGAAAAAACAGGTGTGAAATATGAAAAGACACATAGTTTCGATCATGAGCATATTTTATCCGGAATATTGAGATGCCCATTATGTGGAAGTGGTATGTATGGAAACGTGAACCGAAAGAAAAAGAAAGACGGAACCTTATATAAGGATTATTTCTATTATGCCTGCAAACATCGTCGCCTGGTAGATGGTCATAAATGTGGATATCGTAAACAATGGAGCGAGGAGAAGATTAACAATGCAGTGGAAGAAGTTATTCGGAAGCTGGTGAAGAATCCGAAATTTGAAGAAGCAATTCTGAATAAAATCGGTTCAAGAATAGATACAGAAGAAATAGAAAAAGAGATTGAAAGACTGGAAAAACAGCACAGGCAACTGACCGGAGCAAAAGCAAGACTTGGACAGCAGATGGATAGTCTGGATATCATGGATAAATTTTATGAAAAGAAATATCAGGATATGGAGACACGCTTATATCGTCTATATGATGAAATTGAAGGCGTGGAGAATAGTATAGAAGAAGTTAAGAATCGCCTGCTGAATATCCGGCAACAGAAAATATCAGAAGAAAACGTCTATCAATTTCTTTTATATTTTGATAAACTATATGATAAGTTCACCGACCTGGAGAAAAAAGAATTTCTTAATAGCTTTGTAGAACAGGTGGACATTTACGAGCAGGAGCAGCCAGATGGCAGATTCCTGAAGCACATAAAGTTCCGTTTTCCGGTGTATTTTGGAGACAGGGAAATACAGGAACTTTGTTGGGACAACGAAAGTACCGTTGAGACCGTGTGCCTCTTGAGCAACCGAAAACCAGATACTACGGTAAAACTCAGCGTGGATATGGATGATTACTACCGTATTATAAATGGTAAAGATGCAGAATAATGATTTTGTCATAGTGGCTGTGTTGAATTTCTATTTTTTAAATTGTTCACATTGATAATGTATCTGATTTTGGAGGAAAATTAATTTATGGACAAAGAAAAAGCAGATATGATTATTTATACGACAGAGGATGGTCTGACGAAAGTTGAAACTACTTTTGATGGTGATACCGTCTGGTTGTCCATTGATCAGATGGCAGAATTGTTTCAGAGAGATAAATCAACCATTTCCAGACATATTAAAAATATATTTATAGAAGGTGAATTACAGCGGGATTCAGTTGTTGCAAAATTTGCAACAACTGCTTCTGATGGAAAAGTTTACAATGTAGACTATTACAATCTTGATGTTATTATTTCTGTTGGCTATCGTGTAAAATCAAAACAGGGAACACAGTTCAGAATTTGGGCAACTGGGATTTTAAAAGAATACATGAGAAAAGGTTTTGCTTTAGATGATGATCGTTTGAAAAATCTAGGTGGCGGTGGATATTTCAAGGAATTGTTGGAGAGAATCCGTGATATTCGTGCATCCGAGAAAGTGTTTTATCCAATGCGTCGTAAAACTCCTTGCTTCCGCTATGGGGATATAAGACGCGTCCATCGAATTTATGCAAGTAATTGAAGATGGACAAAATAGTAATTGTATTAACTAATAAACCATAGTATAATACAAATATGAACACAACATATAAATCAAACAACAATGTCGTCTATTCCTGTAAATACCATGTAGTATGGTGTCTAAAGTATAGACGAAAAGTATTAATTAACGGTGTGGACGTCCGGCTGAAGGAGCTGCTCACAGAGTATGCTACAAATCTTTCTGTAGACATTCTGGAAATGGAGATCATGCCAGATCATGTTCATATGCTTTTGGAAGTAGATCCTCAGTTTGGCATCCACAAAGCTGTAAAGTCATTTAAAGGCTATACGTCCAGAATTTTAAGACAGGAATTTCCCTATCTTAAAACGAAAATGCCGACTCTCTGGACAAACAGCTATTTTGTATCGACGGTGGGCGGTGCTCCGCTGGAAACAGTAAAACAGTATATTGAAAACCAGAAAACATCGCAGAGACAAAAGGATAAGATGGGATAATGCAAAAAGGAATTAAATTTAGGATCTACCCGAACAGAGAACAGAAAAACTTCATCCATCAGACCCTGGGATGTTGCCGGTTCATCTACAACCGGGGACTTGCCATGCGTAAGGAAGGCTATGAAAATGGGGAAAAGATCGGCTATTCCCAGACTTCCGCCATGCTGACTGAACTGAAAAAGCAAGAGGAGTTTGCCTTTCTGAAAGCAGCAGATTCCATTGCATTACAGCAGTCTTTGCGGGATCTCGACCGGGGATTTGTGAATTTCTTTCAGAAACGGGCTTCCTATCCAACCTTCAAAAGTAAACATAACCGGTTCCAGTCATACAGAACGGTAAATCAAAAAGATAATATTCGTATTGTGGGAAGATATATCAAACTTCCGAAACTTGGATTTGTTAAAATACGGCAGTCGATGGAAGTGGAAAAGATTAATCACGTGATAATTGAGCACACACCGGCTGGAAAATATTTTGCGGTTTTAAATGTTGATTTTGAACCGGAACCACGCTCAAATGCTGGGGGAACGATAGGGATTGATGTCGGGATCAAAGCGTTCTACTCCGACAGTAATGGAAATACGGTATCAAATCCCAGATATCTGGAACGCTCAATGCGAAAACTCATAAGAGAACAGCGCAGGCTTTCCCGAAAACAAAAAGATTCCCATAACCGCGAGAAGCAGCGGATCAGGGTGGCAAGAGTGTATGAGAAAGTAACCAATCAGCGGAATGATTTCCTGCAGAAACAGTCAACGATGCTGGTGCGTGAAAACCAAACCATCTGTATTGAAGATCTGAATGTTAAGGGGATGATCCGGAATCATAAACTGTCAAAATCGATAGCGAGTGTTTCCTGGGCAAAATTTTTTGAAATGCTGGAATATAAAGCTGGCTGGTATGGAAATGAAATTCACAGAGTACCAACGATGTATCCGAGCAGTCAGACCTGCAGCTGTTGTGGCTACAGAAATCCACGGATAAAAAATCTGGGCATTCGTATCTGGGAGTGTCCCAAATGCCATGCGGTTCATGACCGGGATACGAATGCAAGTATCAATATTCTGAAAAAAGGACTGCAGATGCAGTCTGCATAAAGATAAAAACTGTACCGTAGGGCATACGGGAACAGTATAAATATAGCTTGTGGACACTGTGTAAGACATTGCAGTACCGTAAGGTGTTTGCCAATGCAGTAGTGGGAGAAGCAAGAATCCCCCTGCTTTAGCTGTGGGGAGTGTCAAAAAACATTGCTTTACAAGAAGAATAAAAAAGCATATAATTCTTTTATAATATATTTAATAAAAGAGGGTAAGAAAACGGAAAATAAAGATAAAAAAAATATAACAAGAAAAAGAATAATTAATTATGTGCTGAACAATCATGTTACATCCAAGGCGGGAATCGCAAAAGATTTAAATTTGAGTATGCCGACTGTGTTAGCAAATGTGAATGACTTGTTAGAAAAAATGGTGTTGGAAGAAACTGGGGAATATGCTTCGACCGGTGGAAGAAAGGCAAAAAGTATAGGGATTAATAAGTCATACTGTCATGCAATGGGAATTTTGATTACAGCGAATCATATAGAAATGGTATTAGTAAATCTTGGAGATGAGATTATAAAAAAAGATCGCATCCGTTTAAAATTTACGGCAGAATTATCCTATTGTACAGAAGTGGCACAAAAGGTCAAAACTTTTCTTGAAGGCGAATTAGCGAAGGATACGCTACTTGGGATTGGAGTGGCGATTCCGGGAATTATTGATCAGAAAGAACGGATCGTTTTAAAATCCCATGCTTTAGGTATAGAGAATTATAGTCTGCGCTTTTTAGAGCAGGCTTTGGAAATTCCAGTATATTTTGAAAACGATGCTAATGCTGCAATGCTTGCAGAAAAAAAGCAAAAGTATCCAAATGCGATATATCTGTCTTTGAACCACACCTTAGGAGGCGCATTCTGCATAGATGGAAAGCTGTTTCGAGGGCAGAACCAGAAAGCAGGTGAGTTTGGTCACATGATACTCGTTCCCGGTGGAAGAAAGTGTTATTGTGGTAAAGCAGGATGTGCAGATGCATATTGTGCTGCAAGTGTACTGACACAAGATAACAGGCAGTCACTGGATGCATTTATGGAAAAAATTGAAAGTGGTGATGAAAAAATTTTGCAGACATGGAATGAGTATCTGGATCATCTTGCTGTTTTGATATCAAATCTGCGGATGGCATATGATATGGATATCATACTAGGAGGTGATGTGGGAGGTGTATTGTCAGATTATATGATACCACTGGGAGAAAAAGTGATGGCATATAATGGCTTTGAGCATGATGTTTCATACTTAAAAAATTGTTCGTATAAGAAAGAAGCGTCGGCTGTTGGAGCCGCGAAATACTTTTTTACAAAACATATGGCAGAATTGTAAATTTTTTGAACGCAGATAAGCAGTCCACCGCATCTGGTGCGCAGGGCATCAAGCGTTGGGTAAGGGGATGTTCACTCTGTTGGAGTTAAAAGCTCCCACTGACAGGTTGCAAAGTGAATGCAGATGTCCGCTTTATATGTGTGAAAAACGAGAAGTTGTGTAAAATTAGAAAAAGATATTATAGTAAAAAACGGAAAGAAAACAGTAACTATGGTTTTCTTTCCGTTTTTTTGCGTGTTAATTGTAAAAAATATACAAAAAATGTATTTTGAAATTATGAAATATATAAAAATATGAAAAAACATATTGACAAATTGTGTTTACAGGGCAATAATGTAATTACTTTAATAAAATAATTTATAAAAGATAAAATAAAACAATATAAATAAGGAAGAAACAATTATGATAAAAAAGGAGAAAACAGTTATGTTACAGCAGGTAATGACAAATCCAGGAGAAATTATTTTCAGAGAGGTTCCGGTTCCGGAGGTAAAGGAAAATCAGGTGTTGGTAAAGATTATGAATATTGGTGTTTGTGGATCAGATATTCATGTTTATCATGGAAAACATCCGTTTACAAAATATCCGGTAACACAGGGACATGAGGTTTCTGGTGAGATTACAGAACTTGGAAAAAATGTCACAGAGTTTCATGTGGGACAGAAGGTGACGATAGAGCCTCAGGTATATTGTGGACATTGCTATCCATGTCGTCATGGAAAGTATAATCTCTGTGAGGAATTAAAAGTAATGGGATTTCAGACGACAGGAACAGCATCTGAGTATTTTGCAGTGGATGCATCTAAAGTAACACCTATTCCAGAAGATATGTCCTATGAAGAAGGAGCTATGATCGAACCTCTTGCGGTGGCAGTTCATGGTGTAAAACAGATGGGCGATGTGGCTGGCATGAATATTGTAGTCCTTGGCGCAGGACCGATCGGAAATCTCGTGGCACAGGCAGCAAAAGGAATGGGGGCAGCGAAAGTGATGATCACAGATATCAGTGATCTTAGACTGGCAAAGGCAAAAGAATGTGGAATTGATGTGTGTGTGAATACCAAAAATAAAGACTTCGGTGAGGCAATGATCGAAGCATTTGGACCGGATAAGGCGGATGTGATCTACGACTGTGCCGGAAACAATATTACAATGGGACAGGCAATTAAATATGCAAGAAAAGGAAGCACGATCGTACTGGTGGCTGTTTTTGCAGGAATGGCAGAAGTAGATCTTGCAGTGGCAAATGACCACGAACTTGACATTAAGAGCACGATGATGTACCGCCATGATGATTACATAGATGGAATCAGACTGGTAAATGAGGGCAAAGTTCATTTGAAACCGCTCATCTCAAAGACATTTGCTTTTAAAGATTATCTGAAGGCGTACCAGTATATTGATGATAACCGCGAGACAACGATGAAAGTAATTATCAACGTCAGTGAAAAGTAAGGAGTTCGTATGGAAAATAAATATGGAATTGTCGGAGTTGCTCATATCGGGCTTCCGACAAACGATTTGCAGAAAACAGTTGAGTTTTATAAGAGTCTTGGATTTGAAGTAATTATGCAGTCTTATAATGAAAAAGCAGGGGAAAAAGTGGCATTTTTACAGATAAAAAATTACTGTATAGAGACTTTTGAAAATGGGCAGGCGGCAATGTCAGACGGTGCATACCAACATGTTGCACTTGATGTGGAAGACATTGAAAGTATGTATCAGAAAATCTGCAATGAAAAATACACAATTATTACAGACGGAATCGAAGAACTGCCATTTTGGGAAAATGGTGTGAAGTTTTTTATGATCAAGGGACCAAATGAGGAAAGAATAGAGTTCTGTCAGAAACTCTGATAAAAATAGGAGGGACATATGGGAAGCGAAAACAAAAATGGAAAAGTACCGCTGATCAGTAAGATTGCATATGGGTTTGGTGATGTCGGATGTAATTTTAGCTGGATGTTCGTCAGTAATTTTCTGATGATATTTTATACAGACGTGTTCGGAATCAGTATGGCGGCTGTGTCAGCACTTATGCTTTTTTCAAGATTTTGGGATGCGATCAATGATCCAATCGTCGGGGGACTTACGGATAAAACAAAATCGAGATGGGGACGGTACCGTCCATGGCTGTTAGTAGCGGCACCAATTACAGCGATTCTTCTTGTTATGACATTCTGGGCAAGACCCGACTGGCCGCAGAATGGAAAGATCATTTATATGGTAATTACATATTGTCTGCTGGTTTTGGGGTATACCTGTGTGAATATTCCATATGGAACCTTGTGTGGTGCTATGACACAGGATATTGATGAACGTGCAAAAATAAATACATCCCGTTCGGTTGCAGCGATGATTGCAATTGGTGTGTTAAATATTATCACAGTTCCACTGCTCAGCAAATTCGGCAGTCACAGTGCAAAGACAGGATATCTGACGGTGGCGGTCATATATGGATGTATTTTTACAGCCTGTCATTTCTTCTGCTTTGCGAAGACGAAAGAGGCAGTGATTACTCCGGAAAAAGAAAAAATTTCTGTAAAGATACAGTTGAAAGCAGTTATGCAGAACAGACCATATCTTCTTGCATTGGCAGGACAGATATTATTTGGATTTACATTGTATGGTAGAAACGCAGATATTCTGTATTATTTTACATATGTGGAAGGGAATGCCTCCTACTACACAACTTATTCGATGTGCATTATTATTCCTTCTATCATCGGGGCAGCCTGTTTTCAACCATTATTCCGCAAGTTGAATAACAAAGGAAGAACAGCATCTCTCTTTGCTTTATTTACAGGAATTTCCATGTTGTCTATGTTTTTCTTCAATGCCAAAGAATCACCAGCTATTTTTTATGCATTATCTGGTCTCACACAGTTTTTCTTCTCTGGATTTAATACCGCAATCTATGCAATTATTCCAGACTGTGTGGAATATGGGGAGTGGAAAACCGGACTTAGAAATGACGGTTTTCAGTATGCATTTATTTCACTTGGAAATAAAATCGGAATGGCAGTTGGAACAGCACTTTTAGCAGGATTACTTGGAAAATATGGTTATATTGCAAATCAGACACAAAATGCAATTGTACTTTCAATTATGAAACATGCATTTACGACGATTCCGGGTGTACTGTGGATTGTGACTGCGGTTGTATTATTTTTCTACCGGTTAAATAAAAAACGTTATAACGAGATTGTAGAGGAACTAAAAAATGGAAGAAAAAGTTGATATCGTGGCATTGGGAGAGTTGCTTCCTATGATCCAAATTATCGCTCATCTCTTTGGAAGAGCAAAGAGTATGCAGTGAAAAAAATGAGATCTGTCATAGAATTGGTAGATGTCATAAAGGTATCAGATGAAGAGAGTACTCTGTTGACAGAGGCGAAAAGTTATGAGCAGGCTGCAGATCAACTCCTTGCCATGGGACCAAAGCTGGTTGCTATTACATTGGGAGAACAGAGCGTTCTTATGGCAACAAAAAGCAGAAAAGAAATCATCAAAGCATTTCAGACACATGCGGTCGACACGACTGGGGCAGGTGATTCATTCTGGGGAGGCGTATTATGCAGTATCCTTTCTATGAATAAGAATGTTGAAAAAATGGAATGGGAAGAAATCAAAAAGTGTGCTGTTTTGGGAAATGCAGTTGCTGGATTGTGTGTGCAAAAGAGAGGCGGAATCCCTGCGATTCCGACGAAAGAGGCAGTGATTGAATTTATGCAGAAATAATGAATGTATATGAACAAACTCGGGGCTGTAAAAATCACGATTTATTAATCGTTAAAGCATCAGCCCCGTGTTTTTCTGTCGGAGTATTATTCCGCTTTTATCTCTCCATCATGCTGATAGACTCAATTCCGACACTTCCGCCGCGGACAACTTCGATATGTTTGAACTCTTCTTTGATAAGCTTGATGACCGCGTCATTTTTGGTTGCGGTCTGGACGAATTCCAGAAGGAGGCTGTCTTTTCCATAGTCGATGACACGTGCCTTGAAAGTCTCAGCAATCTGGAAAAGTTCTACTTTATCTTCCGGGGAGCAGCCCTTTACCTTGATGTAAAGGATCTCCTTCATTCGAACGAACACGTCTGTAAAATCAATAACCTTGATCACCTCGATCATACGGTTCAGCTGTTTTTTGATCTGCTCAAAGGTTTCATCATCGCTGACTGTGGCGATGGTCATTCTGGAAACTGTTGGGTCTTCCGTGGTTCCAACTGTAAGACTGTCCAGGTTATAGGACTTTCCGGAGAAAAGACCGGAAATCTTGGAAAGAACACCGACCTGGTTTTCAACGTAGAGAGAGATCCATCTTTTTTTCATTCCTTTATCCATCATTCATTCCTCCTAACAATCCATGATCAGATCAGCCAGGGTGCCGCCCGGCTTGACCATCGGGTAAACCATTTCCTCCGGATCAATGATAAATTCGATGATCGTAGGAGTTTTTGTATTCTTTTTAGCCTCTTCGAAAGCAGCCGCAATCTGATCCTTCTCAGTTACGCGGATACCCTTTGCCCCATAGCTCTCTGCGAGACGGATGAAATCCGGTGTGTATTCCGGATATTCCTGACCGTCTGTGCGGCGGGAGAGTGCACCGGCCTTCAGATTTGTCATGGCGTAACGTTTTCCGTAGAAAAGCTTCTGCCACTGGCGGACCATTCCGAGATATTCATTATTAAAGATACAGCAGATGATCGGAAGCTCCTCCAGAACTGCGGTAGCCAGCTCCTGAATGTTCATCTGCATGCCGCCGTCACCGGAAACGGAGATGACCGGTGTGTCTGGATTACCGATCTTGGCACCGATAGCACCTGGAAGGCCGTAACCCATGGTTCCAAGTCCGCCGGACATGATCAGCTGACGGTTCTCGGTGATGTCTGCATACTGGCTCACCAGCATCTGATGCTGACCTACATCGGTAACAAGAATGGCCTTGTCAAACTGGCGGTTGATCTCGCCGATGATATCCAGCGGTCCCATAATACCACGGTCTTTCATGGTAAGAGGATGCTCTTCCTTCCATTCCTGGATCTGCTTCAGCCATTTGCCGGTATTACAGTCCTGTACATATTCATTCATTTTTGTTATTGCCTCTTTTGCATCGGCAACGATGGGGATGTCTACATGGATATTTCTGGAAATGGAAGCGGTGTCAATATCGATGTGGACGATCTGTGCATGTGGGGCAAATTCATGGAGCTTGCCTGTGATACGGTCGTTAAAACGGGTTCCAATGGAAAACAGAAGATCGCATTCATTCACTGCCATATTTGCGGCATAAGCGCCGTGCATACCGAGATTTCCGATAAACAGAGGGTTCTTTGTGGAAATGGCGCCACGTCCCATGACGGTTGTGACAACCGGGATCTGAGTTTTCTCAACAACCTGGGTAAAAATCTCCTGCGCGCGGGAAATGATCACACCGCCGCCAGCAAGAAACAGAGGTTTTTTGGCCTTCTGCAGCATTTTGAGGGCACGCTTTAGCTGTCCGATATGCACGCTGGTGTTAGGCTTGTAGCCACGGATATTGACGGTCTTCGGATACTCAGCACTTCCCAGCTCGGCCATTACATCCTTTGGAAGGTCGATGAGAACCGGGCCTGGGCGTCCGGTGCGTGCGATATAGAAGGCTTCCTTGATGATACGTCCAAGATCCTCACGGTTGCGGACGGTAACACCGTATTTTGTGATGCTTCTGGTGATCCCGACAATATCAACCTCCTGGAACGCATCGTTTCCGATGAGGTGACGGGCAACCTGTCCGGTAAAGCATACAAGCGGAACGCTGTCATAGTTGGCAGTTGCAAGACCTGTAACAAGGTTGGTAGCTCCGGGACCGCTGGTAACGAGACATACGCCAACCTTTCCGGTAGTTCTGGCATAGGCATCTGCTTCGTGTACAAGGGCCTGCTCGTGACGTGGCAGGATGATGTCAATGCCGCTCTGTTTATATAATTCATCGCTGATATCGATGGTGCAGGCACCAGGATAGCCGAACAGAACATCAACGCCTTCTTCTTTTAAGGCTTTTACAAGCAATTTGTTTCCGGAAATCTGTTTCATGAATTGGTTCCCTCCTTTGATGATGTGAAAAGTTAAGCAGATAAGGGCTGCCGCGAGAAATTTTTCCAATAAAAAAGTCCCGGCATATCGGATAAAATATGCTCAGGACGGATGATTCCGCGGTACCACCTGTTTTCAGAGGTAAAACTCTGCTCTCTGCCAGTACAAAATTATACTGCCTCCCTGTAACGTGGGAATGACGATGAAGCCTACTGCATGAAGATCCATGGTTCAGTCCACTGCTCGAGGGCTACTTCCACAGTTCAGTCACGAAGATTCTCACCGGCCATCTTCTCTCTGTGCATCCGGAGACTGTGTACTACTCCCTGTCATTGCATTTAGTAAATATGGATAAAAATTTTCTATCATTATAATATAAAATATCGGAACTGTCAATCAAAAATCCTGATAGCTCAACGGGTGAGCCGGGGATTACGATAACAGTTCCGATATGGATGATATTACGTATTAAATATTTTTTCGGTACATCAGCTGTTTCTTGTTACGGAGCTGGAGTATGCTTACTCAGGATTCGGTATTATCCAGTGTTTCAGGATCTTTTTCCGGAAGGTAGACATGCACTTTCTCGATACGGTTTTTATCCAGCTTTTCTACGATCAGACGGATTCCGTCCTCTGTGATCACTTCGTCACCGGCAACAGGCAGACGATCCAGATGTTCGATGATAAATCCACCCAGGGAATCATAATCCTCGGAATCCAGTTCCGTATCCAGATGATCATTTACGTCATCCAGATGCATGGAACCTTCGATGATATATTCCCGGTCGGAAATCTTCTGGACAAGCTCGTCCTCCTTCTCATCGTATTCGTCATGAATCTCACCCACGATCTCCTCCAGGATATCCTCCAGTGTAATCAGTCCGGCCATATCACCGTATTCATCCAGTACAATGGCAATGTTGAAGGTGGAGTCCTTCATTTCCACAAGAAGATCGGAAATGCTTTTTGTTTCGTAAGTGAAATGCGGCTTTCGGAGGAAATGATCGATAACAAATTCCTCATTTTTGTCGTAAAGAAGAAGATCCTTCATGTTGATGATTCCTACAATGTTGTTCTGGCTGTCCTTATAAACCGGCAGACGTGTGAACTTATCCTCGCGGAAAATATCGATCAGCTCATCATAGGTGGATTCCACATCCGCAAAGGTAACATGTACTCTTGGAACCATGATATCCTTGGCTGTGGCATCTCCAAGATCAAACACATTGTAGATCATTTCTTTTTCGTCGGATTCAATGACACCGTCCTCATGGCTGACGTCCACGATAGTACGAAGCTCCTCCTCGGTCATGGCCTTGCTGGCTGCATCCGGATCCACACGCATCAGGCGCATCACACCTCTTGAAAAGAGATTGATGATAAAGATCACCGGTGTCATGATAGTCATAAGAAATTTAAAGACCGGTATATAGCGGAGGGTGATCTTTTCAGAGTTAATGGTTGCGTAGTTCTTGGGGGTGATCTCACCGAAGATCAGGATCAGAACCGTCAGGATCACCGTCACGATGCTGACCATATAGCCGCCAAAGCTGTATGCAAGTGTGGTTGCAAGGGAAGAAGCCGAAATGTTCACAATGTTGTTTCCGATGAGAATCGCACTGAGAAGCTTGGGCGTCTGGTTCTCCAGGATATCGAGAGCCATGGCTGCACGCTTGTTTCCCTCGTCTGCAAGAGAGCGGAGACGGATCTTGTTTACCGACATCAGCGCGGTTTCGTTAGATGAGAAAAAGGCTGACAATGCCAGCAGAATAAGTAATATGATTATCTGGTAAGTGTCGCTAGGGTCCACTTTCAATATTCACTCCTTTAAAAATAAGATTATTTGGTTAAAAATATACAGATACTCCCACATTATATACGTTTTACTGGATTTTGGCAAGAGCCGGACCGGTACAGCGCATATAGATATATGGAAAAAATACGAAAATAAGTCTGCTTCTTGACAAAAGAGTAAGTTCAGACTAACATATATGTATATTCATATATAAAGAAGAACGGTATAGGAATGGAAGGAGAGGTTTATGTTTCTGGAGATAAAAGGAATCAAAAAATCCTTCGGGGCAGGAGAGAGCCATGTAGATGTTCTGAAGGGAATCGATCTTGAGATTGAAAAGGGAGAATTTTGTGTGCTTCTGGGGCCGTCCGGTTCCGGGAAATCCACGCTGCTAAACATTATTGGCGGCATTGACGGAGCAGATGCAGGAAGCATTACCATTCAGGGAGAACAGCTGGAGGATATGAATGAAAAGAAGCTTTCCCTCTACCGCAGAAAACATCTGGGATATATTTTTCAGATGTATAATCTGATTCCCAATCTGACTGTGAGGGAGAATATTGAAGTTGGTGCTTATTTAAGTGACAGACCGCTGGATGTGGATGAACTGCTGGAGACACTGGGACTTTATGAACATCAGCGGAAGCTTCCGAACCAGCTTTCGGGAGGTCAGCAGCAGAGAACTGCTATTGGACGTGCCATTGTAAAAAATCCGGATATCCTGCTTTGTGATGAGCCTACCGGCGCTCTGGACTACAACACCTCCAAGGAAATCCTGAAGCTGATCGAAACAGTCAATCACAAATACGGAAATACTATAGTCATGGTTACTCATAACGATGCCATCAAGGATATGGCAGACCGTGTGGTAAAGCTTCGTGACGGGATGATCCGCAGAAACTATCAGAATGAGCAGAAGATTCCGGCTGCTGACCTGGAATGGTAAGGGGGCATTATGAAGAATCCTTTACGTAAACGTATCCCCAGGGAACTGAAGGGGGAATTTGGAAAATATCTGGTGGTTTTCCTGCTGATGGTATTGACCATCGGGTTTGTGTCCGGCTTTCTGGTAGCCGATGGAAGCATGCTGAAGGCTTATAATGAGAGCTTTGATAAATATAACATCGAAAACGGAAATTTTCGTACTGCGGAAAAGATTTACAGTTCTCAGTGGAAGGGTATTGAAGCTGCCGGTGTTAAGCTTTATGAGAACTACTATATAGAAGAAGATCTGGATAACGGAAGCACCATGCGTTTTTTTAAAAACCGTGAGAAGGTGAATAAGGTCTGCCTGATGAAGGGAGAAATGCCGTCAGGGCAGGGCGAGATCGCCATTGACCGTATGTATGCGGATAACAACAGTCTTAAGGTAGGAGATACCCTGATCAGAGGTGAAAAATCCTGGAAGATCACAGGTCTGGTGGCACTTTCGGATTACAGTGCCCTGTTTCAGAATAATAATGATTCCATGTTTGATTCTGTAAAGTTTGGTGTGGCGATCGTAGCTCCGGAGGAATTTGAAAACCTGGATCAGGAAAAGCTCCGGTACAATTATGCATGGATATATGATCATCAGCCAAAGAACGAAAAAGAGGAGAAGAAAGTTTCCGAAAATCTCATGGAAGACATTGGCAAAGTGGTAGCTCTGGAAACCTTTGTCCCACGTTATCTTAACCAGGCGATCATTTTCACCGGCGATGATATGGGCGGAGACAGGGCAATGGTCATCACGCTTCTTTATATTGTGATCGTGATCATGGCTTTTGTGTTTGGAATTACCATCAGCAATACGATCCGAAAGGAAGCCGGTGTTATCGGTACGTTACGTGCATCCGGTTATACCAGACGGGAGCTGGTCCTTCATTATATGACGCTTCCGGTTCTGGTCACGCTGGCTGGTGCCCTGATCGGAAATATTCTTGGATATACCGTATTTAAGGGTGTATGTGCAGACATGTATTACGGGAGCTATAGTCTGCCGACTTATGTGACCGTATGGAATGCAGATGCCTTTCTTCTTACAACCGTAGTTCCGGTCATCATTATGATACTGATCGATCATGCGGTGCTCAGGTACCGCCTGCAGCTTTCGCCTCTGAAGCTCCTGCGAAGGGATTTTTCTGGTAAAAAACAGAAACGTGCAGTGTATTTAAGCCCGAAGATAGGAATTTTTTCCAGGTTTCGCCTCCGGGTGATCTTTCAGAATGTCAGCAGTTATCTGGTGCTGTTTGTGGGAGTCATTTTTGCAAATCTGCTGCTGTTTTTCGGCATGCTCCTGCCGTCTACGTTGGATCATTATCAGATGGAGATCCAGGAGAATATGCTGGCGAAATACCAGTACATACTTTCGGTTCCGGCAAGTGCCTATTCTGGGAATAAAGAGGATGCCATGAATTCTCTTCTGGAATATTATACGGATATCAGAACGGACAATAAAGATGCGGAAAAATTTTCTGCGTATTCTTTGAATACCATGCCTGGTAAATATAAAAGTGAGGAGATCGCTTTTTACGGTGTGGAGCCTGACAGCCGGTATATCCAGGCGGATCTTTCGGGAGACGGTGTTTATATTTCCAGTGCCTATGCGGACAAATTCCGGATCAAGGAGGGCGACACCATAACTCTGAAGGAAAAATACGAGAAGGATGAGTATTCCTTTAAAGTAGATGGAATCTATGATTATGCGGCAAGCCTCTGTGTATTTATGGAAAGAGATAAACTGAATGAGGCGTTTGATCTTGGAGATGATTATTTTGGAGGATATTTCTCTGATACAGAGATCCGGGACATCCCTTCAAAATATATCGGCTCTGTCATTGATCTGGAAGCTCTTACAAAAATATCCAGGCAGCTGGATGTCTCCATGGGAGATATGATGGGAATGATGTATGGATTTTCCGTGATCATTTTCCTGGTGGTGATCTATCTGCTTTCCAAGGTCATCATCGAAAAAAATGCCCAGTCGATTTCCATGACCAAGATCCTGGGTTATACAAATGGTGAGATCAGCCGTTTGTATATACTTTCCACATCATTTGTGGTGGTGTTCTGCCTGCTGTTAAGCCTTCCGGTTGAACGGCAGATCATGGAAGTGCTGTTCCGCGAGATGATGCTTTCCAGTATTTCGGGATGGATCACCATGTGGGTGGATCCCATGATCTATGTGAAAATGACAGCGATCGGAATCACAGCCTATGCAGTGGTAGCAGTGCTGGAATTCCGGAGGATCCGTCATGTGCCCATGGATGAAGCGCTGAAAAATGTGGAATAATATGTGACATCTGTATATATATCTGGAAAAATAATTCAGGATATCCGGAAATTTTACAGAATATGCAACAGGATCAGGAGTATGTGTGGTTTAACTGAATGCGGATGTTTTTATCCGCTTGAACAGTTATCTGTGAATAACCACATATACTCCTTAAATATTCATAAATTTTCCGGAATACTGGAAATATTACTACAAACTTGTTATAATAATCCCATACTTCCCGTTGGAGGGAATAATTCAAACAGGAAATCAGGTGAGGAACATGGCAGGCAGAAAGAAGGATCCGCTGTATAAAAGCTTCGGATATGCGTTTCAGGGGATTTTTACCTGCATCCGCAAGGAAAGAAATATGAAGATCCACTGTATGGTGGCAGCGCTTGTGGTGATCGTAGGACTGATCCTTGGGATTTCCGTGACAGAGTGGTGCATCTGCCTGGGGCTGTTCGGAATGGTGATGGCGCTGGAGCTGGTGAATACGGCAGTGGAAGCTGTTGTGGATCTGGTCACAGAGGAACGTCACCCACTGGCAAAGATCGCCAAGGACACAGCGGCCGGAGCAGTACTGATCGCAGCGATCATGGCAGCGATCGTCGGACTGATCATTTTTGTTCCCAAGGGACTTGTTTTTCTGGGAATATGACAGGAACAGAAAACTTTTGTTTCAGGATAGGGTCTGGTGTCGGACTGTGATGTGATGGTCCGGCAGCTGCCGGTTTTAGGAAAGGAGAAAATATTATGGAATTAGGTGAAGGACTGAAGAAAATTTTACTGGTGGGTATTGGTACAGCAGCAGTGACAGCAGAGAAATCCAAAGAAATCCTGGATGAACTGGTAAAAAAGGGTGAGCTTACGGTTGAACAGGGTAAGGTTCTTAATCAGGAGCTGAAGCATAACATCAAATCAACGGTTAAGACAGCTGCTGATTCTGTAAAGGAATCTGCAGCCAGAAAGAATGATCAGGAAGAACTGAAGGCAACGATTTCCAGGCTGACACCGGAGCAGCTGGCTGCTGTGAAGGCGCAGATCGAGCGCATGCAGGCCGAGGCTGCTGAGGAGAAAGCCGAGACAGCAGAAGAACCGGCAGAGGAAGCTGTACAGGAAGCTTCTGCGGAAACAGAAAATGCAGAAGATACCGGGAGCGAAGAACAGGCAGCAGAGTAACCGACTGCGGATCGCAAATATCCGCTTGACTAAACGACAACGCAGACGAAGCAGTAAATGGAGAAGTTTATGGGCAGAGAAGAAAAGGAGAAAAAAGAGAAAGGCGGATATGGAGAACGGCTGAGAGAGATCACAGCCGTTTTGAAAAAGCATGCCATTACCCGTGGTGTTTCTCCTGAGAAGCTCCGGCTCATACTGGAAGATCTGGGCCCAACTTATATTAAGTTGGGTCAGATCATGTCTCTTCGTTCCGATATTCTGCCGAAACGCTACTGTGACGAGCTGATGAAGCTCTGCTCAGAGGTACCGCCGATGCCTTTTTCCCAGGTGATCGAGGTACTGGAAGAGTCCATGGGCTGTCCGTGGCAGGCAGAATTTCAGCATATTGAGCAGAAACCTCTGGGAGCAGCATCGATTGCCCAGGTGCATCGGGCCACGCTGAAAACAGGTGAAGAGGTTGTGATCAAGGTTCAGCGAAAAGGAATCTATGAGACCATGGCCAGGGATATCGGCCTGATGCATAAAGCAGTGCGCCTGATGCCGCCGGTGAGTATTAAGGGCATGGTGGATCTGAACATGGTTTTAAGTGAACTGTGGACTGTGACCCAGGAGGAGATGAATTTCCTGACGGAAGCTGCAAACATGGCAGAATTTGCAAAAAAGAACAAAGATGTGGCTTTTGTGAAAGTACCGATCCTCTACCGTGAGTATATTTCGCCGCATATTCTTGTGATGGAATATATTGACGGTTTTGCCGTCAATGACAAGGCTGCGCTTCTGGCCAATGGTTATGATCTTAATGAGGTCGGAACGAAATATGTGGATAATTTCATCAAACAGGTGATGGAGGATGGCTTTTTCCATGCGGATCCACATCCGGGAAACGTGCGGATCCAGGATGGAAAGATTGTCTGGATCGATATGGGAATGATGGGACGGCTTACAGAGCACGATCGTCAGCTGATCGCAGAAGCTATTGAGGGGGTTGCCATGAACAACATCGGCAAGATCCAGGATGCGGTCCTGGCTCTTGGGGAGTTTAAAGGCAAACCGGATTCCAGCAAGCTTTATGAGGATATCCGCGGACTTATGGAGAAATACGGTACTGCGGATATGGGGAACATTGATGTGGCTGAAGTGATGGTGGACCTGATGGAGGTCATGAAAGAAAATAAGATCATGATGCCTCACGGACTGACTATGCTTGCAAGGGGGCTGACTCATGTGGAGGGGGTTCTGGCTGAGATATGTCCGGACATCAATATGACACAGATTGCTGCGGCAAGGCTCAAGGAGCAGCTGTTCAGCAATGGGAACTGGAAGCGTGAGATCAAAAAAGAAGGAAAAAATCTTGCCTGGTCGCTGAAACGTGCAGTGGATATTCCTTCTCTGGCGGCGGATTTCCTTCAGGGCTGTATGAAAGGGCAGACGAAGATCAATCTGGATCTTCATGCCTCGGATGATCTGGCGTGGCTTTTGCGGCGGCTGGTGCGGAATATTGTGATGGGGCTGTGGGTGATGGCACTTCTGATCAGTTCCAGTATTATCTGTACTACGGATATGAAACCAAAGCTGTGGGGGATTCCGGCGTTGGGCGCCTTTGGTTATGTGTTTGCTTTTATTATTGTTTTGTATGTGTTTATCAAGCATTTCTTTTCAGGAAAAAAATAAAAGACGGAGATCATTTGCAGAGTCTGCGGGATGGTTTCCGTCTTTTTTTGCTGTTATGGAATTGTTTCGGTCTGCTGTTATAACTGCGATTAGGAGCCATCATCTTCCGACCGGCTGGTAAAGGACGGAGTGCGGGTGTCTGGTCAGGTGTAGATGGTTCCGCTGTAGGCTTTGCGGAATTCCTTTGGGGTGTAGCCGGTTCCCTGGCGGAAGTAGTTGCAGAAGGAGGGAGCGTCCCGGAAGCCGCAGGAGAGAGCTGCTTCTGTGATGGTGCAGGAGGAGGAGCAGAGAAGCTGGGCTGCCATCTGGAGGCGGTGTTTCAGGAGATATTGTTTTGGGGAGGTGTTTTCATGTTCCATGAAGATTCGGTAAAGATAGGAACGGTCGATTCCTACGTAGTGTGCCACGTCTGAGATCTGGATGGGGTAGGCATAGTTGTTTCTGATGTATTCGGAGGCTTTCTGAAAGTACAGGTTTGAGATGTCGGTCCTGCTTTCGGAGGGCTTTTTTTGCATGTCGGATAGTATCAGGAGGAGGTTTCCTGTGGAGGCAAGGTCGTTTCCGTTGTTTTCGGAAAAGGTGTCAAGGAGGCTTTGCATGTGGGTGAGGAGGCTGTTTTGCCGGGAGGGTGTTTCCGGGGTGAAGATTGGGGTGTCGGAAAATACGGTTTGTTTCAGGATTTCTTTGCAGGCGGAGCCGTCAAAGCCTGCCCAGGCATAGCTCCAGGGGTCGGAGGTGTCGGCGCGGTAGTAGATGGAGTCCATGGGGCGGATGAGAAAAGCATCACCTGCTTTCAGATGGTAGGTGTGGCCGCTGCACTGGTAGATGCCTTTGCCGTGGAAGATCACGTGGAGAAGGTAGTGTGGGCGCATGGCCGGGCCGAAGGAGTGGTTCGGGCCGCAGTCTTCCTGGCCGCAGAAGTAGACGGAGAGGGTGTGCTGTGGGTTGGGTTCTTTTTTCATTTGGTTGGGCCTCCTGTTTTTTGTTATGCAGCAAAAACTAAATGTAATTTTGGGTTACAAAATGGGGTGGATGTTGTATGAGATGATTATACAATATTGGGGTGGGGAGGGCAATGGAAAAGGGGGAAAGGGGACGCCCGTGAGGCGTGTGCTGTCTGTCACCGGGGCTTCGTCGGGGGCTGGCTTCTAAGGCGCCGGAATTCTGCTAAAACCGCTTCAAAAATTCTCGAACTCGCGTCTGAAGTCGCTCAGACAGCGAGAATTTTTGAAGCAACGCAGATTTCCGCCGCCTAAGAAGCAGCTCCCCTCCTGCAGAGTCCGGTGACAGACAGCACACGCCTCACGGGCTGGCTTTTCAGGGCGGAAGGGATAGAGTGGCGATGGTGGGAGGGATTACAGGTAAGGAGGGAGCAGATAGGAAAATGAGTAGACGGAGTGGGGATTTGGTTCAGAGTGGGAAGTGAGGTGGTTTCCCGGGAGTTGGATGGGTCATCAGCGCTGCGCTGGATGACTGGGACGAAAGTCTGAGTTTCCCTGTGGCCTGCCGGGGAAGAATGGGTCGAGGCGCTTCGCTGTCGACTTGGAGGTGAGTTGTTGTGGCGAGATATAGATACAGAGGAATGCATCAGAGCAGGGTTGAGATATAGATACAGTGAAATGTATTGATACAGTGAAATGTATTGGTGCAAGGTTGAGATATTGATACAGTGAAATGTATTGGTGCAAGGTTGAGATATAGATACAGAGGAATGTATCGGTGCAGGGTTGAGATATCAATACATTGACAATACATCGGCATAGCGCAGCATCATCAATACCGTAGAATACATCGCCGTGCCAATACACTAACACATTCCCACAGTGTACGACAATATAGCGTGCCCGGAAAGGGGGAGCGCGAGGGGGAAAAACGGGCTTCGCAACTCTGAGTGCTTTCCCCCTCGCAGATTTCCTCCGCTTTGAAAAGCGAAAATACTATATCTAAAAATACTATATCTAAATAAATAACAATTTTCCCAAGCTTTTCATCACAAAAGCGAAATATCCTCCTCCGGAGGAAGCAGCTTCTTAAAAAATCGATACAACAGCATCGAATTTATAAAAGCTACAAGTCCAAATCCAAAGAAAAACCAGCAGCATGCGTAAAGTGGCTGTAGCTTTGCATCGAGATATGTCATATACAATGGAAAGATCGTGATCACCGCAATGGCGATCGTTGTGGGGAAATGCATAAATGCCAGCAGAAATGCATTTCTGCAAAGTGCCCCCAGTGTATTGGCAAAGGTTGCGATTACCGGGAATATGTATAAAGTAAAAATTATCAGCAAAGTCAGAACCCCCACAGAAAGATAAAACAGCATATGTGCAGCGCTTCCTTCTGCATGGAGCAGAAAGCGGATATTCAGGATGATCATGGTTCCGGCAGCAAGGATCAGCAGCCATATGATCAGTGACTGTTTGAAGTTTTCCTTAAAAGCTCTGAAAAATGTTTTCGTTGTGCCGTTGTTATTCCCTTTTACTGTACGCATCATGCAGTGATAAAGGGCAGTTAGTGACGGCCCAATGGTGATCACGGGGATGCAGCAGAGAATAAAAAGAAGATTGGCGATCACGATGTCACCCAGCTTGTTGAGAAATACATGGACGACATTATCTTCATTTAAAAGATTCATAACGAAATACCTCCTTATATAGAAATGTAGAAATGAAAACAGACCATATGGGAAAAGTCCGATACAGCTAATCTTAGCATAGTTTTTGATTGTGTGTAAAGAGAGGGGACGCAGATAAGTATCAGCACGGTTTATGGGACTATATAAAAAAACATGGAATTTTGCGTGCACATGTGAAAATGATGGCACGCATGGAATTATGTTAGGAAAGGAAAATTGTGTTTTTTGGAAAATGACATTTATACATGTGCTGAGTTAGTAAAAACATACAAAAACAGACATGTAAAAATGTTGGTTTTGCTACAAGGAAATAAATGGGTGCCAAAATATGCTCATAAATAGTGAAAAATATGAAAATATATGTAAGAAATGAAAGAAAACATGTAAAAATGACGAATAATTAACAAAGCATGAATAAAAAATGGATAAAATGAATAAAAAGTAACATTTTTCCATATTGAAATGACAATAATCCATTTATCATTTTTCCATGTGCAATTATAATAATATCAACGGTCAGGGACGTGAAAAAATATAAAAACTGACCAAAAGAAAGAGGGAAAATAAGAAAGATTTAAAAGGAGGAAGAAGTTATGAATTTCAAAAGAGTAGCAGCATTATTGTTAGCAGGTGCCATGGTAATGACAGCAGTTCCGGTATATGCAAAAGGTGACGATGTTACACTTTCCGTATCCATCTGGGACACCAACCAGGAGCCGGGAATCAAAGAAATTCTCGCAGACTTCACAGAGAAGACAGGAATCAAGACAGAGATCTCCGTTGTTAAATGGGATGAGTACTGGACAATGCTCGAGGCCGGTGCACAGGGTGGTTCCCTTCCGGACGTATTCTGGATGCACTCCAACGAGAGTCAGAGATACATGTCCAACGATATGCTTCTTGATCTGACCGATAAGATCAAAGACAGCGATCTGATCGATCCGGAGAACTATCCGGAGGATATCTGGGGACTGTATACATACGATGATAAATATTATGCAGTACCGAAGGATATAGATACAATCGCTCTCTGGTACAACAAGACATTATTTGACGAGGCAGGACTTGATTATCCGACAGCTGACTGGACATGGGATGATGTTACAGAGGCAGCTAAGAAGCTTACTAAGGATGATGGTTCCCAGTACGGTCTCGGAATGAGAAATGATAACAACCAGGCCGGATACTACAACCTGATCTATGATAACGGCGGATACATCATCAGCGATGACAAGACAAAATCCGGCTGGGATGATGAGAAGACGATCGCAGCTATGCAGACACTGGAAGGATGGATCAAGGATGGCGTGATCCCGTCTCTTGAGACAATGTCCGAGAACAACGAGGACGTACTTTTCGAGGCTGGCAAGATCGCTATGACATGCCAGGGCTCCTGGATGCTTGCAGCATTTAAAGAGAACGAGTACACAGCAGCGAACTGTGATTGTGTAGAGCTTCCTAAAAACGCTGAGACAGGCAGAAGAGCTTCCTTATATAACGGACTTGGATGGGCAGCATCTGCTTCCGGTGAGCACACAGACGAAGCTTGGCAGCTGATCGAGTACCTCGGATCCAAAGAGGCTCAGGAGAAACAGGCTGAGCTTGGTGTTACAATGAGTGCATACAAAGATACATCTGATGCATGGGCTAAATCCGCAGACTTTAACCTTCAGGCTTATCTGAACATGATGGATGACATGGAGATCCGTCCATACTCCAAATCTACTGTAACATGGGAGAACGAGGATAACGAGATTCTTAAAGGTGTTTACACAGGCGACATCACAATGGAAGAGGCTTGCAAGCAGATGGCTGATCAGATGAACGAGAAGCTGGCTGAGGAGTAAGCATTAAGAAACACCGATAATTAAGTGCAGTAATGAGAGGGGCCGCCGCACTCAGGTGCAGCGGCCTCATACATAGAAGGAATAGAAGGAGTGATTCTTATGGCTAAAACTACCAAGTCACAGGCACGGACAAAGAGAGAGCGCAGTGAGTTCCTCTGGGGCTGGCTGTTTATTCTCCCAACAACCATCGGACTGATCGTATTGAACATCATTCCGATCTTCCAGACTATTTACCAGAGCTTTTTCAAAACAGGAGATTTTGGTAAAGGAAATATCTTTATCGGTTTACAGAACTATCAGAAGGTTTTTGCAGATAAAGAGATCTGGCAGGCACTGATCAACACATTCAAATATGCGATCGTGGAGGTTCCTTTTTCCATTGTCATCGCACTTGTTCTTGCAGTACTTCTTAACAGAAAGATGAAGGGCCGTTCTGTTTACAGAACCATCATCTTCCTTCCGATGGTAGCAGCTCCGGCAGCGGTAGCCATGGTATGGAGATGGCTGTTCAACTCTGATTATGGTCTTATCAATAACGTTTTCCATGTTCATGTAAACTGGGTTTCTGATCCGAAAATTGCAGTATTTTCCGTTGCGATCATCGGTGTATGGTCTATCATCGGTTACAATATGGTTCTTTTTCTGGCAGGACTTCAGGAAATTCCGAGAGATTATTATGAAGCGGCAGAGATTGACGGAGCTACAGGTGTGAATGCATTCTTCAGCATTACGATTCCGCTTCTGTCGCCAACTATTTTCTTTGTACTTGTTACCCGTGTAATTGGATCCCTGCAGGTATTCGACCTGATCTATATGGTTATTGACAAGTCAAACCCGGCACTTACCAAGACTCAGTCACTGGTTTATCTGTTCTATAAATATGCATTTATCAATAAGAACATGGGATACGGCGCTACGATCGTAGTAGTACTTCTTATTATCACCATGATCCTGACAGTATTCCAGATGATCGGTCAGAAGAAATGGGTATTCTACAACTAAAAAGGGGGATTAACCATGGATAGTATGGAAACAAAAAAGAAATTAACCACTATTTTAATACATGTCATACTGATCATTGTGTCCATAACGATGCTTGTGCCATTTATCTGGATGATCCTGACAGCTTTTAAAACTGTAACGGAAGCAACATCTGTAGATCCTTTCACCATTTTCCCGAAAATATGGAGAAAAGACGCATTTATTTCTGTTATCAATAACATGAACTTCCTGCTTCTGTACAAGAATACACTGCTTCTGATCTTCTTCCGAGTAGTGTGTGCGGTTCTTACAGCAACTATGGCAGGCTATGCATTTGGACGACTGAACTTCAAGGGCCGTGATCTCTGCTTCAGTCTTGTACTGTTCCAGATGATGGTTCCGGTACAGATCTTCATCATCCCGCAGTACCTGATGGTCAGCAAGATGGGTATGCTGAATACGATCTTTGCCCTTGTATTCCCGGGTATTGTCACTGCGTTCGGTACCTTCCTTCTGAGACAGGGATACATGGGACTGCCGAAGGATCTGGAGGAGGCTGCCAGACTTGATGGATGTAACATCGGTCAGACCTTCCTTTACATCATGGCACCACTTACAAGATCCAGTATGGTTGCACTTGGAATTTTCACAGCTGTATTCGCATTCAAAGATCTGATGTGGCCGATGATCGTTAATACAGATAAGGATATGCTGGTACTTTCTTCCGCACTTGCAAAGATGCAGGGCCAGTACGTATCCAAATTCCCGGAATTGATGGCTGCATCTCTGATCGCCTGCATTCCGATGATCGTGCTCTACATGATCTTCCAGAAACAGTTTATCGAAGGTATTGCTACCAGCGGTGGAAAACTGTAATCAGAAATATTACATAAGGTAATACAAGACCGCTGACAATGTATATAACTGAGGATTTGGTTATTGAGATTGTCAGCGGTATTTTTATCGAAGCAAATGCCAAAATGCACAGTTATTTGATGATTCTTAAGGAAAGAGGCGGATATTTTTATCCGCAGTAAACGAAAAAAGGAGAAAATTATGCCGATCAAATTTCACGAGGGATCAAAGACATTCCACATTTATAACAAACATTTAAGCTACATCACCTGTATCATGGAAAATGGCCAGATGGAGAATCTGTACTATGGAAAAGCTATCCGCGATAAAGAGGATTTCAGTTATCTTCACGAGGAGATCATGCGTTCCCTGATGGCTGTATGTGTTCCGGAACCGGGACTTCTTTCCATGCAGTATACCAAACAGGAGTATCCTGTTTACGGAACAGGCGATTACAGAAGTCCTGCCCTTACTGTTCGTCAGGAGAACGGAAGTGAGATCGTAGATTTCAAATATGTTTCCCACGAGATCTATGGCGGCAAAAAGAAACTTGCAGGTCTTCCTGCAACTTATACAGAGAGCGATGAGGAAGCAACATCTCTGGACATCACACTTCATGATCCTGTGATGGACACAGATCTTGTTCTTACCTATTCTGTATATGAAGATTATCCGGTGATCACAAGAAGTGCACGCCTTGTTCAGAAAGGGGATCAGAAGATCCGTCTTGAGAACGTGATGAGTGCAGCAGTGGAGTTCCCGGATATGGATTATGAGATGATCCATCTTTCCGGTGCGTGGGCACGTGAGCGCTATGTAAAAACACGTAAACTTGAGATGGGTATACAGGCTGTACAGAGTCTTGCAGGAACCGGCTCCAGCTCTGAGCAGAATCCGTTTATCGCGCTGAAGCGTCCTCATACAACAGAAGATACAGGCGAGGTTTTCGGCTTCAGCTTTGTGTACAGCGGAAACTTCCTTGCACAGGTCGAGGTTTCCACCTACGAGATGACACGAGTTATGATGGGAATCAATCCTCAGGGCTTTTCCTGGGAGCTTTCCAGAGATGAGGAATTCCAGACTCCGGAGGTTGTTATGGTATACAGCGATAAGGGCTTAAACGGAATGAGCCAGGCTTACCACAGACTGTACCGTGACCGCCTGATGCGCGGAAAATGGAGAAATCATGCACGTCCGATCCTTCTTAATAACTGGGAGGCAACCTATTTTGATTTTGATGAGGAAAAAATCCTCAATATTGCAAAAAAAGCCAAAGAGGTTGGGGTAGAGCTTTTCGTTCTGGATGACGGATGGTTCGGAACCAGAAACGATGATTACCAGGGCCTTGGCGACTGGTTCGTAAATAAGAATAAGCTTCCAAACGGAATTTCCGGACTTTCCCGTAAGATCGAGGAGATGGGCCTGAAATTCGGTCTCTGGGTAGAGCTTGAGATGGTAAACAAGAACAGCGACTGCTACAGAGCACATCCGGACTGGCTCATCGGAGCACCGGAGCGTTTTGAGTCCCACTCAAGACATCAGCATGTTCTTGATTTTTCCAGACCTGAGGTTGTGGATTTCATTTATGATTCCATCTCAAAAGTTATCGAGGAATCTTCCATTTCCTACATTAAATGGGATATGAACCGTTACATGTCCGAGCCTTTCAGCCGCGGCGCATCTGCAGCAGATCAGGGCAAGACCATGCATAAATATATCCTTGGTGTTTATGAACTGTATACAAGACTGACAGAGAGATTCCCTGACATCCTCTTTGAATCCTGCGCAAGCGGCGGAGCAAGATTTGATCCTGGAATGATGTATTTTGCACCGCAGACATGGACCAGTGATGATACCGATGCAGCAGAGAGAGAAAAGATTCAGTACGGTACCTCCTTTGTTTATCCGATCGTCAGCATGGGATCTCATGTATCAGCAGTACCGAATCATCAGTTGCACCGTACCACACCGCTTTCTACAAGAGCAAATGTGGCATATTTCGGAACCTTTGGCTATGAGCTGGATCTGAACCTTTTAAGTGCCAAAGAGATCGAAGAGGTAAAGGCACAGGTGGAATTCATGAAGGAACATCGTGACCTGATCCAGGTGGAGGGTGATTTCTACCGTATCTTAAGCCCGTTCGAAGGAAATGATACTGCATGGATGGTTGTTTCCAGAGACAAAAAACAGGCAGTTGCTGGATACTATGAAAGACTGAACAAGGTCAATGCTTCCTGGATGCGTCTGCGCTTCAAGGGTCTTGACGAGGACCAGCTTTACAAAGTAAAATGGGAAGATAAGTGCCTGAAAGCTTACGGAAATGAGCTGATGTATGCAGGAATCCCGGTTGATCGTGACTACTGCAATAAGACAAACGGTGATTTCCATTCTGTATTGTATACAATTGAAGCAGAGGGTTGATTTCTGTAAATGATAGAATAAAAACTGTCTGCAGAAAGACATCCGCCTGACCAGAAATATAACAGGCCGCCGGATATGGCGGCCTGTTATTGGGTAGCGAAGCAGCTCACAGGCGGAAACATAATATATGACATCAGGGAGGTGACAAGTTGCTTCATACAGTTGGTTTTACAAACTCAGACAGATATAAATGTCTGGAGAATTTAAAGAAAGGTGCGGTGGATCTCTGCCTTACCTATTGTGGGTGGGAAAACTGCGATCCGGGACATCGCTTTGGACCAAATAAAAGGATTTCCCATGTGCTTCATATCGTGGAATCCGGAACCGGGGTTTTTGAGATGGATGGACAGCAGTATCATCTGACCGGCGGGGAGGCATTTCTGATCCCATCCAGTGTGGAGGCCTGGTATGAGGCAGATATGGACAATCCCTGGACGTACCGCTGGGTAGGATTTGAGGGAATGACTGCAGAGGAAGTGATCCATGTAAGTGGTTTCAGCCGGGAAAATCCGGTCCGAAGGATCCACTGCATGGAAAATGCCGCGAAGTATATTGATGCAATGGTCCAGACCAACAAGCTTGTTTTTGAAAATGAGCTGAAACGGAATGGACTTCTGATGCTCCTTTTGTCTGATCTGATCGTAGATAACCGGGATGCATGTCTGAGAGAAGGCAAGCTTCTTCCGTCCCACAGATATCCCAATTCCGTTTATGTGGAGCATGCAGTAGATTACATTGCAGCCAACTTTGACAAGCGGCTTAAGATCAATGAGCTGGCAGACCGCATCGGAGTCAACCGCAGCTATCTTACCAGCACCTTTAAGAAAAGCCTCGGATGTTCCCCGCAGGAATACCTGATGAATCTCCGCATTGAGAAAGCCAAATCACTTCTGAAAAAAGGAGATATCCAGGTCAACGAGGTGGCTGCAAGAGTGGGATATGGAGACCCTTTAGCTTTTTCTAAAGTTTTTAAAGCAAGAACAGGAAGGAGTCCAAGAGAATATAAAGAAGAAAAAAGAAGCCTTGTGGTGAAAGGGAAGAAAGGGGATTATACAGAATCTGAGCCCTGATCCTGTGATATATTTCACGAAGAAAAAAGAACTCTCTGTCTGGCCGGAATATATAAAATTCTGGTATCGGGCAGAGCGTTTTTTATGTCATAAGAAATGTTATAGAAAATTACTTCCAGGTATCTCATGCAACAAAACAACAATTATTAACATCAAAGTACATATTTTAAACAAGTTTCCGGTAGTATGATAAGATCACAAAGAAAACGAAGCGGGACTGCACCGCAAAAATAGCAGAAAATCAGGAATTTCAAAGAAAAATACAAGAATTCCGGATAAGAGACCCAACAAAGGAAACAGGAGGAAACGAACATGATCAAAATTACATTCATGGGAGCAGGAAGCACGGTTTTCGCAAGAAATGTACTTGGCGATTGTATGTGCACACCGGCACTTCGCGAGAGCGAGATCGCACTTTATGATATTGACGAGAAGAGACTGGAGGATTCCAGAATTATCTTAAGTGCCATCAACCACAACGTAAACGAGGACCGCGCAGTGATCAAAACTTATCTCGGTGCCGAGAACCGTAAAGATGCACTTCGAGATGCAGATTTCGTAGTCAACGCCATTCAGGTAGGCGGCTATGAGCCATGCACAGTTACAGACTTTGAGATCCCGAAGAAATACGGCATTAAACAGACTATCGCAGATACCTTGGGAATCGGCGGAATCATGCGTGCACTTCGTACCATTCCGGTCCTGGAAGAGTTTGCCCGGGATATGGAAGAAGTCTGCCCGAACACTCTGTTCCTGAACTACTCCAACCCTATGGCAATGCTTACCGGCTATATGCAGCGTTTTACAAAGATCCGTACCGTAGGCCTCTGTCACAGCGTTCAGGTCTGCTCCCAGAAGCTTCTTGAGGGAATGGGAATGGAAGACAAGATTGAGGGACGTACAGAGCTGATCGCAGGTATCAACCACATGGCATGGCTCCTTGAGATCCACGACAAAGACGGAAATGATCTGTATCCGGAGATCCGCAGAATTGCCGAGGAGAAGAATACCTCCGGTGAGAAGCATGAGGACATGGTGCGTTATGAGTATATCCGTCATCTTGGATACTATTGTACAGAGTCCAGTGAGCACAATGCAGAGTATAATCCGTTCTTCATTAAATCCAAATATCCGGAGATGATCGAGGAGTTCAATATTCCGCTTGACGAATATCCGAGAAGATGTATCAAACAGATCGAGGGCTGGGAAAAAGAGCGCGAGGATATCCTCAAGGATGGTAAGATTGGTCATGAGAGAAGTAAAGAGTATGCTTCCTACATCATGGAGGCTGTTGTTACAAACACACCGTACAAGATCGGTGGAAATGTTCTTAACAACGGTTACATCGATAACCTTCCGTCAGATGCCTGCGTAGAGGTTCCATGCTATATCGACGGAACCGGTGTACATCCGGTAAAAGTGGGCAAGCTTCCTACACAGCTGGCAGCTATGAATTTATCCAATGTCAGCCCGCAGCTCCTTGCTATTGAGGCAGCAGTGACCAAAGACCGCCAGAAAATCTATCAGGCAGCCATGATGGACCCGCACACAGGTGCAGAGCTGAACATCAAAGACATCCAGGCAATGTGTGATGAGCTGATCGAGGCACATGGGGATTATATGAAGATGTACCGCTAAGGCAGGAAATGATCGGAAGGCAGCAAAAACTTTGAAATAAATATGCAAGGCGGCATATAAAGGCCGGAACACCAGAATGGGGAGGGTGTTCCGGCCTTTCTTTATATGGAACTTTTGATAAATAATAAAAACAACAGATCGCTGTCCAGGTCATGGAAGAACTGGAACGTCAGGGCAAAAAGATCCCGGAAGATGTTGCGGTAACCGGCTATGATAATTCACTATATGCAAGACAGGGACAGGGCATTACCACTATCACCTATCCCCAGGAAAACTGGGAGATCAATGCTTATCCGGTTAATGAGATCGCAGAATATGTTCAGGATGTAAGCCAAGGAGATATTGATGTTCTGGTAGAAGAATATTATAATAAATACGATATGATTCTGGATGGACGTGACCCTGAGGAATTTAAGGAGCATGTAGCAGTCCAGGCAGGGATCGAGATCGGTTTTGAGCGCTTCCTCGAGGAGAAAAAATATCAGGCTATCGTAACACACTTTGGTGATCTGGGCTCCCTGGAACAGCTTCCGGGACTTGCGATCCAGCGACTGATGGAAAAAGGCTATGGCTTCGGTGGCGAGGGTGACTGGAAAACAGCAGCTATGGGTATTGAAGCGGTTTATATTGATGGCGATACAACGATCCGGAATCTGCAGAATGAGCTGAGATGGAACAGCATGTATTTCAGCAAATAATATGGGAGGTTTTTTACAATGGGAGTAAATGAGGCAAAAACAGCAATTCTTGAGAATCGCACGGCTCTTGGTATTGAGTTTGGTTCCACAAGGATCAAGGCAGTTCTGGTGGACGATAAGAACCAGCCCATCGCATCCGGAGCCTATGAATGGGAGAATCAGTATGTGGATGGTATCTGGACATACAGCCTGGAGGAGATCTGGAAAGGTCTCCAGGGCAGTTACCAGGATATGGCAGAAGATGTTCAGAAAAAATATGGAGTGGAGCTTACAAGCGTAGGTGCGTTTGGTGTCAGTGCCATGATGCATGGCTATATGCCGTTTAATAAAGAGGGAGAGCTGATGGTTCCGTTCCGTACCTGGAGAAACAACATCACAGGAGAAGCCTCTGAGAAGCTGGCAGAGCTTTTCCATTACAATATCCCTCAGAGATGGAGCATCGCACACCTGTATCAGGCGATCCTTAACGGTGAGGAGCATGTAAAAGATATCGATTATATCACCACTCTGGAAGCCTATGTGCATTGGAAACTCACCGGAAAAAGAGTTCTTGGTATCGGTGATGCGGCAGGTATGTTCCCAATCGACAGTGAAACGAAGGACTATAACGAGGAGATGGTTCAGAAGTTCGATGAACTGGTTGCACCTTATGGTTTCCCATGGAAGCTTCGCGATATTATGCCGAAAGCTCTGGTGGCAGGTCAGGATGCAGGAGTTCTTACTGAGGAAGGCGCAAAGCTTCTGGATGTAAGTGGAAAGCTGAAAGCTGGAATCCCGATGTGTCCGCCTGAGGGAGACGCAGGAACCGGTATGGTTGCCACAAACAGTGTCCGCCGGCGTACCGGAAATGTTTCCGCAGGAACTTCCGTATTTGCCATGATCGTCTTGGAGAAGGCACTTTCCAAACCGTATAAAGAAATCGACATGGTTACCACTCCGGCAGGAGACCCGGTTGCCATGGCACATTCCAACAACTGTACTTCGGATCTGAACGCATGGGTAAATGTGTTTAAGGAATTTGCAGAAGCTATGGGCATGGAAGTAGATATGAACAAACTGTTCGGAACTCTTTATAACAAAGCCATGGAAGGCGACCCGGACTGTGGCGGACTTCTTTCCTACTGCTATTTCTCCGGCGAGCATATGACCGGCTTTGAAGAGGGACGTCCACTGTTTGTACGTTCTCCGGAGAGCAAATTTACACTGGCAAACTTTATGCGAAATAATCTTTACACCTGCCTCGGCGCCATGCGTGTAGGTCTGGATATCCTTCTGAATCAGGAGCATGTAAAAATTGATAAGCTTCTGGGCCACGGCGGCCTCTTTAAGACAAAGGGGGTCGGCCAGCAGATTCTTGCAGATGCGGTAGATGCACCGGTATCTGTAATGTCCACAGCAGGAGAAGGCGGAGCCTGGGGAATCGCACTTCTGGCTTCCTATCTGATTAACAGGAGAGAAGGCGAAGACCTTGCAGATTTCCTGGATGAAGATGTCTTCAAAGGAAACGAAGGCAGCACACTGGCGCCGGAAGCAGAAGGCGTGAAAGGATTCAACGCATTTATGGACCGGTATATGAAAGGTCTTGGCATTGAGAGAGCAGCAGTGGAATCCGAAATTTGGTAAAATGCAGGATGTACGGAAATGAGAATACCTGTTTTCGGATACGAGGAAAAACAGATGGAAATCTGTCGGATTTCTGCTCTGAGTCCAGAGAGGAAAATGAATGAACGAGAGTAACCACGAAAAGAAATCAACATCCGGCCAGATGGTTCATGTCGTGATCGATCGTCCGATGAATACCTACCATCCGGAACACAAAGATCTTTTTTACCCGGTAAATTACGGCTATATTGAAGGAATCATCGCTCCGGACGGAGAGGAACAGGACGTCTATGTTTTGTGTATCGATCACCCGGTAAAAGAATTTACAGGAAAAGTGATTGCCATCATCCATCGTCTCAATGATGTGGAAGACAAATGGGTGGCAGTGCCGGAAGATATGACTATGACAGCACAGGAGATCATGGAACAGGTTCAGTTTCAGGAGCAGTATTTTGAGACAGAGATAGAGATGCTGGAATAACAAAAATATAAAACAGGAGCAGACATGGTACGCCATGTGACTGCTCCTGTTTTTGTACAGGATCCATATATTATATATTTCTGTTATCTGCGATGCAGATAAACTGGATGACAGAGGATGCAAGGGAGCACCGGACTGGATTCTGTGAAAACAGGAATCTATGAAGATTTGTGGATTGATTTTTCTGCTATGAAAATGAATGGATCTTATTGAAAATATTTCTTCATAATGTTATCATTGGACACGAAAAACACAGAAAAAATAAGAAAACAAAAAATTAAACGGTTGTATATGTGTCTGTAATATGACCAGAGACAGCCGGTCAGAGTGTCAGAGAGCAGAATGGTGGGTGGTTGAATGTTTGATGACCAGGGCTATACAGGAGGAGAACAGAATGAAATTAACCATGCTTGGAACAGGTAACGCACTGGTAACAGAGTGCTACAATACATGTTTTGTGCTCAGCGATGAGTACGGCCATTTTCTGGTTGACGGAGGCGGCGGAAATACGGTGCTTTCCCAGCTGAAGAAGGCTGGCGTTGATCTGATGGATGTTCATGAGATCTTTGTTACACATAAGCACGTAGACCATATCATGGGGATCGTGTGGGTGATCCGCATCATTTGCCAGAACATGAAAAAAGGCACTTATCAGGGCGAGGCAAACATCTATGCTCATGATGAAGTGATCGGACTTCTCAAAGACATGGCATTTAAGCTTCTGAATAAGAAGGAGACACAGTACATCGGTGACAGACTTCATCTGATCGAGGTAAAAGACGGCGAGGAAAAAACAATTCTTAATAAGAAAGTGACCTTCTTTGATATCGGTTCCACCAAAGCGAAACAGTTCGGTTTCCAGATGATCTATGACGGTGGTAAGGTACTTACCTGCTGCGGAGACGAGCCATACAATGAATGTGAAGAGAAATACGCAAAAGGCAGCGACTGGATGTTCCACGAAGCATTCTGCTTGTATGGACAGCGTGATATCTTCAATCCCTATGAGAAGCATCACTCCACAGTTAAGGATGCCAGTGAGCTGGCTGAGAACCTTGGAGTTAAGAATCTTGTCCTGTATCACACAGAGGATAAGAACATTAAAAAACGTAAAGAGCTTTACGGAGCAGAAGGCAGAGAGTATTATCACGGAAAGTTGTTTGTTCCGGATGATCTTGATGTGATCGAAATGTAATAACTGTAAAAAGAAAGACTGGAAGTATGGCATATGCTGTATTTCCGGTCTTATTATATTTGGAAACAGAGAGGATACTAATAAATTTCATAGTACATCTGTCAGGTAGAAAAATACTTGTATGGCAAAAAGGTATCGTTTACAATAAAGAATACACACATAGCATTGCAAGAGCATGTCAATAAGAACAGATCTGAAAATTACAGATTCGGATCCGGCAAAAATAAGATTTTACAAATTACGAGGTGACAGAACATATGCCAGCAACAGATAACATCACACTTGAAAAAAAATACAGAAAACTCCAGGAAATCCTCCGTTCCCTTGGAAGTGTAGCCGTAGCTTTTTCCGGTGGAGTGGACTCCACATTTTTGCTGAAAGCTGCACAGGAAACACTTGGTGACAAAGCTATGGCCATTACCGCATGTCCATGCTCCTTCACCGACAGAGAACTGAAAGAAACGCAAGATTTCTGCCAGGAAAATCACATTTGCCAGGAGATATGCAAGATCAACGAATTTGACATCCCGGGGTTCCGTCAGAATCCGCCGGACCGCTGCTATATCTGCAAAAAAGCCATCTTTACCAGACTTTGGGAAGTTGCAAAGGCGCGCCATATGAACATGATCGTGGAAGGTTCCAACATGGATGATCTGGGCGACTACCGTCCGGGAAAAAGGGCTATCCAGGAGCTTGGGGTCCGCAGTCCGCTCCAGGAAGCAGGCCTCTATAAAGAAGAGATCCGGGAGCTGTCAAAAGACATGAATCTTCCGACCTGGAACAAGCCATCCTTCGCCTGTCTTGCTTCCAGATTTGTATACGGTGAGACCATTACCGAGGAGAAGCTTCACATGGTAGATCAGGCCGAGCAGTTTCTGATGGATCTGGGATTCCATCAGTTCCGTGTTCGCATCCACGGTACCATGGCAAGGATCGAGGTTCCAGAAGAAGAGATCCTGAAAATTGCAGATAATGAAACAAGAACAAAGATCACAGAGAAATTCCGCACATTGGGATTTTCTTACGTGACTCTGGATCTTCAGGGCTTCCGTTCCGGAAGTATGAATGAAACACTGGGAAAATAAGTATCAGAAAATAAAATAATCCCCCGGAAATACCGCGCGAGAAGTATTTCCGGGGGATTGCTACAAGAATAGAACCGGAGGCTCCGTTACTGTGTTCAAATCTTAATTTTCGGATTGAGAATATCTGTCTGGCAGGTTGTATATCTTACATATAATCCTTCAGCACATCATGATCCCGCAGTACCTTCTCAACCACAGTACCCTTCACAACATTAAGAAGTGGTTTCTTCAGTGCATTCAGCGGCCCTGGCAGCTGGATCTCCAGCGGGGATTTTCCGTCCATCAGCTTCACACTGCTGTCCAGAAGCTCACGGATATCGTAAACGCTTCCCCATACTTCCGGAACCCCACGGTCTACACCGAAAAGTCCGTATACAGCCTCCATTGCAGTACGTACGGAATATTCTGTTGTGAATACGGTATCACGAGGAGTTTCTGCAAACTGTCCCAGGAATGCAAAGTTTACACAGCCATCCGGGATAACATCCGGGCGGTCACCTTTGGTACGCGGCATGAAGAAGGCGGTGATGTACGGCATCATGGTCGGAACGCAGACAGCGCTGTTTTCTGCCATATCGTCGATCTGATCTACCGGAACACCCAGGTGGTACAGCCACTCGGCGGTAATTTCCTTACCGGTACAATCCTTCATCGGCTTCTTGATATAATCACCGGGAACATCTGTGAACAATCCGTAAACCCATACACAGACCTTCTTCGGATCCTGTTCCCTGAACTGTCCCTGACGGTTGATGGTCCAGCTTAAGAGCCATTTGGAATCCTGGCAGCTTACGATACCACCGGTAACAACCTTGCCGGTACGTGGGTCACGCTGGCAGATATTGGTGATATAAGGGATAATACGGTCATCTAAAGTGGTGACAGTAGCGGATTCCCAGTTTGTTCTGGAAATGTCTGAGCAGAACTTTTCCGGATGTCCGAAGGAAGGATCCTGAGCTGCGATATTTTTCCACAGGGACCAAACGCCACTGGTACGGACCTCTGCATCACCGTTTGGTGCATGGTTCTGGTCGCCGTAGATCGTGCCCTCTGTACAGCTTCCGTTAGTGACGAAAACATAATCATTTTCTGTAAGAAGGATGCCCTGCTCCACATCTTTTACCTTGCACTCGATAGCAGTGGCGATCTTTTTGCCATCTTTAAAATTAAAGATCACGTTTGTGACCTCAGTATTAAACTGGAAGTCAACACCTGCATCCTCCAGATATTTTTTCATGGGAAGAATCAGGGATTCGTACTGGTTGTACTTGGTGAATTTCAGGGCGCTGAAATCCGGAAGACCTGCAATGTGGTGGATAAAACGCTGGAAGTAAAGCTTCATCTCCAGAGCACTGTGCCAGTTTTCAAATGCGAACATGGTCCTCCAGTACAGCCAGAAGGTGGAATCAAACACTTCATCATCAAATACATCTTCGATGGTTTTATCGTAAAGATCCTCATCCTTTGTCATAAACAGCTTCATGATCTCCATGCAGCCCTTCTGGCTCAGGTTAAATTTTCCGTCGGTATGGGCATCCTGTCCACGGTTGACGGTTGCACGGCAGAGAGAATAGTTCGGGTCGTGTTTGTTCAGCCAGTAGAACTCGTCCAGAACAGAAACACCCGGTTTTTCAAGAGAAGGAATACTGCGGAAAAGATCCCACAGGCACTCGAAATGGTTTTCCATCTCACGACCGCCACGCATGATATAGCCTCTGGACGGATCAAAGATTCCATCGCAGGCACCGCCGGCAATATCCATGGCTTCCAGGATGTGGATATGATCACCTGGCATCTGTGCGTCTCTTACCAGGAAGCATGCAGCAGCCAGGGAAGCAAGACCGCTTCCTACAATGTAGGCATGCTTGTCGTCCACACCTTCCGGTTTTTCCGGACGGGCAAAGGCTTCGTAGTTACCGTTGGAATAATAAATCCCTTTGCTGTTTTTGTCATGCTTTCCACGCTCGGTGTTGCGGTAGTTTGCAGTAGTTTCTTTCACATGGAGGTTTTCCTCTTCGTTGATCTCTCTTGTTTTTTTCATCAGCATGGCTGCGCCGGCTCCGGCTGCCGCAAGTGCTGCAAGTCCCATGAATCCTTTTTTATCTGACATATGACATCCACCTTTCGTAAATGAGATACCTGTTTGTATCGGATTAACTGTTCTTTGTTGCTGTTGAGGCTATGATAGCCCATCCGGAAAAAAGATTCTATTTACAAAATACCGAAAGTGTTCAGTTTTTTATCATTATGTCTGTTTTGATAAGTTTTTATTCTGTATGCATTTCTGCTGTTTTGTTTCTGGCGGCAAAATTGCGGATGGCGTTGTCGATGCTTCCATACAGTGCGGTTGCGGTATCATCTGCGATTTCGCGATAATCTTCGCGCATGCCGTTTTTGATCCAGTCCAGCATGATCCCTACAAAGCTGTATTTATACAGATCTGCGATAAAAATTTTCTGTTCATCCGTGATGGGGATATCTTTTGATTTTTCTGTTACCACGCCCATAAGAAGATCGCAGGTAAGCTGGAACAGATAATTTTCGATCTGTTCCCGCCCCACGCAGCGGTATACATTTAAGATAAACGGCTTGTTTTCCATCACGGCATCAAAGATCTGCAGAAGCCCTTCATGCCATGTGGAAGAGGTTTTTTTGCCCTGAAGGGCAATTCTGGCATCTTCCAGACAGCACCACTCCACAAGATCATAGATATCTTTGAAATGATAGTAAAAAGTCATGCGGCTGATCCCGCAGTCCGTAGTCAGGTCGTTGATGGTGATCTTATCTAAAGGCTTCTTAAGAAGCAGATGTTTCAGGGATTCTTCCAGGGCAAGCTTGGTTGCGTTTGTCATGTCTTGCGGCCTCCTTTGGCAAGGTTATAGTTATTAATATAACATGAAAGTGCACAGAAAATCCATGTTAAACAGTGACTTTTCTGTGAAATTATGATAAACTGGATCTGGAATATTTTGCGGAACAGAACGGAGTGTACTATGAAGAAAAAATCAGTTTGTATCCTGCTGATCTTTGCTGCCGTGATAGTACTTACTTATGTGACAGGAGAATCCTATTACAGAGGAATCAGTGAAAAAGCAGGGTTGGATAAACAGGAAGAGAAAATATATAAATACCAGTACGACATGATCGTGGACAGCCCCGATTCCCAGTTCTGGCAGGCAGTATATGACAGTGCGAAGAAAAAAGCAGCTCAGAATAATGTACTGCTTGAGATCATGGGGCCGGACAGAGGAACATCCTATGATAAACTTGATTATATGAATATGAGCATTGCGGCCAAGGCGGATGGTATTATCCTGCAGTATAATGGAGAAGCCGGTCTGGAAGAAGCAATCAATACTGCAGTAAGAAACGGAATACCGGTGGTTACAGTCATGAGTGATGCGGTGCACAGCCGCCGCCAGAGCTTTGTGGGAGTCAGCGATTATCAGCTTGGCATGGCTTACGGGGAAATTGTTGCCAAATACGTGGATGAGAACACGAAGAAGATCCTGATCCTGCAGAAACGGGACATTGATGATATGAACGAAAGTCAGATATACACTCAGATCAGCAATGCGGTGAAGATGGCAGCTGGGTCTGAGGATATTGAGATCAAGGGAAGGAATCTTCTGTCAACAGGAACCTTTGAAACAGAGGAGGCAGTTACTGATATTTTTCAGCAGAAGCGGAATGTTCCGGATATCCTTGTGTGTATGGATGAGGAGACAACGGAGTGTGCAAGACAGGCAATTCTGGATTTCAACCTTGCAGGAAAAGTGAAGATCATTGGTTATTATACATCTGAGGATATTCTGGCGGCAGTTGAAAAAGGTGTTATTTCAGTTACCTGTGATGTGGACACGACCCAGCTGGGACAGTACAGTGTGGAGGCAGTTACCAGCTATATAGAAGATGGAAGAACCAATTCTTTCTACAACGTAGACATTAATTTTCTTGACAGAACAGCAGTGAAGAAGATGAGGAGGGAGGCAGTCACAGATGAAAAAGATCCGTTGGAGTGACTTTTCTCTTGTAAGCAAGATCATGATCGAGGTTGGCGTGCTGGCAGTTTTACTGTTCAGCATCAACATGTTGTTTTATGCGCGGATCAACAACTCCATGCAGGAGATGGATGATGTGTATGCCAGCAATGCCCAGATCACAGAGCTTGGGCAGGTTTTTGACGATGTGCAGGACAGTATGTACCAGTATCTGAAGGTAAAAAACTCTCAGGCACTGATGGATTATTATCAGAATGAGGCGAAATACAGGCAGGAGCTGGAGAAGTTAAATGAACGGAATATTGATGATTCCGTAAAACTTCTGGAGAAGAAGATACGTAAGATGTCGGAATCATATCTTTCCTGTACCGCAGGAACTGTAGCTGCCAAGAGAGGCAGGAATGTGGAGAAATATAAGCAGGAATATGATGAAAGTCTGGAGCTTTACAGTTATATCCAGAGTTCTATGGATGAGCTGAACAAGCAGCTTTTTAAAGAAAATTCCCAGACTTATGCAGCTCTCCGGGCGGTTATGAGATATCTGGAGATCAGTAATATGATGATCATGCTTCTGGTGGTGATCTGTGGAATGTTCCTTCTGATCATGGCAACAAGGGAGATGTTCCTGCCGCTGACTAATATGGCAGAAACTGCACAGCTGGTAGGTCAGGGGAATTTTAATGTAAAGATGCCCCCAGCAGATTCCAGGGATGAGCTTGGAACGGTAACAAGAGCCTTTAATACCATGGTGGATAATCTTGGTCTTTACATTGCCAGGACAAAGGCCAGCATGGAAAAAGAACAGCAGATGATAGAGAGGGAGCTTTTGATGGAAACACATCTCAAGGAGGCACAGCTTAAGTATCTCCAGTCTCAGATCAACCCGCATTTCCTTTTTAATTCCCTGAATGCAGGAGTACAGCTTGCAATGATGGAGGATGCAGAAAAAACCAGTATCTTTGTGGAAAAGATGGCAGATTTTTTTCGCTACAATGTAAAGAAGGGTGAGGAAGATGCCACACTGGAGGAAGAACTGGAGGCTGTGGATAATTACATTTATATTCTGAATGTACGGTTTGCCGGGGACATCCATTTTTCAAAAAAAGTGGAATGTGATGTGGAAAATGTACGTGTTCCCAGTATGATCCTGCAGCCGGTTGTGGAAAACGCAGTCAATCATGGAATCCGGAATATAGATTGGGAAGGACATATTGATCTCAGTGTGGAGAAATGGAACGACCATATTGAGATCAGTGTTCGGGATAACGGACTGGGCATGACCGGAGAACAGATACAAAGAGTACTGTCAAAAAAAGTCCACAGCAGTTCAGGCGAGGGTGATTCCACGGGAATCGGAATGAATAATGTGATCAGCCGTCTGGAACTATATTATGAGCGGGACGGATTAATGGAAATATACAGTGAAGGTGAAGGAATGGGAACAGAGGTAGTGATCAATATTCCTCTGGAGAGGAGCGAAAAAAATGTACAGAATCCTGATTGCTGATGATGAGGGGATCATGCTGGAATCCCTGAAAAATATTATAAGTTCCAACTATGGAAATGAATGTGAGATCCATACAGCCAAGACAGGCCGTGTGGTTGTGGAGGAGGCGGAGAAATATCCGCCGGATATCTGCTTTATGGACATTCAGATGCCGGGCTTAAGTGGGATCCAGGCAATCCGGGAAATTCAGAAATTTAACAGATCTGTGGTCTTTGTGATCATTACAGCCTATGATAAATTTAATTATGCCAAGGAAGCGGTAAATCTTGGAGTTATGGAATTTCTTACCAAGCCGGTAAACAAAAAGGTGATTTTGGAAACATGCTCCAAAGCTATGGAAAAGGTAGATTACACAAGACAGAAGCGAAGCGATGATCTCCGTATCCGTGAAAAGCTGGAGACAGTTGTGCCCATGATCGAAAGCGGATATATCAATAATATTCTTCTGCAGGATGATTTTCAGACATATCAGGATAATTACAGGGAGCTTCTGGATATCCGGGAAGAATATGGATATATGATCGTGGCTGAATTCGGGGATTCCACGGAAAATGGCGTTCTTACCAATGCGGTGGGGGCCAGTGTGAAGGCAAACAAATTTTATTCCACATTCCGGGAAATCGCTCAGGGATTTTTTGAATGTCTGGTAGGACCCATTATGGGAAACCGTATTGTACTGCTTGTTCCATACCGTAATTCCAGGGAGTCCTATGAGGAACGTGTGGAGGTTGTAACAAGAACCAGAAACATGGTACATAAGCTGGAAAGCAGGATCGACAGTAAATTTCGCTGTGGTATCGGCCGGGTGAAGGAGATGGGAAGCACCATGAAAGAATCCTTCAAGGAGGCCATGATCGCACTTCGGGAAAGCACCAGCCATGTTATACATATTGAGGATGTTCCGGCTGCACAGAAATATGACGGCGAATATCCAAGAGATCTGGAACGTCGCTATGAAAAGCGGGTGATGGATAAGGATGTGGCAGGAGCTTTAAGCTGTGCCGAGGAATTTATCAGGTGGATGGAGAAGCAGCCGGGAGTAGATCTGGAGGACATGCGCATCAAGATCCTGGAGCTTGTGATGGGAGTGGAAAAAAAGGCCTTTTTTGCAGGTACCGTGAAATATGCGATCAGCTGCCGCAGAAATTATATTCATGAGATCCAGGAATATACAGATATAGAAGGAATGAAAAAATGGTTCCTGGGCAAAACATCAGAAATCTGCAGTAACATGGAAAGTGCAAGGGAAAAAGAAGCGGTTTCTATTATCGAAAAAGCAAAGTCCTATATTCGGGACAATTATAAAAAAGATATTTCACTGGATGAGGTGTCACGGGAGGTGGATATCAGCCCTTATTATTTCAGCAAGCTTTTTAAGCAGGAGACCGGAGGAAATTTTATCGAGTATCTTACAGAAGTGCGGCTTCGGAATGCAAGAGAACTTCTCAAAGATTCAGGGCTTTCCATCAAGGAGATCTGTGCGGAATCCGGATACAGCGACCCCAATTATTTCAGCAGGATATTCAAAAAATACGAAGGCGTGACACCAAGTGAATTCAGAGAGAGGTTGAGGTAGACAATATGAGCGGGGGGAAAATGATCAGGAAGCTGTTGATCTTGCTGTGTCTGTTGACATTGATGCTGAATGGCTGTGCTTCCGAAAAAATAAAGCAGACAGCTGCACAGGAAAACGATACAGAGGAAGACAGTGGTGAAAAGAAAATTCAGATCGGTCTTACAGTGGATTCCTTTGTTATTGAGAGGTGGATTCGTGACAGGGATGCATTCGTGGCAACCGCAAGGGAATTGGGAGCGGAAGTGAATGTTCAGGATGCGGGAGCAGATACAAAAGAGCAGATCAGCCAGATCGACTATTTTATCAGGAAGCATATGGATGTGATCGTGATCATTGCCAGAGACTGCAAGGCATTATCTGAGGCTGTGGAGCGTGCCCACAATGTAGGGATCAGGGTGATCTCCTATGACCGTATGGTAAATGATGCGGATACAGACATGTATATTTCCTTTGATAACCGGAAAGTCGGAGAGGTCATGGCACAGTCCATGATGGAAGCGATCCCTGATGGCGGAAAGATTTTTATGGTCCAGGGATCTGCTTCAGATAACAATGTGGACATGGTAAAAGAGGGATTTGAAGACACTCTGAAAAACAGTGATCTGAAGGTGGTTTACGAAGCCAACTGTGAGGGCTGGGTCGCGGAGCTGGCAGCAGATTATGTGGAGGAGGCACTGGAAGAGTACCCCGATGTAAAGGGAATCATGTGTGGAAATGATGATATTGCCAGCCAGGTGATACAGGTTCTTGCGGAAAACCAGCTTGCCGGACAGGTGATCGTGGTAGGCCAGGATGGTGATCTGGCTGCATGTCAGCGTATTGTAGAAGGAACCCAGTACATGACAGCATTTAAATCTATCGAAGATCTGGCATGCCAGGCAGCTGAATATGCGGTGAAGATGGCAGAAGAGGGAAAGCTTCCGTCAGATGTGACAGATACCATGAACGATGGAAGCTACGATATCCCGGCGAAGGTGCTGGAACCGGTTGCCGTTACAAGGGATAATATTGATGAGGTGATCATTGACGGCGGTTTCCACAGAAGGGATGAAGTATATCTCAATACAGATTATGATACAGAGTAATGCAGAACAGATTGCATACCGGCATATATGTGGTGGTGAAATTCTGCAAGTAATGTGGCAGTGTAGCCATATGTGCAATAATACACAATTATGACAAAAATCAATAGCAGATTTTTGGTGCAAAAATGTCTTGCCTGATGCAGGGCATTTTTCTTTTGCAAAAAAATGTCTCTGTCATTGCCAACTATGTCCAGACAGTCCTGTGCTATAGTAACATCATCGAAGGAAACGTGATTCAAAAAACAAATAATGAAACGGAGGATTTTACAATGAAAAGAAAAATGGTATCTGCACTTCTTTGCGCAACAATGGTAGCTGGTATGGTGGTAGTTCCGGCAGCAACAGCACAGGCAGCAGACAAGAAACTGATCGGTGTTACCATGCCGACCAAGGATCTCCAGAGATGGAACCAGGATGGCGAGAACATGAAGAAAGAGCTGGAGGCAGCAGGATATGAAGTAGACCTTCAGTATGCATCCAACGACGTAAGCACACAGGTTTCCCAGCTTGAGAACCAGGTAGCAAACGGATGCGACCTTCTGGTTGTGGCATCCATCGACGGAAGCAGCCTTGGCGAGCCTCTGAAACAGGCCAAAGAAAAAGGAATTCCGGTTATCTCCTATGACCGTCTTCTTATGAATTCTGATGCAGTTTCCTATTATGCAACATTTGATAACTACAAAGTAGGACAGAAACAGGGCGAGTACCTGGTAGACGCACTGGATCTTGATAATCAGGATGGACCGTTTAACATCGAGCTGTTCACAGGAGATCCTGGTGATAACAACTGTAACTTCTTCTTCGGTGGTGCAATGGATGTTCTCCAGAAATACATCGATGACGGTAAGCTGGTAGTAAAATCCGGACAGACAGAGTTCGAGCAGGTTGCTACCGCAAACTGGGATAGTGCAAAAGCACAGGACAGAATGGATACCATCATCGCAGGTAACTACTCTGACGGAACAAACCTTGACGCAGTTCTCTGCTCCAACGATTCCACAGCCCTTGGTGTTGAGAATGCACTGGCAGCTTCCTACACAGGAGAATATCCGATCATCACCGGTCAGGACTGTGATACACCGAACGTTAAGAACCTTGTAGCAGGAAAACAGGCAATGTCCGTATTTAAAGATACAAGAGCTCTTGCATCTGCAGTAGTAAAAATGGTTGACTCCATCATGAAAGGTGAGGAGCCGGAAGTGAACGATACAAAATCCTATGATAACGGAACAGGTGTCATCCCGACATACCTTTGCGATCCGGTTGTTGTTACAACAGATAACTACAAAGAAATCCTGATCGATTCCGGATACTACACAGAGGATCAGATCAAATAATCATAATTTTTAAGAAAGAAATTTATCACATGCAGGCGGGGAATATAACCGCCTGCATGAACAGTGGAAAGGGAGGGAAATTGAGTTGGCTAAGATACTTCTGGAAATGAAAAATATCACCAAAACTTTCCCAGGTGTAAAGGCACTGGATAATGTTAATCTCCAGGTCGAGGAAGGCGAGATCCACGCACTGGTAGGTGAGAACGGTGCCGGTAAATCTACATTGATGAATGTATTAAGTGGTATATATCCGTACGGCTCGTATGAAGGAAATATTATTTACGATGGTGAGATCTGTAAATTTAACACCATCAAAGACAGTGAACATAAAGGAATTGTGATCATTCACCAGGAACTGGCACTGATCCCGTATATGACTATCGGTGAAAACATGTACCTGGGCAATGAAAGAGGCAGGAGCTTTTCCATTAACTGGAATGAAACTTATGGGGAAGCAGATAAATATTTGAAAATAGTGGGACTGGAGGAATCCTCCAGAACTTTGATCAAGGATATCGGTGTAGGTAAACAGCAGCTGGTTGAGATCGCAAAGGCACTTGCAAAGAATGCAAAGCTGCTCATTCTGGATGAGCCTACCGCATCACTGAACGAAGATGACTCCAAAGCTCTTCTGGATCTTCTTCTGAAATTCAAGAAGCAGGGAATGACCTCTATCATCATTTCCCATAAATTAAATGAGATTTCCTATGTGGCAGATAAGATCACAGTTATCCGAGATGGATCTACCATTGAAACACTGGATAAAAAGAAAGACGATTTTTCTGAGCAGAGGATCATTCAGGGAATGGTTGGACGTGAGATGACAGACCGGTTCCCGAAACGTCCAAATGTAAAGATCGGCGATGTTTCCATGGAAGTTAAGAACTGGAATGTTTACCATCCTCTGTATACAGAACGTAAGGTGGTAAATAACGTATCCTTTAAAGTACATAAAGGAGAGGTTGTCGGTATTTCAGGACTGATGGGAGCAGGACGTACAGAATTGGCCATGAGTATTTTTGGCAAGAGCTATGGAACTAAGATTTCCGGCCAGGTGTTCATGAATGGAAAAGAAGTGAAGCTGAATACAGTTCAGGAGGCTATTGACAACAAGCTCGCCTATGTTACAGAGGATCGAAAAGGAAACGGATTGATCCTTTCCAAGTCCATAAAGATGAACACTACGCTTGCAAACATGTCCGGTATCAGTAATGGAAAAGTGATCGATACGGATAAAGAATACGCAGTTGCTGAGGAATACAGGAAGAAACTGAAAACCAAGTGTCCGACAGTTGAGCAGAATGTCGGAAACCTGAGCGGTGGTAATCAGCAGAAGGTCCTTCTTGCAAAATGGATGTTTGCAGAGCCGGATATTCTGATTTTGGATGAACCTACAAGAGGTATTGACGTAGGTGCCAAATATGAAATCTACTGTATCATCAATGACCTGGTCGCAGCAGGAAAATCTGTGATCATGATCTCTTCTGAGCTTCCGGAAGTGCTTGGAATGTCAGACAGAATCTATATCATGAACGAGGGCAGATTCGTAGGTGAGGTAAGTGGTGAGGAAGCTACATCTGAGCTGATCATGTCCAGGATCGTGAAGTCAGGTAAAGGAGAGTAAGAAGATGGAGAAAAAGATTAGTTTTTCAGAAATATTAAAAAAATATACCATGGTCATTGTTCTGGTATTTGTTGTGATCATGTTTTCTGTGAACACAAAGGGCGTTATGCTTCTTCCGCAGAATGTAAATAACCTGGTAGCCCAGAATGCATATGTATTTATTCTTGCAACCGGTATGCTGTTCTGTATTTTAACAGGTGGTAACATTGATCTGTCAGTTGGTTCTGTTGTATGCTTTGTTGCTGCTGTCGGTGGTAAGATGATGGTTCTCAACAGTATGAACCCGTATCTCACTATGATCGTGATGCTTCTTGTGGGTATTGCCATTGGTGCATGGCAGGGATTCTGGATCGCTTATGTACGAATTCCTCCATTTATTGTTACTCTGGCAGGTATGCTTGCTTTTCGTGGCCTTTCCAACGTAGTTCTGGAAGGACAGACCCTGGCCCCGATGCCGGATGCTTATCTGGCTCTGTTCAATAACTATATTCCGGACTTCCTTGGTGGAGGTGAAGGATTTAACAGAACATGTTTTGTAGTTGGCATTATTGTCTGCATCGTCTATGTTGCACTTGTTATGAAAAACCGTGCAGACCGTGCAAAAAAAGGCTACAGTGTTGAGTCTTTCGGTGGTGTTGCAGTGAAGATGGTTCTGATCTGTGCAGTTGTTCTTGCATTCATGTTCAGACTTGCTCAGTACAAAGGTATCCCGAATTCCCTTCTCTGGGTTGTAGTGATCATCGCAATCTATACATACATTGCTTCCAAGACTACAACAGGTCGTTATTTTTATGCAGTTGGCGGTAATGAGAAGGCAACAAAGCTTTCCGGTATTGATACGAACAAAGTTTATTTCCTTGCTTACTTGAACATGGGTCTTCTGGCTGCTATCGCAGGTATGGTGACAATGGCCAGATTGAATTCTTCCAACCCGCAGGCTGGTACAAACTTTGAGATGGATGCGATCGGTGCTTGTTTTATTGGTGGTGCTTCTGCTTATGGTGGTACCGGTACAGTTCCTGGTGTTATCATTGGTGCACTTCTGATGGGTGTTCTGAATCTTGGTATGAGTATCATGGGTATTGACCAGAATATCCAGAAGGTTGTTAAAGGTATGGTTCTTCTGGCAGCGGTTATCTTCGATGTTGTCAGCAAGAGAAAATCTTTTATCGTAAAATAATAATAGTCAGCGAATCAGGACAGCAGGTTTTCGGAGTGATCCGGAACCTGCTGTTTTTGGGTGTATATACTGTTGTTTTATGTAAGGTTATTTTGTTACTGTTCACTGGTCAATGTCATTTAGTTAATTTTCAAGGTTAGATCTTATACATGAGGTCTAACCTCTTTTTTAGTTTTTCCCTAAATAGGGGTTGACACTTCAACTCAAATGTGCGGCCGCTCTCACTACTGATTGGTTTTTAGAAGTAGTGAGAGCGGCCCTTGTAGTTAAAGAAGCATCTGCACGATGCAAATACAACTACAAGGAGATTTTTTTATGCTACAAAACCAAATCAAAACCATATTTAAAAGGGCACTGAAAAAGTCTGATTCTAAAAAAGAATTGGGCTTTTTTGTGAAAATTTCGGTCGCCCGGCAAAGGAACCAGAAATGATGTTTAAACTGCTTTTCCTGAAAAAACTGTACGATCTTTCTGACGAAGCCCTGATTAGCAGCGCCCAGACGGACATGGCATATAAATTTTTCCTTGACCTGGAACCAGAAGCAAAAATGATAGATCCCAGTCTTCTCACAAAATTCAGAAAAACTCGTATTACAGAAGATATTCTGGAAGAAATGTTAAAAGAAACCATTCAACAGGCTTTGGATAAAAATCTGATCAAATCGGGAACCATTATCGTTGATTCCACCCATACAATTGCTTCTGTCTGGGCAAAATCTCCAACGCAGATTCTGCGGGATATGAGCAAACAACTTCGGAAAGAGGTTTATAAAACAGCTTTTGAATTATCAGAGCGATTTCCTGAGAAACCCTCTTTGGAAGCAGGACTGGATGAAGAAATTGCCTATACTAGGGAACTACTCCAGGTTCTGGAGGAAGGAATAAAATCCTGTGGAAATAAAAAGATACAGAAACTTTCTCATGAAATGAAAGAACTACTAGAAGATGAGCGGCTCAAAGAGATCCGATCCAAAGATGATAAAGATGCACGGTTTGGACATAAAACGGCAACCAGTACGTTCTATGGATATAAGAATCATCTTGCGATGACTGAAGAACGTCTCATTGCGGGGATCACTGTAACAGATGGAGGAGCACCAGATGGGCAGGAATTACCAAAACTGATAGAAAACGCGAAGGAAAATGGAATAAAAGTTACAGAAGTTATAGGCGATATGGCATATGTCAGTGATGACAATCTGGAAGTCTGCGGAAAAGAGATTACATTGATTGCCAGAACCAATACAGCAGTAGCTGCTGCAGCAAACGGGAACCTTGAGGAAGGTTTCTGCTTTAATAAAGATGCTGGGATGCTGCAGTGTCCTGCCGGAGAGCTTTCCACGCGTGTAGAAAAAAGAACGGCAAAAAATGGGAATACTTATTTAAGATATATATTTAGCAAAGTAACGTGTCGGAAATGTCCCCAAAGAGAAAAATGCCGTGTAGGAAGATCAAACGCTAAAACAAGAAGCTACAGTATCACGCAAGCAAGCGAGAAAAATCTTGAAAGGCTTAAATTTGAAGAAAGCGAATATTTTCAGGAGCGAATGAAGATTCGGCACAGGATAGAAGAAAAGAATGGAGAACTAAAGGAAGCTCACGGTTTGCGTAAAGCAGATTCGAGAGGTTTATTTGCTATGCATCTGCAAATGTATTTTACGGCATTTACAGCAAATGTAAAACGAATAGTAAGATTAGATGAGCTGGCTATGGAGTAAACCATAGCTTTTTATGATTTTCCTAAGTAAAGATTTGAAAATAATATAAAAGAAAAACTTCCACTTAAGAAGAAATGGAAGTTTTTCAGTGCCCTTCAAATACAAGGGGTGTGGCACTTTTATCTGCATACACGAAACATAGTAATGTTTTATCTCCGCTTACTTTTTTTCTGAATTCCTTTCATTTTCCGTTTTGTTATGAATTGATAGTCTGTTCTGAATCCACAGGTTTCGTGGAGATCGTCAGTGATTTTCTGACGTTCATATACCGGCATGAAACCCTGTTCTTCTACATCTGCAAATTTTATGTCTTTTAAAATATGGAGCAATTGTTCTGTAGTATAAGTTCCTTTCAAAGCGCGGTTTAATAACCGGATTTGTATAGGACTGAGTGATATAAAAGGACTCGGAATTTTTTGATTTTGATGTTGTTATACGCACAATAATTACCGCTTCCACTGTTATAGTACATATCACTAAATATTACTATATAATAAAAATAAAAATTTGACAAAAAAATAAGCCTGTTTCAAGGCTTTGCGGTACTTTTTTGAATTTCAATGTGTCAAACTCCCGTGTAACAAGAAAATAAAAAAATATAAAGTTTTAGTTGTTGCCCGTTATCTTTTCTGATATAATAAGTCCAAATCTTAATACTCTGCCGTGATAAAATGTGAAACTGTCACGAAGGAGGCTAAAAGGAGAAACTACAAATGAAAGAAAAGAAAGAACGGGCCAAACGTCTGCCCACTTTTGCGGAATCGATCACACCGATCGTCGCAATGCTCCTGATCCTTACCATCGGAAAAGGCGTATTCGGCTACAGCACAGAGCCGCTTCTGATCATGGTAGCTGCAATCGCAGCATTTATCGCGTTCCGTGTAGGCATTACCTGGGATGAGATGATGGATGAGATCTGCACCAAGATCGCAAAGGGCATGCCTGCCATCCTGATTCTTGTATGTGTTGGCGCTATGGTTGGTACCTGGATGGCATCCGGTACCATTCCGATGATGATTTATTACGGCGTCCAGATCGTAAACCCGAAATTCATGCTGGTTACCGCGTTCCTGATCGAGGCAGTGGTTTCGGTTGTTACCGGTACCTCCTGGGGTTCCGTTGCAACCATGGGTGTTGCCCTGATGGGAATCGCAAGCGCCCTTGGCGTATCCCTTCCGGCTACTGCAGGCGCCTGCATCGCAGGTTCCTACTTTGGTGACAAGATGTCTCCGCTGTCCGATACCACAAACCTGGCTCCGATCGCGGCAGGCAGCACACTGTATGAGCATATCGGACATATGTTCTACACCACTGTCCCAGCAACCATCGTTTCCCTGGTGGTATATGCCATTGTTGGTATGAACGCAGATGTAAGCGCAGATATTACTTCTGACACCGTTACTACTTTATTAAGCCAGCTTTCTTCCATGTACAGCTGGAACCTGCTGATCATCATTCCGGTAGTGATCGTGCTGGGCGGCTCCCTGCTTCAGAAGCCAACCATTCCGGTTATGCTTCTTTCTACTTTTGTAGCAGGCTTGGAGAGTGTCTTCATTCAGCACGTAGCGTTAGGAGATGTGTTAAAGGCAACCGTAAACGGTTTTGATGTATCCATGATCCACCGTGCAGGATTTGACACCGAGACCTGTTCCGAGGCCGTAACCAAGCTGTTAAACCGCGGCGGTATGAACGGCATTATGAGCACCACACTTCTGGTATTCTGCGCATTCTGCTTCGCAGGTATCATGAGCCGGGCTGGCTGTCTGGATGTGGTACTCCAGAAGATCTTAAGCGTGGCAAAGAGTACCGGTGCGCTGATCACCGCAACCGTTGCAGCCTGCATTACCATGGCACTGACCACCGGTAACTCTTACCTTGCCATTCTGATTCCGGGCGAGATGTTCCGTGACGCTTACAAAGAGCGCGGGCTTGCGGCAAAGAACCTGTCCAGAACCCTTGAGGATGCCGGTACCGTAGTTGTACCGCTGATCCCGTGGTCCGCAGCAGGTGCTTACATGGCTTCCACCCTTGGCGTAGAGACTTTGGATTACCTTCCATGGGCAATCCTGTGCTACACCGGCTGGATTTTTGCAATCATCTGGGGCTTTACCGGATTTGGTATTGCCAAGCTCGATGATGAGAAGAAAAAGGAGAACTAAATACGATGTCCAGAGTGCTTTTGATTAAAAACGCGAATCTGTATGATCCGGATCCAAAAGGAATCCGTGATATCCTGATCGTAGATGAAAAAGTATTTTCTGTGGCAGAACACATCGATCCACCGGAACTTTCTGCTCCGGTGGAAGTTGTTTCTGCAGATGGAAAAATGGTAATTCCTGGTTATGTGGACCAGCATGTTCATGTGATTGGCGGGGGCGGCGCAAAGCTTCTGGTTACACGGCTTTCTTCCCTGCATGAGGAAGTGCGTGATGCTGTAAAGGCAGGGGTTCCGGTGGAAAAAGCCATCCGCATCTGCGGGGAGAACCCGGCCAGAGCCAACGGATTATTCCCGAAAAAGGGCTGCATCCGTCCGGGCAGCGACGCGGATCTTGTGATCCTGGATGAGGAATTTCTGGTAGATACGGTATTTGTCCGTGGACAGAAAATGGTGGAGTATGGAAAAGCACTGGTAAAAGGCACCTTTGAGACAGACTGACAGAAGCTTTGAAATAGAAAAGCGGAAAAGAAAGAGACAGGAGAATTGACATTATGATCAAGTTACTGAAAAACGCGAATGTGTACGCACCGGAGAAACTGGGAAAGAAAGATATCCTTATTGAGGGGGAAAAAATCCTTCTGATGCAGGATACTATTGAGGGATATGAGGGACTTCCGGGAGTGGAAACCTATGATCTGGAGGGAAAGACCGTTGTTCCGGCTTACATTGACATGCACGTGCATATCACAGGCGGCGGCGGAGAGCAGGGGCCGGCATCCCGTGTACCGGAATCCCAGCTCAGTGAATTCTTCAAAAATGGTATTACCACGGTAGTCGGACTTCTGGGAACCGATGGCGTAACCCGCAGTGTGGAAAATCTGGTCGCAAAAGCTCGCGCCCTGACCGAAGAGGGCATGACCGTGTACACTCTGACCAGTTCCTATGGTTACCCGCCGACCACCCTGACCGGAAGTGTAGAGCGCGATATCATCCTGGTTCCACCGATGATCGGTGTGAAGGTAGCGGTATCGGACCACAGAAGCTCCAACCCAGGCGGAGAAGAGCTGATCGCGCTGGCTACTGCAGCGCGCAGAGCCGGCTTACTCAGCAATACCCCTGGCCTGGTAACCATGCACATGGGTGACGGAGAGGGAAGACTGGATCCGATTTTCTATGTGCTGGATCATTCCGACGTTCCAGCCAAGAACCTGCTGCCGACCCACATCTTACGCAATCCTGGACTGATTGATGCCGGCGCGGATCTGGTGCGCCGTGGCGGCTACATTGACTGCACCGCCGGCGCCGATGATGTGGAGGTCGAATCCGATGCTCTGAAGCTCTATGAGCTGTTGCACCGCGAAGATGTGAGCCTGGATCATGTAACCATGTCCAGTGACGCGTTCGGAAGCCAGCCGCGCTTCAACGAAGAGGGCGAGTGCATTGGCCTGACCTACGCGTCCCCGAAGTATCTGCACCGTACCATCCAGATCCTGGTAAGAGAGGGCATGCCGCTGGAGGATGCCTTACAGCTTCTGACCAGCACTCCGGCCGTACTCCTTGGCAAAGAAGGAATCAAGGGCTGTGTAGCGGAAGGCGCAGACGCAGACCTTCTGGTACTGGATGAGAATCTCAACATCAACAGCCTGTTTGCCCGCGGCAAGGTCGCTGTGTGGGAGCAGGAAGTGAAGATGAAGGGCAGATTCGAGCAGTAAGGAAAAACATACAGGAGAAGGACTGTGATTGACTTATTGGTGGTGCTTCTGCTTATGGTGGTACCGGTACAGTTCCTGGTGTTATCATTGGTGCACTTCTGATGGGTGTTCTGAATCTTGGCATGAGTATCATGGGTATTGACCAGAATATCCAGAAGGTTGTTAAAGGTATGGTTCTTCTGGCAGCGGTTATCTTCGATGTTGTCAGCAAGAGAAAATCTTTTATCGTAAAATAATAATAGTCAGCGAATCAGGACAGCAGGTTTTCGGAGTGATCCGGAACCTGCTGTTTTTGGGTGTATATACTGTTGTTTTATGTGAGGTTATTTTGTCGGTTTTCGTGGTTTTATGGGGGATGTGCTTGTTTTTAGGAGAACGTTATATTATAATAAGGGCAAGTGACAGAAAATACGAAATTATGTTGTCGGGAGGCTGTAATGGGAAATACAGTAACGATCTGTTTTGCAAATAATAAGGGCGGCAGCGGAAAGTCCACCAGCTGTTCCAATGTGGGAGCGGCACTGGCCGGCATGGGTAAGAAGGTACTGATGGTAGACGGTGATATGCAGCTGAATCTTTCCCTTTCTTTTTTTTCGGAGGAAGAAGTGCTTGAGATGGCAGCAGGGGAAAAGAATCTCTACTATGCTATCGGTCATCAGTCGGATCTCAGCGATTTTATCGTGCATACGAAGTATGAGAATCTGGATCTGGTTCCGTCGTCTACGCTGATGAGCTCCGTGGAATATGAGCTTTTTACAAAATGGCAGAGAGAGTTTATCCTGCGGAAATGTCTGCAGAAGGTTAAAGATTCCGGAGTGTACGATTACATTCTCATTGATGCACCGCCTACTCTTGGCGGCTGGGTGATGAATATTTTATGTGCATCCGATTATGTTCTTGTTCCGGTAGAGGCAAGTCCGTGGGGTATGTTTGGTCTTGCAAATATGTTTGATTTCCTCAATGAAGTCAGGGAGATCGCTCCGGATTTAAAGGTTTTGGGAATCGTAGTAACCAAGGCAGATGCCAGAAAGAATTATTTCAAACAGACTATGGAAACACTGAAAGAAATGGAAGGAATCTATCTTTTCGAATCTTTTATCCGTGTAGACAGCTCCATCGAATGGTCCCAGGACAGCAGTGAACCAGTTGTGGAGTTCAAAAAAAGCAGCCGCAGCGCAAAAGAGTACATAGCATTGGCAGAGGAGGTAATGAATCGTGTCAGTAGGTAAAGCAAGCATCGCAAGAGCAGTAAATGCAGAAAAAGCATCCAAAACAGAAACAAAAACAGAGGTAAAAGAGGCTGAGGTTAAAGCAGCAGAGAAGCCGTCAGAGGTAAAAGCTGAAACAGCTGAAAAAGCGGCAGAAAAAACTACAGCAAAGAAAACAGCAGCGAAAGCTCCTGCAAAGAAGACCACAGCAAAGAAAGCAGCCGCAACAAAAACAACAGCAAAGAAAACCACTACCAGAAAAACAACAGCACGTAAAACCGCAGCAAAGAAAACAGCTGCAGCAGAAACAACAGGAACTGTAGCCCAGAACGTGATCAGCGGAGGAAACGCCGACGAACTCCAGGCCAAATTCCTCACCCCAAAGAAAGATGAGCCGGACAACAACCAGCCAGTAGGAATTAAAGACGAGCTTCCGGTTTATCTGCTGTAATCTTTGATTGAATTTTTTGAAAAGATAGTAATTGACAAATAAAAAGACTGCTATATATCTATATCACTATTGATAAGGTATACAGCAGCCTTTTATTTTGCCCTATAAAAATCTCAGTGGGACAGCGAAGCGCCTCCCTCGTATCTTTCTACATATTGTAATATGCAGCATACAATCCATTCTTCTCAAGCAGTTCAGCATGAGTGCCTCTTTCGGCGATACCCTCCTCCGTGATCACAATGATCTCATCCGCATCACGGATCGTAGAAAGCCGGTGCGCGATCGTAATGGTAGTACGATTTTTTGAAAGTTCCTCCAGACTCTTCTGAATCCAACGTTCGCTTTCGTTATCCAGAGCGCTGGTGGCCTCATCCAGGATCAGGATCGGAGGATTCTTAAGGAATACACGTGCAATGGAAATCCGCTGCTTCTGTCCGCCGGAAAGGCGTGTGCCACGTTCTCCGACATAAGTGTCGTATTTATCCGGAAGCTCCATGATAAAGTCATGGATACTCGCACATTTGGCGGCTTTGATGATCTCTTCATCGGAAGCTCCGGGCTTTCCGTAGGCAATATTATCCTTGATGGTTCCATCAAAAAGATAGACATCCTGCTGTACCATACCGATCTGGCTTCGAAGGCTCTTAAGAGTCAGCCCGCGGATATCCTTTCCGTCTACAGTAATGGAACCGCCGGTCACATCATAAAATCTGGGCAGGAGAGAGCAGATCGTGGTTTTTCCGCTTCCGGAAGGTCCCACCAGGGCAATGGATTTTCCTGCCGGGATATCAATAGAGATATCGGAAAGCACAGGAGTTTCATCATCGTTGTAATGAAAAGAAACATGGTCGTAACGCACATGTCCTTTCACGTCCGTAAGCTCCGCAGCGTTGTCTGCATCCCTGATCTCGGATTCTGTTTCCATCACATCCAGGAATCTTCGGAAACCGGAAAGTCCCTTCTGCATCATTTCCACAAGTTCCACCAGGATCTGGATGGGGCTGATAAAGATTCCGATATACAGGGCATACATGGCAAGATCTGCAGTTTGCATTTCACCCTGGGCGATCAGATATCCGCCATAAACCAGAGTTACCAGATACATCATTCCCTGGAAGAAAAGATTGGAGCTCATGAAACTTCCCATGCAGTGGTAGTTATCCCTTTTGGAAACAAGGAACGCCTCGTTGCTTTTCTTAAATTTCTCACGCTCAATGTCCTCATTTGCGAAGGACTGCACAACACGGATTCCGGAAAGGGTATCCTGAAGACTTGCGTTCACATCACCGATCTTGCGCCTGTTTTCCATAAAAGTCTCCTGCATTTTTGCATTCTGGCGGAAGGAAAACACAAACATCACGATCACCAGGAGGATCAGCGGCAGTGCAAGTTTTTTGTTGATAAAGAACAGGAAGATAAAAGCACCGACAATTTTTACCAGAGAGATAAAAAGATTCTCAGGTCCATGATGTGCAAACTCGGAAATGTCAAAAAGGTCACTGACCAGCTTACTCATCATCTGACCGGAATTATTCCTGCTGTAATAGGAAAAAGACAGCTCCTGATAGTGGTCAAAAAGCTCCCGGCGCATATCACGCTCCATCTTTGCGCCCATCATATGTCCCTGATAGGTGACATAATATTTGCAGAGACTTTGCACAATGTACATAACAAAAAGAGAAGCTGCAATCACAGGGAGGGCATGAAGAATCATATCCTTATCCTGTGTAAAGAGAGTTTTTGTCATAGTACGAAGAATCTGGGGATAAGCAAGATCTACCAGACTGATAACGGCTGCACAGATCAGGTCAATAAAAAAGACCGCTTTGTACGGGCCGTAGTAGTGGATGAATTTCTTGATGGTATTCATCGGAAAAGTACCTCCGTTTTTATGAAATGTATAGTGTTGTCTGGGCAAAAAAACATTGCTGCCGGACATTCTATGTTCATCTTATCATAAGTAAGAATAAAGTCAAGATAAGTGAATTTCAGGTCTGTTTCGTTTCTGCATACTTTCTGAGAATAGAAGCTATATGGCTGCTGTTCACAGGGAATATTCCGCGAGGGATTGCTGGCAACGGAGCGGATAGTGATATGAGGAGATATATTTTTGGGAAAAAATCAAATTACTCCTTGACACAGAAGAACAAAACCCGTATAGTGTATTTCAGATTTGGTGTGTAACTGATAAGCAGGCATTAACCAGTCATAAATGTTATTATTTGACGTTTATGGGGGTTGGTGTCTTTTTTTGTTGCCCACTTAAAAGACTCCCGCTCCAAAACGTCGAAAGAAAAGGAGAGAAAACATGAAAGACAAGATTTTCGGAGTTTTGCAGCGAGTGGGACGTTCCTTTATGCTTCCCATAGCAATCCTTCCTGTGGCAGGCCTGCTTCTTGGATTCGGCAGTTCCTTCACAAATGAAACAACCATTGCAACCTACGGACTTCAGAAGATTCTGGGAGACGGAACGATTTTACATGCACTCCTGATCATTATGAACAAAGTCGGAAGCGCGGTATTTGATAACCTGCCGCTGATCTTTGCAGTAGGTGTGGCCATCGGTATGGCAAAAAAAGAGAAAGAGGTAGCAGCTCTTTCTGCACTGATCGCTTACTTTGTTATGAATGTAGCCATCAATGGTATGCTGGTAGTAAATGGTAAGATCACAGCAGACGGACAGATCGCAAAAAGCGTTCTGGAAGGTACTGTAACCTCTGTCTGCGGCATCCAGTCCTTACAGATGGGTGTGTTTGGCGGTATCATCGTCGGCCTTGGTGTTGCGGCACTGCACAACCGTTTTCATAAGATCGTGCTTCCAAACGCACTTTCCTTCTTCGGTGGTTCCAGATTTGTGCCCATCATTTCCACCATTGTATATATGTTTGTGGGAATCCTGATGTATTTCGTATGGCCGGCAGTCCAGAACGGTATTTATGCTCTGGGCGGTCTTGTAACAGGCAGCGGCTATATCGGAACTCTGATCTTCGGTATTATCAAACGTGCGCTGATCCCCTTCGGACTTCATCACGTATTTTATATGCCATTCTGGCAGACAGCCGTTGGCGGGACTATGGAGGTTGCAGGCCAGATGGTACAGGGCGGACAGAACATCTTTTTCGCCCAGCTTGCAGATTCCGCAAATGTAGCGCATTTCAGCGCAGATGCAACAAGATATTTTTCCGGAGAGTTCATTTTCATGATCTTCGGTCTTCCGGGAGCAGCTCTTGCCATGTACCGCTGTGCAAAGCCTGAGAAGAAAAAAGCAGCAGGCGGACTTCTTCTTTCCGCAGCCCTTGCATGTATGCTTACAGGAATCACAGAGCCACTGGAGTTCTCTTTCCTGTTTGTAGCTCCTGCATTGTTTGCGGTACAGGTTGTTCTTGCAGGCGCGGCTTATATGATCGCACATATGCTGAACATTGCAGTAGGACTTACCTTTTCCGGCGGTTTCCTGGATCTGTTCCTGTTCGGAATCCTTCAGGGAAATGCAAAGACAAGCTGGCTCAGGATTATCCCGGTAGGTATCATTTACTTTATTCTCTATTATGTGATTTTCACCTTCCTGATCAAAAAGTTCAACTTCAAGACTCCGGGACGTGAGGATGACGACACAGAAACAAAGCTTTATACAAAAGCAGATGTAAACGCGAGAAAAGAAGCCGGAAAAGCCGGTGAAGCAGCAGGAAGCACATCCGCAGATCCGGTAAGTGAAGCCATCACAGCCGGTCTTGGCGGAAAGAAAAACATCAGTGATGTGGACTGCTGTGCAACAAGACTCCGTATCACCGTCCATGATGCAGCAAGAGTTAACGACGACATTCTGAAAACAACAGGCTCCAGAGGAATCGTGAAAAAGGGCCAGGGCATCCAGATCATCTATGGCCCGCAGGTAACTGTGATTAAGTCCAAACTGGAGGATTATCTGGAGACAGCGCCGAATGAATATTTTGAAGGCGTAAATGAGGCAGTAACAGACAATGCAGAAAATCAGGCTCAGTCTGATACAGAGCATACAGCAGAAAGTACAGGTGAGGCTGCTCAGAACACAGCTCCGACATCCGAAGCCAACACGCAGCCGGAGAAAAAGATTCTCAGAACAGCGATTGTCTACAGCCCGGTAACCGGTATCGCCGCAGATCTTTCCACAGCGCCGGATGAAGGCTTTGCGGAAGGAATGATGGGAGAGGGTGCTGTAGTCACACCGAAGGACCCGGTGATCTGTGCTCCGGAAGATGGCGAGGTAGAGTTTATTTTTGACACAAAGCATGCCATCGGATTCCAGACAGATACAGATCTTCCTATGCTCCTCCATATCGGCATTGACACTGTAAAGCTGGAAGGAAAAGGCTTCGAGATCCTGGTAGAGCAGGGACAGCATGTAAAAAAAGGCGAGCCGTTGATGAAGATTGACATCCCGTATCTTACAGAAAACGCTCCGTCCTTATGTTCTCCGATCCTTTGCACAGAGATCGAGGATAATCAGAGAGTACGCCTTCTTGCCAATGGAGAGATCAAGGCAGGAGAGCCGCTGTTCGCAGTAGAGACTGTGGAAGAATAGGAAATTTTTCAGCAATAATATAGAAGATTGGTTTTGTGAAAAGCGCGCCTAATGCCCGGGCGCGCTTTTCCTGTGGCAAAGAAAATAACTGTCTGTCAGAAGGGCTTTACACAAAAGAAAGATTCTGTTACGATAAAGAAAATCAACAGCTGCAGACAAAAATGTCGACTGAAAATCCGGGGTAGACAGTGGTGGAATGTGGAAAAGCAGCAGGATATATAAAAATGGTGGGGAAAAAGATGTACAGAGTGAGCAAGGTATTAAACAATAACGGCATCATTGCCATAAATATGGAAGAAAACCAGGAATATGTACTTCTGGGAAAAGGTGTGGGATTTGGAAATAAGGTCAGCCAGCGTTTTGAGGCTCCGGCAGACTGTACCATTTACAGGCTGGCTCAGGAGACAGAACGTGGCTCAGCAAAAGAACTGGCAAAGAGCGTAGCACCGGAATTTCTGGAGATCGCAGATGAGATATTGAGAGAAGCTGAGAAGACCTTTGGGGATACCATAGACAGAAGGATCCTGTTTCCCCTTGCTGATCATATTTCCTTTGCAGTGGGACGTATCCGGAATCATGAGCAGATCAGCAATCCTCTGACTGATGATATCAAGGTGCTTTTTTACAGCGAATTCAAGGTGGCGGAGAGATTGAAGAAGATCCTGAAGGAGCGGATGGATATTGAGATCGACGAGCATGAGGTGGGATATGTGGCACTTCATATTCACTCAGCACTTGGAGATGAAAAGGTGTCTGTTGCCATGCAGACAGCAAGAACGGTACGGGAATGCATTGCCATGATCGAGATGGCCACAGGAAGAAAGATCGATGTGATCTCTCTATCCTACAACCGTATGATGAACCATATCAAATATATGGTAGCCCGTGTCTCCACAGGGGAGACACTGAAGCTGGATATGAATGAATATATAGAAGAAAAATATCCGGAATCCTACAGGATCGCAGAGGATGTCTGCGAGAGTCTGGGCAAAAGCCTTGGGAAAAAGCTGGACCCTATCGAGATTGGTTATCTTGCCATGCATATTGAGCGGACAGTGGAACAATAAATGTAAATGGCTGATCCGCCTCAGGGATTTACACAATAAATTCAATAGCTTTTTTGACAGCAGTACTCATGGCAGTACTGCTGTTTGTGACTAAGCAGACCTCTCTCTGAGGGAGCGGCTCCTTAAGCTGAAGGGCAAAAATCTTCCCGTCATTGATCACTTCCCGGGCAAGGGGCTCGGGGTAAAAGCCGATTCCCAGATTGTGGACGATCATGGGAAGGACCTGGTCTGTAGTTGCTGCCTCGATGTCAGGATGAAAAGAAACACGGTTTTCCATAAAGTAATTCATATACATTTCTCTGGTGCTGGTCCCTTCCGCAAGACCTACAAAGGGCAGATCCTGAAGCTCATGGATGCTGATAGGGGCAGTGGTCAGATCCTTATATTTGCTTCCGCATACAAGGATCTCCCGGTAACGCAGGAGACTTTTTTTCTGTAAGGGCTTGCGGATGGAGATCGGAGTGGTGACAATAGCGAAATCCACCGCATAATTTTTCAGTGCCTGTACTGCCTGAGGAGTAGAATGGTTAAAGAGGCGCAGGCGAACATGGGGATATTGCTCGCGGAACAGCTCCAGCTTTTCGAGAAGGATCAGACGCAGGGCATTTTCGCTGGCGCCGATGGAAACCAGACCATGCTCCAGCTCTCCGTTCTGGCGGATTTCCTCCTCGCCGATGGACAGCTGCTCAAAAGCCAGGGCAACGTGTTCATAAAGCTGGCGGCCTTCCGGTGTAAGTGCGATTCCTTTGTTGGAGCGGAGAAAGAGCGTACATTTCAGCTCCTGCTCCAGGTTGTTCATACAGCGGGTGATATTTGGCTGGTTGTTGTGAAGAGCTCTTGCCGCCTTGGTAAAGCTCTTATACTGGGCTACATAATAAAAGATCCGGTAGTAGTCGTAAGTGATCATGTATTGTCTCCATCCTGTGATATGATTTTAATATGTTTACGATATTAATAATACTTTTTACATTTGCTTCTGAGCAAACTATAATACACCCGAGGAAAAAAATCAATGACAGGAGTGATTTAGAGTGGTTTCAGGAGGCAGAAAGCTGCAGAGCGCAGACCGGCAGATGTCAGAAGCTTTTATCACAAGTGTATTTCTGGCAATGTCCGGCGGATTTCAGGATGCCTACACATACTTTACAAGAGATGAGGTGTTTTCCAACGCCCAGACAGGCAACGTGGTTCTGATGAGCCAAAATTTTATGACAGGACAGTGGGGAGACGGTTTAAGGTATCTGTTTCCTATTTTAGCTTTTGCCATTGGCGTTGTAGCGGCGGAGCGAATCCAGAATACCTTTAAATATGCAAAAAAACTTCACTGGAGGCAGATGATCCTGCTGATCGAGATCCTGATCCTTTTTGCGGTGGGATTTATGCCGGGAGAATTGGATATGCTGGCAACCGTACTGGTATCCTTTTCCTGCGCCATGCAGGTACAGACCTTCCGGAAGGTGGGCGGTTATTCCTATGCAAGCACTATGTGCATCGGAAATTTACGAAGCGGCACGGCGGCGTTGTCCGTGTATTGTCGTGAAAAACGTCCGGAACAGCTGAAGCAGGCTCTTTATTATTTCGGAATAATTTTCTTTTTTGCCATTGGAGCCGGTGGCGGAGGAAATCTGTCCATGAGGCTGGGAATCCCGGCAATCTGGGTATCGGATGTTTTGCTTCTGATCAGCTTTATTCTGATGTTTTCCAGTAAACATAGAGATTAGAAAGGGTGAGGAATTGTGGAAAACAGCACATTATTCCCAAGAGAGGAAAAGGCGGAGCTTTTATTTGAAAAGATCCTGAAGGATCCGGAGGCGTGCAGACGGCTGACGGAGACCTTCTATGAATCCATGGATGCGGATACAGACATAGAATGCGGATATCTTCCTCCGGAAAAATTCGCCTATGCATTGCTGGACGCATATAAAAACCGTGATCTGACAGCTCTCCTTATGGCGATCTGCCAGAACAGTATGTTTGATCTTCTGCGAAATTCTTTTCTGGCACCGTTCAGGTTCAATGCAGATGGACAGGAGAATCCGGTATTTCTCACAGATGAAAAAGGAAATTTTCTGCGGGAAAAGGGAATCCATGTAAGTGACAGGGATTACGACCGATTTCGCAGGATATACAGGGAGAAACCTGGTGTAAAGATGTATCTGGCGTATGGCTACCGGAAGCGACATGCCTATGATGAAGCTACCATGGAAGTAGAAGAGTACAAAATGGGCGAACATATCGGTGTGTTGCTGGTGTATGAGCTTCCGGACAGCGTAAGGGAAAAGGAAACGGAGGCACAGGCCTATGCGGCTGTATGGGATATCATGATGGCAATTCAGAAGAAGCTTCCAAGAGCCTTTGTATATTATGGGCAGGATTCTGTGGAGGATGGTGGAAAACGTTATGACGGACTGGGCGTTTTTCTCCCCATCCATAAATTTGCGGACCGCTTGGAAAAAATGATCGGGATCGCGGATGAGATCGTAATGAAATAGAATGTACAAAAAAGGACTGCTTTTGTATTGCTCCGGTTATCAGAAGGATAGCTGATGACCGGAAGCTACAGAAAGCAGTCCTTTTTGTATGCCAATTAGGTGCAGTAGCGGAACATTTTGTCCGTAAGGATCCTGGCGAAAATAAGGCCCAGGGGAAGAGCAACGATGATCAGAATCGCAGCTGCAAACCAGGAGGCGGAAACATTCAGGGACATGATTCCCAGATTGTAGATTGCCCGGTAGAGATAAAGTCCGGGAACCATGATCACAATGGATGGTACGGTAATGGAAATCCTGGGATATCCCACTTTGGTTTTGATGAGGGAGGCCAGAAGTCCGGCTGTCAGTGCTCCGAAAAAAGCCGCGGCAGCAGGTGGGAAACCGGCAAGATCAACAAGCTCCAGACGTAAAGTGTTGGACAGTGCGCCGATGAATGCGGCAGCTGCGGCTAGACGGACAGGGCTGTTGAACATGACCGAAAAGCCGAATACCCCGCAGAAGCTTGCCAGAAGCCGGAACAGGATCCTCTGAGCTGCCGAAAGCTCCAGAGGCAGGAAATCCACAGGCTTCAGATGAAGAAGCAGTGCCATCAGCCAGGCAGAGACAGCAGCCACCATTACAACAATAATGGCGTAGGCCAGTCGTTCCAGACCGGAACGCATATCCAGCTTGGCAAGGTCGATCCCGCTTGTGATAAACGGAAAGCCCGGAATGATAAACAGCATGGAACAGATGTACCCGGCCTCATGCTGGACGGAAATGTGGAACAGAAGCTCTGCCAGCTTCAGGAAGCCTGCATATACAAGACAGGCGGAGGAAACAGAAACTGCAATGCACATAAACAGAGTAAAATGATGCTTGCCAAGCTTGCAGCGGATGGCGTTTCCGATGCCTGCGCCTGCAAAAGCCAGGATCATTTCCAGCGGGCCACCGCCCAGAAGAAAAGTAAATGCACCACAGGCCAGTGCAGAAGCCAGTCCCAGAGCTGCAGGGGAATAAAGCCCGTGGATCCGCTCGATCTCATCTAACTGACTGTGCAGTGCTTCGCCGCTCATATGGATACCCTCCGCAGGAAAATCACTGACAAAATGTTCCAGCCTGTTCAGTCTGGAAGTATTTACGCCGGTGGTAGTCAGACTAAGTGCATGGGAAAAACTGCTCTCACCGTCAAAGCAGGTGTAGCTTATGGACATCAGTCCGATATCTGCGGAACAGGTGATACCAAGTGCTTCTGACAATGTATTCATGGAACTCCGTACCCGCCAGGCACCGGTCCCACAGGAGAGAAGCATCATGCCTGTACGGCCGATCAGGGAAGCTTTTTCGGAAAGAGAAGCTTCGGTGATGGGCTGGCTGTTCCTGGTACTTACGTAGTTGTGCCAGGGGATTTCCATATGATTACGTTTGATTAGAATATCTGACATAGAAATCACTTCTTTCTATATATTAAAATCATATAGTTGCTATTATAAATATATATAATAACTATAATCAGATATATTGTAGCCATTATTCTGAAAAAGTCAAGTATAGATGGAGTAAAATCTGACAGTACCAAAACGTCACTGTTAAAGATTTATCATTTTTTTGCGGAAAATGAATTTTTTTGGTTGCTTTTACGTACAATTTATGTATAATTGTGGATAGGGATGTTGGAATGACCAATTCCTATGGCAGGATGACAAAAACCTGCAGCAGTAGGTGGCTATCATAATTACTATTAAAGAAGAGAGGTAAATGTTAAGATGGCAAAAATCGATTTAACAAAGTATGGTATTACCGGAACAACTGAGATCGTGTACAATCCTTCTTACGATGTATTATTCGAGGAAGAGACCAAACCGGAGCTTGAAGGATTTGAGAAGGGTCAGGTCAGTGAGCTTGGTGCTGTCAATGTAATGACAGGTATCTACACAGGACGTTCCCCTAAAGACAAATATATCGTTATGGATGAGAACTCCAAGGACACAGTTTGGTGGACATCCGATGAGTACAAGAACGATAACCATCCGGCAACTCAGGAAGCATGGAATGCAGTTAAAGATCTTGCCAAGAAGGAGCTTTCCAACAAGAAACTTTTCGTAGTAGATGCATTCTGCGGAGCTAACAAAGACACACGTATGGCTATCCGTTTCATCGTTGAGGTTGCATGGCAGGCACACTTCGTAACAAACATGTTCATTCAGCCGACAGCTGAGGAGCTTGAGAACTTTGAGCCGGATTTCGTTGTTTACAACGCATCCAAGGCTAAAGTTGAGAACTACAAAGAATTAGGACTTAACTCTGAGACAGCTGTAATGTTCAACATTACAAGCCGTGAGCAGGTTATCGTTAATACATGGTACGGCGGAGAGATGAAGAAAGGTATGTTCTCCATGATGAACTACTATCTGCCGCTGAAGGGCATCGCTTCCATGCACTGCTCTGCAAACACAGACCTTAACGGAGAGAACACAGCAATCTTCTTCGGTCTTTCCGGAACAGGTAAGACAACACTTTCCACAGATCCTAAGCGTCTTCTGATCGGTGATGACGAGCATGGCTGGGATGACAACGGAGTATTCAACTTCGAGGGTGGATGCTACGCTAAGGTTATCAACCTTGACAAAGAGTCTGAGCCGGACATCTACAATGCGATCAAGAGAAACGCTCTTCTTGAGAACGTAACACTTGATGCTGAGGGCAAGATCGACTTCGCTGACAAGAGCGTAACAGAGAACACACGTGTTTCTTATCCGATCAACCACATCGAGAACATTGTTCGCCCTGTATCTTCTGCACCGGCAGCGAAAGAGGTTATCTTCCTGTCCGCAGATGCATTCGGCGTACTTCCTCCAGTATCTATCCTGACACCGGAGCAGACACAGTACTACTTCCTTTCCGGATTCACAGCTAAGCTTGCTGGTACAGAGCGTGGAATCACAGAGCCTACTCCTACATTCTCCGCATGCTTCGGACAGGCATTCCTTGAGCTTCACCCGACAAAATATGCTGAGGAGCTCGTTAAGAGAATGGAGAAGAGTGGTGCGAAAGCATACCTCGTTAACACAGGATGGAATGGAACTGGAAAACGTATCTCCATCAAAGATACTCGTGGTATCATCGATGCTATCCTTGACGGATCTATCCTTAAAGCTCCGACAAAGAAGATCCCATTCTTCAACTTCGAGGTTCCGACAGAGCTTCCGGGCGTAGATCCTGCAATCCTTGACCCACGTGACACATATGCAGATGCTGCAGAGTGGGAGACAAAGGCTAAAGATCTTGCTGCAAGATTCGTTAAGAACTTTGCTAAATATGAAGGAAATGCAGCTGGTAAAGCACTCGTTGCAGCTGGCCCGCAGGCATAATCAGTCATTCCAACTGAATACAGATCGTAGACTTAACCGGGAGCGGATTTATCCGCTCCCGGTTTTTTGACAAACAACTAAGGATCTATTATTTGATATAGAACTGTGCAGTGCGAAGCATGTTTCCAGACATGGAATAAACAGAAAGTTGAAGATATCTACCTGTAAAATAAAAAACTTTGGCTTGACTAACAGAGGGCATATGGTGTATCCTTTCTGAGAAGTTAAGCGGGAGACCCGTAAGACTGTAAAAATTCTCTTTGCACTGCATTACATTCGAACAGGATGCGAGATCAACAGTACAAACTGAGCAGGCGATGCTTTTCGGAATCGAAAATATTTATCGAAGGCATGGGGCCGGGCCGCAGGAAGCGGCAGCGGATATGGATTTAAACGTAATTGCAAAGAACCTGCATTCACGGAATATGAGGTGAAGCAGAATGTGACTTTGCTTTCAGACATATCTGCGGGACAGTGTATGTTTCGCAGGTATGTCTTTTTTACTGCAAAATATGGATGGAACAGAAGGTAGAAGCTGGGATATCCCTATACAGAAAAGAAAGAACACCGGCGGAAAATCGCACTGTAGCGAGTAGTGAAGGAACCGCCGGTTTTTTCACAGAAAATGTTGTGCCATAAGAAGAACCTGATCATATATTTAAAAGGAGATTCTGTTTATGGAACACACAGAAAACAAAACAATTATACATGATACAGAAAAAACAGCTTCATGGGAACAGCAGACAGCAATGAAGGTATCCGGGATCAGTATCCTGGTAAATCTTTTATTATCTGTATTTAAACTGATCGCAGGTATTGTGGCACATTCAGGAGCGATGATCTCGGATGCCATTCATTCTGCATCAGATGTGGGAAGCACCTTCATCGTGATCATCGGTGTCCGTCTTTCTACAAAGAAATCAGACAAAGAGCACCAGTACGGACATGAAAGAATGGAGTGTGTTTCTTCCATTGTCCTTGCAGGAATGCTGCTTGTCACTGGTCTCGGGATCGGAATTACCGGTGCCCGTGATATCGTAAAAAGCACATCCGGTGGAACCATTGCCATTCCGGGAACACTTGCACTGATTGCAGCAGTGGTATCCATTGTGGTAAAAGAATGGATGTTCTGGTATACAAGAGGTGCTGCAAAGAAGATCAATTCAGGAGCCCTGATGGCAGATGCATGGCACCATCGTTCAGATGCACTTTCCTCTATCGGAGCGTTTGTCGGTATTTTAGGTGCAAGACTGGGATACCCGATCCTGGACCCGATCGCCAGTATCGTGATCTGCGTTATGATCGCCAAGGCATCGATCGACATTTTCAGGGATGCCATTGACAAGATGGTAGATCATTCCTGTGATGCAAAAACTGAGGAATCCATGAAGAGAGAGATCCTCAAGGTACCGGGCGTCAGAAGAGTAGACCTTCTTAAAACCCGTCTTTTCGGATCCAAGATGTATGTGGATATCGAAATCGCAGCAGATGGAAATATTTCCCTTTTTGATGCACATGATATTGCGGAAAATGTACATCATACGATCGAGAATAAATTCAAAGATGTAAAGCACTGTATGGTGCATGTAAATCCGATCAACGGATAAAAAACAAGCTGCCGGAGCGACTGTGATCGTCAATCCGGCGGCTTGTTTTTGTATAGAGAAACACCCGGTAGGGGAGCTACCGGGTGTTTCGAGGGGAGTATAAATAATTAAATAAGGGGTTATGTAAAAAAAATTTTTGAAGGGTAAATTCTTTTTACAAGAATGATTATAATATAAACTGGAAAAAAAAGCAATATGATTTTGGCGAATAATCTCCAAACTTTTTGGGATACTATTTCCTGTAATAAAAAGCGGCAGAAAGCTTCGGAAAGCCGTAAAATCAACTTCATCAGGAGGTAATTCAAATGGCGAAAAATTACGAAACAGACAGAAATGAGTCTAATTATGCAGGAAAAAATCACGGGGAAAGTGCTTCCAGAAACTGCGGAAAAAACAGCTCTAAGAACAGTTCGGGAAATTCTTCCAGAAACAGTTCCAAAAGCAGCTACGGAAACAAAATTTCCGATGAATATGATTCTGAGAAGGACAGAGGCTCTGACAGATATTAAAGGATAAGAAAAGCGGGAAAAGTCAGAGATGGCTTTTCCCGCTTAAATACATATAAGGGAACATTCACCCGGAAGCTTCCATATAATATACCAAAAAGAGGAGATTTTTTCCATGTTTCAGATCGAAACTATCTCTGCAAAAATGCTGGATTATTATGTGGAGCGCAGCGACGCTGTTATCATAGATCTCCGGGATTCTGCCGCCTACAGAAGGGGACATGTCCGGAACGCGGTAAATATTCCATACAGAGAGCTGGAGGAATATCTTGAGAAAAAACAGGATCAGAAATATCGTTTTCCCAAAGATAAGCTGCTGATATTTTACTGCGACCGCGGCGGCGCCAGCATGCAGGCTGCCCGGAGCCTGGCAAGACAGGGCTGTCGTACCAGGTCTGTGATTGGTGGATTTGCAGCCTACAGAGGGAGAAATCTTGTGCGCGGATAAAAAAAGCGGACAATATCAAATCAGATTGCGAATGCATATCTGTAACAAATCTTGTATTTTAAAGGAAATCATGATAATGTAAAGAACAGAGATAAAAACCAACACAAATTACAAGGAGAAAAGATTATGAAATATATGTTTGCGTCCGATGTACATGGTTCGGCATATTACTGCCGGAAAATGCTGGAAGCATATGACAAGGAGAAGGCGGAGAGACTGGTGCTTCTGGGAGATCTGCTTTATCACGGACCAAGAAATGACCTTCCGAAGGAATACGCACCAAAGGAAGTCATCCGCCTTTTAAATGAGAGAAAAAACCAGATCTATGCAGTACGCGGAAACTGTGAGGCAGAGGTGGATCAGATGGTCCTGGACTTCCCGGTTATGGCAGATTACTGTATCCTTGCCATCGAAGGAAAAACGATGTACGCCACACACGGTCATATCTATAATAAGGATAATCTTCCGCCGATGATGGACGGAGACATTCTGATCCACGGCCATACACATGTGATGAAGGCAGAAAATATGGGGAATTATATCCTTCTGAACCCAGGTTCCGTATCCATTCCAAAGGAAGGTAACCCGCCGACCTATGCAATCCTTGAGAACGGAATTTTTACCATTAAAGATTTTGAAGGAAATACAGTACGGGAGATCACTTTATGAATCTGTGGGAATTAACGGCGCCCTGTCATTTTGGAACAGAGGCGGTGCTGAAGCGTGAAATACTGGATCTTGGCTATGAAGTGATCAGGGTGGAAGACGGAAGAGTAACCTTTGAGGCTGATGCCCAGGGTGTGGCAGACGCCAATCTGTTCCTTCGTACCACAGAACGTGTGCTTCTGAAAGTAGGCGAAGTAAAGGCCGAGACTTTTGATGAGCTTTTTGAAAAGACCAAGGCTCTCCCATGGGAGAATTACATACCGAAAAACGGTAAATTCTGGGTAGCCAAGGCAAACTCCATCAAAAGTAAGCTTTTCAGTCCATCTGATATCCAGTCCATTATGAAAAAAGCCATTGTAGAGCGTCTCAAAGGCATCTACGGGATTTCCTGGTTTCCGGAAGACGGTCCGGAATTTCCTATCCGTGTGGCCTTTATGAAAGACGTAGCTCTGATCGGAATCGACACTTCAGGAGTATCCCTCCATAAGAGAGGGTATCGCCAGATGACTGTCAAGGCACCTATCACCGAGACGCTTGCCAGTGCTCTTTTGATGCTCACCCCCTGGAAAAAGGATCGTATTCTTGTCGATCCGTTCTGCGGAAGCGGCACCTTTCCTATTGAGGCGGCAATGATGGCAGCGGATATGGCGCCGGGACTGAACCGTCATTTTCTGGCCGAGAGCTGGGAGCATCTGATCCCGAAGGAATGCTGGGAGGATGCAAGAGAAGAAGCCAGAGAACGTGTAAATCTTGATATTGAAACCGATATCCAGGGATTTGATATCGATGCAGCTGCCATCAAGGCAGCACGCGCCAACGCAAAAATGGCAGGAGTGGACAGACTGATCCATTTCCAGCAGCGCCCGGTCAGTGAACTCCGCCATTCCAAACCCTTTGGTTTTATCGTGACAAATCCGCCATATGGTGAGCGGATCGAAGAAAAATCCAATCTCCCTGCACTGTACCGTGAGATCGGTGAAAGCTATAAGGGGCTGGATCGCTGGTCCATGTATCTGATCACTGCCTATGACAAGGCAGAGAATGACATCGGCCGAAAGGCAGATAAAAACCGTAAGATCTATAACGGAATGATGAAAACCTACTATTACCAGTTTCTTGGACCACGTCCGCCGAAGAAAGGAAGTATTAAAGAATGAAAAAGATCATTTTTGCTACCGGAAATGAGGATAAAATGAAGGAGATCCGAAAGATACTTGCGGATCCTTCTCTGGAGATCCTTTCCCTGAAGGATGCCGGGATCCATGCGGATATTGATGAAAATGGAAAAAGCTTTGAAGAAAATGCCATGATCAAGGCAGAAGCAATCAGTAAAATGACCGGCGAGATCGTTCTGGCAGATGATTCCGGTCTGGAGATCGACTATCTGAACAAAGAGCCGGGAATCTATTCCGCACGCTATATGGGTGAGGATACTTCTTATCATATTAAAAACGCAAACCTGATCCAGCGTCTGGAAGGTGTACCTGATGAGAAACGTACTGCACGTTTTGTATGTGCTATTGCGGCAGCTTTCCCGGATGGCAGAAGAAAGACAGTCCGTGCTGCCATGGAAGGCCGCATCGGCTACGAGGAAAAAGGGGAGAATGGCTTTGGCTATGACCCGATCTTTTATCTTCCGGAATATGGCTGTACTTCCGCAGAGCTTTCCATGGAAGAAAAGAACAGGATCAGCCATCGTGGAAAAGCTCTTTGCCTTATAAAGGAAGAGCTTGTATGAAGGTGCTGATCGTAAGCGATACTCACGGAAGAGATGAAAACCTGGAGATCGCGATAAATCGGGAGGCTCCTTTTGACATGCTGGTACATTGCGGAGATGTGGAAGGCAGAGAATTTTATATCGAAGCCCTTGCAGAATGTCCCTGCAGTATTGTGTCCGGAAATAATGATTTTTTCTCGGATCTTCCGAGAGAAGATGTGATCGAGGTCGAGGAAAATAAGATTCTGGTAACTCACGGTCATTACTACGGTGTATCCATGGCCTTTGATCAGCTGGCAGAAGCTGCCCGCTCAAGGGGATGCAATGCGGCTTTTTTCGGACATATCCACGTACCGGTTGTTGAAAAGGAAGCAGGTGTGCTTCTGGTAAATCCCGGAAGTCTGGCTTATCCCAGACAACGGGGACGCCGTCCAAGCTATGCAGTAATGGAGACAGATGGAAAAGGCGAAATGCACGTAGAGATCCGTTACCTCTGAGTCCGGCAGAAAAAACAAATAAACTGTCATAATTGATAAAATTTGTGTCAATATTCAGCATATATTAGTCAAAAACGATTGCGAAAGTCAGCTAGGTGCTATATAATAAAAAGTAGTTGTTTTTTTAATAACAAAGAGCATTTTTAAGGGGACTGACCATGAAAGGGTCTCGTTCCTGAGAATGCAGCAGAGCGGAATGAGAAGGTCCGCTTTACATAAATGAAGGGGGAAAATACACATGACTGCGGTTATTATAGGGAGTATCGGCTTTTTATGCTGCTTCCTGTATGATCATAACAGTATCCGATTGAAAAAAAGCTTTCTTCATCCGTTTTTTAGCATAGGATGTTTCCTGATCGCAGTGTCAACAGGTCTGGTGATCCGGAGCTGCTGGCCGCGGCGGGGAAGTTCTTTTTTTATTTCTGCTGTTTTTCTGACAGCAGCGATCCTGTTTTTGGGACTGTTGATCTATACATTGTTTTTTGCGCTGCCCTTTGATGAGACATATGTCAAAGAAAATCATGAAAGGCTGGCCTATACAGAGGGTGTTTATGCACTCTGCCGACATCCTGGCGTTCTGTGGTTCGCCGGATTTTATTTTTGCCTGGCCGGATTTCTGGGATCCGGGAAGGCAATGGGGGCTTTTGGGATCCTTATCGTGTGGAACATATTGTACATTTTTTACCAGGACAGGATCGTGTTTCCGGAAACATTCAGTAATTACGGAGCGTATCAGCAGACAACTCCCTTTCTGATCCCAGACCGAAACAGTACAGCTGCCTGCATAAAAACATGGCGAAAAGGGGGGAAAAGGCGGTGAGTCTTGGCGAAAAGCTTCGAAAACAGCAGTATGATGCTATCTGGAAAGAATATTGCGGATTTCTTGATCTGACAATGCAGGATTACATGAAGATCCAGAATCGCCTGATGGAAGAGCAGATCCAGCTCTGGTCAGACTGTGAACTGGGCAAAAGCATTCTGAAGGGCAGGAGGCCATCCGGGATCGACGAGTTCCGTCGGCTGGTACCTCTTACCACTTATGAGGATTATGCCGACATGCTTTTGAAGAAGAGAAGCGAAACACTTCCGGGTAATCCGATCATCTGGATACAGACGACCTGGGAAGGCGGGCGCCATCCGATAAAAGTAGCACCATACACGAGAAGTATGCTGGATACCTACAGGAACAATGTAGTTGCCTGCCTCATATTGGCTACAAGCCACGAAAAGGGCAAATTTGATGTGGAGGAAACGGACAAGATCCTTTACGGACTGGCACCGTTGCCTTTTGCTACCGGCCTTTTTCCACTGGCGCTGAAAGAAGATATCGACATCCGTTTTCTTCCGGAAGTGGAAGATGCGGTAAATATGAGCTTTGGTGAGCGGAACAAAGAGGGCTTCAAGATGGCCATGAAACAGGACGTGGAATTTTTCTTCGGACTTGGAAGTGTGGCCTATGCAGTAAGCCAGAGCCTCACCGGAAGCGTATCATCAGGAAAAAGCAAAACCTCCTTTTCGGAACTTCTGCAGTATAAACCAAAGATGCTGAAAAGGATCCTGAATGCCAAAAAGATCTGTAAGAAGGAGAAACGGGAGCTTCTTCCGAAAGACCTTTTTCACCTGAAGGGATTTATGGTGGCAGGAACCGACAACCAGTGCTATAAGGATGATCTGGAGGAAATGTGGGGAGTTCGGCCCATGGAGCTTTTTGCAGGAACGGAACCTTCCATTATAGGAACCGAGACCTGGACCAGGAACGGAATGTACTTTTTCCCGGATACCTGCTTTTATGAATTTATCACCGAAAAGGATATGCTCCATAATTATGAGGATCCCACGTTCACTCCTCCGACCTATCTTATGGATGAGGTTGTTCCCGGGGAGAAATATGAGCTTGTGATCACTGTGTTGAAGGGCGGAGCCTTTGCCAGGTACCGTGTGGGAGATATGTATCGATGCGTGGGTCTTACCAACCAGGAGGATCGGACACAGATCCCAAGATTTGAGTACATAGACCGTGTTCCGTGGATCATTGATATCGCAGGCTTTACCAGGATTTCGGAAAATGGTATCAAAAGTGTGATCCAGCTGTCCGGGCAGCCGGTTACGGATTGGATCGCAGTGAAAGAATATAATGAGAAAAAACGCCCATATCTGCATCTTTATATAGAAGTAAAAAAAGAAGCGCTGATGTATCAGGCTATGAGCACGGATATTCTGAAAGAACTTCTGACCACGTATTTCAAATATATCGATCAGGATTACCGGGATCTGAAGAAAATCCTGGGAATGGATCCCCTTGTGGTGACCATCCTGCGCTGTGGTACCTTTCATCTGTATGAGTCCAGAAAAGGACGGAAACCACGGCATATGAGCACTCCTTATTATGAGGTGGCGGAACTTTTGAGACTGCAGGATGAAATCGGATTCGGGAATATGAGGAAGTAACTATGGAAAGCTATATATCATTTTCAATCATTTCAGTTTTTTTCTATACATTTATGATACTGACTCTTCTGGCTGGTAAGCGCAGCCGGATCATCAACAGTTTCATGTGTGTGCTGGGAGGAATGCTCTGCTGGACGTTGGGCTCTTTTCTGATGCGTATGGAGGCAGGACCCTCTTACATCCTGTGGTATTATGTGTCTCTGGCCGGAATCCTGTTTCTGCCATATTTTTACTATGTGTTCATCAGTGAATTCATGGGAGTGCGTATGGGCAGAAAAAGCAAGATCCCATTGCTTTTGATGCTGCTGCTTTTTGCAATCAACATCCCGGGCGGGATCATCCTGCGCTGGCCGGATCTGATCCGTAAAAACGGTGGTGCGCATTTTGTTTATAAGATCACACCCTGGTTCCTTCTGTTCTTTGTGGTGGCAGGAATCACCATTATTCAGATCTTTATCACCATGTACCGCGGATGCCGGAGACATCCCGGATACCGCAAACAGATCGAACCGATCCTTGTGGGGATACTGATCATTTTTGTGGGAAACCTTGCGCTGGCAGTGCCGGTATTTTCCGGATTCCCCATCGATATTGTCAGCGGTCTGATCAATGCTGTCCTGATGCTTTATGCACTGACCAGAAGACGGCTGTTCCAGATGCGCCGTCTTGCGTCAGATGGGGTTTGCTTTGGTGTGGGCGTGGTCCTGACGGTAGTACTGTTTATCAATCTTTCACCGTACCTGATGAGTTATATCCGAATGCTGCTCCCTGCAGCCAGTGAGTATCATGTGCTGATCTTTTCTTTCGTTTTTCTTATATCTGCATGGCTGGTCACAGTGCTGTGGAAATGTCTGATGAACAATGTTTTTATCAAAAAAGAGATCCAGCAGTCTCAGGAGCTGAAAGATTTTAGCCAGTCAGTATCCAGGACACTCCGGGTAGGAGAGATCCTGCGCAATACGGTAAATGTGTTGAAGGAAACTACCAATGCAGGACGGATCTATATTTGTCTGAGAGACAAAAAATCAGGGGAATATCAGGCTGTTTACAGCAACCGTCCGTTGAACGATCTGACCTTTTCACTGAAAGCGGATAATCCGGTGGTCACCTGGCTTACCAGAAATGAGGACTGTGTGGTGATCCGGGATTTTCGTTCTTCCACAGCCTACAAATCCATGTGGGAGTCGGAAAAACATATGTTTTCAGAGCTGGGTATCGAATACTGTGCAGGTCTTCGCCAGAATGATGATCTGGCCGGGATTATTGCGATTTCCGGTGACGGACACAGAAATCTGAACCATAATGATCTGGCCATGCTGTCTTCGGTCAGTTCGGTAGCTTCCATTGCCATCAAAAATGCCAGACTTTATGAGGCGGCATGGACTGAGGCAAGGACCGATGAACTGACGGGCCTTCTGAACCGGAAATATTTTTATGAGATCCTGGATGAGGAATACGAAAAAAATAAAGAGGGTTCGCTTGCACTGATCCTGTTCAATATTGATGATTTCAAGCTGTACAATCAGCTGTACGGAAATCAGCAGGGAGATGTTGCACTTCGAAAGGTGGCAGATATCATCCAGGCAAGTGTGGGAGAACAGGGATATGTGGCACGTCACAGTGCCAAGGAATTTGCGGTCCTGATGCCAAATTACGATATTTTTTCCGCCAGAAATCTGGCAGAATCCATACAGAAGCAGATCCTGCATATGCGCAACGATTCTGCAGACTACAAGCTGAAGATCCTTACGGTAAGCGTGGGGATCAGTGCGGCGCCTTATGCGGCACGCTCAGCAAAGGAGCTCCTGGATAATGCGGATCTGGCAGTATATCATGTAAAGCGCAGCGGTAAAAACGGCATCGAGATTTTTGACACCATGCTGAAGGAAAGCCTGGATGAAGAAAATGCTGGTAAGAAATCCGATCATGAACATATTTATCAGTCCTATGAATCCACGATCTATGCGCTGACTGCAGCCATTGATACCAAAGATCATTATACCTTCGGACATTCCAACAATGTGGCTTATTACGCAACAAGTCTTGCGAAGGCGCTGAACTATACAACGGAAATGGTGGAGATCATCCGTCAGGCGGCGCTTCTTCATGATGTTGGAAAGATCGGGATCCCGGAGCATATCCTGAATAAAGAAGGCAAGCTTACGGATGAAGAGTATGAGATCATGAAAGGTCATGTGGAAGCGTCCATCGGGATCATCCGTCACCTTCCGTCGCTGGATTATGTTATCCCTGCGGTTATCGGTCATCACGAACGTTATGACGGAAACGGCTATCCAAGGAGGATCGCGGGAGAAGATATCCCGGCATCTGCAAGGATCCTCTGCATCGCAGATTCCTTTGATGCCATGACATCCAAACGTTGTTATAAAGAACTGATGCCAGCGGAAAAAGCTCTTCGGATCATAAGAGAAGAGGAAGGAAAACAGTTCGATCCGGATATGGCGGAGGTATTTATCCACATATTTCGGGAAGGAAAGATCCATCTGGCAGAACCGGCGGAGTTGAAACGGGAAGAAAAAGCATAAAGAATATTAAGATTACGGGTCTGACAAGCTATGTCAGACCCGTTTTTGTGAAGAATATGAAGAAAGCTTTATTTATCATCTCCAGTAAGGCGAAGTACATCCCGGATCTCATCCACATTCATATCCAGGATCACGGCAAGCTCATCAATGGTGAATTTGGTGGCGTCATCATCGTCTGTGAGTTCTTTAACCGCAGCCTCCAGGTTTTCTACCTTGGATACCAGATAGTCGTCACGGAATTTCTGTTGTGTCTGTTCCTCAATGGCATGAAGGATCCCACTGCGGATACGACCACGCATCCAGGTGTCGTTTTTCTCCTGTGGGGCAGTTTCTTTGAGAGACGCCAGAAGGGCCAGATTTGCCTCCTGAATGAGATCGGCCAGGTGGATTTCCTCACAGTTCAGTTCAGCGGCCATCTGGGCTGCCTGAGCCATGTAGAACTGTGTCAGTGCACCTTCGGCAGCAGTGTCACCCTTTGCAAAGGCATGAAAGAGGGACGCAAGATCATCCGGATCAAGTCCTTCCGGGGAAAAGCTTTCCATATAGTCACTGAGATAAGCCTGTTCTTCGGCAGTAAGAGCAGCACGGGTACCCGGAAGCTCGTCCTTGTCGCTGGATTCGGATGAAACAGCATCTGCTCTGGCAGCGCCGGCAGCTTCATCGGCGCCTTCGATGGTGATCCCCTTTAATTTGAGATACTGCAGGATCTTTACAAGCTGTGAAGTGCTCAGATCCGATTCATCGAAATGATCACGGATCTGCTGCTGGGAGAGCTGCTTATTGTTTTCCTCAGCGATGGCACAGATGTCATTAAGCTTCTGCTGAAATAATTTTATATCCATGTAAAAACATCTCCTTATTATTTGCTTTTTTTCTTGACTTTAATTATGGTTTCATGATACCATAAGCCAGTCGCAAATGACAAGAAAACCTTTAAATAGGCGGAAAAAACGTGAAAAAAAGTTTTTTTAAAAAAATTCAAAAAAGGTGTTGACATTTGTAGATTGCTATAATATAATATCACTTGTCGTCAGGCAGGAAACGAAAACGAAACACAAACGAAGACGACAACAACTTAATAAAAACCATAAGTAAATGGTACATCGGGGTGTGGCTCAGCTTGGCTAGAGCGCCTGGTTTGGGACCAGGAGGCCGCAGGTTCGAATCCTGTCACCCCGACTGCTGTAAACTTATTACCGCAAGCATGCGGGTGTAGTTCAATGGTAGAACACCAGCCTTCCAAGCTGGATACGTGGGTTCGATTCCCATCACCCGCTTCTCTGAGAAGAGAGCATGTGTCTGTAGCTCAGCTGGATAGAGCAACGGCCTTCTAAGCCGTGGGTCGGGGGTTCGAATCCCTTCAGGCACGTTGTGGTGGGTATAGCGCAGTTGGTTAGCGCGCCAGATTGTGGCTCTGGAGGCCCAGGGTTCGAATCCCTGTATCCACCCTTCGCCCATTGGGCTATCGCCAAGCGGTAAGGCACAGCACTTTGACTGCTGCATTCGCTGGTTCGAATCCAGCTAGCCCAGTCCTTTTTATGGGGTATTAGCTCAGTCGGTAGAGCACTTGACTTTTAATCAAGTTGTCCGGGGTTCGAATCCCCGATGCCTCATTAGCGGAAAGCATTTGCTTTCCGTTATTTTTTTATCATCAGACAGGATGAAAATATAATTGAATATGCGGATATGGCGGAATTGGCAGACGCGCTGGTTTTAGGTACCAGTGGGCAACCGTGCAGGTTCAAGTCCTGTTATCCGCAGTGCTTAAGAGGCTTTCTATAAATCTGATTTATGGAAAGTCTTTTAATTTTTAGAATTATATTCACAGAAAAATGCCACATATGCATAATGATATGTGGCATTTTGACTCTATCGAATTTCTTAAATGACGTTACAGTTTCTCCCCTTCATTCACTTCCTCAATAAACACCTTCCCTTCCGCCTGCTGTTCCACAAAATGAAATCGAAGTACAGCCTGAGGCCAGTTGAGTGTGATGATGGCTTTTTTGTCCCGTGTCTTTCCTGCGGCCTGGATCTGATCTACAAGGTCTGCGAGGACTTCACGGGTGAGATATCCGCCTCGCCAGTGGAAGGTGAATTCGCGGCCTTTTTTTGCGGCCTGGAGGGCACGTTTGTATACGTCTTCCAATTTGGTGAAGGATAGCTTTTTCTCACGGTAATAAAAGTGGTTTCCATCCGGGCAGGGAGGTGCCGGAGCGATCAGTGGTTCATGGTCACGGAAGATGTTTTTGTCATCCAGATTAAAATAATCGTAACGGATACTGGTTAAGCCGTCTTCGTTTTTGCCCAGAGTATTATCGAAGGTGGCATCCAGATGATAGTACTGTCCGTTGATCCGGACGATGTTCCAGGTATGACGGTATTTGATCCCTTTTTCCGGATTGTTCCCGCAGATGGCGATAATACACCATACACCAAGGGCATCACAGAGGACCTTTACGGATTTGGCGATTCCCTCGCAGACACCGACACCATGGCCCAGAGGCCCGATGATCTCGTGGGAATATGGCTTTTTCAGTTTGTCGTAGCGGATATTTTCGCAGATGAAGTCATGGACATATTTTTCCTTATCCCACTCGGAAAACTTCATGGCGGTGCGCACAAGCTTGTCTACGCGGGCTCCCAGGGCTTTCTGATGCTCCCGGATTTTATTTTTGTCGAAGATATATTCAGGAATCAGTATCAGATTTGGCGAGTCCTTGTAATAACGGTATTTAAACCCCACAGCCCAGAAAATCTCCGGGTGATCCAGACGAAGCTGGAAAAATACATCATAGAGCCAGTTTCCATCGGTGGTTGGTACCTGCGGGATCAGGAACTCGTCGGAAAGCTCCATAAGCCCGTGAAGCATTGCACGGTACACGTTTTGTTTATCTTTCGACATTTTGCCGTAGTAATATTCTTCAGTTTGTTTCATATATAAAAATACGGAGACTCCTTTCCGGAAAAATAGATTTCAATCAAAGATTATAGCATAAAAAAACATGCAGGACTATCAGAAAAGATACACCCTGCATGTTTTTGGTATTGAATATTTTAGATCGAAAATAACTGTGAGCCTGGATCAGCCGTTATACAGCTGATAATACCGGCCCTTCTGTGCAAGCAGCTCCTCGTGGGAACCACGCTCGATGATGTGTCCCTGCTCCAGGACCATGATGCAGTCACTGTTGCGTACTGTGGAAAGTCTGTGGGCGATCACAAAGGTCGTCCTGCCTTCCATCAGCTTATCCATACCATCCTGTACAAGCTTTTCGGTACGGGTATCAATGGAGCTGGTGGCCTCGTCCAGGATCAGGACGGGCGGGTCTGCAACGGCTGCACGGGCAATGGAGAGAAGCTGTCGCTGGCCCTGACTTAAGTTTGCACCGTTTCCGCGGAGAAGGGTATTATAACCCTGCGGAAGCCTGCGGATGAAACCGTCGGCGTTGGCAAGCTTTGCTGCTGCGATAACCTCCTCATCTGTGGCATCCAGCTTTCCGTAGCGGATATTTTCCATAACGGTTGCTGTGAACAGGTTGGTATCCTGAAGAACGATGCCCATGGAGCGTCTGAGATCGTCTTTTTTGATCTTGGTGATGTTGATGCCGTCATAACGGATCTTACCCTTCTGAATGTCGTAAAAACGGTTCAGAAGATTGGTAATGGTGGTTTTTCCGGCGCCGGTGGAGCCTACAAAAGCGATCTTCTGGCCTGGCTGTGCATACATGTTGATGTCATGGAGAACGATCTTGTTGGAATTATAACCAAAGTCTACATCCTCCAGGACCATATCACCCTTCAGCTCGATATAATCAGTGGTACCCTCAGCTTTGTGGAAATGCTTCCATGCCCAGCGGCCGGTACGTTTGTCGGATTCGGTAAGAACACCGTTTTCCTCTTTTGCATTGACGAGAGTAACGTAGCCTTCATCCACTTCCGGTTTTTCATCCAGAAGATCAAAGATACGTTTTGCACCTGCAAGAGCCATAACAATACTGTTGAACTGCTGGCTGACCTGGTTGATAGGCATGTTGAAGCTCTTATTGAAGGTCAGGAAGCTGGCAAGCCCGCCAAGTGTGAAGCTGCCGATGCCGTTGATAGCAAGGATACCGCCCACCATGGCGCAGATCACATAGCTGGCATTTCCAAGCTGTGCGACCACAGGCATCAGGATGTTGGCAAAACGGTTTGCATTGTCTGCGCTGGTGAAAAGCTGGTCGTTCAGTTCATCGAATTTCCGGATGCTTTCGTCCTCATGGCAGAAGACCTTGACAACCTTCTGACCCTCCATCATCTCTTCGATATAACCATTGACAATACCAAGGTTGGTCTGCTGCTCCAGGAAATATTTTCCGCTTAAGCCCGCAAGCTTCCGGCTGGCAGTCATCATAATGGCAACCATAAGCAGGGTAACTACAGTAAGCGGAACATTCAGGATCAGCATACTTACAAGAACACTGACGATGGTGATCACACTGGAAAGCAGCTGCGGAAAGCTCTGGCTGATCATCTGGCGCAGGGTATCAATGTCGTTGGTGTAGATGGACATGATATCGCCGTGTGCGTGAGTGTCAAAATATTTGATGGGAAGCGTTTCCATCGTTGCAAACATATCGTTTCGGAGGTTACGTAAGGTTCCCTGGGAAACATTGATCATGATACGGTTATAAGTATAGGTGGCAATAACACCAATGGCGTAAAAGCATGCCACACGTGCGATGGCTGTAGCCAGAGGCCCGAAATCCGGTGTATCTGCTGAGAGAAGCGGTGTGATATACTGGTCGATCAGGGTTTTCATGAACATAGTTCCCTGTACATTGGCAAGAACACTGACAAAAATGCAGATCACCACGATCACGATATGGATACTGTAGTTTTTAAAGATATAACGGGCAAGGCGTCCCAGAAGCTTTCCCGGCTGCTCCGGTGTTCCCATACCCCTTGGGCCAGGACCGCCCGGGCCTTTCATGTTCTGTTTTTTCAAGCCGGTTCACCTCCCTCGTCAAAATCACCGGCGCCGCCGGTCTGTGAATGAAATACTTCCTGATAAATGGCGTTAGTCTTAAGAAGCTCCTCGTGGGTACCAAAACCGTTGATCTCACCGTTATCCATAACGATGATCCGGTCCGCGTTCTGGATGCTGGAAACACGCTGTGCGATGATCAGCTTGGTGGTATCCGGGATCTCCTCGGCAAAGGCACGGCGGATCCTTGCGTCTGTGGCAGTATCTACCGCACTGGTGGAGTCATCCAGGATCAGTATCTTCGGCTTCTTCAGAAGAGCGCGGGCAATACAGAGACGTTGCTTCTGGCCTCCGGAAACATTGGAGCCGCCCTGTTCAATGAAGGTATTGTATTTGTCCGGCATTTTTTCGATGAAATCATCGGCACAGGCAAGCTGGCATGCGCGGCGGCATTCCTCCTCAGTGGCATTTTTGTCACCCCATCGGAGGTTTTCCAGAATGGTTCCTGAGAAGAGTACATTCTTCTGAAGAACAACGGAAACCTGATTTCTGAGAGATTCCAGATGGTATTTACGGACATCGATGCCTCCTACGGAAACAGAACCATCCGTTACGTCATAAAGACGGCTGATCAGGTTGACAAGGCTGGATTTTGCACTTCCGGTACCGCCGATGATCCCTATGGTCTCGCCGGAGCGGATCGAGAGATTGATATCCTTCAGAACGGGTTCCTGACTGTCTTTCTTATAGCTGAAATTTACATGATCGAAGACGATACTTCCGTCTGGGACATCTGTTACCGGATCCTCCGGATCTGTGATGTCAGCAGTATCATTGATGACTTCCGTAACACGCTCTGCGCTGGCAATACTCATTGTCACCATAACAAAAACCATGGAAAGCATCATAAGGCTCATGAGAATGTTCATGCAGTAGGTGAGAAGGCTCATAAGCTCACCGGTAGTAAGGGAGCTGCCTACGATCATTTTGGCGCCGAGCCAGCTGATCCCCAGGATACAGGCATAAACGGTAAACTGCATCAGGGGCATGTTCATGACAACGATCTTCTCAGCACTTAAGAACATTTCGTATACTTTGTTGCAGGCTTTCTGGAATTTGCTGATCTCGTAGTCTTCGCGGACATAGGCCTTGACAACGCGTACAGCGCCGATGTTTTCCTGGACACTTGCGTTCAGGTCGTCGTATTTACGGAATACGGCCTGGAAGTATACAGTGGCCTTCTGCATGATAAAGATCAGACAGCCTCCCAGGAAGATAACAGCGACAAGGTAGATGCTTGCAAGCTTTGCGTTGATAAGAAATGCCATGACCATGGCACAGATCAGACTGGCCGGTGCACGGGTACACATACGAAGGATCATCTGATAGGCGTTCTGCAGGTTGGTCACATCTGTGGTAAGACGGGTGATCAGGCCGGCAGTGCTGTATTTGTCGATGTTGGAAAAAGAAAAGGTCTGGATGTTGGTGTACATGGCTTTTCGGAGGTTTCTGGCAAAGCCTGTGGAGGCCAGTGCTCCGTATTTTCCTCCCATGACGCCGGACCAGAGTCCGCACAGGGCAAGAGCTACCATAACTGCACCCATCCGATAGATATGGCCGATATTTCCGGCTTCCACACCCTTATCAATGATGGAAGCCATGGCCAGGGGGATCAGAGTCTCAAAGAGAACTTCCAGGATCATGAAAAAAGGCGTGAGAAACGATGCCTTTTTAAACTCCCTGACCTGGGCCAGAAGGGTTTTGAGCATAAAAAATCTCCTTTCTTTACTGTTCAAAAGACAGCACTACTGGAAAGGATTCCGGGCTGCTATAGAACAGATATATTGTTCAGCTACTATTATCGGGGAAATTATTTTTAATGTCAAGATAAACATGTGCGAAATGCTTGACACAACATCCTTTAAGCGGTATATTAAAAGTTAATATTCGCCTGTAGAACAGGGAAAGAATGGGCTTCAGGTCCCTTTAGAGGGTCTATATAGAGTTAAATTTTTGCAGGGAGGATTTTATATGGAGATCAGACAGTCAGCGGAGGATTATCTTGAATCAATTCTGGTTTTATCCAAAAAAGGAGGAGGAGTTCGTTCCATTGATATTGCGACCAGACTTGGTGTTTCCAAGCCAAGCGTCAGTCACGCAATGAAGCTTCTTCGTGAGGATGGTTATATTGCCATGGACCGTTACGGTACCGTGACACTTCTGGAGAAGGGGGCGGAGATCGCCAATCAGATTTATGAGCGTCACATTGTTCTTGCCAGGATGCTGGAGGGACTTGGGGTTCCGGCAGAGATCGCAATGGAGGATGCCTGCAAGATGGAGCACGACATCAGTCAGGAGAGCTTTGAGAAGATCAAGGCACATTATAATAACTTCATTAAGAAAGAAGAAGCAGCAGAATAAGAAACATGCAGACAGGCAGCCGGAAGGTAAAATACCAAACCGGCTGCCTGTTTTTTATTTATTATCTTTTTCTTTTTCTGGCAGCTGGGCCAGGATGATGGCTGCAAACATGATGACACATCCAAGAAGCTCTTTTATGGAAAGCTTTTGATCCAGGAGCACCCAGCCTGCAAGCACGGAGATGCAGGATTCAAGAGAAAGGATCAGAGAAGCAACGGTGGGATTCACATTTTTCTGGCCTACGACCTGCAGGGTGTAGGCAACACCGCAGGACATCACACCGGCATACAGGATCGGCAGCCAGGCAGTGAGAATGGAAGAAATCTGCGGATGTTCCAGAATAAGTGCCGGGATCATGGACAGGATCCCGCAGACAAGAAACTGGATACAGGAAAGCTTTACACCGTCTGCCTTCGGGGAAAAATAGTCAATCACCAGAATGTGCAGGGAAAAGAGAAAAGCACATACCAGCACCAGAATATCTCCGAGGCCAATGGAAAATCCGTCTGTGATGCAGAGAAGATAAAGTCCGACCAGTGCCATGACAACGGCTGCCCATATAAAGGGACTGCATTTCTTTTTCAGGAAAATTCCAATGATCGGGACGATGACAATGTAACAGGCGGTGATGAAGCCGGCTTTTCCTACTGTTGTGTACTGGATGCCAAACTGTTGGAAGTTGCTGGCAGCAAAAAGAGCAAATCCGCAGGCAATGCCGCCCAGCCACAGGTCACGGCTGTTATATGGCGTGGGGGATACAGCTTTTTCTGAAGGTGTTGATGAGGATTCCGGTATTGCGGAGTCTGTGGCAGCAGAGGATTTATTTCCGGAACGGTTCAGGATAAAGAGCACCGGAACCAGGACAGCGGCGCCGATCAGGGAACGGACGCCGTTGAAGGTGAAGGGGCCGACATATTCCATGCCCACACTCTGGGCAACAAAGGCGATTCCCCAGATCGTTGCGGCCAGAAGCAGGCAGAGAGAATTTTTCAGAGGCATTTTCTGTGAGTTCATGATAAAAAATCCTTTCGTTTATTAGGTATTATGTGATCAAAGCAGTATATAACAAAAGACCCCGGGGAACTTATATAGCTTCCCGGGGCATTTTTATGATCTGTCGGAACAATGTTCAACAAAATTAGTTCTGATTCTGGTTATTCTTAACTTCTGCAAGCTTCATGGCACGAACCTTCAGCGGCAGACCGAACAGAGTGATGAATCCGTCTGCATCATGATGATCATACATATCACCGGTTGTGAAGGAAGCAAGAGACTCATTGTAAAGGCTGTACGGAGAGGTTGTACCATTCTTGATGATGTTTCCTTTGTAAAGCTTGAATTTAACCTCACCGGTAACATATTTCTGAGTGGACTCAACAAATGCCTGAATAGCCTCACGGAGAGGTGTGTACCATTTTCCTTCGTAAACAACCTGTGCAAACTGGCTGCCAAGCTTTTTCTTGGCTTCCATTGTCTCACGGTCAAGGATCAGCTCCTCAAGCTGGTCATGTGCTGCCATCAGGATCGTTCCGCCAGGAGTTTCATAAACGCCACGGGATTTCATACCAACAACACGGTTCTCAACAATATCAACGATACCGATGCCGTTCTCACCGCCAAGCTTGTTCAGCTCTGTGATGATCTCGGAAACCTTCATTGCTTTTCCGTTGAGTGTTTTCGGAACACCCTGCTCGAATGTCATGGTGATCTCAGTTTCTTTATCCGGAGCCTTCTCAGGTGTTACGCTTAATACAAGCATGTCATCATAGTTCGGAGCCTGGGATGGATCCTCAAGCTCAAGTCCCTCATGGCTGATGTGCCAGAGATTTCTGTCACGGCTGTAGCTGTGGCTTGCATCAAATGGAAGAGTGATGCCATGAGCCTTACAGAACTCGATCTCATCTTCACGGGACTGCATGGTCCACAGATCTGTCATACGCCATGGAGCAATGATCTTGATGTCCGGAGCGAGAGCCTTGATGCCAAGCTCGAAACGGATCTGGTCATTTCCTTTACCGGTAGCACCATGGCAGATAGCAACGGCACCCTCTTTACGTGCGATCTCAACCAGCTTCTTGGCAATGACCGGACGAGCCATGGAAGTTCCGAGAAGATAGGAATGCTCGTATACAGCACCAGCCTCTACACACGGCATGATGAAATCATCGCAGAACTCATCGACGATATCCTCGATATATAATTTGGAAGCACCGGACATTTTTGCTCTCTCTTCAAGACCGTCCAGCTCGTTTCCCTGTCCGCAGTTTACACAGCAGCAGACAACGTCATAATCAAAGGTTTCTTTCAGCCACGGGATAAGGGCTGTGGTATCAAGACCACCGGAATACGCTAAAACAACTTTTTCTTTCATAATATATGTCCTCCTGGGATTTTTTTGATTTTGTATCGCTCCGGACATTTCCGGGACGGTGAATTTTTTTACGTTATCTGGAAAAAAATTATGCTGTTTTATAACTTTACCAGAGTGAATAAATATTCATGTACAACAAAACAAAATTTTCGGCTGTCCTGTCGACATGGCTTAATATACACCAGATTTTATAAATATGCAAGAGATAATTTGAAAAATATGAAAAAAATTTTGCATAAAAATACATCTAAAAGTAGGCGATATTATAAGAAAATACAGGAAAAACAGAAAAGACCGTGAAAAATCAAAGAAAATGACTATTGCATAATATGCAGAGAAGATGTATAATCTATCCATTGATAAGATGGACATATGAGCTGGCAGTACAGACAGGTTTAAGATGTCCGTCTGACCTGTGCAGAAGATTCAGATATCAGAAGACATAAAAAAGAGGCATAAATAAGAATAGCAAGCGCTTCTGCAGGGTGTATTAAGCCGTAGGAAAACGGCAGAGGAGGAATGTGAAAGATGATTAAAGCAGGAATTATCGGTGCGACAGGATACGCAGGAAATGAGATCGTAAGACTTCTTCTTGGACACAAGGACGTTGAGATCAAATGGTTCGGCTCCCGAAGCTACATAGATCAGCAGTATGCAGATATTTATCAGAATTTTTTCAGGCTGGTGGATGCCAAATGTATGGATGACAACATGGCTGCACTTGCAGATGAGGTGGATGTAATCTTTACCGCAACACCACAGGGCCTTTGTGCATCCCTTATTAATGAAGAAATCCTTTCCAAATGTAAGGTGATCGACTTAAGCGCAGATTTCCGTATTAAAGATGTGAAAAAATATGAGAAGTGGTACGGAATCGAGCATAAGGCTCCGCAGTTTATCGAGGAAGCTGTTTATGGCCTCTGCGAGATCAACCGTGAGGATATTAAGAATGCAAGGCTGATCGCCAACCCGGGATGCTATCCGACATGCTCCACACTGTCTATTTATCCGCTGTTAAAGGAAGGCCTCATTGATCCGAATACCATTATCATTGATGCCAAGTCCGGAACCTCCGGAGCAGGAAGAGGAGCCAAGGTTCCGAATCTCTACTGTGAGGTAAACGAGAGCATCAAAGCTTACGGTGTTGCCACACACAGACATACACCGGAGATCGAGGATCAGCTTGGATATGCATGCGGACAGGAAGTGATGATCAACTTTACCCCGCATCTTGTTCCGATGAACCGTGGGATCCTGGTAACAGCATATGCCTCCCTGACCAAGGATGTTACCTACGAGGAAGTAAAAGCAGCCTATGACAAATATTATAAAGACGAGTTCTTTGTACGTGTCCTGAACAAGGATGTATGCCCGCAGACAAGAAATGTAGAAGGCAGCAATTTTGTGGACGTGAACTTCAAGATCGATCCGAGAACAAAGAGAGTCATCATGATGGGCGCTATCGACAACCTGGTAAAGGGTGCAGCAGGACAGGCTGTTCAGAACATGAACCTGATGTTTGGATTTGACGAGAACGAAGGACTGAAACAGATTCCGATGTGCCCGTAAAACAGGCAGATCACAAATAAAATATGGAGGATGCCGAAGGACTTTAAACGAATGAACTGCGATATTCGATCTGGCATCACCATTGAGAGGAGATATATAATATGAAGATCATCGACGGCGGCGTTACAGCCGCAAAAGGTTTTAAGGCAGCGTCAACTGCAGCAGAGATCAAATATAAAGGCCGTACCGATATGGCCATGGTATTCAGTGAGGTTCCCTGTGTGGCTGCAGGAACCTTCACGACCAATGTGGTAAAAGCAGCTCCTGTAAGATGGGATCAGGACATTGTATATAATCACCCGGGTGCAAGAGCTGTGATCTGCAACAGCGGAATCGCCAACGCATGTACCGGCGAGGAAGGATTCGGCTATTGCAGGGAAACAGCCAAGGCAGCATCCGAAAGCCTTGGGATCCCGGAAGACAGCGTACTGGTAGCATCCACAGGTGTCATCGGAATGCAGCTTCCCATCGACCGTATCGCAAACGGAGTAAAAGCCATGGCACCGAAGCTTGAGGGAAGCCGCGAGGCAGGCCTTGAGGCAGCAAAAGCCATCATGACAACAGATACCGAGAAGAAAGAGGCAGCGGTAGAGATCGAGATCGGTGGAAAAACTGTAACGGTAGGCGGTATGTGCAAGGGCTCCGGAATGATCCACCCCAACATGTGCACGATGCTTGGATTTATCACCAGTGATGTGGATATCTCAAAGGAACTTCTTCAGGAAGCACTCAGCGAGGATATCAAGGACACCTACAACATGGTATCCGTTGACGGAGATACCTCCACAAACGACACCGTCCTCCTCCTTGCAAACGGCCAGGCCGGCAATCCGAAGATCACAGAGAAAAACACAGATTATGAAGAGTTCAAAAAGGCTCTTAACTACGTAAACACAACCCTTGCCAAAAAGATCGCAGGTGACGGAGAAGGCGCAACTGCACTCTTCGAGGTCAAGGTCATCGGCGCAGCCACCAAGGCAGAAGCCGTAACCTTAAGTAAATCCGTAGTAACCTCTTCCTTAACAAAGGCAGCCATCTACGGCCACGACGCAAACTGGGGAAGAATCCTCTGCGCCCTCGGCTACTCCGGCGTCCAGTTCGATCCGGAAAAGGTAGATCTCTACTTTGAGAGCAAAGCAGGAAAGATCAAGATCATTGAAAATGGAGTTTCTACAGGCTACAGCGAAGAGGAAGCAACTAAGATCCTCTCAGAAGAGGCAGTGACAGCCATCGCAGATATGAAGATGGGAGATGCATCCGCAACTGCGTGGGGATGCGACCTCACCTATGATTACATAAAGATCAATGCGGATTATCGTTCTTGATGTAAGAGCTTTGTAGAATGTTTTTTATGGTGGATTTTAGTTGTAGTTTTGTTTCAGTTTGTAAGCTGAGAAAACCCTTAGGGGGAGCGAGCTCAAAGTTGCGAAGCCCGCACGCTCCCCCTAAGAACCCCCTCCGTTGGGCACGCTTGGCTGTGGCATGTAGAACTTCAGTCGACGAAGACTGGGTGACGAACGTGAGAACCCGCAGTGCGGGAGCCCGGAAGTTGAGGCGTGTTGAGGTGTAGTTGACGAAGACTGAGTGACGAACGTGAGAACCCTCAGAGCGGGAACCTGGAAGTTGAGGCGTGTTGAACTTCAGTCGATGAAAACTGAGTGACGAACGTGAGAACCCTCAGAGCGGGAGCCCGGAAGTTATGTCGGGTTAGACGTCAGTCGCTGAAGGCAGACTGACGAGCTGTTCGCCTTCGGCGAAAGCGCGTCGGAAGCGGCTGTCTGCGACAGCCTGTCCGCAGTAGGCGCTTTGCCCGCAACGCGGGCAACAGCCCGTCCTCCCGTGGCCGGAGGGGAGGAGCGCGAGGAGGGGAAACGGCCTTCGGAACTCCGAGTGCCTCCCCTCCTCGCAAATCCACAGCTGTTAGCTGAGACAAAATTATAATAAAAAAGAAATCCCTCCAACATACAACAACAAAACCTTTTTCAATCCATATCATTTTTCAAAAAAAGGAGACACCCACATGGTAAATCAGAAATATCTTGACAAAGCAGAGGTTCTCATAGAAGCCCTGCCATACATCCAGCGGTTCAACCGCAAGATCGTAGTCATCAAATACGGCGGAAGCGCCATGCTTGATGAAGAATTAAAGCGTAACGTCATCAAGGACGCAGTCCTTCTGAAATTAGTCGGTTTCAAACCAATCATTGTTCACGGCGGCGGCAAGGAAATCAGCCGCTGGGTCGGTAAAGTCGGCATGGAGCCGCATTTTGTAAACGGTCTCCGTGTAACGGACAAAGACACTATGGAGATCGCAGAGATGGTTCTTGCAAAAGTAAACAAGGAGCTTGTTACTCTGGTAGAATCTCTCGGCGTACAGGCTGTAGGTGTCAGCGGTAAGGACGGCGGTCTTCTCCAGTGCAAAAAGAAGCTTTCCAAAGGCGAAGACATCGGCTACGTAGGTGAAGTTACAAAGGTTAATCCGAAGATCCTTCATGACCTTCTGGAAAGAGATTTCCTTCCGATCGTATTCCCGATCGGCTTTGACGAAAATTTTGATTCCTACAATATCAATGCGGACGATGCAGCCTGTGCCATTGCAGAGGCAGTTGAGGCAGAGAAGCTTGCCTTCCTGTCCGACATTGAGGGCGTTTACAGGGATGCAGATGATCCCTCTACTCTGATCTCCGAGCTTCGTGTAGATGAGGCTGAGAATCTGATCTCAGATGGTACTGTGGGCGGCGGTATGATCCCGAAGCTGAAAAACTGTATCGACGCTATCGAACATGGTGTAAACAGAGTTCATATCCTGGATGGAAGGATCCCGCACAGCTTACTGCTTGAGATCTTTACAAACAAAGGTATTGGTACTGCAATTTTAAAAGATGATGGGGAGAAATATTACAATGAGCATGAATGAACAGATGGAAGAATCTGAAGCCAGTATTCTTCATACATATAACCGTTTTCCGGTAGTTTTTGAAAAAGGCGAGGGTTGTTACCTCTATGATTCCGAAGGAAAGGAATATCTGGATTTTGCGGCAGGTATCGCAGTAAATGCCCTGGGCTATCATTATCCGGGCTATGACGAAGCACTGAAATCCCAGATCGACAAGCTGATGCATATTTCCAACCTGTACTACAATGAGCCGATCATTGAAGCAGGTGCCAAACTTGTACAGGCAAGCCATATGGAAAAGGCATTCTTCACAAACAGTGGTACAGAGGCCATTGAGGGTGCTCTGAAGGCTGCCAAGAAATATGCCTACGAAAGAGATGGCCATGCAGACCATGAGATCATTGCCATGAACCATTCCTTCCACGGCCGCAGCATCGGCGCTCTTTCCGTGACAGGCAATGCACATTACAGAGAACCCTTTGAGCCTCTGATGGGTGGGGTGAAATTTGCAGATTTCAATGATCTTGAGAGTGTAAAGGCTCAGATCACAGATAAGACCTGTGCCATCATCACCGAGACCGTACAGGGAGAAGGAGGTATTTATCCGGCTACAAAAGAGTTCCTGGAAGGCTTACGTAAGCTTTGTGATGAGAAGGATATCATTCTGATCCTGGACGAGATCCAGTGCGGTATGGGACGTACCGGGCATTATTTTGCATGGCAGGCATATGGAGTACAGCCGGATATCATGACCTGTGCCAAAGCACTTGGCTGTGGAGTTCCGGTAGGTGCTTTTGTGCTGAACAAAAAAGCAGCTGCAGCCTCCCTGAAGCCAGGCGACCACGGAACCACTTACGGTGGAAATCCCTTCGTATGTGCAGCCGTCAGCAAGGTATTTGACATTTTTGAAAAAGATCAGATCCTTTCCCATGTGCAGGGACTTACTCCGTATTTTGAGGAGAAGCTGGACGAACTGGTTGCAAAGCATGACTGTGCAGAAACAAGAAGAGGCAAAGGCTTCATGCAGGGTATCGTGATCAAGGGACGTCCGGTAGGAGACGTGGTGAAAAAAGCTCTTGCAAAGGGTCTTCTGGTGATCTCAGCAGGAAGTGATGTTCTCCGCCTTGTTCCTCCTCTTGTGATCACAAAAGAGGATATCGACAAGATGGCAGAGATCCTTGACGAGTGTATGGAATAATAAAAAAATAACAGATACAAAAGCAGCAGTATTTTCCGGAAAGGATAGTGTGCCGATGGAGAATACGGCTGCTTTTTTGTCAGAGAGACAATGTATATAAATTATATAACAGATATAGAAAACAGTATTCGAAAATCTGGTCGTGTGTTTGAAAACAAACAAAAACTGCTATGACACACCGACAAAATGCACAAAAAAGAGAGAGGGTTCGAGTATAAATTGCACATCTACACAGTTGATTTTAGAACGCCATATGTTATAATTTCACTGGTAAAAAAATTTATGTGAGGGGTGAAAATTTTGAAAAAATTATTAACCGTCATGTGTACTTTTCTGACAGTATTTCTGGCATGTCCTGTGGGTGTATGGGCAGCCGGAAACGGTGGGACAGGATCTGGTGTGCCGGTGTGGCTTTGTATCCCTTTTGCGGGCCTTCTTCTGTGTGTTGCAGTGATGCCGCTGGTAAAGGGTGAGTGGTGGGAGTCACATCAGCCCGTTGTGGTTGCATTCTGGATCGTTCTTATGATCATTCCGTTTGCAGTTGTTTACGGTGCCGGAAAAACTGCGGAAACAGTACTTGAGTGCGTGATCAATGACTATCTTACATTTATCATCCTGTTATTCGGACTGTTCTGTGTATCCGGTAACATTACAGTTGAGGGTGATTTTGCGGGCTCACCAAGAGTAAATGTAGGACTTCTTGCACTGGGAACCCTGCTTTCCAGCTGCATCGGAACTACCGGAGCCAGCATGCTGATGGTCCGTCCGGTGATCAAAATGAATTCCTGGAGAAAAAGAAAGGGTCATATTATGATCTTTTTCATCTTTATGGTATCCAACATGGGTGGCTGCCTGACACCGATCGGTGATCCGCCGCTTCTGATGGGCTTTATGCGAGGAGTTCCGTTCTTCTGGAGCCTGCATCTTTTTCCGGTACTTATCTTTAATATGGTGATCCTTCTGTTTGTGTTCTATCATTTGGATATGCGCTCTTACAAGAAGGATATCGCAGAGGGACGTAAACCGGATATCAGCAAACCGGGTACCGAGTTTAAGATCGAGGGTCTTCATAATATCATCTTCCTTGTGATGATCGTTGTGGGTGTTATCTTAAGCGGAATGCTTCCAGGTATGCCTGCATTCCAGGATGCGGCCGGAAATGTAAAGGGACTTCATATTTTCGGCGAGGTTACTTTAAGCCTCCCGTCGATCATTGAGATCGTCCTGATCCTGGCAGCTGCATTTCTGTCCTTTAAAACAACAGATAAAAGGATCCGTGTGCGGAACCATTTTACCTGGGGTGCGATCAAGGAGGTTGCAGTACTTTTCATCGGTATTTTTATCACCATGCAGCCGGCCCTGATGCTTCTGAAAGCAGTAGGACCGAATCTCGGTATCACCGAGCCGTACCAGATGTTCTGGGCGACCGGAGCTTTGTCCAGCTTCCTGGATAATACACCGACCTATCTGGTATTTCTGACAACAGCGGGAACTCTCGGATTTACAAACGGAATCGCAACAACGCTGGGAACGGTTCCTGTAAAGCTTCTTTCTGCGATTTCCTGCGGTGCTGTATTTATGGGCGCCAATACATATATCGGCAATGCTCCGAACTTTATGGTCAAGACACTTTCTGACGAAAATGGTATCAACATGCCGTCCTTCTTCGGATACATGGCATGGTCCATTTGTTTCCTGGTACCGGTGTTCATCATCGATATGCTGGTATTCTTTTTATAAGGGAGGAGGATCAATATGCAGGATAATAACATTCGAGAGAAATGCAGAGAGCTTGCCACCAGGCTTTATGAACTGGATGGCGAGGTTTATGAAAGCGTAGGATCTTCCCTTGGACGTACCTTCACCGGTGACAGAGAAGGCACTATCCGGAACTTAAGTGCTCTGATGTATACCAAACCGGACGGACATCTTCTTCGAAGCGAGATGGCACTGATCAGCAACATGGCCAGGACCATCAAGGATAAAGAAGAAAAAAGCCGTCTCATGAAGAAATATGATGAGATCTTTCAGGAGATCCTGACGCTGCCGGAGACTTTTGTTGCTACGGATATCATGGATAAGGAACGTGTGGCGCTGAATCATATGATCAAGCACAGGGAAAAAATCTCTGAGAATGACCATCTGGTCATCTGCATCAGCCGTACACAGGGAAGTGCCGGTAATGACATCGGTTTCGGACTGGCAGACAAGCTTCGGATCAACTATTATGATGTGGAGATCTTTGATCAGGTATTAAGGCGCCTTGAGGCGGAAAAGGGCGCAGTCAACGATGCGGAATATTTTGCGGATTTCAATAAATATGAGAAGAAGCATAAATTTGATCCCAAGGGCTGGTTCCGGGAATTCAACCGTTACCATGGGCTTCCGAAACAGGACGCGGTATTCTTTAACATGAGTGACCTGATCTGCGATCTGGCCTCAAAAGAGGACTGCATCATTATGGGAAGGTGTGCGGATGCGATCCTCAAGAACAATCACATTCCGCATATCAGTCTGTTTATCACAGCTCCTTTTGCTATCCGTGTGCAGCATGTTATGGATGTAAGGAAGATGAATATGAAGCAGGCAGTCCGTTTTCTGAAGAAGATGGACAGCCAGCACAGACGGTATTACAATTTTTACGGCGGAGCTCAGTGGGGCAAGCCGGATAATTATGATCTTTGTATCAACAGTGCAAGCTACGGAATCAATGAAACAGAGAATCTGATCCTGAAACTGCTGGATGATCAGATCCACTGAGAGATAAAAATATGAGCAGCCTGGAAGAAAGAAAAAGTTCCGAAGGGGATTTTAGCTTAACAGGCTGCAAACAGAAAAAGAATCAGAACAGAGTTCCTGCATTCTGAGGTAACCTTCTGCCAGACAGAAATACCTCAGAATGCAGGAACTTTTTTATATTTTGTTTATAAAAACTTAATCTTGATTAACTTTTTTCATTTAGGGGATTGACATTCGAAAAAACTTAGTATAAACTAACCTATGAGTTAGGGCTGACTAATTAGACTGAGTGAATTAATAGAAAGAAACGGAGGGATTCCATGCAGCCGATTTTATTTTTACAGTCAGGTGATACTGGCACGATCAAGCGTATTTCCGGAGCGGAGGATACAAGAAGATTTCTTGCAGGCCTTGGTTTTGTTGAGAATGCGGAAGTGACAGTTATTTCTCAGTTTGACGGCAATCTGATCGTAAATGTCAAGGATTCCAGAGTAGCAGTCAATAAGGAAATGGCCAGACACATTATGGTGTGACCGGACTGCGAGGCAGTGACCGGTAGTGGATTTGCCCCAAACTGCGGAAGGCGCAGTTGAGGATAGATTAGGAATTGGAATATGAACAGGGAGGAAAAGAGAAATGACTTTACGTGATGCAGCAGTAGGTTCTACAGTAGTTGTTTCCAAGATCACCGGCGACCCGGCTTACAAGCGCCGTATCATGGATATGGGAATCACAAAAGGCAGCGAGGTTTATATCCGAAAGGTAGCTCCTCTTGGAGATCCGGTTGAGATCACCATCAGAGGTTATGAGCTTTCCCTGCGTAAGCATGACGCAGCATGTGTGGAAGTAAAGTAAATAAGCTTCGAAAAATGACAGAGCGTCAGGCTCTGACCTGAAAAAAGGAGGATGCAAAATGTCTGTAACAATAGCTCTTGCCGGAAACCCGAACTGTGGTAAGACTACAATGTTCAATGCTCTTACAGGCGCAAACCAGTACGTTGGTAACTGGCCAGGTGTTACTGTAGAGAAAAAAGAGGGTAAGCTGAAAAACCAGAAGGATGTAACGGTAACAGACCTTCCGGGTATCTATTCACTTTCCCCGTATACACTTGAGGAGGTTGTCAGCCGTGATTATCTTCTGAAAGAGAAACCGGATGTGATCATCGATCTTGTGGATGCAACAAACATCGAGAGAAACCTGTATCTTGCAACCCAGCTTCTTGAGATCGGTATCCCGGTTGTTATCGCTCTTAATATGGTGGATCTTCTGAAAAAGAACAACATCCATATCAATGTAAAAGGCTTAAGCTCCGCGCTTGGATGCCCGATCGTTGAGACCTCTGCTCTTAAAGGAACAGGCCTTAAAGAGGTTGTTGATGAGGCAATCAAATGTGCGAACCAGCACAGAGTACCATCGAAGCAGATGGAATTTCCGAAAGCAGTAGAAAAAGCTGTAAATGAGATCGAGGGATTTGTTCCTGCAAACATCGCTGAGGAGAACAAGAGATGGTATGCAGTAAAGCTTCTTGAGAGAGACAGCAAGGTAAAAGAAGGTCTGAACCTTCCGGCTTCTGCACAGTCCAGGATCGAGGAGATTGCTTCTGGCCTTGAGAAGGCAGAGGATGATGATACAGAGAGTATCGTAACGGATGGAAGATATCAGTACATCCAGAAGGTTGTTTCTGCAAACGTTAAGAGAAGCGGAAATAAGATGACAGTTTCCGATAAGATCGACCGTATCGTAACAAACCGTATTCTCGGTCTTCCGATCTTTATCCTTACCATGTTTATCGTTTATTATGTATCGGTAACAACAGTTGGTACCATGGTAACAGACTGGACGAACGACAGCTTTGTGGGAACCATCCAGGGTGTTGTATCGGATGGACTCGGCAATGCCGGCGTTGCGGATTGGCTGGTAAGCCTTGTATCAGATGGTATCATCGGTGGTCTTGGTGCAGTGCTTGGATTCGTTCCGCAGATGGCAATCCTGTTCCTGTTCCTTTCCATCCTTGAGGACTGCGGTTACATGGTTCGTATCGCATTCGTCATGGACCGTGTATTCCGTCATTTCGGACTTTCCGGAAAGAGCTTTATCCCGCTTCTTATCTCCTCCGGCTGTGGAATCCCTGGAATCATGGCTTCCAAAACGATCGAGGCAGATAATGACCGTCGTCTGACGATCATGACAGCGACATTTATCCCATGTGGTGCCAAGCTTCCTGTTATCGCTCTTATGGGTGGTATCATGACCGCTTATGCAACCGGTGACTATGTAGCTGCTGGTTTCATCACACCACTGATGTACTTCATCGGTGTTGTAGCAGTTCTTGTAGCTGCGATCATCCTGAAGAAAACAAAACCGTTCTCCGGTAAACCTGCTCCGTTCGTAATGGAGCTTCCACAGTATCACATTCCGTCTGTAAAGACAGTTCTGCTTCACGTTTGGGAGAGACTGAAAGGCTTCATCATCAAAGCCGGTACCATTCTTTTCCTTGCAACCGTTATCATGTGGATCCTTTCCAGCATCGGAAATACAGGAAGCGGAATCGGATTTGTTGAGGACAGCAACGACAGTATCATGGCTATCCTTGGCGGTATCCTTGCTCCGATCTTTGCTCCTCTTGGATTTGGCAAATGGCAGCCGGTTGCAGCCTCCATTTCCGGATTCTCCGCAAAAGAGTCCATCGTAAGTACAATGGGTGTTCTTGCAAACGTAGCTGGTGATGATGCAGAGGATACCATGATCGTTGGTGCAGCGATCAAAGCATGGTTCCCGACAGCAGTAGCAGCATTTTCTTTCCTGCTGTTCAACCTGCTTGACTCTCCGTGCCTTGCAGCTATTTCTACAATGGCACATGAGATGCAGTCCAGAAAATGGTTCTGGTTTGCAATTCTCTTCCAGAACATTTTTGCTTATGTTGTAACACTTTGTGTATACCAGATCGGTCTTGTTGTCACAGGTGCCGGTTCCTTCGGAATTGGAACGATCGTAGCGCTGATCCTTGCAGCAATCCTGCTCTTCCTTCTGTTCAGACCGGATCCGTACAAGAACCAGAACGATGTTACAAAGAGATCTGTACAGGCAGCAGAGTAATTGAAAACCGGTCATACAGTAACGATCCGGTACATATGATAGCTTTGAAATGATGCTGTAAGAACAGCTGAAATGATAAGAAATGCAGGAGACCGGGGATGTAAATACCTGGTCTTCTGTGCTATAATAAGTCTGAAGAAATATGGAAGTTTTTTTACAAAAGTATTTATCAGAGGCTGGCAGCAGTTCCCAGGCTGTACAGCGAAAGAAAGGGTGACAGATATGAGTATGATAGCGGATATTATTGTACTGGCACTGGTGATCGCATATGGCGTATTTGTGATCAGTTATCTCTATTCAAGAAAGAAACAGGGGCTCAGCTGTGTCGGCTGTGCCGGTAACACACATACAGGTGGCTGTGGCGGCAGCTGCTCCGGTCATTGTTCCGGCTGCTCCGGCTGTAGTGGAATGCATAAGTAACCAGGAGGGAAAGAAATCATGGCAAATGCAATTGTTGTCATCGTTGTTATCATCATTATGCTGTTTGCCGGAAAAGGCGCATATAAACATCTGAAGGGCGAAGGCGCCTGCTGCGGAGGCGGCAGCAAGCCGGAGATCCCGAAAAAGAAGCTGGATGGAACCAAGCTGGGTGAGAAAACCATGAAGATCACAGGCATGCACTGTGAGAACTGTGTGGCCAGCGTCACAAGAGCGATCAACCGCATTGACGGTGCGGCAGCAAAAGTAAGCCTGAAAAAAGGTGAGGCAGTGGTTTCCTACGACAGAGAGATCTCCAACGAAGAGCTTAAGAAAGTAGTGGAAGACAGAGGATATCACGTAGTTTCTATCCAGTAAAGCTTTATCATAAGAATAACTTTGCCGCGGCTTCTGAGCCGGCAGATCAGAGAAGAGACTTCTCGGCGAAATGCTTAAAAATATTTCGCCTGGGGGTCTTTTTTTGTATAAAAAGTCAGAGTTGCAATTGACTCACTAATGTACACCATTGTATAATAAAAATAGAAAAATTCAGACGGAACGAAATATTTTCTTTTTATCCGAATGAGGCATTAAAACAAAATACAGCAGGAAACAGACTTTGACGGCAAGGAATATCCGAGCAGGAATCGTTGTTCATCCGGCACAGCTTAACCGAATCAGCTGCGAAGCAGTTATTCGGTTATGAACAAGCAGCAAATGCGGATCGCGAATATCCGCTTGACTTTGTTTTGTGAGCGGAATACGGGACTCTTTCACCTTGTGCGTGAAAGAGCTTTTTTTATGAAAAATACCTGCGGGAGCGGACAGAATGAATTAGGGAGGATTTTATGCTGAAGGTAGCAGTATACGGAAAGGGCGGTATCGGAAAGTCTACAGTGACGTCCAACTTGGCGGCGGCTTTTGCAGCCATGGGGAAAAGAGTGATCCAGATCGGTTGTGATCCCAAGGCGGATTCCACCATCAATCTTCTTGGGGGAGAACCTCTGCGGCCGGTAATGAATTATATGCGGGAAGAGGATGAGGAGCCGGAAAAGCTGGAGGATATTTCAAAGGAGGGTTTTGGTGGAGTCCTCTGCATTGAGACCGGCGGCCCCACGCCGGGACTTGGCTGTGCAGGCAGAGGTATCATCGCAACCTTTCAGCTTCTGGAGGATCTGAAGCTTTTTGAGACCTGGAAGCCGGATGTAGTGCTTTACGATGTTCTTGGAGATGTAGTATGCGGCGGTTTTGCGGCACCGATCCGGGAGGGCTATGCGGAAAAAGTACTCATTGTCACATCCGGAGAGAAAATGGCACTCTATGCAGCCAATAATATTTCCAGTGCTGTGCGGAATTTTGAGGATCGAAGCTATGCGAGGATCTTCGGAATCGTGCTGAATCACAGGAATGTGGAGAATGAAACGGAAAAAGTAAATGCTTTTGCAGAAAAAAATAATATCCCGGTCGTGGGTGAGATCCCGAGAAGTGACGAGATCATCCGATGGGAGGATCAGGGCAAAACGGTAATCGAGGGAGACGAGAATTCTGAGATCAGTGAGAAATTTTTTGCACTGGCGAGGAAGCTATTGGAAAGTGAAGAAGCGGAGAAGGAGGATATATGAAAAAGGAAGCATATTTTGCAACTGCAGAAGAACTGGCCCGGGGCGGGCTGGAAGCGATCCCTCCGCAGATGATCTCCGGGAAGCATCTGATCTATAGCTCTCCGGCAACTCTGGCATTTAACTCTCCGGGAGCGGAGGGCTTTGGCGTAAAGCGGGCCGGGCTTGCAGTGCCGGATTCCATTATGCTGATCGTGGCACCGGGATGTTGCGGAAGAAATACTTCTCTTATCAGCTCCATGCCGGAGTACAATGATCGATTTTTTTATCTGATGATGGACGAGACGGATATTGTTACAGGCCGTCACCTGAAAAAGATCCCGAAAGCGGTAAAAGAGATCTGCGACTGCTGTGAGAAGAAGCCGTCTGTGGTGATGATCTGTATCACCTGTGTGGATGCACTTCTGGGAACGGATATGGAACGTGTCTGCCGGAAGGCAGAGGAAAAGGTGGATATTCCGGTGCGTCCCTGTTACATGTACGCACTGACACGTGAGGGCAGAAAGCCGCCTATGGTCCATGTACGCCAGTCCTTATACTCCCTCCTTGAGCCACAGAAGAAAAAGGGAAATGTGGTCAATCTTCTGGGATTTTTTTCGCCGCTGGTTGATGACTGCGAGATGTATGAGCTGCTGCAGCAGGCAGGCGTAAAGACCATCCATGAGATCTCAAGATGTAAGGATTATGAAGAATATCAGACCATGTCACAGGCCAATTTTAATCTGGTGCTTCATCCGGAAGCAAGGTTTGCAGCGGAGGATTTTCATGACCGGCTGAAGATTCCTTTTATTGAGCTTCGGAGGCTCTACCAGACAGATAAGATCGAAAATCAGTATCGTGCCTTGGGACAGGTTCTTGGAGTCTCTTTTGACCAGGAAGTGTATAAAAAAGCAGCAGAAGAGGCAGTGGAGAGATTCCGGGAGGTCTGTCCGGATGCGTCCTTTGCAGTAGGGGAGTGCATGAACGGAGATCCCTTTGAGCTGGCCCTGGCCCTGGTGCGGTATGGTTTCCAGGTGCCGGAGATCTACGGAACTATCACAGCCGAGAATTTTGTATACATACGGCATCTTGCGGAATTGAGTCCGGATACAAAGGTTTTTTCCAATATGGAACCCACCATGCTGTATTACGATCCGTCCGGGAGTGGAGTGAACCTTACTATAGGAAAGGATGCAGGATATTATCACCGGGATCAGCCAAATGCCGTGTGGAATCAGGACCGGCAGCCCTATGGCTATGCGGGGGTACGCAGGCTGTTTGAAACACTGACAGAGAAAGTTTTGCAGAAGGGAGAAAAGGTATGAGAGGACTTCGGAAATATCTGACACCCTTTGCGCCGGATCAGTCTGGAGCCGTGTCAGTGCTGTATGAGCTTGGCGGGATCATCGTGATCTGTGATGCAGGAGGATGTGCGGGAAATGTCTGCGGCTTTGATGAACCGAGATGGTTTGAACAGAAAAGTGCGGTATTCAGCGCAGGACTTCGGGATATGGATGCCATCCTGGGACGGGATGACCGCCTGGTTGCCAAGCTTGTGGATGCAGCAGAAAAGGTGGAGGCAGGCTTTGCAGCCATTATCGGAACACCGGTACCTGCTGTGATCGGAACGGATCATCAGGCACTGCGGCGGATGTGCGAGAAGAAAACAGATCTTCCGGTGCTTGCAGTAAATACCAACGGAATGGAGCTTTATGATGCGGGAGAGCGGAAGGCTTATCTGGAGCTTTTTAAAGCCTTTGCCCGGGAAAAGCTGCCTGTGGAGGCTGGTAAGACAGGAGTTCTCGGAATGACACCTCAGGATGTCAGTGACCTGAAAGCAGCAGACAAGATCCGTGAAAAATTCCGTGCCAGAGGACAGAGAGCAGTCTGCTACGGAATGGGAGACGGGCTTGATGAGGTAAAAAAAGCCTCCTCTGCGGAAAAAAATATCGTGGTTTCTCCTGCGGCACTGGAATGTGCCAGATATCTGGAGAAAACCTTAGGAACACCTTATGAGGTGGGATATCCTCTGGCGGAAGAGCTGGTTCCTGATATGGATTATACAGGAAAAAAGATTCTCATCGTGCAGCAGCAGGTGATGGCCGGTTCCATAAGAGAGGAGCTACGGAAACGTGGTGCGGACGGAGAAATCACCGTGGCAAGCTGGTTTTCCATGGAAAAAGATCTCCTGGAGGAGGGCGATGTGTCATTAAGGGATGAGGAAGATTACATGGAACTGGCAGAGAAGGGCGGATATGACGTGATCTTTGCAGATCCATGTATGAAGCGGATGACAAAGGCTTTTTCAGGAGTGTTTGTGGATACAGTGCATTTTGCGGTATCCGGAAAATGCAGGTAGTCCATAAGGGCAGGATATAAAGTTACATGCATGCTGCAGCCGGATCAGTGGAAACAGCTGCAGGGAATGGAGAAACATATGGAGCGGGAAATTACGAAAATGATCCGTGTTTACGGGATCGTACAGGGAGTGGGATTTCGCCCTACGGTGAGTCGTCATGCTATGGCAAGAGGAATCCGTGGCAGTGTGTCCAATAAAGGACCCTATGTGGAGATTTTTGCTCAGGGTAAGCAGCAGGATGTGGATGCCTTTATCGCAGATATCGGGAATAAGCCACCGAAGCGTGCAGCTATCCTGAAGCTTCTTGAAGAACCGGTGGAGGAGCCGGAGAAATTTACACAGTTTGATATCATCGAAAGTGAGAAGACAAAGGGGGAAATCTTTGTCTCCCCGGATATCGCGATCTGCGATGAATGTAAGGCGGAGATGTTTGATCCGGAAAACAGGCGGTATCTGCATCCCTTTATCAACTGTACCTGCTGCGGTCCCAGACTGACGATCCTGGATTCACTTCCTTATGACCGTGAACGGACCAGTATGAAGGAATTTCCTATGTGTCCCTCCTGTGCGGATGAGTACCATAACCCGGATACCAGACGCTATGATGCCCAGCCGGTGTGCTGTAATGACTGCGGCCCTGAGGTATACCTGGCGGGAAGAGAGGAACGGGGACGGGAGGCTATCACTTATACAAGGAAGATCATTGCTTCCGGTGGGATCGTGGCCATCAAAGGGATCGGTGGTTTTCACCTTTGCTGTGATGCTACCAGTGAGGAGGCTGTACAGCGGCTGCGGCAGCGGAAACGGCGTCCGGTGAAGCCTTTTGCAGTGATGGCACAGGATATGGAAGCTGTGAAGAAGATCTGTAAGGTCAGCGAGGAACAGGAGAAGATCCTTACCGGTCATCTAAAGCCGATCCTGCTGTTGGATAAGCTGCCGGGAGAAACGGGGCTTTGTGAGAGCATTGCACCCGGGAATCCCAAGGTGGGTGTCATGCTTCCCTATGCACCGGTTCAGCTGCTTCTTTTTCATTACGATGATGGGATCCGGATGCCCGGGCTTCTGGTAATGACCAGCGGAAATACTTCCGGGGCGCCGATCTGCAGAGATGATGAGGAGGCGGCAGAGGAGCTTTCCCATCTCTGTGACTGCATTCTTTCCCACAACAGGAAGATACGTATCCGGGCCGACGATTCGGTGATGGATTTCTATAAGGGTGAACCCTATATGATCCGCCGTTCCCGCGGGTATGCGCCGCTGCCGTTTATGGTCTCCACACCCTGGAAGGGCCAGGTGATCGCAGCAGGTGGAGAACTTAAGAACACCTTCTGCATTGGTGTGGATAACCGTTTTTATCCTTCCCCTTATGTGGGAGATCTGGAGGATCTTCGAACGGTAAAAGCCCTGAAGGAAACGATCGGGCGGTTGGAAACACTTCTGGAGGTGCAGCCGGAGGTAGTGGTCTGTGATCTTCACCCTAAATATAATTCCACAGTGGTGGCAGAGGAGCTAGGGCTTCCGGTTCTGAGGGTGCAGCATCATTATGCACACATTTTATCCTGCATGGCAGAAAATGACTGCGAAGAAAAGGTGATAGGGGTTTCCTTTGACGGAACAGGCTATGGAACCGATGGAACCATCTGGGGCGGAGAGCTCCTGGTTGCAGACTGTCAAGGATTTACAAGGCTTGGAAGTATAGAACCCTTTGTCCAGGTTGGCGGAGATATTTCCGCAAAAGAAGGCTGGCGGATCGCCGTTTCCCTGATCTGGAAGAATATGGGAAATCTGGAAAAAACCCTGGATACTATCCGTAAATTGGGACTTTGTACAGATCAGGAAGCAAAGGTACTGGTGACTATGGCACAGCGGAAGATCAATGCCGTGACTTCCACCAGTGCAGGAAGACTTTTTGACGGAGTCAGTGCGATCCTGGGGATCCGGAGAGCGTCTACCTTTGAGGGAGAAGCGTCCACAGCATTGGAATTTGCGGCGGAGGCCTGGAGAAAGCAGCGGGAGATGCAGAAGAAAAATCCGGAAGAAAATCTGAAGATACGGATGTCAGAAAAGGAAGACATTCCGGAAAGCACAGGCATCTCAGAAGCGTCTGAAGATGAACGAAAATTTATTTTAAATACAGGTGAGATCGTTGCATATCTGGTCCGGGCAAGGCTTGCAGGAGAGGATCCCGGGAAGCTGGCTTATGGATTTCACCGGGCACTGGCAGATGAGATCCTTGCAGCCTGTGAGGAAGCAGAGCGGCAGACCGGAATCCGGAAAGTGGCATTAAGTGGCGGTGTCTTTCAGAACCGGCTGCTTCTGGAGCTGGTAGATGACGGCCTTACGGAAATGGGGTTTAAAGTTTTGAAGCACAGCCTGATCCCGCCGAATGACGGAGGGATCGCACTGGGACAGGCGGTGTATGGGATGGCTTATGTGCAGCGGCACAGATAAATATAGATGAGATCATGCAGATACGGATCAAAAATGTTTTATGATAACGCATGGAGCATACAGCAGAAATGCAGGATGGGAGGCACAGATATGTGTGTAGGATTATCAGCAAAAGTAGTAAAGATCAGTGACGGAACAGCAGTGGTGGATGCAGGCGGCGCAAAGAGAGAGGTTTCCGCCCAGCTCCTGGGAGACCTGGAGCCGGGGGATTATGTGATGGTGCATGCAGGTGTTGCCATTGCAAAGATCACCGATGATGACGAGGAAGAGACAGACCAGCTGATGGAGGAACTGCTGTGATGGAAGAGAGGAAAAAAACAGCAAGAGAAATCATAGAAGGATATCAGGGGCCGCCGGTGCGGATCATGGAGGTCTGCGGAACACATACCCACGAGATCTTCCGTTTGGGGATCCGCAAGCTTCTGCCGCCGCAGGTGGAGCTGATCTCAGGACCGGGATGTCCGGTCTGTGTAACACCGGTAGGGTTTATTGACGAGGCCGTTTATCTTGCTCTGGAAAAACAGGTGACGATCTGCACATTCGGTGATCTTGTCCGCGTACCGGGAACAAAGAAAAGCCTTGCAGATGCCAGGGCAGAAGGCGCCAGGATACGGATCGTCTATTCACCGGCAGATGCAGAAAAATATGCGAAAGAGCATCCAAAAGAGCAGGTGGTATTTCTTTCCGTTGGCTTTGAGACCACCACGCCTGCCGGCTGTCTTTCCGTGAAAAAGGCCGGAGAGGACGGACTTTCCAATTATTCGCTCCTTGTGGCAAACAAGACCATGCCCCAGGCTTATCAGGCATTAAAGGGCAGTGCGGATGTGTTCCTTTATCCGGGACATGTCAATGCGATCACAGGAACTGCGCTCTGTGAGCAGCTGGCAGAGGAAGGTATCAGTGGTGTGGTGGCAGGCTTTACAGCGAAGGAGCTGCTTACGGCACTGGCTGTTGCACTGGTACGTTTTCAGGAAGGAAAACCGTTCTTTGTGAACTGCTATCCCCGTGTGGTAAAAAGTGAGGGAAGCCCGGAGGCACAGAAGCTGATCGAAGAACTGATGGAGCCCTGTGATTCTGAATGGCGGGGTCTGGGTGTGATCCCGGGGTCCGGCCTGGTGCTCCGGAAGGAGTGGGAAGCCTTTGATGCCAGAAAAAAATATGCAGTGCCGCCGATCCAGGGCAGACCAAATCCGGCCTGTCGCTGTGGGGATGTGCTTCAGGGGAAATGCAAACCATCAGATTGTAAGGTATTCGGAAAGGTCTGTACCCCGCAGCATCCGGTAGGTGCCTGTATGGTATCCAATGAAGGAGCATGTTCCGCATATTTTATGTACGGAAACTGATGTCCGCTTTAATGGACTGCGAAATATGATACATTACATATAGTACAAACGAAGGATCGTATCCGGAAGATCTGACAGGATGAAACCGATATGAAATTCCTTTGACCCAGCATAGAAAGAAGATAATATTATGGAAAATAAAACAGTGACCATGGCACACGGTGCCGGAGGCCGTCAGACCTCAGAACTGATCGATGAAGTATTCAAAGCGCATTTTGCAAACCCGGATCTCACAGCCGATGATGCGGCCGTGCTGGTTCCGCCTGCAGGAAAAATGGCAGTATCCACCGATGGATTTATTGTTTCTCCGGCATTTTTTCCGGGGGGAAATATCGGCAAGCTTTCCATCTGCGGAACCGTTAATGACCTTGCCTGTATGGGAGCAAAACCGATGTATCTTACCTGCGCTTTTGTCATTGAGGAGGGTTTTCCCATGGAGAAGCTGGAGGAGATCGCCGCAGCCATGGAAAAAACAGCAAAAGAAGCCGGAGTGCGTATTGTTTCCGGAGATACTAAGGTGGCAGGAAAAGGTCAGGTTGACGGTGTGTTTATCACAACAACCGGAATGGGTGAGATCCAGGAGGGCGTTCAGGTAGGCGGTGAGCTGGCAAAACCGGGAGATGCCATTATTGTAACCGGTGATGTGGGAAGACATGGATGCACCATTCTTCTGGCAAGAGAGGATTTCGGCATTGACGCAGATGTGACAAGTGACTGCGCACCGCTGTGGGGAGCTGTAAAAGATGTACTGGATGCCACCCATAACATTCATGTGATCCGTGATGCTACAAGAGGTGGTGTCGGAACGGTTCTTTACGAGATCGCAGGACAGAGTAACGTAGGGATCCGCCTGGATGCAGCAGCTGTTCCGGTAGCTCCGGAGGTAAAGGGTGTCTGCGGCATGCTTGGCCTGGAGCCGCTTTATCTGGCATGTGAGGGACGAATGGTGATCATGGCGCCAAAGGAAGAGGCAGGAAGGATCGTGGAAGCACTGCGTAAATGTCCTTATTCCAGGGACGCAGCCATTATCGGTGAAGTTACGGAAGACCAGCCAGGAAAGGTTGTCATGACTACGGAGATCGGAACGCAGGCACTTCTTCCGCAGCCGGGAGGAGAGCTTCTGCCGAGGATCTGCTGATAATATCGGAAAGGAGAGTCAGATCTTATGGAGACAAGAGTGGCATTGATCTCGATCATTGTGGAAAACAATGACGTGATCGATGATATCAACCGTTTTCTTCATGAAGCGGGAAAATATATTATCGGGAGAATGGGGATCCCTTACCGGGAAAAAGGCATCAATATTATCAGTATTGCCATTGACGCACCACAGGATGTGATCAGCTCCTTATCCGGAAAGATCGGCCACCTCAGTGGAGTTTCCGCCAAAACGGCATATTCCAATGTGATCACAAAAGCGGAGGACAGAAAATGATAAAAGTTGCGGTATACGGAAAGGGCGGCATCGGAAAATCTACTACGGTTTCCAATGTGGCAGTAGCCCTTGCGGAAAAAGGAATGAAAGTGATGCAGATCGGCTGTGATCCCAAGGCAGATTCCACGATCCTTCTCAGGCATGGAAAAAAGGTTCCCACTGTGCTGGAGCTGTATAACGAAAAACGCCAGGAGCTGAAGCTTACGGATATGGTGCAGATCGGATATGGGGGTGTAGTCTGTGTGGAAGCCGGCGGTCCTGCACCGGGGCTCGGATGTGCGGGAAGAGGTATCATTACTGCTCTCGAGAAGCTTAAGGAAAACGGAGCCTATGAGACCTATAAACCGGACATTGTTTTTTATGACGTACTGGGAGATGTTGTCTGCGGTGGATTTTCCATGCCCATGCGAAAGGGGTATGCAGATAAGGTATTTATCATCACCTCCGGAGAAAACATGGCCATCCATGCAGGGGCAAATATTGCCATGGCAGTGGATAATTTCAGAAACAGAGGATATGCATCTCTTGGCGGCGTGATCCTGAACCGGCGGAACGTGCCGGGAGAGGAAGAAAAAGTCCGGGAGCTGGCAGAGGATTTTCATACGCGGGTAGTGGGAACGCTTTCCAGAAGTGAACTGGTCCTGGAAGCAGAGAATCGAGGAAAAACTCTTCTGGAAGCTTATCCGGATTGTGAGATGGCAGAGGAGTACCGGACACTGGCCGAGCAGATCCTGAGTGCATGCAGGGAGGAAGGCTCATGTTAAAAAGAGTTGGTAACAGAGAGCTTTCGGGAAAAACAGAAATATTTATAAAGGAAGCCTCTTTTCCGGTTCCCTTTCAGTCGGGGCTGGAATTTAATTCACCAGTCCATGGAAACTGGAATATCGTACATACGGGAATGCTGGTTCCGGAAGCAAGGCAGATCTACGTCTGTGCGGATAACTGCATGCGTGGCGTTGTGCTGACTGCCGCAGAGATGAATGCGGCAGACCGTTTTTCCTTTGTGATCGTGGAGGAAAAGGATCTTCTGGGCGGAAATCTGGAGGATGTGACCATTGAAGGAGTGACGGACATTCTGAACCGGCTGGATGAGAAGCCAAAGGCAGTATTGCTTTTTACCGTGTGTCTTCATCATTTTCTGGGAAGTGATCTGGACCGCATCTACGGCGAACTGGAAGAAAGATTTCCGGAGATCTTTTTTATGCGATGCTTTATGGATCCTGTCATGCAGAAAACAGGCCCGACTCCGGATCAGAAGCTGCGCCGTGCCATGTATGATGCAGTACCGGAGAGGAAAGCTGATCCGGAATGTGTCACAGTCCTGGGCAGTGATTTTGTGTTGGATGAGAGTGCAGATATCTGCCGGATCCTGAAAAAGAACGGAATCCGTCTCCGGGAAGCACCGGCCTGTAAGACCTGGGAGGATTATCAGCGCCTGGGAGAGGGAAGCCTGATTCTTAACTGTTATCCGGCAGGAAAATTCGGAGTACAGCAGCAGGCGGAGAGACTTGGAAGGCCGTTTTTATACCTGCCCGGAAGCTTTGACTATGAGGAGATAGAGACGCAGGAAAAGTATTTGCTGGAGCTGCTGGAGCAGCAAAGTGGCGGTAAAAATGGTCTGGATATCGAAATGGAGATCCGAAAATGCGAGGAAGCTCTTTTCCATGCACACCAGATCATCGGTGACACTCCCGTAGCTGTGGATTATCTTTTTCATCCAAGACCTCTGGGACTTGCAAAGCTTCTCCTTACGCATGGATTTCAGGTACAGTCCGTTTTTCTGGACAGTATCAGCCCGGAAGAAAAAGAAGTATTTTTCTGGCTGAAGGAGAATTACCCGGAACTCATGTTGATTTCGACTGTTCGCCCGGAGATGAGAGTGCGGCCACGGCAGCATTCCGGAAAAATCCTTGCCGTCGGACAAAAAGCAGCCTGGTTTACCGGAAGTCGGAATTTTGTCAATATGGTACAGGGCGGCGGGCTTTGGGGCTTTGACGGGATCAGACGTACTGCACAGCTGATGCTGGAGGCATTTAATGAGGAAAAAGCTCCGGAGGATCTGATCGTTCGAAAGGGATGGGGGTGCGAAAGCTGCATATGAGACAGGCATATCGGATCATACCGATCTACACGGCAGATGTGTCCGGCGTCTGCTCCGCATTGTATGAGCTTGGAGGAATGACAGTGATGCATGATCCCTCCGGCTGTAATTCTACCTATAATACCCATGATGAGATCCGGTGGTACGACCAGGACAGTCTGATCTTTATCTCAGGTCTTACGGATATCGATGCCATTATGGGAAATGATGAGAAATTTCTTCAAGATATCGAAGAGGCGGCAAAGGAGCTGAAACCGAAATTTATTGCACTTGCAAGTTCACCGATCCCCTTTATGAACGGAACAGATTTTCAGGGACTGGCCCGTGCACTTACAGCAAGGACCGAAATTCCGGTATTTTCGGTTCCGACCAGCGGCATGCACGACTATGTATACGGAGCAGGGCTGGCACTGGCGGAAATCGCCGGACATTTCACAGGAGCAGCAGAGAAAACAGGAAGGTGTTCAGAAGTACCGACGGGATCTGCGGAAAGATCTACAGAGAAGAGAAGCAGGAAATTAAATCTTCTTGGAGCAACACCCCTTGATCTTGGCCCGCAGTCTGCAGTAGATGCCATGAAAAAACGTCTGAAAAACTATGGCTGGGAGATACTTTCCACCTGGGCTATGGGGGATACGCTGGAAGCTTTGTCCCGTGCCGGTGAAGCAGCGGTAAACCTTGTGGTATCCTCTGTGGGAATCCCGGCGGCCAATGTGCTGAAAGAAAAATTCGGTACGCCATTTCTCGTGGGGACTCCTGTGGAAGGCTATGAGGGACAGATTTCAGATGCACTTGAGCGGATCGCGGATAGATCCTGTGGAGAGTGGGTAAATAAAAAGGATGACTCCGCGGAGGAAAGCGGAGGGCAGATCTTAGGAAAACAGGAGGAACTGTGGAAAGTAACTCCGGAGCAGGTAATCTATTTTCAGGGAAGGAACAGTCTGTCAGCAGTATCTGACCCTTCAGGAGAAAGCAGGGAAATGCCCGACAAAGATGAGGTATTTTTTTCCGTACCGGACATTACCATCATCGGAGAACCGGTTACCATGGGCTCCCTGGCAGCAGTCATAGAGCAGAAATACGGAAAAAAGGTTCAGCTGCTCTGTCCGCTGGAGATCACAGAGGGACTTTTGCGCAAGGGAGATGAAGCCATCTGTGGCGAGGAAGCCATGGAAGAAAAGCTGAAAACAGCCAGGATCATTGTGGCAGACCCACTCTATCGTCCGATCTGTCCGAAAACAGCCATTTTTTATGAGATGCCGCATATTGCGTTTTCTGGAAGGATATATCTCAGAAAATATTTTCCGGAATAAAGAGCGTTTCGTGATCATGTATATAAATATTATGCGGATGAGAAAACAGGGCAGCAGTGTGTATAATTGCAGGAAAATCACATAAACTAAATTATAAGAAACCGTAAAGGCGTTGCAGAAATATGCAGCGCCTTTTTCCGGCAGTAATACCGGAAATGGAGTATATATGGAGGGATTTTTATGTGGGGATTTTTGTCAGCACTGATCTCAGGTGCACTGATGAGTGTTCAAGGGGTATTTAACACAAATGTAACAAAACAGACCAGTCTGTGGGTTTCAACCGGCTGGGTACAGTTTTCTGCATTTCTGGTCTGTGTGGCAGCATGGTTTTTCACAGGCAGAGAAAGTATCGGCATGCTGTGGCAGGTAGAGGCTAAATATAATTTACTCGGAGGAGTGATTGGTGCATTTATCACTATCACAGTGATCCGGAGTATGGGAAGTCTGGGGCCTGCGCGGGCGGTTATGCTTATTGTCATTTCTCAGCTTGCGGTGGCTTATCTTATAGAATTGCTGGGGATTTTCGGTGTGGAAAGAGCAGATTTTCAGTGGAGAAAGCTGTTGGGAATGCTGATCTGTATTGCAGGTGTGGTTATTTTCAAATGGAAATAGAAATAAAAGTATTGTAATATTTGTAATATTTCGTTAAAATAAGGTATGGTTTTGCATGAGTAACGGGGCACCTGCCGCCACATCGGCGGAAAGGAGTGAACCGCCTACCTATGAAAATAAGATCACATATCAGAAGTGTTCGGCTTGTTTTTTCCATATTTTTGTTACAGATCCTGGCAGGGCTGACAGGCTGTAAGGATGACGGAACAGAATTTCTGGAGAAAGAACTGGTGCAGGAAGAAAGTACGGAAGCATCCGGAATGGATGCAGAGCAGGAAGAACCGAAGGATACGGAAAGTGAAGTATCCGGGAAGGCATCCGCAGGGGCTGCGGCAGATATATCACAGAAGAAACAGAATGAGTCTGCGGAGGAACCGGCTCCGGAGGTTGAAAAACAGCTGCCGGAGATCTCAGACACCCCTCAGACCATTTATGTAGATATATGTGGAGCAGTGACCAGCCCGGGAGTCTATGAGCTTCCATATGGCAGCCGTGTTTTTCAGGCTATCGAGCAGGCCGGAGGATATCTTCCGGAAGCTGCGGCAAGCTATCTCAACCGTGCTAAGGGACTTTCCGATGGACAGCAGGTTTATGTGCCTACCCAGGCGGAGGTGGACAGCCAGCGGATCGCAGCTACCCAGGATGGATCGGAAGTCACAGCAGAAAACAGTACCGAAACGGCGAGCGGACAGAAATCCGCCGGAGAGGATTCCGGTGAAGCCGAGACTGCATCTTCCACAGAGCAGAAGATCGATCTGAACACCGCTGATGTATCCCAGCTTACTACTCTCACAGGTGTAGGGGAGTCCAAGGCCCTGGCGATCATCGCTTACAGGGAAGAGAACGGTCCCTTTACTTCAGCAGAGGATATCATGAATGTACCAGGCATCAAAGAAGGAACCTATGAGAAGATAAAGGATAAAATAGCAATAAAGTAAGGAGCGCTAAATGAGCAGGAAAGTATTGGTAGTAGATGATGAGAAACTGATTGTCAAGGGACTTCGCTTCAGTCTGGAGCAGGACGGAATGGAAGTGGACTGTGCCTATGACGGAGAGGAAGCACTGGAAAAAGCAAAAGCAGGAGAGTACGATATCATCCTTCTTGACCTGATGCTTCCAAAAATGGACGGTCTTGAGGTATGCCAGCAGATCCGTGAATTTTCCAATGTTCCGATCATCATGCTTACAGCAAAAGGAGAAGATATGGATAAGATCCTGGGTCTGGAATACGGAGCTGATGATTATGTCACCAAGCCTTTCAATATCCTGGAAGTCAAAGCCCGCATCAAGGCGATCATCCGCCGTGCAGGCAGCAAACAGGACAAGCAGGAGAAGGCCAAGACTGTGGAAGTCGGAGAACTGAAGCTGGACTGCGAAGGACGCCGCGTATTTATCTCCGGAAAAGAGATCAACCTCACAGCCAAGGAATTTGATGTGCTGGAGCTGCTGGTATTCAATCCGAACAAGGTATACAGCAGAGAAAATCTTCTGAATATCGTATGGGGCTATGAATATCCGGGAGATGTCCGTACCGTAGATGTACATATCCGCCGCCTGAGAGAAAAGATTGAGGCCAATCCCAGTGAGCCGAAATATGTACACACCAAATGGGGTGTGGGCTACTATTTCCAGGCATAACCTGTGAAGTTCAAAAAGAACGGCAAATTTTTCAAAAGTCTCCGCTTTCGTATTCTGATCATCCTGATCATACTGGGAATCGTACCGAGTGTCATCGTAACGGAAATGGTCATTGCCAACTATGAAGATCGTGCCATTGCCAACCGTGTGCAGAGCATGGAGAACATCTGTGACATCATGTGCGACCTGTTGATCAAGGAGAATTATCTGAATGACACCAGCTCTCAGACGGTGAACAGCAAGCTGGAATTACTGTCCAACAGCTATGGTGGCAGGATTCTCATTGTAGACAGGGATTTCAGGATCATCAAGGATACCTATGGCGTGGATGAGGGCAGGACTCTGGTTTCCCAGAAAGTATTGAACTGTTTTAAAGGAGAAGATGCCTACCAATATGATTCTGACAGCCAGAAGCTGATCCTGGCAGTTCCGGTAAAAAGTCCGGATGTAAAACAGGTGCAGGGTGCCATGATGATCATGGCATCTTCCAGTGAGGTGACAGCAACCATCCATGAACTGGAGCAGAAAGGGATTCTGATCATCGGTATCATTGTAGTGCTGGCCATTTTTCTGGGGTATATTCTTTCCACGATCCTGGTGAAGCCATTTGCCAGGGTAACGAAAGCAATCGAGGACCTTACAGACGGATATCAGAATGAGGAGATCTCGGTACCGGATTATACAGAGACAGCTTTGATCACAGATGCATTTAACAAGATGCTTTCCAGAATGAAGACGTTGGATGAATCCAGACAGGAGTTTGTATCCAATGTGTCTCATGAGCTGAAGACACCTATGACTTCAATGAAGGTTCTGGCGGATTCGCTGGTAGGACAGCAGGGGGTTCCGGAGGAACTGTATCAGGAATTTCTTTCTGATATCACAGAAGAGATTGACAGAGAGAACAAGATCATCACCGATCTGCTCTCCCTGGTAAAAATGGACAAAAAAGCAGCAGATATGAATATCCGTAATATGAATATCAATGAGCTGCTGGAGAATATCCTGAAGCGTCTCCGTCCTATTGCAGATCAGAGAAGGATTGACCTGATCCTGGATTCGTTCCGACCGGTAACCGCAGATGTGGATGAGGTGAAATTTACCCTTGCCATCAGTAACCTGGTCGAAAATGGTATCAAATACAATGTAGATGAGGGATGGGTCCGCGTAACACTGGATGCGGATCATAAGGATTTCTATGTGACGGTTGCAGATTCCGGCCTGGGAATACCGGAAGATTCCATTGAACGGATCTTTGAGCGTTTTTATCGTGTGGATAAATCCCATTCCAGAGAGATCGGCGGAACCGGTCTTGGACTTGCTATTACAAGAAGTTCTATAGCCATGCATCATGGGATCATCAAGGTATCCAGCAAAGAGGGCGAGGGAACCACATTTACCGTGAAGATCCCGCTGTCCTATATCCCGTCCTAGGAGGTACAGCATGAAAAAAACAATTTTGATCATCTGTGTGGCCGCTGCCTGTATTCTTTTTGGTCTGGTTGCTTTCATAGGTTTGTCGGGAAGAAATAAAAACGAAGAACAGCAGTATAGATTTTATTATATCAACAGCGATGAAACGAGACTGAAAGAAGAAAAATATACTCCGGAGAAGGAAACAACAGAAGTGATGCTGCGCAATTTTTCCGAGAGTCTGAATAACCGTGAGACCCGGGAAGACGGAATCTCACTTTTTCCGGATGGGGTAAAGATTTCTTCTTATTCCATACAGGATGGAGTCCTGAACGTAGAATTCAATGAGGCCTATGATAAAATGTCACGTACCAGGGAACTTCTGGTGCGGGCAGGTATAGTGAAGATCTTTTTACAGGTTCCAGGAGTAGATTCTGTGGAGATCTATGTGGGTAAAAAGCCGCTGACAGATACCAGGGGGGAAGAAGTGGGAGCCATGAACAACGACACCTTTGTGGAGTTTTCCGGGTCCGATGGGGATGTGTACAGCTATGACACCTTTACTTTGTATTTCACAAATAAAAACGGAGATAAACTGGTAGCGGAACAGAGAAGTGTCCGCTACAGACGAAATCTTCCGAAGGCTACGGTGGTTCTGGAGCAGCTTGCAAGAGGTCCGCTGGAAAAAGGACATTATCCTACAATACCGGAGAATTCAGAGGTACTTTCCCTGACGAGAGCAAACGGAATCTGCTATGTGGATTATAATTCCGTATTTCAGGATTATGCGCTGGATGTTTCGGAACAGATTGCCGTGTATTCGGTGGTAAATACGCTGATCGCGGCAACGGATGTGGACAAAGTTGAGATTTCCATCGAAGGAAACAAGGAAGTGACCTTTGGCCAGAATATGCAGCTTTATAAGTTCTATGAATGGAACGACAGCCTGCTGGCACACACAAAGGCTAAAAAAGAATAGAAAAAATAAAACATTTCAAAATATCAGAAAACGGGAGAACATTTATGGCGAAAAGGCCGATGTGTCTTTTGTGTTTTCTTATGGTGCTGAGTCTTGGCGCACTGGAGCTTATGGGGATTCCTCTGATCAGGGGGAATCCCCTTCCGTTAAATGTGCAGGAGCAGATTGAAGCGCACCCTGGTTCCATGATCTGCGGGGAGGTGGAACAGTATGAAAACACAGAATTTTCCCAGTCTGTTTATCTGAAAAAAACATATCTTATCCATCAGTCAAAAAAATTTCCAATTGAAAATGTAAGAATATTTCTCAAAAAAGAAGAAGATCTGAAACCGGGAATGCGGATCCGGGTCAAGGGAACGCTGAAAAGAGTGGAAGGTCCTGCGAATCCGGGGGGCTTTGACAGCCAACACTTTTACGCCTGTCGTCATATTTATTATTTTATGAAGAACGCTGTGCTCCAAAAGAAAACAGCAGTGTATTCCGGCTACAGGCAGCTCCTTTTGGAGATAAAAGAAAGCTGCAGACAGATCTTGAAGGAAGCAGCAGGAAAAGATGCACCTGTTTTTTGTGCCATGACGCTTGGAGACAAACAGGAACTGGATCCGGAAACACAGATGCGCTATCAGCTGGCCGGAATCATACATATCCTTGCCATCAGCGGACTTCATATCAGTATTCTGGGAATGGGGCTTTACAACCTTCTAAAGAAGATGGGACTGGGAATCTGGCCTGCCGGGATTTTTTCTCTGGGAGTGATGCTGCAGTATGGGATCATGACCGGAGGGAGTGTTTCCACCATGCGGGCAGTAACTATGTTTTTGATCGCCATGGGAGCCAGGATCACCGGACGGATCTATGATATGATGAGTGCTCTTTCCGTAACTGCCATGATGATCCTTGTGGAATCTCCGGCCTATCTCCTGGACAGTGGATTTCTTCTGTCCTTTGGCTGTGTTCTGGGAATGGGGCTCGCTGCGGAAAAGATCTGTGCCCTTGCAGGAGCGGAAAAAAAATGGACAAAGGCACTGGTAAGTCCTATAGCTCTTCAGCTTGTGACTCTGCCGGTGATGTTGAAGTTTTTCGGAGAAGTCTCTATTGCCGGATTTATCCTGAATCTGTTGGTGCTTCCAAGTGTGGGGGTAGTGCTGACTGGAGGAATGGCGGCGCTGCTGCTGGGAATTCTCAGTATTCCTGCGGCAAAACTGGTGCTCCTGCCGGCAAGGGTACTGCTACTTTTTTATGAACATCTCTGCAGTCTGGCAGGAAGGTCAGGATGGAGTACCTGGATCGGAGGAGAGCCGGAAATATGGCAGATCCTGGTATATTATGGCTTTTTGATCACAGTTCTGTTTATGGGACAGTATATAAAAGAACAGCTCCGGAAGAAAAAAGCAGTCAGTGAGGAAACGGAGCTAGCAGAGGAGCGGGCGGAAGCAGGTTGCCGGAAGCTATATGCTATCCGGATAACAGCCGGTATTTTTCTGGCAGTCGGAATCCTGATACTGGGATATCATCCAGCAGGAAGTCTGAAGGTGATCTGCCTGGATGTAGGACAAGGTGACGGTATTCTTGTGGAGACCCCGGAGGATCACCATTTTCTGATCGACGGAGGAAGCAGCAGCCAGTCGGATCTTGGAAGATACTGCCTTTTGCCGGCATTGAAAAGTCAGGGGATTTCCTGGCTGGATGGGATTTTTATTTCCCATACAGATCAGGATCATATCAACGGTGTGAAGGAGCTTCTGGAATATATGGGAAAAGGTCTTACAACCATCCGGGCCGGATATCTGATCCTGCCTGCCTGGGCAGAAAGACCAGATGCATGGAGGGAGCTTGCAGAGGCAGCAAAAACAGCCGGAGTTAAGGTCGTGACAGCAGGAAAAGGGGATGAATTGCCTTGCGGCAAAGTATCTTTTTCTGTTCTGTGGCCGGAGAAAAATGCCACAGGAAAAGATGTGAATGAGGAAGCTATGGTGATGGAGTTGTCTTTTGGAGATTTTCAGATGTTTTTTACCGGAGATATCGGTGCAGATACGGAGAAAAAGCTTCTGGCAGCCGGGGGGCTTGAGGATGTTGACTGTCTGAAGGTGGGACATCACGGTTCCCGTTATTCTACCACAGAAGAATTTCTTGAGAAAATAAAGCCGGAAGTGGCGATCATTTCCTGTTCTTCCACCAACACCTACGGACATCCGTCACCGGAAACCGTAGAGCGGCTTAAAGCGGCCGGAAGTCAGGTGGAATACACCATGAAAAACGGTGCTATTACCGTGGAAACAGATGGAAAGAAGCTTAAGATCGGAAGGTTCCGAAAAAACAGGTGACTTTTGAACACACTTGTTGTAGAATAGACAGGGTTTGTGCAAAAACAAAGCACTGAAAATGTGCAATACAAGATAAGGAGTTTTTATTTATGAAATATGATGTACTGATCGTAGGAGCAGGTCCCGGTGGAATCTTTGCGGCCTATGAACTGATGAATAATGATCCGGAGAAAAAGATCGCGGTTTTTGAAGCCGGTCATCCTCTGGAAAAAAGAAAATGTCCCATCGACGGAAAGAAAGTAAAATCCTGTATCCACTGCAAAACCTGTGCGATCATGAAGGGATTTGGCGGTGCAGGCGCTTTCTCCGACGGAAAATATAATATCACCAATCAGTTTGGCGGAACTCTGTACCAGCATATCGGCAAGGATACAGCCACAGAGCTGATGGAATATGTAGATAAACTGAACCTGATGCATGGTGGTGAAGGAACCAGGCTTTATTCTACCACAAACAGCGAGATCCGTAAGCTCTGCCTTCAGAACGGCCTGCATCTTTTGGATGCATCAGTCCGTCATCTGGGAACAGATATCAACTATGTGGTGCTTCAGAACCTCTATGAAAAAATGAAAGACCATGTGGACTTCTATTTTGACGCATCTGTTGACAAAGTAGAAAAAACTGAAGACGGTTATGCAGTTTTTGTAGGAGATGAGCGTTACGAGGGAACTTACTGTATCATCTCCGCAGGACGAAGCGGAAGTAAATGGATGGAGACGGTATGTACAGAGCTTAAGATCCCGACTCTTTCCAACCGTGTGGACATCGGAGTCCGTGTGGAGCTTCCGGCAGAGGTTTTCAGCCGTCTGACAGATGAGCTTTATGAGAGCAAGATCGTTTACAGAACTGAGAAGTTTGAGGATATGGTCCGTACCTTCTGCATGAACCCGCGAGGTGTTGTCGTGAATGAAAATACCAACGGTATCATCACAGTAAACGGTCACAGCTACGAAGATCCGGCAAAGCATACCAACAATACAAACTTTGCCCTTCTGGTATCCAAGCATTTCTCAGAGCCGTTCCATGACAGCAACGGATACGGTGAGAGCATTGCAAGACTTTCCAATATGCTTGGCGGTGGTGTTATGGTACAGCGGTTTGGAGATCTGATCCGCGGAAGACGAAGCACAAAAGCCCGTATTGAGGAAAGTTTCGTAACACCTACACTTTCTGCGACACCGGGAGATTTAAGTCTTGTTATGCCGAAACGTATCCTGGATGGCATCATCGAGATGATCTATGCTCTGGATAAGATCGCACCGGGAACCGCAGATGATGATACTTTGCTTTATGGCGTTGAGGTTAAATTCTACAACATGGAGGTCGAGATCGACGAAAATCTGGAAACCTGCCACAAGGGTCTCTTTGTTATCGGAGACTGTAGCGGCGTGACCCATTCTCTGTCCCATGCATCTGCCAGCGGAATCTACGTAGCCAGATACCTGGAGCAGGAGTATTTTAACAGATAAACTGCAGAGCAGTTTATCTGTTATGAGCAAGTAGCGAAGCGGATTGCGAATATCCAGTGTAAGACAGTCCTTTTCTGATATCAGGGTGATGACAGAAAGGGGCTGTTTTTTATGCAGGATATGCATGAATATTGGAGAAAGTATTCTGATAATAACTGACAGATACAGGGAGAAAACCGGTTACTGTTCACTGGTAATATTTCGTGAGGTGTTTTTTGTGAGCGAAGATCACAGAAAACCGTGAATCGTCTGACATCAATCTTGACAAATTTGTGAGTTTGTGGTAAAAGTTAGATAACCAGGTAAAAGAAAATATGTGCAAATGTTATAATGATAAGGTTGCATCCAGTCGGATGTGCAAAAGAGAATCCGGTGAGAATCCGGAACGATACCGTCACTGTGAAAGGGGAGCTGCTTTTATAACCACTGGGAGACCGGGAAGGGAAAGCAGCGTGGAACCAAGTCAGGAGAACTGCCTTATTGTGAGATCCAGGGATTCGCGGTTTACGAATCGGTATTCTCCATAACAATACAGAACTTCTTTTTATGTATTTGTATTGCGCAGAGAATCATGTGTGAGCAGGCGGCCGCAGAGAGCTGCTGCTTTTTTGTACATATCAGTATTCTGGAAATACATGAAAAGAGGACAATGAGAAATGAAAAGAAAAACAATGTTAGCTCTGATGCTCGCAGTTTCCATGACATGCTCTATGGGTGCGGCTACAACAGCAATGGCAGCAGAGGATTCTGCTACAGAAGAGAACGCTGAGGCAGCTGATACCACAGAGGCTTCTGATGCAGATCAGGAAGCAGCAGATAATGTAGCAGCTCTGATCGACAAGATCTATGTACAGGAAAGAAACGACACAACAGATGAGGACTGCAAGGCAGCCAAAGAAGCATGGGATGCTTTGACAGATGCTCAGAAAGAGCTGGTAGAGGGTGAGAATGCAGATCCGGATTATTTCGGACGTGACACAGGAGATGCTTCCAAGGACGATCCGCGTAACCAGGATGAGATCGGTGAGAATGAACTTCTTGTTGTAAGCTTTGGTACTTCCTTCAATGACAGCCGTGCAGAGGATGTCAAGGGAATCGAGGATGCTCTTGCAGAAGCTTATCCGGACTGGTCTGTAAGAAGAGCATTTACAGCACAGATCATCATCAACCATGTAGAGGCAAGAGATGATGAAGTGATCGATAACATGCAGCAGGCTCTTGACCGTGCAGTAGAGAATGGTGTTAAGAATCTGGTTGTACAGCCTACCCATCTGATGCATGGTGCTGAGTACGATGAGATGACAGAAGCGATCAATGGCTATAAAGATAAATTCGAGTCTGTAGCTATCGCAGAGCCAATGCTCGGTGAGGTTGGAGACGATGCAACTGTGATCAATGATGACAAGAAAGCCGTTGCTCAGGCAATCACAGATACGGCTTGCAAAGAGGCCGGATTTGACAGCATGGATGCAGCAGCTGAGGCTGGCACAGCATTCGTATTCATGGGACATGGAACATCTCATACAGCTAACGTTACATACGATCAGATGCAGACACAGATGGAAAACCTTGGATTGAAGAACGCATTCATCGGTACTGTAGAGGGTAAGCCGGAAGATACAGCCTGCGACAAGGTTATCGAGAAGGTAAAAGAAGCAGGATACAAGAACGTTGTTCTTCGTCCGCTGATGGTTGTTGCCGGAGACCATGCAAATAACGATATGGCCGGTGATGAGGAGGATTCCTGGAAGAGCCAGTTTGTAGCATCCGGAAACTTCGATAAGGTTGACTGCCAGATCGAGGGTCTTGGAAGAATCGAAGCAGTTGAGAAGCTTTATGTAGAGCATACAAAGGCAGCCATCGATTCTCTGGGAAGCACTGAGGAGTCCGCAGATTCTGATGCAGCAGCAGATACAGAGGCTGATTCTGCTGAGGAGTCCGCAGAATAATAAATATAAAAATATCTGAGTGAGTTCAGATACCTATAAGAAATCAATGTAACTGCCCGGAAAGATCAGGAAGACTGTTTTCCGGGCAGATTGCTGTATCTATGGAAGGGAGAAGATTATCATGAAAAAACGCTATGTAAACTTAATTCTTGCAATGGCAAGTGCATCAGTCCTGGTGCTGGGCTCTGTGCCTGCGATGGCAAAAACAGATGAAACAAAAACAGAGTCCGGTGAGGAAGCAGAAGCTTCCGAAGAAAAGGATACAGATGCAGCCAAAGCAGATACCCTGGAAGATGGCGTTTATACAGCAGAGTTTGATACAGACAGCAGCATGTTTCATGTAAATGAGGCCAATGACAAAAAAGGAGAGCTCACGGTCAAAGATGGTAAAATGACCATCCACGTAAGTCTGGTTTCCAAGAAGATCGTTAACCTGTTTGCGGGAACTGCCGAGGATGCCCAGAAGGACGGAGCAGAGATCATTGAGCCGACCACAGATACAGTGAAGTACAGCGATGGTTATACAGAGGAGGTTTACGGATTTGATATCCCGGTACCGGCCATTGGTGAGGAATTTAACGTGGCGATCCTGGGAGAAAAAGGCAAATGGTACGACCATAAAGTCAGCGTAAAGAATCCTGTAAAAACCTCTGACGACAAAAAATCCGAAGGGAAAAAACCGGAAGAGCTGAAGCTGGAGGACGGAACCTATGAGACGGATGTAACCCTTACAGGCGGAACAGGAAGAGCATCTGTAGAATCTCCAGCTAAAGTAGAGATCAAGGGCAAAGAAGCTACGGCAACCATCATCTGGAGCAGTCCGAATTATGATTACATGATCGTGGACGGCGAAAAATATGAGCCGGTGAACAAAGACGGAAACTCCACATTTGAGATCCCGGTCACAGTCTTTGACGCAGAAATGGAAGTGACTGCAGATACTGTAGCCATGAGTACTCCTCACGAGATTGAGTATACCCTGAATTTTGATTCTTCAAGCATGAAAAAGGAAGAAAAATGAAAAAAATAATTTCATACATATTTCTGACGCTGACCCTGATCCTGGGGTGTGCTTTTGCAGTGCAGGCAGCAGAGACAGAACATAAGCCTGCGGATATTCCAGGCCTTACCTTTGACCACAGTATGGATCTTTCCTACGCAAAGGAATTTAATGTGGATTACTACAACGATGGCTATGCGCTGCTCACCATTGATCAGGAAGGACAGTTTCTTGTAGTTCCCGAAGGCAAGAAAGCACCGGAGGGGCTGGATCCTGACATTGCGGTTCTGCAGCAGCCCATAAACAATATCTATCTGGTAGCAACCTCGGCCATGGATCTTTTCCGCGCTATCGACGGGATTGACAGCATCAAGCTTTCCGGAACCAAGGAAGACGGATGGTATATCCAGGAAGCAAAGGACGCCATGGAACAGAAAAAGATGATCTATGCCGGCAAGTACAATGCTCCGGATTACGAGCTGATCCTGAACGAGGGCTGTGACCTTGCCATTGAATCCACCATGATCCATCACAATCCGGAGGTACAGGAGAAACTGGAGCAGTTCGGGATCCCTGTAATGGTAGAGCGTTCCAGCTATGAGAGTCATCCTCTTGGAAGGACCGAGTGGATGAAGCTTTACGCAGTTCTTCTGGGAAAAGAAGATGTAGCAGAAAAGGTTTTCAAAGAGCAGACGGACAAGCTGGATAAGGTTCTCACAGCAGATAAAACAGACAAGACCGTAGCGTTCTTTTATATCAACTCCGTAGGTGCGGTAAATATAAGAAAAAGCGGCGACTATGTTTCAGAAATGATCTCTCTTGCAGGGGGAAATTATGTTCCGGAGGATACGGGAGTAAATGACAATGCTCTTTCCACCATGAATATGCAGATGGAGGAGTTTTATGCCAAGGCGAAGGATGCAGACTATATCATCTACAACAGTACGATCGACGGGGAACTTAAGACCATTGATGAGCTTCTTTCCAAAAGTAAGCTTCTTGCAGATTTCAAGGCAGTGAAGAACGGAAATGTCTGGTGCACAGGTAAAAATCTCTTCCAGGAAACTACCGGACTTGGAACCATGATCGAGGATATCCACACCATGCTGACTACAGATGATGATTCTCTGGATGAGCTGACCTATATGCATAAACTGAAATAAATTCCAGTGTTCGCTTTAACTCCTTTGCCAGTTTCCACCTGTGAGCAGGAAACGAAAGGACAGGATAACAAAACAGAAGAGGAGTGTACCAGAAAAAATGAATGACAGAAAACGCGCAGTCCGATACGGGATCTCTTTTGTGATCCTTGCGGTACTTTTAATCTTTTTATTTATATGGAATGTAAATTCCGGAAGTATCCACCTCTCTGTGAAGGAGATCCTGAATATCATATTCCGGCATCAGGGAGATGAAACTTCTTATAATATCGTCTGGGAGATCCGTCTTCCCAGGATACTGGCAGTTATCATCCTTGGCGGAGCACTTTCTGTTTCCGGATTTTTGCTGCAGACCTTTTTTAACAACCCTATCGCGGGACCCTTTGTATTGGGAATCTCTTCCGGTGCCAAGCTGATCGTGGCGCTTCTGATGATCTTTTTTTTAAGCAGATCGGTGTCCATCGGTTCCGGTGCCATGATCCTGGCTGCTTTTGCAGGCTCAATGATCTCCATGGGCTTTGTGCTCCTTGTGGCAAAAAAAGTCCACAACATGTCCATGCTGGTCATCAGTGGTGTTATGATCGGCTATATCTGTTCGGCCATCACAGACTTTGTGGTGACCTTTGCAGATGATTCCAACATAGTCAATCTTCACAATTGGTCACTGGGTAGCTTTTCCGGTATGACCTGGGGGAATGTGCAGACTATGGCTGCTGTGGTACTTCTTACCATGGTGATCGTATTTTTTATGTCAAAACCGATCAGCGCCTATCAGCTGGGGGAGACTTACGCGCAGAATATGGGAGTTAATATCAAGGCTTTCCGGATACTTCTGATCCTGCTTTCCAGTATTCTTTCTGCCTGTGTGACTGCTTTTGCAGGGCCGATCTCCTTCGTGGGGATCGCTGTGCCTCATATTGCAAAAAGTCTCCTGAAGACTGCCAAACCGCTGCTTGTGATCCCGGCCTGTTTTCTGGGCGGTGCAGTGTTCTGCCTGTTCTGTGACCTGATCGCAAGAACTGTATTTGCACCGACGGAGCTGAGCATCAGTTCTGTGACAGCAGTTTTCGGAGCACCGGTAGTTATCTATATCATGATTCGCAGACAGCAGAGGATATAAACGATGAAATCATATTTTTTTTATACAGATCAGCTGACCGTAGGCTATGATGGAAAACCGCTGATCAAAGAAATCAATATTCAGCTGAATAAAGGAGAAATCCTGACACTGATCGGTCCCAACGGTGCCGGAAAATCTACTATTTTGAAGAGTATCACAAGACAGCTTTCCCTGATCAGCGGAACGGTATATCTGGAACAGGAACAGATGAGCCGGATGACCAACAGGGAAGTGTCAAAAAAACTGGCTGTAGTACTTACCGAGCGCATGCGACCGGAGCTTATGACCTGTGAGGATGTGGTATCCACCGGACGATATCCCTATACCGGAACTCTCGGGATCCTTTCCGCAGAGGACAAGGAAAAAGTTAAAAGTGCCATGGAGATGGTTCACGCCTGGGATCTGAAGGACCGGGATTTTACAGCTATCAGTGACGGACAGAGACAGCGTATCCTTCTGGCACGCGCCATCTGCCAGGAACCGGAGATCATTATCCTGGATGAACCGACCTCCTTCCTGGATATCCGGCATAAGCTGGAGCTTCTTGCCATTTTGAAGAAGATGGTATTGGAAAAACAGATGACGGTGATCATGTCCCTTCACGAGCTGGATCTTGCCCAGAAGATTTCTGACCAGGTGATCTGTGTTCATGGAGATCACATTGAGAAATATGGTGCACCGGAGGAAATCTTTACTTCCGATTATATTCGGAAGCTTTATGGCATCACCCGTGGAAGCTATAATGCAGAATTCGGCTGCGTGGAAATGGAACCTCCGGCCGGAAAACCGGAGGTGTTTGTGATCGGAGGAAATGGAAGTGGGATTCCGGTATATCGGAAGCTGCAGCGACAGGGGATTCCTTTTGTGACCGGAGTTCTCCATACCAATGATGCAGATTATCAGGTGGCAAAAGAACTGGCTGCAAAAGTGATCACGGAGAAGCCTTTTGAATGCATTTCGGAGTCTGCCTTTGAAGAAGCACTGGAGTTCATGGGAAAATGTGAAAAAGTGTACTGTCCGCTGAAGGATTTTGGTATCATGAATGAAAAAAACCGGGAATTGTTGAAAAAAGCAAAAGAAACCGGAAAATTAAACCAGATCAGATAAGTTCTCTGGGAAAATGAGAAAAACAATAAAATGCTGTCAGAAATGAGTGATATAATGTTACTGTTCACTGGTAATATTCCGCGAGGTGTTTTTTGTGAGCGAAGGTCACAGAAAACCCGAGACATACCGCGCGGATTTATGCGATTAGCATAAATCCTGTGCATCGCGAAGCGTGTTGCTGAGAACGGAGTGAACAGTAACGATATAATTTCCGGCAGCGTTTTTTATATAATATAAATTACAAATATTTCAGCAGCTGTGTTATAATGTGACAAGAACGACAGATCGTGAAGCGCTCGCATTCGTGGAGATGTAAGTAACGAAGAGGAATGTCCGCTTTACACCGCAAAAGTTAAGCAGATACAATCGATCCGAAAAAATATATGGAGGGAAGATCAATGAAAAAAAGAAACATGATCGCAGCTCTGCTCTGCAGTGCATGCCTTGTGGCAGGAAGTGTAAATCCCGTATTTGCAGATGCATCGAAGGTAGTAACACTTGGAGCAGATCTTACGGATGCTCAGAAGCAGACAATGATGAAATATTTTAATGTAAGTTCCGATCAGGTGCAGGTGATGACCATTACAAATGAGGATGAGCATAAACACCTGGATAATATCGCACCACAGTCCCAGATCGGTTCCAGAACTTTGAGCTGTGCCTATGTGAAGCCTACACAGTCCGGCGGGATCAAGGTCCGCACAGCAAATCTGAACTGGGTGACAGGTAATATGATCGCAACGACACTTTCCACATCCGGTGTGAAGAACTGTGAAGTAGTTGCTGCCTGCCCGATGGAAGTATCCGGAACAGGCGCACTTACCGGCATCCAGATGGCATATGAGAAGGCCAGTGGAGAGAAGCTGGATGAGACCAAGACGAAGCTTGCCAACCAGGAGATCGTAACCACCGGTGAGCTTGCAGATAAGGTTGGTAAAAATGAGGCGACAACAGTTGTAAACCAGTCCAAGATGGATGTGATCCAGAACGGAGTACAGAATGCAGATGAGATCCAGAATATTGTCATCAATGTGGCTGAGCAGAACAATATTTCCGTAAGCCAGGACGATATTGACAGGATCGTGTCTCTTCTGAAGCAGATCTCACAGCAGGATTACAATTATGATGATGTGAAGGAAACACTGGAGCAGGTAGATGCCAATACCACAGGCCAGACCTCTTCCTCTGATGATACGCTGGATGGCGAGAGCAGTGATGAAACCGTAGATGTGGATGCAGATTCTTCTGATGATATCGTCAACAATGTAAATGACAGCATTCTTGGTGACGATGTGATCCAGAGCTCCACAGAGGATCCGGGTCTTGAGGAAGAAACAGGAGCAGATTCTCAGGATACAAGCAATGAGACCGGAATCCCGGATGCTACCGACGACGGAACCTATAGCAATGAGGAAAGCTCGGACGAAAGCAGTACAGATGAAAGTGCATCCGACGAGAGCAGTACAGACGAAAGTGCATCTGACGAGAACAGCACAGAGGATAGTGCATCTGACGAGAGCAGCACAGATGAAAGCACTTCTGACGAGGCTGCATCCGATGAGACCGGAATCCCGGAGGCAACAGAAGATACAGAATCTTCAGAAAGTACAGACGGCTCAGACCAGGCAGACAGTGCAGAAAACGATACTTCCGTGCTCAGCGAAGAAGCAAAGAACAATTATGACAAATTTGTCCTCTTTGTAAAAGGCGAGTATGAGGGAGATGCAGATTCCCTTCTCGCTGCAACGGAGGATACAGAGGCAGTGGCAACGGTAACACTGGATGAGCAGACAGCGAAGAGTGTGGCAGAAACTGTTGAGAAGGATTATTATGATATCCTGAAGGATGGTACAGAATCCTATGAGGCAGATGGTACAGAAAAATATCAGAGTACAGAGCTGAATATGATGGATCAGAAGCTGAAGAAGCTGTTCGGTATTGACAGTTCCCAGGAGGACACAGAGGCCACAGACGTGACAGCAGCTATTCTTGCAGATGTTCCCCAGGAAGATAAGCAGACACTTTATAAAGAAACCATGAAATATCTGGCAGGTCTTTACGGCGAGAACACGGACTCTTCTGAGGAATCCGCAGCAGAATAAAAGATTTACAGAAAAAGAGATAAAAAATACCGCAGCAGAGAAAACAACCTCTGCTGCGGTATTTTTTGTCGTGCCGGAAAGATATCATGAAAATTTTGTGATTTACGACAAGGATTTGTGTAAGCACTGGAAAAATGGATTTTTCTGTGATAAAATTGACCGTAAATCGGTTTTGTGGACTCATACATCGCAAACCGTGATAGGGAAACGAGAAAGGGAAAAGGTAGAATTTATGAGCCTGGCAGTAGTAACATTAAAAAAAGGCGAAGGCAGATTCCTGAAATCAGGAGGCCTCTGGGTATATGACAATGAGATCGCAAGCATCATGGGAAGCTTTGTGAACGGAGATATCGTTCTGGTCCGGGACTTTGACGGATATCCAATGGGAAGAGGATTTATCAACACCAATTCCAAGATCACAGTCCGTATGCTTACCAGAGATGAGCGTACAGAGATCAGTCCGGAATTTTTGAAACAACGTGTCCGCGACGCATGGGAGTATCGTAAGAAGGTAGTAGATACCGGAAGCTGCCGTGTGATCTTCGGAGAAGCAGACTTTCTTCCGGGGCTTGTTGTGGATAAGTTTTCAGATGTGCTTGTTGTACAGTCTCTTGCACTGGGAATCGACCGTCTTAAAGAAACGATCCTAGATGCACTGAAGGAAGTCCTTGCTGAGGATGGGATCCGGATCCGTGGAGTCTATGAGCGGAGTGATGCAAAGGTACGCCGCCAGGAAGGAATGGAACTTACCAAGGGATTTATCGGAGAAGAATTTCCGACACTTGTTCAGATTGAAGAGAACGGTGTGAAATATGAAGTAGATATCAGGGACGGGCAGAAGACCGGATTTTTCCTGGATCAGAAATATAACCGTCTTGCTATCCAGAAGCTCTGCAAGGGGGCGAAGGTTCTGGACTGCTTTACACATACCGGCTCTTTTGCCCTGAATGCGGGAATTGCAGGGGCACAGAGTGTTCTCGGTGTGGATGCGTCGGAAACTGCAGTCCTGCAGGCAAGAAGAAACGCCAGTCTGAACGGCCTGGACGGAACAGTGAAATTCCTCTGTGAGGATGTTTTTGAGCTTCTTCCCGAGCTTGAGGAGAAGGGAGAGAAATTTGATGTTGTGGTACTGGATCCTCCGGCATTTACGAAATCCAGAAGCTCTGTAAAAAATGCCATCAAGGGATACCGTGAGATCAATCTCCGTGCAATGCGTCTTGTAAAGGACGGCGGATTTCTTGCAACCTGTTCCTGCTCTCATTTTATGACGTATGAGCTGTTTACACAGACCATCGGTCAGGCAGCGAAGAATGTCCATAAGAGACTGCGCCAGGTAGAGTACCGTACACAGGCACCGGATCATCCGATCCTCTGGTCAGCAGATGAGTCCTATTATCTGAAATTCTACATTTTCCAGGTATGCAATGACCGTTAGGAACTGCCATCCGGATTTTTTTACGGAAATTTTTGGGCAGTGCCGTCTGGCAGTGAAAAGGAGATGCAGATCATATGAGAGACAAATTCAATAAATTTATGCAGGGACGTTATGGAGTGGATGATCTTTCCAGGTTCACCATGGGAGTCGCACTGGTTCTGATCATTCTGGCAATGTTTGCTAATATATTCAGCAGAACTGTCGGCAGCACCCTTGACATTCTCGGGGTCGCAGCGATCGTATATGCATATATACGTATTTTTTCCAGAAATATCCAGCAGCGTTATGCCGAAAATCAGAAATTCCTTCAGATGACGTCAAAGTTCCGTTTTCGCTTTAATAAAGAAAAGGATCTGATGAAGCAGAGAAAGACCCATCACATCTACAGCTGTCCGGGCTGCGGACAGAAGATACGTATTCCAAAGGGAAAGGGCAAGATCGAGATCGAATGTCCGAAATGCCACACAAAATTCGTAAAAAGGAGCTGACATGTTCGGATATGTGACCGTTAATAAACCGGAAATAAAATTCAAGGATTTTGATGTGTACCGTTCTTTTTACTGCGGTCTTTGCAGAGAATTGCGGGAGAGATACGGGATACCGGGACAGATCTCACTGACTTATGATATGACATTTGTGGTCCTTCTTTTAAGCGCTCTTTATGAACCGCCAACGAAGAAGGGAACCTCCAGGTGTGTGGTCCATCCGCTGAAGCCCCAGCCGGTGCGCAAAAATACAGTAACTGAGTACTGTGCGGATATGAATGTGATCCTTACCTATTACAAATGTATGGATGACTGGCAGGATGAACACAAACCACTGCGCTATGCATATGCAGGAATTCTGAAGAATTGCGGAAATATGCATATGTCCGCTTATCCGGAGAAGATCCAAAGGATCCGAAACGCACTAGAGGAGCTTTCTTCCCTGGAAAAACAGGGGGAAACCGATGTGGACCGTGTAGCCGGGTGTTCCGGACGTATCATGGAAGAGATTCTGGCCTTCCGTAAGGATGTCTGGGAATCGTCCCTGCGCCGTCTGGGATTTTATCTCGGAAAATTTATCTACATCCTGGATGCTTATGACGATGTGGAAAAAGATGCAGAAAACGGAAATTACAATCCTTTCCTTGAAAAATATAAGATAGAAGGGTTCGAGGAAGAGGTACGTCGGCTTCTTATGATGATGCTTGCAGAATGCTGCAGAGAATTTGAAAAGCTGCCGATCCTCCGATACGGAGATATCCTTCGAAATATTTTATATTCCGGCGTCTGGTGCCGCTTTGCGGCGATCGGACAGAAGCGCAGGGAAGAACGGGAGAAAGAGAAAAAATGTTAGATCCATACAGCGTGCTGGGAGTTCCCAGAAACGCATCTGATGATGAAATAAAAAAGGCATACCGGAAGCTGAGCCGAAAGTATCACCCGGATGCCAATATCAATAATCCGAATAAGGATCAGGCCGAAGAAAAATTCAAAGAAGTGCAGCAGGCTTACGAGCAGATCATGAAAGAGCGTGAGTACGGAAGTAGTTCCCAGAATGGCTATGGCGGCTACGGAAATTACGGTGGTTTTGGAAATTACGGAAATGCCGGTTCCAGTGCCTATCAGGATGAGGAAAGTATGCGCAGAAGGGCGGCCGCCAATTATGTGCAGAGCGGTCATTTTCAGGAAGCTATGAATGTACTGGATTCTCTTGGTCAGAAAAATGGGGAATGGTATTACCTGGCTGCTATGGCAAATATGGGAATGGGAAATAATGTAACAGCTCTGGATCAGATCCGTGAAGCAGTCCGTCAGGAACCGGATAATATGCAGTACCGTATGCTGCTCCAGAGAATGGAAGGCGGTGGCGGCTGGTATCAGCAGCGGCAGGATCCCTTTGGGGGAATGCCGACTGCAGAAGGGGATATGTGTGATGCCTGCTGCAGGACCATGGCCTGTTTCATGTGCTGGCCGGGCGGCTTTTTCTGCTGCTGATGCAGGAACAAAGCGGTCATCGATATCCCGGAATTGAGAATCGGAATATCCTGAGGCAGCATATCCATATGTTTGTAAGGCGGATCCTGCAGATCCGTTTTGCGATATAGATCGCAGAGGGATTTTTCTGACAGAAATTCACAATGCTGTCCGGAAAATGTCATACTGCAGAGAAAAAGAGGAGGAAATCGTTATGAGTATAAGAATTGGTATTTTAGGTTACGGAAACCTGGGACGCGGCGTGGAGTGCGCCATCAAGCATAATCCGGATACAGAGCTGGTTGCAGTATTTACCAGACGTGATCCAGAGACTGTAAAGATCCTTACAGAGACCGCAAAGGTTTATTCTGTAAAAGATGCGGAGAAGCTGAAGGATGAGATCGATGTCCTGATCATCTGTGGAGGAAGTGCGACAGATCTTCCTGTTCAGACACCGGAGTATGTAAAATATTTCAATGTTGTGGACAGCTTTGATACACATAAGAAAATCCCGGAGCATTTTGCAAATGTTGACAAGGCAGCAGCAGAGAGTGGACATGTAGGAATCATTTCCGTAGGCTGGGATCCAGGAATGTTTTCTCTGAACCGTATGTATGCAAATGCGATCCTTACAAATGGAAACGACTACACATTCTGGGGCAAGGGTGTCAGCCAGGGACATTCTGATGCAGTCCGCCGCATCAAAGGCGTAAAGGATGCAAAGCAGTACACCATTCCGGTAGAAGCTGCACTTGAGGCAGTAAGAAACGGAGAAAATCCGGAGCTTACCACACGCCAGAAACATACAAGAGAGTGCTTCGTAGTTGCTGAGGAAGGTGCTGATCTTGCACGCATCGAGGAAGAGATCAAGACCATGCCGAACTACTTTGACGAGTATGATACAACGGTACATTTCATTTCCCAGGAAGAGCTGGACCGTGACCACAGCGGTATCCCGCACGGCGGTTTTGTGATCCGCAGCGGAAAAACAGGCTGGAACAATGAGAACAGCCATGTGATCGAGTACAGCCTGAAGTTGGATTCCAATCCTGAGTTTACATCTTCTGTGATCGTTGCCTATGCAAGAGCTGCATACCGCATGAACCAGGAAGGACAGAAGGGCTGCAAGACTGTATTTGATGTTGCACCTGCATATTTAAGTGCCCTTGACGGAGCAGAGCTTCGCAAAAAATTCCTGTAAGGATCTGTAACAGATCTGTAACAGACAGGAGCAAAACTGCATAAAAGATCATATCCCCGGAGCATCAGTGAATATTTCTGATGTTTCGGGGCTTTTTTCTGCATAAAATCAACATTGGTAATACCTGGATGATGATTTTTCTGAAAGAAAAGGAAAGAGTTGACGGACCGTAAAGAATGTTATATAATATGGACGTAAAATTGTAACAAAATTGTAACGTTTACGATCAGTCGGACTTAAGAAATAGTAAATATCAATGATCTATCTATCAAAGGAAGGTATGTATGCGAAAATTAAGCAGAAAATGGAAACTCTGGGGACTTTTTTTTGTTCTGATGTTCTTTGCAGCCGGAGCAACTGTACATACAACGGCAACAGATGTACAGGCTGCGACCAAAAACGGCTTTAAAACAGAAAAAGGAAAGTCCTATTATTATCAGAATGGACAGAAGGTAAAAGGCTGGCTTACACTGAACGGGAAGAAATATTTTTTTAATAAATCCACAGGCGTGCAGATGAAGCGTTGGGCTAAGGATTCCAAGGGCAAACGATATTTTTATAATGTCAACGGTGCCAAGGGCTATATGGCAACAGGCTGGCTTACAGACAGTAAGAACAATACCCGCTATTTTAATCCCACCAGCGGATATATGACAACGAAATGGGCCACGATCAGTAATAAGAAATATTATTTTTACAGAGGCAGTGGTGCTGCAGCCAGAAGTGTATTCCTTACAGACAAGAAGAATGTGACCAGATATTTTACCAGCAAATGCTTTATGGCAAAGGGCTGGGCAACGAATAAGAAACAGCAGAAGCGTTATTTTGATCCAAACACGGGAGCTATGTATAAGGGCTTCAAGAAGATCGGCAGCGATACCTATTATTTTTACAGCAAGAGCGGCGTGATGGCTACCGGTTGGGTCACAAATTCCAAAAAAGGATATAAATATTATTTCGATCCGTCAACCGGTGTCATGGCTACGGGAACGAAGACGATCGATGGCAAGAAGTATACATTTGGCAGCAATGGTGTCTTGGATACCAACCCAAGCACTACTACAGCGACAAGCTCCAGGACTATCAAGAATTTCCTTGCCAATGCATTACTTCCGGTAGGAAAGACTCTTTACGTATGGGGCGGCGGCCACAACTGGTCGGATGCGACCAGAAAGGGCATCAGTCCAAAATGGAAACAGTGGTATGACAGCAATTCCAGCTCCTATAATTACAGATATTATATGGATCTCAGTGAAGCTACAGAACAGAAGGGCCTTGACTGCTCCGGCTTTGTAGGATGGTCTGTATATCAGATCATGCAGAGCAGATCCGGTGGACCTATGTACACGGATGTTTCCGGAAATCTTGGATCTTTGTATTCCGGCAAGGGAATGGGTACCGTTGTTTCCCAGGCTCAGCTGGCAAGCTCAAACTGGAAGCTTTATCCTGGGGATATCGGATACAACAGCGGACATACCTGGATCGTTCTCGGACAGTGTTCCGATAAGAGTGTCGTGATCCTCCACTGTACACCGAATGCCGGCGTACAGATTTCCGGAACACCGACACCAAGCGGAACTTACGGAAGCCAGGCGATCAAGCTGGCAGAAACTTATATGTCTAGGTATCCTGGAGCCAGCAAATATGACTATCATGAATCCAGTGGTAACTATATCCGAAACGGTGCATACTTCAGATGGAACAGAAGCACTCTTTCCGATCCCAACGGATATCTGAACAAGACAGCCAATCAGATCCTTGCAGATCTGTTCTGATCAGGATGTGCTGAAAGAAATTTGTATGTAACAAATAGCAATAAGAAACGTGAGAGGAGAACCTGAGATAACCCGGGTTCTCCTTTTTTAATGTCAAAATCATTAATAAATGTTACAAAGTTTTAAACTAATTAATAGAAAATCCTTGCAATCCAAATAACACTGTGTTAATATATAAAAAGATTGAAACAAGATATTGCAAAAGTATTACAAAGAAAACCAACGAAGCGGATGGTCAGATCCGCTGTATTAAATTAGAATCAGATTGCGAGGGTGAACAGTCATGAAGAAAAGGATATTATGTCTGACACTGGCGCTCATCATCAGCGGAGCACAGGTAGTCAGCGTAAGCGCAACAAGAGAAGATGAGGCAGCGCTTCAGCAGGAGATGGATGCGACCAACGAACAGCTGAATGCGACTTATTCCAGATTGGATGAGCTTTCCTCACAGAAGTCACAGATTGAAGGCGAGATTTCAACTCTTGATGCCAATCTTGTAAACGTGATGGTTTCGATCCAGACACTGGAGGGAGATATCTCCAATAAGGAAGCCGACATTGCATCTACACAGACCAACCTTGAGAAGGCCAAAAATGCCAAGCAGAAACAGTATGAGGCAATGAAGAAACGTATCCAGTATCTCTATGAGAAGGGTGGAGACGATGCATGGTTCCAGATGATGCTGAATGCAGAGAACCTGTCTGACCTTCTTACAAGAGCAGAGTACACACAGAAAACTTATGAGCAGGACCGTAAGAGTCTTGAAAAATATTCCAATACGATCCAGCAGGTGGCAAACCTGGAGGCACAGTACACACAGGAGAAGTCAGAACTGGAGGGAATGAAGCAGGAATATGAGGCAGAGTCCCAGAACCTGCAGGCACAGCTGGATGAGAAGCGTGCCACATCCGCAGATTATGATAATGAGATTGCCTACGCACAGCAGCAGGCTACAGATTATGCCAACCTTCTTGCAGAGCAGACTGCAGAGCTTCAGAGATTAGAGGCTGAGCGTATTGCAGCAGAGGAAGAGGCAAGACGTCAGGCCGAGGCTGAAGCAGCAGCGAGAGCGCAGGCTGAGGCAGAAGAGGAAGCAAGACGCCAGGCAGAGCAGGAAGCACAGCAGGATGAGGCGGACGAGAGCGAAGACGGACAGTACGATGAGGACGGCGACGTGATCGAGAATGCAGATGAGGATACTGCTGAAGATGACACCGAGGCTGTGGATGAAGATGCAGACAATGGTGAGAATGATGATGCGTCCGAGGATACTGAGAATACAGAGGATAATGCAGACGCAGATTACGATAACAGCACAGACGCATCTGAAGAAAGTGCAGAGGACACATCTAATGCAGAGGATACATCTTCAGACAGTGACAGTTCTTCTTACAGTAGCGGTTCAGGATCTTCTGTTGTGAATTATGCTACACAGTTTGTGGGAAATCCTTACGTATGGGGCGGAACAAGCCTTACCAATGGTGCAGACTGCTCCGGATTTGTACAGAGTGTCTATGCGAACTTCGGAGTCAGCCTTCCGAGAACCTCCTATGAGCAGCAGAATGCAGGTACAGAAGTATCCTACGCAGATGCACAGCCGGGAGATCTGATCTGCTATGGCGGACACGTGGCTATTTACATGGGTAATGGCCAGATCGTTCATGCATCGAACTCTCAGGACGGGATCAAGATCAGCAATGATGCTACATACAGAACAATTGTATCTGTAAGACGTCTTGTATAATAAAAACGTACAACAGAAAATAAAAATACAGCAGCCCGACAGCAGTTTGTCGGGCTGTTTTTAACGTCGGAAAAAATACTGAAAAACCCATGGAACGGAGTGAACAGCAACAAAATATGCTCAAAAATGTATAAATATTGAAAACAGTATTGACATATAATTAACAGGATGTTATTATAATGTCAGTATAATTCCATATTGAACATAGCAAGTGCTGAGGATAGCTGACAGTTATATATTGATTATCAGAAGTCCACAGAAAAGGGAATCAGGTGTGAAACCTGAGCGATCCGGTCACTGTAACGGAGGAGCGAATTTCATAGTCCATTGTACGTATGTATGAGAAGGAGAGAGGAGCCATGATCCCGGAGCCAGGAAACCTGCTTGTTATGGCGAGGTTAAACTTCCGTGTAAAGTGTAACAACCATTTCAGGGACTCCGCACCCCTGGGACGTTGTCTACTTTTTTACGAGAGTAGGCATTTTTTTATGGAATGCGCCTGTTCATATGAATTATACATGATTAAATGGCAGGCGATACTACTCCGGATACATTCGTTCCCTCCGCGCACTCATGAACGGATTATATTTCTACCCCGGGGTGGCATCGCTACCTCTTTTTTATAGGAAAAAGTTATGTGTGGTTATGTCAGGAGAGGAGAAAAGAGCCATGGAGAAACCATACTGGGAAGGCAAAGAATACTCTTACTTCAGCCACAAAAACTGTGAGTATTTTCCGTGCCATAAAGGAGCAGATCCGGAGAACTTCAATTGTCTGTTCTGCTATTGTCCTTTATATGCACTGGGAGATAAATGTGGTGGTAATTTCCGCTTTACGGAAAGCGGGATTAAAGACTGCACCGAATGCAAGCTTCCTCACAGAAGAGAAAATTTTGGATATGTTACAGGTAAATATAGCGAGCTTGCGGAAATTGTACGGAAGCAGCGGGAAAAATAAAAAACAGGCCAGTTCAGATACAGGAAAATGTATATTCCTGTGTTTGAACTGGCCTGTTTTGTTTGGAGTGGACAATATCTGTTATCTGTCGGAAAAGATACAGAAGATCATTCTCTGGTTTGGAGAAAAACCTTGAGTCTGGGAATCTGGTTGTTGAGGATCAGCTGTTCCGGAAACATGGCCTGATGAACAAACTCAGCAGCACAGGTAAAATCTCCGATATGCTCCGGGCCATGGCTGTCACTGGAAAGAAGCAGCGGCAGATCATATTTGCGGCAGCATCGAAGGATCTCGAAACAGTTTTCTCTTGTGTCGCCACGATAGCCATAAGGTGCAAGAGAAGCTTCGTTGATCTCAAAGATCGTGCCGGTTTCCCTGGCAGCCCTTGCAAGCGCATCATAATTAACCGGGTAATGAGTGTTATCACTATGTCCGAGGATCTTTACACAGGGGTTTTTCATTACATTGATAAAAGCTTCTGTGTTTTCGGCTCTGGTACCGCAGCGGTAATTCCAGGCATGCATGCTGGCAATGGCGTAATCAAGTTTACATAATGATTCCTGATCTAAATCTACCGTTCCGCTGCGGTCAAGGATATTCAGTTCAATTCCGTAGAGTAATTCTACACCGAAATGTTTTTTGGGAGAATAGGTAAGGCTGCGGAAATAGGAGGAAGTTCCGGCTGCCAGAGTGCCGGGACCGTGATCAGTGATCCCGAGAAGCCGGAGACCTTTCTCGGCAGCTGCGCGTGCCATGTTTGTGATGGTACATTCCGTGCCGTGACCACTGGCGATGGAGTGGGTATGCATATCAGAAAGATACATAAAAATACACCTCTTTTACTGTTTGAGAACATGTGACAGAGCGGAATACGAATGTCCGCTTTGCATAAATTTTTTCTGAAAAACAAATGAATTCCTATATAAATCCAAGTATGGCAGAGCAGAAAAACAAATGAATTCCTATATAAATCCAAGTATGGCAGAGCAGAAAAACAAAGTCAATAGAGAAAAACATAAAAATACAAAAAACAAATAAAATCAACAGGGCGCAACCGATAAAAACCACAAAAACAGCTATAAACACATGTTGGATTTCGTTGACATCGAAGTAGGGGTAAGGTATAATAAAACTACATGAGCACATAGCCGGACAGGAGCGGTTCTGGAAGCGTAGAGGCAGACAGATCACCAGAAACAACCGGTTATGAGAAAGGAGAATCATGGAGAAATTTCATATAGCAGATGTTCCGAAAACAGACAGGATCACACATCTTGTAGATAATCTTTATGCAAAGATGCCGGTGATCGAATCTGCCAGAGCAAAACTGATCACAGAGTCTTACAAAGCAACAGAAGACGAGCCGATCATCACCCGCAGAGCCAAGGCATTTGCCCACATCCTGCACAACATTCCGATCATCATCCGTGATGAGGAGCTGATCGTCGGAAGCAGCACTTTGGCGCCGAGAGGATGTCAGACGTTTCCGGAGTATTCTTTCCAGTGGCTGGAAGATGAGCTGGATACAGTGGCTACCAGAACAGCCGATCCATTTTATATTGCGGAGGAAACCAAGGCGGAGCTCCGTGAGGTACATAAATACTGGAAAGGCAAGACTACCAGTGAGCTTGCAACCTCCTACATGGCACCGGAAGCGATTCTTGCCATTGACCACAATATTTTTACACCCGGAAACTATTTCTACAATGGTGTAGGACACGTAACCGTTAAATATGAAGAAGTTCTGGCGATCGGTTATGAAGGGATCATTGCCAAAGCTCAGAAGGAACTGGATGAGTGTAATGTAGGAGATGGTGATTACGCAAAGAAATCCCGTTTCCTGGAAGCAGTTATCATGAGCTGTCAGGCAGTTATCGACTATGCACATCGCTATGCCGAGCTCGCAGAGCAGATGGCATATCAGTGTCAGGATCCGACCAGAAAACAGGAACTCCTTCAGATCGCATCCAATTGTACACACGTACCGGCGAAGGGCGCCCGTAACTTCTATGAGGCGTGCCAGTCCTTCTGGTTTGTACAGCAGCTGATCCAGATGGAAAGCAGCGGACATTCTATTTCTCCGGGACGTTTTGACCAGTATATGTATCCATATTACAAGAGTGATATGGAGGCAGGCAATCTTACCAGAGAGTTTGCCCAGGAACTGATGGACTGCATATGGGTAAAATTAAACGACCTGAATAAATGCCGTGATGCTGCATCTGCAGAAGGCTTTGCAGGCTACAGCCTTTTCCAGAACCTGATCGCAGGTGGTCAGAACAAGGATGGCGAGGATGTGACCAATGATCTCTCCTTTATGTGCATCCAGGCGTCTATGCATGTGCACCTTCCGGCACCGTCTCTTTCTGTAAGAGTATGGAACGGATCACCACATGAATTCCTGATCAAGGCTGCAGAGCTTACAAGAACAGGAATCGGACTTCCGGCTTATTACAATGATGAGGTTATCATTCCTGCACTGCAGAACCGCGGCCTTTCTCTTGCAGATGCCAGAGAATATAACATCATCGGCTGTGTAGAACCGCAGAAGGCAGGTAAGACAGAGGGCTGGCATGACGCTGCATTCTTTAACATGTGCCGTCCGCTGGAGATGGTTTTCTCTAATGGTATGGACAAAGGGGTACAGATCAGTGTCCAGACCGGCGATGTCACAGAGATGAAGAGCTTCGATGAGTTCTATGATGCATATAAGAAACAGATGGAATATTTCATTTCCCTGCTTGTAAATGCTGATAATGCCATTGATGTGGCACATGCGGAGAGATGTCCGCTTCCATTCCTTTCCTGTATGGTGGATGACTGCCTGAAACGGGGCAAATCCGTTCAGGAAGGCGGAGCTGTTTATAACTTTACAGGTCCTCAGGGATTTGGTATTGCAAACATGGCAGATTCTCTGTATGCGATCCGCAAGCTTGTATATGAAGAAAAGAAGATGACCATGGAAGAGCTGAAGGAGGCTCTGGCATGGAACTATGGCAAGGGTATCGATGCACAGTCTGCAGCAGATATCACCACCATCGTTATGCAGAAGCTTCAGGAGAATGGCATCAGCGTAAATGAGCAGACCGCAACAGCTGTTATGACAGCAACTCTCGGAACAGAGCCATCTCCGGAGAAAAAGGCAAGATTCGAAGAGATCCACAAGATGATCGAGGAGGTTCCGAAGTTTGGAAATGATATCCCGGATGTGGACTACTTTGCAAGGGATGTGGCTTATACTTACACAAGACCGCTTCAGAAATATATGAACCCAAGAGGCGGACATTATCAGGCAGGACTTTATCCTGTATCTGCAAACGTTCCGCTTGGCGGACAGACCGGTGCAACACCGGATGGCCGTTACGCACATACTCCGGTAGCAGATGGCGTTTCCCCGTCGGCCGGCAAGGATGTGAAGGGACCGACAGCTGCGGCAACTTCTGTATCCCGCCTGGATCATTTTATCGTATCCAACGGAACACTGTTTAATCAGAAATTCCATCCGTCAGCACTTGCAGGAAGAGAAGGACTGGAGAAATTCGTAGCACTGATCCGCGGATACTTTGATCAGAAGGGTATGCATATGCAGTTTAACGTTGTTGACAGAGAAACACTTCTGGATGCACAGAAGCATCCGGAGAAGTACAAACATCTGGTTGTACGTGTTGCAGGCTACAGCGCATTGTTCACTACACTTTCCAGATCTCTGCAGGACGATATCATCAGACGTACTGAGCAGGGCTTCTAAAGGAGTAACGAATGGACTATTTGGATACAAAGGGCAGGATCTTTGATGTTCAGAAATATTCAGTACACGATGGACCGGGTATCCGTACCATCGTGTTCCTGAAGGGCTGCGTTCTTCGCTGCCGCTGGTGCTGTAATCCGGAATCACAGGAATACCGGATCCAGAACATGAAGGTTCTGGGAGAAGATAAAGTGATCGGCCGCGACGTGACAGTTCGTGAGATGATCGAAGAGGTGGAAAAAGACCGTGCCTATTATTACCGTTCCGGAGGCGGGATCACCCTTTCCGGAGGGGAATGTATGTGCCAGGCGGACTTTTCCAGAGACCTTCTCCGCGCAGCAAAGGAGAGAGGAATCAACACAGCAGTGGAAAGCATGGCCTGTGCCCCATGGGAAAAGATCGAACAGGTACTTCCCTATCTAGATGTATATCTGATGGATATCAAGCATATGGATCAGGAAAAACATAAAGAATTCACAGGACGGGCCAACGGACTGATGCTGGAGAATGCAAGAAGGGTCGCGCTCTACGGAAAAACCAGATTGGTGATCCGCGTTCCGGTGATCCCCACATTTAATGATTCTGTGGAAGAGATCCAGGCGATCGCAAGATTTGCAGCATCCCTTCCGGGCGTAAACAAGATCCATCTTCTTCCGTACCACAGACTGGGGCAGGATAAATATGAAGGACTTGGCAGACCCTATTTAATGGAAGGAATCCTTCCGCCTACAGCAGAACATATGCAGATGTTAAAGAATGCAGTGCATGCGGTATGCAGCCTGGACTGCCAGATCGGCGGCTGAGAGATACAGGATTACAGAAAAAAGATCCTTTACAAACAGAAAATATAAAAAACAATAAAAACAACACGAAATACAACAAGAAACCAACATAAAACAACGGATTGTCCTTGACTTATTTTGTGGTATGGGGTAAAATGTTCTCAGAAACAAAATAGTGCAATCCAATGCTCAAGGAGGAAATTAAGCATGGTAAACGAGTTTGAAATCAAAAAACAGCTTTGTGACATCGGTAAGAGAATCTACAACCGTAACATGGTTGCAGCTAACGACGGAAACTTTTCTGTTAAGATAGCTGAGAATGAATATCTTTGCACACCAACTGGTGTATCCAAAGGATTCATGACACCAGAGTTCATCTGTAAAGTAGATGGCAAGGGTAATGTGATCCAGGCTAACCCGGGATTCAAACCATCATCTGAGATCAAGATGCATATGAGAGTATATGAGAAGAGACCGGACGTAGGATCTGTTGTACATGCTCATCCGATCTATGCAACATCTTTCGCAATCGCAGGTATTCCGCTTACACAGCCGATCATGCCGGAGGCAGTTATCGCTCTTGGATGCGTTCCGATCGCTGAGTATGGTACACCTTCCACAATGGAGATTCCGGACAACCTTGAGAAATACCTTCCATACTTTGATGCAGTACTTCTTGAGAACCACGGAGCACTTACATGGAGCACAGACCTTAACGCTGCATACATGAAGATGGAGTCTGTAGAGTTCTACGCACAGCTTCTGTATCAGACCAAGCTCCTTGGCGGACCGAAGGAATTCGACAAAGAGAACATCGAGAAACTCTATGCGATCCGTCGTAAATTTGGTATGCCTGGTAAACATCCGGCAAGCCTCTGCCTGAACAAAGACGGCAAGAACTGCCACAACTGCGGTGGTGCATGCCACAGTGAGGACTACAAACAGTTCCCAGGATATCAGTATGATTTCGTTGGAAAAGACTGCGGAACAAGCGCTGCTGATCCTCAGGGTGAGGCTCCGGCTGCTGCAAACAACGATGCAGAACTCGTTGCTCAGATCACAAAACAGGTTATGGCTCAGCTTGGCCTGAAATAATTTTTTGACGGAATATTAAGGAGGACAATCTCATGCCAATAAGTGAGAATATGGTACAGGAAATTGTACAGGAAGTTATGGCAAAGATGCAGATTGCAGATGCTCCGGCCGGAAAACATGGCGTTTTCAAGGATATGAATGATGCTATCGAAGCAGCCAAGAAGGCTCAGCTGGTAGTTAAGACAATGTCTATGGACCAGAGAGAGAAGATCATCACCTGCATCCGCAAGAAGATCAAAGAGAATGCGGAAGTACTGGCACGTATGGGTGTTGAGGAAACTGGTATGGGTAATGTAGGAGATAAGATCCTCAAACATCACCTGGTAGCAGATAAGACTCCTGGTACCGAAGACATCACAACAACTGCATGGTCCGGAGACAGAGGACTGACTCTGATCGAGATGGGACCGTTTGGCGTGATCGGTGCGATCACACCATGTACAAACCCGAGTGAAACAGTTCTCTGTAACACAATGGGCATGCTGGCAGGTGGAAATACAGTCGTATTCAACCCACATCCGGCAGCAGTTAAAACTTCTATTTACGCAATCAATCTTTTAAATGAGGCTTCCCTGGAATCAGGCGGCCCGGATAATATCGCTGTCACAGTTGAGAAACCAACTCTTGAGACCAGCAATATTATGATGAAACATAAAGATATCCATCTGATCGCAGCAACAGGCGGCCCTGGTGTTGTAACAGCAGTTCTTTCCTCCGGTAAGAGAGGAATCGGTGCAGGAGCAGGTAACCCGCCGGCACTGGTTGATGATACTGCTGATATCCGTAAGGCAGCAAGGGATATCGTAAACGGGTGTACATTCGATAATAACCTTCCATGTATCGCAGAGAAGGAAGTTGTTGCAGTATCTTCCGTAGTTGATGAGTTAATGCACTACATGCTTACAGAGAATGACTGCTACCTTGCATCCAAGGAAGAGCAGGACAAACTTGTTGAGACTGTACTTGCAGGCGGCAAGCTGAACCGTAAATGTGTAGGACGTGATGCGAAGACCCTTCTTTCCATGATCGGAGTTCAGGCACCGGCCAATACCCGCTGCATCATCTTCGAGGGACCGAAGGAACATCCGCTTATCACAACAGAGCTTATGATGCCAATTCTCGGAATCGTAAGAGCAAAGGATTTCGACGATGCTGTAGAGCAGGCTGTATGGCTTGAGCATGGCAACCGTCATTCCGCACATATTCATTCCAAGAATATCGATAACATTACAAAATATGCGAAAGCAATCGATACCGCGATCCTTGTAAAGAACGGCCCGTCCTATTCCGCACTTGGATTCGGAGGAGAAGGTTTCTGTACATTTACCATCGCAAGCCGTACAGGTGAGGGACTTACAAGCGCAAGCACATTCACAAAGAGAAGACGCTGCGTAATGACAGACAGCCTTTGCATTCGTTGATCAGGAGGAACATAAATCATGGATATGAACAATGTAAATATCGAAGAAATCGTTAAACAGGTTCTCTCCGGCATGACAGGAAACGCTCCGGCAGCAGCTGCTGCACCAAGCGCTCCGGCTGCTCCGGCAGGAAACACAATTCCGAAAAAAGCAAGAGTAGCAATGATGACAGAGAAGAAACATTTTGAGCTTCAGGAGTATGATCTTCCGGAAGTTGGCGACGACGACATCCTTGTTAAAGTTGAGGGATGCGGTGTCTGTGGAACAGATGCTCATGAGTACAAAAATGACCCGTTCGGTCTTATCCCGGTAGTTCTCGGACATGAGGGAACCGGTGAGATCGTAAAAATGGGTAAAAACGTTAAAGTTGATACAGCTGGTAAACCGGTTAAAGTCGGCGACAAGATCGTTACATGTATGATCTTCAAAGATGATCCGGAAATCACAATGTTCGACCTTAACAAGAAGAACGTAGGCGGCGCTGATGTATACGGACTTCTTCCAGATGACGATGTAAAATTCAACGGATGGTTCGCTGATTACATCTTCATCAGAGGCGGAAAATTCGGTTCCACATTCTTCAATGTAAGCGACCTGGATCTTGATTCCCGTATCCTCATCGAGCCATGTGCAGTACTTGTACATGCAGTAGAGAGAGCAAAAACAACAGGAATCCTGAAATTCAACAGCAGAGTTGTTGTTCAGGGCTGCGGACCGATCGGTCTGATCTGCATCGCTGTTCTCCATACAATGGGCGTTCACAATATCTGTGCAGTAGACGGAAATGAGAAACGTCTTGAGTTTGCCAAGAGAATGGGCGCAAACACAACTGTAAACTTTATGAATTTCAAAGGCATTGAGGCACTTACTGAGGCTGTTAAAGAGGCTCAGGGCGGACATCTTGCAGATTTCGCTTTCCAGTGTACTGGAAATCCTCATGCACATTCCAACATTTATAAATTCATCCGCAACGGCGGCGGTCTTTGCGAGCTTGGTTTCTTCATCAACGGTGGAGACGCAACCATTAACCCGCACTTCGACCTCTGCTCCAAAGAGATCAACCTTGTTGGTTCCTGGGTATACAACCTGAGAGACTATGCAACAACATTTGATTTCCTTAAGAGAGCAAAAGCAATCGGACTTCCGATGTCTGAGCTGATCACACACAAGTTCCCGCTTGAGGAGATCAACGAGGCACTTGAGACAAACCTGGCAATGACAGGTCTTAAGATCGCGATTGTTAATAAATAACCTTAACGGGAAAGGAGAAGCAACATGGCAGAAGCTGTAGGAATTCTTGAGGTCTTCGGACTTGCAACAGCCTTTGTGGCAGCTGACGCCGGGTGCAAGGCTGCAAATGTCCACCTGGAGGTATTCGATAAGAATAAACCGGCGAATGCGGACAGCCTGCCAGTACCGCTTCTTGTCTGCATCAAGTACCGCGGAAGCGTGTCAGATGTCACGGCAGCGGTAGAAGCCGGCATGAAAGTCGCAGAGAGCATGACAGGCGTGGTACAGCATTACATAATCCCCAACCCGGAACCAGGTACACAGAAAATGCTGAAAATCAGCGCCCTGGATAAAGATTAAGCGGATTCCGAAGTTTACTTTACAAAAGTGGCGGAATCATATATGATAAAATTGTAACGAAGATAAGATTCAGGAGGATAGAATCATGGCACAGGAAGCATTAGGAATGGTTGAGACAAGAGGCCTCACAGCTGCAATCGAGGCAGCAGATGCAATGACAAAAGCAGCAGAGGTTGCGCTTGTAGGAACAGAGAAGATCGGTTCCGGTCTTGTAACTGTTATGGTTCGTGGAGACGTAGGCGCTGTAAAAGCAGCAGTAGAGAGCGGAAGCGCAGCAGCATCCAGACTTGGAGAGCTCGTAGCTACACACGTGATCCCGAGACCTCATACAGATGTAGAAAAAATTCTTCCGAAGCTCTAATTCAGGCTTTGAGAGGAACAGAAATTAATTAAGGAGTTCGCTCATGGGAAAATCATATGGATTTATAGAAATCACAGGTGTGGTTGCGGCGATCAATGCCCTGGACATCATGTGCAAAACGGCAGACGTTGAGCTGGCGTCATGGGAGCGTAAGCTGGGCGGACGACTGGTGACCCTGATCGTACAAGGCGATGTATCAGCAGTTACAGCAGCTGTCAATGCGGCAGTAGAGCAGGCAATCAAGAAACCTGCCAGTTATGCGGTAATTGCCAATCCTCACGAGGAAATCGTCAAACTGGTTGAGCTGAGTGCAAGCCGGTGGAAAAAGAAACAGCAAGAGAATCCGGAAACAGCACTGGAAAGCAAAAACAGCAGCGAAAAATAAACTGCTGCACCAAAAAAGTCAGAAGTAAACAGAACAAATAAAGCATTAGCAATCCATAAGGAGGATATAATCATGACACAGGAAGCATTAGGAATGGTTGAGACAAGAGGACTTACAGCAGCTATCGAGGCAGCTGACCAGATGTGCAAGGCAGCTAACGTTGCACTTGTAGGAACAGAGAAGATCGGTTCCGGTCTTGTAACTGTTATGGTTCGTGGAGATGTAGGAGCAGTTAAATCTGCAGTAGAGAGCGGAAGCGCAGCAGCATCCAGACTTGGAGAGCTTGTAGCTACACACGTAATCCCGAGACCTCATACAGATGTTGAGAAAATCCTTCCGGTTCTTAAATAATCTAACTGATCAGTTCCAAGACGCACCGGCCTGAGGGCCATTAAGGCTTCCGGCCGGTGTGTTTTGAGTTAAGTTCAGTCATGAAACCGAAAGAAAGCAGGTGTACTCTTGGAAACGAATAATATTGAAATGATCACAAAAATGGTGATCGATGCGATCAACAAAAACGAAGACAAGGGCAATGGTTTCGTTGTTCCTATCGGAGTTTCCGCAAGACATATTCACCTGACACAGGAGCATGTGGAGGCGCTGTTCGGAGAAGGCTATCAGCTCACAAAGAAAAAGGATCTGATGGGCGGACAGTTTGCATCTAACGAAACAGTTACCATTGTGGGACTGAAGCTCCGTGCGATCGAGAATGTAAGGATCCTCGGACCTGTCCGCAGTAAATCACAGGTTGAGGTTTCCGCAACAGATGCGATCAAGCTGGGAATGAAGGTTCCGGTACGTATGTCCGGTGATCTTGCAGGAAGTGCACCGATCGCCATCGTCGGACCGAAAGGTGCCATTTATCTGAAAGAGGGATGTATTGTGGCTATGCGTCACATCCACATGGCTCCGAAGGATGCCCAGGCTGCGGGTGTACATGATGGTGATGTTGTTTCCGTTAAAGCTGACAATGAGCGTGGAACGATCTTTAATCAGGTTAAGATCCGTGTTGATGACAGCTTTACACTGGAAATGCATATTGATACAGATGAAGCAAATGCAGCAAGAATTGCCACAGGCAATACAGTTACCATAATCAAATAATATTCCTCCTTCGGGGATGCCGTTTCCGGCATCCCCAGCAGAGGATATAGAGAAAAACGGAGGCTCATATGATCGTAGGCAAAGTAGTTGGAAGTATTGTTTCCACACGAAAAAGTGAAAAACTCATAGGAAATAAATTCATGATCGTGGAGCCGGTGCATCATATGAAAGCCGAGCACAGCCAGATTGTCGCTATTGATATCATCGGTGCGGGAATCGGCGAATATGTATTGGTGGCACAAGGAAGCGCAGCAAGAATTGGCTGCGGCGTAGAAACAGCACCGGTAGATGCCGCCATCGTCGGTATCGTAGACGACGGTGCAGGATTGGAGTAACGCCATGGATATCAAAGAATTACAGAAAATTATGCAGGAGAATGGTGTTGTCGGAGCAGGTGGAGCAGGTTTCCCTACATACATGAAACTGACAGACAAAGCGGATACCATTCTTATGAACTGTGCAGAGTGCGAACCATTACTGAAACTTCACAGACAGTTGTTGGAGAAGCACGCATACGAGATCATGAAAACATTCGATATGGTTGCGGAGACGGTAGGAGCTTCACAGGCCATTATCGGAATCAAAAAGTCTTATGTACAGACGATCAATGCTTTAAATCAGCATATTGAAGAATTCCCGAGGGTTAAGATCCATCTTCTGGATGAGGTTTATCCGATGGGTGATGAGGTTGTTCTTATTTATGAGGCAACCGGACGTGTGGTACGGCCCGGAGGACTGCCGATCGAGCAGGGAGTAGCCGTATTTAATGTAGAGACTCTCTACAATGTATACCGCGCGGTAGAAGAACATAAACCGGTCACATGTAAATATGTTTCCGTTGTTGCTGAGGTTGAGAACCCTGTTACAGTGAAGGTTCCGTTGGGATGTACACTGGAAGAGGTTGTTGCCCAGGCAGGCGGTACAACTGTAAAGGATCCTGTATATTTCGTTGGCGGCCCGATGATGGGACGTATCGGAAATGGTTCAGACCCGGTTACAAAAACAACGAATGCAATCCTGGTTCTTCCAAAGGACCATGTTATTGTCATGAAGAAGCAGCGGACTTCTTCTATAGATCTGAAGAGAGCAGCATCGATCTGCTGCCACTGCCATACATGTACAGATCTTTGCCCGAGACATAATCTGGGACACCCGATCGATCCGGCAATGTTCATGATGGCAGCATCCAATCAGGATTTCAGAAATGTAAATCCTTATATCAATTCTGCATTCTGCAGCTCCTGTGGTGTCTGCGAGATGTATGCGTGTCCGCAGAGCCTGGCTCCGAGAACACTGCTTGCAGATATGAAGGGCGGACTTCGTAAGGCAGGGATCAGACCACCTCAGGGTGTTCAGCCGAAGCCGGTTCAGGAGTCCAGAGAATACCGCAAGGTTCCTGAGGAGCGTCTGATGGCACGTCTGGGACTTACCAAATATGACAAGGATGCACCGCTTCAGGAAGAACTTGTAAACGTATCGAAGGTAAAGGTTCTCTTAAGCCAGCATATCGGTGCACCGGCACAGGCAATCGTAAATGTAGGCGATATGGTAACAGAAGGCCAGATGATCGCACAGCCTGCACAGGGATTAAGTGTCGGAATCCATGCAACCATCAGCGGTAAGGTTACAGAAGTGACAGACCGCCATGTTGTAATTGCAAGAAATTAGAAAGGACGTGCACAAAATGAGTAGAGCAATCGGAATGATTGAGTTTAAAACCACACCAGCTGGTATCACTGCAGCAGATGCCATGGTTAAGACATCTGAAGTAGAGATCGTGGAGGCGCAGACAGTATGTCCGGGAAAATATATTGCAATTATCACCGGAGATTTAAGCGCAGTAAAAGCTGCTGTAGACACAGCTGTAACAACATACGAGGACAAATGTATTGACAGTTTTGTACTGGGCAATCCACATGAGTCCATTTTCCCGGCAATCTACGGAACCACACAGGTCGAGGAGATCAGTGCCCTGGGAATTCTTGAGACCTATGATGCAGCATCTATCATCGAGGCGGCAGATCAGGCAGCTAAGACAGCTATCGTTGATCTGATCGAGCTTCGTATCGCCAAGGGTATGTGCGGTAAATCATACATGCTTCTTACCGGCGAGGTTTCTGCAGTAGAGGCTTCTATCGAAAGAGCAAAAGAGCTGGTAGCTGAAAAAGGAATGTACATGGATTCCTCAGTGATCGCTCATCCGGACAAGAGAATGATCGATACGATCCTTTAATATTGTCTTTATATCTGAGGGATATCCTTTTGAAGGGTATCCCTGCAATGACATCTGAAAAGGAGGCATCTTATGCTAGCATTAGAGAGAAGAAATCTGATTCTCGAGAAATTACAGGAAGAGAAAAGGGTTGTTGTAAGTGAACTAAGCCAGCTTTATAATGTCTCAGAAGAAACCATCCGCCGTGATCTGGACAAGCTGGAAAAAGAGGGACTTGCCACAAAGAGTTATGGCGGTGCGGTGATCAACGAAGATGTCGGTATTGATTTACCATTTAATATTCGTAAAAACCAGAATGTACAGGGAAAGCAGAAAATGGCGGAGATTGCTGCTTCCATGGTGAATGACGGAGATCACATTTTTCTGGATGCCAGCACAACGGCAGTTTTTGTGGCCAAGGCTCTGAAAGAAAAGGAACGTCTTACCGTTGTTACCAATTCTATGGAGATCCTTCTGGAGCTCTCGGATGTATCCGGCTGGAATATTATTTCCACCGGTGGAGTGATGAAGGAAGGATATCTTGCATTTCTTGGTGCCAGAACCGAGGAAGTGATCCGTTCTTATTATGTGGACAAGGTTATTTTTTCCTGTAAGGCATTAAACGAGGATATGGGGATCATGGAATCCAAAGAAGCCTTTGGAACAACAAAAAAAGCCATGATCAATTCCGGAAAAATGCGTATTCTGGTGGTAGACAGCACGAAATTTGATCAGACTGCTTTTTCCGTGGCAGGACAGCTGCGGGATATCGAGACGATCATCACAGACAAAAAACCGTCTGAAAAGTGGTTGGATCATTTCAACAGGCATAAGATCGAATGCATCTACCCGAAATAGACGGAACATATATTGTGAAACGATTATGTTCATGAGCATGCAGTGTATGCGGAATGCGGAGATCCGCTTTACTTTATCCGAACACAGACAGACAAAAGAGAACTGTGTTTCGGTTTGACGAGAGGGAGCAGTTTCTATGAATACATTTGAAATGAAAACAGCCATCCATTTTGGAGCTGATGCCCTGGGAAGACTGAGAGATATTCCATACAAAAGAGTCCTTGTTATCACAGACCCGTTTGTTGTAAAAAGCGGAATGATCGATATGATCACAAAACCGCTTCAGGCAGGTGGAAAAGAATTTGATATTTTCTGTGATGTTGTTCCGGATGCACCGGTTGGAAAAATTGCCGAAGGAGTTAAGAAATTCCTTCAGTATCAGCCGGAAGCTATTGTTGCAGTAGGTGGTGGTTCTGCCATCGACTCTTCCAAGGCAATCCGTGAGTTTGCCCTGAAGATCAATAATTACGGAAAAGTCGGACTGGTTGCCATTCCTACAACAAGTGGTACCGGTTCCGAGGTTACTTCTTTTGCAGTTGTAAATGATACAGAAGCACATGTGAAGTATCCGCTGATCTCAGACAGCCTGACCGCTGATGAGGCAATTCTGGATGCGGAGCTTGTACGCAGTGTTCCGCCTGCGATTACAGCAGATACAGGTATGGATGTTCTGACTCATGCAATTGAGTCTTATGTCAGCATCAACCATAATGAGTTTACATCTGCACTTGCAGAGAAAGCAATCGAGATCTGTGGCGTATATCTTTATCGTGCATATGTTGACGGTAATGATATGCATGCAAGACAGAAGATGCATGTAGCGTCCTGTCTGGCAGGACTTTCCTTCAATGCAGCAGGTCTTGGAATTACTCACAGTATGGCTCATCAGCTGGGTGCTATTTTCCATATTCCTCACGGAAGAGCTAATGCGATGCTGTTGCCGCATATTGTTGAATATAATGCAAATATCAACAAACGCAGCAGAAGCCAGAAAGAATATCTTCCGGCAGTAAAGAGATATTCCAATATTGCACATCTTCTTGGACTGAGCAATTATAACGAAGTTATGAGCGTAAGATCTCTTGTAAACTGGATCCAGTTTATGCAGAAAGAGATGAATATCCCGCTTACCATCGAAGAGATGAAGACGATCACACCGGATGCTTATTTTGCGGCGGTTGATAAGATGGCGGATATGGCACTTGCGGATGCCTGCACAGCGGCAAATCCGCGTGTACCGAAGAAAGAGGATATTATTAAGATTTATACTAAACTTTGGTCTTTTTGATAAAAGATGAAAACCGCAAAGGGGCCGCAAAGCCGCGGCCCCTCTGCACACCCCTCGGGCTTTTTTTAGAGTGCTTGACTGTGGCGGGCGGAAAGGTTATTGACTTGTGCCTGTATGCTGCGGTTGTTCCGGGTTGAACGTTGTGCCGATGGGGCGCTGTGGGCGCCTTGAATGTGTGACGTTTTGGCGGAGGCTGGCGCGTTTGTGAACGCCGCGCTTGGTTTGCCGGGATGATTGTGGTGTGTGTTTACGTATGTGTGGTATGCGTAGCATTTCGAGGATTGTAAAATTGGTCTGATATGGGTGGGATTATTTATCAGGAATTGCTGGGAGGTTGAGCTGGGATGGAGGTTTATACCGGGTATGGTGATAAGGGGATGACGGATCTTTCCCATACGAAGAATGTTTCAAAGTCGGATGATCGGATTTGTCTGATGGGGTCAGTTGAGGAGCTGATGAGTCATATTGGGCTTGTGCGGGTTCTGGTTGATGATGTGGATGTTGTCCGGATGCTGGAGAAGATCTCGGAGACTTTGAAGAAGATCGTAGATGGGGTTTCTGATCCTTATAATCGGGAGTTTAAGGTCAGTGAAGACCGGACGGAGCTTCTGGAGGAGGAGATTGGCCGGATGAAAGAGATTTTTTCCGGAGAGAGGCTTCCGATTCTTCCGGGGGATTCCCGAGTTGCGGCTGAGATCGATGTGACAAGAGCTGTGGCACGGAGGGCTGAGAGAGAGCTTGCGCTGGTCAGCGTGAAGTTTGGATCGGATACCGGAGCCAAGAAATATATGAATCGATTGTCGGATTATTTTTATGTGTTGGCAAGGTATGTGGATGCAGCGAAGATTGAAGAGAAGAAGACAGATATTTCTGAAAGTGTTCAGGAATCTGTGAAAGCAGAAACTGCTGGGATTGTAGCTAATGTTGGGGCAGAGGCTGTTGGAAGTAGTGCGGATGTTGCAGCGGGTACATCAGCGGTGGATGTAAGAGCACAGGATTCGCAGATGGTGCAGAAAAGGGATGTACAGGCTTTTGATGTGCAGAATGGGACTGTGACGACAGCAGTGGGAGGAAATACGGCGATGGCACAGAATGACAGTATAGCAGCAAACACGGCGATGATCCAGGAAGTGCTGAAGCGTATGGGTATCCAGGGTCGTATCACATTGGATTCTGCCAAGAGGCTTATTGAGAAGATCGAGCAGGAAGCTTTGAGAAGAAACAAGCCTTCTGTAATTGCGGTATGCAGCCCGGATGGAAATCCGGTTGCGGTTCATGTGATGGATGGATCTTTTCTTGTAAGCTTTGATATGGCCGTAAAAAAGGCATATACATCTGTGGCAGTGAAGATGTCCACCATGGAGCTTTCCAGACTGACACAGCCGGGCCAGACATTTTATGGTCTTGGAAAAATGAGTGACAATATTGTGATATTCGGAGGCGGTGTACCCCTGAAGGTTGGAGACACCATCATCGGCGGTCTCGGTATCAGCGGTGGTACCGGCGAAGAGGATAACAGCCTTGCAGAGTATGGACTGCAGGTACTGAATGAGGTACTGTAGGATACAGGATAAAAACAAAACGTATAGACAGCTCAGAGAGAATAAATAAAAGGGACGTGTTGCAGTGATGATTTTTAAATCAATACTGCGGCACGTCCCTTTTGAATTATTTACTTCCAGCTAATCTTCAGACATTTAACGGAAATATCACTTTTTTCCGGTGCCTGGACCATGTTCTGGATAAAATAGGTTTTTGTCATGGTTTTTCCGGGCTTCAGGTTCAGTGTCAGGTTCTTGGTCCAGTACATCTGGTCATAGATACCGGAACCTGTGATGATCTGTACTTTTGCGGTGGTGATGGTTTTCGCAGAAGTATTGGTGAATTTTAAGGTATAATAGGTCTTCATGTCATTGGGGCCATACTTGATACGGGCAACACTGATCTTCAGATTTTTGACGGTAGGTTTGGCGGCCGGTGCGGATACGGTAATAGTGATCTTACGATTGACACCGTTTAAGTTTGCGGTAACTGTGGCTGACCCTTTTTTCTTTGGGACAAGATAGTTTCCGGAAATGGCAAGTACGGAAGGCTTGCTGGATTTTGCATTTTTGATGGTCAGACTGGTACCGCCCTTCAGATTGATGAGGGAACGCATGCTGACCTTGGAGCCAACCTTGAGTGTAGTCTTGGAAGCGCGGAAGGTTGCTACGGTTTTTGAAGGCGAGGTTACTTTTCCGGTCAGCTTACAGGCTGCGGCCTTTGGATAGGATAAAGTGATCTTTGCGGATCCGGCTTTCATGCCCTTCAGGGTAACTGTGAAACGGCTGCGTTTTTTGGAATCCTGAGTGATGCTCTGTACCTTGAGAACAGAGCTGTTGGAAGAAGTAACCTTGAATTTTGATTTGCTGATGGTTTTTACGTAGGGATCAGAAATCTCAATTCCGATGGAAGTGGTTTTTCCGGTCCGGATGCTCTGGTTCAGATAATTGTTGTTGGTGATAAAAATTTCCGGAACAGCCTGTTTGATGGTAACCTCATAGTCACAGTCTACCGGTACCGGACATTCTTTATTGCCGAAATCGAACTCCAGGTAGCCATCCTCTATGTTGTCATCGTAGGTGAAAAAGGTTTCCTTGTATGCCAGTGGTGTATAATTTGAAGTGCTCAGCTTAACCACATTGATCCCATCGATGGAAAATGTGGTGCTTTTTGGGATGACTCCCTTGGGTGAATAAAAGCTTACACGAACTGTCACGGCATAGACCCGTTTTTGGCAGTTTGCATTTTTGATGTTGATCGGGAAATTAATGTCTGAAGACTCATCTTCGATCACACCGTCGGTATCACGGATAGTGGAAGTGGTTCCTTTGGTCACGACCCGGACTCTGGCGTGAGCATCCTGGGGAAGCAGGAGCACAATAAAGGAAAAAAGAATCAGGAAAAAAATTGTTTCGATGGTTTTTATTTTTCTTTTACACATAACAAACCCTCCTTTTTTTATGAGCATACCGGCTGTTACTGAACAGAGGCCCGGGTACTCCATGAATTCATGGTCCTCTGCTGCGGAACAGTATAAACAGACTCTTTCTCTTATATCATTATAACAGGAAACCAGGTAGGAAGTGCATTGTGATTTTTTTGTATCAATTGGCAATTTATCTGTAAATATGTTAAAATGAAATATTCGGAAAACAGCAGCGATTCGACAATGAAAAAGAGAAGCGTTACAGTTCCGGTGGGAACGTAACAGAAAGGATCATGTCGATTTATGACGAAACAGGAACTTTTAAAGACCCATTTCGGGTATGATACATTCAGAGAAGGGCAGGAAGCGGTGATCGATGCGCTTCTTGCAGGAAAAGATGTTCTGGCAGTGATGCCAACCGGCGCAGGAAAATCCATCTGCTATCAGGTACCGGCACTGATGATGAAGGGGATCACACTGGTAATATCACCGTTGATCTCCCTTATGAAGGATCAGGTGAGAAGCCTGAACCAGGTCGGCATCTCAGCAGCATACCTCAACAGCTCTCTGACGCAGGGGCAGTATTTCACAGCCTTGCGCTATGCAAAGGCAGGACGATATCCGATCATCTATGTAGCACCGGAGAGGCTTACCACAGAGGCGTTTCTGGATTTTGCGCTGAGTGCGGATATTTCCATGATCGCAGTGGATGAGTCACACTGTGTATCACAGTGGGGACAGGATTTTCGGCCAAGCTATCTGAAGATCGCAGAGTTTGTTGCACAGCTTCCAAAAAGACCGGTGATCGGTGCATTTACAGCTACAGCCACGAAGGAGGTCAGGGAGGATATTGCAAGACTTCTGGGGCTTCAGGATCCCTTTTGCACAACCACAGGATTTGACCGGGAAAACCTTTATTTTGCAGTGAAAACACCGAAAGATAAATATAAGGAAGTACACGATTACATACTGGAGCATCCGGACGACAGTGGAATCATCTACTGTCTCACCAGAAAGCTGGTGGAGGAGGTCTGCGGAAAGCTGATCCGTGACGGCATCACGGCCACCAGATATCATGCAGGACTTTCCGATGAGGAACGCCGGAACAATCAGGATGATTTTATTTATGACCGCTGTCGTGTGATGGTAGCCACTAATGCATTTGGAATGGGAATCGACAAGTCCGATGTGCGTTATGTCATTCATTATAATATGCCGAAGAACATGGAAGGCTATTATCAGGAAGCAGGCCGTGCGGGCCGTGACGGCGATCCTGCGGAATGTATCCTGCTTTACAGCGGGAAGGATGTGGTTACCAATCAGTATCTTATCGAGAGAGGACAGGATAACCAGGAAATGGAAGCGGCAGTCTGGCGCCTTGTCCGGGAGCGTGATCAGGAGAGGCTGAAGCAGATGACCTTTTACTGCTTTACCCATGATTGTCTGCGTGAGTACATCCTGAAATATTTTGGGGAATACGGAAAAAGCTACTGCGGAAACTGCCTGAACTGTCAGACCGAGTTTGAAGAGCAGGATGTGAGCCAGGAGGCCAGGGCAATGATCCGGTGCGTGGAAAGCAGTGGTCAGAGATACGGGGTGAACGTGATCCTGGATACTCTGCGCGGCGCATCTACGGCGAAGATCCGGCAGTATGAGATGGATGGAAATCCGGAATATGGAGTCTGTGCAAAGATTCCGGCACACCGGCTGCGGCAGATCTTTAATTATCTGGTACTGAAGGAATATCTTTATCTGACGGATGACGGATATACGATTGTGAAGCTGACCGCCGCTTCCAGGTCACTTCTGGAGGAGGCGCATATCCTCACAATGAAAATGTCAAAAGAGCTGGAGACGAAGAAAAAAGAGAAACGGAGCAGACTTCCGAAATCTGCAGTCGGGGAGCTGGGAGAACAGGATGAGCCCCTTTTTCAGAAGCTCCGTGCTCTTCGCCTGGAAATCGCCAGAGAGGAAAAAATCCCCCCTTATATGGTCTTTTCCGACAAAACCCTTATCCATATGTGCATTCTGAAGCCCGGAAACGAGGAGGAAATGCTGAATGTGACAGGAGTCGGCAGGCACAAGTACGAAAAATACGGAAAAAGGTTTATAGACGCGGTGAAAAATCTGTAGGAAAGAGACTTTTGCTGTCGGAAAATGAAGAGCGAAATGTTCTGAAATTTCTTGCATTTTAAAGAGGCATTTGTTAGAATAAGACAAGCAGGAAACATCCGGCGGCTATAGTGCGGCCGGATCGTTTTTAACTGTATCATATTCTGCTGCACGTTCCGGTGCAGCGTACAGGCATTTCGCAAGCAGAGTTCTATGCAGCAGTGGAATCCCTTCGAGTAGATGGACCGACTGTGTGAGATATCCGTTGGTCAGAAGCAAGCAGTGAGGTGGATGATCGTATCCGCTTTCAATTAAGACATAATCTGGTGCTGGTCACTGCGTGAACAGAGATCAGGCTCCTTCACGATCTGCGTCGGCTTTTTCATGCAGAAAATCTGCCCTGCCGGCTTTTTTTCTCATACAGAAGAGTAGCATGTATTCATAAAGACATGAACATAGCCCGTCTGCAAAACGGGAATCCGTTCCGGCATGACTGTTCTCCGCCAGGCCGAAAAAGCTGTATTTACATAAAACAGCCCAATTCCTCAAAAAGCAGGATATCCGCAATATGTGCGAGATCCTGCTTTTTGTCATGTAATACTCTGGTATGTGCCATTAAGACGTGGAAAAATATTTCAGCGTCTTTTATATTTGCCGGGGGTGATCCCCTTGTACTTTTTGAAGGTACGGATAAAGTAGCTCAGATCATTAAAGCCATTCCGATAGGCAATCTCCGTGATGGAATCATCGGTGGTAGCCAGCTGGCAGCAGGCCTGCTCGATCCTCTGGCGGTTGAGGTAATCCATTGGTGTTTGATGCGTCATCTCGGAAAAGAACCGGCAGAAATATTTGGGAGACATGGAAACCGAAGCGGAAAGCTCCTGCAGGGTAATGGGGCTGGCATAGTTCTTTTCAATAAATTCCACGACCTGCTTCAGCTGGACAATGCGCTTGTAATCTCGTCTGGTTTTCCGCAGACTTTCCAGGTAGTAATGATTACCAAAAACCAATCCGAAAAAGTGGTAAAATTGTCCAAACACAACCAGCTCATATCCTGGCTTCCTCTGCCAGAAAGAATCAAAAAGAGAGTTCACCGCTCTCTGGATATCAGGCTGCTTTTCGGTGAAATGGTGATAGATCAGCAGCTCCTGGTGGCTGATCTTCTGCATATATTCTGTGCAGACGGAATTAAATTTCAGAAACATGTTCATATCAAAAACAATGCACTGATAGATACAATCCTGAGGAATTCCGGAATGCAGAACTCCACTATTGACAAAAATCACATCTCCGGCTTTTGCTGTAAAACTTTTTTCGTCTAAAGTGACGGTGAGAGTGCCCTGTAATACACGCATGATTTCACATTCTACATGCCAGTGGTAGGACATGACATAGCGTGGATGGCTGCTGTCAATGTGGTGGAATTCAAAAGGAAATTCATAGGTACCTCGAAGTCTGTCCTCATTTCTTCCAAGATCGTGCAAAATACAACCCTTCTTTCTTAAATTTTATAGATTTTTTAGGAACTCATATGAAAAAGTGAATATTGTACTGTTTTTTGCTATTATAACACAAGTAATTTAAAAGATGCAATCGTATAATAAAAGCATAGTTCGGACAGGAGTTGTTGGAACGTAAAAAAACAGTAAGTTATAATAGTGAATATAAATTTAGGAGGTAATTGTTACTATGGCAAAGAGCAGATTAGTAGGCAGCTATCCGGTTATCGGTATCAGACCAACCATCGACGGACGTAGAGGAGCCCTCGATGTAAGAGGATCTCTGGAAGATCAGACTATGAACATGGCCAAATCCGCAGCAAAGCTTTTCGAGGAGAACCTGAAATATTCAAATGGTGAGCCTGTAAAAGTTGTTATTGCTGATACCACCATCGGACGTGTTGGTGAGAGCGCTGCATGTGCGGATAAATTCCGTAAAGAGGGTGTAGATATCACTCTTACAGTTACACCATGCTGGTGCTACGGAGCTGAGACCATGGATATGGATCCACAGACCATCAAGGCTGTATGGGGATTCAACGGAACAGAGAGACCTGGTGCTGTATATCTGGCATCCGTTCTTGCTACACATGCACAGAAGGGCCTTCCGGCATTCGGTATCTACGGACATGACGTTCAGGAAGCTGACGACACATCCATTCCGGAAGACGTTAAAGAGAAACTGTTAAGATTCGGCCGTGCAGCAGTTGCAGCTGCATCCATGAGAGGTAAATCCTACCTGCAGATCGGTTCTGTAACAATGGGTATCGGCGGATCTATCATCGATTCTGATTTCATCGAGTCCTATCTCGGAATGAGAGTTGAGTCTGTTGATGAGGTAGAGATCATCCGTCGTATGACAGAGGGTATCTACGATCATGAAGAGTTTGAGAAAGCTCTCAAATGGGCAAAAGAGACCTGCAAGATCGGCTGGGACAAGAACCCGGAAGAGCTTCAGTTCTCACCAGAGAAGAAAGAGGAGCAGTTCGAGTTTGTTGTTAAGATGGCAGTTATCATCAAAGAGCTGATGAACGGCTGTGATAATCTTGCTCCGGAATTCTCCGAGGAAGCAATCGGACACAATGCTCTTGCAGCTGGATTCCAGGGCCAGAGACAGTGGACAGACTTCTATCCGAACGGTGACTTCGCAGAGGCTATGCTGAACACATCCTTCGACTGGAATGGCGCTCGTGAGCCGTACATCCTTGCTACAGAGAACGACGTTCTCAACGGACTTGGAATGCTGTTCATGAAACTTCTTACAGGACGTGCTCAGATCTTCGCTGATGTTCGTACATACTGGAGCCCGGAGGCAGTTAAGAAAGCTACAGGATATGACCTTGAGGGTGTTGCCAAAGAAGCTGGCGGATTCCTTCATCTGATCAACTCCGGTGCTGCTTGCCTGGATGCTAACGGACAGGCTAAAGAGGCTGACGGAACACCAGTTATGAAACAGTGGTGGGATGTTACAGAGGCAGACCAGAAAGCAATCATGGACAATACAGAGTGGTGTATGGCCGACAACGGATACTTCCGTGGAGGCGGATACTCCAGCCGTTATGAAACACGTGCTCAGATGCCTGCAACTATGATCCGTCTGAACCTTGTAAAAGGACTTGGACCGGTTCTTCAGATCGCAGAGGGATGGACAGTAGCCCTTCCGGAAGAGGTATCTGACAAGCTTTGGAAACGTACAGATTACACATGGCCATGTACATGGTTCGCTCCAAGATGCGATGGCAAAGAGGGACCGTTCAAAACAGCTTACGATGTAATGAACAACTGGGGTGCTAACCACGGTGCGATCTCCTACGGACACATCGGTGCAGACCTGATCACAATGTGTTCTATGCTGAGAATCCCGGTATCCATGCACAACGTTCCTGAGAAGGATATCTATCGTCCGGCAGCTTGGAACGCATTCGGTATGGAAAAAGAGGGTGCAGACTTCCGCGCTTGCAAGAACTATGGACCACTTTACAAATAAATCATATTGTTAAGATAACGGAATATCAAATCCTCCGGCATGCATGTGCCGGAGGATTTTTTTGTGCCGTGGTATATGGATAGTTGGGAAATATACTGTTCGGATCTACGGAAAAAAGTTATAATAGAAAAAGATATATATGAATACGGGAGGTTACGTAGATGAAATATATACAGCTGAACAATACAGATCTGAACATCAGTCCTATCTGCCTCGGAACAGCAGGATTTGGAGATAAATCAGACCTGGAAAAAAGCTTTGAGATTCTGAACGCATTTGTACGCGCAGGTGGAAATTTTATTGATACGGCAAATGTCTATTGCAAATGGCTAAAAGGACATGGAAACTGCAGTGAGCAGATCATAGGAAAATGGCTGAAAGAGAGTGGCATGCAGGGAAAAGTTATTGTGGCAACGAAGGGCGCGCACTATTCCTTTGAGGATCCGGGCCGCAGCAGAGTGAACAAAGAAGATATCCGCATGGACCTGGATGAGAGCTGCCGTACACTGGGAAAAGATGAGATGGATTTTTACTGGCTTCACAGAGATGATCCGGAGAAACCGGCGGAGGAAATCGTGGATATTCTGGAAGAATTGAAAAAAGAAGGCCGGATCCGTTATTATGGATTTTCCAATTACCGCACAGAGAGGCTGAAAGAAATTGCTCAGTGTCTGAGAGAACGAAATCTTTCAGGGATCACAGCAGTATCCAATCAGTGGAGTCTTGCAGGAATCAATCCCGGAGGAAATACAAATCCGGATCCTACACTTGTGGAGTTTTCCAGAGAAGAATATCAGTGGCACTGTGAGACAGGTGCTGCTGCCGTTCCGTTTTCTTCCACTGCAATGGGATTTTTTTCAAAACTTCAGAAAATGGGGCTTTCCTGTACAGATGCAGAGGTGGATGCATCCTGGATGCGGGAGAAGGAAACACAGATCACAGGTCTTTCAGAAAGTATGAAAAGATCCTACTGGAACGAGACAAACCTTCGCACCTATCAGAAGCTGTTAAAGCTGCAGAAAGAAACTGGCCACAGCCTGCAGGCCCTGTCTTTGGCATACTTTTTCCATCAGCCATTCCAGACTGTGCCTGTAACCGGCGTCAGCAATCCTTCACAGCTAAAAGATGTACTGGATGCCTGTGAGATCGATCTTGCACCGGAACTGTTCGGAGGCTGGGTGAGCGCAGGAGGTGATCGATGAAACTGATCCATTTATCAGACCTTCACCTAGGAAAACGAGTCAATGAGTTTTCCATGATCGAAGATCAGAAATATATTTTGAACGAAATCCTGAGGATCATTGATGAAGAAGCACCGGATGGGATCCTTCTCGCCGGTGATCTTTATGACAGACCGGTTCCTTCGGCGGAGGCAGTGCAGCTTTTTGACCGGTTTCTTACCAGGCTTGCAAAACGGAAGATCCCGATGTATGCCATCAGCGGAAATCATGACAGTGCGGAAAGGATCGCTTTCGGTTCACAGATCATGAGCAGCAGCGGGATCTGTATGTCCCCGGTATACGATGGAAAAACAGAAAAGTACTGTTTAACGGACAGCTATGGAGAAGTTTGGATCCATCTGCTTCCATTTGTGCGTCCGGCAACTGTGAGGCACGGACTGGAAGGAGAAGAAGAGGTGGATGAGATCCGTACCTACCAGGAGGCAGTGCAGGCGGCAGTTGCACATATGGAGATTGATAAACGTTATCGCAATGTATTGATCGCCCATCAGTTTGTGGTCGGTGCCATGCGCTGCGATTCTGAAGAGATCTCCGTTGGAGGTGTCGATCAGGTGGAGGCAGATGTGTTCCGGGATTTTGACTATGTGGCACTTGGCCATATCCACAGTCCTCAGAATGTGGGAAGCGAGCACGTCCGCTACTGCGGAACTCCTTTGAAATATTCTTTTTCCGAGGCAGGACAGCAGAAATCCGTGACAGTTGTGGAGCTTCTGGAAAAAGGAAATCTCAGGATCAGGGAGATTCCGCTGAAGCCTCTTCGGGATATGCGAAAACTGAAAGGCACATACATGGAGATCACATCACTGTCTAGTTATCAGGACACAAACACAGAGGATTATGTGCAGATCACGCTGACAGATGAAGAAGATATCGTAGATGGAATGCAGAAGCTCCGTACTGTTTATCCGAATCTGATGAGGCTGGAATATGATAACCGACGTACAAGAGAAAACCAGGAAATCGCAGGTACAGAAACGGTGAAAAGGAAATCCGAGCTGGAATATTTCGAGGAATTTTTTGAACTGCAGAATAACCAGCCCATGAATGAAGAACAGCGGAAATATTCCGAAGACCTGATCCGTAAGATCCAGGAGGTGAAACAATGAGACCGAAAAAACTGACCATCAGTGCCTTCGGGCCCTATGCGGACAAAACAGAGATTGATTTTTCAAAGCTTGGAGAGGGAGGTCTCTACCTGATCACCGGTGACACCGGAGCGGGAAAAACCACGATCTTTGATGCGATCACCTTTGCGTTATATGGAAGAGCCAGTGGAGAGGTAAGAGATCCGGCCATGTTTCGGAGCAAATATGCAGAGCCTTCCACAGAGACCTTTGTGGAGCTTGTTTTTTCCTATCAGGGAAAAAATTATCACGTGCGCCGGAGTCCGGAATATATGGCTCCGAAAAAAAGAGGCACCGGACAGACTCTTAGAAAAGCTGAAGCACAGCTGATCTATCCGGATGAACGTCAGCCGGTGACAAAGGCAAAAGATGTTACTGCGGCAGTGGAACAGCTTCTGGGACTGAGTTATGATCAGTTCACACAGATCGCAATGATCGCCCAAGGGGATTTCCAGAAATTACTTCTGGCAGGAACTACACAGAGAGGAGAGATCTTCCGACAGCTCTTTCACACAGGACTTTATCAGCAGATTCAGATGAAACTTAAGGATGCGTCAATAGCCAGATATAAGGAATATGATGAAATGCGCCGCAGTATTGCCCAGTATTTGGATGGAGTGAAAACGGAGACTGCTTCATGGCAGGAGGCAGAGGAATTTGACGAACTGAAAAAGATAAAATTCGAGGGAAAACTGGAGCGGAGTCTGGAACTTCTGAAGCAGTTTCTGGAATATGGTGAAGCACAGGAAAAAGAGCTCCGGGAAAAAGAAGACTCGCTTAATCAGGATATACGAAAAGCAGAAGAGGCACAAAATCTTGTGGCTCAGAAACGAAATCTGGAGCTGAAAAAGAAAAAAGCGGAAAAAGATCTGGAAGAATTAACACCACTTCTACAGCTTGCAGTAGAAGAGGCGGAAAAATATAAAGATGCAGATCACAGATGTGAAGAGCTTGGAATCAGGATCCGTGAAAAAGAAGAAAAGCTGAAAAAATATCAGGAGCTGGAAAAGCTGAAAAAAGAGCTGGAAACAATCGAAGGAAAGCTTGAAACAGTCAGTGAAAAAAAAGAGAATGATATTTCCGAAGAGCAGCTTTTGCAGAAAAAAGATGAGGAAGAAAAAAAACGCCTTTCAATACTGGCAGATGCAGGAGAAGAACTACAAAAATACAAGTTTGAGTACGATAAACTGGACAGTGAAAAACGAAGCTATGACAGCTGTCTGCTGACGGAAGAAGAGATCAAAAAAGAACAGAAACAGATAGATGGATGGCAGGAAGAAATCATCCGGAAAGAAACGCAGCAGAAGGAAGAGCTGGAGCAGCAAAAGAAAGACAAGGCGCTGTTGGACAGCGCGGAGCTGGAACTTCAGAAGGCAGAGACGAAAAAGACAGAAGGGCTTCGGAAAAAGAAAGAATTAGAAGGACTGATTGCTCTGGTTAAGGAGTTTCAAGGGGCTTATAATGCCACGAAAGAGCAGCAGGAAAAATATAAGATTTCCATTGAAAAAGTACAAAAGCAGAGAGAAGTTTACCAGAAACTGTTTCAGAGTTTTCTGGACGCGCAGGCAGGGCTCCTGGCGCAGGAACTGAAAGAGGGCTGCCCATGCCCGGTATGTGGTTCTTTCGAGCATCCGCGTCCGGGAATACTTCCCAAAGGACAGGTTGTGGATCAGGAAATCCTGGACAGAGAGAAACAAAAACTGGACAGACTGGAGAATGACGCAAATACGCAGAGTGTGGAAGCAGGAAAACGAAAAGAACGCCAGAAAACATTATGGCATCAGATCCAGAGGGAGGCACAAGAGCTTTTACATGAGACGGAATGGAAAAAGCTGATCCCTTTGCTGAAAGAAAAACAGGACCAATGTGAAAAGCAGCTGGCAGACAGCGAGGAAGAGATTCGCATAGCAATAGAACGTAAAAAAAAGAAGAACGAAACAGAAACGTGGATCGAAAAGCTGGAAACAGAGATCGTTCAGTTACAGGAAGAGAAAAATCAATGTGACAGAAAACAGGCCGGTCTTCAGACAAGAGACGTGGAAAACAAAAAGCAGCAGCAGATAACAGCAGAAGAGATCCGAAAACTGATTCAGAAAAGTCTGGTGGCAGGAAATGGAGAAGTGACGGACAACACAGCTGCAGGATTTGAAAGACAGATACAGGATATGCTCAGCTGCCTGTCAGAAAAAGTTCAGGGAAAGGAAAAAGAAGCAAAACAGAAACAGGATCTTGAGAAGCTGATCATAGAAAGAGAAAAGACTCTGAAAGAACTGGGAAGAGTTATCAATGAAGCTGCACAGGACATCGTACGTCTGGAAACAGAGAGGAAGAACAAAGCACAGAAAGTGGATGAGCTGAACGAAGAGATCGGAGAAGGTGGAAAAGAATCGCTGGAACAGGAAATAAAAACACAGAGGAAGCTGTATGAAGAGCTGAAAGAAAGCAGCAGAAGAGCTCAACAGAAATTACAGGAGATCCGGGCGGAAAAGGAAAGAATAACAGCGGTTGTAAAAAACTTTGAGGAGCAGAAAAAAGAAATCGGAGAAGTAGATGAGGATGCGCTCAGAGAGCAGTACAGCCGTTTTAGGGAAGAGAAAACACAGCTTTCGGAAAAACGAAAAGCACTTTTTTCTGTTCAGAAGGGAAATGAGGAAATATATCAGAAAGTGCAGGTACGTCAGACGGAAATGACTGCGGCGGAAAAAGAATATGCATGGATCAGGAATCTTTCGGATACAGCCAATGGAAAACTGAACGGAAAGGCAAAGATCGAGCTGGAAACCTATATCCAGATGGCATATTTTGACCGGATCCTGCGAAGAGCCAATCTCCGTCTTATGACCATGAGCAGCGGCCAGTACGAGCTGAAACGCCAGGAACAAAGCAAAAATCAGAAAGAAAAAGCAGGTCTTGATCTGAATGTCATTGATCACTATAACGGAACGGAACGAAGCGTAAAGACATTGTCCGGTGGGGAATCCTTCCAGGCATCGTTATCCCTGGCGTTGGGACTTTCCGATGAGATCCAGGCTTCAGCCGGGGGAATCCGGCTGGATTCCATGTTTGTGGATGAAGGATTCGGTTCTCTGGATGAGGAGTCTCTGGAGCAGGCATTAAAAGCGCTGAACAGCCTTGCAGATGGCAGACGTCTGGTAGGGATTATTTCCCATGTTTCCGAGCTGAAGGAACGAATTGACAATAAGATCATCGTTACCAAGCAATGTGGCGGAGAAGGTGTGGGAAGCAGTATCCGGATACAGTAACGCAGAAATAAGATAAAAATAAGATAAAAAAACTCCGGCCGGGATGACATATATATGTATCGTCCTGGTCGGAGCTTCTTATATAGCTTTTTATTTATACAGAAGGTATGTTATCAGAGAATCAGTTTTTCTGATAATTTTTCTTCTGTTCCTTCTTGGCTTCGCAGGTAAGCTCAACACCAAGCTTACGGAAGCTGATCACATCCACATCGGAAAGCATTACGGAAGTATGAGCCTGGCATCCACGGAGATTCGGGATCTGTTCCAGGGCAAGGCGTGCGGCATCGCTGGTTGCGGCACTCATGGAAAGGGCGATCAGGATCTCATCAATGTGAAGACGTGGATTCTTGCTTCCCAGATATTTGGTCTTCAGCTGCTGGATCGGATGGATGGCATCCGGAGAGATCACATGAAGCTCGTGATCGATTCCTGCCAGCTCTTTCAGGGCATTGAGAAGAAGCGCAGCGGATGCGCCGAGAAGATCGGAGGTTTTTCCGCATACGATCTTTCCGTCAGGAAGTTCCAGAGCGGCGGCAGGGCCATTGGTTACTTTTTCTTTTTCGAGGGCAGCCGGAACAACCTTACGGTCAGTGAGCTCTGCATGTGCCTGCTGGAGAAGAAGCTCGATCTTACGTACCTCATTCTCTGTGCCGGAGCCGGAAACCAGAGCGTTCATGCTCTTATAATAACGGCGGATGATCTCCTGGCGGGAAGCCTCCTGGCATACTTCATCGTCAACGATGCAGTTACCTGCCATGTTGACACCCATATCTGTCGGGGATTTATAAGGGCAGCTGCCCATGATCTTCTCAAACATGGCCTGTACAACAGGGAAAACTTCTACGTCACGGTTGTAGTTGACGGTAGTTTTGCCGTAAGCCTCCAGATGGAACGGGTCGATCATGTTGACATCGTTCAGATCTGCAGTGGCAGCTTCGTAGGCAAGGTTTACCGGATGTTTCAGAGGAAGGTTCCAGATCGGGAAGGTCTCAAATTTTGCATAGCCGGCTTTTACTCCTCGTTTGTATTCGTGGTAAAGCTGGGAAAGGCAGGTTGCCATCTTTCCACTTCCTGGTCCCGGTGCTGTGATCACGACTAGAGGTCTGGTAGTTTCAATATAATCATTCTTTCCATAACCCTCGTCACTTACAATAAAGGAAGTGTTGCTTGGATAGCCGGGGATCAGGTAAAGCTTGTAGACACGGATTCCCAGTTTCTCCAGACGTTTTTTGAAGAGATCGGCACTTTCCTGGCCGGAGTACTGTGTGATGCATACGCTTCCCACATACAGGCCACGGCTTGAAAACTCATCCATAAGACGGAGTACATCTTCGTCATAGGTGATCCCAAGATCGCCACGTATTTTATTCTTGTCAATGTCATTGGCACTGATAACAATAACGATCTCCGCCTGATCAGAAAGCTGCATCAGCATGCGGAGCTTGCTGTCCGGTTCAAAACCCGGAAGAACACGGGATGCATGGTAGTCGTCAAACAGTTTGCCGCCGAATTCAAGATAAAGCTTGTTGCCGAACTGACCGATTCTTTCACGGATGTGTTCTGACTGCATTTTCAGATATTTGTCATTATCAAAACCTATTTTCATTTGTCTGATTTCCTCTCCTCTTTAATTTTCCAATTCACTGGGAACAGTATACTACAACTTTACGTTCACTGGCAATATCCAATGCGGTGTTTTTTCGATGGTATTTTTGTAATCTCGCAGTTGATTTATATGGTTTTTCTCTTTATAATAAAGAAATGACAAGAGGAGGAAAAAAATGAATAATCAACTGAATAATGATCAGGACGGGAAGCGACCTGACAACAAAGATCCCAGGCAGGGATCAGGTAAAAATCATCAGTCGATTCTGGCTTTTCTGATATGCCTCCTGGTCACACTGGTGTGTTTCGCGTTGTTTACCAATATGCTGAAGGATAACAGCAGTGAGATCTCCTATGATAAATTTATCGATATGGTGGATAAGGACCAGGTTAAGGAAGTAACGATCCAGTCCAGTACATTGACGATCGTACCCAAGAAAAAGAATTCCAAGTACGAGGATATGAGCTATTACACCACGAAGACCGAAGACAGTACAGCACTTACCAAGAGACTGGAAGGAAAGGGAATCAAGTTTGAGACCGATCCGCCGGATGTTTTTGGTGAATTTGTTGCAATGATCCTGAGCGTGGTTCTGCCGACACTGCTTCTGTTCGGACTTCTGATGTTCTCCATGCGCCGCATGAACAAAGGCGGCGGGATCATGGGCATGGGCGTAGGCAAGAGCAAAGCCAAGGCATATGTGCAGCAGGAAACGGGCGTTTCCTTTAAGGATGTGGCAGGTCAGGATGAAGCCAAGGAATCTCTCCAGGAAGTTGTGGATTTTCTTCACAACCCCGGAAAATACACAGCCATCGGAGCCAAGCTGCCTAAGGGCGCACTTCTTGTAGGCCCTCCGGGAACCGGTAAGACATTACTTGCCAAGGCAGTTGCAGGTGAAGCGCAGGTGCCGTTCTTCTCTCTTTCCGGCTCGGAATTTGTGGAGATGTTTGTGGGCGTGGGTGCCTCACGTGTCCGTGACCTTTTCGAGGAAGCCAAGAAGAATGCTCCGTGTATCGTATTTATCGATGAAATCGATGCCATTGGTAAAAGCCGTGATTCCCGCTATGGCGGCGGAAATGATGAGCGTGAGCAGACATTGAACCAGCTGCTTGCGGAGATGGATGGCTTTGATACATCTAAGGGACTTCTGATCCTTGCTGCGACCAACAGACCGGAGGTTCTTGATCCGGCTCTTCTCCGTCCGGGACGTTTTGACAGACGTGTGATCGTTGACAGACCGGATCTTAAAGGAAGGGTGGATATCCTGAAGGTACATGCCAAGAACGTGCTTCTGGATGACACCGTTGATTTTGAAGCTGTTGCACTTGCAACTTCCGGTGCGGTAGGTTCTGATCTTGCCAATATGATCAATGAGGCTGCGATCCTTGCAGTCAAGAAGGGACGTAAAGCTGTATCACAGAAGGACCTGGAAGAATCCGTAGAAGTAGTTCTGGTGGGAAAAGAGAAGAAGGACCGTATCTTAAGCAAACAGGAACGCCGGATCGTATCCTACCATGAAGTCGGACACGCACTGGTAAATGCACTCCAGAAGGATGCGGAGCCTGTACAGAAGATCACCATCGTACCCCGTACCATGGGAGCACTGGGTTACGTTATGCAGGTACCTGAGGAAGAAAAATATCTCAACACCAAGAAAGAACTGAAAGCTATGCTGGTAGGCTATCTTGGCGGACGTGCTGCTGAGGAGATCGTTTTTGACACAGTCACTACAGGTGCTGCCAATGATATTGAGCAGGCTACCAAGGTGGCCAGAGCCATGATCACACAGTATGGTATGTCTGAGAAGTTCGGACTGATGGGACTTGCTACACAGGAGAATCAGTATCTCAGCGGAAGAGCAGTTTTAAACTGTGGTGATGATACCGCAACAGAGATCGATCATGAGGTGATGAAGCTTCTCCACCATTCCTATGAGGAAGCCAAGAGGATCCTTGGAAGTCACAGAACAGAGATGGATAAGATCGCGGAATATCTGATCCGCAAGGAAACCATTACAGGTAAAGAGTTCATGAAGATCCTCCGTGCAGTTCAGCAGGGCCTGGATATCCCGGAGGATCTGGATGATCTGGTACTTTCCGAGGATGAAAAAGAAGTGTCCAATAAACAGGACATTGAAACGATTGTAGAAAATAACGAGACTGCAAAAAGTACGGAATCGGTTCAGTTCAGACCGGAGATATCCGGACAGGAACTGACAGAGGATATGCAGGCACCGGAGAAAACAGAAGAATCTGCTCAGACAACAGATGCTGATCATACAGAAACAGAAGAAAAGCCGGGATCACAGGCATAAAACAGATCATAAGAAAACCGGGAGAAATCCCGGTTTTCTTATTACTGTAATAGTAAAACAGGAGAATAAAGTATGTTCATAATCGAGGAAGAATTAAAGAAGCTTCCGGCAAAACCGGGAGTTTATATCATGCATGGCGAGAAAGACGAGATCATCTATGTGGGAAAAGCCATAAGCCTTAAGAATCGTGTGCGCCAGTATTTCCAGAGCAGTCGTAATAAAGGTGCCAAGATTGAACGGATGGTTACACATATTACGAGATTTGAGTACATTATTACGGATTCGGAGCTGGAAGCCCTTGTGCTGGAGTGTAATCTTATCAAGGAACATCGTCCGAAATATAATACCATGCTCAAAGATGACAAGAGCTATCCGTTTATTAAGGTGACAGTTCATGAGCCATACCCGAGAGTGCTTTTTGCCAGGAGAATGAAAAAGGACAAGGCAAAATATTTTGGTCCCTATACAAGCGGCGGAGCAGTAAAGGACGTGATCGAACTGGTGCGAAAGCTGTATCAGGTGCGCTCCTGCAACCGCAGTCTTCCGAGAGATACCGGAAAGGACCGGCCCTGTCTGTACTATCATATGAAACAGTGCAAGGCACCCTGCCAGGGATATATCAGCCAGGAAGAATACCGGAAGAATATCAATAAGGTGATCAAATTTCTGAATGGAGATTTTCAGGACGCCATTAGTGAGCTGATGGAAAAAATGCAGAAAGCTTCGGAGGAAATGCGCTACGAAGATGCTATGGAATACCGGGACCTGATCAGCAGTATCCGGAAGATCGGGGAACGGCAGAAGATTACCGGCTACGGGCAGGAAGACAGGGACATCATTGCAGTAGCCATGGATGACAGTGAAGACCTCAGGGATCAGGATGCGGTTGTCCAGGTATTTTTTATCCGGGATGGCAGGCTGATCGGCAGAGATCATTTTTATCTCCGTGTGGCAAAAGGTGATACAAAGGCGCAGGTCCTTTCAAGCTTTCTGAAACAGTTTTATGCGGGAACGCCATTTATCCCATCTGAGATCATGCTGCAAAGTGAGATCGAAGATGCAGATATCATCGAGGAGTGGCTGTCAGGAAGAAGAAAGCAGAAGGTACACATCCGGGTCCCGAAGAAGGGAACCAAGGAAAAGCTGGTAGAACTTGCCCTGGAAAATGCCCGTATGGTACTTGCCAAGGACAGAGAACGGATCAGGCGGGAGGAAGGACGAACCATCGGAGCTGTTCACGAGGTGGAAGAATGGCTGGGACTGAAAAACGTGGTGCGCATGGAAGCTTACGATATTTCCAATATCAGTGGCTTTGAGTCTGTGGGATCCATGGTGGTTTATGAAAAAGGCCGTCCCAAACGAAGTGATTACCGTAAGTTCAAGATCAAATGGGTACAGGGACCCAACGATTATGCCAGCATGGAAGAGGTTCTGACCCGAAGGTTCACTCATGAGAGTAACGGAGAATTTGACAGCTTTGCAAGGCTTCCGGATCTGATCCTGATGGATGGTGGAAGAGGGCAGGTAAATATCGCTCTGAAGGTGCTGAATGAGCTTGGGATAAGCATCCCGGTCTGCGGTATGGTCAAGGACGATCATCATCGGACGAGAGGCCTGTATTTCAACAATGTGGAGATTCCTATTGACACATCCGGCGAAGGCTTTCGCCTGATCACCAGGATCCAGGATGAAGCCCACCGGTTTGCCATTGAATACCATCGTTCTCTCAGGAGCAGGGAACAGGTCCATTCTATCCTGGATGATATCCCGGGGATCGGTGATACCAGAAGGAAAGCCCTTCTGCGTAAATTTAAATCTGTGGAAAATATCCGGGATGCATCGGAGGAAGAACTGGCACAGACAGAGAGCATGAATGCCAGAAGCGCCCGTCAGGTCTATGAATTTTTTCATAAATCCTGATGCTGCATTGCAGTTTCAGCAGTGATTGTGTATAATTGAAGATAAGGTGTCTCACGCCCCGGTAAAACGGCAGTGAGAATGCAAACTTTCAGCGAAAAGGAGACAAAAGTATGAAGGGTGTACAGTTGACAAAGATGGTACAGGAACTGGAGCTTAATAATCTGACTCCGGAGATCGACCTGTCAGGCATCGTGATCAAGACTGCAGAGATCAACAGACCTGCGCTTCAGCTTACCGGATATCTGGAGCATTTTGCCAATGAACGAGTTCAGATCATCGGATATGTAGAGTATACGTATCTGATGCAGCTTAATGAGGAGGAGAGACGTTTTAAATATGAACGTTTCATTTCCAGCAAGATCCCATGTGTTATTTTCAGTACCATGACTCGTCCGTCTCAGGACATGATCGATCTGGCTGTTAAATATAATGTTCCGACATTCGTGACAGAAAGAACAACTTCCAGTTTTATGGCAGAGATCATCCGTTGGCTGGGCGTGCAGCTTGCACCATGTATTTCTATTCATGGTGTGCTGGTTGATGTTTACGGCGAGGGAATCCTGATCACAGGTGAGAGCGGTATCGGTAAGAGTGAGGCAGCCCTGGAGCTGATCAAGAGAGGTCATCGTCTTGTCAGTGATGATGTTGTTGAGATCCGTAAGGTCAGTGACGTAACACTGGTGGGATCTGCGCCGGATATCACACGTCACTTTATCGAACTTCGTGGTATCGGTATCATCGATGTAAAAACACTGTTCGGTGTTGAGAGCGTTAAGGATACCCAGTCTATCGATCTCGTGATCAAGCTTGAGGAGTGGGACAGAGACAAGGAATACGATCGTCTTGGACTGCATGAGGAGTATACAGAGTACCTTGGAAATAAGGTAGTATGCCATTCTCTTCCGATCCGTCCGGGCCGTAACCTGGCGATCATCGTTGAGGCAGCGGCTGTCAATCACAGACAGAAGAAGATGGGATACAATGCGGCAGAGGCTCTGTACAAGCGTGTACAGGCAAATCTTGCGAAAAAAAGAGAAAATCCGGATGACGAAGAATAAGAGAGGGTAAGAAATGGGAACATATTGTTTTGGAATCGATGTAGGTGGAACAACTGTAAAATGCGGACTTTTCCGTACGGATGGTACTCTTGTTGAGAAATGGGAGATTCCAACCCGTAAAGAAAACAATGGAGATCAGATCCTTCCTGATGTGGCAGCAGCAGTAAATGCCAAGATGGAAGAAAAGGGTATCTCCAAAGAGGAGGTGGAAGGCGTCGGGATCGGTGTTCCGGGACCGGTAAACTCCAAAGGCGAAGTATCACGTGCAGTAAATCTCTTCTGGGGATATAAGAACGTTGTGGGAGAGATGGAAGAACTTACAGGTCTTCATGCGGAAGCTGGAAATGACGCCAATGTAGCGGCATTGGGAGAGGCATGGAAGGGTGCTGCAGCAGGCTCCTCCGATGTGATCATGGTCACACTTGGAACAGGTGTAGGCGGTGGTATCATTGTTGATGGAAAGATCGTGACCGGACATCACGGAGCTGGCGGTGAGATCGGACATGCCAATGTGGATCATCATGAAACAGAATCCTGCAACTGCGGAAACAGGGGCTGTCTGGAACAGTATGCTTCTGCGACCGGAATTGTCCGCATGGCAAAAAAAGAGCTTGCAGCTTCCGGTGAGAACAGTGTTCTCAGAGATGCCGAAGAGATTTCAGCAAAAGCAGTTCTGGACGCATTTAAGGAGAATGATCCGGTAGCTGTAGCAACCATGGAAAAGGTCGGAGAGCAGCTGGGTGGTGCTCTTGCCATTATTTGCTGTGTGACAGATCCGGAGACCATTGTTATCGGCGGAGGAGTTTCCAAGGCCGGACAGCCGCTTATTGACTGTATCCGGAAATATTACAGAGAGTATGCTTTTGAATCCTGCAAGGATACTCCTATCGTGATCGCGACACTTGGCAATGATGCAGGAATCTACGGTGCAGCCAAGATGGTACTTTAACCGAACCAGGGAAGTACCCTGCTTCAATTGCGAAAAGTAATAAGCGGTGGGTGGGACTTGCCTGAACTGATAAACTGCGAGACAGTAAGAAGTTATTAAAAGTAAAAAAAGTGGTTTCCATATTTCAGGAAACCACTTTTTTTATATGTTGTTTATGAAAGATACCTATAATGGAGATCATTCATAATATTCTACCGGATCTTCGCCGGTGTCATCGCCACCGGTATCATTGCTGTTATCATAGCTGCCGTCATCACCACCGGTGTTGTCGTCTGTTCCGGAATTGTCAGTATCATCACCGGTATTATCGGAACCGTCATCGGAATTGTCAGTATTGTCAGTGTCGGTGCTGTCAGTACTGTCCGGAGCTGCGCTTGGAATCGCTTCAGCTGCTGCATCGGTATCGGCGTCCGTATCTTCGTTATAATAATAGTCCTCTTCATCGTAATCGCTGCTGCCGTAGAAATGCTGATCACAGTATTCGGTGGGAAGACTGGAGATATCAAAATACTCTGTGATAGTCGGGCATCCGGATCTGGGAAGAAGACCGGTTTCTGCGCAGACACTGGCTTTTTCCACACTGGAAGGCATATCGAAATCTCTGTCCTCCAGGCCCTCGTGGATACGGGTCATAACCTTTTTCCAGAGATTTTTGTGGAAGTTACGGGCATCTTCCGGAATTTTTTCGTTGTTGTCATAGCCGGACCATACTGCACAGGTGTAGTACGGTGTGTAGCCTACGAACCACAGGTCATTGTAGTCCTCTGTAGTACCTGTTTTTCCGGCTACAGTCATATTGTCCAACTGGCAGGCGGTACCGGTACCTTTTTTTACAACGTCTTCCATGGCGCTTGTAAGAAGATAAGCGGTACTGTCTTTGATCACAGATCTGGAAACGGAGGAGTTCTCGATCAGAACATTTCCGTCATGATCAAGGATCTGTGTATAATAGATCGGTTTGATATAGTTCCCGCCATTAGCAATGGCTGCATATGCAGCACAAAGTTCCACGTTCTTGACACCTTTGGTGATACCGCCAAGAGCAGTAGCCAGGTTGGCGTCACTCCAGATATTTCCGTTGGCATCTTTATCTGCCTCAGTTCCGTGAGCTAGTGTGGTGAAACCGAAATCATCCAGATATTTAAGGCCGAGAGCCGGGGTAACCTGCTCCAGGCATTTAACAGCTACAACGTTGATAGAATTCTGGATCGCTTTGCGGATGGTGGTCTCGCCGCCGTAGCTTCTTGAGGCGTTGTTGACAGGAGATCCGTCCGGGTATTCGTAAGGCTCATCCATAAAGGTTGTAGCAAGGGTATCGCCTTTTTCGTTCAACGCCGGTGCATAGGTGGAAACGATCTTAAAGGTAGAACCAGGCTGTCTGGTCGTATCAGTGGCACGGTTCAGAGTCAGGCTGGCTGTTTTTTCACCACGGCCTCCGATCAGGGCTTTTACGTAACCGGTATGCTGGTCAATGACAGTCATGGAAGACTGTGGCTGTGGCGCAAAGTTTACACGCTCAGATACTACGGTGCTTCCGTCTGCCAGGATGTTAGCCTTGTATTGATCCACATACTGCTGACCTTCTTCAGGAGAATCAAAGAGAAGATCAAATTCCGGATCCTGATCACGGAAATACAGCTGCAGCATTTCTTTGCTGTAGTTTGTCTGTTTTCCATCCGGGCTTTGTACAGTCAGTGCATAATCCAGTTCATACTGAACATTGGCCGGATAGTTATCAGGGTTTGCATATTCCTCATCAAGGATCTGCTGCATGTTGGAATCCAGGGTTGTCATGATCTTCAGACCACCGCTGTAAAGAAGATTGGTAGCCTGTGTCTTGGTATATCCTTTAATGTTCATCAGGTCGCTGATGACCTGATTGGTAACCTCATCTTCGAAATACGTGTAAACAGTACTTTCTTCTTCGGTGTTCTCAAGCTGTGCGGCCTGGATACGGGAATAAACGTCATCATTCAGTGCTGCATTATATTCATCCTGTGAGATGTAATTCTGATCCAGCATGTGATCCAGGACTTCCTTACGTCTCTTGGAGTTTGCTTTTGGATTGGTGATCGGATTGAATTTGGTAGGGTTCTGTGTGATGCCGGCAAGGGTGGCACATTCAGAAAGATTCAGATCCCATACGTCTTTGTTAAAGTATTTTTTGGAAGCGGCCTGTACACCGTAGGAACCTGCACCCAGGTTAATGGTATTCAGGTAATTCTCAAGAATTACATTTTTGTCATATTTTTTTTCAATCTGTACAGCAAGGTACTGCTCCTGGAACTTACGTGTGAAACGTTCCAGCTGTGTGGATTCGTTGGTCCAGTCAGTGAAAACATTATTCTTCAGAAGCTGCTGTGTGATGGTACTGGCACCCTCGGAAAAGTTACCGGTGGTGATCGCCTTCATTCCGGCACGTGCGATACCGCGGACATCAATACCGTTATGTTCATAAAAACGCTCATCCTCAATGGCTACCACTGCATGCTGCAGACTGACCGGGATCTGGTCCAGGGAGACCGGAAGACGGTTGGATGTAGGGGCTGAAAGCTGTCGGATCTGTGTTCCCTGGTCATCATACAGGAAGGTTGCATATCCGAGAGGTGAAATATCCACATCGTTGACGTCAGGTGCTCCGGCGATCACGCCCCGGAAGGAGCCGATACCAAGGCAGACAACCATGACGCAGACTGCGATCAGAGCTGTAAATAAAACCCGGATAAACGAAACATGTGCTCTTTTTTCCAGCATGGAAGTACGGGAGATCAGAGCATTCCGCTTCTTGGAAGTGGATCTTTTTCCGTAGTTCATAATATTCCTCCTTTATAATCCGTTTCATTATAACAAATATGAGATGCCAAATAAAGCCTTAAAAAAAATTTCACAATTCATGATATCTTATACATTGTGCAATGAAGATAATTATTATACAATAAAGAAAACTCTGCCTGAAACAGAGGGTTGGATATAGATAACGGAGGCGTAAACCATGCTGGAACATTATAAAACCATATACGAAGGCGGCGAAGGCGAACTTGTGGAAAAAAAATCCCGTTTCATCGCAACCGTCCGTCCTGTGGAAACAGAAGAAGAGGCCCTTGCCTTTATCGAAGAAATGAAAAAAAAATACTGGGATGCACGTCATAACTGCTATGTATATTCCGTAGGGATGAACCGGGAAGCCACCCGCTGCAGTGATGACGGAGAACCATCCGGAACAGCCGGAAGGCCTATGCTGGATGTGCTTCTGGGAGCCGGGATCTATAATGCGGCCATTGTGGTGACCAGATATTTTGGAGGTGTCCTTCTTGGGACAGGAGGGCTTGTGCGGGCATATTCCGGTGCAGTCCAGGCTGGACTGGCGGCAAGTACCGTCATTGAGAAGCATCATGGAATCTCTCTTCAGGTGACGACGGATTATACAGGGATCGGAAAGATCCAGTATATCGCAGGAGAAAGAAGTTTGCCGATCCTGGATTCCGAATATACCGACAAGGTTGTCCTGAAGCTTCTTGTGCCGGATGATCAGGTCGAAGAGGTGAAGAAGGCGATCACAGAAGGAACAAACGGAAGAGCCGGACTTGAGAAGGATGCAGAACTGTATTTTGCGAAAGTAAACGGAGAAGTGAAGACCTTCGAAAAGTAAAAGAAAAGAGAATGTCAGTATAAAAATACCCCGGGAAGAGGGCAGATGATCTGTGTTACAGTCTGCTCTTCGCGGGGCTTTTTTATTTCAGAAAATTATTCCTGTTAGCATTTCTCCGGTTCCGGATAATCCACACCAAAGGTATCAACAGTCATGGAGCTGATCTTCTGCTCGTCAAGAGGACGGTCACTGTAGTCCGTGTCTGTCTCTGCGATAGCATTTACAACATCCATGCCCTCAATGATCTGACCGAATGCAGCATAGCTTCCGTCAAGATGCGGAGCAGCCTTGTGCATGATAAAGAACTGGCTTCCGGCAGAGTTCGGATTCATGGCTCTTGCCATGGAGAGAACACCTGGTGTATGCTTCAGGTCGTTTTTGAAACGGTTCTGGGAGAACTCACCCTTGATGCTGTATCCCGGGCCACCCATACCGGTTCCGTCCGGGCATCCGCCCTGGATCATAAAGCCGTTGATGACACGGTGGAAGATCAGGCCGTCATAAAAGCCTTTTTTTACAAGGCTGATGAAGTTATTTACTGTGTTCGGGGCAACTTCCGGATATAATTCCGCTTTCATTACATCGCCATTATCCATTGTGATGGTAACGATAGGATTTGCCATAGTTTTCGCACTCCTTTTCAAAAAGTATTGTATTTCGCTGTTCGCTCTATTATAATATGCAAAGAATAATTGTGCAAGAAAAAGGTGGAAAATATGGTCATAGAAACGCATGATCCTGAGGAAACATTCGAGGTCGGAAGGACGATCGGAATGAATGCGAAGCCGGGACAGATCTACACACTGACAGGCGATCTGGGAGTTGGAAAAACCGTGTTCACACAGGGAGTGGCAGCAGGTCTTGGAATTACAGAACCTGTAAACAGCCCTACGTTTACCATTATCCAGGAATATGAAGACGGACGTCTGCCATTTTATCATTTTGATGTATATCGTATCGGGGATCTGGAAGAAATGGAAGAGATCGGATACGATGATTATTTTTTCGGGCAGGGAATCTGTCTGATCGAATGGGCGGAACTCATTGAGGAGATCCTGCCGGAAAAAAGGATTGAAGTTACCATTGAAAAAGATCTTGAGAAGGGCTTTGAATACAGAAAGATCACCATTGAGGAGAGAGGAGAAAAGACAGAATGAGAGTTTTGGCACTGGACAGTTCCGGAATCGTGGCATCCGTAGCCGTTGTGGAGGACGATATACTGGTAGCGGAATATACAGTTAATTATAAGAAAACACATTCCCAGACTCTTCTTCCCATGCTGGATGAGATCGTGAAGATGACAGAGCTGGATCTGAAGACGATTGACGCTATTGCGGTAGCCAAGGGACCGGGCTCTTTTACCGGACTCCGTATTGGCTCTGCCACAGCCAAGGGACTTGGACTTGCCCTTGACAAACCCCTGGTCGGGATTCCGACTGTGGAGGCACTGGCCTATAATCTCTATGATGTAAACGGACTGATCTGTCCGATCATGGATGCCAGAAGAAAGCAGGTTTATACGGGAATCTATCGTTACGAGGATCACAGGCTCATGACGGTAAAGGATCAGATGGCAGTGGGAATTGAGGAGTTTCTTTCCATGCTGAATGAGATGGGAGAAGCCGTAACATTCCTCGGAGACGGAGTCCCGGTATTTAAAGATATCATCGCAGATAAGCTTACTGTACCGTTTTCTTTTGCACCGGCCCATCTTTCCAGACAGAGAGCAGGTGCTGTAGGTGCACTTGGTGTCCTTTATTATAAAGAAGGCAGAACCGAGACAGCGGCTGAGCACAAACCGGATTATCTCCGTGTTTCACAGGCTGAGCGGGAGCGTGCCCAGAAACTGAAAAAAGGATCAGAAGGGGAAAACGCATGATCTTAAGAGAAATGCTTGTGGATGATCTGGATCAGGTTATGGAGATCGAAGAGGAACTTTTTTCAGTCCCCTGGACAAAAGAGGGATTTCTGACATTTCTTATGAAAGAGAACGGGATGTTTCTTGTTGTGGAAGAAAAGGGCCGGATCCTGGGATATTGTGGTCTTCTTACGGTGCTGGATGAGGGGGATGTGACCAATGTGGCTGTCCGCAGAGACCGTCAGAGAGAGGGAATCGGAAATTTCCTTATGGAAAGTATGATCCGTCTGGCAGAAGAGCGTGGGATCACCATGATTCATCTGGAGGTCCGGGCAGGAAATGAGACTGCGATCCGGCTTTATGAACGTCAGGGATTTGTGCGAGATGGCCTGCGAAAGGGATACTATACAGATCCCACAGAGGATGCTGTTCTTATGACACGCACCACAGTTTCTGAATAGGCTTACCCGGGAGAGGTACTTGTCTGTACGGGATAAGTATGCTAAACTTTGCCACAGAACAGGAAAAGAGGAAAAATATGTTAGATGTTTGTTTACTTGGCTGCGGAGGAATGATGCCGCTGCCACGCAGATGGCTTACCGCACTGATGACCCGTTATAACGGCAGCAGTCTGATGATCGATTGCGGGGAAGGCACTCAGGTGGCCATTAAAGAAAAGGGCTGGAGCTTCAAGCCTATTGATGTGATCTGTTTTACCCATTATCATGGGGATCATATCAGCGGACTTCCGGGACTCCTTTTGACTATGGGAAATGCAGACCGCACAGAACCGCTGACTCTGGTAGGCCCAAGAGGACTGGAACGTGTGGTAAGCGCACTTCGTGTGATCGCACCGGAGCTGCCCTTTGAAATTAAATTTATCGAGATCACGAAACCGGAGGAAGTTCTGGAACTGAATGGGTACCGGATCACTGCATTTCGGGTGAACCATAATGTTACCTGCTATGGCTATACCCTTGAGATCCTGCGCCAGGGAAAATTTTCTCCTGATAGTGCCAGAGAGCATGAGATCCCGCTGAAATTCTGGAATCCGCTGCAGAAGGGACAGACTGTGGAGGATGAAGGAAGGATCTACACACCGGATATGGTGCTTGGTCCGCCAAGAAAAGGGATCAAGCTTACCTATACCACAGATACCAGACCGACAGAGTCTATTTTACGTAATGCAAAAGGTTCCGATCTTTTTATCTGTGAGGGAATGTACGGTGAAGATGACAAGATCGAAAAGGCAAAAGGCTACAAACACATGACGTTTCGTGAAGCGGCCACTCTTGCCCGTGATGCGGAAGTGGGGGAAATGTGGCTGACCCATTACAGCCCTTCTCTGGTACGTCCGGATGATTACATGGATACAGTACGTGAGATCTTTCCGAAGGCATGGCCGGGAAAAGACGGGAAGAGTGTGGAACTGAATTTTGAAGAGGATTGAAAAAATGAAAGATACATTAATTCTTGGTATTGAGAGCTCCTGTGATGAAACGGCAGCTTCCGTTGTAAAAAATGGAAGGACTGTCTTATCAAACGTGATTTCCTCACAGATCGAGATCCATAAACTGTACGGAGGTGTTGTACCGGAGATCGCCTCCAGAAATCATATAGAAAGGATCAACCAGGTCATCCAGGAAGCGCTGGACGAGGCAAATGTCACTCTGGATGATATTGATGCTATCGGTGTAACCTATGGACCGGGGCTTGTCGGTGCACTTCTTGTAGGTGTGGCAGAAGCCAAGGCTATTGCCTATGCAAGAAACCTGCCACTGGTAGGCGTGCATCATATAGAAGGCCATGTTTCTGCCAATTATATTGAGCATCCGGATCTGGAACCGCCGTTTCTCTGTGCCATTGTATCCGGTGGACACACCCATCTTGTTATTGTGAAGGACTACGGCCAGTTTGAGATCCTGGGCCGAACCAGAGACGATGCGGCAGGTGAGGCATTTGATAAGGTTGCACGTGCCATTGGGCTGGGATATCCGGGAGGACCGAAGATCGATAAGCTGGCAAAGGAAGGAAATCCGGACGCTATCGAGTTTCCACGTGCAAAAATCGGCGAAAATCCATATGATTTCAGCTTCAGCGGCGTGAAGTCCGCAGTTCTTAATTATTTAAACGGGGCAAAAATGAAAGGTGAGGAAGTAAACCGTGCAGATATCGCGGCATCCTTCCAGAAGGCGGTTGTTGACGTACTGGTAGAGCATACCATGCAGGCAGCAGCTGATTTTGGCATGAAAAAGGTTGCCATTGCAGGAGGTGTTGCTTCCAACGGAGCACTTCGCACTGCTATGGAAAAAGCATGTACAGAACGTGGATACAAATTTTACCGTCCGTCACCGATCTTCTGTACGGATAACGCAGCGATGATCGGTGTGGCAGCTTACTATGAATATATCAGGGGAACACGCCACAGCTGGGATCTGAATGCGGTTCCGAACCTGAAGCTTGGCGAAAGATAAAAGAATCCGGGGTAATTGATCATGGGAGAGTGCAGAAATACAGCTATTGTCCTGGCAGCAGGCCAGGGAAAGAGAATGCACAGCAAAATACAGAAGCAGTTTATGGAGCTTGACGGGATGCCGGTGCTCTGTTATTCTCTGCGCTGTTTTCAGGAAAGTCCGCTGATCAGGGATGTGATCCTGGTAACAGGGGAGGAGTATGTTTTCTGGTGCAAAGAAGAAATCGTGGAAAAATATGGTTTTACAAAGATTTCTGCTGTAGTATCCGGCGGAAAAGAACGGTACGATTCTGTTTATGAAGGACTTCGTGCGTGTAAAGACACAGAGTATGTGCTGATCCATGACGGTGCCAGACCATTTATTGATCATGGGATCATTGAAAGAGGACTTATGGCAGCAGCACAGACAGGTGCCAGTGTTACAGGCATGCCTTCCAAGGATACAGTTAAGATCGCAGATGAGGATGGGAATGTCAGTGAAACTCCGGATCGCAGCAGTGTATGGATCGTCCAGACTCCGCAGATCTTTCAGTACCCACTGATCTATGGCGCATATACCAGCATTCGGCAGAAGGAAATGACAGGAATTACAGATGATGCCATGGTTGCAGAACATGAGACCGGGGTGAAGATCCGCTTTTCAGAAGGTTCTTATCGCAATATCAAGATCACAACACCGGAAGATCTGGTGGTTGCGGAGGCATTTTTGAAGGAAAACAGAGAGTAGAATAGAGAGTAGAACAGAGAGTAGAACAGGGTGAAAATCCCGGTAAATATGGACATATAGCAGAAATTGAAGCTATATGTCCAATTTTTTGAAAAAAATATCAAATTTGTTATTGACAGGGGAGATATTTGATGATAGAATACAACATGCGCTGACAAAACAGCACAAAAAATGTTGAAAAACATTATATGGAGAGATATCGAAGTGGTCATAACGAGGCGGTCTTGAAAACCGTTTGTCCGCAAGGGCGCGTGGGTTCGAATCCCACTCTCTCCGTTTGTCAAATACAGAATAAAAACTTTTTAAAAAAGTTAAAAAAGTACTTGACAACATAAAAGATACGAGATATAATATCACCTGTCGCTGAGAACGGCAGAGATAAATATCGGAACTACTTAGTAAGTAGGGCAATTTGGAGAAGTACCCAAGCTGGCCGAAGGGGCTCCCCTGGAAAGGGAGTAGGTCGTTAACGCGGCGCGAGGGTTCAAATCCCTCCTTCTCCGTTTTGATTTTTTTGAAGACTAAATACTTCAAAAAAATTAAAAAAGTTCTTGACAAGCAGTTGAGAATGAGATAAAATGAACAAGCTGTCCGAGAGACAGACACAACAAACCTTGATAACTAAACAGTGAAACACATACGATTCTCGAAAATTTCTTTACATTTAAAGAACGGTTTAAACAAACCAAAAGCAGTAAAAACGAGAGATAGCCAAACGGTTGTCTTGAGTAAAAGATTCAAACACTTTATCAGAGAGTTTGATCCTGGCTCAGGATGAACGCTGGCGGCGTGCTTAACACATGCAAGTCGAACGGGAAACCTTTTATTGAAGCTTCGGCAGATTTAGATTGTTTCTAGTGGCGGACGGGTGAGTAACGCGTGGGTAACCTGCCTTATACAGGGGGATAACAGTCAGAAATGACTGCTAATACCGCATAAGCGCACAGAGCTGCATGGCTCGGTGTGAAAAACTCCGGTGGTATAAGATGGACCCGCGTTGGATTAGCTAGTTGGTGAGGTAACGGCCCACCAAGGCGACGATCCATAGCCGGCCTGAGAGGGTGAACGGCCACATTGGGACTGAGACACGGCCCAGACTCCTACGGGAGGCAGCAGTGGGGAATATTGCACAATGGGGGAAACCCTGATGCAGCGACGCCGCGTGAAGGAAGAAGTATCTCGGTATGTAAACTTCTATCAGCAGGGAAGAAAATGACGGTACCTGACTAAGAAGCCCCGGCTAACTACGTGCCAGCAGCCGCGGTAATACGTAGGGGGCAAGCGTTATCCGGATTTACTGGGTGTAAAGGGAGCGTAGACGGATGGACAAGTCTGATGTGAAAGGCTGGGGCTCAACCCCGGGACTGCATTGGAAACTGCCCGTCTTGAGTGCCGGAGAGGTAAGCGGAATTCCTAGTGTAGCGGTGAAATGCGTAGATATTAGGAGGAACACCAGTGGCGAAGGCGGCTTACTGGACGGTAACTGACGTTGAGGCTCGAAAGCGTGGGGAGCAAACAGGATTAGATACCCTGGTAGTCCACGCGGTAAACGATGAATGCTAGGTGTCGGGGAGCAAAGCTCTTCGGTGCCGCCGCAAACGCATTAAGCATTCCACCTGGGGAGTACGTTCGCAAGAATGAAACTCAAAGGAATTGACGGGGACCCGCACAAGCGGTGGAGCATGTGGTTTAATTCGAAGCAACGCGAAGAACCTTACCAAGTCTTGACATCCCTCTGACCGGAACTTAATCGTTCCTTTCCTTCGGGACAGAGGAGACAGGTGGTGCATGGTTGTCGTCAGCTCGTGTCGTGAGATGTTGGGTTAAGTCCCGCAACGAGCGCAACCCCTATCCCCAGTAGCCAGCGGTTCGGCCGGGCACTCTGAGGAGACTGCCAGGGATAACCTGGAGGAAGGCGGGGATGACGTCAAATCATCATGCCCCTTATGATTTGGGCTACACACGTGCTACAATGGCGTAAACAAAGGGAAGCGAACCTGCGAGGGTGGGCAAATCCCAAAAATAACGTCCCAGTTCGGACTGTAGTCTGCAACCCGACTACACGAAGCTGGAATCGCTAGTAATCGCGGATCAGAATGCCGCGGTGAATACGTTCCCGGGTCTTGTACACACCGCCCGTCACACCATGGGAGTCAGTAACGCCCGAAGTCAGTGACCTAACCGCAAGGAAGGAGCTGCCGAAGGCGGGACCGATGACTGGGGTGAAGTCGTAACAAGGTAGCCGTATCGGAAGGTGCGGCTGGATCACCTCCTTTCTAAGGAAAAAGTAGAGAAAAAGAATGTGTTTTACTGTTTAGCTATCAAGCTGAGATATTTCTGGTGCCGATGCGGTTGGGGGACACACCCGTTCCCATCCCGAACACGACGGTTAAGACCCAATCGGCCGATGGTACTGCACTGGAGACGGTGTGGGAGAGCAGGTGGGCGCCAGATCAAAAAAAGAAGAACAGGGCAACCTGATGAGATAGATGCTGGTTTTACCAGTGATCTGAGAGAAAAAGCTATTTTCCTTTCAGATGGCTGATAAAACATCAGTCAGCATTGTACCTTGAAAACTGCATACATGAGATTTGATTAAGTTAATCAAATATCCTTAAACGCAAAGTATTAAGAAATTAATGCAAACGCAAAGATAGGAAGACATCGATTTATCTGTTATTGAACAGAGTAATCAAACACATGTCGGAAGATACGAGAGTATCGGAAGACACGAGAATCAAGAGACCGCATCACCTACGCTAGGGTGATGAAGCGAAAGGTCAAGCAATAAGGGCACAGGGCGGATGCCTTGGCACTAAGAGCCGATGAAAGACGTGATAAGCTGCGAAAAGCTTCGGGGAGGAGCAAATATCCCGTGATCCGGAGATGTCTGA